>NZ_LR134506.1:0-1200000 GCF_900638305.1 Porphyromonas cangingivalis
ATGTTCATGTCGGATGTCAACAGACGTCTGGGATCACAGCATGACTTCAATATGTGGTTCGAGCCTCTGGTGCCTGTGAGCTTCACGGGTAATGAGCTGACCATACGTGTCCCTTCGCCATTCTTCTATGAGAGGTTGGAGAAGGATTATATCGATGTGCTCAGAGAAAGCCTCAGGAATAGCTTCGGAGGTAGGGTGGGGCTCAAGTATCAGATACTCACCGATGCTACAAACAATCTCTGTCAAAGCGCGCACTCCTCAAAGGATGCTTATGCTCCTGCCATCAGTCAGGGACAGAGGGCGCAGAAGGGGGCTTTCCGTAGCAACCTCAATGAGAGGATGCGTCTCGACAACTTCTACAACAGTGTATGTAACCGTATGGTCTACAATGCTGCGATGAGCGTCATCGAGAAGCCCGGTAACAATCCTTTCAATCCGCTCTTTATTCATGGGGCTTCAGGTGTCGGCAAGACGCACATTCTCCATGCTATCGGTAATGAGTCGGTGAGACGTCAGCCGACTCTGAGGGCTGTCTATGTGCCTGCGCAGATATTCAAGATGCAGTATGTGGAGGCTGCAGTGAGGCGTAAGAAGCCGGAAGAGTTTATTCATTATTATCAGAACGTCGATCTGCTCCTGATCGATGATATTCAGGAACTTCATGATGCGGTGAGTACGCAAAATGCTTTCTTCCAGATTTTCAATAACTTGAAGATGCTTGGTAAGCAGATCGTCATTACCTCTGACCGTCCGCCGGTGGAACTCAAAGGGCTCGAAGATCGTCTCTACACGAGGATGAAGTGGGGGCTTACCGCCGAGCTTGAGCGTCCGGACGCAGGCTTGCGCCGACAGATCCTCGATGCAAAGATGTACGAGTGTGATGTGGACTTGTCCGAAGAGGTGTGTAAGTTCATCGTCAAGCACGCAGACAGCAATGTCCGAGATATCGAGGGTACACTCACTTCGCTCATGGCGCACTCCATATTCAGTAAGAAACCGATCGATCTCGATCTTGCTCGCAAGGTGATGGCTCAGACTGTGGGGGTGGAGGAGAAACCCTTGTCAGTGTCGGATGTGATCAAGACGGTGTGTTCGTTTTACGACATTTCGATGGAAGATATCAAGGGGCGTAGTCGTAAGAGGGAGATCGTCCTTGCCCGACAGATTGCGATGTATATTGCAAAGGAATATACCGATGCTTCTCTCATAGCCATCGGTAGAGAAGTCGGTCGTCGAGATCATACGACGGTGCTCTACGCTACTCGTTCGGTGAAAGATGTCATGGATACTTCTCCGATAGTGAAGCAGCAGGTGGCGGAGATCAGCCAGTTGCTCAATCTGTAAATTGATTTCAAATAAAAATAAAGTCCTCTCTTTCTGTCGGAAGAGGGGACTTTTGTATTTCTTAAGAGGGAATCTATATGGTATTAGGATAAAATGAAGAAAAAAAGAAAGATTTGCTTCAAATTAGGTATAAAAAACTTAAGAAAGGGTATTTAATTTCCCCGAAAATAGGTACATTTGTCTCCGAATAAACCAAATAAATAACCATAAAAAGGGACGTAACGACCAAATACTTCTATGGATTGTAAGGAAGGAATTGTCACTGAGATTGCGAGCGATCATGTGATCGTGCGTATGGTGCGTTCGTCTGCGTGCAGTGGGTGTCATGCCAAGGGGGTATGTCACTCCGGAGATGCCAAAGAGGAACTCTTGACAGTGACGAGTTATCCTCATGGACTTGCCGTGGGAGAGAAGGTCCGTATACTCTTTTCGGACTCGAAGGGTCTGGTCGCCGTGGTTTATGCCTTTGTCATACCTTTGATCTTCATCGTGGCAGGTGTCACCTTGATGTCCTACTTCGGGACGAGTGAGCTCATTATGCTTCTTGTCCTCTTGTTGTTTATGGTGGGTTACTATCTGATACTGTCGTTTTTTAAGAAACGATTCGTGAAGGCATTCCAGATCAAAATAGAGAGAATATAAACGATATCTGATATATACAATTACATCCTATGTTATTTACAATTTTATTTCTTTCTGTTGTAGGCGCAGTAGGTGCATTGTTGTTGTTCACCGTGGCGAAGAAGTTCCACGTCGAGGAAGACCCTCGTATCGGTGAAGTACAAGATGCATTGCCCGGTGCCAACTGTGGGGGCTGTGGATATCCCGGTTGTGGAGGGTTTGCCTCTGCCTGTGTAGCCTCCGAAAGCCTCGATGGACTCTTCTGTCCTGTCGGAGGTAACGAAACAATGTCTCGTGTCGCCAGCATCCTTGGGCGTGAGGCATCGGCAGCTGAGCCACTTGTCGCTGTCGTGCGTTGTAATGGTAACTGTGAAGATCGTCCTCGTACAAATACTTATGATGGGGCAACTTCTTGTAAGATCGCTACTTCTCTCTATGGTGGAGAGACCGGTTGTACTTACGGTTGTCACGGTCTTGGGGACTGTACGGTGGTGTGTAACTTCGATGCCATTCACATCAACCCTGTGACCAAACTCCCTGAGGTCGATGAGGACAAATGTACCGCTTGTGGTGCTTGTGTCAAGGCTTGTCCCAAGTTTATCATAGAGCTTCGCAAGAAAGGGCCCAAGGGTCGCCGAGTGTTTGTGTCTTGTGTCAACAAGGACAAGGGTGGCTTGGCGATGAAGGCTTGTAAGAATGCTTGTATCGGATGCTCGAAGTGTCTCAAGGAGTGTAACTTCGAGGCGATAACCATCGAGAACAACCTCTCGTATATCGATCATACCAAGTGTCGTCTCTGCCGTAAGTGTGTGGCGGTATGTCCTACCAATGCCATCCATGAGATAGGTTTCCCTCCTCGTAAGGAAAAGCCTGCAGAGACAGAGGTGAAGGAGAATGCAGCTACTCCGGTCGCTACTCCTCCAGCTACACCTGAGGCGACTCAGCCATTGGCATAAGGTGAGTGATACAGATTATTAGAACAGGATTTATAGTCAAAGACATTATCATACAACTATGTTGAAGACATTCAGAATAGGTGGGATTCATCCGCCTGAAAATAAAATCTCGGCTGCCAAGAGTATAGAGGTGCTCCCATTGCCCAAGCAAGTGTCTATCCTCGTGAGTCAGCACATCGGTGCCCCTGCGACTGTCCTTGTCAAGAAAGGGGATGATGTGAAGGTAGGGACGCTTATCGCTAAAGCCGGTGGATTTGTCTCTGCAAACATCCACTCCTCAGTGTCCGGTAAAGTCCTGAAGATCGATGATATAGTGGATGCTTCGGGCTATCGTAAGACTGCTATCGTCATCAATAGCGATGAAACAGACACTTGGGAAGAGGGTATTGATCGTAGCAAAGACATCGTGAGAGAGTGTACTATGGCACCTCAAGACATCGTCACTCGTATCGCAGAATGTGGTATCGTCGGTCTCGGTGGTGCTACGTTCCCCACCAATGTCAAGCTCCTTCCTCCTAAGGATGCCAAGCCGGAGATCATCATCATCAATGGTGTGGAGTGTGAGCCTTATCTTACTGCCGACCATCGTGTGATGCTTGAGCGCGGTGAGGAAGTCCTCATCGGTGTCTCTATCCTCATGAGAGCCGCTCAGGTGCATCGTGCCGCTATCGGTATCGAAAATAACAAAAAGGATGCCATCGAGCATCTCACAGAACTCGCTAAGAAGTTTAAGGGTATTGAGATTGTCCCACTCAAGGTGAAGTATCCCCAGGGTGGGGAGAAGCAGCTCATCGATGCTGTGATCAAGCGAATGGTCAAGAGTGGAGCACTACCGATTTCTGTCGGTGCCATCGTTCAGAACGTGGGTACTGCTCTCGCCATCTATGAGGCTGTGCAGAAGAACAAACCTTTGGTCGAACGTGTCGTCACTGTCACCGGTAAGGATGTCGCGAATGCCTCTAACTTCCTTGCTCGTGTCGGTACGCCTATCAATGCGCTTATCGAAGCTGCAGGTGGTCTACCCGAAAGCACGGCGAAGCTCATCAGTGGTGGCCCTATGATGGGTAAGGCGCTGATCACCGAAGATGCACCCGTGACCAAGGGTACGAGTGGTGTTTTGATGCTTCGTCAAGAAGACACCAAGCGCAAGCCTATGCGTGCTTGTATCCGTTGTGCAAAGTGTGTCGGGGCTTGTCCTATGGGGCTTAACCCTGCCTTCTTGATGAGGGATGTTGTCTTCTCTAATTGGGAAGTTGCAGAGAAGGATCACATCGTAGACTGTATCGAATGTGGTTCATGTAGTTACTCATGTCCGGCCAATAGACCACTGCTCGACTACATCCGTATGGGTAAGCAGAATGTCATGGGCATCATCAGAGCACGAAATACTAAATAGTCAAAATCATCACATATAATATATGGCTACTAAACTTATAGTATCTCCATCTCCTCATATCCATAGTGGAGACTCGGTAGAGAAAAACATGTATGGAGTCCTTATTGCGCTCTTGCCGGCACTTTTGGCTTCGTTTTATTTCTTCGGTTTGGGTGCTATTGTCATTACCCTTACTTCGGTTTTGGGCTGTATGGCAGTGGAGTACTTGATCGTAAAGTTTTTGCTCAAGAGTGACGAACTCACGATCCTTGATGGTTCGGCTGCTTTGACAGGTGTCCTTTTGGCACTCAACCTCCCAAGTAACCTCCCATTTTGGATTGTCCTCATAGGTGCTGTTGCAGCTATCGGTATCGGCAAGATGTCATTCGGAGGACTTGGCAACAACGTATTCAACCCTGCTATCCTCGGACGTGTGTTGCTCCTCATCTCTTTCCCTGCACAGATGACCTCATGGCCCAATCCCGGGCAGTGGGCTCATTATACTGACGTAGAGACCGGGGCTACTCCCCTTGGTGTCCTAAAAGGTATTGCCAAGAACGCCCCCGGAGCTTCTATGGATCAGCTCTCATCTATGGCTGATATGTTCTTCGGACAGATAGGAGGATCACTCGGTGAAGTCAGTGCGATAGCTCTACTTATAGGTTTTGCATTCTTGCTCATCCGACGCATCATCACATGGCATATCCCTGTGGCGATCTTTGCAGCTGTGATTCTCTTCGGTGGAGCCATGCACCTTATCAATCCCGAAATATACGTCAATCCCATCGTTCACCTTCTCAGCGGAGGTATGTTGTTGGGTGCCATCTTTATGGCGACTGACTATGTCACCTCGCCTATGAGCAAGAGCGGTATGTTGTTGTACGGATTTTTGATCGGTCTGATCACCATGTTGATCCGTCTCTTCGGGTCTTATCCCGAAGGTATGTCGTTTGCGATCTTGATCATGAACGCTTTCACTCCGATCATCAACCTCTATATGAAACCAAAGCTCTTCGGAGACAAAAAGTAATATTGCCTTATGAAAAAGTTAAGTTCTACACTACCCAACATGTTGCTATCCCTCACCGGGATATGTCTCATGGCAGCAGCAGTATTATCGTTTGTCAATGACAGTACGAAAGAGACCATCGCTCAGTCAAAGATCAAAGCCTTGGAGACCGCCATTGGCGAAGTCACCCCTGCTTTTGATAACAAACCGCTCGATGAAAAAATGACCGTCAATATCTCCGGTGATGACTTGACCGTCTATCCTGCAAAGAAAGAGGGAACACTTGTCGGTGCAGCTATTGAGAGTGTCTCCCATGACGGTTTCGGTGGTGATGTCAAGGTGCTTGTCGGTATCGATACCGAAGGTAAGATCATCAACTACTCTGTCCTTCAGATGACAGAGACACCCGGACTTGGTGACAAGATGGTACATTGGTTCAAGATCGACAAAGGAGGTCAGTCCATCCTTGGATACGACACCAATTCCGGTCACCTCAAGGTCTCTAAGGACGGAGGATCTGTCGATGCCATCACAGCCGCAACGATCTCCAGCCGTGCGTTTCTCGATGCCGTCAATAAGGCTCAAGATGCTTACAAAGAGGCTTTGGCACAGATACAATAACACAAAACAAATGTAATCCGCTATGAATAAACTAAAGATCATAACCAACGGTATCATTGCTGAGAATCCCGTCTTGATCCTACTCTTGGGGATGTGTCCTACCCTTGGTACGACCTCATCTGCCATCAATGGTTTTAGTATGGGGATGGCAACGACTTTTGTGTTGCTCTGCTCCAATATGGTGATTTCTCTCATCAAGAATCTCATCCCTGATAAGGTACGTATCCCTGCGTACATCGTCGTCATTGCGACCTTCGTTACTGTGATCCAGATCTGTATGGAGGCTTATTTGCCATCACTTTACGCATCCTTGGGTCTCTTCATCCCACTTATCGTGGTGAACTGTATCGTCCTCGGTCGTGCGGAGTCGTTTGCTGCGAAGAACAATATCTTTGACTCAGCCCTCGATGGTATCGGTATGGGACTCGGCTTTACGCTCGCGTTGACCATCCTCGGTCTCGTTCGCGAGTTCTTGGGCACAGGTAAGGCCTTTGACTTCAGCCTCATCCCTGAGGAATACGGAGCTCTCATCTTCATCCTTGCTCCCGGAGCCTTCATCGTCCTCGGTTACCTCATCGGTATCATGAACAAGCTCCGCAAGGCGTGAGATCGGTACTCATTCATCATTGACCCTTAACGCAATATAGTTATGGAATACTTAGTAATATTTATATCCGCCATATTTGTCAACAATGTCGTGTTCTCACAGTTCTTGGGGATCTGTCCATTCTTAGGTGTTTCCAAGAAGCTCAGCACCGCGATCGGTATGGGTGCCGCTGTGGCTTTTGTCCTTACGCTCGCGACACTTGTGACCTTCGCTATACAGAAGTTGGTGCTCGACCCTAATGGGCTTTCATTCATGCAGACGATCTCATACATCCTTGTCATCGCATCGCTCGTGCAGATGGTGGAGATCGTCCTAAAGAAGGTATCACCTGCGCTCTATCAAGCTCTCGGTGTCTTCTTGCCACTCATCACGACCAACTGTTGTATCCTCGGGGTAGCTATCCTTGTCATCCAGAAGGACTACAACCTTGCATCATCCATCGTGTATGCCCTCTCGACCGCAGTCGGCTATACCTTGGCACTTGTGATCTTTGCCGTCATTCGCGAACAGCTTGCCATGACCAAGGTCCCCAAGTCTCTTGCCGGCACACCTATCGCCCTCATCACCGCAGGTATCCTTGCGATGTCATTCATGGGCTTCTCAGGTTTGGTCTGATTTTGATAAAGAAAAGAGAACAGATGTCTATGTTATGAAGCCACAGATATTAGTCACGGGCGGTACCGGTTATATCGGTTCGCACACCACCGTAGAATTACAGCTGGCAGGCTATGAGGTTATTTCGGTAGACAATCTTTCGAACTCTAATAAAGGAGTGCTTTCCGGGATCGAGAAGATCACGGGGAGCACTCCCATCTTTTACGAGCTCGACTGTAATGACGAGGATGCCCTACGCAGAGTCTTCGATACGCATCCGAACATCAAAGGTGTCATTCACTTTGCAGCAAGCAAAGCTGTCGGAGAGTCTGTCGAGAAGCCATTGTTGTACTATCGTAACAACATCGTGCCACTGCTCAATCTGCTCGAACTCGTCGAAGAGTACGACAATGTCGGCGGACTTGTTTTCTCCTCCTCTTGTACCGTCTATGGACAGCCTGACCGACTTCCTGTGACTGAGCAAGCTCCCATCCTTCCGGCTGCCTCTCCTTATGGTAATACGAAGCAGATCAATGAAGAGATGATCCGTGATGCCGTCGCTGCAGGGGCTTCGTTCAAGGCCGTCTTGTTGCGTTACTTCAATCCCATCGGAGCGCACCCCTCCGCACATATTGGCGAACTCCCCTTGGGCGTTCCTCAAAACCTTGTGCCATATCTCACACGTACGGCGGCAGGCATATATCCTGAACTCAAAGTCTTCGGCAATGACTACGATACCCCCGATGGTTCGTGCATCAGAGACTTTATTCACGTCGTAGATCTTGCCAAGGCACACGTCAAGGCGATAGAGCATATCCTCACACCATCGTCCAAAGACCTCGAAATTTATAACATTGGTACCGGTCGGGGAGTCAGTGTCCTCGAACTCATCCGTACCTTCGAAGCCGTTACAGGCGTCCCCGTCCCACACAGCATCGCTCCAAGGCGAGAGGGGGACATCGTGGCCGTTTGGGCCGATCCCACTCACGCCAACGAACACCTCGGCTGGCACGCCGAAAGCACTCTGGAGGAAACCCTCCTCAGCGCATGGGCGTGGCAAAAACGCTTGAAATAACAACTCCTAAAACAAACGAAAAAGGTCACCTGACTATCTGTATCAGGTGACCTTCTTTGTTAGGATTGTTTGATTATAAAACTTTAAGTTTTCTAACTTAATCAACGTCAGTTCGATATAAGGAGGAGATATAATGTGTTGATAATAATAATGTTTAGTTTTTTTACGCAGGATTTTTAGGTACTTACATTGCTTTCAGATGTCTTTTTACTTGTGTCTGAGCCCCAAAGACTTAGATGTTGGCTCTTCTTTGCGATTATCCTATTGAGATAGAACGTGAAAACAGATTGATTTACAGGTATTTACTTGTTTTTTTGGAATGTTCCCTTATATCGAACTGGCGTTAATCACTACGGGTGTCTAAGTTGATGTATCAGGTTAGACGACTTTTTTGAGACCTTTTGGGGCTTGGGGAGATAGGGAGCCAATAAATAGACATCCTCCGTAAGGATCTGTGATGGCAGGTGCTTACAGAGGATGTTTGTTTGTGACGTCTTTGGGGGCTTAGGGGTTAGCTCTCGATGTCTTTGAGGGCTTTTCTCTTCTGCCAGCGGTAGACGATGTATGTCGTGATGAAGTACACGAGGGCTTGGAGCCATAGAGCGATGTATTCGGAGGATACGGCGGAGAGTTCGGCACCCATATTGTTGATCTTCACGAAGCCATTGATACCGAAGGTGGAGGGGAATAGGTACGAGAGGTATTTCCAAAAAGGAGCGATGGATGTCCCCGGCCACGAGATCCCCGAGAGGAAGAGGAGGGGCACTGAGGTGAAGACGAAGATCATCATACAGATCTCTCTATTGCGGATGAGCACGGAGCAGGTCATCGCAAAGAAGATGCAGGCCAAAAGGTAAGGGAGGATGAAGGTGAAGAATGCCGTCGGTTGGCCTATCTGCACGAGGTTGAACATCCAGGGGACAACACCGAGTGTATAGCCCGAGATGAGGGCGTAAACCGCAAGGTAGTTGAGGCTCTTGCCCAGGACGATGCGCAGAGGGCCGCTGTAATGGATGTCCGCAGGGATGATGCTTCGTCCCGAGTTCCGTTCACGCACCGTACCTGCGGAGAGACCTACCCCGAGGAGCAGAGTCTGCTGGATGATGAGGATGAGGACTGCAGGGAGCAGGAAGGATGCAAATCCCGTGGTGGGATTGAAGAGTGCGACATCCTCGTACTCGATAGGATAGGTAAGTATTTCCTCCTCTCGGTCTGTGGTCTTGCCACTACGTGTGATCTTGATCTCCTTGTTCATCTCCAAAGAGACGTTGGTGTTGGCGATCACTATTGCCTTGTAATAGAGGAGACCACTCATATCGCAGTAAAGGCTCACGGTGGATTGCTTGCCGAGATTGAGGTTGGAGGTAAACTCCTCAGGGATATAGACGATGCCATGTGCTTTGTGTCGGCGCATCATTTCTTGGGCTTCGGCCATATCTGCACAGTGGGCGACGATCTCCACATCGGGTGTCGCATCCACACGGCGGAGGTAGTCCCTGCTGAGTGAAGAAGTGTTGGCATCGACGACCACAATGGGAACTTCACGCACCACTTCGGGATTGTAGATATAGCTGTAGAGTAGAGGGTACAACAAGGGGACGAGGACAAAGAAGATCATCACTCCTACATCCTTGTAGGTCACTTTCAGTTCTTTCAAAAAGATATAGAAGACATCCTCGATAAAGACCTGAAACCTGCTCCACAGACTTGTATTATCGGTATTCATTACGGAATGTAGGTATTGTGTCTCAAGGCGTAGTCAAGCCTATTCAAGACTATGAATGGTAGCAGTAAGAACGCGAGCAGAGCGACATAGTGTCCCCACGAGTAAGCCATCGCGTAGCCGTTGAGGGCTTGATCGGCATAGATCAGGAAGAAATGGCGTAGGGGAAAGAGATTACTCAGAGTTTGGATCATCTTGGGCATTGCCATCACGGGGAAGGAGAAGCCTGCGACGGATAGTGAGATCACTCCCCAAAGTGAGGCAAAGCTCAGTCCGAGGCGAAGCATCGGGAATGTACCGATCATGAAGATGCCGATGGCTTGTGAGGCGAGGATGAGTAGTGTCGTAGCCAAGAGCATCGGTACGATACCACCTTCACAAGGGAAGTTCAGATAACCGTACAAAAAGACATTGTGGAAGATCCCCATGATCATCCATATTATCGTGTGGGGCAGGAGCTTCCCCGATAGTGCTATGTATATCGAATCTCCAGCCATGGAGAGCCACTCTTTGGCAGTCTGATACTTGATCTCCAGTCCTACTGTACACACTGTGACCATGAAGATCAGCAGGGAGAGGATACCGGGAAGTATACCATTGGAGAGGTAGATGGAGTAGTTGAGCCAAGGGTTGCTGATCGCATGGGTGTCGATGACGATAGGACGCAGGAAGCTCATGGCTTGATCTTCTGTCGCGCCTTTGGCAAAAAGCATCTGCCGTGCAGCACCTCCCGATGCCATCTCGCCCAACATCTTCATGTCTCTGAACTGGAGAGACCCGGCGATGAGGTATGAGTAATTGGTGTAGAAGGATATCTTCGGCTGTCGCTGACTCAGCAGATCCTTGTCAAGCCCTTGGGGAATGTAATAATACCCATATATCTCCCCACGTTGCATGGCTTCACGTGCCTCCGATGCGTTTTCGTAGTGAGAGACGACCTTTGTCTGTGCAAAGACATCCAAGTTACGTACGAGTTTGCGAGAGGTGGACGAATTGTCCATGTCCACCACACCTGCCGGAAGATCTGCAGGCAGACCGCTTGACATCAGCGTGGTGAAGAAGATATAACAGAAGAGAGGTGCTATGATCATGCAGAAGATGAACAAAGGGCGCGAGGTCAACAAGCGTACCTCACGCTTTGCCACTGCGATGATCTTGTCTCTCTTGGATAATGCTGTGTCCATCACTTACTTCTTGATGATGACAGACATACCGGGGCGCAGGTCGGTCACACGTGTGACAGGGGTAGCACGCACCTCGAAGGTCTTTAGGTCATACTGTCCTGTGGTCTTTGTTGCCTTCCACACAGCGTACGACCCCATATCTTTTATGTAGTTCACTTTGAACTTCACCGCCTGCTCCGAGAGTGCAGGGATGACAGCCTCAAACTCTGCGCCCATCTTGAGCCCTTGCAGGAGGTCTTCACGCACGTTGAATGTCGCCCATTGCTCATCGAGCTGAACGATCGTCATGATGGGTGCCCCCGTGCCTACGAGTTCGCCTACCTTTGGGTAGATCTCAGCGACTTCTCCATCGGCTTGTGCGATGAGGTAAGTCTCTTGGACATAAGCCTCCACTTCAGCCACTGCTCCCTTGGCTCTGAGGACAAGGGCCTCGGCAGCTTGTTTATCTTCACGCTGTGCACCATTCTTTGCCATATCGTACTGCGCACGAGCCGCACGCTCTGTCGCTATGGCCGCATCCCTTTGGGCTGTGACTTCGTCAAATTTTTGAGAAGGCACGACCCCTTGCCGGTGTAGGCGTTCGAGTCTTGCGAAAGACTTTTCGGCGATGTCCACACCGGCCTTCGCCTTCTGCCACATCTCATAAGCCGCTTGTATTTGTTCGGCTCTTGCACCCTTGATGGCCTTTGTGTTTTGGGCTTCGGCAGCAGCTTGAGCCGCCCTTGCTTGCTCCATCTTAGCTTGAACCTCGGGTGCTTCGAGGATTGCGAGGGTGTCACCTGCTTTTACGGGCTGTCCCTCTTGGACCCTCAGTTCGAGGATACGTCCGGGAACTTTGCTGGATACACGGTACTCATCCGCTTCCGCCTGTCCTTGTATGATCTCATCACTGCTTCCGAGCATGAAGAAGCCTACCACTGCAACCAAGATGAGGACACCTATCAGGGTCACGAATGCCACCAACATATTGCTGTTTTGAGATTTTGTTGTCATATCTGAATGTATGTCTTAGTGTTGTTATGAATGTTGAACGAATAGATCTCCTATACTTAAAGATGCCCCAAAGCCTTCCGCAAGTACACATCCGAAAGGCGTACATCGATCTGTGCATCTATCTTGGACGACTGAGCGGAGAGCCAGGCCGTCTGAGCTTCGAGGACATTGGCTGTTGTGCTGATACCTTCCTTGTGTCCCAAGGTAGCGTATCGAAGGTTTTCGTCCGCATGTGCAAGATTTTGCACAGCCATAGTCAGACGCTTCTGTGCCTCCTTGACACGAGCCGTGGACTGATTTACCTGTAGCTCTATCTTCTCCTTGGCATTGTCCAGTTGGAGCTGTGACATACGAGCCTCCGACCGAGCCGCGCGTATCTTGTGGTAGCCTTCTCCCCAGTTCCATAGAGGTACGGTGACCATCACACCGACGTTCCACATCGTGCCGAACTTATTTTCAAAGCCATTGTACGACGATGGGTTCGACACGAGATAGTTCCCCACGAGTGCCACGTGAGGGAGATGAGAAGACAGTTCGAGCTTCACCTTTTGGTTTGATATCTTGGTGAGGAGTTCGAGACTCTTCAGCTCCGATCTGTTTTCGAAAGCTTGCTGTACCTCCATCGTGCCGTTGTACGAAGATATAGGGATGTCGCTGAGGGCTTCGTCCGCAAGCGATAGCTCGGTATTCAAACTCAGTCCGCAGAGCTGGCAGAGCAACATCTTCGACAAACTCAGTCCATCCTCAACCTTTGACATCGTTATCTCGGCTTCGTTGACCTTTACTTTGACCGAAAGTAGATCCGCCTTGGTGGCCACCCCTTCATCGACGAGTAGCTGTACATCTGCCTCCAACTGACGGAGTAGATTGAGGTATTCGACACTCAGTTTGTATTTGTTGACAAGAGAGATGACCTGCCAGTAAGCCTGATCGACACTGAGGATGACCTCCGCCTTGTCGCTCCTCTGTTTCTGTTGAGCGAGCTGTTCGGCATACTTCGTGATCTTGTTGTAGGCACGTATCTTGCCACCCATGTAGAGCGGTTGGGTCAGTGTGACCGCACCCACATACACGTTCCGTGTGTCCGTGCGCGAGCCCTCTGCCAACTGTTGCCCGAAAGCATCCAGATTGTTCGCTATGGATGGCAGTACATTCTTGCTGAGCGATCCGATGAGAGGAGCCAGATCCGGATACTTCATCAGCACACCCTGCAAGGCCTGCGCGAGGGCAGGATCTTTGCCGAGAGCTCCGATGACAGCTGTCCCCATATGAGACAATGAAGCCTTCTGGCTGTCGCTCAGGATGGCTATCTCTTTGCTGTTGTGCATATAAGAGCCTGTTGCAGATAGGGCAGGGAGATACGAGGTGAAAGCCGCTTTGCGCTTGTGTCGTGTCGCATTGATCTGCTCCTGAGCCATGAGGAGCTCCTTGTTGTTCTCCAATGCCAAAGACCTGCAGTCATCTATGGATAGCACCTTTTGGGCTTGGAGTGGTAGTGTCAGACATGCCCACACAGATAGGGCAATGATACGTTTCATTTTGATTTATAATAATATGTTATGACCTAATATTTCGCATATTGCACACGTGTGCAAAAATAAAGCCTTTTATCGAGAAAGAAAAACTTTTTCCTCAAAATGTGAAATCCTGACGGAGTGGACAGATAAACTCCGCTTCCCTCCAAACGAACGGTAATACGTCCAATGTGCTCCGGAATGTATTCTGTCCCCACGACAGAATGTATTCCGATGCCTGACAGAAAACATTCTGTCGTCTGATGTAGTGTTGTCTGTTGCCTGACAGAAGTCATCGTTTGGGGTAACCATCGGCAGAGCGTGTTTGATGAAGAGGAAAAGTATTGATAACTATTTGGAATCAAAATAAAAATGCTACATTCACGGCAATTGTGATAGTTTTTAGTCCGATACAAATAAGATTTATCCATGAGGACGCATTTATTGGGGTTTCTATTCTTATTGATGAGCCAGATGTTATCTGCCCAAATCATAAGAGGTACCATCAAGGACACAGCAGATCGTTCGGCCATAAGCCAAGTACGGGTTACGGCTTATAGCCGGTCTGATTCTTTGAGCGCATATTCCGATCCGCAAGGGCATTTTGCCCTCCAACCCCTGAATGGTATGCGAGTGGTACGACTTACCTTTTCGCACATGGCATATGAGCCTGTGGAGCTAAGTCCTTCTGCCGACTCCTTCATGGAGGTTTACCTCAACCCAAAGACAACACAACTGGATGAAGTCGTCATCAAGCAAGAGTTTTTGTCCAGACGTGATGGCAATATCATCGTCAATATTTCTCGGATTCCAAATGTAGTCAATCTGCAAACCGATCAAGTATTGACAAGGATACCCGGGGTTCTTAAGATGAGCGAAGGGGCCTACTCCCTCAACGGTAAGTCTGCCGTGATCTATGTCAATGGGGTCAAGCAGACTATTTCCGCCGGTTCTCTTGCTGCTTTCCTCTCCAGCCTCCCAGCCGGTGCCGTCTCTTCGGTGGAGCTTGTACCCGTCAATTCGGGCCAATATTCAGCAACCACAGAAGCTGTCATTGACATCAAGACCACTCCCAATATCCCTCTCGGCTACTCATTTCAGCCCTCAGTTCATTCTTCGTTTTTCAAAAATGGGCTCAAGGATATCGGTGCCAATCTATTTTACATGACTAAGGTCAGACGGTTGTTGTTTCACAACACACTTTCGTATACCAACGAAAGAATTTATTCTGATTATCTCGACAGCTTGCTCCTTGCCGATCGGGCTCCTATCATCCAGGAAGGTGGTCGGAGGGGTAGAACGAATGTGATAACTTACAATGCTTCTCTTCTATACACTTTGCCAAGTAGTCATCGCTTGACTTTCAATACATTTATATACTATGACTTCGCCAAGCCGACCCTGCATTGGTATACCTCCCTCAATAAGTCGATAATCCAAAGAAAAGAGCATAGCGACCTCTACAACTTTTCTCTCGTGTACCAAATACCCTCTGCCAATCTTGCCTTTAATGGGGATATAGGGTACGGCTTTTCGTATGGTGGTGTCTATCAAGAAGCAGACTATTTCCGTTTGGATGGAGAGCGATACAACCGTTCGGACGTACGTATGGACGGCTTCCTCAATACTCTTTATGTGAATCTACACTCTACCTTCGGAGACTGGAAACTACACTATGGGCTACAGGTAGACTACAACAGTGTCAGGGACAAATCCGTCTATCAAGACGGACGACAGTCAGATTTTGGAGGCTTTGAGATCCTCCCCGCTCTTTATGCGCAGGCTCAATATCGATTGAGCAGACACCTTGGGCTGAAAGGTAGTGTCCGAATGGAGACCACACACTATCAGTACACCTTCGGGGAAGAGCCTGTAACCAAGGACTATACCTCTCTCTTTCCCTCCCTCTTGCTCAATGGGGACTTTTCCGATTATAGCTTTACATCGGGGCTGGTGTCCAATATCATCCGACCAAGGTACCAGACGATGATCCCGGGACTACGACAGAGCAGTGACTATATGTACTACTCGGGCAATCCTGACCTCAAGCCCTGCGATGGCTACGGACTGATATTCAATAGTACTTTCTTTGGGTATGCACAGCTCAATCTCATGTATGCCTTTGTGGCTGATAATACAGGTAGTGTGTACGCAAGGAAGGGTGAGTATTTGATAAAATCTACTGAAAACATTTCGGATCAACAGTATTTTGCTGTGAATGCGCTCCTCCCCTTTTCCTTTTGGGGAGATAAGCTCACGGGACAACTCCAGGCCGAAGGTGCCCATCGTAAGTTGTACAACTTCAAACATGGCTTTGTCCCTCCTCTTGGTAGATCTGCCTCTTATTGGTCACATAGCTACAATGCCAGTGTAAGTTACTCGCCGACCGATCGTGTCAATGTCACTCTCTATGGCTCCTACGAACCGCGATATTCCTCTACTCTGCTTGAGACTTCTTGGAATACGAAGTGGAGTCTCGAACTGTACTATTCCTTCCTCAAAGAACGCAATCTTACACTCTACCTCGGGGCATACGATCTCTTTAGGCGGGACAATGTATACACTTCATACTTCCTTGACCATGCTGAACGCTCCAAGGTCTTCAGCATCGGCCCCTCTTTCAAGATCTCCCTCAAATATCGACTCAATAAGGGGCAGAAGGTCATCGAAGAGTATAGGGATTATACACCCAATGCCTCCCGCATCCGATAGATACTGTTGTGCAGAAATGGAAGAAATGTCAGGTCTTGACTTGGGGATGGAAATGATATTTTTTTGTACCTTTGTCCTTAATCCCTTGCTCTCTGTTGCAGGCTTATAGAAGCGTGCCAAGGGGTTAAGATCAGACTGGAAATTTATATACGATAGACCAAATGAAGCATATTCGCAACTTCTGTATCATCGCACACATTGATCACGGTAAGAGTACCTTGGCAGATAGGCTGTTGGAGGAGACCAAGACTGTAGATCAAAAGGCTCTGAAGGATCAGGTGCTGGACAATATGGATCTCGAGCGTGAGCGTGGTATCACCATCAAGAGTCATGCCATACAGATGAACTATACCTTGGATGGGCAAGAATATACCCTCAACCTCATCGATACTCCGGGGCACGTGGACTTCTCTTACGAGGTGTCCCGCTCTATTGCAGCGTGCGAGGGGGCTCTCCTCATCGTTGATGCCGCTCAGGGGATACAGGCACAGACGATCTCAAACCTCTATATGGCTCTCGATCATGACCTCAAGATCATACCTATCGTCAACAAGATCGACCTCCCCAGCGCGATGCCTGAGGAAGTGACCGATGAGATCGTCGAGCTCCTTGGTTGTGATCATGATGAAGTGATCCGTGCCAGCGGTAAGACGGGCGAGGGGGTGCAGGACATCCTCCGTGCCATCGTGGAGCGTATAGATCCACCCAAAGGGGATCCGGATGCTCCGCTTCAGTGTCTTATCTTCGACTCTGTCTTCAACTCGTTCAGAGGGATTATTGCTTACTTCAAGGTCGTCAATGGGGTCATCCGCAAAGGTGATCATGTGAAGTTCATCGCAACCGAAAAGGAATATGAAGCTGATGAGGTCGGTGTGCTTCAGCTCGATATGATGCCTCGAAAAGAGATCCGTACGGGTGATGTGGGTTACATCATCTCAGGGATCAAGACCTCAAAGGAGGTCAAGGTGGGGGACACCATTACTCATGTCAAAGGTGGGGCCAAGGAGGCTATCTCGGGATTTGAGGAGGTCAAGCCGATGGTCTTTGCAGGGGTCTATCCGATCGAGAGTGAGGACTTTGAGAATCTCCGTGCTTCGCTCGAAAAACTTCAACTCAATGATGCTTCATTGACCTTTCAACCTGAGAGCTCCGCAGCCTTGGGCTTCGGATTCCGTTGTGGCTTCTTGGGGCTTCTTCACATGGAGATCATCCAAGAGCGTCTCGATAGAGAGTATAATATGAATGTCATCACCACTGTCCCCAACGTTTCTTATCTCGTCTACGACAAGAAGGGCGGGGTGACGGAGGTGCACAACCCTTCGGGACTCCCGGATCCGGCTACGATCGACAAGATCGAAGAGCCTTTCATCCGTGCTTCGGTCATCACCGATACAGCCTACATCGGGCCTATCATGACTCTTTGCCTCGGTAAGCGTGGTGTCCTCGTGCGCCAAGACTATATATGGGGTAATCGTATAGAGATCATTTACGACTTGCCTCTGGGTGAGATTGTTATTGATTTTTATGACAAGCTCAAGAGTGTGTCGAAGGGCTATGCTTCGTTCGACTACACTATACATGATTTCCGTGAGTCCAAGCTCGTGAAGCTCGATATCCTCCTTAATGGTGAGCCTGTCGATGCCCTCTCTACATTGACCCACATAGATAACAGTGTGACTTTCGGTCGTCGTATGTGTGAGAAGCTCAAGGAGCTTATCCCTCGTCAGCAGTTCGACATCGCCATCCAAGCTGCCATCGGTGCTAAGATCATCGCTCGTGAGACAATCAAGGCGGTGCGTAAGGACGTGACGGCAAAGTGTTATGGTGGTGACATCTCTCGTAAGCGTAAGCTCCTCGAAAAGCAGAAAGAGGGTAAGAAGCGTATGAAGCAGATAGGTACGGTGGAGGTGCCTCAAAAAGCATTCTTGGCTGTCCTAAAATTAGACTAAGTCATGGCAGAAACAACAGGCAGGAAATTTACCAAGAAAAAGGAGGGAGAGGAGTCGGTAAGACCCACTCGTGTCCCCCCTAATAGTATAGAGACTGAGGAGATCGTCCTCGGTGCGCTGATGATCGAAAAGGATGCTTATCCGCTTGTGGGTGAGCTCCTTCGTCCTGCTTGTTTTTACGAACCGAAGAACAGACTGATATTCGAGGCCATCCAAGACCTCGCACTCCTCGAACGTCCTGTCGATGTGCAGACGGTGATCGAACAGCTCAAAAGGAATAAGACCCTCCATGAGGTGGGTGGTGAGTACTATCCCATCCTTCTCTCCACGCAGATCAACAGTACTGCCCATCTCGAGACCCATGCCCGCATCTTGTACGACAAGGCTTTGCAGCGTGAGCTCATCAGCTTCGGCAACGAGGTGATCAAGAATGCTTTCGATGAGAGTATCGATGTCGTGGATACGATGCAGGATGCTGAGAGTAAGCTCTTCGAGATCACTCAACGTACGGACAAAGATGAGGTGGAGCACGTGAAGCACCTCATCGGCGACGCACTCAAGCAGATAGAGCAGGCAAGCAGTCGTAAGGAGGGTATCAGCGGACTCAATACCGGTTTCCGTGAGATCGATGATATGACTTCGGGCTGGCAGAGTCCGGATCTCGTCATCATCGCAGCACGTCCTGCGATGGGTAAGACCGCCTTTGTCCTCTCCATGGCAAGGGCTATGGCGATGGACTATGGTATCCCTGTGGCCATATTCAGCCTCGAAATGAGTAAGACACAGATCATGACGCGTCTCATCGTCAATCACACTGAGATCCCCAACGATAAGATCAAGCGTGGTAACCTCGATCAGGAGGAGCTTCGACAGCTCAATGAGGGGCTTGACCCTCTGTATGAAGCTCCTCTGTTCATCGACGACAACGCAGGATTGTCTATTTTTGACTTGCGTTCGAAGGCTCGTCGTCTCGTACGTGAGCATGATGTGAAGATGATCGTCATCGACTACCTGCAGTTGATGACTGCCAGTGGTATGCGTGCCAATACGAACCGTGAGCAGGAGGTGAGTATGATCTCGCGTTCGCTCAAGCAGCTTGCAAAGGAACTCAATATCCCTATCATTGCCCTCTCTCAGCTCAACCGTAGTGTCGAGAATCGTGGAGACGGCAAGATCCCTCAGCTCTCCGACCTTCGTGAGTCTGGTGCGATCGAGCAGGATGCCGATATGGTGTGCTTCATCCACAGACCCGAGTACTATGGGATTACGGAGGATAAGGAAGATGGCAGGGACTTGAGAGGCTTGGGGCAGTTCATCATAGCCAAGCACCGTAACGGCCCTACAGGGGCGGTCTACTTGAGGTTCAAGCAAGAGTTTATCAAGTTTACGAGTGCTCTCGATCATCCTATACACAACAAGGCTCAGCACGTCACGATGACATCGTCGCTCAATGCTGATGTGTCCGATGCTCCGTCATACGACCTGGAAGTATAGGCAGGCTGTGAAGAGGATGAGCCTTGCTCAAGAATTATTATTTGTATCTTTGTGAAAGTCCATAATCCTTAAAATAGTAACGATAAGAAGCTGATGGGACGACGGGAGAAGAGACATAAACCGGGCTTTTGGCATTCGAGACTCACCGGCATAGTGAGTGTCTCGATGGTACTTTTTTTGCTCGGATTGGTGGTGATGATAGGGCTTATGGGGCGTGAGCTCAAGGCCTATGTCCAAGAGAGTATGACGGTGGCGGCGATCATGTCACCCAATGCTACGGATAATGATGTCAAGAGCCTTGAGGCTTTTCTCAAAGCACAAGCCTCTGTGAAGGATATGATATACATCTCCAAGGATGAGGCTCTAAAGGAGGTGTCAAAAGAGTTGGGAGAGGATCCTCAGGAGTTTTTGGGGTGGAATCCTATGTCTCCTGCGTTTGAACTACACCTCAAGTCCGAGGTCTCGTCGGACAGAGACGCTGTAAACGCTTTCATCACACAGTTAGAAAAGCATACCCTCGTCCAACGAGTCAACTATAAGAGGGACTTGCTGGATGAGATCAATAATAATATAAGGATCATCACCCTCGTGATGATTGTGGTGGCGGGACTTTTGCTCCTTGTCTCCTTCACCCTCATCAGCAATACGATCCGTCTGCTTATCTATGCACGACGCTTCTCCATCTATACGATGAGACTTGTGGGAGCAACGCCCGGATTTATCCGCAGACCATTCGTGATGCAAAACATGTGGAACGGATTGGTGGCGGCATTTATTGCCCTTGCGTTGCTGGTTTGGGGAGCTTATTATGTCGTGTCTCTCTATCCTGTGATGGGAGAAATGATGACTTGGCAGAATGGTGCCATCCTTGCAGGGGTGCTCGTCTTCTTCGGTATGATCATCTCCGTATGGTCTGCTGTCGTGACTGTCAATAAGTACATGAGAATGGATATGAACAAACTATACCGTATCTGACTATGCAAGAAAAATCATATAAGTTATACACCTTCAAGAAGGCGAACATCTATATCTTCCTTGTCTCCATATTTTTGGTCGTGCTGGGATATATCCTTATGGCAGGTGGAACTTCGCCTGATGGGGTGAGCTTCAACCCGGAGGTGTTTTCTTTCACACGTATCACAGTCGCTCCTATATTGTGCACACTCGGCTATGCCGGTATCCTATTGGCGATACTTTGGAGAGGCAAGAAGAAAGAGGCGGTAGGGGATAATACCGAAAATAAAGAGTAACACCGGAGATGTCAGTAGTCGAGGCTATCATATTGGCTATCGTTGAGGGATTGACGGAGTTCCTTCCGATCTCCAGCACCGGGCATATGGTCATCGCTCAGTCCCTCATGGGGATGGAGAGCACGGAGTATGTCAAGTCATTTACGGTGATGATACAGTTCGGGGCGATACTCTCAGTCGTGGTGTTGTACTTCAAGAGGTTTGTCAACTTCAGCCTTCCTTCAGATATGTGGCATGGCAATGTCCCCGGATGGCGTAGGACATTGGCACGATTCAGGTTTTACTTCAAACTCGTGGTGGGTGTCGTGCCCGCGGTTATCTTCGGTCTTTTGCTCAACGATTGGATCGACAGGATGTTGGGGTCGGTATGGGTTATTGCGGTGAACCTTATCCTCGGCGGTTTTGTTATGTTATTCATCGATGGTCTCATTCGACGTAACGAACGTTCGGAGGTAACCTATCTCAATGCTTTTATGATAGGCCTCTTCCAGTGTATCGCAATCCTCCTTCCGGGGATGTCTCGCTCGATGTCCACCATTGTCGGTGGTATGACACAGGGTCTGACTCGAAAGGCGGCTGCGGAGTTCAGCTTCTTCTTGGCTGTGCCTACCATGTTTGGCGCAACCCTTTTGAAGGCCTACAAGATGTGGAAAGAGGGGGGATGGAGGTGTTCTCTCAGAACATGGATACCCTTATCATTGGTAATGTGGTGTCGTTCATCGTCGGTCTCATGGCCATACGCTTTTTTGTTGCTTACCTGAGTAAGCATGATTTCAAGGCCTTCGGTGTCTACCGTATCATCGTGGGTGGTATCATCATTGCAATGTTGCTCTTAGGCATAGATCTTGCAGTGATCTAAATAAGTTGGTGAACTTTTTTGATGACAGATATAGAACGTAGAAATACTCATGCCGAGTATGAAAAGAGACTGGACAATCCCTTCTCCAAAGGACTTATTGTCGGTATAGAGAAGCCTTTGCACTGGACTTCGTTTGATGTGGTCAATAAGGTGCGTTACTTGCTGACAAGGAGGTTGAAGCTCAAGAAGTTGAAGGTGGGACATGCAGGAACGTTAGACCCTTTGGCTACAGGAGTTGTCGTCCTCTGTACGGGTAAGTCGACGAAGATGATAGAAACTCTGCAAGCTCACAATAAGACCTATCGGACGACGATCAAACTGGGGGCGACAACCCCTTCGTATGATATGGAAACGGAAGTGGATAGGTATTTCCCTACTGAGCATATCACTCGGGAGTTGGTGGAGAAGATCTTGCAGACCTTTGTGGGTACGATACAGCAAGTGCCTCCTACATTTTCGGCGTGTAAGGTCGATGGTAAACGTGCCTACGAGATGGCAAGAGTGGGAAAAGAAGTCGAACTGCGTGCCAAGGAGATAAGCATCCAAGATATCCGCCTCCTGCGGTATGCTCAAGACGAGATAGAGATAGAGGTGGACTGTGGAAAAGGAACTTATATCAGAGCCTTGGCGAGAGATATAGGAGAAGCGCTTGGCAGTGGAGGCTATTTGACTGCCTTGAGACGGATCCGATCCGGTGATGTGGATGAGGATTCATTGATAACGATGGAGGAAGTCCCAGAGTGGATCGAACGTGTATTGTCCGAGAGCGAAGACAAAGACAAATATTGAACAACGAACAGATGAAGATATTATAGATATGAAACTTTCTCAATTTAATTTCAAACTACCGGAGGAACTCATTGCTCAGCACCCGGCAAAGTATAGAGATGAGTCCAGGCTCTTGGTATTACATTCGAAAACTGGGGAGATAGAACACAAAGTATTTAAGGAAATCACAGAGTACTTTGGTAAGGATGATGTTTTCGTGTTCAACAACACAAAGGTCTTTCCCGCTCGTCTTTATGGCAACAAGGAGAAGACCAATGCAAAGATCGAGGTCTTCCTTCTTCGTGAACTGAAGGCTGAACAGCTCCTTTGGGATGTCCTTGTCGATCCTGCTCGTAAGATAAGAATTGGGAATAAACTCTTCTTCGGAGAGGATGAGTCTTTGGTAGCAGAGGTTATAGACAATACGACATCTCGTGGCCGTACACTACGCTTCCTTTATGATGGAACACATGAGGAGTTCAAGCAAGCTCTCTTTGCTCTCGGACATACGCCCCTGCCAAAGTATATACAAAGAGACCCGGAGCCGGAGGATGAAGAACGCTATCAGACGATCTTTGCCGAGGTCGAGGGGGCTGTCGTTGCACCGGCTGCGGGGCTTCACTTCAGTCGTGAGTTGATGAAGCGTTTGGAAATCCAAGACTGTCGTTTTGGTTATCTGACTTTACACACAGGTCTCACTGCTTACAGAGATATAGATGTGGATGATCTCACGAAGTACAAGATGGGCTCCGAACTTATGAATGTGGACAAGCGTTGTTGTGACTCCGTCAATGAGGCTCTTGCTCGTGGTGGGCGTATGTGTGCTGTCGGCACATCTGTGCTCAAGGCGCTTGAAACCTGCATAAGCACTGACGGCTTCATCAAACAGTATGAGGGATGGACAAGTCGTTTTATCTTCCCGCCTTATGAGTTTCGTGCAAAAGCGGCGATGGTGACCAACTTTCACATGCCGTACTCTTCACTCCTCATGATGACAGCTGCTCTTGGAGGATATGAGCACGTGATGAATGCTTATGAAATTGCTGTAAAGGAAGGCTACCGTTTCGGAGCCTATGGTGATGCAATGTTGATCCTTTAATATGAGATTGTGACATGGGAAAGTCTTCGACAATGCGAACTTATTACCTTGGTCTAGGCTCTAACATAGGAGATACGCAGCACTACCTCTCCTTTGCGAGGGAAGCCATCTCCAGACATGTAGGCGAGATCACAAAAGAATCAGCGGTCATCTCTACTGAGCCTGTAGGGTTTGATTCGGTCAATACATTCAGTAATCAGGTTATAGAGGTTCAGAGTAATCTGAGTCCTAAGGAGATACTTCGAGAGACCCAGAAGATCGAGTGGGAGCTTGGGCGAACTCATAAGTCTCACGGAGGTACGCATTATGATCGCACGATGGATATCGACATTATCCTTTGTGGAAGTATGATTTATAGTGATGAAGAACTCATTATCCCTCATCGTGAATTCCGTACCCGTGCGTTTGTCGTCGACCTTTTGGCCGAAATTGCCCCCGAGTTGGTTGATCCTGTCACGGGTAAGACAATGCTCGAACTCTCGGAACGTCTCAAAAACAAGTAAATGGGACGACTTGTGGCACTCGATATCGGGCGAAAACGTACGGGGATCGCAGCTACCGACATTATGAAGATTGTGCCTGGTGGGCTGGGCTACCTGCCTACGCATCAGATCCCTGAGTGGTTGGTCAAGTATTGTTCGGAAGAGGAGGTCGAGAAAGTCATCATCGGCGAGCCCAAGCAGGCCAACTATCAAGACTCCGAGAGTGTCAAGTACATCAATCCTGTGATCAACAGGATCAAGAAGTTGCTTCCGGATTTGGAGATCGTTCGTTATGATGAGCGTTACACTTCCGTGATGGCCCAACGTGCGATGATCGATGCCGGGCTCAAGCAACACAAGAGAAGAGAAAAAGGACTTGTCGACGAAATAAGTGCCGTCATCATTCTCCGAGATTATATGGAGTACATCGACAATACGTCTTTCAGATTATAAATAAACAGAAGAACGGCATAAAAATCATAAGTAATGAAACTACCTATCTATCTATACGGCCATCCTGTGCTCAGAGAAGAGACCGCTGAGCTTGACAGTAATTATCCTGATCTCAAAAAACTCATTGCGGATATGTACGAAACCATGTACGATGCCGAAGGTATCGGTCTTGCAGCTCCTCAGATTGGTAAAGCCATACGTCTTATGGTCATCGATGCTGATGTGCTTGCCGAAGACTACCCGGAGTGTAAAGATTTCAAGAAGGTCTTCATCAATCCAAAGATCACCGATCATAACGACGAAACTGTTTCTCTCAGTGAGGGGTGTCTTAGCATTCCCGGCATTCAGGAAAAGGTGTCTCGTCCGACAAAGATAACAGTCGAATATGTGGACGAAGCTTTTATCCCACAGAAACTCGAACTTGAAGGGTTTGCGGCAAGGGTCTTTCAGCACGAGTTTGACCACATCGAGCAGACCCTCTTTACAGATAGGATATCTCCTATGCGCAAACAGATGATCAAGTCCAAACTTCAGAAGATCTCTCAAGGTAAGGTGAACACTCACTACCGCACGGTCATAAAAAGATAAATCCAATATCCCAGAAGTCATGAAACGAGTTCTTTGTCATCTGTTCATCATGCTTTTTGCATGCTTCGGGCTTTCTGAAGAGGTCTCGGCGCAGATTGACACAGATCGTGTCATGATTATCGGTCAGAATGCCATATCGTTCAAGGATTACGTTTTGGCCATTCAATACTTCAATACGGCTATTCGTTATAATCCCGAAAAAGCCGAACCCTATTTCTATCGTGGTGTCGCCAAGTACAGTCTCGGAGACCTTTACGGTACGGAGGCAGACTGTACCTCTTGTTTGGAGCGCAACCCATATATTTACCGGGCTTATTTTCTCAGGGCCCTTGCTCGCCAGACTTTAGGTAAGGATAGCCTTGCGATGTCCGACTATAAAGCTGTCTTGTACAACAACCCTGATGATCAAGGAGCTTTGCATAACATCTCACTTTTGCATATCGAAAAAGGAGATACTGCTCAGGCTCACGAAGCCCTTGATCGTCTCAAACGCTTCTATCCGCAGTATGCACCCACATATCTCATAGAGGGTTCATTGGCTTTGTCACAGAGAGACACTATCACTGCGACAACGCTTTTTCAGAAGGGATTAGAACTCAATCCCACCTCCGATGCTCCTTACAAATCCTTGGCAAGGGTCGCTTATGCGAAGCAAGACTACCGCAAGGCTTTGGAGTATCTTGATAGAGCCTTGGATTACGATACCGAAGCCACTGATCTCTATGCTCTTCGAGGTATTGTTCGCTTTCAGATGAACAACCTGAGGGGGGCTATGGCTGATTACTCCACGGCTCTTGATCTCAAGCCTGCCAATCTCTTGGCTCGTTACAACAGAGCTTTGCTTCGTACCCGTGTTGGGGAATTACAAGGTGCCGTTGAGGACTTCAATGTCCTTCTGAGGTATGAGCCCAACAATACCCTTGCTCGTTACAATAGGGCTCTTCTCTCCACTGATTTGGGAGATTACAGACAGGCTAAGCTCGACTTGGATGTCATTATCGATCGTTATCCCACATTTGTCCCTGCCTACCTCCAACGAGCTTCAGTACATCGCTATACGGGAAACAATAGGGGTGCGGACATCGATATGCACTACGCATCTCAACTCATGAACGATCCCAAGACACGTAGGCAGTTCCAACAAAAGGGCGTAAACAAATCCAAAGATCCCAACGATGATCCTGAGACAAAAGCCACTAGAGAAGAAGAGGACAAAAACATCCATAAGTTCCGAATGCTTGTTTATGATGGTAGTAAACACGGATACAGTGACCTCTACCAAGACGATGAAGGTATCCGTGGGCGAGTACAAGATCGTAAGGGTAGGGTAGAAGCCGAACCTATGTACATTCTCTCTTATTATGAGACAGAGTCCAAAGGCAAGATCGAGACCAACGAGTACAAAAACACTTGGGGCAATCCCCACGTAAAATACTCACTCCGTTTTATCCGTCAGCTCCCTCTCCTTTCCGAGAACATCATCGCAGAGCATCAGAGGAGGGTTGCGACAGCACTTGAGACAAATTCCGATACCGACCTCTTTGCGAGGGCTATGGATCTCTCCACACTGAGAGATTACCAAGGTGCATCCGAAGCTCTCTCGCGTATCATCGACACATCGTCTGACATTGCACCTCTCTCCAGGTTTCAGTATGCTACGGTACTTATGTACCTGTATACATTGGAAGTAAATAAGGCGACAAAGGAAGCTTCTGATAATAGAGCCTCTTCGACTGCTCGACCTGCTTTAGATCCATCGAAAAATCCTTTGGCTTTGGCGTCATCCGCACGTCTCAAACAGCTCTCCAATAATGCTATCGAACAACTAAAACTTCTCGATGCTCAGTATCCTGACACTCCTTTTATCCTGTACAATCTGGGTTGTATCTACTATATGACGGGCGCATATAAAGAAGCCATCGACTACTTCACCAAAGCCATCGCTTTGGACAAAGATTTTTCGGCATCCTACTTCAATAGAGCCCTCTGTTATTACGCCATCGGTAATGCCGAAGTTGGGCACAGAGACATGAGCACAGCAGGAGGTTTGGGGCTATACAAGGCTTACAGCATCATCAAACGAATGCAGTAAGGGCTCCCACACTCTCCACCGAGAGGCCGACACACAAAGATAATACACGCGACAACCCGCTAGTCGATTACGGTCGATTATCGTCGATTTGTCTCGTCCTAAATAAGCGTTACACTTATTGGACAAAAATACATTTTTCACATCACAGCATGAGTACCCATGCTGTGATGTTTGTTTTTATACGATTTAATTCGGTAGTGTCCGAAAAAGTGTGTAAGGTTAGTTCTCCCTTTTTCCCCTGGGGCATGCCCCAGGGGAAAAAAACTTTGAGTTTTTCGTGTTATTACTCATTACTCATTTATTTGGTGCTCCACTCTTGGAAATAGGGTAACCTCCTTGCGTAAGTCCTTTCGGTCATTTCTCGGGCTACAGAGCCCAAGAGAAAGACGACGGCATCTGCCGAGGGTAGAGCCCCACGCATACGCAGCGTACGCTTATAGCTCCGATTGAGACGCTCCACCCAATTCGTTGAGTAAATCATACGACGAACACCCTCCGGGAACATCAGGTAAGTGAAGTAGCCTATATTGCGAGGTGCCGACAAGGAGAGCAGGCTCCGGTAGCTTTTCCCCCAGCGTTCTGCAAATGTACACAATTTCTCAAATGCCTTGATGGGTGTAAGACTTGTACCCGAAATAGGAAACAAGTCTTCCAACTCTTGTCTCATCCTATCCTTGTCCCTCTTCGATACGGCATTAAGTGCGTGACGCTTGAAATGAACGACACACAGCTGATGGGAGGAGTGAGGGAAAGCCGAGGCGATGGCTCGTTCAATCCCTTGTAAAGCATCTGAGATGATCAGGTCTATACGTTCGACTCCACGTGCTTTGAGGGCTTTCAACTCTGCCTCCCAATTCAACGCTCCCTCCGTGGGATGATTCACCACACAAAGCACCTCCCGACTACCGTCAGGAAGCAACCCCAACATCGTGTAATAGGCTTCCTGAGCCACACGTTCCTCCCGCCGTGTGTAGGCAAAGGTAGCATCGATGTACACGGCCAAATAGTGGGGCGACAGTTGGCGTTCCAACCACTTGTAGATCTCCTCTTTACTCGTGTTCGAGAGAAAACTGACTTGCTGCTTGCTATAGTGATAGCCGTAGATCCGTTCGCACACCGAACCAATGTCTTCGCACGAAAGTCCTCGGGTGTAAAGTTCATGGAAGAGGAGGGCGCGTTCGCTTTCCTGATGGGAGAGGATGCCCAAAATTAGGGGCTGAAAATTCCCTGAACGAGTACGTGGAATGCGAAGCTCAAAGCTACAGCCATAGCCTCGCCATCGACGAGGACGGAAACCATTGCATTGTTCACCCTCATGCTCTTCGACAAAAAGAGCACGTTCTTGCTTCGAGAAGGTGTCCAATAGTACACGGATAAGTTCGTTAATACCTGCCTCTGATGATAGCATTTCAGAAATAAATGCCGACTTTTGTGTTGTTGTAAGCTCCATTGTTCTTAGGTTTATTTTTTTTCTTACCTCAAAGTTAAGGACTAACGGGGCTTACACACTTTTTTAGGACAGTATCCTCATGGCTAGTTCTAAGTAGATTAAAGATGCTGCAGAAAAATCAAAGGGGCTACATCGAAACTCAAATTCGATGTAGCCCCTTGGGGTTGAGGTTGTCTGTTTTATCGGTGAGAGTAGGGGGAGTTATTCCCCATTGCTCTTGTCGATACGTGTTTGTTTACTTCTTATCCTTGCTGGAGGGTTTGGAGGCGAGGACAAGGTAGGTGATGATGCAGAGGTAGACGAGGACGGTTACCCATTGTGAGGCTGAGCTTTCGAGCCATGCCCTGTCTACGAAGTTAAATTCGAGGTAACGCATCGTTGCACTTACCACGCCCATGAGTGCCCCACCTGCGATGAAGCCAGATGCGAGGAGTGTCCCCTTTTCGAGGCGTGCCTTATTGACGTCTGCATCTTTGCTACGAGTGCTGACAAACCAACTGATGAGACCTCCGACGAGGAGAGGCGTGTTGAGTTCGAGTGGGATGAACATACCAAGTGCGAATGCCAATGCTGGGACTTTGAAGACCGTGAGCAGGATGGCAAGGATCGCACCGATACCGTAGAGTGCCCACTTCGCAGAGGTACCCGACATCAGTGGCTCGATGAGGGCCGCCATTGCATTTGCTTGTGGCGCTGCAAGGGTACCGTCGGTGAAGCCGTAGGTTTTGTTGAGGATCATGATGACACCACCCACCGTTGCTGCGGATACGAGTGTGCCGAGGAACTTCCACCTCTGTTGGTTGAGAGGGGTAGACCCGAGCCAATAGCCGATCTTGAGGTCGGTGATGAAGCCTCCTGCCATAGAGAGTGCCGTGCAGACCACACCACCGATGATGAGTGCCGACACCATACCTGCTGATCCTTTCATGCCGACAGCCACAAGGATGATGGATGAGATGATGAGGGTCATGAGGGTCATTCCCGATACGGGGTTGGAACCCACGATGGCGATGGCGTTGGCAGCCACTGTGGTGAAAAGGAAGGCGATGAGTGCCACCAAGACAAGGCCTACACAAGCGAAGAGGAGGTTGTCTACGACACCAAGGTAGAAGAATACGCCTGTCATGACGAGTGCCAAAAGTGTCCCCCATGCGATGACTTTCATCGGAAGGTCTCTTTGGGTACGGGGCTCGATGACAGCCTTAGAGCCATCTTTGCCTTTAAGTTCCTTACCTGCAAGGCTGAGTGCCGATGCGATGATGCTACGGCTGCGGATGATGCCGATGATACCTGCAGTGGCGATACCTCCGATACCGATGTCTCTTGCGTAGGTGCGGAAGATCTCTTCGGCGGACATGCTGCCCACAGTCGCTGTGATGTTGGGGTCTCCGAATGTCAATACGATGTCATTAAAGATGAGAGACATACCGGGGACGATGATCCACCAGACAAGGAACGAGCCCGCACAGATGATTGCCACATATTTCAACCCGATAATGTAGCCGAGCCCGAGGACTGCAGCTCCCGTGTTGAGCTTGAAGACCACTTTTGCCTTGTCTGCAACGGCTTCGCCAAAGGGTAAAACTCTACTGCTGAAGACCTCGTGCCACCAACCAAATGTCGATACGGCAAAGTCATAAAGACCACCGACAAGACCTGCGATGACGAGAGGTTTGGCTTGGCTACCGCCTTTTTCACCCGAGACAAGTACCTGTGTGGTCGCTGTCGCTTCGGGGAATGGAAATTCTCCATGCTTCTCCTTTACGAAGTACTTGCGGAACGGAATGAGAAGCAAGATGCCAAGGATACCGCCAAGGAGCGAACTCATAAAGACTTGGAAGAAGCTCACCGAGATCTCCGGATACTTTGCCTGTAGGATATAGATCGCAGGCAGGGTGAAGATCGCACCTGCCACGATGACCCCGCTCGAAGCACCGATGGACTGGATCATCACATTTTCGAGGAGGGCATTTTTACGTTTTGTGGCACTCGACAGACCTACGGCAATGATCGCAATGGGTATCGCTGCCTCAAAGACTTGTCCCACCTTCAGACCGAGGTAGGCGGCTGCGGCACTGAAGATGACTGCCATCAATATCCCCCATGCTACCGACCATACGGTGACCTCCTTGGGCTGGGCGGCATCCGGGATGAGAGGAGTGTAGGTCTCTCCCGGCTTCAGAGGGCGAAAGGCATTGTCCGGCAATTCGCCTTGTTTTTTGAGTTCTTCTTTCATAGTAAATTATAAATTAAGTTAGATAGAGGTGCGTTTCTGTCGTATCACGAGCAATCAGATGATGCCGAGCGTCTCCTTTGCCAGACGGATTTCATTCTCGCTACCCGTGTGCTTGCCGGCGACATCTGAGAGTTTGACACAGTCTTGCCAAGGTTGGCTTTTCGACATGCGACACTTGAAGAGCTTCATGACGATGTTGAGGGGCTTGATGTTGTTGCCCACATCGTTGGTCAGATTCGTGCCGATACCGAAGGTCGCTCCGATCTTACCATCACAGTACTCTTTGATCTTGACCGCCTTAGGTATATTGAGACTGTCGGAGAAGACGATGTACTTGATCGTCGGGTCTATCCTCAGTTCGGCATAGCGAGCGAGGGCCTTGTCCGTGAAGAGCAGAGGGTCGCCACTGTCGTGTCTCAGGGATGTGAAGAGGTTGGCGTGCTTCTTACTGAAGTTGAGCATGAAGACATCTGTCGTGTACGTGTCTGTGAGCACAGTGCCGAGGTCGCCATCGTACACATCGATCCAATGCTCCATAGACATGTAGTTCGCCATCTTGTAGCCGTATATCGCACCATGAAACTGCACCCACTCGTGAGGGTGGGTCCCTGTCACACGCAGACCATGCTTCATGGCATAGTACATATTGCTGGTGCCGAACAAACTGTCTCCCCCATACTCCTTGAGCAATCCCGTGACAAGATCTTCGACCTCACCACTGAAGCGTCTTCGCATGCCGAAGAGCGATACTCTGAGATCGTTCTCTCTCATCTCTTTGGCCTTTGAGATGGCCGAATTACGCAGGTAGTCCATATCCGGAGTCTGTCCTTTAGCCTTGAAATAAAGCTCAGACACCAACGCAAGTATAGGGGTCTCCCAAAGCGTGATGCGGTACAACAACCCTTCCGCAACGATGCTCAGACGACCATCGATCATATCCACGGTCACCTCCGAGGGGTTGAACCTGTACCCTTTCAGGAAGTCTATGTATGTAGGTGGCAGGTAGGGTAGGGCATTGTAGAGAAACGTCTCCTCTTCTGCCGAAAGTGCGATCTCACTCATCTTTTGGATCTCGGCACGTACCAAATCCACAAATCCCTCGGGGTAGTCGATGCCGTCTCTGTCGACAAATCTAAACTGTCCGCAAGCCCTTGGAAAGAGCTTCGAATAAGCATATCCTGTCGTGAACTTGTACAAGTCCGTGTCCAGCAGGCTTTTGATCACACATTCACTCATAATATTATAATCTTTTTGTGTCGTAAATACTAAGTCTGTCCGAACGGTCATCTACCCATCCCCGTGTACTCGAACCCCAAAGCTCGTAGTTCGTCGGGCTGATAGATGTTGCGCCCATCGATGAGGAGGCGTCCCCTCATTGCTTCGAGGATACGATCCCATGAAGGCATGCGGAACTGCTTCCACTCTGTCAGGAGGATGACTGCATCTGCACCTTTTGCCGCATCGTAGATGTCCTCAGCATAGTAGACCGATGAGGGGAGACATTTTTTTGCCTCTTCAATGGCGACGGGATCGAAGGCCCTCACCTCTCCTCCTGCACTTGCGATGGCAGAGATCGTGTAGATCGAGGGGGCTTCACGCATATCATCCGTTTCAGGCTTGAAGGCCAAGCCCCACACGGCAATGACTTTGCCACTGAGGTCGTTGCCAAGGTGTTTTACCAGCTTTTTGTAAGGCTGTAGTTTCTGTTCGTCATTGATGCGATCGACCTCTCGGATGATGCTCATCTGTAAACCCGCCCTCTTTGCCGTATCCGATAGGGCTTTGACATCCTTGGGAAAGCAAGAGCCACCATAGCCACAGCCGGCATAGAGGAACGAACTGCCGATACGCTTGTCGGCACCCATCCCCTGGCGTACCGACTCGACATCCGCACCGACCACTTCGCAGAGGTTGGCGACCTCGTTCATGAAACTTATGCGGGTTGCCAACATGGCATTGGAGGCATATTTTGTGAGCTCGGACGATGCGATGTCCATGAATATGACCCTGAAGTTATTGATCGTGAACGGACGGTAGAGCTTCGTCATGATCGCTTTGGCACGCTCCGAGTCCGTACCCACGATGACACGGTCGGGACTCATGAAGTCCTTGATCGCGGCACCTTCTTTGAGAAACTCGGGGTTCGAAGCGACATCGAAATCGACGGACGAACCTCGCTTCGTGAGTTCGTTGCGTACGATCCCCTTGACTTCCAATGTCGTACCTACGGGTACGGTGCTCTTCGTGACGATGAGGGTGTATTTGTCGATCACCTGACCGATCTCCTTTGCTACGGCATAGACAGCAGACAGATCTGCTGCTCCATCCTCACCCGACGGTGTGCCTACGGCAATGAATATGACCTCGACACCGGCTTCGACACACTTACGGAGCGATGTTTCAAAGTGCAGGCGACCGACCCTTTTGTTTTTGGTCACGAGGTCGCTCAGCCCGGGCTCGTATATGGGGATGATGCCCGATGAGAGTTTGTCTATCTTTTCTTTATTGATGTCAACGCAGTAGACTTGCAATCCCATCTCGGCAAAACATGCTCCTGAGACCAAGCCCACGTATCCTGTACCTACTATCGCTATCTTCATATATTTGTTAAACTATAGACTTTACAAAAGTAAAACAAAAAAAGGGATTTTCCTGCCCTTACTCTTTTTCCGCTCCGCCAAAATACCGAAAGCTTCGACTTTGCTTTGTCCATAATGTCTGTCGGACGACAGAATACTTTATGTGCCACTACAGAATGTATTCTGTCCCCGAACGGAATACTTTCCGGCAGGCTTCGGAATCATCGGCTTGGCTTTTCTGCCGAATGTGCTTTTTTCGCCCTGATGTCCTCTATCCTCACAAAGATTACTATCTTTACCAACCATTAAAACCGAAAAGTGCTTTACGATGAATAAAGAACAAGAATATCTCCTCCGAGAGGTCGAGCGGGCTCTTGAGCGTGTCATCACAGATAGCGATCGCCCCAAGGAACTGTATGATCCTATTAAGTATGGTCTCTCGATGGGGGGGAAGCGACTTCGCCCTGTGCTTGCACTGTTGGCTTACCGCTTATTTGCGCCCCAAGGGGATTTGGCTATTCCGCTTCGTGCGGCTGTGGCTTTGGAGGTGTTTCACAACTTCACGCTCCTGCACGATGATCTTATGGATGATGCGCCCATGCGTAGAGGGCAGCCTACAGTTTACCGTAAGTGGGATGCAAATACCGCTATTCTTTCGGGGGATGCCATGATGATTGTGGCTTATAGAGAGCTGGCAACCCTACCTGCCGAGCTCTTGAAACCTGTGCTGGAGGAGTTCAACGCCATGGCTCTCGGTGTCTGTGAGGGACAGCAGTACGATATGGACTTTGAGCACCGTAGGGATGTTTCCGTGGATGAGTATATGTCGATGATCCACTACAAGACCTCTTGTCTCATCGCTTCGTCTATGAAGATCGGTGCGCTCATTGCCGGTGCGACGACCGAACAGTGCGAACGGATATATAAGGTAGGTGATGCCCTTGGGCTGGCATTTCAGCTCATGGATGACTACTTGGACATCTGGGGAACGGCTTCTTTTGGTAAACGGAAAGGGGGAGATATCCTCGAAGAGAAAAAGACTTGGTTGCTGATCAAGGCTTTGGAGCTTGCTTCCAGAGAGGGGACATTGGCTTTGTCAGAAGCTCTTGCACTTAAGGATGAGGAGGCAAAGATCGCCGAGGTGACGAAGTATTACGAGGCTAAGGGGCTGAATAAACAGCTTTTGGGGCTGGTGTCGCATTATTCTGCTCAAGCTGTCTCATTACTCGAAGGACTCAATATAAATGAGGCATACGCAGAGGTGTTGAAGGGGATCATCATAAGTCTTACTGCGCGCGAACTATGATGGAGAGATCACAGACGATACTTGTCGACACGCATTCGCATGTCTTCACCGAGGAGTTCGATGAGGATAGGGATGCCGTGATCGCTCGGAGCGTGGAGGCGGGAGTCGGTGCCATCCTCTTGCCCAATCTCGATGATACTTCCATCGAGGCGCTCATGGGGCTTGCCGATCGCCATCCCGGAGTGTGTTTCCCGATGTTGGGCTTGCATCCCTCTTATGTCGAAGCGGACTATAAGGATCGACTGGCAAAGATTCGTATCGCTCTCGAACAATTTCATGACCGCTGTGTCGGCATAGGTGAGATCGGGTTGGACTATTACTGGTCACTGGAGTACAAGGCGGAGATGAACGATGCCCTAAGGACACAGCTCTCCTGGGCACTGGAGTATGATCTCCCCGTCTCTTTGCACGCTCGTGATGCCATCATGGATACGATACAAGCCATCAAGGATGTCGGCGCAGACAAGCTGAGAGGTGTGTTTCATAGCTTTACGGGTACGGTTGACGAGCTCAAAGCTGTGCTCGATCTGCCTCACTTCTATGTCGGGATCAATGGAGTGGTGACATTCAAGAACAATGATTTGAAGACTTTCCTTGTGGATAATCTCCCTCCCGAACGCCTCATCATAGAGACCGATGCTCCATATCTTTCACCGATGCCGAAAAGAGGTAAGCGCAACGAACCTGCTCATCTTGTGCATATTTTTGAGTATTTAACTACACTATATGGTATGTCGGCATCAACTATGAGAGATAAACTCTTTGCCAGTTCTTCTAATTTATATAACTTTACGGTCAGATAGTCTGTTTTTACTCTTATTAAGGCTCACCGCTTGGTGGGATCACTGCCAAGTGTGGCGAGACAACCCCCTGAGAGATAACGGTTATCGCACACCAAGTGAGCGTGTGAAAGAAGACATTGTTTGGAGAGATGCTCGAGTGGTTGAAGAGGCACGCCTGGAAAGCGTGTATACGCCAAAAGCGTATCGCGGGTTCGAATCCCGCTTTCTCCGCAGATTTATTTCGCAAGAAATAAGTAACCCATAGAGAATAAATAAAGTATTAATCACTAATCTTAAAAAAAACGTACAATGAAAAGATTTTTTGCAAGTCTTGCGTTGGTAGGTCTTCTTTCAGTTGGATTTACTAATGCCGTTATCGCTCAAGAAGAAGCTACTCCTGAAGCTGTGCAGACAGAAGCTGCTGCTCCTTCAGAAATGGCAGCAACAGAAGAAGCTCCTGTAATGGAAGAAGTTGCTGTAACCGAAGGTGGATTCCACCAAGCTCTTAAGACAAAGTTCATCGAAGGTGGACCTGAGTTTATGGCAGCGGTTGCAATCGCTCTTATCCTTGGTTTGGCTTTCGCTCTTGAGAGAATCATCTATCTCAACCTTGCAGATACTAACAACGAAAAGTTCTTGAAGGAAATCGAAGCTGCTCTTGACAGAGGTGATGTCGAAGCAGCTAAGAATCTTGCTCGTGACACTCGTGGTCCGGTAGCTTCTATCGCTTATCAGGCACTTCTTCGTATCGACCAAGGTCTTGATGTCGTCGAGCGTTCTATCGTTTCGTATGGTGGTGTTCAGGCAGGTCTTCTCGAAAAGAACCTTTCTTGGATCACTCTCTTCATCGCGATGGCTCCATCTCTCGGGTTCTTGGGTACTGTTGTAGGTATGGTTCAGGCGTTCGACGCTATCGAAAAGGCAGGTGACATCAGCCCTACTGTCGTTGCAGGAGGTATGAAGGTCGCTCTTATCACTACTATTGGTGGTCTTGTCGTTGCGCTTATCCTTCAGGTGTTCTACAACTACCTTCTCAGCAAGTACGAAGGTATCCTTAACCGCATGGAAGATGCGTCTATCTCTCTCGTAGACTTCATCGTTAAATACAATGTGAAATACAAAAAAATCTAATAACAATGGCAGTAAGTAATATCCGTAAGGCTTCGAGCTGGACACTGCTGATTGTTGCAATTATTTCGGTGATTGTATTTGCACTATTCTTCCTCGGAGGCGTAGTCGATCCCGCAGTTGCTAAGCCAGAGCCTGTATATACAGGTGCCCTCTTATATTGGGCGTACGCTGTGTGTGGACTCGCAGTATTGGCGTTGGTGCTTTTCTCTTTGGGCTCTTTCGCAGCTCAGTTCAAGGCTAACCCCAAGAAGGCAATGCTCTCACTCGGTATCATCGTAGCATTCTTCCTATTGCTCGTAGTAACCTACAATATCGGTAGTGCAGACCGTCTACATCTCGGTCAAGACTTCCAGAAGTATAATGAAGCATCTTGGTTGAAGACAGCAGATATGTGGCTCTATTCGATCTATGCTCTACTTGGATTTTCATTCATCGCTGTAATTTGGGGTGCTGTAAAGTCTTTTGTATCTAAGAAGTAAATTTGTAACATTTAAAAGCTAAAAAGTATGGCTAAAAGGAAAGTTCCAAGTATCAATGGCTCGTCTTCTGCCGACATCGCTTTCATGTTGCTCATTTTCTTCCTTGTGACTTCTTCAATGGGTTCGGACAAGGGGTTGCCACGTCAGTTGCCTCCTGCTGTTCCACCCGATCAAGATGTTTCCATCGACATCAAGAAGCGTAACATGCTTCGTGTCCTTGTGAACACAGCAGGTGATATCATCTGTAACGGTGAAGAAGTGACTCTTGTTCAACTCAAGAACAAAGTCAAAGAGTTTGTCCTCAATGAGAATAATGACCCCGATCTGCCTGAACTCGAAGAGATCGATATCCCTCTCATCGGTAAGGTAGCAGTCACTAAGTACCATGTCGTCTCTCTTACAAATGTCGTCGATACCAAGTATCATGACTATATCGCTGTCCAAAATGAGATCGCGAGAGCTTATAGAGAGCTACGTGATGATTATGCAATGAGGAAGTGGGGTAAGAAGATGGAAGAGCTTAGCCAAGAACAGCAAGAGGCTCTCATCGACCTTTATCCTCAGAAAATCTCAGAAGCTAACCCTAAAGAATACGGAAAGAAATAATGAGCAAGTTTACGAAAGGTAATACCCGCGAAATGCCTGAGCTAAATACGTCGTCTCTACCTGACTTGGTATTTGCGTTCCTATTCTTTATCATGATGGTAACATCTATGAGGGAAGTGACTAAGATGGTGGATTTGACTTTGCCCGTAGCGACAGAGCTCACTACTTTGGAGAAGAAGTCTCTTGCGACATACATCTACATGGGTAAGCCACAGCAGATGTATCAGGCGAAGTATGGTACTGAAACTCAAATTCAGTTGAATGACAAGTTTGCAAGTCCTAATGAGATCTTCGACTTCATCGCCCAAGAAAAGGCGTCAAAGCGTGAAGCTGAAGCTGCTCTGATGACTACCGTCCTCAAGATCGACAAGAATGCGAAGATGGGTATCGTCACAGAAGTGAAGCAAAAGCTCAGAGATGCAGATGCATTGAAGATTATCTACGCTGCACAGCAAGGCGCAGACAGATAACAAACATATTGATCAAGCAATATAACGGAAATAGCCCGGCAGGTACAGTCACCTGTCGGGCTATTTCTTTTTATTTTATATGAGGGGCACCTTTGGCGGAATCAGCCCTTTGAGCATAAAAGGGTGCAAGATCTTGTGAAGATATTGGGCTGAAATACTCTTGGGATAACTCCTCTTTCTATCCTTATAATTTCTTCAACATAACGTAGTCGTGCTCATTCTCTTTGACGACTTGAAATCCGCTACGCAAGTACATATGGGATGCGAAGTTGGCTTTCTGTACAGAGAGTGAGACTTGATGATATCCTGCTGCACGAAGCCGATCAAGCAATGTCTTCCAAAGTCGTGTGCCGATCCCTTGACCACGAAAATCCGGATACAGGGAGATAGATAGCGACGGTGTTTCGTCATCGATGTGCCCATAGTCTTTGATGATGCGTGCCCATGCTGCGCCGATTACCTTTCCGTCGACTTCGGCCACAACTGCCGTGTCTGCAGCTTTGCTTCCGAATTCGTCTATGTATATGGATAGTTCGGGGTGAAAGATGATCTCATACGGAGGGGGCTCCACTCCTTCGGGAATGAAAATAGCTTCGTACAGGAAGTTCGCCAATGTCGGATGTTCATCGGGGTGTATGTCTCGAAAAATGACATTCTGATCCATAAACGTAAAGATTGTGATTAAACGCCTCATACCTCTTGATAGTAGAGTCACTTCACAAATCTATATATAAAATCGTGAGGGGCAATGAAAGGGGAGGCTTCATTGCCAACTTCGAGGGCCGGCATCATCCTCGACAATAAATTGTAATATCGTCAAGTCGGATGAGCCGGATTGCCAAGGGAAATAGTTCTTGGGGAGATCTTTTTGTTGAGGAATGTAGTGGATACAAAAAAGGTCGTGCAAAATGTTGCACGACCTCTCTTGGTATATCTGAGTTGTTCGGAAGGAAGTTATTGCAGCGTGAATGAACTGCGGCCTACAAGATAGCCGTCTGCAAAGATTTCAAGTCTGTATGTCCCCTCTGAAAGGTATTCGTCGATATCCCAATACATGTCAAGAGAAGTTGCTTCTCCTGTGTATTCGATCTGTCTGGAGATCGAGTAGGGGATCTCGCCACCTTCAAAGCTGAATGTCCCGTATGTGGACTTGAGGAGGAGTGTGTCGTCAGGTTTGTAGAGACGTACATAGACGTTTTTCATCCCGGGCTCAGTCGTGATGTTTTGGTCGATGGAGAAGGAGATCTTGAACTGTTTCATCTTCTTGATGCGTTTTGTCGTCTTACCCTTGTCGGTGAGGTAGTCGACGCGGATGTTCGACACAACCAGTTTGCTTGCCAGTTCGACTTGTTTTGTGAGTCGTTGCTTCTCTTCTTGAAGTTGGTTGCGCTGTGTACTGACCTGATGGATTTGGGCTTTTACTTCTTTGTTCTCTGTGCGCAGGGCTTGATTGGCTGCATTGAGTGAATCAATCTGAGCGACATAGTTGCGCATGATCTTACGTAGAGTCTGGAGTTCTCTTTTGAGTTCATTGATGCGTTGGGCATTGGTGCTCTTGACGGTCTTGAGTTCCTCCATGAGGCGTTGGACCTTTGCTTGTTCGTTGGATAGCTGAGCGACGAGAGAGTCATTGTTGATTGAGAACTTGTATCCCTCATACTGGAGCGAAAGCTCGTTGTACTCTTCTTCAAGAAACTGGCGGTCCAGCTCACTTTGAGCTGTGATATTGTCGATGGTCTTACCTTGCTGCCAGAGCTTGTATCCTCCTCCAATGATGATCAGGATGAGAAGGGCGATGCCTACAATGAGCCCTGCCTGACGCTGTCTCTGTTTGTTTTCGCTTTGTTCGTTCATGTTATAATTGATTTTTATTTTGTCTTTTTGAATTGTCCCATTTCCCATGTGTACCGGATTCCCTCAGGAGCAAGAAGTGCCATAAGTTTCGGATGTAGCTTTTGTGCCACCTGGTCATCGAAGGTCGACAACCTCATGATGACGCCATCTTCATCTGGCAAAAAAACAGCGTAGGTGTCTATATGTCCCCGCTCTACCATAGCGTTTTTGAACACAAGAAGGGTACTGTCTTTCGGATTTTGGAGGAAGTCTGAGGCTTCCGGTCGAGCGATGATGAGCTCTGTCGGGAGTTCTTTCCATGTACTGTCATAAAACTTCATGATCGACTGTTTCGGCGCGATCTTGGAAGTGACGATCATCCCCATGACAACCGTCCCCTCTTCTGTGTACAGGCGTTTGTACTGCACATCTGTACTCTTGTCCAAAACGACGTGTATGTACGAAGGGGTGAGGGTCTGTATGAAAGAAGAGGCACCAAGGGCATTTTCGGTCAAAGGAAGTGACTGCTTGGCCCTCTCTCTCTGGGTAAGGTGATTTTCTATAAGCTTTGCTCTCGAACTCTTGGGTAAGATCGGGAGTATGTGCTTGGGAAGGTCTACGAAGATATCCCTCATCTCTTGCGCATAAACTCTGCTCTCACCTCCGAGGGTCAGTGTAAATAGCATTGCAGTGTATAAAAAAGATCGTCTCATCAGCGTAAAATATTGTGTTTGAAACATGGCAAAGATACATAAATGTGTATTATTTTGCTATGTTGAGGTCTTTGAGAGAGTTATCTGATGTTAAATTTGATGAAACGTGCCGAGTTTGGCTTCAAAAGAGACAAAAAAGAGCGTAAAACGACCTCTTCGTTTGCTTTTTAGATGCCAATAAAGGTATTTGAAAGAGATATTTTATATTATATTATGACCTTGTGGGATGAGCTGAACTATAGATTGTTGTAAAAATGTCGTATATTTGCAACGGTAAAGGTATGAAATGTATTTTCGTGGCAATTTGTTCCCCTTTTTTATTTCAAACATAGTGTCAATAGGTTATGGGGATGGGCCGGTAAATATTTGTAATGTAATATTTTAGATTAGATGAAACCAGTAGATATTGAACGTCATTGGGGCTGTAAGCATTTTGCTCAGGGTAGTAAGTGTTGCTTTACAACAAAAGTGTATGCAAAGGACGAACGTGTCCAACTGCAGTCAGAGAAGGGGATGATGATGATTTTCGTTGAGGATGGTGCCATAAACTATTCGCTCAATGATGCCCCTATCGTGAAGGTCGATCAGGACTTTATCCTCTTGTTGGATAAGGACAGTAAAATCGTGTTTAGATTCTATCAGTCTTGCAGGTTGAGCGTATTCTCGTTCGATGAGCCTGCGAGGTTGTGTGATAACTATGATATCAATAAGCTTAAGAGGTTTGCTCCGACAGTGATGGAGGTGACGACTTTGCCGATCCTGCCTCCGCTTGATCTTGCTCTCAAGTCTACAGAGATGTATTACGAGGCCGGCTTGAACTGCGGTGTCGTCATGGAAGCAAAGCTCAAGGAGTTCTTCTTCCTTCTTTCGGCATATTATACCCCCGAAGAGCTGGGTCGTTTCTTGGCTCCACTCTTGAGAGAAGAAGTCGACTTCAAGGAGTTTGTGATGAATAACTTCTCAAAGGTAAGCACCGTCCAGGAGTTGGCTCAACTCAGAAATATGTCGTTGAGGGTATTCAACAAGACCTTCAAAGATACTTTCAATATGCCTCCTTATCAGTGGATGTTGGCTCAGAAAGGGGTCTTGATCGAGAAGAAATTGGCTCAGAAGTCAGTCTCGTTCGCAGAGATTATCGAAGAGTTTGGCTTTTCTTCACCATCCCATTTCACGGTGTATTGTCGTCGCCAATTCGGTATGACTCCTACACAAAAGCGTAGAGAGCTTACAGATGAGAGCTATCACAAAAAGAAAAACGAAGCGTAATATAACTGCTGAGTAATTAGAAGATTAGGAGGAGAAGTGGTGTCTTTGGTAGCCCTTCTTCTCCTTTCTTTATTCTACGAGTGAAGCCCAAAGAGGGTGTGTAATCATATTTTTTATGTACATTTGCTTGCAGACAACCTTACTGAAAGGTATATGGAAACGAATAACAAGATCAAGAAACTCTCTGATCGTCTTGTCGCGGTAATGCGCGAAATGGATACATTGAGAGGAGAGTTATTGGAAATAAATAAAGACCTTGAGGCTCTTTCTGGCCAAGCAGAAGTCTCAGGTGTGGATGCAAGCAGTGTGGATGATGTATTTGTTGGGGTAGGTGCTATGCCTACGTTCGCTCCTTTACATTCGGAATCGATTGTTGCCGAGACCTCTCCTGTCGTGGATCGTCCCAATTATGGGAAGAAGAAGTTGAGCGACTTTGTCAGTGTCATAGACATGTTCAGGTTTCAGCGCGAACTCTTCGGTGACGATGCTCACGAGATGGCAAGAGTGTTTGAGGAGCTGGAGCAGATGAATACTCAGTCTGAGGCTTTGACTTACATCTCAGATATACTCAATCTGGATCATTCTCACGAGACTGTGAGTGATCTATTGAAACTGACTGCATCGTATTACTCAGACGATCACTGAGATTATCAATCTAAATTTTCAGTCTACATCAGATGAACCCACTCATAGTCATACCAACACCTATCGGTAATCTGGAGGATATCACCCTCAGAGCCATTCGTTGTATGCGTGAGGCTGAACTCATCGTAGCTGAAGATACCCGCACCACCCAACGACTCCTCAAGGCTTATGAGATAGATACACCAGTCAGGAGCTATCATATGCATAACGAGCATAGCGTGGCTTCGGGTATTGTGGAGCAGATACAGCTTGGGCACAAAGTAGCCTTGGTCTCGGATGCCGGTACTCCTGGTATTTCCGATCCCGGTTTCTTCTTGGTGCGTGAGTGTGTCGAAGCCGGTATCGACGTGGTGTGTCTACCGGGTGCTACTGCACTGATCCCTGCAGTAGTGGGGTCAGGACTTCCTTGTGACAAGTTTTACTTCGAAGGCTTTTTGCCACATAAGAAGGGGCGGAAGTCTCGTCTGGAGAGTATTGCCGGCAGAGATGTGACAACAATCCTCTATGAGGCTCCTACGAGGCTCGTGAAGCTCCTTGAACAAGCTTTGGATATCCTCGGTGCTGACAGAGAAATCGCAGTTGTGAGGGAATTGTCTAAGATCCACGAGGAGTACATCAGAGGCTCGGTAGAGACGGTCTTGAAGCACTTCCGTGAGCATACCCCACTTGGAGAGATTGTGGTCGTGATCAGTCCTAAAGAAAAAGAGATAACACAACATGTAAATAAGTATCAACATCTTAATCAGGAATAATATGAAAAAGTTGAATTTTATTTTACTATGCGCATTCGTAGCGTTGTTCACTACTTCTTGTGGTGAGAACTCATCGGCTTATAAGAAATTGCAGAAACAGTATGACTCTCTCATGACAGTCTCAGCCACTGCAGATCAAAATCTTGAAGAGATGCTTTCGATCATCAACGAAGTCGAGCAGAACTTCCAAGACATAAGAGAAGCTGAAAACTATGTCACCATCAAGAGAAAGAGTGGCGAACTCAATGCTTCTACTCGTGAAGAGATCCGCAACAACATGAAGATCTTCACCGAAAACCTCAAGAAGAGTAGAGAACAGATCAATAAGCTCAACGAAGAGCTACAGAAGAATAATATCCGCTCAAAGTCACTCGCTGCAAAGATCAAACAGATGACCAAGCAGCTTGAGACTAAGGAGGCGGAGATCGAGAACCTTCGTAAGGAACTCGAAGCGCGTGATATCCGCATCACAGAACTTGACAATGCTGTCGCTGACCTATCGAAGAATGTCGAAGATCTCACTATGGAAAATAGGGAGAGAGAGGAAATCATGAAGAAGCAAGACAGCGACCTTAATACTGCGTACTATTGTTTCGGTAGTGTCGCGGAGCTCAAGGAGCATAAGATTATCTCCGGAGGTGGTCTTTTTTCAAGTGCAAAGGTCCTTCCTGAAGGTTTCAACAAGGACTATTTCTTGCCTGTCGACATCAGAGAGTTGACTTCTATTCCTCTCTATGCACCTAAGGCGAGAGTTCGCACTCAACACCCTTCTTCTTCTTATGAGTTTGTGAAGGATAGCGAGGGTAAGATGACCTTGAACATCCTTAATCCTAAGGAGTTTTGGAGTTTAAGCAGATATCTTGTTGTTGAGGTAAATCTCTGATAAATATCTTTTCTATTTCTTCCTTGTATCTTTTGAGGATGATCAAGACTGTTTTTATTGATTTTGATGATACTCTTTGGGACACAAAGGGGAACAATAGAAAAGCATTGGAGGAGCTATACACTCTACTCGATTGGGGTAGGGGGTATAGCTCTTTCGATGTTTTTTGGGAGAAGTATTATCCGCTGAATGAGTATCAGTGGACGCTTTACCGAGATGGTATAATCTCCAAGCACGAACTGATGTACAATCGTTTTGCGATGGTCTTGGAGCCCTTGGGTATCAGTTCTGAAGAAGAGATTGCGATGATCAATGATCTATTTCTTCGCAAAACCTCTGTAATGAGCGGAGTGGTTGAGGGGACTTTTCCACTTTTAGAATACCTCAAACGCTTTTACAAGGTGGTGATCCTCTCCAATGGTTTTCGGGAGGTACAACGCTCGAAGATGAATGCAGCCGGTATCACGCCCTATATTGATCACTTGGTACTTTCCGAAGATGCCCGGTGCAGCAAGCCTTGTAAGCGTATTTTTGATTATGCTTTCTCTGTGACCAATAGCAGACCCCGGGAAACCATCATGATTGGTGACAACTGGGATGCCGACATTGTCGGGGCGCAAAATGCTCGTATCCCATCGATTTGGTTCAATCCGACCAAAGAACTTAGAACTCTTCCCACTACTGTCATCTCAGCTCCGATCTTTGAGGTGGAGCACTTGGATCGAATCCCTGCGATCCTTAGGGAAATGATCCCAGTTTTCTGATTTCGGTTTATCTTACCCCCCCTTTCTCTCCTTTTAGGCTTTGACAGTCTGAATTTATTTTCAGGAATGATCAGAGTGGAGCGAATAATAGGAGATTTTCCACATTCCAAGACGATAAGTCACTTTTTCAAGATCGTTTACCCCATGTCGACAGAGCTTTTTAGAAAGAAATCTGTCCACCAATAGAAGATTATAATCAATTATGAAGACTTTCAGAGAGCGTATCACGCATTTGTTGCGAGAGTTTTTCTCCCTTTCCAAAAGAAGTGGAGGATTGATAGCCTATTCGCTTGTGATGTATGTGCTATTTGTGATCTCTTATGAGACGAGAAATACAGAGGGGGCACTTACTGCATATTCATCCGAAACATTGGTGGCTTATAGTGCGCCATTCCTCATATTGGTGTATGTCTTACTGTATCGATTTAGAAGTAAGGGGGATAAAAAGTTCAGAATCATAGTCGGACTGATGCCCGCCGTACTTTTAGCCTTGTGGGGGACGAGAGGTATCGAACTTTTCATGACCCCTACGGTGATTGCTACCAGTCTTGTTTTGTCCCTGATGCTTTTGATTGTGACCTATCCGACATGTGGTATGGGAGATAAGAAGTTGGTCATGAAGACATACGACATATTTTTGAGTATATCGGCCACACTCTTTTTAGGTTTTACCCTCATGCTTTTGCTTTGGGGAGTGATACAGTCTATATCATTTCTTTTTGACATCTACGTTTTGGACGACCATAAGATGTATATTGAGGTTTTCATCCCATTTGTCGTTATGCCTCTCATATATAGGATGCTTGAAAGTCGTTTTGTGGTGAACGACGATGAGGATTCGATTATTTTCAACGTGACATTCAACTATCTTTTGGCGTATGCAGCTCTGATATATACTGTCATCATCTTGTTGTATCTTATCAAGTGCTTTATGACTTTTACGGTGCCCAATGGTGTCTTTGCAACGATCAGTGTTGTCATGTACTTTCTTGGACTTTTGGTGTATGTTTCTCAACACCTTCCGCATAAGTCTACGAGGTTTGCAACATGGTTGACAAGGCAATACAAATGGGCAATAGTCCCCACACTCATGCTTTACGCTTGGGCTGTCGGGGTGCGTGTGGATGCTTATGGATTGACGGAGCCACGTGTCTATCTAATTGCTTTCGGACTGATCATGTTTGTGACGGCTGTTAGTCTCTTTGTGTCTCCCACAAGAGTTTATCGAATGACACTGTTCTCTTGTTTCGTCGTCATGGGTGGTTTGTCCTATAATTTTGTGGTTACGCCTCATAGGTTAGCTTATTGGTCTCAGGAGTCTCGTATGTCTGCCCTTGCCAAGGAGCTTGGTTACCTTGACGAGAGTGGCAAACTTCTATCGGTCAATGAGATAAATGCTAAAGGTGATAGCCCGGACACACGAATAAGAGCATTCAAAACTGCGTATAACTTCGTGACTTCACATCCCGAGGAGGCAAAGAAAATATATGCAAAGTATGGTGAGATCGATGAGCGAGATATTGTCTATGACGAATATGCACATGTGACGATAGATCCCACTGCGGAGCGATCGCTCTGGTTGTATGCCAAAAGAGAGGATTGGCAGATCGATGCGACTTCGTACTCAAATATATACCTCAATCTCAGGACTATGTTGACAGAGAAAGGCGAAGTTGAACTTTATCTGAAAGATAGTCTTTTGACAACTTGTCCGATGGATACCATAATCAGCCAAATCAGAGCAACGTGTGACCTCGAAGAGATCTCTGAATCTGCACCTATTCAAGAGCGGATAATGGTTCGGTATGGAAACTTTGACCTCTTCTTCGGTTATCTTGATCTGAGATACAAGGTAGACAAGGGGTGGTCCATTTCGAGTGTGCGTGCCGAGCTCGTTGGCGAACTCAAAGAGTCACGCTTCACTCCATGATCGCCTCTCATCGACGAGTTAGTCTGCCTACGTCAATCTTTATCCCCGCATTGATACTCACATTGAGAGGCGTAGTCTTGTAGAAGGTCTCTACGGAGCTTCCGTTGTTGAGATAATAATTGACTTGTGGCTGCACGAATAGACCCACACGAGATAGGATGTTGTATTGTAGTCCTATTCCGGCATTGATGGACCATTGAGCTTTGTCCAATGTGTGTGCAAACTTGTTATGATTATCAAGGAGGTGCACTTCCTCGATATTGTCTATCTCCACACTTCGTTTGATGTTGATGGCGAGCTGTCCACCTGCAGATACGAAGAGTGATAAGTTACTTCTTTCCCAAAGAGGGTAGGTCAATCCAAGTGGGATGCCGATGTACTCTAAGGTCTGATTGCCGTTCAATCCCGAACTGCGAGCAGGGCTTTCGAATGTCGAATACAGTCTGTGGTAGACAAGTCCTCCTTCTAAGCCCAATTTGCCCCAAACATCCCCACGCACGTGGAGTCCGAGCGTGAAAGGTCGGCTGTGATGACGAGAAGTAGATGTTGTTTCGAGCAGTTCGTCGATCGGCAGAGCCGTGCTCTTATATGCCTTTGATGGCTCTTCTCCTCTTTCTTCGAGAGAACTGAATAGCATCTCAGTCTGATTTGGTGTGGTTACATCCGTGTTTGCACCACTACCTGAGAAGCTCATTTGCATTTTGCCTGTTCTTTTGGTTCTTGTGAGAGGTCTCACAAAGGCTTTGTTTCTCCCGGAGTCGACAACTTGATTTTTGAAAGAGTCCTTGGTTGCGCCCACTTCACCACCTTTTTGTAGGGAGATGGCCTCTTCTTTCTCTTGCTTTGTCGTTGTTGGCTCGGTTATTGAATGTCCTTCAGACAAGGCTTCTGAAGGTATTTCTGTTGTACTATCATTTTTGATTTTCAATGGTTTTTCTTCTGAAGACGAAGTTACATCTGCGTACCTCTTCAGGTTTTGTCTTCTTTGGGGGGCAACCTCGACCGAAGGAGTGGACGCATCAGCCACTTCTTCGGCAGGTTGGAGTATTGTATTTGGTTGATTTGTTTCAGTTGTGTTAGTTGCTGTAATTATGATAGGGTCAAGAGCCTCTTCGCGAGAGTTGGTCCAAAGGATACCTATTCCCATCAAGAGAGCAAATGCCGCTGCAATCCCCACCCATGTCCATCTCGGATTTATGGCTTGTCGCTTTGGGGTAGGCTTCTGTGTAGCACCGGAGATCCCCGCGCTGATGCCTGCCCAGAGGTTATCAGGTGGAGTCGAAGAGTGTCCTTGTACACTCTTACGAAGATCATCTATCCATTTTTCGTTATTCATTGTGGTGCTTTTTAATTAATTCGTTGATGCGTTTCTTCAGAGTTTTTTTTGCTCTATGGTATTGTGAAGCTGACGACGCTTCATTTATGCCCAGGAGTTGAGCTATCTCCTTGTGGCTTTTTTGTTCGAATACGTAGAGGTTGAATACAGCTCTATATCCATCCGGCAGTTCCTGTATCAGCTTTAGTAGTGTCTCCGGAGGTATGCTCGATATATCATCGGGCTCATCATCTTGGTCAGAGACATCAGGGAGTTCCCATGTCGTTGAGACGATGTTGCGTCGACTGACATCTCGGAGGTATTTTAGTGCCTCGTTGACCACCACTCTGGTCATCCAAGCCAGCAGAGAGCCCTCGCCCCTGTATTCGAATGTGTTTAGCTTGTTAAATATCTTGATGAAAGCATCTTGAAGGACATCTTTGGTGTCATCCTCATCTGTGATGTATCGGCGACAAGTGGTAGAGAGGACTCCACAATATCTGTCGTAGAGACCTCTCATAGCACTTTCGTCACCGCTAAGTATTTTATTGATGAGGACTTCCTCACTGACCTTCATAAGCATTTTGTCAGGTCCGGTTACTTCTTCGGACTTTTTGGGGAAGCAAGTTTTTTGAACTTGAGGTAATAGAATAGATTTATGGGACCTGAGATCGGAGTGCCTGAGATCTTAATATCCTTTACGACCATCCCCATGGCATATTGATCAGGGTATATGAAGGTGCCTATGTAAGCATTTGTTCTGATACCTTCGATGATGGCACTTACTTCTTCCTCTTTTTCACCCAGCTTGACCTTGAATCTTATCGGAGTGGGGTTTAGGAATACGTGGATGAAGCTCGTTCCGGGAAGGTAGCCATAGGTCGCCTCGAACGTAGTAGTCTTTTCTGGTAAGGTGAAGCCCGGTTTGTCTTTTTCCTTTATGAATATCGCATCAAAAATCGGATCCAAAGGCAAGTTACGGACGACTATCGTACGATTGATCTCCATTTCCATGTCCTTGTACTCTTTGAACACATCTTTCTTTGAAGCTACACCTTCAGGATTACCTTCTTCACCCTCTACGGCACGAGGCTGATTTTTTGTCTTGACGATGTAGATGTCGCCACGGTACTTCCCGAACATGGTCTTCAGACCCAAATAATTTGGCTGATCATTGTTGGGTTTGAAGCATGAAGTCAACCCAAGTGTCAGAGCAATCGCCATACACAACAGCCATAGATTTTTGTTTCTTCTCATTGTTGTATAGTTTTATGAGTTAAAGAATAAGATACTTTAGTTCATCTCTTTGCCATATAAATGCTGTTATTTAATCAACCTTGCATCAAAACTTCGAGATTTTTCATTCTTTTTTCTCATTAGGCTTGCCACTATAGAAGAAAAAAGGCGATATGTAGACTTTACATCTGACACATCGCCGTTTTACTTAGTTGACCCATGAGGATTCGAACCTCAACAGACAGAACCAAAACCTGTAGTGCTACCATTACACCATGGGTCAATCCCTAATTGCACTGCAAAGTTAATCCAAAAAAAATGATTTTGCAAGCCTGATTCCGTATTTTCTTCTTTCCGACTACCAAATGTCGGAGTGGGGGTGTCCTACAATCCTTGGTGGCATTCCGCGTGATAAGTGTACAACTGCCACTTTTGAACCCATCTCGGCACGCTCTGCGTACTACTTTATGTCGAAAGAGATCGTGAGACCATCATAGGCGGCAAAGACATCCTGTGGGAGGAGCTTTTCTATCTCGATATGACGCCCGAAGGTATGGGCAAAGTGGATGAGGTAGGTTCTCTTGGGTTGGATCTGTCGGATGTACTCCAAGGATTCTTCCAATGAAAGGTGTGAGATGTGAGGGTAGGTGCGTAGTGTGTTGATGATGAGCGTATCCACACCTCTGACCTTCTCGATGGTTTCATCGGGTAGGGTCTTGCAGTCTGTGATGTAGGCCAAGTTGCCAATCTTAAATCCGAGGATGGGGAGCTTTCCATGTATGACCCTCAGTGGCTCTACCGTGATATGCTCCGTGATCCGGAGTGGCTCGAAGGGAAAAGTCGGGATGAGCTCTATGTCGGGTACACCGGGATACTTATTTTCCATGAAGGCATACGGCATACGAGTCTTGATCGCATGTATGACATTGGGCTCTGCATACACATGACAGGCCGACTGTTTGCGGAAGAGGGGGCGTATGTCGTCGAGGCCCCCGACATGGTCATAATGCTCGTGGGTGACAAGGATGGCGTTGAGTCTGTCGACTTTCGCTCTGAGGAGCTGCTCTCTGAAGTCGGGGCCGCAGTCTATGAGTAGGCTCTCCTCCCCTTCTTGTATCAGGGCAGATACACGTAGGCGGTTGTCTCTCGGGTCATCAGAAGTACAGGTGGGGCATGTGCAGCCAATCTCCGGAATACCGGTGGAAGTACCGGTACCTAAGAATGTAAGTTGTGCCATAAAAGGTTGTGTAGCAGGTGGGTCTGTTCGGTAGTCGTTATTTGCTCAATGCCGGGTTGCTGTTGAGTGTCTTGACAAATCTTACTTCGGGATGAATCTCTATGCCAAACTTTTCTTTGACACTGCTTCGGATATCCTCAGATAGGGCGACGATCTCTTCGCCCGTGGCTCCCCCATAGTTGACGATGACGAGTGGTTGTCTTTCATAACAGCCGACATTTCCGATCTTCTTGCCTTTGTATCCGCATTGTTCGATCAGCCACGCAGCAGGTATCTTGTACTCTTTCCCGACGATGTAGTGGGGGACTTGTCCGTACTCTCTTAGTAGAGCCTCGTATACAGAGGCTGTGACGATGGGGTTCATGAAGAAGCTTCCGGCATTGGGTAGGGTGTGGTGATCAGGCAACTTTGACTCTCTTATGGCAATCACATGTCGTGCAACGACTTCGGGAGTCAGTGTGGGGTGCCCGGTCAGTTCTTGAAGTCCTGCATAGGATAGTTGAGGATCCGGCTTTTTTGAGAGTCTCAGTTCGACGGCGTAGATGAAGTAGTGACCCATCTCTTTTTCTTTGAATATCGAGTAGCGGTAGTCATACTTACACTCTTCGTTTGAGAAGTCTCGGAGACTGCCATCCCTGAGATCTACCGTGTGTACCGTCGAGAGCGTTCGGCATATCTCTACACCATACGCACCGATATTTTGTACGGCTGCCGCACCTGTGTCTCCGGGGATGAGCGCAAGGTTTTCTATTCCCCAGTAGCCGTCTTGTGCTGTCTCCATGACAAGGTCGTGCCACTTCTTGCCGGCAGATACTTTTATTGTGACAGACTCATCGTCTTCATTGAGGACCTCCCAAGCATCATCTGTAAATCTTACAACGCATCCGACGAAGTTCTCGACAAATAACAAGTTGCTCCCACCTCCGATGATGAGGTAGGGTTGGCTCCTGAAAAATTCGTCCTTGCATAGCCTTACGATGTCTTCTACACTGTCACAAGTGATGAAGTAGGAGGCTTGTGCCGGGATGGCGAAGGTGTTGCTGTCCTTGAGGTCAAAGTCCGGTAATATCTGCATGGTTGATGTGAAATGCGCTCGAAATAATGATGATAACAACAGCCAAAGGCCATCCACAAGTCTGTATGACTCATGGATAGCCTCCAGCGAAGTGTGATATGATAGAAATGGAGACGAGTCTCGTAGTCTCTTACTCGGAGCGGGCTACGATGTCGTCCGTATCAGTGTCTTACTATTCTTTAGAAAGCTCTCTGAAGGATCCAAGCGTCTGAGAAGACAGATCTCACGGCATCACGGCTCTTGATCGCATCAGCCTTGTTGTCGAAGCTCGCAAGGATCACACGGTACATCCCTCTTTCGTTCTGTGCCAAGAAAGCCTTGTAGCCCTGAGCCACCATTCTTTCTTTGAGAGACTTTGCATTGGTGATGTTTTGGAAGCTGCCGATGACGACACTGAACGTACGGAGACTTGTTGCATCTTCTCCTTGTGCAGGCTGGATGCGCTCAGATCTTGTTGCTTCGTTAGATACGGGCATTACATCGTCCTGAGAAGTCGTAGTTTGTTGTGTCACTTCTTTCTGTTTTGCTCTCTCATACGCTGCACGGTATGCACTTTGTTTGGGCTTACAAGAAGTCATCCCACCTACCAAAGCAACTGCAGCTGCCATCAATAGTATTCGTTTCATAAAAGTGTTCATTTGAAGTTAGAACTCAGTCCTTATCAATGACCAAAGGTAGTAAAAAAAATCTTGTGGCATCACTATTTTATTTGTACTTTCGCACCAGTACTTAAAGTTTGATACATCATCAACACCATAATGTATGAAAAAGAACGCATTATTTCTAACAGTTTTAGCACTACTTATGTCAGCGATCACGCCAAATATCGCTAAGGCACAGCAGCAAGGGTTCACCCCCGAAGTCCTGCTTTCTCTCTATCGTATCGGAGGGGCACAGCTCTCTCCTGACGGTAAGGCTTATCTCTATACACGTACCTTGCCTTCGTTGGAGAACAACAACTCGAACACCGAAATCTGTCTCGGCGATATCACTGCACCCGGCAAGGCACGAGTGCTTGTGGGATCCAAGGGACACTCTCCTGTCTTCTTGGACGAAAATACCATCGCTTACCTCTCATCAGAGTCGGGCAAGTCTCAGATCTGTCTTGTCACGCTCGATGGTACACGTCGTACATTGTCGTCTTTCGATTTCGATGTCCAAGGTTTTCTCTTCTCACCAGATCGCAGTAAGGTTGCTGTCATCAGAGATATTCCACTGCCATCCATCGTCCGTAATGATAACCCGGACCTCCCCAAGGCGACAGGTATCGTCTTTGAGGACTTGATGTATAAGCATTGGGACGAGTGGGTCGTCAGCGTGCCACAGCCTTTCATCGCCTCTGTCTCGGCAGATCTTACCGTGTCGACCGAGGTGACACCTGTCCTTGGTAAGGACGAATGGTATGAAGCTCCCACCAAGCCATTCGGTGGTGTGGATCAGTACGCTTGGTCCAACGACGGAAAGGACTTTGCATACAGCTGTCGTAAGAAGGTAGGGTTGGCTTATGCCCTTTCGACCAATACAGACATATATGTCTACAACCTTGAGACCAAGGAGACCCGCAACATCACAGAGGGGATGATGGGCTATGACACGGATCCCGCATACTCCCCTGACGGTAAGTATATCACTTGGATCAGCATGGAGAGAGACGGCTATGAGGCAGACTTGAAGCGTCTCTTCGTGATGGACCTCAAGACCGGTGAGAAGATCAACCTCACTGCGCAGTATGAGTACTATGTGGATCACTATGAGTGGACCAAGGATGGTAAGAATATCCGCTTCATCACCAATGATATGGGGCTTAGCAACGTGTTCGAACTCAATGTGGCTTCGCGTAAGGTATCGCCTGTCACCAAGTACGATGATGCCGATGTCATTGGTTTTTCGGGAGATGGCAAGACCATCCTTTACACTGTGCAGTCCATGAGATACCCTGCGGAGATCCACGCTCTTCAACTCAAGAAGACCCGCAAGAGCAACGGCATCGACACTCGTCTCACTGTCGAAAACGACAGCAAACTCAAGGATATCCCCAACATTACAGTTCAGAAGCGTTGGATCACCACGACAGATAATAAGAAGATGCTCACCTGGGTCGTCCTTCCACCGAACTTTGACGAAAGCAAGAAGTACCCTGCGATCCTCTACTGTCAAGGTGGACCACAGAGTACCGTGAGCCAGTTCTGGAGCTACAGATGGAACTTCCGCACATTTGCATCTTACGGTTTTATCATCGTTGCCCCCAACCGTAGAGGTGTCCCCGGTTTCGGTCGTGAGTGGAACGAGCAGATCAGTGGTGACTACGGTGGTCAGAACATGAAGGACTACTTCAAGGCAATCGATACCGTCAAGGCTGAGCCTTATGTCGACGAAGATCACTTAGGTGCTATGGGTGCAAGTTACGGTGGTTTCTCTGTATATTGGTTGGCCGGTCATCACGAAGGTCGATTCAAAGCTCTCTTTGCACATGCCGGTATCTTCAATCTTGAGTCTCAATATCTCGAAACAGAGGAGAAGTTCTTTGCCAACTGGGACATGGGTGGCCCATATTGGGACAAGAGCAACAAGATCGCTCAAAATACATTTGCCAACTCTCCTCACCGTTTCGTAGACAAGTGGACGGCACCTATCCTCATCTCTCATGGTGAAAAGGATTATCGCATCCTCGCATCACAAGGCTTGATGGCTTTCGATGCCGCAAAGATGCGTGGCATCCCTGCGCGTATGCTTCTCTATCCTGACGAAAACCACTGGATCCTCAGACCTCAGAATGGTGCTCTCTTCTATCGCGAGTTCAACCATTGGATGTCAAAGTGGTTGAAACCTAACAAATAATATGGTATAGGAGGGGCTCGCTCCTCTCCCTGAAAATATACCGACCACCCCGAAGCTAAAATCTGTTTGCTTCGGGGTGGTCTTTTTATTCTGTTTGGTGGTGATCGGGTGCTCTCGCACGAGGGTGATCCGATGGTCAAAATCAAGTCAAAGGACCTTCGCAATCAAATCTAACGACTCGTTTCATCAAATCTAACGATTCGTTTCATCGAATCTAACGACTTTTTTTGGGGGCTGTTAAAGAATGGGTGTTTGTGGTGTCTTTGTTGCAGATCCACCTCTTCGATTGTTGCAGTAACATTATCAGTTCGTTAATGTGCAGGTGAGATGAGCTTATTGATACTTTTCTTGTGTCGGAGTGCTCTTGATTTAGAGAAGAGTAGGGAGGGTTCTCTTGATACTGTCCTAAAAAAGTGTGTAAGCCCCGTTAGTCCTTAACTTTGAGGTAAGAAAAAAAATAAACCTAAGAACAATGGAGCTTACAACAACACAAAAGTCGGCATTTATTTCTGAAATGCTATCATCAGAGGCAGGTATTAACGAACTTATCCGTGTACTATTGGACACCTTCTCGAAGCAAGAACGTGCTCTTTTTGTCGAAGAGCATGAGGGTGAACAATGCAATGGTTTCCGTCCTCGTCGATGGCGAGGCTATGGCTGTAGCTTTGAGCTTCGCATTCCACGTACTCGTTCAGGGAATTTTCAGCCCCTAATTTTGGGCATCCTCTCCCATCAGGAAAGCGAACGCGCCCTCCTCTTCCATGAACTTTACACCCGAGGACTTTCGTGCGAAGACATTGGTTCGGTGTGCGAACGGATCTACGGCTATCACTATAGCAAGCAGCAAGTCAGTTTTCTCTCGAACACGAGTAAAGAGGAGATCTACAAGTGGTTGGAACGCCAACTGTCGCCCCACTATTTGGCCGTGTACATCGATGCTACCTTTGCCTACACACGGCGGGAGGAACGTGTGGCTCAGGAAGCCTATTACACGATGTTGGGGTTGCTTCCTGACGGTAGTCGGGAGGTGCTTTGTGTGGTGAATCATCCCACGGAGGGAGCGTTGAATTGGGAGGCAGAGTTGAAAGCCCTCAAAGCACGTGGAGTCGAACGTATAGACCTGATCATCTCAGATGCTTTACAAGGGATTGAACGAGCCATCGCCTCGGCTTTCCCTCACTCCTCCCATCAGCTGTGTGTCGTTCATTTCAAGCGTCACGCACTTAATGCCGTATCGAAGAGGGACAAGGATAGGATGAGACAAGAGTTGGAAGACTTGTTTCCTATTTCGGGTACAAGTCTTACACCCATCAAGGCATTTGAGAAATTGTGTACATTTGCAGAACGCTGGGGGAAAAGCTACCGGAGCCTGCTCTCCTTGTCGGCACCTCGCAATATAGGCTACTTCACTTACCTGATGTTCCCGGAGGGTGTTCGTCGTATGATTTACTCAACGAATTGGGTGGAGCGTCTCAATCGGAGCTATAAGCGTACGCTGCGTATGCGTGGGGCTCTACCCTCGGCAGATGCCGTCGTCTTTCTCTTGGGCTCTGTAGCCCGAGAAATGACCGAAAGGACTTACGCAAGGAGGTTACCCTATTTCCAAGAGTGGAGCACCAAATAAATGAGTAATGAGTAATAACACGAAAAACTCAAAGTTTTTTTCCCCTGGGGCATGCCCCAGGGGAAAAAGGGAGAACTAACCTTACACACTTTTTCGGACACTACCGTTCTCTTGATGGGTTCAGGATTTTTTCATCATGGGTTGCGAAAAATATCTCTCAAACTCTTGCACGGAAAGAAAAAATGTCGTTACTTTGCACACGTAAAACAAAACGCGGAAGTAGCTCAGTTGGTAGAGCATAACCTTGCCAAGGTTAGGGTCGCGGGTTCGAATCCCGTCTTCCGCTCTCTCAGAGCCCTTGATAGATCAAGTCTATCGAGGGCTTTTTTCTTTGTTTATGGTTCAGTTTATCCATAAAAAAACGTCCCACGCCGATCTATGTCGGTGTGGGACGTTTTGTCGTTCTTGTGGGATGTGTCGGAAGTGCTTTTAGTTCTGCTTATCCGACCGATCCATTTGTTCCGGAACCCGAGTTTCCCTGTTTCGATGGATGATGAAAGCCGATGAAAGCAGTATGAGCAGTATAGTGATGCCTATACATAGCACGTAGTCTATATGGCTTACTGCCATCTGCCATTCGGGACTCGAAAAGAATAGGAGTAGTATCACGCAAATACTAAACAGGCCGAGTAGGGCTGTGCTTAATCGCCCTTTCTTTTTCGTTCGCTTCCAATAGAGAGTGATCAAAATCGCACCAAACAGCAGGCATATAAGGATGGGAATGTAGGCCACTACTAAGAGACCGGGACGGACGATCTCATGTTGGTGGCGGAAGCTCTCATAGAGAAACCTTCGTAACGCTATGGAATGTGAGAGTATATAAAACCATCCGCAGGCATTCAATGTCGTAGATATGAACAGCAATGTCCATACGAAAAGGCGCGATTTGAAAATCTCTTTCATAGGGGAGAGGGTATAGGGTTATTTTTTACTCTTCTTTGTGAAGAGAGCTTCGTACTCTCCATAGCCTTTTGCCTTGAGGCTATCTTTGGGGATGAAGCGTAGGGATGCACTGTTGATGCAGTATCTCAGGCCTCCGAGCTCCGCAGGGCCGTCATTGAATACGTGTCCGAGGTGTATGTCGGCATTGCTGCTGCGTACTTCCGTGCGGATCATGCCATGGCTCTTGTCGAGCTTGTTGTAAGTCTGACCCTCGGCGATGGGCTTGGCAAATGCCGGCCAACCGCATGAGGAGGGGAACTTATCCAAAGATGAGAAGAGGGGCTTGCCACTCACAATGTCGACATAGATGCCTTCGCCCTCGAAGTCCCAGTATTCGTTTTGGTATGGTCGTTCTGTTCCGTTCTCCAGTGCTACCTGACGTTGGAGTGGGGTGAGCTTGGAGATCGCCACTTCGCGTGCTGTCATGCCGGGCTTCTCTGCTCTGAACTTCTTGTCCTTCTCAAAGTATTCGGGTGTGCACTTGGCTGTCTTTGCGACATAAAACATCTCCCTTGGGACATGGCAGTAGCCTCCGGGGTTGGCATCCAGGTAGTCCTGGTGATAGTCCTCGGCAGAGAAGAAGTTTTTGAGCGCATCGACCTCTATGGCGATGGGCTTGGTGTACTTCTTTTGTAGCTCTTTGATGCTGTTTTGGATGATGTTGAGGTCACTCTTGTCTGTGAAGTATATGCCGGTACGGTATTGGGTGCCTATGTCACCACCTTGCTTGTTGAGTGATACCGGATCAATGATCTTGTACAGCATATCCAAGAGGAAGGATAGGGCTACCTTCTCACTGTTGTATTTGAGGTGTACGGCTTCGACTGCTCCCGTCCTGCTTGAGCACACTTCGCGGTAGGTGGGGTTGTCTATCATACTGTTGGCATAGCCTACTTGGGTGTATGTCACTCCATCAATCATCTTGAAATAGTGCTCGACGCCCCAGAAGCATCCGCCGGCTACATAAATCTCTCGTTCCATATTCTTTTGTTTTGTTCTTTTATCAGGGTTAGCTCCAAATGTAGTAAATATATTGAACAAACCACATACAGTGAATACAATCAAAAATGTTCTTGCAATCTTACCCATAATGACTCTGATTAATGTTCTGTTAAAATAATAAATTAGCCTGCTGTTATCTTAGCTAAGTTTTCGTACCTTTGTCAAACTTCATTTTATTTGTTAAAACAGAAGGGATATGAAAAGAGTTCAAGTAAAGGACCGAGAATTTGAATTATACTTAGAATACGATAGATTGAGACCGGAGATCGTCCGTGTCGCTCGTGAGATCCGAAAAGACCTCGCGGACAAAGACCCATTGTTTGTCTGTGTACTCAATGGGGCATTTACTTTTGCTGCCGAACTCATGATAGAGTTGGATGACAAGTACCAGTTGGCCTTTGCCAAGTACTCTTCCTATCAAGGTATGCAGTCCACGGGAGTGCTCACAGAAGAGATACCCCCCGAAGTGGATATGAACGGTCGCACTGTCGTCATTATCGAGGATCTTGTGGACTCCGGTTTTACCCTTCATAAAGTGAGAGAACTGTATATGGAGCGTGGGGCAAAGGAGGTGAAGATCGCTGTGATGCTCTCCAAGCCTGATGCGCCCAAGGTCGTGGATATCCGTCCCGACTACATAGGGATGGAGATCCCCAACGACTTCATCGTCGGACATGGATTGGACTACGATGGACATGGTCGTATGCTCAAAGATATATATAAGGTCTGTGAAGAATAGTCTGAGTCCGACAGGAGCAGGCGTATTGGTCATATCTTAATATCCAATATCATTTTATGCTTAACATAGTTGTTTTTGGTGCGCCCGGATCTGGCAAAGGGACCCAAAGTGATGCGATCAAATCACACTTCAATCTCTTTCACATATCTACAGGAGATGTGCTGAGGCAGGAAATAGCCCTGGATACCGAAACAGGAAGGATAGCCAAAAAATACATCGATGGCGGACAGCTCGTCCCCGATGACATCATCATCGAAGTATTGGCACATGTCTTGGATAAGCTGGATCATCAGGATGGTGTGATCTTCGATGGATTCCCTCGTACGGTAGTGCAGGCTGAGGCTCTGGATAAGATGCTCGAGAAGCGTGGGCAGAGGGTAGATGCCTTGGTGGACTTGCAGGTGCCAGAGGAACTCTTGGTGGAACGCATACTCAATCGTAGCAAGGTCTCGGGTAGATCCGATGACAACGAGGAGGCTGTGCGCCAACGTCTCGAAGTCTATAAGTCTCGTACGATACCGGTGATGGAGTATTATCGTGCTATGGGTAAGCATATCCCTATCAATGGAGTAGGGGATATCAACGAAATATCTCAGGGGATCATAAGTGCCCTTGAACAAAAACTGAATAGAAAAGTCTGAGACGTCTCTTCTGACCGGGTAGTCTGTTGGGATGTCCTAAATCTTAATGACAATCATAAGCTTATGGCAGAGTCCAATTTTGTAGACTACGTCAAGATATATTGCCGTTCCGGAAAGGGTGGAAGGGGATCGTCCCACTTCCGCCGCGAGAAGTACATCCCCAAGGGTGGCCCGGATGGAGGTAACGGAGGTCGTGGAGGTGATGTCTATCTCCGTGGTAATCGTAACTATTGGACACTCCTGCACCTGAAGTACGATCGGCACATCTTTGCCACTCACGGCGAGCCGGGAAGTGCAAAGAATTCGTCCGGAAAAGATGGACAAGATGTCTACATAGATGTCCCTTGCGGTACGGTCGTTTACAATGCCGAGACCGGGGATTATATCTGTGACGTCAAGAGTGATGGAGAGGTCATCCGCCTGCTCAAGGGGGGAAAGGGTGGTCTCGGAAATACCAACTTCAAGACTGCGACCAACCAGGCTCCTCGCTATGCCCAACCAGGAGAACCCTACGAGGAGATCGTCGTGGTACTTCAGTTGAAGCTTCTTGCCGATGTGGGGCTTGTCGGATTTCCCAATGCGGGGAAGTCTACCCTCTTGTCTGTAGTCTCGGCAGCCAAGCCAAAGATTGCAAACTATCCGTTTACGACTCTTGAGCCGAACCTCGGTATCGTCACTTATCGTGATGATCGCTCTTTCGTCATGGCGGACATCCCGGGTATCATCGAGGGTGCGGCAGAGGGAAAAGGATTGGGGATCAGATTTCTACGCCATATAGAGCGTAACTCTGTCCTACTTTTCGTCATACCGGCCGATACCGACGATATCTCAAAGGAATACAACATCCTCCTTAATGAGCTGGAGCAGTATAACCCCGAGCTCATGGGAAAGAACAAGGTGCTGGGGATCTCCAAGGCCGACCTCATCGATGAGGAGCTGGAGGATATGCTTCGCCCGACTTTACCGGACGGTGTGCCGACGGTATTTTTCTCTGCCGTCACAGGTAAGGGGGTACAGACCCTCAAGGACTTGATATGGTCAAGCATCACAATGAATAACTTCCACGATGTCTCTCCTATCGTTCGTCGTAATCTGCACTTGGGTATATCCGAAGAGATGGATGACGAAAACCTCATGGGATCTGTCTACTACGAAGAGTATGATGATGAGGAGGAGTTTGAGGGCGAAGATGCCGGAGGGGTGATGCTGGATGAAGATGGCTTCGAGGGATAAGGTTCAGAAATGCTATTTTAGACAAGTAGAAACATCATGATAGAAAATATGCGTAAAGTCAGAGTGAGATTTGCTCCAAGCCCTACCGGACCTCTTCATATCGGAGGGGTGCGTACGGCTTTGTACAACTACCTTTTTGCCAAACAACATGGAGGTGACCTGATCCTTCGTATCGAGGATACGGACTCTACCCGCTTTGTGCCGGGAGCGGAGGAATACATCATCTCTTCTTTGGAATGGTTGGGAATAAAGTTTGATGAGGGTGTCTCCTATGGAGGTGAGTTCGGACCTTATCGTCAGAGCGAACGCAGAGACTTGTACCGTAAGTATGTCGAGCAACTGCTCAATGATGGCCTCGCATATAAGTCCTATGATACCCCTGAAGAACTCGAAAATAAGCGCAAGGAGGTAGATAACTTCCAGTATGATGCTTCGACAAGATTGGGGATGAAAAATTCTCTCTCCCTCTCTGCAGAGGAGTGCCGGAAGTTGGAAGAAGCCGGAGTGCCTTACGTTGTCCGCTTGAAGATCGAGCCGGGTGAAGATGTCATTGTCAATGACTTGATCCGTGGTGAGGTGCGTATCAACTCTTCGGTACTTGATGACAAGGTCTTGTACAAGACGGTAGATGACCTGCCTACTTATCACTTGGCAAATATCGTGGACGACCACCACATGGAAGTGACTCATGTCATCCGTGGTGAAGAGTGGATTTCTTCTGCGCCACTGCATGTGCTGTTGTACAGAGCTCTTGGTTGGGAAGATACCATGCCACAGTTTGCACACCTGCCTCTGCTCCTAAAGCCTGAAGGTAATGGCAAGCTGAGCAAGCGTGACGGTGATCGTCTCGGCTTCCCGGTCTTCCCTCTCGAATGGGTCGCTCCCGATGGTGCTATCAGTTCGGGTTACAGAGAAAGTGGTTATCTTCCCGAGGCTGTCGTGAACTTCTTGGCTCTTCTTGGTTGGAATCCCGGTGACGATACCGAGATGATGTCTATGGACACACTTATTTTGAAGTTTGACCTCAGCCGTTGTAGCAAGAGTGGTGCGAAGTTTGACTATGAAAAAGGTAAGTGGTTCAACCACAAATATATTCAAGAGTACTCATTGCCCGCCCTTGTGGAGGCTTGTATGCCTTATTGTGTGAAGGCGGGATTGAATCCTGCTCCGGAGCGTCTCTCTTCGGCACTTGAGTTGATAAGAGACCGTATCACTCTGCTTCCTGATGTGGTCGAACAAGTCGCATTCTTGTTTGAAGCTCCTGTGACTTATGACGAAAAGACAGTCCAGAAGCGTTGGAAAGCGGAAACGCCTGCGCAGATGAAGTCCGCTTGTGAGATGTTGGGTGCGTTATCTGATTTTAGCTCGGCCAATATAGAGACTAAGATAAAAGAATGGATCGAGGCTAATGGATATGGCATGGGGGCCGTGATGAATGCTTTGCGCCTTGCTCTTGTCGGAGCGTCCAAAGGTCCGCACATCAACGATATCATCGCGTTCTTGGGCAAAGATGAAACCATCGCTCGTCTACAACGCAGTATAGCAACTATTACTGTGGCCTGAAATAGCAAAGAAAAGGACACTCTATAACTTATGAGATCCCTCTCGATGAACATCTATGATATGACACTGAAGGCTTACTTTGGTGTCATTCGTCTTATAGCCTCGCGTCATCGCAAGGCTGGACTGATGACAAGTGGTCGAAAAGGACTGCTCGACAAGCTCAGAGCACAACGAAAGCCCGGTGATCGTTATATATGGATCCATGCTTCATCCCTCGGAGAGTTTGAGCAGGGGAGACCTTTGATAGAAAAGCTCAAGGAGAAACACCCCGAGTACAAGATCTGTCTCACCTTCTTCTCACCGTCCGGCTATGAGGTACGTAAGGACTATCCCTTGGCAGATATTGTCACCTACATCCCCTACGACACATCATCGGATCTCAGGCCTTTCATTGATATCCTTTCGCCCGAGAAGGCGATATTCATCAAGTATGAGATCTGGCTCAATACCCTCTTCTACCTCAAAGAAAAAGGGATCCCGACTTATCTGATCTCTGCAATCTTCCGTCCGACACAGATATTCTTCAAGTTTTATGGGAGGATCTTTCGAGATGCTTTGCGCTGTTATTCTTGGATCTTTGTCCAGAATGAGGACTCTTTCAAGCTCCTGAAAAGTATTGGTGTAGATGGTTTGTCTATAGCTGGGGATACTCGTACCGATAGAGTATGGGACATCAAGAACAATGCCAAAGATGATGCCTTTGTCGAGGCTTTCGTTGGTGAAGCACACGCACAAGGACAAAAAGTCATGATGGTCGGAAGTTCATGGGAGGAGGACGAGAGGGTTTATCTCCCTGCTCTGATCCATGATGACAGGTGGCGAGTGATCATCGTGCCACACGAGATTACGGAAAAGCACATAAAGAGCATAAGAGATACCGTACCCAATAGTATCAATGTCGCTCTGCACACAGAGAGCCCGACAGTCGAAGCCTTGAAGGAGACACGAGTCCTCATTGTCGATCGTATGGGGCTGTTGTCGTCACTCTATAAGTACACCGATATGGCTTATATCGGTGGGGGATTTGGTAGGGGTATTCATAATACTCTCGAAGCTGCGGTGTATGATTGTCCTATACTCTTTGGCCCCAACCATCATAAGTTTATGGAGGCCAAAGCTCTCTTAGCTTGTGGCGCGGCATTTTCTGTCAACTCGACAGAAGACGTGATCGCATACCTCAATCTCCTTTTTGATGAAAACGCCCGACAGAGCATCGGAGCGAAAGCCGGAGCATATATCCGATCCAACCTTGGATCCACCGACATTATCATCAAGGGGATTTTCAAATAGTTGTTTTTTTACCTTTAGTTAATCACAAGAGTTATGAGCCTTCTTAATATCGATAAGACGAAAGCCATAGGGCATATTGCCATCCTTGGAGCAAACATCGCTTTTGCCGTTAATATCCCTATTGCCAAGACTCTCGTAGGGCCTGAGGGGATTCATCCGCTGGCTATTTCGTTTTTTCGATTTACGGGAGCAATGATTTGTTTTTGGCTCGTGTCTCTTCTTCTTCCTCGTGAGAAGGTCTCAAAGAAAGATCTCATCAAGCTCTTTTTTGCCGGTTTGTGTGCCGTCGGGATCAACCAAGTCCTATTTGCTGTAGCATTGGAGTACACGACGCCACTTGATATCGCTCTCATCAATACCACAGGACCCATCTTTACTCTCCTCATGGCGACCCTCATTATAAAAGAGCCACTCACTCCACTCAAGGGAGTCGGCGTGGGTTTGGGTGCTGTCGGTGCTGTTTGGCTTGCTCTCCTCTCCAATAGCTCTGAAGGTACCGAAAGTGGAGGGGTACACACTATTGGTATCATCCTTGTGGCCATAAGCGTCTTGGCCTATGCCATTTATCTTACACTCTTCAAGGATGTCATCAATAAGTACCATCCCATTACTTTGATGAAGTGGATGTTTACCTTCGCTTTTGTCCTCACGACACCTTTCTTCTTTCCTTTGGTGCTCAAGTCCGATTTGGGAAGCAAGTCACCTGAGTTTTTCTTTAGTTTGAGCTATGTTGTCGTGTTCGCAACATTCGTCGCCTATCTATTGATCCCCATATCTCAGAAGAGACTCCGTCCTACTGTCATCAGTATGTATATCTATATTCAGCCTCTCATTGCCGGGGTCGTGTCTATAGCCGTCGGCATGGATGTCTGGCATTGGAGTAGGGTGCCTGCGATCTTGCTCATCTTTGTCGGAGTTTATCTTGTGACACAAAGTAAAAGCAAGCAGGATCTCCGACAGACCTAAAGACGATAAAAACACAATAAAATTATACCTATCCTAATTCTATCTTATGAACCAAACACCATCTACTGATCTGATCTATTCGGTGGACGACAGACCACCCTTTAAGGATGCCCTCTTTGCTGCGCTTCAGCATCTTTTGGCCATCTTTGTTGCGATCATCACACCACCTCTCATCATTGCGGATGCTCTTTCGCTTGATCCTGAGACCAAGGCATTCCTCATTTCTATGGCACTCTTTGTGTCAGGTATCTCCACGTTCGTCCAATGTAGAGGCGTCGGGGGGATAGGGGCACGACTTCTGTGTGTGCAGGGGACAAGTTTTTCGTTTATCAGTCCTATTATCAGTGCCGGACTTGCAGGAGGATTGCCACTTATTTTTGGTTGTACCATTGCGGCTGCTCCCATTGAAATGATCGTAAGTCGGATATTCAAGTATGTCAAGCACATCGTTACACCCATCGTTTCGGGCACCGTTGTTCTTCTTATCGGGTTATCTCTGATCAAGGTCGGAGTTGTCGCTTGTGGCGGTGGTTTTGATGCCATGGGAGACGGCACATTTGGGCATTGGCACAACCTGCTTGTGGCTGGATCTGTCCTTGTTTCGGTCTTGTTCTTTAACAAGATGAACAACAAATACCTTCGCATGAGCTCCATAGTCCTTGGTATCATTGTCGGTTATATCGTAGCCATGTCCCTTGGCATGGTGGACTACTCGCTTATTGAAGGAGCTAAGACCTGGAAGCTCAATGCTCCTCTCCCATTTAAGTACGGTTTTAAGTTCGAATGGGGACACTTCATCGCCCTTGGCATCATTTATCTCATTACAGCCATTGAGGCTTCCGGAGACGTTACTGCCAATTCGATGATCTCCGGTCTCAAGATCAGTGGCGACAGTTATCTCAAAAGGGTATCGGGAGGAGTCATGGCAGATGGCTTCAACTCTCTCCTCGCCGGGGTATTCAACTCTTTCCCCAACTCCATCTTTGCCCAAAACAATGGTATCATACAGCTTACCGGTGTAGCCAGTCGTTATGTCGGTTATTTCATCGCAGCTATGCTTGTCATTCTTGGATTATTTCCACAAGTCGGAGTGATCTTCTCCATGATGCCCGATCCGGTACTTGGCGGGGCGACCTTACTCATGTTTGGCACTGTTGCGGCTGCAGGTATCCGCATCTTGGCTTCTCAAGAAATCGACCGTAGAGCCATCATGGTTATAGCTCTCAGTCTCTCTATGGGGCTCGGCGTAGAGTTGGTTCCCGAGATTGTCAAAGCCCTTCCCGAAGGTGTCCGTGGCATCTTCTCATCAGGGATCTCTACCGGTGGTCTTGTAGCGATCATCTCCAACACTATCTTCAGAAAATAATAAGACATCCGATACATTATGGAACTTCTTAAACAACGCATCAAGCAAGACGGTAAATGCTTCCCCGGCGGTATCCTAAAGGTCGATAACTTCATCAACCATCAGATGGATCCCGATCTGATGTATGAGATTGCATTAGAGTTCAAGAGACTGTACGAGGACTCCGGGGTCAATAAGATTGTCACGATTGAGGCCAGCGGTATCGCCCCCGCCATCATGACCGGATATGTGATGAAGTTGCCTGTCGTCTTCATCAAGAAGAAGCAACCCAAGACAATGGAAGACATGATCTCCACTGTCGTACACTCTTTTACGAAGGACAGAGACTATACCGTATGTATCTCCAAGAGTTTTTTGACGCCTGAAGACAAAGTCCTTTTTATAGACGACTTTTTGGCTTTTGGAAACGCAGCCTTGGGTGCAAAGAGTCTTATCGAACAGGCTGGAGCATCAGTCGTCGGTATGGGCTTCCTTATTGAGAAAGCATTTCAAGACGGTGGGCAAGCTCTCAGGGCACAGGGCGTACGAGTGGACTCACTCGCCATTATCGATTCTTTGGACAACTGCTGTATATCATTCCAAGACGAATGACGACGGTCTGATAGTATAATAAACGAAAAGAGAGAAGCTCAGTCGAGCTTCTCTCTTTTTCGTTTAAGTGAACCTTGGCGGACTCGAACCGCCGACCCCTACCCTGTCAAGGTAGTGCTCTAAACCAACTGAGCTAAAGATTCATCGGCGCAAAGTTAGACAATCCCTTTAATATAGACAAGTTTTATATGATGTTTTTTTCTGAATGCAGGTTCAATAGTGCATTTCATCAGTGATATTCTCCTTAGCTTCTTCTGATGCTCTCTCATTGCCTTATTGTATATTTGGGTTGTTAAAAATAATTTTTATTGGTTGATTTACAATATAATATGTTATATTTGTATAGCTTTTGCCAATCTGTTTGTGCCGGAAATGAAAAACAAATGCACTGTATTTTGGAATTAGGGCAGAAATGAAAAACTCAATAATAATTTATCTTACTACCTCAAAAAAGACTAAAAAACGATGAGAAAGATGACTAAAAAATGGTCTCACATAAGAGGGATACTTTTGTGTGGGCTCCTGCTTCTGAGTGGCAATATCACTCTATCATTCGCTCAGAAAGCTGGGGAAGTCACTACCACGACGAAATGTTGTTCGAAAGATTCGAGAGGGTATTGGTATATCGGTGGAGAGCTCTTCTCGCCATATTACTTCGGAGATCTATATTCGATTTCAGATAAGAAGTTTCACTTCGGGCTCGGAGGACAGCTCAAGTTTGGGCGTCAGTTTTTGCCGATATTTGGCTTGGAGATGAATGTGGGGTATGGTCAAAACTCAGCTTCGGCATCAAGTTACCAACACAGTTACATCTTGGGTCTGCATGACAGCTATGTTTATTATCCCTACACCATGATAGATGGGATTGTGTACACGCCCATTAAAGACATATTTGGTGAGCAGGGGATCAATAGTAATGACATAAGCATGAAAGGTATTGGTTTCGACAAGATCAGAAGTGATATCCGTATGGTGCAGACTTCTGTCAATGCAGTTCTTAACCTCAACCGTCTATTTTCACTCTCAGCTGCTCGTCATGATCAGCCTGTGATGCTCTTGCTCAAACCTGGGCTTTATTTCAGCCATTTCAAGTCGACGGTAGTGGAGGATGCCGGAGGTAAGACTGTCGCTCCGAATGTCAATAAAGCACTTACTTTCGGTGCCGGAGGAGACCTATCCGTGCGCTTTAATCTCTCTTCGAGATGGGGACTGGAGCTGACAAACAGGTTCATCTGGGAGATGGATAGAGCCATCGACGGTGTGCTGTCTGCCAAGAGGGCATACGACGACTATTCATGGCAACCTGCTGTGTCTGTGCTCTATAAATTCGGACATAAAAACAGGACAAAGAAGTGCACACGAGTAGCGACTCCTCCTGCTCCTGCGGCTCCTCCCGTTGTGAGCAAACCTAAGTATGAGGTCTTCTATCCCGATGCAGTGGCCAAGATCGTCCCAAAGCAGAGGGCACACTCGGCAACCATTTCACTCACCTATCCACTCAACAAAACAAACATTGAGCCGAATCTTGCGAACAATAAGGCGGAACTCAATCGTATCGAAAACGAACTCCAACGCTTCCTCAATGACTCTGACCTCACGATACGTGGCATTGTTATCGATGGCTATGCCTCTCCCGAAGGTGAATTGAAGCATAATCTAAGGCTTGCTGAAGGGCGTGCCAAGTCTCTTGTCGACTATGTGCAAGGCCGAGCTATGCTCCCGAGAGAGTTGTTCAAGATCGGTGTGGCAGAAGAGAACTGGGAGGGGTTGAAGTCTGCTGTCCAAGCAAGCTCTTTACCTAATAAGAGTGCTATTCTGACCATCTTGTCAGGGACAGATGTAGATGTCCGTAAGGCTGAGATGAAGGCTGTGGCAGGCTATTCACAAATGCTTAGGGAGATCTATCCTTCTTTACGCTTGAGCAGATATACTGTTTCTTATGATATCCGAGGCTTTCATCCCTCCGAAGCCAAAGAGCGTATCAAGACCGATCCGACCAGCCTCAGTCCCGAAGAGATCTATACCGTGGCTCAGTTGTATGCCAAGGACACGCCCGAGTACAGAGAGGTGATACAGATATTGGACAGTCTCTATGGAGGCAGTGACCTTGCTCTTACACTTCAAGGGGTGGCAAAAGTGGAGGCCGGACTCTATGATGATGCCATCCGTATCCTTTCTGAGGTAAAGCAAAAGACTCCTGCTGTGATCAATGCTTTGGGGATTGCCCTCGCTACAAGGGGGGATCACAGATCGGCACAACAGTACTTCGACTCTGTCAGCGACAAGAGTGAGGTCGCAAAGAGAAACATATCGCAATTGAATCAGTATATCCAAGCATCAAAATAAAGTCATGAAAATAAAACAGATATCTATTCTGACAATCCTATCCTTGCTCCTTTCGATGACTGTCGGGAGCTGTTACAAGGAGGATGTCAATACACTATACAGTCGCCAGTATGCACTTGCAGGTAGCCTCAAGGCACTGAATGAGCAGGTAAATAAGGTCAATGAAAACATTTCAAACATAAGGGAAATCATTCAGATCCTCGAGAATAAAGAGCCCATTTCTGCCCTTGAGTATGATATTGTCACCAAGCCTGATCATAGCAAAGATACGATAGGTGTAAAGGTAACCATAGGTACCAAGCAGATCTATATACCATTCGGTCGTGATGGTAAGGACGGCAAGGATGGCAAAGATGGAGAGACACCCCAGGTCGAAATAGGTTCTAATGGAAACTGGTTCGTAAACGGCAAAGATACCGGTGTACCTGCTACAGGACAAGATGGCAAAACACCTAAAATTGGTGCTATGCAAGACCCTGACAATCCTACAGACGAGAACTTCTATTGGACGATCTCTTACGGAGATGGCAAGCCCCCTGTCTTCATCTTGGATGCCAACGGTAATAAAATCAAAGCTAATGGCTCTAAGGGAGATAAAGGAGACAAGGGAGACAAGGGCGATCAAGGTGAAAAGGGGAATGATGGCGTCAATAGCCCCATCACTGGGATTACGATCGAGCCGGATGGAACTGTTGTGATCCATACGACACTGCCTATCGGAGATGTAAGATTGCCCGGTAAGGAGCAGACTTTGTTTGACATCAAGCCCGAGAAGTCCCTCCTCAACGGTGCAGATGCTTCTGCACGATTTGATGAGCCTACTCGTTCTTTGATGTTTGAGGAAATTGCTGAAGAAATCGAGTTCCCATTTGAGAAGTCGGACAAACTTACGACTGTATATGCTGCTCTCCCAAGAGGGTGGGAGTACCGTATCGATCAGGCTGCTAAGAAGATCTATGTCACCTCTCCAAAGATGGGTTGGGGGCCTGATACCCCTCACACGGCAGAGGCTATATTCTTTGCCCGAGATGCGGATGGTAAGACTTACTCTCGTAATCTCAATCTGAAACTGAAGACAAAGATCTTCCTTAACTACTTCTTCAACGATAACCCTAAGGTGCCTATTTACAAGTCAAATACACCATACAATACGCTCACATTCTCTGCAAACAAGACGACTACTCACGTCACGAGATGGCATGAGCTGGATGCCAACGGAGAATTCAAAGTCCCTTCTCCGGCTCCTGTGTCTTATCAACTCGGAAGCTCGGATAATGCCATACTCCTTGAGAAGCTCAGACAAGATGTGTATCGAGGTTTTGATAAGCCGGCTACAATGGACAATAGTAATTTTGCTGTTGTGGACTTTTTCTACGACAACGAGTATATAACCTATGCATCCTATCAACCGGAGACAACTCCGAACAACGCTATACTCGTCAATAGGAAAGTCGATGCCAACAATCCAAATCCTCATGGGATCATATATCAAGAACCTGTGCCATGGGATACATATGCGTCCTATTCCACATTCTTCTCCGGTAACAACTCGGATCGCTTCACAGTCCGTCTTCAGAGAGTCACGCAGAAGGTGAGGTTGAGATGTAAGTCTCCCAAGAAACTCCTCGGTCTTGCTTCCAGCGATGATTTTGATCTGAGTAGAGTCGTGCTCAAGATCCCTACTACCACAGCAATGCAGAATGGGCAGGGAAAGCACCATCTAGGTAAATTCTCCGTTACCAAAGTGAATAAGGATCTGAGAGATAAGGATGGTAATCCTATTCTTAAGTATGACAGCAGTACTGAGATGCTTACAGCGGAGTTTGCAACCTTCTTGCCAAGCCAAACCATGCACTATGCCTTTGTGGTGGAGTACACCAAGCAAGATGGGAGTCTTGTGAAGAAGACCTTGATACGATCAAATTACCCATTTTCTCTTCCCTCCGGAGGTAATGTGATTACATTCAACTACAATTACAAAGTCCCTGAGCATACAGGGCTAAACACATTCCAAGTTTTTACTCCGGGGGCCGGCACTACAACCACAGACATGACTGTACGTAATCCTCTACCTAACGAACGGGAATGGTGATGAACAGTTAGTTCCTTTAATAAATCATGAATTTTGCCGGAGGGTGTGTCAAAATTGGACTTTTGGCACACCCTCTTTTTCTTCGTTCACAGTTCCAATCTATCTGCCTGTACTGAGATGGGTGATACACTTTTGTTCGAAGCCAATGTCACAGATAGTATAGCAAGTTAGGAGGGCAATGAGTGGCATGTAGAGGTAGAGATGAATGAGTGTGCCCCCTTCAGCCTATGATAGCTCCTGATGATAGTTGCTTGTGATAGATGATATTACTTCCGTAGCGATAAGGGGTGCGACTCTGAGAATCTGTATAAAAAAAGAACCCTAAAAGTTTTTGTTTGGCTTTTAGGGTTCTTTTTTGTGTTTTGTGTTTATCCTTACTTGATCACGCCAAGCTCTTTACCAACCTTGATGAAGGCTTCGATAGCCTTGTCAAGGTGCTTGCGATCATGAGCCGCAGAAAGCTGTACGCGGATGCGAGCTTCGCCCTTTGGTACAACTGGGTAGTAGAAGCCTGTCACGTAGATACCTTCGTCGAGGAGACGAGCTGCATACTTCTGTGATAGAGGTGCATCGTAGAGCATGACAGCGCAGATGGCTGACTGTGTAGGCTTGATGTCGAAACCTGCAGCAGTCATCTTGTCACGGAAGTAAGTAACGTTTTCCATCAGCTTGGTGTGAAGGTCGTTGCTCTCTTCGAGCATCTTGAACATCTCGATACCTGCGCCTACGACTGCGGGTGGGATCGAGTTTGAGAAGAGGTATGGACGTGAACGCTGGCGGAGCATCTCGATGATCTCCTTGCGACCTGTCGTAAATCCACCTACTGCTCCACCAAAAGCCTTTCCGAGTGTGCCGGTGTGGATGTCTACACGGCCGTAGACATTGTACTGTTCGGCAACACCACGACCGGTCTTGCCCACGACACCTGCCGAGTGACATTCGTCTACCATCACGAGGGCATCGTACTTCTCTGCCAAGTCGCAGATCTTGTCCATAGGTGCGACATTACCGTCCATAGAGAAGACACCGTCGGTGACGATGATGCGGAATCTCTGTGCTTGTGCTTCTTGGAGGCACTTTTCGAGCTCTTCCATATTAGCATTTGCAAAACGGTATCTCTTAGCCTTACAGAGACGGACTCCGTCGATGATGGATGCGTGGTTGAGACTGTCAGAGATGATAGCATCTTCTTCGGTGAATAGCGGCTCGAATACACCACCGTTGGCATCAAAGCAAGCGGCATAGAGGATGGTATCTTCTGTCTTGAAGTAGTTGGAGATGGCCTTCTCAAGTTGCTTGTGGATGTCTTGTGTACCGCAGATGAAGCGTACAGATGACATACCAAAGCCGTGGGTATCCATCGCCTTCTTTGCTGCGTCGATCAGACGAGGGTTGTCTGATAGACCGAGGTAGTTGTTGGCACAGAAGTTAAGGACTTCTTTTTCTTGACCGTTGTCATTGACTTTGATCTCAGCGGTCTGAGCACTGATGATGATGCGCTCTTCTTTGTAGAGACCGGCGTTGCGGATCTCTTTGATCTCATTTTGGAGATGTTCTTGGATCTTTCCGTACATAGTGATTGGATATATGTTTGGTTAGTATTTTTCCGGGCATAAAGGTACGTATTATTTGTCTTACTCGCAGTCACTCGTTGTCGAAAATCAAAAGCGGATCGACGACTGCCCTGCGAAGTCTCACGAAATAGATGGTCTGCTCTGTACGGTCGAGTAGAGGGGGAGACGAATTGTCGGGATTTTATTGCAAAGACCTCTGCCTTGTCCACCTAAAAAATGGTGGGTAAACTACGACCTCATGTACGATGTTCGTTTTCTCTTTTACATGTATGCCGAGACCATACAAAACAGGGTGTGCCAAGTTTTTTACTTTGACACACCCTGTTTGTTCCTTCTGTATCCAAGGATTTTATGCGGAGATGATATTACTTCTTTCCGCAGTCCTTGCTACATTCTGCCGGGTTGCTACATTCTTTCTTTTCGCAAGCACTCTTGTCTTTGCAGCACTCTTCCTTTTCAGCGTGCTTTTTGCTCTTGCAACACTCTTTCTTTTCGCCGTGCTTTTTGTCCTTGCAACAGTCTTTCTTTTCACCCTTGTCGGCGTGATGCTTGTCCTTGCAGCAGTCTTTCTTTTCTCCCTTTTCGGCATGCTTCTTATCCTTGCAGCATTCCTTCTTTGTTTCTTCCTTCTTTACGGGAGTCTGAGCGTATGCATTACCTGCGGCAATGAAACCGAATGTCAGCACGAGGCTGAATAGTAGATTTTTGATCATTGTTTCTGTCTTTTTGTATTATTAACTCATAAGACCATTACGGTCACTGCACAAAAATAAAGTAAATCATCGTGTTTGGCAAGCATCGACCTGCATTTTAACTACATGTAGGTATGAGTCACCTCTTCTCATGTGTTCAGGGCTCCTGGTACTTGTTGTGAAAAAGGCGGCATTCTTTCGGACGATAAAATCCTTACAGTGGAGTGGGGCTTGCGGTTATGTACCGACCTTATAGCTTTTTTCAGATGTCGACCTGTGTACTGCATCGCGATCCTGTGGTGAGATGTCGATCTTGTTATATCTCTGTGTTTTTATTAAATTTGCATGTCCTTCTTGTTGAATAGGGAGGATAAGATAAATTGTAACACGGTGCCGCGCATGTCCAAAAGCATGAGATCTGCGCCCACAAATCATCTGAATACTATTATGAGAAAGTCAAAATGGTTGATGCTCCTTGTCGGAGCTTTGTTATTGAATGCTTGTCAGTCTGCTCCCTCGGTTGTGGAGAAGGAGGGGGGAGATGTTGAGGAGACTTTGCTTTTCCCCAAGCCTGATAATTCTGTCGAACTCAAAGGGTCTCCTGCCGAACGTGTACTGGCTCTCCTCAGTAGTCAGACTTTTAAAGAAGTCTTACCTCTTGGAGAGACGCAGATCACTCAAGAGCAGTTGGAGGAGATAAAGGCTTTCACCGATGCTCTTGTAAAAGAACATGGGGCGAAGACCCAAAAGGAAAAGCATCAAGTCCTCTTCAAATGGATCGGCCGGCATGTTAAGTATGGACATGTGTATGATCCTAAGATACCGGACTATAACAGTGCTTACACTACCTTCAAGTACAAAAACGCAATCTGTCAAGGGTACTCGAACCTTCTGAAGGTATTCTGTCACACTCAGGGTATCTCGGCACCTGTTGTGAATGGGTTGGCGAGGTTCAACACCCTTGGTAACCCCTTTGGGCATGCATGGAACTATGTCCTCCTCGATGGTCGATGGTATGTCTCGGATGCGACCAACAAAATCTTTTATGAAGCTGACGACAAGGGACGATTCAACTTCCTCTTGCCTGAGCGTCTTGACTTCAACCTTTGGGAGGATGACTCCATGGTCTATGCGTATGAAAAAAGGGAGATCACCGTCCTTCGTGTCAAAGCACCTTCGTCCGGAAATAAACTTGTCGTGCCTTACAGTGTCGGAGGGTTTCAAATATCAAACTTCAACCCCGAAAGTCTCCCTAAGACCGTACAGGAGGTTTATCTCGGCAGCAATATCAAGTATATCGGCACAGAAGACAGTAGAAGACTGATCGATTCGGGAGGTGAGATAAGTAAGATTTCTGTCGATCCGACCAATCCTCACCTCGAAGAATACAAGGGGACGATATACCCTAAAGGTCAAGGAGCGACCGATGTCCCCATCCTGATACCTGCACGACTCAAGCATATTCAACTAAAGCCACTCAAGGTCGTGGGCAAGAATGTTATCAACGCTCATCAAGGAGTGGAGGTGCTGACATTTGCCGAGGGGACAGAGGTCATCGAAGACTATGCTGTCGAGGCTTGTCCTCAGCTTGTTACGGTACACCTCCCAAAGTCTGTGAAGAGTGTATCGCCTCAAGCCTTCTACAACTGTAATCCTGCTCTCAAGGTGGTGAGACCGTAATACTTCCAGGGTGATGAGGCCCGCTATAAAAGCAGAGGGAGTGTCAAATCAAATACGTTTGACACTCCCTCTCTTTCTTTTTATGACTTGTTCTGTCAGTTATTGGCTCTTTCGATGTCCTTGAAGTAACGATAAGTGCCCACTTTGAGCTCTACTGTAGAGTCCTCATCGCAGACGATGATACCTTTAGGGTGAAGTTGAAGTGCCGTGATGGTCCACATCTGATTGACGCTACCTTCGATCCCTTGCTTCAAGGCAAGTGCCTTGTTGTGCCCATTTACCAAGATCATCACCTCACGAGCATCCAAGATCGTACCGACGCCGACAGTGACTGCTGTGGTAGGTACTTTTGATGTGTCGTTGTCGAAGAATCTTGAGTTGGCAATGATTGTGTCTGTCGTAAGAGTCTTCACTCTAGTACGGCTGGCGAGGGACGATCCCGGTTCGTTGAACGCGATGTGTCCGTCAGGGCCTATGCCACCCACGAAGAGCTCGATACCACCCAGAGCTTTGATCTTCTCCTCATATCTCAGACACTCTGCCTCCATGTCGGCTGCGTTGCCATCAAGGATGTTGACATTCTCAGCAGGGATGTCTATGTGATTGAAGAAGTTCGTCCACATGAAGGTGTGATAACTCTGTTCGTGGTCACGAGGAATACCTATATACTCATCCATATTGAAGGTGATGACATGGCGAAACGACACCTTGCCTGCCTTATGGAGTTCGATGAGACGAGCATACATCCCCAATGGGGACGATCCCGTAGGTAGCCCAAGGACAAATGGCTTGTCGGCCGTAGGATTGCTCTCGTTGATCTTACGAGCCACATAGTCACCTGCCCACACCCCTACTTCATCTTTGTTTGATTTAATGATTACTCTCACTTTGCTGTAGTTTTTTGTTGTTTTACTTTCGTTCGGCGATGAGACGTTCAGCCATCACACGACCAAGTTCCCATGCAGCGGCTTCTTGGTCACCGTTCATGGACATTTTGATCTCCACAGGATTGCCGACACACTCCCACTTCATGGTTTCGCCGAATGGGATGAGCTTCTTCACAGCTGCACCATTCCAAGTGTAGCCACCGAAGCAAGAGTAGAGGCGGTTGGGGATCAAGCGACCTTGGAGCTTGGTCAACAAGCTGTCGATCTCAGGGTAAAGCTCATTATTGTATGTAGGCGAACCGATGATGAGTCCTCTGTAACGGAACACGTCCGCGATGATGTACGAAGCATGAGACTTCGATACGTTGTGAAGGACTACCTTCGAGATGCCATGCGCAGCGAGCGAACGTCCGATGACCTCTGCCACCTCTTCCGTGTGACCGTACATCGAGCCGTAAGCCACTACGACACCTTCCTCTCCTTCGTAACGGCTCAACCTGTCGTATAGAGAGATGATCTCTGCCTTGTGTGTGCGCCACACCGGACCGTGGGTCGAACAGATCGTGTCTATCTCTATGCCCGAAGCCTTTGCAAGAGCCTTTTGTGTGAATGTCCCATACTTACCCACGATGTTGGAGTAGTAGCGATATACCTCTTGGAGATACTTCTCACGACAGACTTGATCGTCGAAGATACCGCCATCGACGGTACCGAACGAACCGAAAGCATCTGCAGAGAAAAGAGTCTTTTCCTTGGGATCGTAAGTAAACATCACCTCTGGCCAGTGTACCATAGGTGCGAAGACGAACTTCAACGTGCGGCTTCCTATGTTCAGCTCACCTCCGTCTTCGACCTCAAGGCAGTTGGTGTTGATGCCGAAATATCCCATGACCATGTCGAGGGTCTTCTTGTTACCCACGATCTGCACATCAGGATACTTAGTGCGAAGCAAGGCGATCGATCCCGAATGGTCAGGCTCCATGTGGTTTACGATAAGGTAATGCAGGGGCGCACCTTCGAGAGCCGACTCCAAGCGTTGGAGGAAGCGTTCGGAGTAACAGATATCTACCGTATCAAGGAGTACGTTTTTCTCATCCTTGATGAGGTACGAGTTATAAGCCACACCGTTGGGTATAGGCCAAAGACCTTCGAAAAGTTCTTTGGTACGATCATTGACTCCGAGATAATAGGTCGAGTCGTTGACTTTGGGTAGGAAGTTCATATTTCTAATGAGTTTGTATTGATTGATATTAGTTTTTATTTCGTTGATTGAGTTTTACGAGTGCTGTACACGATGGAAGCCACACCGACGATCACGAATGGGATGCTTAGGAGTTGCCCCATGTTGAGGGTCATATCTGCTTCGAACGCACTTTGGTTGTTTTTGAGGAACTCGATGAAGAATCGAGACCCAAAGACACAGACCATGAAGACCCCGAAGATGAAGCCCTCACGCTTCTGAGCCCCTTTGACCCAGTACAACCACATACAAAGCAAGAACGTGATGAGGTAGCATAGGGCTTCGTACAACTGTGTCGGATGTGACGGATCGGAGAATATCGGCTCTGCGCCATGCTGCCAAGCCGGGATATTTGTGATGAATCTGAACGCCCATGGCACATCCGTCACATGACCATAGATCTCATGGTTCATGAGATTACCCAGACGGATCATCGTCGCCACGATACCCGTGGGCACGGCCACACGGTCAAACGCCCAAAGGATGCTCTTGTGGCTCACCTTGCGTGAGTACCACCACAGACCGAGGATCACCCCTATCGTGCCACCGTGACTGGCAAGGCCTCCGTTCCAAGTCTTGAATATCTCAAGCGGATTAGCGAGGTAGTACCCGGGGTCATAGAAGAGACAATGTCCCAAGCGTGCTCCCACGACAGTCCCGATCACGACGGAGTAGAAGAGCGAAGCCAGCCACTTTTCGGGCAACTGCTCATGCTGCCACATCTTGGTGATCAGCCAATATCCGATGACGATAAGCCCCACAGCAAAGAAGATGCTGTACCAGCCTATACGGACACCCATTATCTCGGCAATGATAGGATCAACGGTCCATGTTACGACATTCATCATAGTGCTACGATACTTGACTTTTAAGATCTTGCCCGGCATCCCATGATGTGCCGGAATGTTATCTAAAAAAATACCTGTGAGCTCCAACGGCGTCACATCTGTACAAAGATAGCTATAATCCACGAATTATATTTCTGTATTTCTCTTGTACTTTTGTGACTGAACGCTTTCATGACGAAGTTTACCATGATTTAGGTAAGAGACTGTATTTCGGAGCGGGACAGAAAACATTCCGGTGAGCGACAGAAAGGATTCTGTCCTTGCTCAGACTTTCGGCTCTTCAGCCTCTGTGCAAATCAAAGCATAGGATCCTCAAAATCGAATCATACGACTCGATGCAACAAGTCTTACGACTTTCGTCATCGAGTCCTACGACCTTTTTTTCTGCCATCAAAAAATCCTTTCGGTGAGGCAAAATGCCGTTTTTCGACACCGGCGTCGAAAACTTATGACAAGATTGGGGGCTTTTGAGTATCTTTGTACGATACGTAAAAAGTAAAATCAATCACAATACATAGACTTAGACAATGAAGATCAACTTTGTAGAAGAGCTCCGCTGGAGAGGCATGATCAATGATATGATGCCGGGGACAGAGGAGATACTCTCCAAGGAAATGGTATCTGCATACGTGGGTATAGACCCTACGGCAGACTCTCTCCACATCGGACACCTCGTGAGTGTCATGATGCTCAAGCACCTCCAACGTGCCGGTCATCGTCCTATCGCCGTCATCGGTGGTGCGACAGGGATGATCGGTGATCCTTCTATGAAATCTGCCGAACGCAACCTCCTCGACATCGACACACTCCGTAACAATCAGACGGCGATCGGTGAGCAGCTCAAGAAGTTCCTCGACTTTGACAGCAAGGAGCCGAATGCAGCAAAGTTGGTGAACAACTACGACTGGATGAAGGACTTTTCGTTCCTTGATTTCATCCGTGACATCGGTAAGCACATCACTGTCAATTATATGATGGCGAAGGACTCGGTGAAGAAACGTCTTTCGGGCGAAGGTAACAGCGGATTGTCTTTCACAGAGTTTTCGTACCAACTCCTTCAGGGCTATGACTTCCTCTACCTCTATGAGCATGAGGGCGTGAGACTTCAGATGGGGGGATCGGATCAGTGGGGTAATATCACCACGGGCTCCGAGCTCATCCGTCGCAAGATCCAAGGCGAGGCGTACGCGCTTACCTGCCCCCTTATCACAAAGGCTGATGGTGGTAAGTTCGGGAAGACCGAGAGCGGAAACATCTGGCTTGATCGTCGTTATACGAGTCCGTATAAATTCTACCAGTTTTGGCTCAATGTCAGCGACGATGATGCCGCAAAGTACATCAAGATATTCACGACTCTTACCCAAGAGGAGATCGCAGCCCTCGAAGCCGAGCAGGCTACCGCTCCTCACCTCCGTCCGCTTCAGAAGCGTCTTGCTGAGGAAGTGACCGTCATGGTTCACTCTCGTGAGGACTATGAGACTGTGGTGAAGGCTTCGGAAATCCTCTTCGGCTCCGGTACCAAGTCCACGATGGGAGATATCGACGAGGCGACATTCCTCTCTGTATTTGAAGGTGTGCCCATGGCTGAGGTTTCGGCCGATAAGTTCGACGGAGAGACTCCGCTCTTGGATCTGCTCGTGGAGGACTGCGGGTTTTTCCCATCCAAGGGCGAACTCCGTAAGCTCATCAAGAGTGGTGGTGTGAGTGTCAATAAAGAGAAGGTGCAGGATGAGCGTTGCAATGTCTCCGGGGACGACCTCATCAATGGCAAGTACATGATCGTACAACGTGGTCGTAAAAATTATTTTCTCGTCAAGGTTGCCTAAAACATCGAGGCTCTCATGATACAAGAAGCGATATAGTAATAGATAGGGTGATGCAGTTACAACGGTAACTACATCACCCTATTTTTTTGAATGAACAACACCTAAAACATATATAACAACAAATGGAACAACACGACACAATCTCCACCCTCACGCCTGTCAGGAAAGGTATCGTGGGTGTGCAGTTTTTATTTGTAGCTTTCGGAGCTACCGTACTTGTCCCTCTGCTCGTGGGGTTGGATCCCTCGACAGCACTCTTCTCAGCCGGGGTAGGTACACTGATCTTTCACTTGGTCACCAAGGGTAAAGTCCCCATCTTCTTAGGTAGTAGTTTTGCCTTCATTGCTCCACTCATCAAGGCGACAGAACTTTACGGACTTGAGGGGGCTCTCTTCGGCATTCTCGGAGTGGGGCTTGTCTATCTCATCATGAGTGCCCTCGTCAAGGCTCAGGGGGTAAACGTCATCCGTAAGCTCTTCCCTCCGGTGGTTATCGGTCCGGTGATCATACTCATCGGTCTGAGTCTCTCCTCCGCGGGGGTCAATATGGCAAAGACGGATTGGCTACTTGCGCTCATCTCTTTGGCCGTAGCCGTTTTGGTGACGATCTATGCCAAGGGTCTACTCAAGTTGATACCGATCTTCTGCGGTATTGCTGTGGGCTGTGTCGTGGCTGCCATCATGGGTAAGATGGATATGTCTGCCGTGGCGGATGCTCCATGGTTCGGACTTCCGAAGCTCGCCATCCCCAAGACTTTTTCGTGGGAGCCTATCCTATTTATGATACCGGTGGCTATCGCTCCTGTGATAGAGCATATCGGTGACGTGTATGTGGTCAATACCGTGACAGGCAAGGACTTTGTCAAAGATCCGGGCTTGCACCGTACCCTTCTCGGTGACGGTCTTGCTTGTATGGCTGCGAGCATCATGGGTGGTCCTCCTGTGACAACTTATTCGGAAGTGACCGGTGCGATGTCTCTCACCAAGGTCACCGATCCTGCAGTCATTCGCATCGCTGCGGTGACAGGCATCATCTTCTCCCTTATCGGTAAGGTGAGTGCGCTACTCAAGAGCATCCCCGAAGCAGTATTGGGAGGGATCATGCTCCTACTTTTCGGGACAATCGCAAGTACAGGTATCGTCAATCTTATGTACAACAAGATCAACATGACCGACACTCGCAACATCGTTATCGTTTCTATCACGCTCACCCTCGGTATTGGAGGTGCTGTGGTCAACTATGGAAACTTCACCCTCTCCGGCATCGGTCTATCGGCGGTGGTCGCAGTATTGCTTAATCTCATCCTGCCCAAACCCAAGGTAGAAAAGTCAGAAGAGAAGTAAGAGAAGCAGTTAGTGCTTCTGAAAAAGAAACTCACCCTTAGAGTGGTCGATGTCCGACTTGCCACTCTAAGGGTGAGTTTCGTTTTGTATCTGATTCTTGGATCAGTTTTTGTGTGTCATGATGTGAAGGACGTGCTTGTCTGTCTCTGTCATGGCATCACGTCCTATGCTTGTAAGGTTGTCGATGCTACGGTCGACATCGTCATCGACGACACCTTCGTTGCTGGTGACGACCTTTTGCTCCATGGCAAGGAGGGAAGAGAGCATCGCTGAGCTCACGCCACTGGTAACCTTGAGACTGCAACTGGGTTTTGCCCCGTCGCAGATCATCCCTGTGAGGTTGCCGACCATGTTTTTGATCGCAAAGCCGACTTGTTCGCGCGAGCCTCCCATGAGATAAGTGATACCGCTTGCACTTCCTGTCGAAGCCACTACACAACCGCATAGTGCGGAGAGGCGTCCGAGCTTCTGCTTGATGTATATGACCATGAGGTTGCTGAGCATGAGGGCACGTATCTTTTGTTCCTCGGATACATTTTCATGTTCGGCAAAGCTGAGTACCGGTAGTGTGGCCGTGATACCTTGATTGCCACTTCCTGAATTGCTCATCACCGTCACCGGTGCACCATCCATACGGGCATCACAAGCTGCGCTGGTGTAGGTGAGGAGATGGGTGTAAGCGGTGTTGCCGAGATACTTCTTGCCGAGAGGCCCCTGGATCATGCGACCTACGCTGTGCCCGTAGTTACCCTTGAGCGAATACTCGGCAGCCCCACGATTGAGGCGTGCCGCTTCGAGGATGAAGTCGATCTCCTCAAGAGGCATCTCTGTCGCAAAGTCGTAGACCATGTTGAAGGTCAATGGGATATCCTGCTCTTGATTTGCGGGATGCTCTTCACTGCATGCCACCTCTCCCTCTCCGGTCGAAGGAGCCTCTATTTCGAACACTTTATTGTCTAACGTAAGTCTCTTCAGACTTGTGTGGATCTTCTCGATGATGGCATTTGCCTTGTGTCCGTCTGCGGATGTCAGGGTCGCCTCGATATAAAGCTTGTCCACATCACCATCCTTGAGAGAGATGTCGATGATGTTTTGATCCAAAAGTGCACGAGCTTGGGCAAACTGCTCAGCCGAAAAACCATCCAATACCTTCAGCTCCTTCTCCGGAGCAGCAATGACTGCTCCAAGGGCGATAGCAATCGGAAGACCGATCATACCTGTGCCCGGTATGCCGACCCCCATCGCATTTTTAAGGACATTGGCACTGAGTTCGAGCTTGATCTGTGTCGGAAGTGTCCCCAGAGCTTTGGCGGCATAAGCCACTGTGAGTGCCACTGCTACGGGTTCGGTACATCCTGTCGCAGGGATGACCTCTCTCTGTATCATCTTGATGATATCCAGCTGTGTTTGTCTTTCCATAATAAAATAGAGAGTATAGTGTTTTGAGTATCTTCTATGCTTTTCGATTTAACGTACAAATATACATACATATCTACAAATAAGGTCTTCCGACCCTCGTTAAATAATTTCAATTCACCGAAGGACTGTTTTTTTCGCCTTTCGGACATGGGCAGAAAGTGCTCTAAAAGTAGTGGCATCAAGGTCATTCGGTACGAGGCATCCAATTCTTTTCTTTACCTTGATACGTTTGTCCATGCGAAGGGGAGACTATCTCGGTGTGGCTCTCTTCTCCTCAGGGTCGGTATAATATAAATGACAGGTAGTGTGCTTACTTCTTGTGATTTTAGGCTTCATCAGTCCCATTTATCCCCAATAAATAGCTATCTTTATGTGTTGTTTAGCTGACAGACACGATTAACAACTCGTAAAGAAAACACAGAACTATATATGGAGACTTTATTGATAACCGGTGCTGAGGGGATGATAGCCAACCACTTCGCTACGCTGTATGATGGGAAGTACAACATCCGTTTTTTGAGTCGTCGCCCTGTCGGGCCTAATGTCTATCATTGGGATCCCGCCACGGGTATCATCGATCCTGCGGCTCTTGAGGGGGTCGATCATGTTCTGCATCTTTCGGGGGCAAGTCTCTTCGGTCATCGCTGGACTACTCGTTATCGCAACGAAATCATCTCCAGCAGAGCCGATGCCATTACTCTCATTGCTTCCGCTCTGATGGCACAAGGCATCCGTCTCTCATCATTTGTCTCCGTCTCTGCCACCGGGTATTATGGTATGGACACAGAGGACGAACTCATGTACGAGACCTCCAAGCCCGGCAAAGACTTCGTCTCCAAGGTCTGTCTTGCGTGGGAGGAAGAGGCAGAGTTGCTTCATGTCGAGAACCTTGCCGAGAGGGTCGTGATCCTAAGACTCGGACTCGTCTTCAGCCACTACTTCGGAGCACTGCCTTATATGGCGAAGGGCTGTCGCATGGGTGTGGCGAGTATCCTTGGTACAGGCAAACAGTATGTGCCTTGGATCCATGTCAATGACCTCTGTCGGATGTTTCACTTCGTGATCCAAAATCCATTTGCACATGGCGTCTACAATGCAGTAGCACCCGAAAAGGTGACGTATAGAGATGTTGTATCTACCTTGGCACAGCTCCATACCGGTCGTGCTTGCGAAGTATGGGTGCCCAGCCCGATCATACGTCTTTTCTACGGTGAGGCAAGTGATCTCCTGCTCAAGGGTAACAGAGTGTCTTGTGAGAAGATAGAGGAAGCCGGATTCGAATTTTTGCACCCTGAGTTGGAAGAGGCCTTGGAGCACATCTATCAGCTATGACCCGAGGACGCCTTTATCTTATCCCCATATCGCTTGGAGATGCTCCTGTGGAGCGTTATCAGCCGGGAGAGAATCTCCGCATCTTGTCTCAACTCACGACCTTTGTCGTCGAGAATGCCAAGACCGCAAGGCAGTACATTAAATCCGTCTTGCCCGAATCCAAAATTTCTGAGCTCACTATATATGAGGTGGACAAGCACAACGGGTATGCTTATCCCGTCGAAGTGATGCAGGCTCTGCTCTCGGGTACTGACGTGGGATTGATGTCCGAAGCCGGATGTCCTGCCGTCGCCGATCCCGGTAGTCTGATCGTCAAGGAGGCTCACCTCAAGGGGGTACAGGTCGTTCCGCTCGTGGGCCCATCATCCATCCTTCTTTCTCTGATGGCTTCCGGCTTCAGTGGGCAGAGGTTTACATTCTTGGGTTATCTACCTATTGACGACAAGAAGCGTAAAAACTTGTTTGCAGATATGGCACATAGGGTGCGTGCCTATGGAGAGACTCAGATCTTCATAGAGACACCGTACCGAAATGACAAACTCATCGCAGAGCTTTGTAAGACCTTGCCTGATGCCATGCACTTATGTGTGGCCGTAGATCTCACGACGGCGGGGGAAGAGATACATAGACACTCCATCAAGGAGTGGAAGAAGGTGGCCTCAGGGATCAGCTTGCACAAACGTCCTGCGATATTCCTTATCGGCTGAGTGATGAGCCGTCGTCTTACTTAACGAGTATCGTCAGATGGGATTTTTACATCGGTTTATAGCCAATAGGTTTCTGTATCGAGAAGGATCGGACGGAGGACGAAAGAGTCTTCCTGTCGTGCGTATATCGGCCATCGGTATTGCGCTCGGAGTGGTGCTGATACTACTCTCGATATTCATAGTCCGGGGATTCAAGCTGGAGATAAGGGATCGCATCAACGGTTTTGTCGGGCATCTCAAAATCTTTCATCCCGACAACGCACATAATCAATACACACAGCCCCTGCTTACGCCTTCAGCCTTGTTGGGCGAGATGAGAGCGATCATAACTCCCATCGACCCTAAGGGGGTGGTCTATACCTTTGCAGATCAGATGGGAGTGATCAAGACCGACTCCACGTACAGCGGTGTGATCATCCATGGTGTGGACAGTCTGTATGATGCTGAATTCTTCAAAAAATACCTTTTGAGAGGAGAGTGTCCTACGTTCGGATCGGACGAAGGCAGTCGCATCTTGATCTCCTCCTATGTCGCCAACTATCTGGATGTCGATGTGGGGCAAACAGTGATGACTTACTTCTTTGACGGAGAAAGGCTGAAGGTGCGTAAGTTCGATATCGCAGGTGTGTACCGCACCGGATTCAAGGATTATGACGAGAACATTGCGATCGGAAATATCCGAGATGTCAGAAGTATCCTTGATTGGAGTGAAGAGCAGTCGGGTGGGGTAGAGGTCAAACTCTCCGATGATCGCCTCTCCGATAGTGTCTATGACAATCTCTATGACCTCCTTCTGCAGCGTGTCAATACCGGTGGCGAACGATATACCATGCTTACCGCGAGGGATATGAATCCCGCCATGTACGGTTGGGTCGATCTCTTGGACACCAATGTCCGCCTTATCCTCATCCTCATGATCACTGTCGCGGCCATGACGATGATCACGGGTGTCATCGTCATCATCCTCGAACGCGTACGAGCCATAGCCACCCTCAAGGCCTTGGGACAACGTAATCATTCGCTCCGACAGGTCTTTCATCATGTGGCCGTACGTATCCTCCTCAAGGGTCTGCTTTGGGGCAATGCTGTTGCCCTCCTGATCGGAGCTTTGCAAAGCCACTTCAAGTTGGTCAAGCTCGATGCCGCTCAGTATTATATCGACTATGTCCCGATACACATCTCCATTTGGGCGATACTGCTCACCAACCTCATTACGATAGTAGCACTCTACTTGATCATCTTCGTCCCGACGATGATCATTGCGAATATCCGTCCTGCCGAAGGGGTGCGGTTCGACTGATCGAGATGCAGTCTCGACAGTGCCGGAGTGGCCTGTCCCACTGGAGTTTTTTATCTATCTTTGTTTGTCAGAGCCCAAGGCCGGACTCTTCTGTGTATTTGCAAAACAAGACATCATGAAGTTACGCCAACGTTTGTCATATACGTTCAACAGTGGGAAGAATCCCAAATTCGTCTACTATATCCGTAGTTATGCTCGTCTCTTGGTTCCTCAAGCATGGTGTCGAAGTCGTCTCAACAGCCTATTGGCTCGTGTGGCAAAACGCCCGGACAAGGACTATATCATGCGACGTGTCGAGTATTACAATGCTCTCACGCCGACTCTGCTTCCTGCCGATGCACCTCGGCTCCGTGATCATCGTATGGGAGAGAATAAGGTTTACTTCTTCGATACTTACGAGTACACCAGATATTTTGATGATGATCTCCGATGGGCTTTTCTTCCCGGAGATGTTACTCATGTCCCCGATGTGCCTTCGATAGTGAAGAGTCGTCCTCTTACTCCCGATAATGCCAACTCGGTCGTGATGAAACTGGATAAGGTGAGGCACTTCACTTTCATCAAGGATCGCAAGTCTTTCACGGAGAAGATGGACAAGGTCATCTTCAGAGGAAAGACCGAAGACAAGGAGTCTCGCATCCGATTTATGCAGATGTACTTCGATCATCCGATGTGCGATCTCGGAGATGTCTCGCATAGTTGTCCGCAGCATGAGTGGATCGTGGAGAAGATGACCCTCAGGGCGCACTTGGACTACAAGTTTGTGATGGCACTGGAGGGGATAGATGTCGCAAGCAATCTGAAGTGGATCATGTCGTCCAACTCTCTTGCCGTCATGCCCAAGCCCACTTGTGAGACTTGGTTCATGGAGGGTACTTTGATTCCGAACCATCACTATGTCGAGATCAAGCCCGACTTCTCCGACTTGGAGGAGCGTGTGCGTTATTATATCGACCACCCCGATGAGGCGCAACGGATCATAGAGAATGCCAACGCTTATGTCCGACAGTTTTGGGATAAGGAGCGAGAGGATCTCATCTCACTATTGGTCTTGCAGAAGTATTTCGAGCAGACCAATCCGGGATACAAGAAATAAACATACATATCCATACCGCGATGGAACTGATACACAAGGTAAACATCCCCAAGCGTGCACAGGGCTACGACCACACGACGAGATTCAGTCTATGGGGTTCGTGCTTTTCGTCCGAACTCACTGCGTACCTTCAAGACAACCTTTTCACCGTCCACCCTTCTCCCTTCGGCATCATGTACAACCCGGCCTCAATAGCAAAGGGACTGCAGAGGGTGCTGGAGGGAAAAGCTTTCGATGAGAGCGAACTCTTCGAGCAAGATGGTATTTGGTACAGCAATATGCACCATGGGGATTATGCTTCGCACGATAAGGGGCTTGCCCTGAGTCGTATCAATGAGGACTTGGAACATCTAAAGAATGTGCTCAAGGACATCAATGTGTGGGTATTTACTTTTGGTACTTCGTACATCTATGAGGAGGTGAAGACCTCGGAGGTCGTCAATAACTGTCACCGTCGTCCGGCCAAAGACTTCTCACGTCGCCGACTTTCGGTCGAAGAGATCGTCTCTCTCTGGAAACCTTTGGTCGCAAGACTGCAAGAGGCTGGAGGCGAAGTGATCTTCACCGTCAGTCCGATCTGCCACTATCGGGACGGTGCACATGAGAGTCGTCTGGGCAAGGCTGTCCTCCTTTTGGCCATCGATGCCCTGCAGGAGGAGTCCTCTCGGGTGGGGTACTTTCCCTCGTATGAGATCATGATGGACGAGCTCCGAGACTATCGCTTCTATGCCGAAGACCTCGTTCACCCATCTCCCACGGCGGTACGATACATCATGGAGCGTTTTGCCGAGACTCATATCGATGCCCTTGCGACAGAGAGCATCCTCACACGCTGGTCAGCCCTTCGTAAACTCCTGGCACATAGCCCGATGACGACACATCCCGATCGTCTGAGGGCTCATTACTTTTCACTTCTTGAGAAGTTGGAGGCTTTCCGAGCAGAGTGCCCCAACGAAATGATACAGAAGTCCATCACACAAGTACAATCCTCTTTGGCGCAAATACGATGAATGCTTATCCACTATCAACGATCGCTACGATATTAGGTGCGACATTTACTCTTCCCTCGGATCCGATGATAGACATATTGCTGACAGATAGCCGTTCGCTCACTTATCCCGAGCGTACTCTATTTTTTGCCATAGTCACGCACAAGGGGAATGGTCATGACTACATCGATGATCTGTATGCCAAGGGGGTAAGATCTTTCGTCGTTTCCGAGAGACAGCATTCTGCGAAGTATCCGGAGGCTTTCTTCATCGAGGTGCCCGACGTGCTGAGGGCCTTGCAGCAAGTAGCTACAGCCCATCGTGGATCCTTGAAGATGCCTGTGGTGGGGATTACGGGAAGTAATGGAAAGACCACACTCAAAGAGATATTGTATCAGTTGCTTCACTCTCGTATGAGGGTGGGACGCTCACCTAAGAGTTACAACTCTTCGATAGGAGTTCCGCTTTCTCTCTGGAGTATACAGCAGACTGACGAGATAGCTTTCATCGAGGCCGGTATATCTCTTCCCAATGAGATGGAGGTATTGGCGAAGATGATATCGCCTACATTTGGGATCATCACGAATATAGGTGAGGCACATCAGGAGAACTTCTCTTCTCTTCGACATAAATGTCTCGAAAAGCTCAAACTCTTTGCGGATACAGAGACGATAGTTTACTGTGCCGATGACGAGCTCATCCGGGAAGGACTGGAGGACTCGGGGCTTCTCTCAAGAGCCATCGGCTGGAGTCGTAAGGATCGGAGTGCTCCGGTCTTTGTCCGTTCGGTCGAGACAGAGCGTGATTATACTCTCCTTCGTCTTTCCATCCGAGGGGGTGAGGAGACTTATCGCATCTCCTATACCGACGAGGGCTCGATACATGATGTCCTTTTGGCGATAACTTTTTTGCAGAAAGTTTGTCCCGAAGTCTTGTCGGACAAGGATGCGTTTGCACATCTCGACCCCATATCTATGCGTCTCGAAGTCATCGAGGGTAATGATGAGATGATGCTCATCAATGATACCTACAATTCCGACTTCGACTCCTTCAGCATAGCCCTCGACTATATGACTCGCCGTAATACTGAGGCAAGGCCTACCGTGCTCATCGTGTCGGACATCCATGAGAGTGGGACTCCGCCTGCGACTCTTTATGCTCGTATGGCGGAGCTTGTCGCACGGCATGAGATCTCTGAGGTCTATGCCATTGGTGACGAACTGCAGGAGCACAGACAGTTTTTCTCCGTTCCCACGACGTGCTATCGTAGTACCGATGACTTCATTGCCTCCTTGCCACGTACAGACTTGCATGGGAAGGTCGTCCTCCTCAAAGGGGCAAGATCTGCGAGGTTCGAGAAGATCGTTCGGACGCTCGAAAAGAGGACTCATCAGACGATTCTCGACGTCAATCTCAGCAACCTCGTTCACAACTTCAATCACTACAAGGCGAGAGTCCCTCAAGGGACACGCATTGTCTGCATGGTCAAAGCTTTTGGTTATGGCGTCGGCTCTTATGAGATAGCACGTACGCTCCAGGAACAAAGATGTGATTACCTTGCGGTAGCTGTCGTCGATGAGGGCAAGGCTCTAAGAGAAAAGGGAATAAGTATGCCTATCATGGTCATGAATCCTGAACGCTCAGCTTTTGCCCGACTTATAGAGTACAGACTCCAACCCGAGATATACAGTCTCTCTCTCCTCGAAGACTTCATCAAGGTTGCGGATGCCCTTGGTGAGCATCATTATCCGATACACCTTAAATGGGATACCGGTATGCACCGAATGGGACTTGACCCCGGGATGATTGATGACCTCTTGGCTTTGCTGCAGCAGACCTCCTCAGTACGTGTGGCTTCGATCTTCACCCATCTGGCGGTGGCCGATGACAAGACTGAGGATGCTTTTACTCTACAACAGTTGTCCAAGCTCCAAGGGGTCTCACACCGACTTTCTGCAGAGTTGCCCTATCCCTTCTATACCCATGCTCTGAATACGGCTGGTATTACGAGATTTGCCGATCATGCCATGGACATGGTACGCTTGGGGATCGGGCTTTACGGAATTTCGCCCATAGCTGACGAAGCTGAAGGACTACGCCCTGTCGCAGGGTTGCGTACCGTGATCCTCCAAGTGCAGAATGTCCCGGCAGAAGATACCATTGGTTATGGACGGAGGGGGAAAGTGTCTCGTCCTTCACGTATAGCTGTCATCCCGATCGGCTATGCGGATGGTATAGACCGCAAGCTCGGCAATGGTAACATCTCCTTCCGCACGGCAGATGGTACACTTGTCCCTACAATCGGCAACATCTGTATGGATACCCTCATGCTCGATGTCACCGACGCCCCTTCTGCGATCGAAGGTGCAGAAATCACGGTCTTCGATGACACCTTACCCATCGAACGCATATCCGACAAGATCGGAACCATCCCTTATGAGATTCTCTCCCGCCTATCTCCACGTGTCGCCCGACGTTACTTCAACGAGTAACTCTTTTTTCCTCATCACAAAGAAGACTTACTTTTCGGAATACTGAAAAAGTTGATAGTAGAAGTGTAGAATGAGGAAATTAAGCCCGAAGATTTTTGCTTTCGGGGATATCTTTATATTGATGACTATCAATTGAAGCCTGTAAAAATAAATAGCACGGCATGGATGATCCCCATGCCGTGCTGTAAAATGTATTATTATCCGATAACTGTAACCTTTATTTAATGCTAACGTAAAAGTAAAAGGTTACGAGAAAGGTGTATCTAGACTACAAGGACCAAGTAAGCCCTAAACGAATCATATTAAATTCATTAAGCTTGTGCTTGTCATAGGCCCCATCTAGTGAGATACCTTTATAGTTGAGGCCTAACCCCAAGGTCAATATATTGCCATAAGGAGACAATATGTAACCACTGCGAATACTTAATATCTTTCCAGGACATACTTCTCCTCCGAAATTATAGATCAACCTTTTGTCTTCGTTACCTGTAAACAAATATCGGATACCTGCTCCAAAGGTGAGATTGCGTCCTTTCAAGATAGTTACACTACTTCCAAGTCTAGCGAGTGTGGGTTGCTTGAAGCTCTCTCCAGACTTTGCATACTTCACGTTAGAGCCAAAATTCTCCACAGAGAAACCTAACATGAAGTCTCCAAAGTTGTCAGAAAAACCGAGCCTACGATAGTCAGCCCCCAGAGATGCTGTCACAACATCAGCTGTCACCGAGTTGTAAGATTGTAGATACCCTATACGTCCCCAACCGGAAAAACTCTCTCCAAAAAGACGGGTATAACCTAAATCCACGGCCCAGTCTCGTGGATGGATGCTTCCACGTGTGACACCTTGGGCATTGATATAAGGTACCTCCATACCTCCTAAGTAACGCCAACCTAAGTAAAACCCTTGGTATTGATCCAAGCGATATCCCGCTGAAGCTTGGTGATATGTGATGCGATGAGCATCTGTATGAGGGCGGACTCCTATCTGATAGCTGAACCGTAAACTTCTGGTACCATACAATAGGCTGGTTGGGGTTGAATAGAAGCTACTATGAATGCTGTGGATAGGATTTACTCCGGCCATACCAGCCGAGCGCATATCATTTCCCATGCCCAAAATGGGAAGGGTTTGTGTCTGAGCACTTAATGTCGTGCCCAAAGCGTAGAGACCCAGACATAACAATATGAATTTCTTTATCATAAACTATTTGTGATGTTAGCGTTTGATGAATGATTGACGATATTCTTTACCCTCTGCGTCTACTCGCAAGATATAAGTGCCCGTAGACAAGCTACGAACATCTAGTTGAGAGACTGGTTGGCCTTCCGGAAGTGCTATTGTACGACTCAATGCTTCTTCTCCTGATAATGTGAAGATTTGAACGAAAGCCTGACGCAAGTGTGAGGCAAAACGTATGTTTAACGTAGCGCTGACCGGTATCGGATAAATAACATGTACCAGCTCGTCTTTGACCACTTCTATCTCGAAAATGGCTTTAGCTTGCATCCCCTTGGGGTCTGTTGCAGTAATCTCCAGAGCGGTACGTCCAAGGGCTGTCCCACTGACAGTCATGATGGCATCTTCTATGATGGCTGTTGCATTGCTTGTACCGATATTGCGCACTGTGTACTTGAGGATATCCTTGTTTGCATCAGAGAAGTAAGTGCTGAGATCTATCTTCAGAGGATTTCGGGATATAGGCAGATAAGCTTTTTCAAATGATTTAATCTGCTTAGGTGCCATGTTTTGATATATTTCAAACTCAATATCTTTCTCTGCTCTGCCTCCGAGTTCATCAGTAACAACAATCTTGACCTTATATGAGCCTTGTGTGACGACAACTCGGAAATGTAGCTTGAGTTGATCGTTCACGCGCTCTACAGTCACTCCATGTGACGGTCCTTCGATTTTATGAGTCCATTTGTGCCCGTCAGGGTCAGATACGGATAGCTTGAGGTCATAACTATCATTGTCGGAGAGACGGATCGCCTGATGATCGGGGACCGTAATCACAGGATTGTGATTGGATAGAGTTTTTCCCTCCTCGAAGATCGGTTCGCTGACGTTACCCCATCTGTCGTATGCTTCGATAGCCAAGTAGTAGTGAGTATCAGGCTTGAGACCTTTCAATTGATAACTTATTATATCTCCTATCTTGGCTGCGGGCTTGGGGACTGTTACTTTATGCACCTTGACAAACTTTTCTTTGCTCAAGGGCTCTTTGTCCACATAGATGTTGTAACCAAATGCTTTTTGATCGTCGGCATCTGCTGCTACGTACCAAGTCAGATCGAGTCCTGTATGAGCAGAAGTGACTTTGTCCCAACGAACGATTTCAGGGGCAGTGGTGGATACTTTTCCTGATATGGCTGCTGCAGCATCTATATAGCCTATGCCCAAACGTCCGGCATACTCAGGGTTCATCACATTTATATCCACGGCGGAAATGGCGGTCTTGAGACGTTTGATTAGCTCGTCCGCGGTGAATCCCTGCCCCCCAAACTTAGATACAATCAGGGCTGCAATACCAGACACATGAGGACAAGCCATTGAGGTGCCTTGCATGTAACCATATTCATTGTTCGGAAGTGTGCTAAGTACTTGCCCTCTGTGTTGATAAATATCTCCACCAGGAGCCATTATGCTTATCCAGTCTCCGCGGTTGGAATATGGAGAAACTCGGAAGTCTGTACTCATAGCAGACACAGACACTACTTTGCTATAGGAGGCAGGTGCGGCCATGTAGTCTGTACCTTCATTACCCGCAGCAAAGATCACTACTCCACCCTTCATCGGAGAGTTAGGTAACTGATTGCCTTGCTCATCACATCCGGCATTCTTGATGAAGTAGTCGATAGCTTCTTTGGTGGAGAGCGGGATCCTTGTTGAGCCTGGCGTCCCCCAGGAGTTTTGGCTGATTACGGCTCCATTGTCTGCCCCATACTTAATGGCTTGTGCAAATCCACTACCTTTCAACTTCTTGTCTCTGGGATCTACATCAAATGTCTGGCAGGACATAAGCTTTACTCCGGAGCCGATCTCACCGTTACCGCCTGCCACACCACATACACCGATGCCGTTGTTGTTGCGTGCAGCCACAGTCCCGGCTACGTGTGTCCCGTGATCAACCGGGTTTATAGTTCCTTCTCTAAGGTAGAAGTTATAGCCATAAATATCATCGACATGCCCATTACCATCATCGTCTTTACCTTTTACTCCATTGAGCTCTGCCTCGTTGATATACATATTATCTTTGAGGTCTTCGTGCTTGACATCGATACCTCCGTCCACGATGGATACGATCACTTCTGACTTCCCGGACTCATTCTTCCAGGCTTCAAATAGATTGATATCGGCTCCGACCTTGGATCTGATGAGGCTCCCATCGTTATGATAGTGCCATTGCCCGGGTAGCATAGGATCATTCATCGGCAGTGTGGTAGCACTTCTCAAGCTTCTGACTTGCCCCATCTCAAATTTTACAGCCTTTGTCTGAGGAATCTTGGGAGTATACACAAGCTCTGTAGCTGTGACACCTGATGACTTCTCAATCAATGCCATTGCTCTGTCACGCGCAGCCATGAGTTCGGCTTCCGAGCCTTCATTCTCGAGAGTGATATCATACCAAAGATGCAACCCGGCACGTCTGGTACGTTCCTCATATTTTCCCGCATGAGGAAAAACTCGCTCCATATGCGTAGCTTTGATCTCCTCAAGTATTGGTATAGAGTGAGTTTCCGACTTGTTTGCAGACTCTCGTTGTTCTTGGAGCAGATGTTCTATCCTTTCTCCTTCTACTTCAGAGAAGCGAACACGAATTACATTGGGTAATGTTTCTTCGGTATTGTCCACAATTGTTTCTATTGCCAATTGTTCCGGATCTTGAACCGGAAGATCTAGATCGTCCTGACGACAACCACCCAGAGTCATCGAAACTCCAAGCAGTGTCAAGAGAATATATTTTTTGTTCATTGCCTTTTGGGGTTATAATTATGGTGTAACACTCATTGTGACGGATGCCTTCCCTGACTCCATTACCACTTTTATGTTGTATGAGTTGCCGGTCTCCGGGTTATTGAAGATATGTCCTTCTCCGCTTTTTCCCAGATATTTCATTTTGGATTTGGTGCATAGTTGCATAAATTCATCCGTGAGATAGTAAATGCCGTCCTTCTCCCAGAAGAACTTATTTGTGTCGCTTGCTCTGAACTTGAGTGAAAGTCCTGTGATCTTTTCTCGTCCTTGATCATCGGCAGATGCTTTGAGAGTATAGGTGCTTTTTTCAGGCGCAAGTGGTTCGGTAGATGTGTAATATATGGTGCGAGTCTTGGAGAATGTACTCACCACACCATCCTTTTTGGTTGTGACACCACCATTGGCTGTTTCCCATTCATAAATTTTATCCTTGTCATAGTCAACCCATCCAGGAACATTGGAGAGACGACCGGGTAGCTCCTCAAATGTAGGAAATGCTTCCTTCTGATTAGGGAGGTAAGTGTACAGGATGTGGACGTCCTCACTGTTGTAACTTAGCTTCAGCTCGGCCATCATCTCCATTTTCTTATTAAAGAACCTCCCCGATCCTTCATCTGGTACAAAGCCATGCTCAATCAGAAAGTCCACAAATTCATCATATACACTCTCCAGCTGATAAAGATTACTGTAAGCATAGGCTTGAGTCATCTTGTCATCGACGAAGCGATATTCCATACGAGTGAAGAGTTTACTCTTGGTTACAAACTTACACATGTCCTTATTGATAGCCCCATAAGCACCTGAGTTGTCTCCGGGTATCCCGACGACGGTACTCTTACGAGCTACCTCAAAGTCTATGAGAGGGTCTATGCTTGTCCCAAACTCCAAGTATGGCAGAATGATGAACATGATCCCTTTTTGAGTAATCTTCACTGCAAAATTGTCTCCGGTATTGACATCTCTGACTAATATACTCGCAGATCTGTCAGGGCGTTCTTCTGTTTCTGCTACCGTGACTTGGATCTCACCCTTGACAATGTTGGAACGTGCTGTCACCCAGTCATCGGAAGATAAGACCACCCAGTTCTTACTATTGGTATACACGGGTATCACAAATCTTGATCCCCATTGATCTATCTGAAACTCTGTTTTGCTTGTGTAAATTGACCCATTGGGGTTGTCGGTACTCGTAGTCTGTTTTACAAGGACTTGCTCTGTGACTAAACCCATGGTGACGATGACTGTGGCCACACGTTCGTATTCTGTGTGATTGACTTTCGCCTTCAAGTGGATCTTGTTTTCAGATTTTGTACACTCGAGCCAGTCTGAGGATGTGATACAGTTCCATGAGCCTTTAGTTGTCACATTGATGTCGATCTCTCTATTGCTATTGTTGAGAACTACTTCTTTTTGGGACAGAGAGAGTTCTGCAGAATTCTCCTCATCCAAAAGTATGTCTCTCGTGCAACCGGATAACCCCATGGTAAGTAGACCAACCAGGGCTATGATGTATTTAAGTAAATGTTTCATATTGTTGGGTATCCTATAGGGTTAGACTTTGCGATTAACTTGAAACTTGATCTTCAGCATCTTAGGAGATTCTTTCCCTTTTTCAGGATATGGGTGCTTTACTTGCTCTATGATCATTTCGGTCTTATTATCCGAAGATACGTAGCCATATCTGAGCTTGACCTCTGAGTAATAGATGAAGTTAAACTTATCCTTACGAATAGCCTTACGTAATTCTCTTGTGAGGTAAGTTTTCAGGTTGTCTGCGGTGTACATGTATTTAGGTATGTTTTCATAGTAATGAATAGCCTCAATCAATGTCCCTGAGGAAGCAAAGTAGTATACATGTAGCTCTTCTTTACCATCATCGGAAGAGCGAAATACAAGTCTTCTTCCTTCCTTTGACAGACTTGCTACATACTCTCTACCCATGTCACTTTGAGACTTCTTGATTTGATCTATTGTTGTGACATTGAGCTCTATATCTTCCAGTGGCAGGGCATCAATCGGCTGTATGACTCCCTTTTCTATAGGATAATATGTATAAAGGACATGGTTGGATTTAAGCTCTGCCTCTGATTGGTGTTTTGTTGAGTAATAAATATCATTACCTTCGTGATCGAATCCTTCATTCGACAGATACTTGTAGAAGTCTTTCTTGTCATCATCGGAAGCCATCTTCCTGGCATCGAAAAATACCTGACTACTCGTGATAGTCTCGTCTATATCTACTGTATATACTATGTTACGGAAAAGCGGACTGATCGTCTCGAACTTGTACACCGGGTTGTACTCCGTAGGTCTTTGTATGAGTTTACTCTTACGATTGGTTTCGAACTCTATAAGTTCTTCCTTGCTACCTTCATAGTTTGTAAACGGAAGGATATGATAGATCATACCTTTCTGTACAACCTGAAATCCCTGCTTGATACCGGATGTAGTCTCTGTGACAGTGATAGTAGCATTTCTATCGTATCGAGTGTCATTCGCGATAATCTTGAGTAAGATCTGATCGTCTGTATATTTTGGGATGGCCTCAACCCAAGTCTCACTCGACTCCACGAACCATGTGCTTACATTGGTATTGACATCTACCAATATCTCTGCTCCTCGCTGATCAATCATATCGGGCTGATTGCTTAGCTCCAAAGTCGCTGATGTTCCACGTTGTTCCACGTCGAAGCTGTACACTTGATCAGCAGCGATAACTTGTACCTTCGTTTCTCTAGAGGCTGGGCTGATGTTGGCCGAAGCGGATAGTACCATTTCACGTCCTGATGCCTTTACTTGTAGCCAAGAGGCTTTGGATATGCAGGTCCACCCTTCTATGTTAGTTTGTACAGAGATGCGATGCTCAGTCGCAGTTGCCTGAAGTGTCAGAAGTCCATCTTGAGATACGATCAATTCAGTATCTTGCTTTGGAGGAGACACCTGCTCGTCTCTACACGAAGTGGTACATAGAGATGTGGCTAAGATAAGAGCCACTATCAGATAATATTTCATAGCTCTACGTTTGTGATGTTAGTACTTATTTTGTTATTGTTTTCCGATTCTGAGGGAACAGCGGATCGTAATGACGCATTTGTTGTCTTCGGCATCGGGATATAGTTTATCCGCATCAATCTGCGAGCCCCCATTACTATGGTTCTGACGATGATTATTACTTCCTTGTTTGTGTTCTTAAAGTAATAACCCCTATTGTTCGGATAGAAGTACATAAACTCAAATCCCTCGCGCTTTAGCAAATCTTTGAATTCATTGGTCAAATACTCCATACCTCCATGTCTGTATACCCCTAGCTTGTAATCTGTATAGAAGTACAGATATCCTGATACCACAAGCTTCTCCGGATCCGGAGACTTACTGATATTATCGAAGAAATATCCTCTGGCATAGAATGGATCATCCACAAAGAAGAGTGGTAAACGGTACAATTTAGAAAACTCTTCATCGTACTTACCCCCATGGGCGTTTTCCCAGGCTTCGACATCTTGGACTGTAGCCTCGCCAAATCGTAGTATTCCGGTCTCTAAATCAGTAAGAGTCGGCATCGGAGCCGGTTGTTCTACTATAGGCCGACAGAATATGACTGATACATCTTTCTGCAGATCTTTGTCATGGATCGCATATATCGACATGTCGATCTTCTTTTCCTTATGGATATATACGAGTATACCTTTGGTACGACCATCCATAGGAGTAATACGCTCAAATCCTTGACTTACGAGAAAATCATGGTATTCATTGGTATAAGGGATATTCCTGTCACCTATAAGGGTAGTGGCTTGTAACTTATCAGTACCATAGTTTTCAAACTCGTATGTTATGAACTGGAAAGACTTGCTCACACTCAGGAAGGTATAGCCCCTATCTCCGACATCAGGATTGGGGGTACCTGCCAATTTACTCTTACGAGCAAGCTCTCTCTTCTGTATATTATCAAAACTCATACCCCAGTCCGAAAAGGGCAGGTAGAAGTTTAGTTGACCATCTTGTTTGACTTTGATTGTAGTATTTTGACCACCTGCTGAGACAATGATGTCAGCAGTACGAGCATTTGTAGTCTCATTCGCCTTGACCTTTACGACAAGTTCTGCTACTCGAGGACGAGCGACAACTTTTATCCACTCTTCTGATGGTTGCTGCACGACCCAATCGGTGGCATTGGATTTGATTATGAGCCTCATCTGTCCCTCCTCCTCTCCAAAAGCAACCACTGCGGGATCTGTTTCTACTACTAATGTGGGGTAGCCAGCCTGTTCTATCTGCAGAGTCCTTTTGATACCCGAGGAGACGACCAATATTTGAGCTTTGCGTACATTAAGGGTTTCATTGGATTTTGCATTGATCACGAGATAGTCGCCGGCATGCTTAGCCTCCAGCCAGTCAGCATTACTTGTGGCTGCCCACTGCCCCTGACTTGAATTCACAGCGATAATCCTTTCGCTGGTGCCAGACTCCAGTTGTATCACTTCATCGGCGTCAATCTTGAGCCAAGAAGAAGTGTCAATACTGTCTTTCTGACATGAGGATATGAGTAATAAAAGACTCAATATCCCTGAAAAGAATACAGATGTTTTCATTTCATAGATGTGATTTTAGTGTTGAAATAGAAAATATAATTAATATCAAATACAATATACCCATGATACCGAGATGAGAAAGCCCAAGGATTATCCTGAGCAGCACTTTTTCCCCGGATATTATTCAAATTTTAGGTCAATTCTTTTAGCTTACGATCAGACATACTTCCAGGGTTGGAGGATATTTTCTGATAAGTAAATAGTGGTGTTTCATATAAGACTTGCTTATATGGTAGCAAGAGCCGGCGCAAAGGTGTTAAAAATATTTTGACTCTCCAAGGTCAATTTGTTAAAACTCGAAGTCCTGCCGAGTTTTTAACTATTGCTGCTTGCTAAATTTTTCAACAGGTAACAGTAGCCCTTGCATGCTTGGTGAATAGGTTATCAAAGTCTACGCTTCAGATCAGTGAGCCCCCAACAAAAAAATAAACTGCCCCCCAAAAGTTTTGTGTCGAACTTTTGGGGGCAGTTCAGCTAATATAACACACAATGTCTTTTCCTTATGTTGAATCTACGTTTTCTTAGATCGAATTGATCTTGAACTATGCTTCGGTGCCCCTCAATGGTCTCGTCTATGGAGCTTTAGCTCTCCTAGTTTGACCATGCGATACGATTTCTCATCTTTCTTCTGCTTTATTCGAATCTTGGTTTGCTGCAGCAAGACCTGTAATGAAGTCGTTGGAGGGTCGGAAACGAGTCTTACGATCTTTGAAAACGAATCATGGTAGTGTCCGAAAAAGTGTGTAAGAGTAGTTGTTTTCCTTTTTTACCACAGGGGCATGCCCCTGTGGTAAAAACTTTGTGGTTTTGTTGTTATTATCCATTTATTTAATCTTCCACTCTTGAAAGTAGGGCAACCTCCTAGCATAAGTTCTCTCAGTCATCTCTCGGGCAACAGATCCTAAGAGGAATACGACGGCATCAGCCGAGGGGAGAGCCCCACGCATACGTAACGTGCGCTTATAGTTGCGATTGAGACGCTCCACCCAATTCGTTGAGTAAATCATACGACGAACCTCCTCCGGGTACCTCAGATAGGTGAAGTAGCCTATATTGCGAGGGGAAGACAGAGAGAGTAAACTTCTGTAATTCTTGCCCCAACGCTCTGCAAATGTACATAATTTCTCAAATGCCTTGATGGGAGTAAGTCCTGTATCCAGAATAGGGAATAAGTCATCCAACTCCTGCTTCATCTGAGCTTTATCCCTCTTTGACACGGCGTTAAGTGCTTGTCGTTTGAAATGAACAACACATAACTGATGAGCTGCCTGAGGGAAAGCCGAGCAAATAGCGCGTTCAATACCCTGTAAGGCATCTGAGATAATCAGGTCTATGTGTTCTACGCCCCGAGTTTTGAGAGCTTTCAACTCCACTTCCCAATTCAATGCTCCCTCTGTGGGATGATTCACCACACAAAGCACCTCGCGGCTACCATCAGGAAGCAAGCCCAGCATCGTGTAGTAGGCCTCCTTAGAGACACTATCCTCTCGCCGAGTAAAGGCAAACGTCGCATCAATGTATACTGCCAAATAGTGGGGCGACAATTTGCGTTCTAACCACTCGTATATCTCTGCTTTACTCGTGTTGGAGAGGAAGCTGACTTGCTGTTTACTATAGTGATGACCATAGAGGCGTTCGCACACCGTGCCAATATCTTCGCACGAAAGTCCTCGGGTATAAAGTTCATGGAAGAGGAGGGCGCGTTCGCTTTCCTGATGGGAGAGGATGCCCAAAATCAGGGGCTGAAAATTCCCTGAACGAGTACGTGGAATGCGAAGCTCAAAGCTACAGCCATAGCCCCGCCATCGACGGGGACGGAAACCATTGCACTGTTCACCTTTATGTTCTTGGACAAAAAGAGAACGTTCTTGCTTGGAGAAGGTGTTCAATAATACACGAATAAGTTCGTTAATACCTGACTCCGATGACAGCATTTCCGAAATAAATGCCGACTTTTGTGATGATGTAAGCTCCATTGTTCTTAGTTTGTTTTTTGTTCTTACCACAAATTTAAGAGCTACGGGGCTTACACACTTTTTTAGGACAGTATCCGAATCATACGACTTTCGTCATCAAGTCATAGGACCTTTTTGATCCATTTCGGTATGCTTATTGCTTTGAGGGCTCGTCATAATGCCACGAGGGTCAGTCGAAAGTTTTTTCGACCGACCCTCGTGAGTCGTTTTACGAATATGGTTTGTCTATCAGACTGCTGCAGAAGGAAGAGCCAAGAAGGTCAAGATCGCAACGAGAAGACCCAAGATCGCATAAAGCTCTGGGAACACGGCCATGACCATACTTGGGACAAGGACGTTGTGTCCTGAAGCGACTCCTGCGATACCTTCGGCACATACTTGAGACTGACGGATAGCTGAGATGAGTGCGAGGACGCCGAGTGCAACACCTGCACCGAGGATAGCCCATGCCGCCAAGGTAGACATACCTTCAAAGATCTTTGACTGTACGAGGAAGAAGCCTACGAAGCCATAAAGACCTTGAGATGATGGGAGAGCTGCAAGACCGATATACTTACCCATCTGTGTGGGATCTTTCTTCATACCGCCTACGACAGCCTTACCACTGATGGTGATACCGATACTACTACCTACACCCGAAAGGATGACCATGAGGGCAACACCCAAGTAAGCTAACATTAAGTTTGTGTCCATAATTCTAATAAGAGATTTGATTGTTATTTATAAGTTTTGTTTTTATTGATCTTGTGTGAGACTATTCTTTTTCAGTGGAGCATATGCTTGTCCTCCACCCTCGAAGTCGGAATTGTTGAAGTACTCCACGAATATGAGTCGTACAGGGTGAACGAGCGAACCGATCATCGCAAGCCCGAAGTTGATCGTATGCCCAATGAGCAAGATGATCAGCATCGGAAGCCAACGCACATACATCGGTATCCCATCGGTCATTGAGATGGCCAAGGTGTTGAATACATTACCAAGTATGGCTCCCGTAAGTCCGATCGCAAAGAGTCGGATGTATGAGAGAGAGTCACCGAGGAGACCCGACGCTGTGTTGTAAGCTGTCCAGAGAGAGCTGCCGATGTTGAAGAAGATACTTTTACCCGGGCTGTTGAAAAATAGCATGATGACAGCACAACAGCCGGCTATACTGTAAAGTATGTAGTTGACATAGGTGGGTAACTGAAGATCGACTTGTGGCAGTCCGAAGAGGACGATGGCGAGCATCACGATGATGAAGATGACCCAAGCAAAAGGGGATAGAGCATGCCTTGTCCCTTTCTGTACTTTGACTTTGTATGCTCCGACAAATTTCGCGACAATGATCTGTACCAAACCTACGGCAATGGCAATGATCATCATATTGTCAGATGAAATGAAGAATTGTCGCACTGCCGCAAGTGCTTCTACTTTTGCGAGTTCGATGCCAAAGAACGACCCTGAGAAAAAACCGATGACAGCTGCTGCTCCTCCTAACCACTGAAAGAGAGAGAGGACAGGCTTCAGATTGTCCTTCGCTTTCACTTTGAAGATCGAACAAAGGATAAGTAGGAAGAGTCCATAACCTGCGTCTCCAAAGCACATGGCGAAGAAGAGCATGAAGAATGGTGCTACAAACGGGGTCGGATCTATCTCGTGATAGTTCGGAAGAGAGAAGAGTTTGACGATGGGCTCGAAGACCTTAACAAAGAAGTTATTCTTGAGTTTCACCGGCACGTCATCGGTTTCCTTGATTTCCAACTGTGTGTAAGCGTATCCTTCAGTATCAAGGGCTTTTTCCAGGTCTTCGGACTGTTCAGCAGGAATGTATCCTTCGAGGACGATGAGGGCGTCATCAAACATGGCTTCTCCCTGCAAGAGGGCATTGCTCATGTTGTAGACATCTTCGAGCTCGGAGAGATGCCTTTCCATCACTGACTTGTCGTGCGAGAGGTAGACAAGGGATTCTCTCAGACGTGCTGTCTCTTCTGTGATTTCAGAGATCTCTCGCTCGATGTCGGATAGACTGCGCATAGGGAGGTCTACCTTCTCAGCCGATATCTTCGGAGACATGCCTGTGGGGGTGACGGTCACAAAGCTCGCAATACGTCTGGCATCGCTGATGATGATGGCGCCGTACTGCTCTTCCCACTCAGGTTTGTATTGAGGGAGAGGCACGCTCCAAAATCTTATCTCTTGACCTGCATCGGCAAGGCGCTTGAGGAGCTGTGGATCGAAGTCTCCCCAAATCTTGAGTTCCCCTTTGAGTTGATTGAGCTCGTTGACTTTCTTTTGGTTGGTCTCGATCTCTGTATCAATCGTCGCGATGGTCTCGATATATTTCTGTGCCGTGCTGAAGCTGTCGTGTGAGACATGGAGGTATTCGCTTACGGGCTTAAGGTCATCAGCCGTGATACCTGCGCTGCTCCACATCGTATTCATCCGATCGATGGTGGCACGTATCTGCTTTTGCTCCGCAAGGAGAGCCTTTATCTCCTCGACTTGCTTGGTGTCGTTATTTTGACGTATGTGAACGACACCCAAGTCTCTGAGCCGAACAAGGAAATCTGAGTGCTCTTTATGAAAAATCAAGAAAGAGTACTTATTCATCTTAATAATCATATGTCGAGCACCTCCTGTTCTTTTTTCTCTATATTAGCACGCATGATCTTCTGAGATGCTTTTGATAGAGATTCTTCGTCTTCGAGGTATCTCTTGATCTTTCGGATAGCATCTTGATAGCCGGGGATCTGAACCTTCTCAAAGAGGTTTACCTTCTGAGTGGTCTTCTTCCGAGCATGCTCAAGCAATTGTAGCTTTAGGCGTGTAAACTCGGCTTCGATCCCCACTTCGGCAAGACCTCTGATGAGGCTCATCCCCTCCATGAACCAAGAAGGACTGTCAGTCAGACTGAACGGTCGCACATCATACTCGACACCTTCGAGTACAGGGATAAGTACCCCTGCAATCTTACGTGTCGACATACGGACATCTTTGACGCTGATGAGTGAGGCGTCGAACTCGTTCCAAAGTGCTACCATGCTGTCATAGGACTGCATGTGCTCCTCCAGCTGACGCTCAAGTATCTCAGCCTTGTCCTTGGTTCGCTTGACTTCCATACGCAAGGCACTCTCCTTACTTTTGATAGTAGGGAGTGCGCGCACACGTATCTTGAGCTGCTTCTCCTGTTGCTGAAGAGAGGTCTTGTTGTATTGAAATTTGATTGCCATGACAGAGTAGGATTACTTGGATGGCCAATATTTGTCGACAAATTCTTGACGGATGTTCACTTCCTCGGGAGAGAAGTGGTCGGCGAAGAGGTTCCACGCCGTGTCAAGCATAGCGGTTGTGTTCTGATTTACGTCGATAGCCAAAAGACTGTTGGAGTATTCTCTTGCAAACGCAAGCGAACGCTCATCGTAGTCTGTGAGGTCAAAACCGTTCTCCAACTTAGTTTGGGCATTCGCAGCATCGGCATAAAGGCGTACAGCGGCATTCATCACTTGTGGGTGATCTGCTCTTGTGTCTTTACCGATCACAAGTTGTTTGAGGCGCGAAAGGCTTCGGAATGGGTCGACGATGACCTTACCTATTTCACTGTCACGACGTAAGTACAACTGTCCTTCGGTGATATACCCGGTGTTGTCGGGTACTGCGTGAGTGATGTCTCCGCCCGAAAGCGTTGTCACCGCAATGATGGTGATAGAGCCACCTGATGGAAATTGTACCGCCTTTTCGTAGATCTTCGCAAGGTCTGAGTAAAGCGACCCCGGCATAGCATCCTTCGATGGGATCTGATCCATCTTGTTGGATACGATTGCGAGAGCGTCAGCATAGTTGGTCATGTCCGTAAGAAGGACAAGCACCTTTTCATGCTTTTCGACCGCAAAGTACTCTGCTGCGGCAAGTGCCATGTCCGGGATCAGGACACGCTCGATGGATGGGTCTTCTGTCGTGTTGATGAAGCTCACGATACGGTCGAGAGCACCTGCGTTGGAGAAGGTGTTCTTGAAGTAAAGGTAGTCGTCGTTGGTGAGTCCCATCCCTCCAAGGATGATCTTGTCCGACTCTGCACGGAGCGCAACGGTAGCCATGACTTGGTTGAATGGTTGATCCGGATCGGCAAAGAATGGGATCTTTTGTCCGGTGACCAACGTGTTGTTGAGGTCAATGCCCGATATCCCCGTAGCGATGAGTTCGGATGGCTGTTCGCGGCGAACAGGGTTCACCGAAGGTCCTCCGATCTCTATTTCTTCTCCTTCAAGTTCAGGGCCTCCGTCAATGGGATCACCATAAGCGTTAAGGAACCGTCCGGCGAGATTTTCACTGACTTTCAACGAGGGGGACTTGCCAAGGAAGACGACCTCGGCATTGGTTCGAATATCTTCTGTCCCGGCGAATACCTGAAGGGTCACTTCATCTCCTTGGATGCTCACGACCTGAGCGAGCTTACCATCTATGGTTGCCAACTCATCATAGCCCACACCTTGGGCATTTAGAGCACAGGTTGCCTTTGTTATCTTTGAAATCTTTGTATATATCTTTTGAAATGCCTTTGTAGCCATAACTTTTACTCTTCTGTAGGTTACTTCATTTCAGGAGTGGCGACAGCTTCCTCCATTAGTCTCTCTTGGAGAAGTGAGACAAGCTGAGCCTCATACTTCTCAAACTGTTCGCTCCTGAACTCGCTATAGTTCATCTGCTTCAAGATGTTGATGATACGCTTGAAGAATTCGCTGACTTCGTTGAACTCTTCGAAGCGGAACTTCATGTTACAGATATCTATGACCTTCTTGAGCATCACTTCTTGACGTTCGAGAGGTGTGACACAGTCGATGTCGTCAAAAGCGTCTTGCTGAAGGATCACAAAGTCGATGAGCTCGGACTTCCAAAAGATCTCGTGGTATTCTACGGGTACACCATCATCACCGAGGATGTTGATCTGCTCCGCAATTTCCTTACCTCTGTGCATACGAGTCTTGGCTTCATTGACCATGGGGATCCAATTTTCTCCCACGAGTTCGGTGATGTACTCTTCGAACTCAGGATACTCCAAGTACTTAGAGTAACTATCAATCGGATTGACAGCAGGATATCTCTTCCGGTCGGCACGAGCCTGCTCAAGGGCGTAGAAACAGCGTGCCACCTTCTTCGTATTCTCTGTCACAGGCTCCTTGAGGTTACCACCGGCAGGAGAAACAGTTCCGATGAAGGTCACTGATCCTGTCTTACCATTTTTGAGTTGGACATATCCGGCACGAGCGTAGAAGTTGGCAATGATTGCCGACAAGTCCATCGGGAAGGCATCAGGACCCGGAAGTTCTTCCAGACGGTTGGACATCTCTCTAAGTGCTTGAGCCCAGCGAGAAGTCGAGTCCGCCATGAGAAGCACCTTGAGACCCATCGCACGATAATATTCAGCTATTGTCATCGCCGTATAGACAGAGGCCTCACGAGCCGCCACTGGCATATTTGAAGTGTTCGCAATGATGATTGTACGCTCCATGAGCTTGCGACCGGTGTGAGGATCTACGAGTTCGGGAAACTCCTTGAAGATCTCCACAATCTCATTAGCACGTTCACCACAAGCGGCAATGATCACAATATCCGCTTCTGCTTGTTTGGAGATAGCGTGCTGCAAGACTGTCTTACCTGTACCGAAAGGTCCGGGGATAAATCCGGTACCTCCCTCCACGATGGGGTTCATCGTATCGATGATGCGCACCCCTGTTTCAAGGAGTTTGTATGGTCTTGGTTTGTCTACGTGCACGAGGATAGGTTTCTTCACCGGCCAACGCTGTACCATCGATACTTCAATGTCTTTGCCTTGTGCATCTGTGAGTACTGCCACGACATGATCTACGACATAGTCTCCCTCTGCCACGATACTCTTTACCTTGTACGACCCTTCGAGGGCAAAGGGCGTCATGATGCGGTGGGGTTGGAAGTTTTCATCCACCTCTCCGAGCCAAGAGCCGGCCACTACAGTATCTCCCTCTTTGGCAAGGGGGACGAAGTGCCACTTCTTTTCTCTATCGAGAGGGTCGGTATAGTCTCCTCTTTTGAGGAATACGCCCTCCATCTTATCAAGGTCATTTTGGAGTCCGTCGAAGTTTTTCGACAACATCCCCGGTCCCAACTGCACTTCGAGCATGTGTTGCTCAAAAGTAGCTTCATCACCGACCTTCATTCCTCTGGTACTGTCAAAGACCTGGACATAAGCATTCTTGCCGATGACCTTGATGACTTCGGCCATAAGTGCCCTACCACGTACAGAGACAAAACAGATCTCATTTTGTGCTACCGGACCGTCGACCTCGATGGTGACGAGGTTCGATACGATCCCTTTCACGACGCCTTTAGTTTTCATTACTTGGATATTGTATCTTGTGTTTTTTTATTTCAAATGTTTCTAAAGTCTGCACGCCTCACTTCACGCCGAAGCCATGCTGTAATAAAGACTCTGTAATGGACAAAAGCCAGATAGCATTGTGGCATGATCCGGCTTCTGCACGCTACTTTACCCTGTTATTTCTTTGTCCTCTGCACAAAGTCGGCAAGCTCCTCTCTTCCTTCTTTTTTCAGACCCATAATGATCTCACGGAAGCGTGCCATGCCCTGCTCTTTATCGAGTGAGACCCACCGTTCGAGTATCTGAAGTTTGAGGAGATAAGCCAGCATGGCATTGATCGAGAAGGAGTCCGAGAAGGTGACTTCTTCCAGCATTCTCCACTTGAACGCATCGAGACGTCTCTCCCTGTGCATAGGTTCGTTCTCTTCTCCTATCTTTATGATTTCGTTCATCATCTCACCTTCCTTGAGATCCGAGATGTCACTCCAAATGCCTGATTTGATGATCTCCACTATTTCGTTGGAGCCGACGAGGTATTTGGCAGGATCGAGGTCATACTTCTTTGCTGTGAGTGAAGCCAAGATATTATTGAGATTGAGATTCATTTCAAACCATCCTTTGAGGAAAGTGTTCGCTTTGCTTCTCACATACTCTTGGTACAGCTCTGCCAACTTGTCTTCGATGAACAACACCCCCTTTTCATACTTCTCCCCGAGGTACTCGCGCACGAAAGTCACCATATATTCCGGTGTGCCTTCCGGGATGGGCAAGCGATCCTGCTTGTCCTCGAGGCTTTCGCTACGCACGGCTTCCACGAGGGTGCGCAGATGAGCTTCTCCAAGGGCAAGGGGCATATACAGTGCAGGCATGGGGCGATCTTTGAGGATGGCGACGAGCACTCTGTTGTCTCCTCTGAGGAGGATGAGGTCTATCTGCTTTTGGTCTGACGATGAGGCCTGTCCTTTGAGTTCCTCCACAAACTCCGCAGTCGAGTAGTCGATCTTAGTATCGTCTATCAACAGATCGGGTAGGGAGGCACCTAAGGTATAATAGTTAGCCATAGGGATGTGTGTTTATTGCTCTTGAGTATTGCCAAACAAGAACGCTCTGAGCTTGGGGCGCAAAAAGTCCTTGAAGTACTCTGCAAAGGCTTCTTTACCCACGACGACTTTGTAAGAGCCATTTTGAGGCATGATCTCGAACGAGTGAGCCTTGCCACTCACTTGATCTATACGGATACCATGCTCAAGAGTCTCTTTGATCTCGTTTTTGAAAAACTCCTCCAACTTTGCGGCGTCTTCGGTCTTCACGACGACATCCTGTCCTTTTGCCCACTGGGTCGCCATATCCTTTACTATCCCATAGAGGAGCGCAGGGTCTGCAAAAGCCTTGTCTATCGATGTCTTGATCACTTGTTCGTTGATCATGTCTGTCACCTGAGTGCGAAGGGCTTCGATAGCCTGATTAGTGCCGAGACGTAGTTCGGCCTCTGCATTTTCCTTGACCTCGGCAGCCTTCTTTTCGGCATCCTGCACGAGACGTGTTGCTTGTTCTTTAGCGTCAGACAAGATTTTTTCGCTCTGTGCCTGCGCCTTTGTTAGGATTTCTTCTGCCTCTGAAGACGCTTTTTGGACGCCCTCTTGATAGATCTTGTTGGCTAACTCTTGTACTTTATTATCCATAATAGAATTACTTAAACGAACAGTTGTAGGAGTGTAGATGCAGCAACCTCTTTGATCAAAGGTCGGCTGAAATACGACATTTACAAAGATAAAAAAAAACCTTAAACAATAATTCTCTTACTCTACATATATGCAATGTCGCAAAAAATATTGTTTCTCATAGCTTTGGGAGTGAGATGGTCAGATGGTCTCTCATGGTAATCCTTACGCCCGTTATGTCAGAGAGGATGGGCGGACAAGGACAAAAAGGAGAGCCTCAAAGGAGTAAGACTTTGAGGCTCTCGGAAAACTACTATTCGAGCTTGAGGGTTATTCTTGCTCAAGTAGGATTTTCATTAGTTCGACGGCTGCTTTTGCGACCGAAGTGCCGGGGCCGAAGATGGCTGCAACACCGGCCTTGTACAAGAAGTCATAGTCTTGGGCCGGGATGACCCCTCCGGCGATCACGATGATGTCCGGGCGACCGAGCTTCTTTAGCTCTTCGATCACTTGAGGTACGAGGGTCTTGTGACCTGCTGCAAGAGAGGAGACACCCATGATGTGGACGTCGTTCTCTACCGCTTGGCGAGCAGCTTCGGCAGGGGTTTGGAAGAGGGGTCCCATATCTACGTCGAAGCCGCAGTCCGCATAGCCCGTAGCCACGACTTTTGCACCACGGTCGTGCCCATCCTGCCCCATTTTTGCGATCATAATACGAGGCTGGCGACCTTCTCTTTTCGCAAACTCTTCGACCAACTTACATGCTTGGATGAAGTCGGCATCTTGTTTTGTCTCTTGTGAATACACGCCTGAAATAGTTCTGATTACAGCTTTATAACGTCCTACAACCTCTTCGCAAGCATCTGAGATCTCTCCGAGCGAAGCCCGCACCTTTGCGGCCTTGACCGCCAAGTCGAGGAGGTTGCCCTTGCCTGTGCGCACACTTTCGGTGATGGCTGCAAGAGCTTCCTTCACTGCGTTTTCGTCACGGTTGGCTCTCAGCTGTTGGAGGAGCTTGATCTGCTCTTCACGTACGGCGGTATTGTCGATTTCGAGGATGTCGATGGGGGCTTCCTTTTCGAGGCGATACTTGTTGACACCTACGATTGTCTGTGCGTTGGAGTCGATACGAGCCTGTGTTCGTGCCGCCGCTTCTTCGATGCGGAGCTTGGGCAGACCGGTCTCGATGGCTTTGGCCATCCCCCCCATACTTTCGATCTCTTGGATATGCGCCCATGCCTTGTGAGCGATCTCGTGAGTCAATGCTTCGACATAGTAAGAGCCTCCCCATGGGTCGATCTCCTTACATACAAGGGTCTCTTCTTGGATGTATATCTGAGTGTTACGTGCGATACGTGCAGAGAAATCCGTAGGGAGGGCGATAGCCTCGTCGAGGGCGTTGGTGTGTAGAGACTGGGTGTGTCCGAGAGCGGCAGCCATAGCCTCGATACAGGTGCGACCCACATTGTTGAATGGATCTTGCTCTGTGAGCGACCATCCTGATGTCTGTGAGTGTGTACGGAGAGCCAGAGACTTTGGATTCTTGGCATCGAAGCTCTGTACGATCTTTGCCCAAAGCATACGTGCAGCCCTCATCTTGGCAATCTCCATGAAGTGGTTCATGCCGATAGCCCAGAAGAACGATAGACGTGGTGCAAACTTGTCCACCTCGATACCTGCCTTGATCCCTGCACGAAGGTATTCGAGACCGTCAGAGAGGGTGTAAGCCATCTCGATGTCGCAAGTCGCCCCAGCCTCTTGCATGTGATAGCCGGAGATGGAGATCGAGTTGAACTTAGGCATATTCTGTGACGTGTACTCGAAGATATCTGCAATGATACGCATGCTGAATTCGGGTGGGTAGATGTAGGTGTTACGCACCATGAATTCCTTTAGGATGTCGTTCTGGATCGTCCCTGCCATCTCCTCCAGCTGAGCCCCTTGCTCCAGACCTGCATTGATATAGAATGCAAGGACGGGAAGTACAGCTCCGTTCATGGTCATGGAGACAGACATCTTGTTGAGGGGAATACCGTCGAAGAGCACTTTCATGTTTTCGAGCGAACAGATCGATACCCCGGCCTTACCTACGTCGCCTACGACACGCTCATGATCCGCATCGTAACCTCTATGTGTCGCCAAGTCGAAGGCTACCGAAAGTCCCTTCTGACCCGAAGCGAGATTGCGACGGTAGAAGGCATTCGACTCTTCTGCTGTCGAGAACCCCGCATACTGGCGGATCGTCCAAGGACGCATGGCATACATCCCACTGTAAGGACCTCTGAGATAAGGAGGCAGACCGGACACGTAGTCAAGATGCTCCATACCCTTGAGGTCTTCTTCGGTATAGACAGACTTTACTTTTATCTGTTCGGGAGTCTCCCAGTTATGTTCGATATTATTCTTTGCAACGAATTCAGCCAAAGAGGGTTGTCCCCACTTGCCATCGTTGATGTTGATGTTCTTATATGTTGGTCTCATGTGAAAATAGTCTGATGGTTAGTAAATAAGTCAGCCCTTGATATTGAGAAGTTGTTGAAACTTGGTCAATGTTTCAAGGACATTAACTTTCACATGGATGAAGTGTTCGATGCCTTTGGATTGAAGCTCTTCCATACAAGCTGGTGCTCCGGCGATGACGAGAGGCACTCTTCCTGCGATGATGTCGAAGGCTTGTGGACCGAACTCCGCATATTCATCATCTGACGAACACAGCGTGATGATGTCTGCGCCGGCTGCCATTGCTGCATCCACGCCCTCTTGTACAGTCTTGAAGCCGAGGTTATCGATGACTTCGTAGCCTGCACAAGCGAAGAAGTTGGATGAGAACTGTGACCTTGCAAGTCTCATTGCCAGATTACCGATCGTCAGCATAAATACCTTAGGACGCTTCGTCGCAGCTTCTGTAGAGAGTCTGAGTGCCTCAAAGTCCGAAGCCCCACGGCTCAAGTCGAGTGGTGTGACACTTGCCATCTTTTCACACCCACAAGAGTGCCTGCCATCCGATGTCGCAAGTCTGTCGTTTGCCGTCTCGTTGAAGTTGGGGAAGATATTTGTGCCGAGGAGGGCTTCTCTTCTCGTCGCCACAGCCTTGTGTCTCTCTGTGTTGGACTTATTGATTGCCTCCTGGATGATGCCCTTGTCCGCCATTGCCGCAAAGCCTCCGTTGTCTTCGACTTCGAGGAAGAGCTTCCATGCTTGATGAGCTATGGCATCGGTGAGATGTTCTATGTAGTACGAACCACCGGAAGGATCCACTACTTTGTCGAAGTGTGACTCCTCTTTGAGGAGGAGCTGTTGGTTGCGAGCGATGCGCTCAGAGAACTCATCTGCATCCTTGTAGACAATATCGAAAGGCAAGACATTCAACGAGTGCACCCCTGCTATGGCTGCAGACATGGCTTCGGTCTGAGTACGGAGGAGATTGACATAAGCATCGTAGACGGTCTTGTTCCATCTGTTGGTCTCCGCATTGATGATGAGCCTTGATGTTTGATCGGATGCGCCATTGTTCTTTGCGATAAGTGCCCACAGCCAGCGAGCGGCTCTGAACTTAGCGATTTCCATGAAGTAGTTCGATCCGATACCGAGGTCAAACCTGATCTTACGAGCCACTTCATCGACAGACAGTCCGCATTGCTCCACGAGGGTGACGATCACATCAGCACCTGCAGCAAGGCTGTAGCCAAGTTCTTGGTGGATGTAAGCCCCGGCGTTAGCCATGTCTACCCCTTTGATGTTGATACAAGTATATTGTTTGAGAGGGGCTGTTGCGACGATCAAGTCTTGGGCTATCCGGATCCACTCGTCTGTCGCCACGCCCTTCAACATTTGTTTTTTGAATACCTCAAAGCCTATTGAACCCACGCATTTGTCAAGGTCTTTTGTCTTCTCTGACAGGGTCTCTACGACCATGCCTGCGAGCTTGACGACGACCGAACGACAAGAGTAAAAGTTGAGCTCCACTGCCGTGACATCTATCCCATCAAGCAGGGTGAGAAGAGACTCTTTAGATATATGTGCATGTTTCAGGTGGAGGCCGAAGGAGGTTGTGCCACAAGCCAGTGCCTTTTTCATCTTTGCGTTGGCCTCAGTGAGGTCAGTGATCGAAAGATCTTGTCTCACGTACCATTCGTTGCTTGCCTTGATCCCCCTTATATAAGGAAACTCTCCCGGCAAGGTGTCCTTGGACTTGAGGTCTGCGATATCCTCTCTTCGGTAGAAGGGATTGACTTTGAACCCCTCGGTCGTCTTCCAGACAAGTTTTTTCTCAAAGTCGGCTCCTTTCAGGTCCGCATTGATCTTGTCCATCCATTCTTGGGTAGAGACCGGAGGGAATACAGCAAATAATTTCTCGTTTTCCATATTCATGTTGCTGTCCAAATTATGTGTTATTTAGGGTCTATCGATGTCGGGGTAAGGAGGACGGAAGGATACGGCTTTCCCTATGCCAAGTATCCCTTTTCCCTTCACACCAACATCCACAAAGTAAGTCAAAAAAAATGATAATCGATACAGCTTCCTCATTATTTCGTGTCCTAAATACCTAATATGTGTGAGTATATCTCATGGCGAAATGCCGGGAAAGCCTCTCGAACAAATACAACGAGGAAACGTCTCAATCGAAAAATTGAAGGCGTTTCCTCGTCTCATCTGATCACTATGTCTTACGATGTCTCTTGCTTACTTCACTCGCTTGTAGCCGTATTGTGCGAGAGACCCGAGTTCTTCTTCGATGCGCAGGAGTTGGTTGTACTTAGCCATACGGTCTGAGCGGCTGAGTGAACCCGTCTTGATCTGACCTGAGTTGGTCGCCACAGCGATGTCTGCGATCGTTGCATCTTCGGTCTCACCCGAACGGTGCGAAGTCACCGATGTGTAACCATGACGATGTGCCATCTCGATGGCATCGAGGGTCTCTGAGAGTGTGCCGATCTGGTTTACCTTGATGAGGATCGAGTTACCACAACCTTGTTCGATACCTTTCTTCAGGAACTCCACGTTGGTTACGAAGAGGTCATCGCCTACCAGCTGGCACTGACCACCGATGGCATCTGTGAGCATCTTCCAGCCTTCCCAGTCACCCTCGTCCATACCGTCCTCGATAGAGTCGATAGGATACTTGCTGACAAGTTCCTTGAGGTAAGCCACCTGCTCTTCACGCGAACGCTTGGCACCGTTTGCTCCTTCGAACTTTGAGTAGTCGTACACCCCATCGTTGTAGAACTCTGACGATGCACAGTCAAGGGCGATGGTTACATCCTTCTTAGGCTCATAGCCTGCCTTGCGGATCGCTTCGAGGATAGAGTCGAGGGCGTCCTCTGTGCCCTTGAGCGCAGGAGCGAAACCTCCTTCGTCACCTACGGCTGTGCTGAGACCACGGTCATGAAGCACTTTCTTGAGGGCATGGAATACTTCTGCACCCATACGAAGACCTTCGCGGAACGAAGCCGCACCCACAGGACGGATCATAAACTCTTGGAATGCGATAGGAGCATCAGAGTGCGAGCCACCGTTGATGATGTTCATCATAGGCACGGGGAGTACAAATGTGTTCGTGCCACCGATGTATCTGTATAGAGGTATGCCGAGGTACTCTGCACCAGCCTTTGCCGCAGCGAGAGATACGCCAAGCATGGCATTGGCACCGAGTTTGCTCTTTGTCTTAGTTCCATCGAGCTCAAGCATCTTTCGGTCGATGAGGCGTTGGTCGAGGACACTCATGCCGATGAGTTCGGGAGCGATGATGTTGTTGATATTTTCGACAGCCTTGAGGACCCCCTTGCCGAGGTAACGGCCCTTGTCTCCGTCACGAAGCTCAAGAGCTTCATTTTCACCCGTCGAAGCACCTGATGGTACAGCTGCTCTACCGATGACACCACAAGCAAGATGAATATCTACTTCGATGGTAGGGTTTCCTCGTGAGTCGAGGATCTCACGGCCGACAATCTTTACAATTTCCATAACTTATAATTTCTATATTAAAGTGATATTTGTGGAACTACCCCCCTTTCCTGAGAGGTGAGGAATACCTTCCGTATATTTTCTATTGCACAAAGTTAGTAATTTGTGCGCAATTCGTAAAATGCCAAGCTCATTGACTCTTTTTCGAGAGATAAAATAAAAAAATGAGGATTCTGATCCGATCAAAAAAAGTCGTAAGATTCGATGAGGAAAGTCGTAAGACTCGATTTATCGAATCTTACGACTTGTTTTGTCGTGTCCATAGACTTTGGTTTTTGTCATTCTTGATCACGATTTTTTCCCTGACTCACTCTCCTTTGGGCTGAATTATTTCGTGAAAAAAGGTGAATGTAAATTGTTTCTGTTTAACTTTGCCATGACTTGACTTGGTAGTCAAGCCTTCTGTGTACTATGAATACATCAAGGGGAGGGATATCTTCGGGGGATTTGGAGAGACTCTTGCAGTGTTGCGGCTGTTCAATATTTCGTATTCGGCTATTGATAGTCTCGGTAGATCGTTCTCGTCCATCTCAGAGCCGGTTGTGCATAGACTTTGTAATGACACAATGATTTTACCTGATTAAATGCTCAAAGGAACTATGAAAAGAAAAACATTGTTGCGCCCCCTTGTTGTAGGAATGATTGCGACAGCCGGTACAAACCTGATGATGGCCCAAACAAACAAGAACCCTCAACTCACAAAAGAAGGCCGTACGATCGAAGAGATTGTCCCCGAAGGTTGGGAGGAGCAGCACGTAAAAGGTGACCTCAACAAGGATGGAATTGAAGATATTGTATTGGTAGTCTTGCCCAATGACCCTGCACATATCAAGACAAGAGAAGACGGCTTTCAATTCAACTTTAATCCCAAGTATCTTGCTGTGTATTTCGGATCGCCCTCCGGTGTGTATAAGTGCTTCAAGGTGTGGGATAAGGCTATCCCCAGACGTGAAGATGAATATATGGAATCCAATGCTGATATATTAATAACACCCAAGGGGGTGATGGACATCCGTATTTCTTTTTGGGCAAGTATGGGGACAGCCGGTACCGGAGGCACAACATACAGATATAGATTTCAGTCGGGAGACTTCTATCTCATCGGTGAGGAGTGCTCTTGGTTCAATCGGATGAGCGGAGAAGGTGAGAGAACCAGTATCAATTATCTGACCGGACAACGGAATGTCACTACAGGGAACATGATCGAAAATACAGGTATGAGGACCCGAAAGGAGAGATTCAAGAAAGAACCTTTACGTCTCTTGGGTTCATTCACGATGTGAGTGTGTAGTAGTCCTTCAGAAGATCGAGAGTTTCTCTATCAATATAGTATAATGTGTTGTCGAATAGAGGGAAGGTCATCAAGAATACCTTCTCTCTATTCTTTTTGTGGTGTGCGAAGTGGTCGTTATATGTAGGTATTTTAAGCCTGATTTTACCTATATGTTGTGATTTGCAGCCATCCGAAGTCTTTCTAAATTCGCTGTGATGAAAAATATGTGTCTACTATGGGCTTTTGTTCTCGCTTCCGTTTTACGCTGTGGTGTGAGCATTGCTTCTGTGCAAAAGGAGGTGACAAAGCCCCCTCGTCTTTTCAAAGGGATTGTCTTGGATGCGGAGACGAAGGGTGCTTTACCTATGGCTGTAGTCGAGGTTGAGGAACTGGAGTTGCGTTTAAGAACCGGATCGGACGGAAGGTTTCAGATACGTCTGCTCCAACCGGATAAGAAATATACCCTTCGGATCTCCTACTTGGGATACAAGCCTTTCGACACTGAGGTCGCCCTCGGTGGAGATAAGGAAGCGACCTTTATGCTTCACCCCTCTTCTTACGCTTTGGAGGGTATTCAGGTGCAGGGGACAAGGTCCGCCAAACAGACCGGGCATACGAAAATCAGTAAAACGGCTCTTGACTATCTTCAGCCTACGGGATTGCAGGATGCCCTCCTCCTCACGCCGGGTGGACTCGTGCGTAATCCGGGGCTCAGAGGTGTCCAACAGATCCAGATGAGAGAGACGAGGACTTCCGCGAATAGTGCTTTGGGTACCACCATTGTATTGGATGATGCCCCCATATCCAATGACTCCAACCTGCAAGGGATGGGGAATCACAATCAAGCTTTATCTGAGAAAAGCACTATGAACAGAGGGATAGATCTCCGAGAGATATCCATAGACCACATAGAGAGTATAGAGGTGATACAAGGCATCCCCTCCGTGAGGTATGGAAATCTCACCAGTGGAGTGGTGGTACTGAACACCAAGATGGGGCGAACCCCTTGGGAGGTACGAGCCCAAGCCGATCCCTATACCAAACTCTTCTCCTTGGGCAAAGGATACAACCTGAACAAGCAACACAATCTCTATGGAGGGGTGGATTATGCACACTCCTTGGGTAATATCGTCAATCCCATAGCGGGTTACCGTCGTATAACGGCACTTTTGAAACATTCGTACTCCGGACAAGGGGAATGGAGACCCGGCACATCTCTGTCTTTGGCTTATACTGGGACTTTGGATCAGAAGAAGTTCGATCCGGAGATCATGACTTCTCGTGAGGTGTATCGCAATACTTATGACCGCTTTACACTCAATGGTCGATTCTCTCTTCGTCCTCAGATGGTTTTTTGGGAGCAGATAGAAGGTACTTTAGCTCTTTCCTACACCCACGACTTGGTACATCAAGAGAGGTATATATCCCCTCAAAGCACACTTGTCCAGCCTATGCTGAAAGATACCGGAGAGGGAGAGGGGGCTTATCTCCCACCGACATATTTCTCTGTATTCAAGACGGACGGCAGGCCGTTTGAACTTTTTTCGCAGGTGAGATCCACTCATCGTTTCATGCGAGAGAGATGGAGTGGTACGTTGATGCTTGGAGCCGAGCTACGTGTCGAGAAAAACTTCGGCTTGGGTACTGTTTATGATCCTCTTTTGCCTCCCAACCCCGGTAGTCCTTTATCCTCTCGCCCCATTGCGTATAAAGATATTCCGGCAAGGATCCCCCTCGCATTCTTTGCTGAGCAGACGCTTAGATTTTATCTCAAAAATGGTTGGAAAGCAGAGGCTCGTGCAGGACTGAGGGCTACTCAGGATTTAGCTCTCCGTAAAGCCGATAGCTATCTCTCGAAACGTTTCTTGGTAGAACCCAGGGCACAGCTCTCTATCACCGCTCCTGAGGTTGAGATTGCTGGCTCAAGCTTTAAGAGTAGCATCTTTGGGGGATATGGAAGTCATCTGAAGATGCCTACTTCGGGTTATCTCTATCCTGAAAGGGCTTACATCGACTTGGTAGAGGCCAACTATTACCACGACAAGCCGGAAAACAGGCTCTTATGGGTGCGTACTTATGTGGTGGATCGTCTCAATCCATCTCTCCGCCCCAATAGGGAGGATAAGTTCGAGCTCGGTGTGAATATGAATTGGAAAGGGGCCGAATTGAGTATCAATCTCTTCAGACATCTCACCACCGCAGGGTTTGAAAATCGTTCACAGCTGCTCTATACACCATACAATAGATATACCTATGATGGTGTGGTGGGAGAGGACAAGCCTACACTTGATCTCTTCAATAAGGAGAGGATACACATCACATCTGCTTACTCCACACCGGACAACAGTGTCAAAGTCCTTAAAAGAGGAGTCGAATATGTGTTTCGTTTTCCAAGAATAGAAAGCCTTAAAACCAATATCACGGTACAAGGGGCATGGTATAAGACTCTTTACGGCAACAGTCTGCCTACGGCTTATAGACCTTCGACGGTATTCGATGGAAAAAGCTTTCCTTATGTAGGATTTTATCGAGGACAAAATGATACGGATACAGAAAGACTTCATACTCTTGTGCGTACAGATACGCACATCCCTTACCTCAAGATGATATTCTCTTGCAACCTTCAGACGATTTGGTTTACAGCCCGCCAAGATATACCATACGGTGGAATACCGGAGTATTGGGTCGATGAGTATGGGAAAAGGCACCACGGAAGTACTCTTGACAAGAATGATACGTTGCAGAAACAGCTCTTCATACCTGTGCCGGACCATCTATTCGAACGCTGGGCCGAACCTCTCTCTGTCTCTCTCAATCTGAAGATGACGAAGGAGATAGGAAAGAGATTGAAAGTCTCCTTCTACATAAATAATCTGATCACCTACGACCCGATATATGAGTCGAACCTAAAAACAACGCACCAGGCATGGCGTACGCCGTTCTTTGGGAGCGAGATCCGTTTGCGTTTATAAGTAAGTTGCTAATTTTTAATCATAAACAGTAAAAGTAAAATTCATGAAGCAGATTAAATTTCTTTTGGTTGCGATGCTAATGGCATTGGCAACTGTGGGATGTAAGAAAGACCTCGAGGAGGTGATTTACAAGAATCTTGCCGTTTCTTTCACTCTCCCTGAGGGTGTTGAAGGAAGTCTTGACAATGTAACGCTCAAGTTTGTAAACAAGAATACAAATAATGAGATCGTTCTGAACAATCTCAAAAGTAATGAGAAACATATCGTAAAGCTACAGTTGGGCAACTATGACATCAGTGCAGAGGGAAGCAAGGATGAAAAGCATAAATACAGTGCAACCCTCAAAGACTTCGCTGTCACAGAAGGGCTGGTGCTACTTTCCCTTGATCTCAAAAGAGAGATTCCAGGAAATACAGCTGTGGTAAACTTCTCTTTCAAAATGCCTGAGGGGGATAAAAATGTCTTGGACAATATCTCACTCAAGCTCCTCAACAAGGATACGGGTAAGGAGATCCAAGTGACAGGGATCAATAGTGACAAATCAACCGAAGAGCTGATCCCTTACGGTGTGTATGACATTACAGCTGAGGGTAGCCTCAAGACAACATACACATACACCGCTTTACTTTCGGATGTGGCTGTTACTTCCGAGACTAAGAATATCGTAATGGATATGTTGCTCAGTCATATGGGGAGTACGTTTGTGATACGTGAGATATTTTACAGTGGTGCTACAAACAACAAGACAAAGAAGAGTTACAACTTTGCACACTATCTTGTCCTTCACAACAATTCGGATGAGACACTATATGCAGATAAGTTGGTATTTGTAGGAACTGCCTCAAATACCGCAATTCCGAGTGATAAGTATCGTGAATATCTGCCTAATGAAGTTGTCGCGGACTTTGCATTCATGATACCGGGAGATGGTACGAAATATCCCGTGGAGCCGGGTAAGCAGATTGTGATCTGTATGGAGGCTAAGAACCACAATGAGATTGCGAGCAATGCTCCCGACTTGTCGAAGAAAGCAGACTTCGAGTGGTATGAGCCTAATGATAAGTACCAGTTGACAGATAATCCTGATGTCCCTAATATGGAGATTATTTTCAAGACGAGCGCATCTATTACTTCTTTACATGTGTCGGGACTTACTTCCTACTTCATCTTTAAGTTGAACATGAGCAAGGAAGAGTTGTTTGAGAAGCATGCGAAGATGTTCCCATACAATAATCCTAAATTCCCTCCCATCAAGAGGCCTGTCATACCGACCTCTTGGATATTGGACGGTGTAGAGCTTTTCAAGACTGAAAATGGTATAACAAAAGCATTGCCTTCGTCTGTGGATAAGACTCACACTTTTTGTTCGGCGACAGGTAAGGGTTTCACCATACAACGCAAGACAACCAATAAGGACAATAGAGTTGTATGTGTAGATACCAATGATTCTAAAAATGACTTTGAGAGAGATAAACCATCTTCTCTTCTGTAAGCCGAAACAATCAATTTGACTAAATTGCCAAGCCGTCACCTCTTCCTGAATAAATGGAAGAGGTGGACTTGGCTTAAATAAAAAAGTATGGTGTTGCTGAGAGTGATTCTTCCAAGCAGAAGCATAATATTTCTGTTGCTGTGTATCTTGCCGGGATTTTTATCAGGCTTCCATGCTTCTGCTCAGCAGAAGAGGGGAGACTCTCTCTCTTTGGCTCTTGATTGGATCTGGAGAAGTGACTCTCTGCATTATCTCGTGGGTGAGCAGTTCCGCCTGCCTTCGCTTGTTGTTTTTGCTCCTGAGGGAAAACCTTCTGATGTGGGTGTTTCTTATGCCTCAAAAAGCTTCTATCCGAGGTCTTTGTCCTCTATCCCAAAAAGAGAAGAGTCTTATCTGCTTTTTGCTCAAGGTGCAAAAGATGGCAGGCGATTTGCCTTGAGAGGAGTCGCGCAATTCAGAAAAAAACGAGAGCAAGATCTGTCACATAATCTGAGCAATCATTCAGATCGCTTCTATCCATTCATTGTTGCGGATACCGTAAGGCAGGAGACAAAGTCGGAGATCTATACTCTCTCTTTCGATGTGGGATATAGATTGAATCGTCTTTTTTCTATCGGGTTATCTGCCGGATATGAGGGGGAGCTCCGTTATAGCAGAAAAGATCCGCGAGTACAAAATCTATCTTCGATCGTTGATGCTACATCTTCTGTGAGTGTCGATCTTGATCGTTTCGGTATCCTGACGACAGGTGCTGCAATACAAAAGGAGATACAGCAGCTCAGTTATAGTGTTTTGGTACCACACTCTTCTCAGCCCATATATATAATGAGGCCTCTTGGCGAATACAACTTCAGGCATTCGGGAAAGAATGATAATGGGGCTTACCGTCACAAATACACGGCTTTGTCCGGACAAGGAGCATGGGTACTGCCTGCCCGAAATGTACTACTCGGTCTCTCTTATATCCGAACAACTTCCCTTTTGGAGACGAAGGATGCAGGTGTTTATCTCAGTGAACTTAGAGGACGAAGCATCAGTGTTGATCTTCAAGCAGATGTTTGGCGTTGGAATAGATCTCGTCTGTCCTTACTCGGTACATACACTACTCAAACCAAAGAGGGAGAAGAGAGGATATACAAGAGAGTGCAGATCGACGAACACAGTTCTTTGACCAAGCCGGTATTGGTCGCCTCCCAGCAGAACTATACCGAGTCTCAGTACGATGTCACTGTCGGGGGACGATGGTTGGCACATTTTTCCAACAGCATCTTTTCTCTGTCGCTGAGCTACGAGAAGCAGTACTTCAATGCGCGTCATCTTAGTGAGCCTTTGCTCTCCTCCTTTGCCAAAAATAGTATCTCTCCGAGCTTGAGCTTACGTTGGAAGAGCCCGGGCAAAACACTGTACAGCCATACGATATTCAGAAGCAGACATCTTATTTCCGGACATCACGAACAGAAACTCAATAGAGACCAACCCACATACATAATAGAGCAAGATCGTTTGCTCCTCCGATGCGGAGCGGATGATACATACTCTCTCCTACAAGAGTTCAGGCTACCGATAGGCGTGAAGAAGCAAAATGCCGTCCTCCTGGGAGGATCAATACAGATGCTTCATTGGCGAGGGTTGGGACAGACTCTTGAGGGTGTGTGTCACATCGCATATTCATTCTGACAGTTTCAAGATTTTAGATCTTTTTTTGCCTTCAAGCTTACCACATTATCATTTGTCATGATAGGTGCTATTGAAATCTCGTATAAATGTCGGTCTGATTAGATTGTTTCTGAAAAAAAGTTATATTTGTAATTGGAGCAATCGTTATTGCGCTGAAAAACTAATACTACACTATTTTAATACACCTAAAAAATTACAGCTATGGATCTAAACATGTTTCCGGCGGAACCCTACCGCATCAAGTCAGTCGAGACCGTAAAAATGAACACTCGTGAAGAGCGCGAACGTGTCGTGAAAGAAGCGGGATACAATACATTCTTGATCAACTCTGAAGATGTGTATATCGACCTTCTCACAGACTCCGGTACAAATGCGATGAGTGATAAGCAGTGGAGTGGTATGATGGTCGGTGATGAGGCTTATGCAGGTAGTAAGAACTTCCACCACCTACGTGAGACAGTGGAGGAAATCTTCGGATTTAAGTACATTGTGCCTACACACCAAGGTCGTGGTGCTGAAAACCTCCTCAGCCGTATCGCTATCAAGCCCGGTCAACATGTACTCGGAAACATGTACTTCACCACAACTCGGTATCACCAAGAGGCTAATGGTGCCATCTTCGGTGACATCATCCGTGATGAGGCTCACGATGCTACGCTCGAAGTGCCATTCAAGGGTAATATTTGTCTCAATAAGCTTCAAAAGGCTATTGATGAATACGGTGCAGACAACATCGCTTATGTGTGCCTTGCAGTGACCGTGAACCTCGCAGGTGGGCAGCCTGTGTCGATGGAAAATATGCGTCAGGTGCGTGAATTGACCAACAAGTACGGCATCAAGGTCTTCTATGATGCCACCCGCTGTGTCGAAAATGCTTACTTCATCAAGGAGCAAGAGGCAGGATATGCAGACAAGACCATTAAGGAGATTGTTCGTGAGATGTTCAGCTATGCTGATGGTTGTACCATGAGTGGTAAGAAGGACTGCCTTGTCAATATCGGTGGTTTCCTCTGTTTGAATGACGAAGATATGTTCCAGTCGGCAAAAGAACTTGTCGTGGTCTTCGAGGGTATGCCATCTTACGGTGGTCTTGCAGGTCGTGACATGGAGGCTATGGCTATCGGTCTCAAGGAGTCTCTCCAGTACGAATACATCCGTCACCGTGTGCTTCAGGTGCGTTACCTTGGTCAGAAACTCATCGAAGCAGGTGTGCCTGTGGTACAGCCTATCGGTGGTCACGCAGTCTTCTTGGATGCTCGTCGCTTCTGCCCACACTTGACACAGGACGAGTTCCCTGCTCAGTCTCTTGCTGCGAACCTTTACCTTGAGTCCGGTGTGCGTTCTATGGAGCGTGGTATCGTATCTGCAGGACGTGACAAGGTGACAGGTGAAAATCACCGTCCACAGCTCGAGACCGTACGTCTCACCATCCCACGTCGTGTGTATACTTATAAGCACATGGATGTGGTGGCAGATGCTGTCATCAAGCTCTTCAAGCACAAAGAGACCATCAAGGGGTTACGCTTCGTGTATGAGCCAAAGCAACTCCGCTTCTTCACTGCTCGTTTCGAAGAAATTAACAAGTAATGCGATTTGCATAGAAAATATGATACAAAAGAGACCCTTCACAATAGCGTGGAGGGTCTCTTTTTGCTTAAATCGGAAGCCTATAATTCGGTGATATATTGAGAGAAAACCGTATCTTTGTGGCGCAGAATTCACAAAAAGTTATGAAGGATCAGAAAAAAGAGCTCCTTAGAGCACAATTCAATATCTATAACACTCGTAAACGTTCTAAAGAATTATTCACACCCAAACACTCTCCTCATGTGGGGATGTATGTCTGTGGACCTACCGTCTATGGGGATGCGCACTTGGGACACGCTCGTCCTGCGGTGACATTTGACTTGTTGTTCAGATACCTTCAGCATTTGGGCTACAAGGTACGCTACGTCAGGAATATCACTGATGTCGGGCATCTTGAACATGATGCTGATGAAGGTGAGGATAAGATCGCGAAGAAGGCTCGTCTCGAACAGATCGAGCCGATGGAAGTAGTGCAGTATTACTTGACTCGTTACCATAGGGATATGGATCGTCTCAATGTCCTTCCTCCTTCTATCGAGCCTATGGCGAGCGGACACATCATCGAGCAGATCGAGCTGGTCAAGCAGATCCTCGACAAGGGCTATGCGTACGAGAGTGAGGGGTCGGTGTACTTCGATGTTGAGAGGTACAACAAGGATCATAAGTATGGTATCCTCTCGGGACGGAATGTGGATGAGATGCTTGCTACAACACGAGAACTTGATGGTCAGTCCGAGAAACGCAACTTTGCCGACTTTGCTCTTTGGAAGAATGCGAAGCCCGAACACATTATGAGATGGCCTTCTCCTTGGGGTACCGGCTTTCCCGGTTGGCACTGTGAGTGTACGGCCATGGGATATAAGTATCTTGGTGACAGCTTCGATATACATGGTGGCGGGATGGATCTCATCTTTCCACACCATGAGTGTGAGATCGCTCAAGCTGTGGCCTCACACGGTAAGGAGATTGTGGACTACTGGATGCACAATAACATGGTCACAGTCAATGGTCAAAAGATGGGTAAAAGTCTCGGTAACTTCATCACTCTTGAGGAGTTCTTCAACGGTACACATCCGCTTCTCGAGCAGGCTTATGCTCCGATGACGATACGTTTCTTCATGCTTCAAGCGCATTATCGTTCGACCGTGGACTTCAGTAATGAGGCATTGCAGGCTTCGGCAAAGGGTCTTGAGAGACTTTTGGATGCTTATGCTGCTCTTCAGACCCTCACAGGGGGAGAAACCAATGAGCAACTCCCAGACTATGAGACTGAGTGCTATGCCGCTCTTAACGATGACCTCAACAGTCCGATGGTCATTGCTCAGCTCTTCGATGCCACTCGTCGTATCAATGCGGCCAAAGCCGGTGAGTATGCGCTTTCGAGCGAACAAATAGAGACCCTCAAAGGGTTGTTTGACACATTCCTCTTTGATATTCTTGGGATGCAACAAGCCGGCACTGCCGTAAACACCGGACATGAGAAGGCTTTCGCCGGAGCCATGCAGCTTTTGCTTGAGATCAGGCAAGATGCCAAGTCGAAAAAAGATTGGGCGACATCAGATAAGATCAGAGACGAGTTGGCAAAACTTGGCTTTGAGATCAAAGACACAAAGAATGGTGCAGAGTGGAAACTCTCTTGATTGAGAAGTACCAGCACCACAAAAAACTTTTACAGAATACCCAACTACAAACTATAATATGCTTATTCAAGTTTTAAAATCTAAGATCCACAGGGTCCATGTCACTGATGCCAACCTCGACTACATCGGTAGCATCACAATAGATCAGGACCTCATGGATGCTGCGGATATACTACCGGGCGAAAAGGTCCAGATCGTAAATAACAACAATGGTGAACGCATCGAAACCTATACGATACCGGGAACAAGGGGGTCGGGGACTGTCTGTCTTAATGGAGCGGCAGCTCGTAAGTTCCTGAAAGGTGATGTCGTGATCATCATCTCATACGCCATCATGGACAGAGAAGAGGCCAAGACTTTTGAGCCTAAGGTTGTCTTCCCGGACACAAAAACAAACCTCTTAAAGTAAGCTACATACGATGAGTCAATACAATATAGAAGCAAGACTACAATCTGCGATAACAAAGGTGCTGAATGACCTCTATGGAATAGAGGTCAAACCGGAAACAGTTACGATCCAAACGACAAAAAAAGAGTTTGAGGGGCATTATACACTCGTTGTTTTTCCTTATCTAAAGGCCTCAAAGAAGAGTCCTGAGATGACAGCAACGGAGGTGGGTGAGGCTCTCTTGGCTCAGACAGATCTTGTAGATCGATTTAATGTTGTCAAGGGCTTTCTTAATCTTGTGTTGGCTCAGCACGTTTTTATCGACCTGTTGAGATCGGCTGCGACGGATGAAAGTTATGGTATCACACCCGTCAGTGAGGATGCTCCTTTGTGTATGGTGGAATACTCTTCGCCAAACACCAACAAACCGTTGCATCTTGGCCATGTCCGTAACAACTTCTTGGGCTACAGTGTGGCGCAGATTTTGAAGGCAAATGGCAAGAGGGTGGTTAAGACCAATATCGTCAATGATAGAGGTATCCATATATGTAAGTCCATGCTGGCTTGGAAGAAGTGGGGAGACAACGCCACTCCTCAGTCAACAGGCATCAAAGGAGATCACCTTGTGGGCAACTTCTATGTCTTGTGGAATACAAAGTTTGCAGAGGAGACAAAACCACTCATCGATGGTGGAATGACCAAAGAAGAGGCTGAGACTCAGTCTTCAATCATGGCCGAAACTCGTCAGATGCTCAAGGATTGGGAAGAGGGTAAGCCCGAAGTCATCGAAATGTGGAAGATGATGAACGAATGGGTTTATGAAGGCTTTGGACAGACATACAAACGAATGGGGGTTGACTTCGATAAGATCTACTACGAAAGTGATACTTACCTTGTCGGTAAGGATGAGGTCTTGAGAGGTCTCCGTGAGGGTTTGTTTGTTCAAGATCCCGATGGCTCGGTATGGGCCGATCTTACCGGTGAAGGCTATGATAGGAAGATATTACTTCGTTCGGATGGGACTTCTGTCTACATGACACAGGACATCGGTACTGCCAAGATGCGTTATCAGGACTACACCATCGATCAGATGATATATGTCGTTGGTAACGAGCAGAACTACCACTTCGAGGTTCTTTCAAAGCTCTTGGATAAGCTCGGCTTTGAGTTCGGAAAGACCCTCAAACACTTTTCCTACGGCATGGTTGAATTGCCCGAGGGTAAGCTAAAGAGTAGAGAAGGTAAGGTTGTCGATGCTGATAACCTCATGGACGATATGGCCGAGCAGGCTTACCTCATCTCCAAGAATGCCGGTAAAGGTACTGACATGAGTGAGGCTGAGAGCCGAGAAGTCGCAAGGATCGTCAGCCTTGGTGCGCTCAAGTACTTCCTATTGAAGGTCGATCCCAAGCGCAGCTTGCTGTTTAACCCCGAGGAGTCTATTGACTTCAACGGTAATACAGGCCCTTTCATCCAATATACTTATGCTCGTATCCGTAGCATCGAACGCCGAGCAGCGGCGGACGGCACAAAGGGGCTTCTCGATCTTAGTATTGAGGTGGCTCTGCCTACATTGTCGGACAAAGAGTTGATGCTCATCAGACGTATCAATGAGTTCCCCTCCATAGTTGAGGCTGCAGGATCTGAGCTCAGCCCTGCACTTATTGCGAATTACACTTATGAGCTGGTGAAGGAGTATAATCAGTTCTACCACGACCACTCAATCCTAAATGAGCCTGACGATGTCAAGAAAGCTCTCCGTTTGACACTCTCATCGGCGACTGCAAAGATCATCAAGAGTGCTATGGAACTATTGGGTATCGAGGTGCCCGAGAGAATGTAAAAGAATAAGGACGAAAAATAAGTTATTGTACTATGGACTCAGCACGCAAATCCTCCGAAAAGAAGCAGTTTGAGCTAGACAAAAGGTATCTCCGTATGGCGATGATATGGGCGGAGAACTCTTACTGCGAACGCCTCAAGGTCGGAGCGCTCGTCATCAAAGACAATATGATCATCTCCGATGGTTATAACGGGACACCTTCGGGGTTCGAGAACATCTGTGAGGATGAGAACAACGTGACGAAACCGTATGTACTGCACGCAGAAGCCAATGCCATCACTAAGGTGGCCGCATCTTCCAACAACAGCACCGGGGCAACGATCTATGTCACCAACGCACCTTGTATCGAGTGCTCCAAGTTGATTATCCAAGCAGGCATCAAGAGAGTCGTCTACAGTAAGGAATATAGACTTACCGATGGTTGTGATTTGCTCCGAAGGGCAGGTATTACTGTAGAGCACATCCCCCTTGATGATGCCGACATCAAGTAAATTATCGCAAACATCCGATCGTACCAAATAAAACATGAACTCCTCCAAATGAAATCAAAAAAAGTTCGCTACGCCTTATCAATTATCTTGCTGGTTGTGTTCAGCATGGGAGGTTACTTATTGGGAAGATATGGTTCATCCTTTGGGAAGAGGAAGGACTTTTCGTTTCGGAAGCTCGAAGCTACGCTTGATCTCATAGACAAATATTATGTAGACAGCGTGTCCATCGACTCGATTGTAAACAAGCTTGTTCCTGCAGTCTTTGAACAACTTGATCCACACTCATTCTATTTGACAGCAGAGCAACGCTCTCAAGAAAAAGAGTCTCTCGAAGGACACTTTTTTGGTATAGGGATCACTTTCAACAATATCAAGGATACCGTCATTGTCATCAATACCATCCCGAATGGTCCTTCTGATATCGCAGGTATCAAGGCCGGCGACCGGATCATCGGGGTCGACTCGATTAACATTGCCGGACAGAACATCAAGGACGATTCTATCCGCAGTATCCTCAGAGGCCCTGATGAGAGTATTGTGTCGCTCAGTGTCTTCAGACCCAAAGACAATACGACCAATACCATCCAAGTACGGAGAGGGTCTGTGCCTATCCGTCAGATGGATGCAGCATATATGATCAACGACACTCTTGGCTGCATTGCTTTCTCTCGTTTTACCATGAATACATACAACGAGTTCATCAAAGCCTATGCCGAACTCAAACTGAAAGGAATGAAAGGGCTCGTCTTGGACTTGCGAGATAATCCGGGAGGGGTTATGCACGCCGCACTTATGTTGAGCAACAGCTTTTTGGACAAAGGTGATCTCATCATCTATACGGAGGGTAAGTCCGAGTCTCGCAATGATGTGTACAGTGATGGCACAGGAGTGATGAAGAAGTTGCCTTTATATGTCCTTATCAATGAAGAAAGTGCCTCTTCATCCGAGATTGTCAGCGGTGCACTCCAAGACAACGACAGAGCCATCATCATTGGTCGACGTTCGTTCGGTAAGGGACTTGTACAGCGTACTTTCGATTACAACGATGGGTCTTCCCTTCACCTCACCATCTCCAGATATTACACCCCATCAGGCCGTAGCATCCAAAGAGAGTACAGCCTTGGTAAGGGACGCAGCTACCAGTATGACTGGTACGAGCGTCTGGCGAGAGGTGAATTCTTTCATGAGGATAGTATTCAGCACAAGGGGTTGGTGTATCAGACCGTAGGAGGTCGTAACGTCTATGGCGGTGGGGGGATCATCCCAGATGTCTTTGTGCCGAGGGATACGACCGGCTATACCGCATACTTCTCAGAAGTTGCATCCCAAGGGCTTATTCCCAAATTTGCTTTCCTTTACGCAGATAAACATAGAGACCTCCTTAACGGCTTTGGAGATGCTATTGCCTGCTATAGCTTCCTCAAAAATCAGGGGCTCATCTGGCAGTTTGCAAATTATGCCAATACTCAAGGGGTACGTGTCCGTAATTATCAGATCTACCTGTCTCAAAACCTCATATCAGACATCCTCTATAGTCTCATCATCTCCTATATATATGGCCAAGATGATGCCGCCAAGGTGAATGCATACAAAGATCCTATGATCATTAAGGCTGTCGATCTCTTCGGCCAACAGATCTATTCCCCCATGGATCTTGATAAGTATATCCGACCTGCCCAACAAGTCGTGAATGTCTCTCCGGCGGAAGACGAGAACACAGAGGATAATTCACAAGAAGAGGAGTAACTAAAAATCATGACATCTCCCGAAATAAAGAAAGATCTCAGACGGACTGTCAAACAGATATACCGTGAACTGTCGCCCGAAAATAGGGCTCAGATCTCTCGGGAGGCTGCACTGCGACTGCTCAGTCGTCTTACAGCCCTTCCAGAAAGAACCAAAGTGGGGATCTTCCTATCCATGTGGGATGAGTTGGATACGACTTATCTCATCGAGGCTCTGATGAGTGAGGGTCGCCTGACTGTGCTTGTTCCCAGAGTCGAAGGAGCTGAGATGCAGTTCTATCCATACGATCCCGAAAGGACGACCATCATCTCTGAGTATGGCATCATCGAGCCCAATAATCCTGTGAAAGATGCCGATGTGCCCGAAGTAATGATAGTTCCCGGGATTGCCTTTGATCCTCAGGGGGGACGAGTGGGAAGAGGCAAAGGCTTTTATGACAAGTACTTCTCCCGCTACAAGACTGAGACTGCTCTGAAGATTGCCTTTGTCGCAGATTTTCAGATCTTCAGACAAGTTCCTATGGATACGCACGACATCTCCATGGATGAGATCATCACAGACAAGGGACATTATCTCATCAGAGAGGTCACACTGCATACATGAGAGGCCGCTGTCTGATGGCTGAAGGTGCATCATAGAGAACTGTCAGGGTACAACATAGCAAAAAGGTCAGGGTAAGCAAATGCGCTTACCCTGACCTTTTTGCTATGTGTATGTATAGTTTTTAGCCGAAGAAGCCGAGAAGGATACCTGCTGCGACAGCCGATCCGATGACTCCTGCAACATTTGGACCCATCGCGTGCATGAGGAGGTAGTTGGACGGATCATATTCAAGACCCACAACTTGTGAGATACGTGCAGAGTCGGGGACGGCAGACACACCTGCGTTACCGATAAGAGGGTTGATCTTTTTGTCTTTGCGCAAGAATAGGTTCAAGAACTTAACAAAAAGAACGCCCGAGCACGTTGCGATCACGAACGAGAATGCTCCTAATATGAAGATCTTGATGGACGATGCTGTCAAGAACTCTGTCGCTTGTGTCGAAGCCCCTACTGTGAGCCCCAGCAATATCGTGATGACGTCGATGAGCGGACCGCGAGCAGTCTCTGCCAGACGACGTGTCACGCCACTCTCCTTGAGGAGATTACCGAAGAAGAGCATCCCGAGGAGTGGCAAACCCGATGGCACGATGAATGTCGTCAAAAGTAGACCTACAATAGGGAATAGTATCTTCTCCTTCTGAGACACCAAACGTGGAGGCTTCATTTTGATGGTGCGCTCCTTCTTGGTTGTCAAGAGCTTCATAAATGGCGGTTGTATGATAGGTACAAGAGCCATATACGAATATGCGGATACTGCTATGGCACCCATAAGGTTGGGTGCGAGCTTGGACGACAAGAAGATCGCTGTCGGACCATCAGCTCCACCGATGATCCCGATCGCACCGGCTTGGTTCGGCTCAAAGCCGAGATACAGAGCTACGATATAGGCAGCGAAGATCCCAAACTGAGCTGCTGCCCCGATGAGGATCAACTTTGGGTTCGAGATGAGAGCAGAGAAGTCTGTCATAGCCCCTATACCCAGGAAGATAAGAGGGGGGTACCAGCCTTGTTTGACACCTTGGTAGAGTATGTTGAGCACGGAGCCCTCTTCATATATACCGACTTGCAGGCCGGCATCTTTGAATGGGATGTTACCGATAAGCATACCGAAGCCGATCGGGATGAGGAGTAGGGGTTCGAACTCATACTTTATCCCAAGAAAGATGAACAAAAGCCCCACCAAGAGCATCACAATATGTCCTGGTGTGGCGTTTGCAAAGCCGGTGTACGAAAGAAAGATCTCTAAGCTCTCTCCAAAAAATTGAAAGATACCAGCATCCATCTCTTACTTAGCCAATAGTTACGAGGGTAGCACCTTCTTGGACGTTGTCTCCTTGAGAAACCGCGATCGAGGTTATGGTACCATCCCTGTCTGCCTTGATGTCATTTTCCATCTTCATTGCCTCGAGGACAAGGATGCGCTGGCCTCTCTTGACTTCGTCACCCACCTTGCAGTGTACTCCGATGATGACTCCGGGGAGTGGTGATACCACCGGAGCACCGCTACCCCCTGCTGCAGGTGCTGCCGCTGCAGGTGCAGGAGCAGCTGCCGGCTTGGGAGTGGCTGTTGTGGTAGGACGGGATACAGGAGTAGGCTTAGGCATTTGCTTTACCTCTTGTTCTTTGTCGAGCTCCACCTTGTAAGTGCTCCCGTTGACTGTGACTTCTGCCACATTGCCTTCGATACTATTGATCTCCACACGGTATTTGATACCGTTGATGGTGTAGTTAAACTTTTTCATTATGATTAAGTGTGTTCTTAACTTGTTCGCTAATAAATTTAATCCTATCTCCTTGGTAGCTCCCTAAGGGTAAGCGTCTTCATTGCCCATGGCGAAGTCGTGCGATAAGCACGTTTAAAGGTGAGCACCCTGTGCTCCTCATCATGAGGCATAGAGGTCGCTTCATAAAGAGCCATTGCTATCGCTGTGTAGACATCATCTGACACATTTGCGGCACTTTTCTTCTTTGCCGGCGTCTTTTTAGTGTTTTCTTTTTTCATATTTGATGTCATTTATTTCTTAGGTGAGGGATTATGTGACTGTCTATGTCTCTGAGGACGTTCAGTGAGGGTGTGTATCTTCGAACTCCAAGGAGAGTATCTTCTACGCACTCTGTCGATGGTGATCACCGTGCTCTCCTCGTCATGGAACGAGTTGGCATGCTGGTGAAGAGCCATTGCTATTGCAGCGTAGACGTCCCCAGGGATGTCGAGGGAAGCCTCTGCCTCCTCGTGTGATGCTCCCGCACTTACAGACTTCTTCTTCACCAACTTCACCGCTGTCCTTCCGATCATCTTGAAGATGATGTAGGCGACTATGAGTGAACTGAAAACGACGAGCATCGATATAAGTGTCGCTACGATACCACTTCTGTCGTGGGTCTTGAAGAACTCTGTGTTTCCTTGTGCTATGATGAGCTTGTTGTTGGCTTTTGGGGTAGGACTTTCAGATACTGTAAAGCTCCCTTTACCGTCTTCTGTCCTTGCGTAGCTTTCGTCAGCTCTCAATCCCGATGGGATGGTGACTTTGTCGATCAAGGTCTTCCCGTCAGAGTCAAAAAGGGCAAGGGTGCTCTCTTGCTCAGGATCAAGGACAACGCTTGCATGGAAGGTGCCACGCTCTTCTGCTCCATCCAGCCAGACGATCTTGTGTTGGCGAGGGGGGATGAGCGTCTCTCTGTCTCCACGAGGGATGGGATACTTGGTGGGCTTGGTGATGTCATCGGTGAGAAAGCATCCTCCAAGGTTGAGGGTCGCGGCGGAGGTGTTGTATATCTCCACCCACGCACCTCTGTTGCCATATCCATCCATGATACTGCTTTCGTTGACAAGGAGCACTTCGTTGATGCGTAGCGAACGCACCGACTGAGCCCATGTCGATAGCGAAAGCATCGACAGCACTAAGATGATACCCCAGTTGATGGTATTTCTTATCATCTTCGTTTGAGATTATAGAGGGATGTTGTCGTGCTTCTTCGCAGGGTTGGTCACCTTCTTTGTCTGTAGCTGGTTGAGTGCTCTGACAATGCGGAAACGTGTGTTGCGAGGTTCGATGACATCATCGATGTAACCATAAGAAGCCGCGTTGTAAGGATTTGCGAATGCTTCACGGTATTCAGCTTCTTTTTCGAGAGCTGCCTTGGCAGGATCTTCTGCATTGGCTACCTCCTTAGCAAAGACCACTTCCACAGCACCGGCAGGGCCCATGACTGCGATCTCAGCCGAAGGCCAAGCGTAGTTGACATCACCACGGAGGTGCTTAGAGCTCATCACGATGTAAGCACCACCATAAGCCTTACGTAGGATGACGGTTACCTTAGGCACTGTTGCTTCGCCATAAGCATAGAGTAGCTTTGCACCGTGGGTGATCACACCGTTGTACTCCTGACCTGTGCCCGGAAGGAAGCCCGGTACATCGACGAGAGAAACGATGGGGATATTGAAGGCATCACAGAAGCGGATGAAGCGAGCACCCTTTCGAGATGCGTTACAGTCCAAGCTACCTGCCATCACACGAGGTTGGTTGGCTACGATACCTACTGACTGACCTCCAAATCTTGCGAAGCCGACGATGATGTTTTGAGCGTAGTCCTTGTGTACTTCGAGGAACTCCCCGTTGTCGATGATAGATCCGATGACTTCGTACATATCGTAAGCCTTGTTGGGGCTCTCAGGGATGATTTCGTTGAGTGCATCATCGAGACGATCCACAGGGTCTGTGCACTCGTAGTAAGGAGCCTCTTCGAGGTTGTTTTGTGGGATGAAGCTGATGAGATGACGGATGAGGTCGAGACCTTGTTGTTCGTCATCCACGGCAAAGTGAGCCACACCTGACTTTGTCGTGTGTACATCAGCACCACCGAGTTCTTCTTGAGTCACATCTTCATAAGTCACAGTCTTCACGACCTTAGGGCCTGTGAGGAACATATAGCTTGTCCCTCTGCACATGATGTTGAAGTCCGTGAGAGCAGGCGAATATACAGATCCTCCTGCACAAGGACCAAAGATCGCTGAGATCTGAGGAATGAGTCCCGAAGCAAGGATGTTGCGCTGGAAGATCTCTGCGTAACCCGCAAGGGCATTGACACCCTCTTGGATACGAGCACCACCCGAGTCATTGATACCGATGAGAGGTGCTCCCATCTTCATGGCCTGATCCATCACCTTACAGATCTTCATTGCGTGCATTTCACCAAGAGCACCACCGAAGACGGTGAAGTCCTGAGCGAAGACATACACGAGACGGCCGTCGATGGTACCACTACCTGTGACGACACCATCACCGAGGAACTTTGTCTTGTCCAGACCGAAATTGGACGAACGGTGCTGTACAAACATGTCTGTCTCCTCGAAGCTCCCTTCGTCAAGGAGCATCTGGATACGTTCGCGGGCAGTGTGCTTGCCCTTTGCGTGCTGGCTGGCGATACGTTTTTCGCCACCACCCATGCGAGCTTGTGCTCTAAGATCTATGAGTTCTTTGATCTTTTCTACTTGTGTACTCATACTGTATATTTTAGATAAATTTTGATGTCTTGTTCGTGCCCTGTGAGCCGAGTCTGATTACTTCGCTTCTGTTGGATGACAACAAAGTTCGGTAAGCACACTTCTCGTTGATTTAGGATGAAGGAAGGCGATATTGAGCCCTTCAGCACCCTTACGAGGATGGGCATCTATGAGGGATACTCCTTTTTCTTCGCACTCTCTCAAAGATGATTCCACATCAGGTACTGCAAATGCGATGTGATGCACGCCTTCTCCCTTCTTTTCGATGAACTTAGCGATGGTGCTGTCCTCGGATGTGGGTTCGAGGAGTTCGATCTTGGTTCCTCCGACTTTGAAAAATGCCGTTTTCACCTTTTGGTCTTCAACTACTTCGATGTTGTAGCACTTTAGACCGAGTACGCCCTCATAGTAGGGTAGGGATTCTTCGATGCTTCTGACCGCAATCCCGAGGTGTTCGATGTGAGAAATGTTCATAATAACTTCATTTTAGGGTCGAGCAGGTAATAACATTACCATACCTGCTTCAAGTGTTATTGACTACTACTAAACAGTAGCTGTTCATTCTTTACCAATTGCAAATATACTTACTTTTTTGCACAAGGATGTTTGTTTTGTGCAGTTTTTTATGATCCTTCGGAGGTGAAGAATAATAAAAACATCACTTACGACGGTCCAATGCCGCAGAAACCTCTTCCCAGACCTTGGCATTGTGCACCTTCTCAAACCCTTTCTCTTTGAGGAGGCGGTGAGCCATGGAGCTACGTCCACCGCTTGCACAGTAGACGATGATCGGACGATCCTTGGGCAGTTCGGAAGTCCTCTCTGCGAGTTCGTCGATCGGGATGTTGATGCTGTTGTGGACTTTGCCCTTGCGGTACTCATCGGCTGTGCGTACGTCCAAGAGTACTGCGCCGTCTCGATGTACGAGGTCATATATATCTTGCATTGATAGGGATGAAGAAGCACCGAATAGTTTACCAAATATAGAATTCATGTCGTTTTGTTTTTGTTGTAAATGTGTTCCGACCGCATTCTCTGCTCATACAGCAGACGAGAGTATCGGTCATAAAAATTGGGTGATACAACCACCCAAGCAAATATAAAGAAATTTCATTGCGTATCAAAAGTTTAACCATCCCCATTTTGAGGGAGTATTTCGCATTTGGACTTAGCTCTATAGGTCGCTCCACGGTAAAAGGTCTGGAGATCGGAATTGACTCTCCGTTTCTGTGTCTTTTTGTGTTGCTTTTTGGGGGACTTTTTTATTGTCATTTCTTTCTTTGAACTTGCCCAAATCGTTTGTTACACTCGATATCATCATGCCCATAAAAAAGTCGTTAGACTTGTTTCATCGATTCGTAAGACTTTCGTCATCGAATCTTACGACCTTTTTTGTCGTCTCCTAAGACTTTTTTCAGGATGACTTGCGAGAGAGTGCTTGGGGAATGAGAGGGTGGTGTGATCGGATAAAAACAAGGTGGCAGGCGATCGGATGGAATTTGTGCTTTCCGATCGCCTGCCACCTTGCGGTTATCGTTTGACTTTAAGAGTTATTTTCGTCTCTTTCGGGTGAATAACCTCTTGATATACTTGATGCCCAGTACAACGCCTGTGAATGATACCACGGTGCCACCGATGAGCAGGATCCACAAGAAGATGTCTCGTGCAAGAGGGTTACCTACAAATGGCTTGACCTTGAACGTGTGGAATGCCGGATATATCCATCTCTCGATCCTGCTACGTGCCGTATAGTGTCGTGTGCGGCCATTCTCTGCGCTGACATAGAGTGTGGTGCGGTCGTTGTCTTGGACTTCTACCCGATAGGCCGGAAGTGGTGTCCGACGGGGATTGCCTCCGTAGTAGTTGTCGGGCTCTGTCATCAGAGTGATGGTGTACGGACGTCCGAGGACCTTGTTCAGTTTGCCCTCGACCTCCTGCTGTGTGAGTCGGAACGGTCTGACCTCGTTGCCGACGACTTCGAGGGTCAGTGACTCCTCGGTCGTCTGTACGGTGTAGAACTGACGGTCCTCATACCTTTTGAGACCGATCTCCTTCACCTCTCCGGGATAAGCAGCCAAGATGGCACGGTAATCGCCTTGGAGCTCATTGAGGACAAGGGGCTCTTCGTCGAAGAGTCGCTCTGAGAGGGTCGTGTCTTCATTCTTCATAAACCATTTGGGCAACGAGTTGAGAGACATGAATCCACTCAAGATGAACATGAAGACAAAGAATCCGAAGAAAAATCCTGTGATGTGATGCCACTTAAAGTCCCATTTTTTGTACGGACTGCGGAACTTCTTTCGTCTCTTCCATACAACGACATACGAGTATATACCCATGACACCCCCGGCAAGACACATGATCGCACCAAGTCCCGACAGCCAGGATACGACCGAATTCCACAACTTGGCATCTTGTCTCAGTTGCCAGAAGTACAAGAAGTGGGGGATAGGTCCCAGCCATGCCCAAAATCTGTCAGACTTCGTCACGAACTGAAGGGCTTTGCCCGTCGTCGATGAAACATAGAGGTAAGACTTGTCAGGATCATCGTAAATGAACTTGTATATGGGGAAATGTGAGCGGAACGAAGACATCGGGATCCACTGCTCCAGCTGCCTCAGTGTGTCCACTCGTGCGATGTTGCCATTCGCAAAGCGTTTTGCGTAGCTCTCTATTTCGGCAAATGTCACTTCTCCAAACTTGACCTCTTGCAACAGAGTGTCCGCAGATAGTTTGAACTTGCCCTTGTCCGTGGAGATGTTGAAGAGGGCTTGCTCTCTCTCCATCTCGATCGACAGCGAGCGGATAGAGGCACTGTCCGGAAGGACGCCCGAAAGGAGCTGAATGTCGGGAAGACTGTCGGGGAGAGAGGTCTGGTACTTGTGTATGATCCTATTGACGTTCGGAAATCGCTTATAGATCATCACCATGCCCGAGATAAACCACATGAGGAAGAGGACGGACAAAAGTGTCCCCAGTATCTTGTGTATCTCTCGCATCAAACGAATAAAAAGTCTCATAATCTTACAATGGCTTTATCTTGGTGAAATAATATAGTGTTATGTCTTTCGTTGGATGTTTATCTTCGACAAAGATAAAGTTTTCTGTCATTGTATGACCTATGTCCGTAATACAAAAGAGGTTGGCGAGCAGATATGTTTCTTGTCACAAAACTCTCGTGCAATTAGAAGGTATTTCATTAACTTTGTATTACAATACTTAGACCATCATCGAATGAATAAAAACATATACCGGGATGAGATCATCGCTTTCGTGACTCAGGCTGTCAGGTACTGTGCCCTATTGGCACCCGATGCCTCACAAAAGTGGGATACAGAGACGATCACCAACTGCCGAAAGATACTCGCTACGCTGTATGCGACTGCTTTGTCGCTACCTGCGATGGCGACAGATCCTTTTGCCAGCCTTGAGCGTGTGGTGACGGAGCAGGACTACGAGAGAGTAAAACGATTGCTCGAAGCCGTCTTTGCCGAAGAGGATATGTTTCTGGATACCGAAGTCTACGACATGGTGTACTCCGAGACCCCGATAGGTATGAGTTTGTCCGAGCTCATGGCAGATCTCTATCAGTACCTCATGGATGCCATGTGGGTGTATCGTGAGGGTGTCGAGAGCCTCAAGGAGCAGGCCATTGCCGAGATCGCTTATACATTCAGGTATGAGTGGGGCACCAAGTTGCTGACCGTCCTTCGCCAACTCCATCGTATAGATGCCAATACATCAGAGGGTAATACCGGATATGACAGCGATGAATGGGGTGATGAGGATTTGTCCGAATTGTATGACGAAGCATAAAAGCACTTAGATGACAGATCTGACAAGAGAAATCAGCAAAGACGAACTGAACGAACTGCCCATAGAGGTCATCCCTATCCCCGTCGAGGTGATAGATGAGACGACTCCCATCGATCGGGTGGGGGAGGTGTGCGACTTGCTCAGATCTTCTGAGATTGTCGGGTTTGACACTGAGACGAAGCCGAGTTTCACGAAGGGGGTGACACACAAGGTGGCACTCCTGCAGTTGGCCAATGCCGAGCGATCCTATATCTTCCGACTTATTAGACTTTCGGACGAAGCCAAAGCTCCTTTGAGAGCGATCATAGAGGATAAAAAACTCATAAAAGTGGGCGTGGGCATACACGACGATGCAAGGATCCTTCGGAGCGATTATGAGTGGACACCGGCGGGAATGCTGGAGATCCGACGGCTTACGGTCGAAAATCAGATGCAGGTAGGCTCCCTCTCCAAGATATATGCACTCCTCTATGGTAAACGCCTTACCAAGGGGCAGCGTCTCTCTGATTGGGAGAAGGAGACACTCACCGAAGCACAGATCAACTATGCCGGATTGGACGCATGGGCAGGACTGCGGATATTCGATGCGCTCAAAGATGTCTTCAGGCCGGCGATGGTGGAGAATGTCTTTGAGCCGATGAAGAAGACCGTCCCGAAGGCTCGTTCGTTCAGAAAGAAGCCTCACTCCACACGCAAACGAATCAGCGATAAGCAAGAAGAATAAAGATATGAAACGCAAACGCATAACCATAAAGGACTCAAGACTCAAAGCAGTAGAACGCAGGCATCCATGGATATTCTCCATGGGGATACGTATGGACAGTGATGCCGACCTTAAGGCCGGTGACTCCGTGTCCGTCTTCACGAGGGATGGCGAGTGCTTGGGGCATGGCTATTACGAAGAGGGCTCGATCGCTGTCCGGATTCTTTCGTTTGACGAAGGTGCAGACATCGAGAGTGGCGACTTCTGGTACACCCTTCTGAAGGAAGCACATCATCTTCGTCACTCTTTGGGGCTTGTTCGCGACGAGTCGATCTATCGCCTTGTGCACGGTGAGGGAGATTATATCCCCGGACTTATCATCGATATTTATGGGGATGTAGCGGTGCTACAAGCTCATACGATAGGCATACACCGACGTCGCAAGATGATCGCAGGGCAACTGATGAAGGTCTACGATGGTGCACTCAAATGTGTCTACTACAAGTCCGAGACCACTCTGCCCAATAAGCAAGAGGATCACGAGCGAAGCGGTATCCTCGCCGGTGAGTGGCAGGAGCCTATTTGTGACGAAAACGGCATTCGTATCGTACCGGATATACTAAAAGGGCAGAAGACAGGATTCTTCATCGATCAGAGGGAGAATAGAAGCCTTCTCGAAAGATATAGCAAGGGACGAAAGGTCTTGAATATGTTTTGCTACACGGGTGGCTTCTCTCTATATGCGCTCAGGGGTGGCGCAGAGAGTGTGGTGTCGGTGGATAGTTCGGCCAAAGCCATAGACCTCACCAATCGCAATGTCGCCAACAACTTCGATGCTTCTGTCGTCGCCCGACATGAAGCCCATGCTGCGGATGCGTTCAAGTTTTTGGAAGATATGGAGTATGGTGCGTATGACCTTGTCGTCCTCGATCCTCCGGCTTTTGCCAAGCACAGAGGTGTACTACACAATGCTTTGCAGGGTTATCGACGCATCAATGCCGAAGCGATCTCAAAGATGCCCGATGGTGGTATCTTATTTACTTTCAGTTGTTCGCAAGCTGTGTCACCCCTACAGTTCAGACAAGCCGTCTTCACTGCCGCACTGTCTGCCGGTCGTCACGTGAGGGTACTCCAAGTCCTCAGTCAGCCTGCCGATCATCCCGTCAGTATCTATCATCCCGAGGGCGAATACTTGAAGGGTCTCGTACTTCATATCGGGGGCAAACTCTGATTTTGTAAGACATACTTTCCGTCAGGGGACAGATTTCATTCTGTCCCCGTCCAGAAAACACTCTGTTTCCCCGACAGAAATCATTCTGTCATCCGAGAGAATCTGTACTCGTGAGAGCACACTTCTTTAGGTTTGTCGGTGTTGACTTTGTGTTTCTTTTGATACGTTATGAAAGTGAGAAACGTTATTTTTTGTGAAAGTTTTAAGATGTAACTTCGGTTACGTTTTTAGCGAATATCTCCCCCTACCTTTGCGGTACAGAATCAAGATAATACTCATCACAAAAAAAACGATAAAGCTATGGGACAGATGTTTTGCTATCAATGTCAAGAGACTTCTAAAAATCAAGGTTGTACGGTTGTGGGCGTTTGCGGTAAGACCGCAGATGTGGCTAACCTCCAAGACTTGCTTCTCTATCTCTGCAAGGGAATATCTCACATCACTGTAAGGCTCAGAGAAAAGGGTGTAGAACTTCCCGAGATCAACAAGTTTGTGGTCGACAGTATGTTCATGACGATCACGAATGCCAACTTTGACAAGTCTCGCTTCATCACTCGTATCCGTATAGCTCAGGAGCTTCGTGATTCTGCGAAGGCTCACCTCCTTTCGATCGGCGGTAACCTCGATGATGTCACTTTCGATGGTATCTCTTGGAGTGGGGAGACCGAGATGGAAATGGCTACCAAGGCTGTGGAGGTAGGCATCCTTGCTACCGAAAATGAAGATGTGCGTTCGCTGCGAGAGTTGACCATCTATGGGCTCAAGGGTATGGCCGCTTATGCCGAACATGCCTACAATCTCGGTTACGAAGACGGTGAGATCTACGCATTCATGCAAAGAGCTCTTGTCGCTACGACCAACGACGGTCTTTCGGCTGATGAGCTTACAGCTCTTGTCCTTGAGACAGGGAAGTTCGGTGTACAAGTCATGGCCCTTCTCGACAAGGCCAATACCTCCAGCTATGGTCATCCTGAGATCACCAAGGTCAACCTCGGCGTGCGTAACAATCCCGGTATCCTCATCAGTGGCCATGACCTCAAGGATATGGAAGAGCTCCTCAAGCAGACCGAGGGTACAGGTGTCGATGTCTATACACACAGCGAGATGTTGCCTGCGAACTACTATCCAAAGTTCAAGAAATACGAGCACTTCGTCGGTAACTATGGAAGCTCTTGGTGGCATCAGATCGAGGACTTCGAGAACTTCAACGGTGTCGTCCTCTTCACGACGAACTGTATCGTCCCACCTCGTAAGACTTCTACTTACGCAGACCGTGTGTACACGACAGGTGCATCAGGTTTCGAAGGTTTCAAGCACATCGAAGATCGCAAAAACGGACAGCCCAAGGACTTCTCTGCTCTCATCGAGCATGCCAAGAAGTGCCTCCCTCCAAAGGAAGTAGAGACAGGCGAGATCATCGGTGGGTTTGCGCACAATCAGGTCATTGCCCTTGCCGATAAGGTCGTCGAGGCTGTCAAGAGTGGAGCTATCCGCAAGTTCTTTGTCATGGGTGGTTGTGACGGTCGTATGAAGGGACGTAACTACTACACTGAGTTTGCCGAAAAGCTTCCACACGACACAGTCATCCTCACTGCGGGTTGTGCTAAGTACCGCTACAACAAGCTTCCTCTCGGCGACATCAACGGTATCCCACGTGTCCTCGATGCAGGTCAGTGCAACGACAGCTACTCTCTCGTGAAGATCGCCCTTGCGCTCAAGGAAGCCTTCGGTCTCGAAGACCTCAACGATCTCCCTATCGCTTACAACATTGCATGGTACGAGCAGAAGGCCGTCATCGTCCTCCTTGCACTCCTTCACTTGGGTGTCAAGAACATCCACTTGGGGCCTACACTCCCTGCGTTCTTGTCTCCTAACGTTGCCAACGTTCTCGTAAATGCCTTTGGCATCGCCCCCATCACCGAAGTGGACGAAGACTTGCGCCACTTTCTTGGGGCTTAATCAGCTGCAATACTAAACCTTCCCACAAAAAACACTGTAATCATGAGTGAGTACATCAACAACGCATCAAGGAGAAAGGAAGAACTACGAGAACTCCTTCTCCAGATACATAATGGTGAGCAGGCCGATGCCGTGAGAGACCGTCTCATCGAACGCCTACGCTCTATCCCATACAATGAGGTGGTCGAGGTCGAGCAGGAGCTCATCAACGACAAGCTCCTCACCGAGGAGGAGATCCTCAGCTTCTGCGACCTCCACACTGCAGTCCTTGACGGCAGTATCGACCTCGAAGGGGCAAAGCCTGTCCCAGCAGGACATCCTGTGGATACGTTCAAGAAGGAGAACAGCGCCATCCGTCTTCAGATCAAGGACTTCTATGCCCTCGTTGAAGCTGTGAAAGGCATCTCTGACAACCAAGTCCCGGGCTATCTCATGCAGCTCCGTACGATCCTCAACAACTTTTGGGACGTCGACAAGCACTACAAACGCAAGGAGTATCTTCTCTTCCCCTACCTTGAGAAGCATCACATCACAGGACCTCCCAAGGTCCTCTGGGGCAAGCACGACGAGACTCGTGCACAGCTCAAGGCTTCGGTCGAAGTTCTCAAGGCCGGCATCTCTACTGCTGATGCATTTCGTGATGCTCTCACATCTACCATCGCACCTGCGGTGGAGATGATCGAGGGGATGATCATGAAAGAAGAGGAGATCCTCTTCCCGATGTCTATGGATGTCTTGAGCGACGAAGAGTGGTACAAGGTCTACCAAGAGACGCCAGAATTTGGCTACACACTCATCGATCCGGAGGATGAGTGGAGGCCCGAAGGCGTGGATAGTACTTCGGAAAGTGCAGCGGTCAATGCACATAGTGGAGCCATTCGTCTCTCGTCGGGCAACTTCAACATCGAAGAGCTCGAAGCCCTCTTCATCCACCTGCCCATCGACATCACCTTTGTCGATAAGGATGACAAGGTGAGGTTTTTCTCTCACAGTCCCAAGCGTGTCTTTGAGCGCAACAGATCCATCATCGGTCGTGATGTGCGTATGTGTCACCCTCCGGGTAGTGTCCATATTGTGGAGCAGATACTTGAGGACTTCAAGGCCGGTAGAGAGAGTAAGGCGGCATTTTGGTTGTCCAACTTCATGGGACGCTTCATCCACATCGAGTACACAGCCGTCCGTAATCCTGAGGGCGAATACCTCGGTGTCGTCGAGGTCACTCAGGACATCTCACACCTGCGTGCGCTCGAAGGCGATCAACGCCTCTTGTCATACGAAAAGAAATGAAAGAACCATAGGTAAGAAGAACTAAAAAAACACTAGACTCCATGTTTATTGTGCAGATCAAATAACTAAAAACTCTTTTTTTTGACAATGTAAGACTTTTGGTCTGTTCGTCCCCTCCCACAGGCTTCAAGCCACCTGTGCGGAGGGGCTTTTTTGTGGTATGTCTCCCTATCTGACACAATGAGAAGAGGGCATTTCCGAATTGATACAAAAATTATCTATCTTTGTCTTGCTATTGATGTGGGGCGAAGTTTCCCCACAGACACTATTGAGGTTCCCCAATTTTGAGAGTGCTATCAGTCTCTCATGAGAATGGGATTAAAAGGGAAGTCGGTGCAAAGCCGACACTGTCCCCGTAGCCGTAAGATCATCATGGTACTGTACGATGCCACTGTCTTTGGATAAAAGAGGATGGGAAGGCGCAGTACTTCGGATCGAGTCGGAAGACCTGCCTCTTTAGGATAGCCGATGTTTCTCGGGTTGAAGAGACTGATGATGACATTAGTATGTGGAGAGTGTCTGCCTTTATTCGTCATATAATTGGCGAGAGTGCAGTATGTCCTACTACCAAATGTTTGTTTCGTCTACGATACCCCATTGAGTAATTTGATGGTAAAACATAAAATAGGTATCGTATGATGAATATCTCCAAACTATTGGGAATATGTCTCCTCATCCTCATCTGTGGCTCATGTACTCCTTCTGCCAAGAGTGGTGAGACGACTCAGGGCATGGATGCGGTGAGTGACTCTCTGGATTTCGCTTTTCCTGTAAGAGTCGAATATGCTCAGGGCTTTTCCGTCCAAAATCATGACACACACAAGGAACTTGTCATCTATACACCGGGGACACTTGATACTGCCGGTTATTATGTCCTTTATCCTCGTTGGACCGATGCCCCTCATGTGGTGTCGCCCAAGGCGAAGTTGATCCCGGTCCCTGCCCTTACCCTTGCGTGTAACTCTTCGACAGAGATCGGGGCTCTCTCCATCCTCAAGATATACGACAAACTCATCGCTTGCAGCAACCCTCACTATGTCAATGATACGATCGTCCAACGTCGCATCAAAGAGGGTTATGTCCAGGGGATAGGGCGAGGTATGAGCCGAGATGTGGAGTCGCTGATCGGCTTACATCCCGAGATCTATCTTCAGGATGTTTATAGTGCGACAGATAAGGACGAAGACATCATGGCTTCGGGGATCAATATAGTTTATTACAACAACTGGAAGGAACGCAATCTCCTTGGCCGTGCCGAGTGGTTCAAGGTCATGGCGATGCTCTTCGGTCGTAATGAGTTGGCCGATAGTGCTTTCCAAGATATGGTCTTGCGCTACGAGGAGGCTCGAAAACTCGCTGAAGGAGTGACCGAGATCGTCCCTATCATGTATGGTAAAGACTACAAAGGGGTATGGCATCTCCCCGGTGAATATGCTTATATCACCAACCTTTTTGCAGATGCCAAGGTGGCCTACGATTATGTGCCGGGAGAGCTTGACAACCGTCCTACGAGTTTTGAGTATATTTTTGCAAATCATCGCCACAAAAAGCTGTGGCTCTGCCTCATGACAGGAGAATTGACCACGCTCGAAGACTTCCTCTCACTCAATGAGCGTTACCGTCACTTCGATGCGGCCAAAGAGGGAAATATCTGGGTGGATCGCAAGCTGGTCAATGAAAATGGTGGAAACGACTTCTGGGAAAGTGGGCCTTACCATCCCGATCTTTTGCTCAAAGACATCATCAAGATCGCTCATCCCGACCTGCTTCCGGAGTATGAGACTGTCTATTGGACAAAGCTGACCAATGATTGATAGGATAGTCTTCTCTTTTTCTGACCTTACATAAAAGGCTTTCTCGATGACGCTAAGATCAAGAGTCCTCCTACTCATCCTATTGCTGCTGATCATAGTGGCTTTTGTGCTCGACATCATGTCAGGTGCCGTATCTATCTCGCCCGAGGCCGTCCTTCGTACGCTTTGGAACGGAGACAACGGCGAAACATCAAGCTATGTCATCCATAACTTCCGCCTACCCAAAGCTCTGACAGCTCTCTTTGCCGGAGCCGGTATTGCGATTGCAGGCTTGCAGATGCAAAACCTCTTTCACAACCCTTTGGCGGATACTTCTATCCTTGGGATCAATAGTGGTGCCGGTGTGGGAGTGGCCATGTACACGATGGCTTACAGCTTGTTCCCTTCGGTAGCGATATTCAACTCCGGAGTATCTACCTGGGGTATCATCATCTCGGCGTGTATCGGTTCGTCGGTGGTGTTGCTACTGATCTCGGCAGTGGCAAGTAGGGTCAGAAATATAGTCTCGGTGCTGATCGTAGGGGTTATGGTCGGCTTCCTTTCGAGTGCGATTATCTCGATCTTGCAGTTTTTCAGTGATGAAGAGACGCTCAAGACATATCTTTTGTGGTCATTTGGGAGCGTTTCGGGGACGACATGGAGACAACTTCATCTGATGATCCCGATCATCACTGCCGGGCTTGTCTTCGCCCTGCTCATGCCCAAGCAGATGAACGCCCTTGCTCTCGGAGAGAACTATGCACGCTCCGTGGGTACGAATGTCAAGTTCGTCCGCTTTGCCCTTATCGGAATCACCAGTATGTTGGCCGGATGTATCACAGCCTTCACAGGGCCTATTGCGTTCCTTGGGATGGCAGTCCCTCATTTTGTCAGGTTGTTGTTTCGGACGAGTGATCATCGCATACTCATCCCTGCCACGATGTTGTCCGGATCTCTCCTGCTGATCATCTGTGACATCCTGACCCAACTTTTGGGCAAAGGGATGCTACTGCCGATCAATGCATTGACCTCTCTTATAGGTGCACCTGTGGTCATCTTCATCGTGATAAAAGATCATCGTTCGTCCTCTGTTTTATAGTTTTGTTTGGTGATGAGTACAAGTTTCGGACTACAAACCAAAGGCCTTTCTACAGGCTATCGTGATAGGAAAAGGGGTGAACGCATCATCTCCAAGGATCTCAACGTTTCGATAGCTCCGGGAGAGTTGGTCATGTTTATGGGTCCCAATGGGAGTGGTAAGTCTACCCTCATGCACACCATTGCCGGTCTGCTACCCCCTATATCAGGCGAGGTTCTCATTGGAGGAGAGAGCGTGGCGAAGCAGTCGATAGGTCAGATCGCAAAGATGCTCAGTCTTGTCTTGACAGAGCGCATAACGAGTGCGACGATGACCGTCGAGGATGTTGTGAGTATCGGTCGTTATCCACATATCGGCTATCTTGGGAAGTTGTCGGAGTATGATCACAAATTGGTTGCAGAGGCTATTGAACTGTGCAATCTGAGGGGGATGGAGCAACGTACGTTGTCCGAACTTAGCGATGGTGAACGCCAACGCACGATGATAGCAAGAGCTTTGGCACAACAGACCCCGTTGATCCTCTTGGATGAGCCCACGGCACATTTGGATCTTCCCTCTCGTCTTGATGTCATACTCATGCTCCGTAGGCTGGCACACGATATGAAGCGTAGCATCCTTGTCTCGACCCATGAGCTCGATCTTGCCTTGTCCTGGGCAGATACGATATGGCTCTTGGATCGTGAGGGACGACTCACCACGGGGGCGCCGGAAGATCTTGTGCTTGCCGGAAGTGTCGAAAAGACATTCGGCAACGAATGGTTGGGCTACGACTCAGAGGCAGGAGAGTTCGTCACCCGACTTGCAAAGAGTAAGGTCATACACCTCGAGGCCGAAGGGTTGTCATACATTTGGACAAAGAGGGCTCTCGGGCGCATAGGTTATGATCTTGCGACAGACAAACAGCCTGACACTCTTTCTGTACAAGTCAAAGATGGTGTTTGGCACCTTGCTCAAGGCTCGGTGCATCATACAGCCTCCTGCATCAAAGACTTGGTCACTCTGATCAATACCATTACCTAAGATACATTTGACGCTCGACGATACTATGGCTTCTGATTTGACATACCGCATCCTTTACATCCTTGACGGCCATACCTCTGTGGCACCATCTCAAGATGACCCTTCTATCCGAGTGGATCGGATAGGGGTATCTCTCCTTGACAGTGGAGACACAGTAGGATGGAGGTTAGTCAAAGAGGCTGACTTTATATTTCTCTTGACCCACGGCTCGGTGTCTTGCTTTAGGGGGCTCAACCGTCTCTTCGATGAACTCGCAAGTAGACAAGTTCTTTTCGTGTTCTCCAACATGGAAGATGAAGTCGCAGAGCTCCTGCCACGTCTCAAAGTCAATCAAGCGGATTACCTTACCATACAACGCTATATCAAATGCTTTGATGCCGACAATGCCACCCGGTTGCATCGTTTTGTCGCATCGCGTTTTGGAGGGTTGTCCCTCGACTATGAGCCAGCACGGTATCCGCGTTGGCAAGGGATCTATGGCCAAGAAGAAGAGGACGAACAGGTTTATGTCCGCCAACTACTGGATGCGAAGACACGAGGGGTAAGTGTCATAGGTGTCATAGTGCCGTTTTATCTCTGTCGTTCTCACAATCTCCTTCACGTAGACAGTCTGCTCTCCTGTATCGAAACCCTTGGAGCCAAAGTATTGCCCATATTCACGACAGGATCTGAGGACCCTGTCACCGGCGAACAAGGCCTTTCGGTTGCACTGGAAAAGTACTTCTTGCATGACGGTGTACCGATCCCCGACAGCATCATCAACCTTATGCCTTATTCGATGGGAGTCTTTGAGCAGGCGGGGCCGATATGGGCTCGCGAGGATGACAAGACCGGTATCATCGAACGTCTCAATCTTCCCATCTTACAAGCCTATACGACATATCACAGTGCTGAAGAGTATCGTAAGAATGTAGAGGGCTTGGATGCCATTGCACTTATCTCATCGGTTTGTTATCCGGAGTTTGACGGTCAGATAGACGGTTATCCCATAGGTACGAGAGAGCTTGCTGATGATGGGTTGCCTTACTATGCTCCTTTTGCAGAAGGCATCGAGACTGTCGCAAAGCTGGCCTTTCGATGGGCACTGCTCAGGCGCAAACCCAATGAGGAGAAGCGCATCGCCATCATCTTTCACAATATGCCTCCGCGCAACGACAGTATCGGTTGTGCCGCAGGACTGGATTCTCCTCAGAGTGTGTACAATGTTGTCGAAATCCTCAGGAAAGAAGGCATTTATCTTCCCGATCGTTACAAGGATGGTGATGAGATCATCGGTCGCATCATCGATGCTGTCACCAATGACACGGGGTGGCTCGAGGACAAGGAGGTCCTTGCACGTGCCGTGGACAGCATCCCCACATCGCTTTACTTGCGCTGGCACGATCTCTTGACACAAGAGGTACAGACAAGGCTCACGAAAAGCTGGGACAAGGCTCCGGGAACATTTAAGGTCATTGACGACCAGATGCCCGTCCCCGGCATCATCAATGGGAATGTCTTCATCGGTCTTCAGCCCCCAAGAGGTTATGAGGAGCATGCCGAGGAGATTTACCACAGCACAGAAGTCGTCTGTCCGCATTATTATATCGCCTTGTACCGATGGATCCGCCATGTCTTTGAGGCAGATGTCTTCATCCATGTCGGGACACACGGCTCTTTGGAGTGGTTGCCGGGGAAGGAGAAGGGTTTGTCCCGATCCTGTTTCCCTCTTGTGAATGCCGAAGATATGCCCCATCTGTACATATACCATACGGCCATCATCGGTGAAGGGATCCAAGCGAAAAGGCGTTCGGCAGCGGTACTGCTCAATCACATGGAGCCAGCCATGACTGAAGGTGGCACTTATGGCGACTTGACCGACTTTGATGCTTTGGTGAGTAAGTACCTAACAAGCAATATCACCCCTGCTCAGAAGGCATCTCTCAGATCCGAGATCTTGCAACAGGTCGTCACGCTCAACCTTGATAAAGACATCGGTTACTCCGAAGACCAAGAGGTTGATGAAGAGTTGTTCGTCAGGTTGCACAATTGGCTCGGGACGCTCAAAGGATCCATGGTACGTGATGGTCTGCATATATTCGGTCAAGTGCCCGAAGCCGAACGCTTGGAGAGTAGCATCCGTATGCTGTTGAGACTGCCACATGGCAAGATACCTTCGCTTTTGGACGGCTTGGCACGCTATTATGGCTATAGCGAAGATGTGCTGAGAGATACGCCCGAACACATCGTCTCCGAAGGGATGACCGCTTCGATGATGATCGATCGTCTGACTGCACTTTCGAGACAAGTCATCACCTCGATGCTTGCATCGGGATTTGTTCATGCCCCCGATGAGGCAGAGCTCACACATATCCTTGGGAGATGTACGGGAGAGGCTCACTCTCTACGCGCAGTGTTGCAGCTTGCCATCAGTGAGGTTTATCCTCGACTGATGAGAGCCACTGACGAACTGGCGAACCTTTACCTCGGGACTCAAGCCGGATTTGTCCCACCCGGCAAGGGTGGAAGTCCTTGTCGGGGAGCTCTCGACATCCTCCCTACGGGGCGTAATATGTATGCCATCGATCCGAATGAGATCCCTTCGCATACCGCTTATGCCATCGGTATGAATCTCGGTGCACAGCTCTTGGAGCGACAGCTGGAAGATACCGGCAAATATCCCGATAGTATAGCGATAGTCTTGTACTCGGGAGATCAGATGCGCACTTATGGCGAAGATATTGGAGAGATATTGTGGTTGATGGGTTTGCGCCCGCAGTGGTTGAGTGACACCTCAGACAAGGTCGTCGGCCTGGAGGTCATCCCCTTATCCGAACTCGGACGCCCACGTATCGATGTCGTCTCACGTATCTCCGGTCTGTTGAGAGATACTTTTCCCAACATCATCACCCTTATCGACGAAGCTGTCCGCATCGTCGTTGCTCTCGACGAAAGCCACGAGGACAACTATGTCAAGAAGCACTACGATGAGGAACTGGCTCAACTTCTCGAAGATGGCATAGATCCCGAGACCGCACGTCAAGAGGCCGCGATCCGTGTCTTCGGATGTCCTCCCGGTACTTATGGCGGAGGTGTAAATGTACTTGTCGAGACCAAACAGTGGCAAAACAGTGATGATCTCGGCACAGCTGCCATCGCTTGGGGTGGTCATGCCTACACCCAAGGTCTGCATGGTGCCCTACGTAGAGAAGCCTTTGAGCGTCGTCTTTCCAAAGTCGAAGCAACCGTCAAGAACCAAAACATCATCGGGTTCGATCTCTATGACATCGACGATGAGTACATCTATCATGGAGGTATCATTGCTGCGGTGAAGAAGTGTAGCGGACGGACACCACAGTCCTACTATGGGAACACCTCAGATCCCTCACGCAGTATCGTGCGTACTGTGATGGAGGAGTCTGCTCGTGTCATGCGCTCTCGTCTACTGAATCCCATCTGGATCGAGGGACTCAAGCGACATGGATACCGAGGGGCATACGACATCGCGTACAACATGGACAACATATTCGGGTGGGATGCCACGGCAGACACTGTGTTGGACTGGAACTATGAGGCACTTGCCGAGCATTTCGTCGGTAATCCGGACAATCGAGACTGGATGAGAGAGGTCAATCCATGGGCACTTCAAGAGGTGGCCGAAAAGCTCCTCGAAGCTGCTCAGCGTGGGATGTGGAATGCCAAGCCCGAGACCATCGAGATGCTTACGGAGGTCTTTTTGGATTGTGAAGGCCTGTTGGAAGAAGGAGGAAGGAGGTCGACCAAGGAGTAGAACCATCGAAAAAAGTCGTAGGACTCGATGACGAAAGTCGTAAGATTCGATGACGAAGATCGTAAGACTCGATAATGAAGGTCCTATAACTTGATTTTTATCCTTAGGCATCCCTCACTTGATCGAAAAATTTTATGCCAAACTTACACTAAAGAAAAATAAACAATGCTATCTGCAACCCATATAATAATCAAATCTCTTATATGACAGTCTCTAACGATCACAGTACCTCGACCGTACCCATATACTTCCCATTCTCTGCCATTGTCGGTCAGGAGAAGATGAAGCGGGCTTTACTCCTCAATGTCGTGGATCCCTTACTCGGAGGGGTGCTGATCTTGGGCGAAAAGGGAACAGCCAAGTCCACCATCGTGAGGGCTCTGAGTACCCTGCAGGCCGGCATGACAGTCGTGGAGCTCCCCATAGCCACGACAGAGGACAAGCTGATAGGATCTATCGACATAGAGCACGCCATCTCGACAGGAGAGGTCTGCTTCTCACCCGGAATCCTTGCTCGCTCGCATGGCAACATCCTTTATGTCGATGAGGTCAACCTTTTGGAGGACTATCTGGTAGACGTGCTCCTCGACGTTGCTGCCATGGGAGTCAATCATATCGAAAGAGAAGGGATCTCGTATGCACATCCTGCCCGATTTACACTCGTGGGGACCATGAACCCCGAGGAGGGAGACTTGCGTCCTCAGCTCTTGGATCGCTTTGCCCTCTCGGTGGAGGTCAGAGGTGAACGATCTGTGGAGGCTCGCAGTGAGGTCTTGAAGCGCAGACTGGCATTCGAACGAGATCCCAAGGGGTTTGTAGAGTCTTACGGAGAGGAAGAAGAGTGTCTTCGTCGGAGCTTGCAGGTGGCAAGAGAGCTTCTTCCTCGGATCGTTTATTCGGATGTTCTGGTAGAAGTCATTGCTCGTATCGGTATCGAGCTTCAGGTGGATGGACACAGAGCAGACATCACCCTCCTCAAAGCGGCTTTGGCCACGGCGGCCTTGGAGGGGAGTGAGACCTTGACATCGAGCCATATATACTCGGCGGCCGAACTGGTACTGCCTCACCGACTGAGGCGAATGCCCTTCGAGCAGGCTTACTTTTCTGCTGATGACCTTCGTCTTCTTTGCGAACGCCTGATACCGGATATTTCGTAAGGGTAGTTTTCTCTTTTTGTAGACAAGTTCGACGGTATGGCATATAGATTCTCTCAACTCGTGGGCATGGAAGATGCGGTTAAGGCCGTGGTCGTAACACTATTACGACCACGTGGGGGGAGTCTGCTCTTGAGTGGAAACTGTGGCACCGGCAAGTCGATGCTCTTGTCGTGTATAGAGTCGATGTGCACCGAGCAGATTGTGCGCCTTCCGTCTTCGCTGAACGAGGATATGTTGTATCCAAGGGTCTCGCTTTCGGCTTCGCACTCGGGAGGTCTCATCGAGCACGAAGGGTTGTTGAGTCGAATGCGGGGACGTATCGTCCTTATCGAGCACCTCAGTCTGATGCCCAGAGATCTCATGTCTCAGATCTATTCACATCTGGAGCGACAGAGCGGAGAGGATAGGTACACCATCATCGCAACGACCAATCCGAGGGAGGGGGCTATCCCTTCCGCCCTTTTGGACAAGTTTGACCTCTTTGTCGAACTACAGACCAGTGAGGTGGTCGATGTCCGTAAACGCATCATTTTGGAAGCCATGCGTGAGGCCAAGGCCGAAGAGGATGAGACCTTGAAGAGCCTGTTGACAGCTGCGATGGTGAGGAGAGACGGAGTCTCACTCCCGTCACAAACTGCTTTATACATAGCGCAGGTCTGTGCCCACCCCATGACACTCGGACATCGGGCGGAGATCGCACTTTCGGAGAGTGCCCTATCTTGGGCTGCATGGCAAAACAAACGTGTCGTCGAGCGTAAAGATGTGGACGCCCTACGTGAGCTTGTATTGAGCCATCGTATGTTGTCGGTGCAGGAGGATGTGCCTCCGATGAGTGAGCCTTCGGAACCGGATGAGACGCAACAGCAAGAGACAAACGGAGAGAAAACGAATACGGAGGAGACAACTCTTCCGACTTCTTCTGAAAAAGAACTCCCCACCGGTATGGAGACCGATCCTCAGGAGGTACTAAAGTCCATGTCTCAGCCTCCGCCTATGGCCGGAGAGGATCGTCCTGCACTCACAGAGCACTCCGAACTGCTATTCAATCCGATAGCAGTACCTGCACGCCGGACCCGTGAGCGTGTCGGTTATGGTCGCAGATTGTACAGTTCGCTCCCAAGTAGGCGTGGCCGTAACCGTAGAGCGATGCTTCCTCGCCAAGATCGATCGGACATCTCACTTCCGGCAACGATAAGAGCCGCTATTCCGTATCAGTACGAACGACACCGAAAAGTGAGGCTTACAGACGACTTGATCGATCTTCGTCTGATCATTCACAAGAGTGATTATCGAGTGCACCAACGCCAACGCCGTGGGGGCTATCACATCCTTTTCATTTTGGATACTTCCGGATCCATGGGGCTTGGTAAGCGTATGGGGCTGGTCAAGGGGACGATAATAGAGCTTTTGAAGGAAGCATACACCAAGCGCGATCATGTGGGGCTGCTCACCTTTGCTCAAGATGAAGCTACCCTCCGTCTGCCATTCACCAAGAGTGTAGAGCGAGCTGCTTATCTCATGGAAGATATACGCACAGGGGGGCGTACCCCCCTGTGGCTTGCGATAGAAAAAGCTAACCAGTACCTTGATCTGGAGCGTAAGAGGGATCCGGAGCTCCTGCCTGTCGTGGTGCTCCTCACCGATGGAAGAGCGACTTCGTCGATGAGTGGCGAAAATAATATCGAGCACATACACAAAGTTGCAGAGGCTCTCTCCCAAAGGTGCTACCGTACCCTCGTCATAGATACCGAACATGGCTTTCTACGCTTGGGCAAGGCTCAGAAAATAGCGGAGTACATGAATGGCGAATACTATCGCTTCGACGAAATTGTACAACTTAAAGAATTGATCACCAAGCAAAATAGAACTTAGTATTACTATGCAGACTTCTCAATCCGATTTCCCTCGTGACCAAATCCTCTTTCACACCCCTATGGGGGATACTGCTTATTTTGCAAACGAGTCTCTCATCATAGAGTTTGCGGGTAAGCGTGGTGTCGTGAGTGCTTCGAACCTTAATGGAGGCTATCGCACGGACTTGCGCTATGCTTTCAATCAAAGTGTCGGCAAGCGTCCTGAGATACGGCAACGACGTTGTACCGGCATGAAGGGGAATAATCTCATGGAGCATTATGCCCTCACGGCCCAAGAGATAGGTTTGCCGGCATCCATCACCACAGGTATGGGGACGGCTGCACTGATCGAAAACATGGCGATTGCTCAGCGCGAGTACCATGGCGTCAAAGTCATGGCTGTAGCCACCGCAGGCATAGATGTCAATGGTGGTAGAGCGGGTGATCCTGCTGCATACGATGAGTTTGAGCGTAAGAGTCTCCTCCCTCCTCCGGGTACGATCAACGTCTTCCTTTTCATCGATGCCAAGCTCGACGGTGGTGCTCTCACGAGAGCTGTCATGACTGCTACCGAAGCCAAGACTGCGGCCTTGCAAGAACTCATGGCTCCGAGTCGCTATTCCGAAGGCTTGGCGACAGGATCGGGCACAGACACATTGATTGTCATCTGTAACGAAGAAAGTGACATTACCCTCTACAACGCCGGGAAGCACGTTCTGTTGGGCGAAATGATAGGTCAGACAGTGAAAGATGCTGTCACTGATGCATTGGACAAGCAGACAGGGATGAATCCTTCTCGTCAAGCTTCATTCTTATGGCAAGGGGTGCGCTATGGCATCACCGAGGAGAAGATCCGATCTTATTGCAAGCACATCCGACAAGGTGTGGATGACGATACCATCACACCGCTCATCGCAGATTTGGAAAGGGATAATCTCCTTTGTACACAGATATTCGCCATCCTGCACCTCATCGACCAACACCGTTGGGGTATGGTGTCTCTCGACAGCCTCAAAGCGGTTGTCCAGTCTCTCATGGATGAGATCGGTGTTCGTCATGATCTTCCCGAGAGACTTGATTTGGATCGTGAACGCATCCACACACCTACATCCGACACCCCTCCGTACAAACTGATCCTCTCTGATCTTATCCTTTTAATAGCTCGCATTATCACTAAGCGAACATAATTATGTAGAACATTAAAGTATTTCAACCAAAGTAATTTTTATGATGAAAAAAACGATTCTTTTCTCACTTGCCTCTGCAGTAACTGCTACTGCTATGGCCATGGGACCTATGCCAAAGGATTCCCTCTCTGCGACAGAACTCGGTACAGTGACAGTCTATGCTACTCGTACCATCGTGCCTCTAAAAAAAATCCCAAGTAAAGTAGAGGTTTTTCAAGGAAAAATCTTGGAACGTAGCGGTAGCTTAAATCTCGGCGAACTACTTAAGACGCACAGCTCTGTCGATATCGTTCAGTATCCGGGATTCTTGAGTACCATCGGTATGCGTGGTCTCAAACCTAATGGCGGTTATGTCACCCTCCTCACCAATGGTATCCCCACAGGCACAGATAATGTCTCAACCTTGGGTATCAGCGACATAGAGCAAGTAGAGGTCCTCAAAGGTCCATTCTCTGCTATTTATGGAACCGGAGCGATGGGAGGTGTCGTGAACTTGATCACTCGTAAAAGTAAAGAGCAGTTGACCGGAGGAGTTTCCTTTAATTATGGCAGCTATTCTACAGCTCGAGCTTCTGCAGTTTTAGGAGGAGGTATTGTCGGAGGTCTGTCTTTCGATGCCGGCTTCTCATACAATGCGCAAGGCAAAGACTACCTATCAGGGCATAACTCTCTACTATCCAAGAGCAAATTGGAAGAAACCATCCTCGATCCAAAGACAAAAGGTGTAGAGAAGCGGGGAAGTCTCTACAAATCCATGATGGGGCGTCTCCGTTTGGGTTACGATTTCTCTCCTGAGTGGTCTCTCAACCTTTACAACAGCTTCTTTAGTGCTAATAACACCCCCGTGGGTGGTCATAACTGGAATACCGCCGAACTTACAGGAAAGGATCTCAACCGCTACTCCACTTCTGTTGAGGTGCTTGGGTCTTTAGGGAGACACGCATTACAATTCACCCCTTACTATAATGTAGAACATGCCAGCTATTTCAATAAGTACAATAGCTCGGATGCCATTGCGACTTATAAGAGCTCTTTGCGAACATTGGGCTTCCTTTTGCAAGACAATATAAACTTTGCCGGTCATAAGTTTACTGTAGGGCTCGATGGTCAGCGTCTGGACAAGGAGAACTCAAGTTTTGATAAAATTACAGGCAAACCTAAGAAACCCAGCCAACCGGCTTATGGAACAAGAAGCATGGGAGCTTTTGCTCAAAGCAATCTAAGCTTTTTTGAAGAACGTCTTAATGTATCATTGGGAGCTCGTCTCGACTACATAAATTTCCTTTTGGAGGCAGATCCACTTCTAAAGAACGAAGCTAAGAAGGAAACTTATTTGAATGTAACTCCAAATCTTGGTGTGAAATATGAAGTGATTCCAGGACTACTACTCCATGCTTCTGCAGGAGGAGGCTTCCTATCACCTGATGCATACAAGAAATCCGGTGAGTATGAGGATGCTTATGGTAAGACTCGAGGAAATCCGAAACTAAAGCCCGAGCGTTCATTTACCATTGACGGTGGAGTCGGTTACTACAACAGGGATTTAGGGCTTTCTTTTGATGCAAGCTACTTCAATACCAATATTCGTGATTTGATTTACAACGTTACCGCAGAAGATAATGTAAAGACTTTCGCCAACGGAGACAAAGCTCGACTATCAGGACTTGAATTTTTGCTCTCTTATGACTTCGGTAGTCTTGTTGATTACAGTTTCTCTCTCCGTACCTATCTCAATGCAACACTTATGTTGGACAGCAAGATGTACGAAAGGAAGAAAGACAAGTGGGATCAAATGCTACTCGTACGTAAGCAAAACATCACCTTCGGAGCAGACTTTACCTACAGAGCATTCGAACTTGGTTTGAAGGGCCGTTATGCCGGACCATCCATAGACACAAACTGGAATACAATGGATTGGAATACCAAGACTCCTATCCGTCCCGAACTTCCCGATCTATTGAAAGCTGAACATCCGGAGATCGCTGCCAACAATCAGATCTTGAACCCTCGTTTCATGACCATCGATGCTTCGGCACACTATTCTTTCCTCAAGGGCTTCCGTGTCAGCATCTATCTCAATAATCTCTTTGATGAGCATTACTTTGAGAAGGATGGTTACAATATGCCCGGACGCAACTTCCTCACAAGTATCAGTTACCGTTTCTAACACAGACGGTCTAATCTAAACAATAGTCCCTTCCGTTAGGTATCATAGAGTGCCAATTCGGAAGGGACTATTCTTTTATCGCAGTCACATTTATTCTCCAAGCGAATTTTGAAGGATGACTGTATATATATGAGCTGAGATTACTTCTTGATCGATAGGGGAATGAGGCGGAAGGGAGCTTTGCCTCTGAGGACTTCGTGTCCGAGAGGAGTTACTTTGAGGGTATAACCATTCATATAGTCCATCTTTAGGAGCCCGTTTTGTATCATTTGATAGATGTACTCTCTCCATTGAAGATTGGATAGGTCTTGTCCTACACCATAGGTGGGGAGGTGGTGGTACTTCAGGTCAAGGAGATCGTACTTCTTTGAGCCACGTAAGATGTCAATGGTCATGTTGATGTTGATCTGCTCGTGGGTGCGGATGATCGCACTCATGGCTTTTTGGGCGATGATGACACCGTCAAAGGTCTTGGGCGAAGGATTGAGACAGACATCACAGTTGTTGCAGTTCTCATGTCTTGGGTAGCCGAAGTAGCCGAGCAGGATCTTGCGGCGACAGATGTCCGCCTCACAGTACCTCTTCATGTATTCCATCTTTTGGCGAACAAGGTCATGCTGTCCACTCTCGCTGATCAACTTCTCGACCACGAAGATGTCTGTGTAAGAGTAGAATAGGAGGGTATCGGCCGGCGCACCATCACGGCCGGCTCGTCCGATCTCCTGATAATACCCCTCGACATTTTTAGGCATATTGTAGTGGATGACCCACCTGATGTCAGCCTTGTCTATCCCCATACCGAAAGCAATGGTCGCACAGATCGCCTCGACCTGTCCTGACGAAAATGCTCGGTGCACGACCTCTCTGTCTTTGACCGACATCGTGGCATGATAAGGGAGTGCCTTGATCCCCATCTTGTTTAATTCCTTTGCAAGGGATTCGGTCTCGCTCCTCTTGTTGCAATAGATGATACCGCAAGAGTTATCGTGGTCATTGATGTATTGCTTGATGGCGATGAGTTTGTCTACCTTTTTGTATCCTCTGCGAACTTCGAGATAAAGATTCGGGCGGTCGAAGTCACCGATAATGAGCTTGGGTGAAGAGAGTTTAAGTTTTGTGACAATGTCCTGACGGGTTGCCTCATCCGCTGTCGCTGTGAGTGCTATCATCGGGATATGAGGATGAAGCTCTTTGATGATCCCCAACTGAGAATATTCGGGTCGGAAGTCGTGCCCCCACTGAGAGATACAATGCGCCTCGTCGACGGCGACCATGGAGATGGTCGCACGTTGGAGCAAGTCTTGCCCCAAAGGTGATAGTAAGGTCTCAGGTGCGACATAGAGCAACTTGAGATGCCCCATGAGCAAATGTGAGATGACCTCGTCTCTCCTTTTGGGAGTAAGGGTGCTGTTGAGTGTGGCAGAGGGGATTCCACGCTCTTCGAGGGCAATGATCTGATCCTTCATCAAGGCAATGAGGGGAGATACCACCAGGGTACAACCATTCAGCAGGAGAGCCGGCAATTGATAGCATAGAGATTTGCCTGCGCCGGTAGGAAGGACTGCGAGCTGGTCTCTTCCGGTCAGCGCGGTACGGATGATTTCCTCTTGCAGTGGGCGGAACTCATCGTGACCGAAGTAATGCGACAACGCTGTCTTGAGATCTATCATCATGACGGAGGGTTGGTGAGGTGTTGGAGCAGAAGTTCAAGTGCCGCTAATGTCACTGTGAGGATGTTTTCTTCTCGACCTCGATCCTCAGATTTGATGAGTCTGCTTTGTATGCCTGAGGGGGTGACGATCGCAATCCATACATGACACGGTGGATATCCCTCGCTTTCGGAAGGACCACACACGCCCGTGGTCGATAGGGCATAGCTTGTCTCGCTGATTTTGCAGATGTTTGTCGCCATTGCCTCTGCCGTCGCCTGTGTGACGAGCCCTTGATTCAGTATGTCCGGAGCTATGCCCAGATGCTTTTGTTTGCTCTCGTAGGTGTATGCTATGATGCCTGTGTCGAACCAGCCCGATGCTCCGGCTACTGCACACAGTGACGATGCCAGCATCCCTCCCGTACAGCTCTCTGCAGTCGATATTGTCGCTTGCATGAACTGCAGCTGTTCTCCGATGGCTTGGGCGGTGTTGTGTATGGTCGTTCTGAGGTAGTCGGACATCGTTATGGAGTTACGCTTTAGATCTGTACACGAGAGTAGGGGGCGGCGTCGATGCTGCATCGGTGTCCCTCAGCAAATGCAAATATCCCTGCCATAGCTACCATGGCGGCATTGTCGGTCGTGTATGCAAATGGGGGGATGAAGACCTTGTGCCCTGTACGTTTGCCATAGTCAATGAAAGCATCTCTGAGACCCGAATTTGCAGAGACCCCACCGGCAAGTGCCACTTGAGTGATACCGTATGCTTTTGTCGCCTTCTCAAGCTTATTCATCAGTATATCGATGATGGTCTTTTGGAGCGAAGCACAGAGGTCTTCTTTATTTTTGACGATGAAGTCAGGATCTTTTGCCAACTCGTCTCTGAGGGTATAGAGGAAAGACGTCTTCAGTCCACTGAAACTGTAATCGAAGCCCGGGATTTGGGGTTTGGCAAACTTAAAGGCTTCGGGGTTGCCTTGGAGTGCCAACTTGTTGACGATCGGCCCTCCCGGATAACCCAGACCCATCACCTTTGCACACTTGTCGAAGGCTTCTCCGGCCGCATCATCGATGGTCTTGCCGATGATCTCCATGTCAAATGCCGACCGAACAAGGATGATCTGAGAGTTGCCCCCTGATACGAGGAGACAGATGAAGGGGAAGTCCGGAGTATCTACACGCTCTGCCGGTGTTTGGATGTAATGCGCCAAGACATGAGCTTGCAGGTGATTGACATCTACGAGAGGAATACCCAAGCCCAAGGCAAGGCCCTTGGCAAAGGTGGTACCGACGAGGAGAGAACCCAGTAGTCCCGGCCCTCTGGTAAATGCGATGGCTCCGAGATCTTCGGGCTTCACGCCTGCCTGTCTGAGGGCTTCGCTCACTACGGGGACGATGTTTTGGAGGTGAGCACGGCTGGCAAGCTCAGGTACCACACCACCATAGGCCTCGTGTACCTTCTGTCCTGCAATGACGTTGGACAAGAGTACATCGCCCTTCAGTACGGCAGCTGAGGTGTCGTCGCAAGAGGATTCGATGCCAAGGATTATCGTATCAGGATTGATGGATGTCATTTTGAGTAAATGTTTTGTTCTCGTTGGAGAAAGTCGTGTATGCATATTGCTTCTACTGTCGGACAGCCTAAGCGACTTTAGAGACAGGCCTTGGCTTTGGTTCGGAGCGAGCGGACTTTATTTCAAATAGACGATGATTTCGATGAACATAAATGCCGGTATGGCTGCAAAGAGGATGCTGTCGATACGGTCAAGTACTCCTCCATGTCCGGGAAGGATGTTGCCTGAGTCTTTGACTCCATACGTCCTCTTGATGAACGACTCAAAGAGATCACCCCAAGTCGCAAAGACCCCTACAAGAGCTGCGAGTATGAGCCAGTTGTAGATCGTAGTAACCGCAGGGAAGATGTAGTAGAACGCCAAAGAGCCAAGTAGGGTGAAGACGATGCCACCCACAAAACCTTCGATTGTCTTCTTGGGCGAAATGCGTTCGAAGAGTTTGTGCTTGCCAAACTTCGAACCTACCAAAAATGCCCCTGTGTCGTTGAGCCAAACAAAGACGAAGATCGGGAGCAGCCAGAAGGTTCGTTGCATCCCTGAGACATTTCCTTCGAGATCCATTATCGTGCCTTTGTCGACACAAAGGAGCATCAGCATACCGAGAGGTACGGCGATGTATATGTGGCTGAAGAAGGCCAACCCCACTTCATATATCGGTCTGCTTCGCTCTCGATACAGCTCCGCAGTCAGGTAAAACAGATAATATGCCAGATATGGAAGAAGCAGGATGAGAAACTCCCGATAGGCCACGCCCTGTATCGAGCTGGTGAAGATCACATAGAAGAGAAGCATCGTCATGAGTGCGTGCACGATCTTGAGCATGAGTCGTTTGCGGTTGATGCCCACGATGCTTTGGAGTTCGAAGTTGGCCTGACCTGCAAAGACAGCAAAGACAGCTCCTATGAGCATCACAGAATCAAGAAGTATGCCCGACAGAATGACGGCGATGTAGACAATACCCGTAATGGTACGGGCTAAAAGGTTCGAAACGTTCATAAAAACTTCGTTATGATAAAAATCGTTTGATATGGTTACTGATTAGGTAGTGCAAAGTCCACTATGAGGGGGTTGTGATCACTACTCCATTTGTAGCGTGGTAACTTAGCCCTCAAGACAGTCATTCGCTCGTCGTAGAAGAGGTGGTCTATGCGGAAGTAAAACAGAGGCTCATTGTACGATATCCCTATGCCCATGCCTTTATCTTCGTAAGCATCTCTCAGAGAACTACGCATCTTACTGTAAGTGTAAGACATCGGGGTGTCATTCATATCCCCCGTGATGATCGTGTAGTCCGGCTTGTAAGTGTCTTTGAGGTGTTTGACTTCTTTTTGTACCTCCCTCGACGCTTGAGCACGTTTGGACAGAGGTTTCCCAAGTCGTCCATAGAGCTCTCGTACGAGGCTTGGTATGCGCTTGAAGAAGTTTTCCTTTGTCACATTGGTATAGCTATCTTTCTCTTTTTTAGTGAGTCTGTATGATTCCATGTGGTTATTCACCAAAAGGAGTTTTTTGTCGTTTGGAAGTCGGATCAGATACGCTACCGAAGCATTGCCATCTGTCTTATAAGGGTACTCTATGACGTGCTTCTTCACGATGGGATACTTCGAAAGCAAGACAAGCCCCTGACTATGTGTCTTATAGTCGAAGTGGGCATCCCTATGAGGATAGACCTTGCCGAACTTTTTCCGAAAAGCCAGTGCATTTTCTGCCTCATCACGAGAGAGGATGGCCTCTTGGAGACAGACTATGTTCGCCTCACTGTTTCGGATGATGTTCTCTGCGCTGAGCGAGTTGGCTCGATTGGGGAGAAATCCCGACACATTGTATGTCATGACTCGGAGGTCTTGCGTAGCTTCGTTTTCTTTCAGCGTGATCGGGAAATAACTCTTCAGATAGCTTATCGAGATGATCAGCAAGATGGCATGGATGATCAGGTACTTCCATCGTCTTCGCAGCAGGTAAACCACCGTCATCAGCACGAAGAATAAGAAGATGATCGGAAACGCCAGGTTGAGTACTGCCGGTATAGAGACGATCTGCGGAGACACATACGGAGACAGGAGTGCCCCCCCGTATAGGGACACGAGGATGACCTCGAGGATCAACTCGATGGTCCATGTGGTCTTCGCAAAGATATTGTACTTAGGCATTTCTTGCTGGTTTATGCGTTAGTCAAGGTGTTTCTCCTCGTTCCGAATGATGTTTTTCTCCTCCTCCGAAAGGGAGTTGTAGCCGGAACTATTGGCTTTCGAGATGACACTTTCCTTACAATCTACTAATTTACGACTTTTATCTGACCTCCGAATGATGATCAGCGCAAATATTATCCCCAAGGTATATCCTGATAGGTGACTGTAAAATCCAAGGGTGTTGTGCAGGGAGAAAGTCAGATGATCCGTCATGATGATAAGAGCCAGTAGAGCGATCGCCATGGCTCGTCTGCCCCTGCGTGACAAAAGGATGATACAGAAGCTCATCAGTGCCGTGGTACCCCCCGAAGCTCCACTAAGGGTTGCCAGTGTAGGCGATGCAGACAGGGAGGCTATGATGACGAATGTCAGTGCCCCTGAGAGCACTCCACATGAGAATATCAACCAGTACATGCCGGCTGAGACCTTCCCTTTCGTCAGTAGGATGATTACCGACAGCAGTATGAGTATGGGGGATAAGTGGATCGGTGAGTAGTGTACCAAGGCATAAGTGATCAGACTCCATGGGTGAGTCCTAAGGCTCTCCCAATCACCATAAAGACACAGTGTGGCATCGTCCCACGCACCGAACTGCAGAAGGATATATGCCACGAATAGACCTATCGGCAAGAGAGTCTTGAGCATCACCTGTGTCCGCTCTGCTCCGAGGGGTGTCTTCACATTCGTCTACGACTGTGGGTCTTTCGCCAAGCCAAAATGAGGATGAGCCCGAAAAGCATCCCTCCGAGGTGAGCGAAGTGTGCTACATTGTCTCCGGCTCTACCTGCGATGCCGGCAAGGAGTTCGATCACACCGTAACCGATCACTGCGTATTTTGCTTTGACGGGGATGGGAATGAACATGATGTACAGGGGCATATTGGGAAACATCATCCCAAAGGCTAAGAGAATACCAAACACCGCACCACTCGCTCCTATAGTAAGCAGGAGATCGTAGTATTGTGGTGGCAGTGTGGGTACGGTGGTGAGCATCCATACGACTTGTTGCACGATACCTGCACCTATGCCTGTGATGAGGTAGTAGAGTAAAAATCTCTTGCCCCCCCATACCTGTTCGAGTAGTCCGCCGAACATGAAGAGGGCAAACATATTGAAGAATATATGTCCGAAGCCCGGTGTGCTGTGCAGGAACATATATGTGATCATCTGATAGAATGAGAAGGTCTCTGCTTGGAAATAGTGCATTCCACCAAGGTTGAGCAGGTCTATGCCGATCCTTGGGAGTGCCAAGCTCGCAAGATAGGCTATGACATTAATGATAATGAGGTTCTTGGTTACCGGCGGCATTGCCGACAATGGATTGTTCATTGATTTTGTATGTGATTTTATTTTTTGTTCAGGAAGTCTTTGTCACACCTTACGGTATCAAAAATGCTGGGACAAGACATACAAAAGTAGTCATTTTTTGTGTATCTCTTGCCTTTGGCTTGATTTGGGCATTTGCTTTCGGCGTACATGAAGATTGGAGCAGTCTGTCGCTGCGACAGAATATGTTCTGTCTCCTGCCGGAATCCTTTCTGTCCTTTGTCAGAATACGTTCTGGCGTCGGGCAGAAAAACTCGACATTTATTTAATTCATTTTTTATGATTATCTTTGCATATTGATATAAGCATTTGTTTCACCCCCAGTTTATCTAAACAAGAATTTATAGAGCATGAGCAAGATAGTAGGTAACTTAATTCCAAATACTTTTTTTATCACCAAGGGTAGTGGAGAGTCTGATCTCGAACTCCATGCAGGGTCATATCACATGGCACTTTATGATGCAGGGATCTCGGACTTCAATATCATGACGTATTCGTCTGTCCTTCCTGCGACAGCTCGTTTGGTTACGATGGACGATATCGACTTGCCTCCTTTTGGCTCTGAGATGAAGACCATCATGGCGGTGTCACACGGTACACAAGACGAGTTTGTCTCTGCTGGTATCGTCTATGGATGGATGTACAAGGATGAGAACTTCGATGAGAAGGTCGGTGGTCTCGTCTGTGAGGTAAGTGGTCGCTATCGTATCGAAGAGTTGGAAGCTCGTCTCACCAGAGTCATCAACGACTTGCATGAGAAGACATACTCTCAGTATTTCTTGGGTGAACTCAACTTCGTCACCGAAGGTATCACGGTCGAAAAGAGATATGGTACTGCTCTCGCAGGACTATGCTTCATGGACTTCATCCTCCCTGAAGTGGTCGAGGGAGAAGTAAAGTAAAAAGAGGTATCACTTCCCTTTTTTCGAGAAAATCATAGAGACCTCCTACTTCCTCCCTCTCATTGAACGACATGAGGGATGAAGGGGAGGTCTTTCTTTTTTATCACATACTCGTACAATGATATGAAACCTACCTTTTGGAGAAAACTCAAGACCGTACTTGTGGTGCTGTTTGTCTTGTTTGTACTGGGTGCTGTGGGATGCTTCTTCGTAATCGAAGAGGGCTGGAAGCGGTTGTTTTTGGCTTCTTGCTCTGCCATCTTGGCGGTAAATGTCCTATTGGCTTACATTTTCGTAAGGGTCAACGATCGTCGTAGGCCTTCTTAGTTTTACACACTTGTATTTATCAGGTATTTTAGGAATGGAAAGAATTATAGATAATATCAGTCCCCTACAAAGGGCGAGGGCAGACTATGAGCCCAAGGTGCCTTCGATATTCAATGGGCATATCCATATTGCAGAGGGCGAGACGACAGTGTCTGTCGACGACTGTGAGGAGATCAAGGCTCTCTTCCCGAATACTTACGGCTTGCCTATCGTCAGGTTCGAAGCTGCCGAGATGGCAGATACCACTGACCCGATCAATGTCGGTGTGATCCTCTCAGGAGGACAAGCTCCGGGTGGTCACAATGTCATAGCCGGCCTTTTTGATGGTATTAAGAAGATATCGTCAGAGAGCAAGCTGTATGGCTTCTTGATGGGACCTGATGGGCTTGTGCAGCATAGGTATAAGGAGTTGACAGCGGATATCATCGATGAGTATCGCAATACAGGGGGCTTCGACATCATTGGATCGGGGCGTACGAAGTTGGAGACCAAGGAACAGTTTGACCAAGGGCTTTTGGTCTTGAAAGAACTCAATATCAAAGCTCTTGTCATCATCGGTGGGGATGACTCAAATACAAATGCCTGTGTGCTCGCAGAGTACTACAAGTCGATCGATGCAGGCGTACAAGTCATAGGCTGTCCGAAGACGATCGATGGTGACTTGAAGAACGATCAGATAGAGACTTCTTTTGGCTTCGATACGGCTTGTAAGGTGTATTCCGAGGTCATCGGGAACATTCAGCGCGACTGTAATTCGGCTCGTAAGTATTGGCACTTCATCAAGCTCATGGGGCGTTCGGCGTCACACATTGCTTTGGAGTGTGCGTTGCAGGTGCAGCCTAATATCTGCATCATCTCGGAGGAGGTGAAAGAGAAGCAAACGACCTTGGCTGAGATCGTGGACTATATCGCCAACGTGGTTGCGAAGCGTGCCGATAAGGGTGAGAACTTCGGTACGGTCTTGATCCCTGAGGGACTCATAGAGTTTTTGCCGGCGATGAAAAAACTTATTACGGAACTCAATGATTTTCTGAGTCGATACGGGGATGATCTCGAATTGGTGAAGAAGTCTGCAAAGAGGGACTACATCATCTCCAAGCTATCTCCTGAAAATGGGCAGTTCTATGCATCCCTTCCGAAGAGTGTGGCTCAGCAGTTGACCTTGGACAGAGATCCACACGGCAATGTCCAGGTATCACTCATAGAGACCGAACAACTCCTTGCCGATATGGTGGGTAAGAAGCTCAAGACTTGGAAGAAGATGGGCAAATATACAGGGAAGTACAAGGTGTTGACCCACTTTTTTGGTTACGAGGGTCGCTCTTCTGCGCCGTCCAACTTCGATGCTGATTACTGCTACACTTTGGGGTACACGGCATCGGTGCTTATCGCAGGAGGTAAGACGGGCTATATGAGTACGGTCCAACATACGCACAGACCACACGAAGAGTGGATCCCCGGCGGTGTGCCCATAACCATGATGATGAACATGGAGAAACGCCACGGTGAGATGAAGCCGGTCATCCGAAAGGCTCTCGTCAAGCTGGATGGTAAGCCCTTCCGTACCTTTGTGGAGCATAGAGAGGAGTGGGCTTTGAATACATGTTATCTCTATCCCGGGCCGATACAATACTTCGGACCATCGGAAGTGTGTGACCAGCCTACAAAGACTTTGATGCTGGAGCAAACGTAAGCCTTGAGGATCAAGACCTCTGAGACCTTGACGGTAGTAGGGACAGTATCTTGTTCGTGTGCCTTACACCTAAGAGCTTTGTCACCGACAGGAAGATACGATGTTTCAGCGGTAGAGATTTGCTTCTGAAGATCAAACACCATGGACAGGAGAGTGCTTCGAAACGCATCAAGTACTCTTCCTGTTCTTTTTTTTGTAGTTGACCCAGGATCGATCTGTTGAAACTGTAAAAGAGGGCTCCGGCGTACCGGTAAAGGTAGTTTGATATATTGTGTTCCGACAAGTATTCGAGTACCTTGATCGTCGCATCGAGGTAGTCTCTTACTTTCTTTGCTGACCATTGACTGTTCATTATGGAGCCTTCACGTTGGAGGTAGTAATAGATGCCATGTGGAGACACATGAAGTGCATTGATTCTATCAGCCAAGGCCGGTGCGATGATCGAGTCCTCGAACAGAATACCCTCCGTAAATCGAAGCCCTTCCCACACTTTTCTGCGGTAGATCGCCATACATAGGGACGCCACAGAGGCAGAGAAAATTACTTCTGCACAAGCCTCTTTACCGACATACTGCCCTTCGGGAAGAGTCCTCAGTGGCGAGGATTCAGTGTGCGCATAGATCTTTTGGACATTAGTCAGGATCATGTCGAGGCTCTTGACATGGCTCAATATGTTGATATTCTCGACATAAAAATCCGATGACACCCAGTCGTCACTGTCCACGAACGAAATAAATTGACCTCGTGCGATATCCAGACCTGCGTTTCGTGCAGAGCTGAGACCGCCATTGGCCTTATGTACCACAACGACCCTGCTGTCTCTGAACGCTATCTCGTCACACATCGTTCCGCTCCTGTCGGGCGAACCATCATCCACGAGGATGAGCTCCAGATCTCGAAAGGGCTGATCGAGGATGCTGTCCACACACTTTGAGAGGGTATCCTCCACGTTGTAGACCGGTACAATGACGGATAGAATAGGGCGAGTGTCGGCAAGCATGGCGTTTTATTTGTCGTAGACAATGACAGAGAATTTATCGCTGAGGACTTCTCTATTGGGGGCTTTGAAAGTGATGTAGTCGTAGTCGGGGTCTTTGATCTTGTATCCTTCGCCATAGCAAGATACAAGGTAGGTATGCTCATCCTCAGGGATGTGTACAGATAGATCTTTGTACTGATAGGGTTTGGTGCTCATGTAAGGATGTGTCGTCCGGTACACCCTCATCCCTCCGTACTTCTCAACCATCATGTCGTAGTCCATCCCCTCTTCGGGGAAGGCGACCAAAGTGCTCATCTTGCCGTCTCGAACATCATAGAAGAATATATCTGTATGCACCCCTTTGTAGGTGTAAACAGTCTCTCTACCGACCTGCCCCCCATCGACAAGTCGATCGAACTCTCTCTTGAAACCATGTCTCTCGAGAGCTTCGGTGATCTTCGGTGTATAGTCGTGCAGGTACATCCCGAAGTCGAGATCCATGTCATTTTCGACATAACTATTGTCTCTGATGACCCCCAGCAGTGTGCCGTAGTCAAGCCAGTAGGGTAGCTCTATTTCTTTGAGCGCATCGGTGAACGCCTTGAGTATCTCGTGGTGGTAACGTTTGAGGTCTCGATTTTGCCGTTTGATGCTTTTCTTTCGTCCGTATTCGGACAAGGTCTCCCTCAACCATGCCAACGGACCTGATTTTGCATTGTTGTAGAACGGTAAATATTTGCGCATTTTCATGACTTGAAAACTTTGTGCTTGTGACAATAAAACGCTCGGTAGCAGAGGATGAACATCTCTGTGACAAGTGTCGCTGCGATGAACAGGTCAAGGCTGAAACTCTGTGTCAGATACAAACCAATATACATCGCCAAAAAGACAATCAGAGAGAAGATGACGCTGAGATTGAAGGCCTTTGATAGTCCGAACGGTATCATCACCGGCGACCCTATATAGTAGTTGATGTGGTAAAGGAGGATCAGAAGACCATAAAATCTGACCGTGTCAATTGCCGGCAACATCTCCATCCCCCCCAATATCCTTACGACCCAAGGACTGAAGACAAACAATAGCCCATAGATGAGTAGTCCCATTCCGCCTTGGACCCATAGTCCACTACGAGCAAGTTTTTTGCTCTGAGAATGTGCTATGCGAGGATAGATGGCAGAGTTGATCGAGACCCCGGGGATCATCAGCAGATTGACGATCTTACGAGCGAGATCCAGCCAAGCGACCTCTACGTATCCCAGATATTTACCCACAAAGAGGGTGGAGAGCTGGCTGATCGTGACTGCGGACACTCTGGAGAGGAAGAATGGCATGGCCTCTTTTATAAATGCAATGACCTCAGAGATCTTGACCCGAACGAGTCGTCGCCCCTCTTTTTTGAACAAGAGCAAGAAGCCCACACAAGCTCCTATCATTGTTCCGCCTGTCTGTATCATAGGTATGCGGAGATAGTGATCCGGTAGTGTGATGACAAAGAAGATGAGGACGGTGAAGAATATCTTGGATATTGAGTCGATGAGGGTCATGTACTTCATCTTCTCGATCCCTTGGAAGTACCATATTGGCAACAACCATTCGGGGAGACAATATCCGAATGAGAGGAGAAAGAGAAGCCTATTCGTTGCAAACGTCTCAAAATAAAATATGCTGAGGGTATAGAGCAACATCGACAAGGCAAAGAACGCAGTCTTGATGCTGTAGACTTTAGTTACAATCTTGTCCAGAAGTGCAGGCTCATCCCGGTGGACAGAGACCTCCTTTGTGGCCATGATGTTGAGACCAAAATTGATCAGGATGATTGCAAAAGCCACAGCGGCCTGAGCATAAGCGACTCGTCCGTATAGATCTGCTCCGATGACCCTGATGAGGTAAGGGTAGGAGATGAGTGGCAGGACAAGCACCAAGATTTGAAAGACACCGATGTAAGACAAGTTCGACAGAAACAACTTATTGTCCTGAATAAGTTGTCTCCAACGAGGTGTTTTATTTGAACCGCTACTCATCTATGCCTTCTCAAATCTTTCGATGCAAAATACACCTCAAAATTACTCGGAATAATCTATATACAAAAGATTTAGAGGGATATATTCGGTCTCTTTCCTCTGAATTACAATATTTCGTAGTGCCAAGAGTTTCGATTTCTCTTGTTGTTTTTGCTAACTCCTTGTGAGTGTTCTGTAATATGAAAAGAAAGAGCGACCTTGGATGAGGTCGCTCTTTCTTGATGGGCTTATGGTGTAGGGGTTACGTCTTTGGAGGCATCCATGGAGGAGATGAATGCGTTGGGGTCAATTTCTCTTACCCCTTTTTTCAACATATTGATCTTCCGCCTGTCCGTGATGGTGAAGATGATGTCACGCTTTTCGCCGTTGTACATCCCTTGACCATGCAGGAAGGTTCCCCCCATATCGAGTTTGTTGATGATGAGTTCTCTGATACTTTCTTTTTGAGGGGAGACGATGAACACTGCCTTGTTGGGGTTTTCGGGTTGAAGGATGTCTACCACCTTACTGTATATGAAGATTGTCAACCAAGAGTACAAGGGGACACTCCAGTCCTTAAATGCCAACAGACCGAAGAGGACGACGATGGAGTCAATGGTCATGATCATGGTGCTGACTTTGATGTTCGTACCTTTGGCAAGTACTCTCGCCAATACGTCTGTCCCGGCACTGGTGCTGCCGGCTTTGAAGACACACATCACCCCCAAGCCAAGGATCCCTCCTCCGTAGAAAGCGAGCAAAAACTTGTCGTCGGCTACGGGTGGTGCTTCGCCGAAGAGAAACCTTATAAGGTCGGTGAAGACAGAGATGAGCACGAAGGTGAGGACAGTCTTGGGCCCGGAGGAGAGTCCTAACTTCCGAATAGCCAGAAAGAGTAGGGGGACATTGAAGAACAAGGCCGTGATACCTATCGGCAACCCATCGGGGGCGAATGAAAACAAACCTTTGGTGATGTGGTTGAGGACGATCGTCGTACCATAAATACCGCCCGGTACGATGTTGGCCGGGGCGATGAAGACTGAGTACGCAAAGGCCTGCAAGAATGCACCGATGACGATATAAGTGATATCAACGGTTAGTTTGGATGACTTCATAAAAAGTGGTGTGGTAAAACGAATGATGGGATTATCTTCTTTATCACTGATGCTCCTCTTGCTTTAGGATACAAGACTCACGGAGCGTCCCCCTTCGAGGAAGCCTATGATGTTGTCCGATAGCTCACGTGCCATCTTCACTCTCGAATCATAGGTCTGAGTGCCTACGTGTGGAGTCATGGAGACATTTTCGAGGTCATATAGTTCAGGGAGAGGATTGTCGTTGTGCTCGAATACATCGAGACCGGCTCCTGCTATCCTTTTGGTACGTAGAGCTTCGACAAGTGCTGCCTCATCGACCACTGCACCTCTGGCCACATTGATGATGATGGCATTTGGCTTCATCTTACTTATAGATTCGGCATTGATGAGGTGGTGGGAGTCGGGGTTGTATGGTGTGTGTAGTGAGATGACATCGCTTTCACTGTATATCTCATCGAGCGAAGCGTAAGTGACACCGAGTTGTTGCTCTTCTTCGGCACTTAGTCTGTGTCGCTTGTAGTAGAGTACTTTCATCCCGAAGGCTTGATAGAGACGTCCTGCTGCCTTGCCGATATTGCCATAACCGATGATTCCGACGGTCTTGCCACACAGATCTACGCCCATGCCTGCATCGAGACCGGACTTGGCACTGCTGCGGTGACGACGCATCGTCCTGTCCCACTCAGCTACCCTACGAGTACAACTGAGGAGTAGGGCGAGGGTGAGTTCGGCTGTAGGCATCACCACGCTCTTGGGGGTATTAGATACTGCAATACCTTTGCTGTGTGCATATGCAATGTCTATGTTGTTGTACCCCACGGCATAGTTTGCAATCATTTTCAAGTGTGGATATCTGTCGATGTAATCCTTGGTTACAGGTATGCTGAATTCGGTGGCGATGACATCAAAGTCTCCTCCAAGAGCTTCCAATTCTTCTTGGGTAAAGGATTTACCAGGCTCGGGGCGTACAACGTCATAACGCTCATAAAGCTCTTCGAATCCCTCCTGCACTGTGTCAAAGACGATGAGAATCCGCTTTTTAGGTGTTGTGATCATTGGATCGTTGTGATATAAGGTGTGTGGGTTAGTACCACCTTTCGGTAGTATTGTATCTAGGTGTATTACTTTGTCTATACTTGAGGTCTTGAAGTAGGGACGACTTGACAGCAATGGAGAAGTTGTACGACTTGAAGGGGCCGAGAGGGATGAAGCTCGCGGTCATGCTCCAGCAGTGAAGGTCTCTGGTGATGTTGCAAGTCATGTTGGTGATCTTCTTGAGCTCGAAGTTATAGTTCGCCGAGAAGTTGAAGTTCCAGTTTTTCGTCGGAGAGAACTGCCCATTGAAACTCAAGTCGTGGTTCAACTTGTACTTGTACTCCTTGGTCCGTGTGTCAAACTTTGAGAAGTCTTGTGCCAATGACATACTGTAGTTGAAGCCCAAGCTCCAATTCATACTGTTTTTCAGATAGCCATCATTGTCGTATTCGCCCAGAGAATGATCCTGTTCTCCAAAGAGAGAACCTCCACCACCTCCCGATCCTGACGATGAGCCGGAAGAGAACGAGTTGTCATCCATCATACCTGAGCCCCCCGTGCTACTTCCTCTCGAATTACCATTTGTACCCGATGATCCTTCAGTGCCCTCTTCCTTTCGTCCGGTGAATAGAGAGATGAGTTTGTCAAAGGTCTGTGGCGTGAAATTGTATGAGAACGATGCTCCGGTCGAACGTAGCCTACCCAATCCTCTGCCATTGAGAGCTCTGAGCTTATTCACTCTGTAGGGGACAATCTGTCCATCTCGCTCGTAGTAGTCCATCGTGTACAAGTCAAAGCCTCCACTGAGTGCCAGCGTGAATGTCTGAGAGAGACGCAAGCGTAATGATGCCGACAGGTCGCTCCACTGGAATGAGTCGGCAGCCATGTTGTAGCTCGTAGAGAGCGACAGACCGTCGATGAGACTGATCTTCTTGAACGCCGTAGAGTCTTTGGAGTCTCTGATCTTTGCTTCGATATTGTTATTGACAGAGAAGGACACACTTCCGCTCTTACCCTGCCCCGGTACACCAAAAAGCTGATGCTGGTAAGGGGAGTAAGGCTTGTCGACGACCTCACCCTTCGGGGTGATGTAGCTCAACCTTCTCCAATAACCGTAAGATGGATCGCCGAAGTCCGGACGATAAGACAGAGAGATAGATGGGTCGATACGGTGACGGATCATGCTTACCCACTTACCTAAGAACGGGATGAAAGGAAGTGGTTGCCAAAAACCGTAGACCGTGGTCGAAAGGCTCAATGACGTGTTGTAGTCATACACACGGTTGAAGCCGTAGATTGTATCCGTAGGCACCACTTTGCCCTGAGCTGCATCATACGCCTGCTCGATCTTCGATGTGTACCACCGCTCGGTGTAGTTGAACGAAGGGCTGATCTTGAAGTAGTTGAATAGGTCGAAGCTCGCACTGATGGGGATAGAGTGGTTGAAGCCATTGCGCCAATCTTTGATAAGGTTGGACTTCAATATCTTATTTTCCTTTGTGTCGATGAAGTTACGTAGCTGTCCCGAGTAAGACACCGAGATCTTTTCGTACCAACGCTCTTTCCCCACCACTTTTTTCCGCTTGAAAGGGAAGATACGACTCATGGAGATCGAGAGGTTTGGTGCCGTGATCGCTATTGCACTGTCACGGCTCCTCTGTGTGATGTCGATAGAGCCTGAGATCGAGAAGGGACTGTTGGGGAAACGCTGAGTGAAGGCGACACTCGAACTCTTTGTGTTTTCGCCGAGAATAGCCTGATTGTACAGTCCGTTGAGATTGTTGTGGTTGTACGAACTTGTGGAGAAGTTTACATTTGCAGACAAGGTGCGATAGGGGTTGGCCTTCGGGTCTTGACTATGGTTCCAAGCGATACGGAAGTCCGTAGACTTTGCATAGTCGCCTGCCGCTTTGTCTCCTCTTACGGTGACAAGGTAGCTCGCATTGAAGCCACCCCTGAAGGCGTATCGCTTGTTGTAAGTCGATTGAGCATTTAGTCCCCAAGAGCCCTTGGTGTATATGTCACCGGTGAGTTGGAGGTCTACATAGTCGTTGATCGAGAAGTAGTAGCCACCGTCACGGAGATAAAACCCTCTGTCGAGCTCATCTCCATACTTCGGAGGTATGATCCCCGAGGTCTGAGACTGGGTAAATGGGAAGAATGCAAAGGGTAGGAAGATAAAAGGAATGGGCACGTCGGCAAAGACCAAGTAGATCGGGCCGGACACCAAGTTCTTCTCAGGGCGTACCTTCGCCTTTGTCAAGGCGATGTAGAAGTGTGGGTGAGAGTGGTTGTCACAGGTAGAGTATTTCCCTCCCTCCATGAACATATCCTCATTCTCCATTCTCTTTGTCTTCCCTGCTGTGATGTAGCCTTCTCCTTGCTTTGTGATCACATCGGTGATGTATCCACGCTGGGAGTTGAAGTTGTATGTGATGGACTTCGCTTCATAGTTCTGCTCTCCATCTTGGATCTTTGCATAGATTTTTTCCTTTTTGAGAGAGTCCGGATAGTCTATATAGGTCGAATACACCGTACCACTGTCCGTCTTCATGTGCATATAGTCACCCTGGAGGGTTTGTTGCTTGAACTTCACCGAAGCCTTGCCAAACATCCGCACGAAGTTCTCTCCCGGATAGATCACGATGGAGTCTGTGCTTTCGAAATTGACAGGCGCATCAAGGTTCATCCCCTTGGTGGAGTCTTGTGAAGCCAAGAGTGTGTCCCCAAGTACTCTTTGGGTAGGATTCAGAAGGTTTTTGGGGAGAGGTATGCTGTCCGAGATATTGCTGAGACTATCGATTGCAGGGGTGCGGAGAGTGTCGGTGACACTGCGAGTGATGGAGTCTCTCTTGAGCACTTCCATGAGTAGAGAGTCTTTTTTCTTGGCCTCTGTACGTAGAGAGTCTCTCAGCTCCTTTACTACGGCATAGCTATGTGGAGATAGCTGTATGCTACTTATATGTCCCATCGCGAATGAGACACACAAGTAACCAACAATTACTAAGCCTGCTATATATCTTGTGATGCGTTTCACCTACGGATATCAAATGCTGCGTGGGTTAGACATAAGCTGATCGTCAATCCAAGCCTGATCCCTAAATCAAGTCATATCAACTTCGTCATCAAGTCATACAATCCTATTCTTCGAGGGTGCGATACTTGTCTTTTAGGGACTTCGGCACTCATCTTTTAAGTACGAACTTATTGACTCTAACTTCAAGTGAGGGACTTTCAAGTTCCTCGATGCTCTATCTGACCATCTGCTTATCTCTGACTTACGTTAAATATTATGTTTTCGACGTTATGCAAATGTAGTCAAAACAATCGACCTGCTAATCTGATAATTCCGACAAGACCAACCATCTTAACTCTTTTTCATCCAATTTTTCTCGAAGTGTTTCATATTCGTCCCCCATTTTTTGGATTTCGGGTCCCGTGTAAGTGCCCGATGACATCATCCTTTGTAGCTCTTGTAGTCGTTCTTCAAGTTCGGGGATCTCTTGCTCAAGCATCGAAAATTCCTGTTGTTCCTTGAAGCTCCGCCTCTTCTTCTCTCTTTGGTTTCTTTCCCTGAGCGGTGGGGTAGGCTGCGATGTCTCTTTTGTGGTGGGGGCTTTTTGCTCAGCTTTCTGTTGGAGACGATATTCGGTGTAATTGCCGGGGAAGTCCTTCACTTCGCCATCTCCTTTGAGGACAAAGAGGTGGTTCGTGAGATTGTCCATGAAATAACGGTCGTGAGAGACAATGAGGGTACAGCCGTCAAACTCCCTGAGATACTCCTCCAGCACTTGGAGGGTAGGGATGTCCAAGTCGTTGGTCGGCTCATCCAGCACCAAGAAGTTGGGTGCATCCATCAGTACCGAGCACAGTTGAAGACGTCTGAGCTCGCCTCCGCTCAGCTTTTCCACATACTCTTGCTGCCTTGCTGGTGGGAATAGGAAGCGTGTCAGGAGTTGCATGGCAGAGATCTGAGTACCGTTGCCGAGCTGTATCTTTTCGGACTTATCCGTGATGACCTCGATGACCTTCTTCTTAGGGTCAAAGTCGGGTGGGGTCTGAGCAAAGTAACCGAAACGAACCGTCTCCCCGATTTCAATCGTGCCACTGTCAGGTCGGAGATGCCCCAGGATAAGACGGATGAGGGTCGACTTTCCGGCACCGTTGGGACCGATGATGCCGACACGGTCACGCCTTGCAAAATTGTATGTGAAATCCTTGATGACTTCTCTGCCATCAAAGCCTTTTTTGAGATGCTTGGCTTCGAATATCTTTTTGCCGATATAGACTGATGAGGCTTCGAGCTTGGGGCCTTCGGCTTGCTGGATGTTCTTCAACTTGGACTCCGTCTCATAGAAGGCATCTTTGCGGTACTTGGCCTTCGTCGCACGAGCTTGAGGCATCCTCCGCATCCACTCCAGCTCTCTCTTGTAGAGGTTGCGGAGGGATTGTTGCTCCTTCGATAACTGCTCCATCCGCTCTTCTCTCTTGAGTAGGTATTTTGAGTAATTCCCTTCGTACGTAAAGAGTGTGCCTTGATCCATCTCTATGATGGTGTCACATACCTTGTCAAGGAAGTATCTGTCGTGGGTCACCATCAAGAGCCCTATGTTGCGTGCAGACAGATGCTCCTCGAACCATTCGATCACATCGGGATCGAGGTGGTTGGTCGGCTCATCCAAGATCAATACATCCGGATCTCCCAGTAGCACGGAAGCTATGGCGATACGTTTGGACTCCCCTCCCGAGAGCCCTTGTGTCGTCCTTAGGGGATCTTCGATCTTGAGGATGCTGAGGAGGCGACTCAGTTCCCTTTCGATGTCCCAAGCTCCAAGCGCATCCATCTCATCCATGATCTTTGTCATGTCTTCGGATGCGCCACGAGAGACAGCCCTCTCGTAAGCTGAGATTACTTCCTTGATCTGAGGCCTGATGCCTGAGATGCAGGCCGACAGGATGTCCGGATACTCTTCGAAGTGAGACACCTGTGGCAGGTAGGCTACATTGATGTCATTTTGGAATATGACCTCACCCGCGTCTGCGGTCTCTTTGCCTGCGATGATGCGCAATAATGTCGACTTCCCCGAACCGTTAGGTGCGATCAATCCAATCTTTTGTCCTTTGTTGAGCGAAAAGCTGATGTCTTCGAAAAGGTGTAAGACACCAAAACTCTTGGAAAGGTGTTCGACTTGAAAGAGTGCCATATATCGTTGGATGCTTTACTGAGAAAATAATAGACGTCAATCTCCTCTCATTTGCCTCTGAAGAGGAGTGAAAGGGTGACCAACAAGTCGAAGTAGACGATCTTGACCATTACGTTTTGGGAGAGTTCTGCTCTGGCGGTCATGATGTGCTCCATCATCTTCGGGATCATGCCGAGGGTTTGGAAGTTGGCTATCTGTTGTACCAGCTCCTTGTCTTCCGAACGAGTGTACTGACAGCCGGGCTCGCCATAAATAGTCGAGTTGGCCTCGCGGATCACATCCAACATGATGTCCAGCAGTTCGATGGCTTCACTTCTCTGGAGTTTGTGCAGCTCTTCGGCTTTCTCCTTGATCAACTTCGGATCGCCCTTGATGGGAAGGTATAGGATGCGCGAAGCCTCTCTGAACTTAGAGAAGTAGTCTCCTTCGTTTTCGGCACGTAGCAGATCAAGAGCTTTGCGCAGGTTGCCTTGCGACAAGTGAGAAACCTCCGTGGCAGCCGAACTGCTGATGCCGAAGTGATCCGATAGATAACGTTCGATCTTGTTCTGCGGAATAGTGGCGGTACGTATGCGTTGGAGACGACTGTATATGGTCGGAAGGATGGCAGAGGGATTGGTCGACACCATCAGGAAGATGACACCCGGTGGCGGCTCCTCGATGAGCTTGAGGAGGGTATTGGCACAAGGGGTATTCATCAGCTCGGGCAACCATACCAGCACGATGCGATACTTCGACTGAAAAGACTTGTAGGAGAGCTTGTGCTGGAGGTACTCTGCTTCAGATATGTACATCTGTGGCTGTCTGTTCTCGGATCTCAGGGCTGTCTTCCAGTCTGAGAAGAGTGGTCTCTTCTCTTTCGAAAGCATAGATCTGAAGTCGGATAGACGATCCACTGAGGTAGGCTTGTCGTTGCTATCTGCCTTGGTGACAGGGAAGATGGGGAAGACATCCGGATGAGCCAAGGTATCCATCTGAAGGCAGGCTCTGCACCTGCCACAACTGTCGCCCTCCGAGGGAGATTCGCATTGGAGATATCTCGTAAACGCAAGAGCAAGGGGCAGAGCCTCTCCACCCTCTTTATCTACAAAGAGGAGGGCGTGAGGGGTGTTCTCATCAACAATATACTCGCGCAGTCGCTCGATGAGAGTGTCCTGCCCGAGTATATCTCTAAAGAAAGGAGTCAGTCTTCCTTCTGTCATTGTCTCTTGCTGCTCTTGGGGCTTGGCATGTTTTTTAGTAAGCCAGACCGGGATGATCTTTCGGAGGGGTAGCAGTGTTTATGGGGGTCTCATCGTAGGATGAGAAGTGCTTCATGAACTGTGACCTCTGGTAGAGGTTGAAGTGATCAACTCTCGTAGCAGCCAATCTGGACTTGAACTCCTCTACGCTTTCATATTTCTTCTCCTCCATCCAGTGATAGAGGTGCTCGTTGAGGCGTGTGATCATCTGTGAGCCGTTTTGGTACAGTAGTGTACAGAGCTGTACGGTGTCCGCACCTGCGAGGATGCTCTTGATGACATCCTCTCCGGATCTTACTCCCGAAGATATACCGATAGACAACTGAGGGGTCGTGCCACGTACGAGAGCTGTGTATCTGAGGCTGTCGAAGAGGTCTCGCGAGCTGGAGAATACATTGCCGATGATGATCTCTTCTTTGTTGATGTCAATGTCGGGCATGTACATACGGTTGAAGAGGACGACGCCTGCCGCGCCGGCATTGTAGAGGTCTTTGGAGAGCTTGCAGAAGTTGGTGAAGAACTTGGATAACTTCACGATCACAGGGACTTTCACACTGCTGACCATCTCTTGTACCATCCGTACAAGGCCACTTTCGTGTGTTCCTGCCTCTTCATTGACATCGGTATCGATACGCATCACGTTGAGTTCGATCGCCGAAGCTCCTGCTTCGACAAGCTGACGGGCATAGTCCATCCAAGTATCTCTCTTGTAGCAGTTGATACTTGCGATGACAGGGATAGATACAGAGTCACGACACGCCTTGATGAGGTCGATGTGGGTCGATAGAGCGTTGGATGTCACATAGTGACGAAGGTAGTCCATTGCCTCGGGGTAGTCACTGTCTTGAGACATATACGCAGCCTCCTGCTCCATTTGTTCTTCAAAGATAGACTTGAGCACAACCGCACCCGCACCCGCTTCTTCATGGGCTTTGACTTTGTGTACTTTATTCGTGAGCCCTGAGCTCGCTACGACAAGGGGAGATCTTAGGGTCAATCCGGCATAAAGGGTAGAAATATCTGCCATGGTGTCTTAGTATATATTATTGTGATTGTATCTAAGTAATAAAACCATAGACAAAGATAGCAAATTATTGATGCCTGCCGTTTTTCATTTTGATAAAATTGATGACTAAAGGAGAAAATTTTACTCAAATGCAGGTCTCTCTTGACTTCCTGATTTTGTGCTCTGAGGGTGTTGCTCTTCGTAATGCTTCTTGAATGGAGCGTTAGGGTCGCATGAAGATATCTTTGTCAGATGATAAGCTTCTTTTCCCTTATCTGTGTGTTCATGATTTCGTCTTAAAAAAAGTCGTTAAACTCGTTGCATCGAGTTTAACGACTTTCGTCATCGAGTGGTAAGATTTGATCTGTCGGCTTCTGCCACTTTTGATGTGACCCTCTATTTGCCCTTGATGCTTGAGTCAGCTTATAACAAAAAAGAGGTCGGACTTCTGTGAGTCTGACCTCTTTTATCTATGAGACCGGCAGTGCAGGTTACTCCTTGGCTGTCAGTTTTTTTGCAATGTTTTGAGGAGTTCAATCTTCGTAACCGAGGTCATCCAACTGCTTGATGTCAAGGTGTACGGGTTTGATCATGTTCTCAGGAGCGAGGATCATGTCCAATTCAGCCTGAGTGAGGATGCCCTTTTCGATAACAATCTCAGTGATGGGTCGGCTGGTTGCAATGGCTTCCTTGGCGATCTTTGTAGAGTTCTTGTAGCCGATGTATGGGTTGAGTGCGGTCACGATACCAAGGCTTTCGCTGACGTGTCTGCGACAACGTTCTTCATTAGCCTTGATGCCTACGATACAGAGATCACGGAGGGTGTCAAGGCCGACCATAAGGTAGTCTGACGACTCGAAGCAGCACTGTGCCATGACAGGCTCCATCGCATTGAGCTCCATTTGTGCAGACTCGCCTGCCATAGTGACACATACGTCGTTACCTATGATCTTGTATGCAATCTGAGATGCTACTTCGGGGATCACGGGGTTGACCTTACCCGGCATGATGGAAGAGCCCGGCTGACGTGCCGGAAGCTCGATCTCACCGAGACCGCAGCGTGGTCCCGAAGAAAGGAGGCGTAGGTCATTGCTAATCTTGCTCACCTTGACTGCGATGCGCTTGAGGGCTTGTGAATAACCGATGAGGTGTGAGGTGTCTGATGTCGCACCTACAAGATCTTCGGCAAGTTTGATGTCCCAGCCTGTGATGTCCTTGATAGCTTGAGTGCATTCTTCAGCATAACCCGGTACTGCACAGATCCCTGTACCGATAGCTGTGGCTCCCATGTTGATGGTGAGGAGCTGTTCGGCAGCATGGCGGAGGTTAGGGATTTCTTCTTCGATGATCGAAGCGAAGCCGTTGAATGTCTGACCAAGGGTCATAGGTACAGCATCTTGGAGCTGTGTGCGACCCATCTTGATGACGTGTGCAAATTCCTTGCCCTTGACTCTCAATGCTGCAACGAATGACTTCATGTGTTCGATCACACGGAGGTGTGTCGCATAGAGACCCAAGTGGATGGCTGTGGGATAAGCATCGTTGGTAGACTGAGATGCGTTGACGTGGTCGTTGGGTGAGCAGTGTTTGTAGTGACCGCGCTCGTGCCCAAGGATCTCGAGAGCTCTGTTGGCGATGACCTCATTGGCATTCATGTTGGTTGAAGTACCTGCACCTCCCTGGATCATGTCGATAGGGAAGTGTTCGTGGTGTTTGCCTTCGAGGAGTTCTTGACAAGCCTTTTCGATGGCATCGGCACACTCATGGGTGATCACGCCGAGCTTACCATTTGCTCTGGCAGCCCCCATCTTGGTCCATGCGAGACCGTGGATGAAGAGTGGGTAGTTGTTGAGCTTGAATGGTGAGATGTTGAAGTTGTCCATAGCTCTCAGAGTCTGGACACCATAAAGTACGCTGTTGGGAAGTTCTCTGGAGCCGAGAAGGTCGCTTTCGACCCTTACTTTGTTATTTTCCATTACTAAATGAAATGACAATAAGTGTTAGGAGGCTTTCGTCAGATCGCCTTCATGATACTGTGATTGTCGGTCGGCACGCTACCTATGCTTCACAGAAGTGAGACATAGGTAGCATGAGGCCGAGAGATATTATTTGTCGTTCTCTAAGGTGTGAACGATAAGACCTGAACGTAGCTTAGGCTCAAACCATGTTGTCTTAGGAGGCATGATGTTGCCTGAGTCTGCGATGTCCATGAGTTGCTTCATTGACACGGGGTAGAGAGCAAGTGCTGCTACCATCTCACCACTATCGACACGCTTCTTGAGTTCGCCAAGACCACGGATACCACCCACGAAGTCGATACGCTTAGAAGTGCGGAGATCCTTGATGTCGAGGATCTCATCGAGGATGAGGTTAGAAGAGATAGTCACATCGAGGACGCCGATAGGGTCGTTGTCGTTGTAAGTACCTTCTTTAGCTGTAAGTGAGTACCACTTACCTCCCAAGTAGAGTGCGAAGTTGTGAAGCTTGGCAGGCTTGTACTCTGCTGTGCCCTTTTCTTCGACGATGAAGTTCTTTTCGAGTGCCTTGAGGAAGTCTGCTTCTGACAAGCCGTTGAGATCCTTCACGACACGGTTGTAGTCGATGATGGTGAGGTGGCTTGCCGGGAAACATACAGCCATGAAGTAGTTGTACTCTTCGTCACCTGTGTGATTTGGGTTTGCCTTGGCTTTCTCTGCACCTACGAGAGCCGCTGCTGCGGATCTGTGGTGACCGTCAGCGATGTATAGGTATGGCATCGCAGCGAAAGCCTTGGTGATGGTCTCGATGTCGTTCTTGTCATCGACGACCCAGAAGTGGTGACCGAAGCCATCGAGTTGAGCTACGAAGTCGTAGATTGGCTCAGTAGCTTTGTATTTGTTGATGATGCGTTCCAGCTCTGCATTGTCTGGGAACGCAAGGAATACAGGCTCGATGTTGGCATTGTTGACGCGTACGTGTTTCATACGGTCTTCTTCCTTGTCCTTACGGGTAAGCTCATGCTTCTTGATGACGTTGTTCATGTAGTCATCTACATTAGCTCCTACGACAATACCATATTGGGTCTTGCCGTTCATTGTCTGAGCATAGATGTAATAGCATGCCTCAGAGTCCTGAACCAACCAGCCCTTGTCTTGGAACATCTTGAAGTTCTCGGCAGCCTTAGCGTACACATCTTCATCATGCTCGTCCTTACCAACAGGGAAGTCGATTTCAGGACGGATGATGTGGTAGAGAGACTTTTCGTTGCCCGCAGCTTCTTCGCGAGCCTCATCACTATTTAGGACGTCGTATGGACGTGATGCTACTTGTGTTACAAGATCTTGGGGAGGACGAAATCCTCTAAAAGGTTTTACTCTTGCCATTGTATTTGTTGTTTATGATATGACGAATAGAGGCAGGTGCGACCGACAGTAATGATTTACTGCCGGTCGACCCTTTCTCAAATATTATTCTGAAGTGAGTACAATCACTTATTGACTCTGAACTTAGCTTCACCTGTTTGGATGAACGCAGCGATCTGCTTGGCTGCTGCCATACCTGCGTTGGTGTTGGCTTCGGCTGTCTGAGCACCCATCTTCTTTGCTGTCGCAAAGTATTGGTTGGGGAACTTTTCGACAAGCTCAGCTTCACAGTCAGGCTTCACGTCAGTGAGGTAAGCAAGGTCAGGTCTTTCGCTGAGCACACGGAGAAGGTCAGCTTCGTTGATGAGGTCCTTACGAGCGATATTCACGAGGATAGCACCCTTAGGCATACGGCTTAGCAAGTTGTAGTCGATCATCTTCTTTGTGTTTGCGGCAGCAGGCATTGCCAATACCATCACGTCACAAAGACCGAACATAAGTTCTCTATCGTTGAAAAACTTGAAACCGTCCTTTACGAAGTAGTTTGCAGGAGTCAATCTCTGGAAACCATAGACCTCCATACCAAATCCTTGACCGATGCGTGCTACGTTCTGTCCGATGTTGCCATAAGACATCACACCAAGCTTCTTGCCCATAAGTTCGCTACCGGTCTTGCCGTTGAAACCTGTCCTTACGTGGAAGAGGAGCATTGCGAACACAAGCTCTGCAACAGCATTTGAGTTTTGACCGGGTGTGTTCATCACACATACGTTGTGCTTTGTGGCAGCTTCGCAGTCTACGTTGTCATAACCTGCACCTGCACGCACGACGATCTTGAGGTTCTTGGCAGCTTCGATGACTTCAGCATCGATGATGTCACTACGTACGATGATACCTTCGACATCCTTTACTGCGTCAAGGAGTTGACTCTTTTCTGTATATTTTTCGAGCTTTACTACCTCGAAACCGTTAGCCTCAAGGATCTCGCTGATCTGAGCGACTGCTACGGGAGCGAAAGGCTTTTCAGTTGCAATCAATACTTTTGCCATGACTGAATGATTTTACGGATTAGTAGTCAATGAATTAGAATTGCTTTTCGAAGTCTTGCATACACTTTACAAGAGCCTCTACAGACTCACGTGGGCAAGCGTTGTAGATAGATGCACGGAAACCACCTACTGAGCGGTGACCCTTGATACCTACCATACCTGCAGCCTTTGCGAAGTCCATGAATGCTGCTTCCTTGTCCTTGTGCTCTTCAGCCATTACGAAACAAACGTTCATGAGCGAACGGTCTTCCTTAGCTGCTGTTCCGACGAACATCTTGTTGCGGTCGATTTCGTTGTAAAGGAGTTCTGCTTTTTCCTTGTTGAGCTTGTGCATTGCTTCAAGACCACCAAGGTTCTTCACCCACTTTAGAGTTTCGTGCATCACGAAGATAGAGAATACAGGAGGAGTGTTGAACATTGAACGATCCTTTTCTGCTTCACCGATGTGTGTACGGTAGTCTACCATGGTTTGGAGCTTGCGGTCTACCTTGCCGAGGAGATCTTCACGTACGATGACGAAAGTAACACCTGCAGGTCCTACGTTCTTCTGGGCACCACCATAGATGATACCGTACTTGCTCACGTCTACAGGACGGCTGAGGATGTCAGAAGACATATCTGCGATGAGAGTCACAGGGCTGTCGATGTCTTCGTGGATTTCTGTACCGTAGATGGTGTTGTTTGTTGTGATGTGGAAGTAGTCAACATCTGTAGGGATGGTGTATCCTTTTGGTACGTAAGAGTAGTTCTTGTCTTCAGAAGAAGCAACGATTTCTACATCACCATAGAACTTAGCTTCCTTGGCAGCCTTCTTTGCCCATACCCCTGTTTGGAGGTAAGCAGCCTTCTTGTTGAGCAAGTTTGCAGGTACGTGGAAGAACTGAGTGCTTGCGCCACCACCGAGGAATAGTACTTTGTAGTTGTCAGGGATATTGAGGAGTTCGCGCCATAGATCTGCTGTTTCCTTCATGATGCGTTCCCAACCCGGAGTACGGTGAGATATCTCAAGGATACCGATACCGGTGTTGTCAAAATCACGGATAGCTTCGATTGCAGACTCTACTGCTTCGCGAGGGAGGACACATGGTCCGGCGTTGAAATTGTGCTTTTTCATTGTTGAAAATTGTTTGAATAAATTTTAGTTTATAAATATAGTAATTACTTTTCAGAATTATCGTTCCTGTTTGTCTCGATTTGCTGACCTTGAGAGGCAGTTGCCCTTATTGGCTCACCATACATCTTGTGCATGGTGTTGAGGTACTCGACCATACGTATCTCTTGTGGTTGATCGGTGGGTGTCCAGAAGGTCATCTGCTCCATCTCCTTCGGCATGTATTGTTGAGGAGCGTAGTGCCCCTTGTATGAGTGAGGGTAGATGTAGCCCACTCCATAGCCCAATTCGGACATCAGTTCGGTCGGTGCATTGCGAAGGTGCATTGGGACCGGATGGGCAGGGTTACTGCGTACGTACCCCAATGCTTTGTCTATGGCCTCATAGGCACTGTTGCTCTTAGGGCTCGTCGCCAGATATATGGTCGCTTGTGCCAGGGGAATGCGACCCTCCGGCCATCCGATCTTTTCTATCGCATCGAATGCCGCTTGGGCGATCAGGAGTCCATTGGGATTCGCAAGGCCTATATCCTCGGCTGCAAGTATTACCAGTCGTCTGGCGATAAACTTGGGATCCTCTCCACCCTCGATCATTCGTGCCAACCAATACAATGCTGCGTCGGGATGACTTCCTCTGACCGACTTGATGAAGGCAGAGATGATGTCGTAGTGCATCTCGCCGCCCTTGTCATAGACCGCCGGGTTTTGTTGAAGGTGTCTTGCCACATTTTCGTTCGAGATGATCACTGTCTTTGACTTCTGCGCCTCCGGTGTCAGTGTCAGGAGTTCGAGGATGTTCAGAAGTTTCCGCGCATCACCCCCGGCAGCCGCAAAGAGGGCATCTGTCTCCTCTATCTTAAATTCGAATGCCTGCATGAGTGAGTCCGTCTCTATTGTTTTGTCCAAGAGACGTCTCATCGCATCTGCATCAAGAGACTTGAGTGTGAAGACTCTGCAACGGGAGAGTAGGGGACGAATGATCTCGAACGAAGGATTTTCGGTCGTCGCCCCTATGAGGGTGACGATTCCACGTTCGACAGCATGAAGGAGGGAGTCTTGTTGGGACTTGTTGAAGCGGTGTATCTCGTCGATGAAGAGTATGGGCGTGCCTCCCGAAAAGAGATTGTTCTTATTTTCTTCTGTCATCTTCAGTACATCACGCACATCCTTGACGCCCGAAGAGACAGCACTGAGGGTATAGAACTGTAGCCCAAGGTTTTTTGAAATGATGTGAGCCAATGTTGTCTTGCCCACACCCGGAGGCCCCCATAGTATGAAAGAGCGTAAAATCCCCCTGAGAGCATCTCATACAGCGGTGCTCCCGGCGCAACCAAATGCTCTTGCCCTACATAGGAGTCAAGAGACTGAGGTCGCATTCTTTCTGCTAAAGGTGCTAGTGAGGTCATTTCCAGTACAAAGGTCGATGTTACTTTTCGCTATTCCAAATTATTTGGCATGTTTTTTTGAACGTTTTGAGAATGCTTTCATTTTCAAGAATGTATTTGTCTCTTTCACCTCTTGACTTTCGTGTGGTCGGTCGAGTTTTGTGTCTCTTGACTCGTGTCTCCTTGTCTGTCTCTGTTCTCTAAAAAAAAGTCGTAGGACTTGATCTCGAAAGTCGTAAGATTCGATGACGAAAGTCGTAAGATTCGTTTTCGAGCTTTCTACGACCGAAATCTCTGGGTGTCCCTATATGGATATGGGAGGTCTGTAAAGGGTTGGATAATCAGAAATTTATGGTTATCTTTGCAGACGCTTTGCGTAATCTCTGACAGGAGTTTGAAAGTGAGACCTGTGTATATTGCGTTTAGTACTTAACTAATTCAATAAAGCAAAACTTATTATGGATTTTATTAAACTTGTCGAACAAGAGTTTAAGAGCGGAAAGGAGCACACTTCTTTCAAGAGTGGTGACACCATCTCTGTGCACTATCGTATCAAGGAAGGTAACAAGGAGCGTATCCAGATCTTCCGTGGTGATGTCATCCGCATCTCCGGTCATGGTGAAAAGAGAAGATTTACTGTACGTAAGATCTCTAACGGTGTAGGTGTCGAAAGAATCTTCCCAATGGACTCACCATTCATCGAAGAAATCACACTCCACAAGGTGGGTCGTGTGCGTCGCGCTAAGTTGTATTACCTACGTCAGCTACGTGGTAAGAAGGCGAGAATTCGTGAGCGTCGCAGCTTCTGATACGCAACTCGTTCGAGGAGAGGGCAGGGTTTGACATGATGTCCCCGGCCTGGTCCAAAGACACAAAGAGGATATGTCTCCACATGAGGGATGTATCCTCTCTTGTTTTTTGTGGATCGGACCTCATCATAGTCTAAACAGAATGCTGTATCTTTGCCTTTTTAATAAGCACATGTATATATTACTTAACAATCTAATTTAGATAACATATCCTTACTCAGATGGCTTTATCTTCTTTGACGGCAGTGACGCCTATTGATGGGCGTTATGGCAGACAGACCGCAGTATTGAGCAATTACTTTTCAGAGTTCGCCCTCATCAAATATCGTATTCATGTAGAGATCGAGTACCTGATCGCTCTTAGCGAGACGATTGAGGTCTCCGATGCTCTTGCAGATCAAGAGGTGCGTAGGCAGTTGCGTGATATTGTCGCAAACTTTACCGAGGCTGATGCTCTCCGTGTCAAGGAGATAGAGAGTGTCACCAATCATGATGTCAAGGCCGTCGAGTACTTCATCAAGGAGCGTATAGGGGGTACACCGGTGGATGCGGCGAGGGAGTTTGTCCACTTCGGACTCACTTCTCAGGATATCAACAACACTGCCCAGCCGGTCATGCTCAAGCGCGCCATGGATGAGGTGTGGGTGCCGATGCTTGAGGAGATCATCGCAAAGATCGATAAGTGTGCCGATGAGTGGATGGATATCCCCATGCTTGCGAAGACGCATGGACAGCCGGCTTCACCGACAAAGTTGGGTAAGGAGTTCAAGGTCTTTGCTTACAGGCTGGAGCAACAGTTGGCCCTCTTGAAGGCCATTCCTCATACCGTCAAGTTCGGAGGAGCTACGGGGAATATGAATGCGCATCACGTGGCTTATCCCGATGTCGATTGGAGAGGATTTGCACGCAAGTTTGCCGGAGAGTACCTGGGGCTTGGTCTCGAGGAGTACACCACTCAGATCTCCAACTATGACAACCTTGCGGCTCTCTTCGATGCGATGAAACGTATCTTCGTTATCCTTATCGACCTCTCTCGAGATGTATGGCAGTATATCTCCATGGAGTACTTCAAACAGAAGATCAAAGAGGGTGAGGTGGGCTCGTCAGCCATGCCTCACAAGGTCAATCCTATCGACTTCGAAAATGCTGAGGGCAATCTCGGTCTTGCCATCGCGATGTGTGAGCATCTGGCGCACAAGCTCCCGATCTCTCGCCTCCAAAGAGATCTCACCGACTCTACGGTGATGAGAAACATGGGTTTGCCATTTGCTTATTCTATGATCGCACTCTCAAGTCTCAAGAAAGGCTTCGATAAGATTCTGCTCAACGAGGATGCAGTCTTGAGAGACTTGGATGCAGCCCTTCCGGTTGTGGCAGAAGCACTCCAGACCATCTTGCGCAGAGAGGCCTATCCTAATCCCTACGAAGCTCTGAAGGCTTTGACCCGCACCAACGAAAGGTTGACTACCGAGCGTTTGATCGAATTTATCGACTCTCTCGATGTCCCAACACATATCAAGGAGGAGATGAAGGCTATCACTCCTCGCACCTATACCGGAGTATATTGATAAAAAAGTGGTGGGATAATTTGCTTTATCCACCATAATATTGCTAACTTTGCACCGATGGTGCTCGTGCGGGCGTTCGTCCGTATGAGTTAAAAGGGAAACGAGTGGAATTCTCGTACAGTCCCGCTGCTGTGAAGCCTCCATTGCACGGCGCATGATGCCACTGTGAAAAAGAGTTGATCCTCCTCGTGAGGTTCGCTTCGAGTACATGGGAAGGCGTGTCGTGTAGAGGTCAGTCAGAAGACCTGCCATCCAAGTGCATTCTGTATCTCTCTCGAGGGTTGGAGAGGTGCCACATGTTGATTTAGTCAAATCAAAATTTCCCTTTCACACAATCTTTAGACTAAGTTGCATGATGGTACGTAAGTACTAAAAAGATGCCGGGCATCTGTGAAGCTGGCCGCATCGCTGCACACTAGGTAAGAGGTGTCCGGTACTTCGGCTTATAAGCATGGGTATCGGCCCTCTTCGTTTTTATGACGATTATTTTCTTCGTTATTATAATAAGTGGCGAAAAGAATAATAGTTACCTTTGCATCAGTCGTACACCTTCAGGTGCGACACACAATGCCTGTTCGGAATCATATATACTACACAATAATATTATGTTGACAACAAAGTTCCTTCTGGAGAATACAGATGAAGCCATCCGCAGACTGGCTGTAAAGCACGTGGATGCGGCTCCCATTATCGAAGAGATACGTACTATCGATGAGCGTAGACGTGCCACTCAGAGAAGTCTTGATGATGCCCTCGCAGAGCAAAACAAGCTCTCGAAGGAGATCGGCGCCCTTATGAAAGAGGGTAAGAAAGACCTCGCAGAGGAAGCCAAGAACAAGGTCGCTCAGCTCAAGGAGACGACGAAGGAACTTGAGGTGACCAAGAAGGATTTGGAGGATAAACTTCATGGGCTTATTGTGCAGTTGCCCAACGTCCCTTCGCCCGAAGTGCCGGAAGGCAAGACTGCCGATGATAATGTGATTGAGAAGATGGGTGGGGTGATGCCTCAACTGGACAAAGCTACGATGCTGCCTCACTGGGAACTGGCAAAGAAGTATGACCTCATTGACTTCGAGCTCGGTGTGAAGATCAGTGGCGCAGGTTTCCCTGTGTATAAGGGCTACGGTGCAAGATTGCAGAGGGCTTTGATCAACTTTTTCTTGGACAATGCTCGTGAGGCCGGTTATCTTGAGGTGCAGCCTCCTTACGTGGTCAATGAAGACTCCGGTTACGGGACAGGACAGCTTCCCGACAAGGAGGGACAGATGTATCACGTGGGATTGGACAATCTATATCTCATCCCTACCGCTGAGGTGCCTGTGACCAATATCTTCAGAGATGTGATCCTTGAAGAAAAAGACCTCCCTGTCAAGGTGACAGCTTACTCGGCTTGTTTCAGAAGAGAAGCAGGTAGCTATGGGAAGGATGTGAGGGGACTCAATCGCCTTCATCAGTTCGATAAGGTCGAGATCGTCCGTATAGATAAGCCCGAGCACTCTTATGACTCTCTTAAGGACATGGTAGGGTATGTTGAGAGTCTGGTGACTAAGTTGGAGCTACCTTGGCGTATATTGAGACTCTGTGGCGGAGACATCAGTTTTACCTCGGCACTCACCTTTGACTTCGAGGTGTACTCCATGGCGCAAGAGCGTTGGCTGGAGGTCAGTTCGGTGTCCAACTTTGAGAGCTTTCAGGCTAACCGTCTGAAATGTCGCTATCGAAATGCTGATCGTAAGACTGAGCTTTGCCATACACTTAACGGTAGTGCCCTTGCTCTGCCACGTATCGTCGCCGCTCTTTTGGAGAACAATCAGACTCCCGAGGGTATTCGTATACCTGAGGCTCTTCGTCCGTACACAGGGTTTGACATCATCCCCTTGCCATAAGCTGGGAAAAAGCTCAAAAAATATAACCAAAAGGGGAGGTGTGAAGTTATTTCACACTTCCCTTTTTCATTCTTTTGTGTACCTTTGAGATAAAGTATATAGAAAAATAACTTTATAACATAATCAGTGTCATGAGAGATCTTAAGTCCATGTGTGCCCTGATCACCGGAGCAACTTCGGGAATAGGTCAGGCCACAGCCAGAAAATTGGCGAAAGAGGGGTGTGGTAAACTTATCTTGGCTGCACGCCGTACCGAACGTTTGAGCACCTTGAAGACCGAGCTCGAACAGCTCGGAGCAGAGGTGTGCACGATTACCCTTGATGTGAGAGACAAGAGTGCTGTCGATCGGGCATTCGGACAGCTACCCAAGGGGTTTGAGAGGGTGGATGTCCTACTGAATAATGCCGGTCTGGCTTCCGGTCTCGATACTTTTGACAATGCAGACATGAATGACATCGAGGTCATGATAGACACGAACGTCAAGGGGCTTATATATGTGTCCAAAGCCATTATCCCTCACATGATCAAGCAAGGAGCAGGACATATTATCAATGTCGCATCTATTGCAGGTAAGGAGGTCTATGGCAACGGTAATGTTTACTGTGCTACCAAGCATGCTGTCGACGCTCTGACCAGAGGGATGAGAGTTGATTTGGTCAGTAAGGGTATCAAAGTTTCTCAGATTGCTCCCGGGGCTGTGAACACAGAGTTCTCGACCGTGCGTTTTCACGGAGATACCGAGCGTGCGGATCATGTGTACGACGGTTACCAGCCTTTGACCGGTGAAGATATAGCCGAATGCTTGTTTTTCATGATCTCTGCTCCCGAACACCTTAACGTTGCCGATATGCTCATCCTGCCTCTCGCACAAGGTGATAGCCGTACATTTATCAGGAAATAAGTTTAAACAACATAGTGCTATGATTACTACAACTGAAAAGCCTTATGTCGTCGGGATCGATATCGGAGGGACAAATACGGTCCTTGGAGTGGTCGATGCTCGTGGTACGATCCTTGGCTCAAGTTCGATCAAGACAGGTGTCTATGCTGAGGTGACCGATTATATCGATGCCCTCAATGACTCAATCATGGCCCTCGTCGATACGGTCGGAGGGGATGAGATGATTCGAGGAATAGGGGTCGGTGCTCCCAATGGAAACTACTTTACGGGTGCGATCGAGAATGCTGTCAACCTCAACTGGAAAGGACGCATCCCTTTTGCACACCTCTTGTCTGAAAAGACGGGATTACCTGTTGCCATTTCCAATGACGCCAATGCCGCTGCGATAGGGGAGATGACCTATGGTGCAGCCAGAGGAATGAAGGACTTTATCATTATCACTCTGGGTACAGGGGTAGGTAGTGGTATCGTGATCGGTGGGAATCTCGTTTATGGGCACGATGGGTTTGCCGGCGAGCTTGGGCATGTCATCATCCGTCGTGATGGTCGTCAGTGTGCTTGTGGACGTAAGGGATGTCTTGAGACTTATACTTCCGCTACGGGGGTCGCAAGGACGGCCAAGGAGTATCTGACCACTCGGAGCGATAAGAGCCTTTTGCGAGACTTGAATATTGACGCTATCACTTCCAAAGATGTATATGATGCTGCAATCAAAGGTGATCAACTTGCTCTTGAGATCTTTGAAATGACCGGGAAAATCCTCGGAGAAGCCCTTGCAGATGCTGTAGCCTTCTCCAGCCCCGAGGCTATTATTTTGTTTGGTGGTTTGACCAAAGCCGGAGCACTCATTATGGAGCCCATAGCGCGCAGTATGGAGGCCAATCTCCTTCATATATATAGAGGGAAGGTGAAACTCCTCCTTTCTGAACTAAAAGAGAGTGACGCTGCTGTCCTTGGAGCCAGTGCCTTGGGATGGGTGGCCGACAGAGAATATCTTCCCAAAGCTACCGGTCAATCATAACAGCTTTGGATAAGTCCGTTGACCTTATAGGAGCGTCCGATCTGATAACAACAAACAGATCGGACGCATTCTTTTGAGGAGCTTGATTGCAGCATCCTGATTGTGAGATGTGTTACCTGAATTTTCAACTTAAAATGAAAAATACCATAAAATGTAGCCGTTTTTCTCTTAGATTAAGTTGCGAGTGTTGAATTTTTGCTAAATTAAGCGACAGGACTGTCAATAGGTCGAAAGACACAGAAAATACACATGATATTAATCGAATAAAATCAGAACAGCTATGAAACGTGCACTTTTTTTGATTACATGCTTTATTTTGCTTTTCTCGTGTGCAGAGAAGAACAATAAGATGGATCTCATCGAGGCCATCAAAATCAAGGCAGACAAGACTACAATTGCTGCGGATGGAGTTGATATGGTTACGCTCACTGCCGTGGCGCAGAACGAAGCCGACTTAACATCTCGTGTGACATTTACGGTCAATGACAAAAAACTTGACGGTAATACCTTTAAAACTGATAAGCCCGGGACATATAAATTTGCTGCAAGTTTAGATAACATCGAATCTGATGAAATAACGGTTACAGCTACCGCTAAAGAGGCAACTCTTGTCTTGACGAGTGATAAGGGTTCTGTCCTTGCAGGTAATCCTAAAGATTGGATCACTTTCAATGTGAAAGATAAGAATGGCCAAGACATTACGGATAACTGTGATTTCTTTATTGATAATGAGCGTATTGTAGGAAATAAGTTTCGTGCAAAAAATGAAGGTCAGTACAAGGCTATCGCTAAACGTGGCGATGAGTTTTCGAATGAATTGACCATCCAGGCCAACAAGATGCAAGATATCATCCTCCAAGTGGATAAGGTCGAACTTTTCCTTGATGGAAAAGATAAGGCTACGTTTAAGGTTTACAACAAGGATAACGAAGACTTGACCACGAGAGCACAAATCTTCATCAATGATAAGCCTATCGAAGGTAATGTCTTCGTTCCAACTGCAGTCGGTCTGTTTAGGGTCACAGCGGATTTTAACGGTAACAAGTCCAATCAGGTGTCCATCACAGTCAAGGAGCCAATTAAGTATAATCTTGTCGTGAAGGTGAGCAAGGAAAGGCTTGTCAGTGATGGTGTTGACGTCGTGTCATTGAGATGTATAAATACCCTTGATGAAGATAGAGACTTGACAAAAAAGGTTAAATTCTATTTAGATGGGCGTGAGTTGGATAAGAATTACTTCAATACCACCCAAAACAAGCAGTTTAAGATAACTGCGAAATTAGGAGAAGAAGTCACTAAGGAGGAAGTGATGGTTACTTCTCAGAGCGAATATGTTCCGACACCAAGGGTGTACTTCGAATTATTTACAGGAACCTGGTGTCCATACTGTCCAAGACTTGTTATCCCGGTCATGGATAAACTTTGTGATGAGCCTCAGGTTGTGGCTTCTGGTGTCCATGGAGGTAGGGATAAGTTTGCAACGAGTGAAGGCCAACGTCTATTTAATGCTTACGGATTGGAGGGATATCCAACTATAGTAGTTGGAAGAGATAAAAATAACCAAGCCAAGAACAGATCAGATATCATTAACAGAATACCAGAAAGTACTCCAATCGGTATGGCCGTTTACACTACTATCACTGGCTCTGCTCTTGATGTGGATATGACGATCAAGAGTACTGAAACTCTCAATGATTTGAAATGGGTTGTCATCATAGTTGAGGATAAATTGATTGCAGATCAAGCCAATGCAGTATATCCTAAATATGGAAATCCTATACGTGATATGGAGCATAGGTATGTCTATCGCAAGACGCATAGCTCTTCTATCTGGGGTGAGCCTATCAGTTTAACAGCCAATGAGGTTATGAAGAAGAAGTTTACAGTGCAATTAGATAGCTCTTGGAAAGCTGAAAATTGTAACTTGTTTATCATTATCACAAAGGCGAGTGACAATACCGTAATCACCGCACAGAAGGTTGAAGCCGGCAGTGCTTCCGGTTACTAATGAAAGTACTAATTTCTTAATAGCAAGATATTAACTTATGAAAAAGATTATATTTTTCCTTGTAATGATGTGTGCGGGTTTGATCTGCACACATGCTCAGAATGTAAACATCGAAAACTTGAAGGGTGAGAAAATTTTGTTCTCTGATCTCATCAAGGGAGACAAACCTGTTATCGTCTCTTTTTGGGCAACTTGGTGCAAACCTTGTCTTATGGAGATGGATGCTCTCAAGGAGATCAAAGAAGAGTGGGAAGGTAAGATTCGTATCGTGTCTATCTCTATCGATGACTCTCGCTCTAAGAATAAGGTGCCTTCGTTTGTCAAAGGACGCAACTATCCTTTTGAGATATACATGGACAGTAATCAAGAGTTATACAAAAAACTTAATGTCCTTAATGTGCCTTTTCTCTTCATTTTCAGTAATGGTAAGCAAGTCTACAAACACAGTGGGTACAGCCCTGGTGATGAGGAGTACTTGCTTGAAGAGGCAATGAAGTATGTCAAGTAAATATACATCAGAGCAATAATAAGGATAAAGTATGAATAAGTTTATCATAAGTTTACTCGTATCTTCAGCCCTGTTGTCGACACTTACAGTGTCGGCACAGGAGCGGAAGAAAGATTGGGGAACGATTCACGGTGGGATAGAAAGTAATGCCATCTTGTACAAAAAAGATGAAGCCAACCCCGATGGACAGAAGCATGGGAACAATACGTACCTTAATCTGAAGTATGACTATAAGAACTTGGGAGCCGGATTACAGTACGAGATCTTTGAGCCTCCGTTGAAAGGACATCCTGAAGAACTCAAAGGTAATGGCTTGGTACAGTACTATGTCGGTTATTCGAATGATAAGTTGAGTGTCACTGCTGGTAGTTTTTATGAGCAGTTTGGTAGCGGACTTATTTTTCGTGCTTTTGAAGAGCGCTCTCTCGGTATAAACAACTCCCTCAGGGGACTCAATGTGAAGTATACTCCGACTGATTGGCTTCGAATTAAGCTCATGGGAGGACAGCCACGCAGATACATCACCTATGCTGATGCCATCATTGGAGGTGGAGATGCCGATGTGACTATCTCTAGACTTTGGAACAAGGATGGAAGCTATGACATTACTCTTGGAGGTGCTTGGGTGACAAAGAAGAATACCAAAAGTATTCCTGAGTCTGTTGACCCTAAGATGATGCATCTTTACAGTATGCGCGGAGGATTTAGTGCCGGAGGATTCAATCTTGGTGCAGAGTACACCATCAAGGGAATGGGTCAGTCTTTCTCTCCTTATGTACAGAAGTTCCTCAAAGAGAGTGGTACAGCTCTGCTTGTCAATCTTGACTATCTGCGTAATGACTTTGGAGTGTCCGGGGTATTTCGTCGAGTAGAGCATATGGATTTTCGTATCGACAATAAGTTGCAACAAATCTATGTCCCCATGAACTACATCCCAGCCTTGACCAAACAGCATAAGTATGCGCTACCCTCTCTTTATCCTCATCAGACCAATACATCCGGAGAAATAGGTGGTCAGGTTGATGTGTATTACAATCTTTCAGGAGACTGGCTTGGTAAGTATCCACTCAAGCTTGCACTCAATGCCTCTTATTACAACTCTCTTGGACGTAATCCTATGGAGACTATGCCATTTTTTGGACGTGAAGGCTCAAAGTTATTTAGCGAGATCTCGTTGGAAATGGGTAAGCGTTTTTCTCGTGCCATCATGATCAATACTGGTCTGCACTATCAAGAGGTCGATCACAATACCCTTCTTTACAAGTCTTTTGCTCAGGTTGTCGATATCCTTTGGAAGATGAGCAAGAAGGCTTCTCTCCGTACTGAACTTCAACATATGACAACGGATATGGAAGAGAAAGGATGGATTTACGGCCTTGTTGAATTTGGTTTTGCTCCACACTTTACTGTCTTTGGTAGCGATATGTATAGTTATGCAGCTGAAAAGAAAGAACATTATTACAATGTTGGGGGAAGTTTTACTTATGGGAGTCTTCGCGTAATGCTTAGTTATGGTCGTACCAGAGCCGGAGTTCAATGTGTCGGAGGTATATGTCGATATGTCCCTGAGTACACCGGACTGACTGGAACACTATCTTATGTTTTTTAGTGGTATTAGACTGACCCCCATAATAAATACTTAAGCTTTGGTTACTGAAGTGAGTTTATAGTAACTTGAGGATTATATTTATAACTAGCAGTTCTACCCTCAGATACCGATACTCTCTTTTGCTTTTTATAGTTCTGTGGGTTTTATTGAAACAAAAAAGAGACTGACAAAATCTTGTCAGTCTCTTTTTTGTTATTAGTTTGTTTTCCGTTTATAGTCCGGTTTCTGCATTTACAGTTGGTTCTATTTTCTTTATTAAGCCTTGAAGAACTTTGCCCGGACCATATTCCGCAAAGTATGTTGCTCCATCTGTGACCATATTGTGTACAGTCTGTGTCCAAAGAACGGGAGCTGTGAGTTGTTTGACAAGATTTGTACGGATGGACTCAGCATCAGTATAAGGTTTGGCATCTACGTTCTGATACACGGGGCATTTTGCGTCATTGAAGTGTGTATTTGCGATAGCTTCAGCAAGCTGTCCTCTCGCAGACTCCATAAATGGACTGTGAAATGCTCCACTTACACTCAATGGGAGAGCTCTCTTTGCACCGGCATCCTTTGCTGCAACGCAAGCTAATTCAACACCCTTGACTGACCCCGAGATAACGACTTGTCCGGGGCAGTTGAAGTTGGCAGGAATGACGACTTCTCCCTCAATTTTCGAACAAATATCGGAGATTACATCATCATCGAGACCTAAGATGGCAGCCATGGTAGAAGGAGCCTCTTCACAAGATTTTTGCATTGCTTGAGCGCGTTGAGACACAAGTCTCAGAGCATCTTCGAACGAAAGAACCTCTGCGAGAGCAAGAGCTGTAAATTCACCAAGAGAGTGTCCCGCAACCATGTCAGGGGTGATACTTGATGTCCTCACCTTTGCACTTATATAGGAGTGAATAAATACTGCAGGTTGAGTCACTTTTGTTTGCTTGAGCTCTTCATCAGTGCCGGCAAACATAATATCTGTAATCCTGAAGTTGAGTACCTCATTAGCAATCTCAAAGAGTCTACGAGCTTCCTCAGAAGAGTCGTAAAGATCTTTACCCATTCCGACAAACTGAGAGCCTTGCCCTGGAAAAACGAATGCATTCATAATATTATCTGTAATTATAAATAGTGATTTTTTGCTACAATTCGCCCAAAGATACGAAAACTACCTTTTATTTCAAGTTTTTATCCAGAAATTCACGTAGAGGTTTAGGGAAGGCATACTCTGAATGCCTGCTGATTGGTATGGCTTCCAAGCCTAAATAAGATAAATCAATATGTTCGGGCAAGTGAATCGTGTGTATGTTGATGTTCAGTAGCCTGTGTGTCAAACGGTGTGTAGTGGTGTATGAATGGGAGATCTTTAGCTCTTCTTCTCCTGTGTTTATTTTTAGGTCTGGAAGTAAACTCAATGGAGCCGAATGAGCTTTATCAGATAAATGAAGAGGTAACTGATACAACCCTTTCCAAATAGACTGCTTGTTCCTTTTTTCACCCCATATATATTCGCCCTGAATGAGAAGAAAGAAATCAAGATACAGCTCCTTGACAATCATCTTTTTAGCCTTTACCGGGCGAAGTGTAATTGTGGGTGAATGTGCACACTTACAAACTTTTTGTATGGGGCATTCATCACATTTGGGTGATTTTGGTGTACATATCATGGCTCCCAAATCCATTATACCTTGATTGTAGATGCCCGGATATTGGGGATCCAACAATTCTTGTGCCAGTGCTCTAAATGCCTTTTGTCCCATACTTGTATCGATAGGTACATCGATGTCTAAAACACGACTGAGAACCCGATAAACATTACCATCAACTACAGCAAGAGGTTCGTTGTAAGCTATCGACATAATGGCAGCCAAGGTATAGGGTCCTATTCCCTTGAGTTTACTGACATCTTCTACTGCTTTAGGAAATACTCCCGAGTGATATTGAACGATACTTTGCGCAGCTTTATGAAGGTTGTGTGCCCTTGAGTAGTAACCAAGTCCCTGCCATATCAGTAGAAGATCACTTTCCGGACTTGCTGCCAATGCTTTCACATCAGGATAACGTTCGATGAAACGAAGATAGTAATCCAACCCTTGAATGACCTGTGTTTGTTGTAAGATAACTTCAGAAATCCATATCTTATAAGGATCATTCGTCTCCCTCCATGGTAGTCTACGTCCGTTGAGTTCGTACCACTCTATTAGAGCTTGACGAAAATAGGTCACTATCCCTTTGTCAATCAAGGTGTCGGGATAGTGACCTGCTGTATTATTGTTTAGTTTCAAGTCTTGTAGGCTCGGTAGGTGAGATTATAGATTGTAAAGAAGGCTGATAGATTCGTGCGAACTAACTCTTCGGATAGCTTCAGCAAACATCTTTGCCACCGAAAGGATACGGACATTCTTCCCCCCTCCATGATAAGGTATTGAGTTGGTGAAGATCATTTCGTTCAAAGCAGATTGCTCGATACGAGAAGTGGCAGGATCACTCATCACAGCATGGCTGGCAATAGCCCTGACTGACTTGGCTCCATTTTCCATCATCAAATTGGCAGCCTTGGTGATGGTGCCGGCTGTGTCCACGATGTCATCGATAAGTAGCACATCCTTACCCTCCACATCACCGATGATCCTCATCTCATCGACCACGTTGGCCTTAAGTCTCGACTTATGACAGATGACCATTGGCACTCCAAAGTATTTTGCGTAAGAGTTGGCACGCTTAGTCCCACCAACGTCAGGAGTGGCGATGACAAGATTTTCGAGACTGAGGTTGTCTTTTATATACTCTGTGAATACACTTGATGCGTAAAGGTGATCCACAGGTACATTGAAAAATCCCTGAATCTGATCAGCATGTAGATCCATTGTGATCAAGCGAGATATCCCTGCTGCACACAACATATCTGCGATGAGCTTGGCCCCGATAGAGACACGAGGTTTGTCCTTTCTGTCCTGACGAGCCCAGCCAAAGTAGGGGATAACCGCTACGATATAGTGAGCACTGGCGCGTTTGGCTGCATCGACCATGAGTAGGAGCTCAAGCAGGTTGTCCGCAGTAGGAAATGTAGACTGCACCAAATAAACGTCTTTACCACGGATAGATTCTTCGTAGTACACAGCAAACTCACCGTCCGCAAATCTGTCTACCTTCATCTTGCCAAGGGGGCAATTGAGATACTTACATATTTCCTCTGTGAGGTACTGACTCTTAGTGCCTGCAAAGACAAGAAAATTATTCTCTTGATTCATCTGGATTTAATATTATAGGAATTCAATAGGGTAAATTTTGCCAAGCTGTTGGTTAATATGCTACAAAAATACCAAACTAAATCGACATAGTCCCAAAAAATACGGAGAATTTGTGGTACAACTTTCCACTCTTCTAATCAAATCTTTTGCAATCAGCTATTTCCATATTCCAATACACAACGATACCCGAAAAGTTCCTAGTATAACGCCAGTTCGATCTAAGAAAATATGCCGTAAAACAAGTAAGCAACTGTAAATCAATCTGTTTTTTTGTTTTGTTTTAGTAGGATAATTGCAAAGAAGAGCCAACATCTAAGTCTTTGGGACTCAGACACAAGTAAAAAGACATCTGAGAGCAATGTAAGCACCTGGAAAATCTCGCGTAAAAAACTAAACATTATAATAATCAGTACATTACATCTCTTCCTTATATCGAACTGACGTTAGTATAGATCTAAAATAAGCTTTATAACCGATGCTGATCCTCCGCAAAACTTACATAATAAAAAGATCGTGTGCTGTGAAAAAAACTCACAACACACGATCTATATAATTCATATTGAAGGACAAAAGCAGGACTATAGCGACAACTATTGTCTTTATACTTAACAAGATCTCAGAGTCTCCAGAAAGGAGGTGTTCCAGCCGCACCTTCCGGTACGGCTACCTTGTTACGACTTAGCCCCAGTTACCGGTCTTACCCTCGTGCGATCCTTGCGGTGACGCACTTCAGGTACCCCCGACTTCCATGGCTTGACGGGCGGTGTGTACAAGGCCCGGGAACGTATTCACCGCGCCATGGCTGATGCGCGATTACTAGCGAATCCAGCTTCACGGAGTCGAGTTGCAGACTCCGATCCGAACTGAGATAGGGTTTGGAGATTCGCATCCTGTCGCCAGGTAGCTGCCCTTTGTCCCTACCATTGTAACACGTGTGTCGCCCCGGATGTAAGGGCCGTGCTGATTTGACGTCATCCACACCTTCCTCGCGCCTTACGACGGCAGTCTCGTCAGAGTCCTCAGCTCTACCTGCTAGTAACTGACGATGTGGGTTGCGCTCGTTATGGCACTTAAGCCGACACCTCACGGCACGAGCTGACGACAACCATGCAGCACCTACATACATGCCCCGAAGGGAAGCCAGGCTCTCGCCCAACCGTCATGTACATTTCAATCCCGGGTAAGGTTCCTCGCGTATCATCGAATTAAACCACATGTTCCTCCGCTTGTGCGGGCCCCCGTCAATTCCTTTGAGTTTCACCGTTGCCGGCGTACTCCCCAGGTGGATTACTTATCGGTTTCCCTTGGGAGCATACATTATATCGCATACTCCGAGTAATCATCGTTTACTGCGTGGACTACCAGGGTATCTAATCCTGTTTGATACCCACGCTTTCGTGCTTCAGTGTCAGTTGCGGTTTGGTAAGCTGCCTTCGCAATCGGAGTTCTGCGTAATATCTATACATTTCACCGCTACACTACGCGTTCCGCCTACCTCATCCGCACTCAAGCTCCACAGTTTCAACGGCAAGACTATGGTTGAGCCACAGCTTTTCACCACTGACTTATGAAGCCACCTACGCACCCTTTAAACCCAATAAATCCGGATAACGCTCGTATCCTCCGTATTACCGCGGCTGCTGGCACGGAGTTAGCCGATACTTATTCTTAGGTTACTTGCTTACAGCTACACGTAACTGCTTGTACTCACCTACTAAAGAAGTTTACAATCCATAGGACCGTCTTCCTTCACGCGACTTGGCTGGTTCAGGCTCTCGCCCATTGACCAATATTCCTCACTGCTGCCTCCCGTAGGAGTCTGGACCGTGTCTCAGTTCCAGTGTGGGGGATAAGCCTCTCAGCTCCCCTATCCATCGTTGACTTGGTGAGCCGTTACCTCACCAACTATCTAATGGAACGCATGCCTATCTGTCAGCAATAAATCTTTCCTAAAGTCCCCATGCAGAAACTAAAGTGTATGCGGTATTAGTCCGGATTTCTCCGGGTTATTCCCCACTGACAGGCAAGTTGCATACGCGTTACGCACCCTTACGCCGGTCGCCACCAAGATTAGCAAGCTAATCCCGTGCTGCCCCTCGACTTGCATGTGTTAAGCCTATCGCTAGCGTTCATCCTGAGCCAGGATCAAACTCTCCATTGTTGAAATAAATTTGTTTGTTGTTCCTTTGCTCTAAGATCTGTTATTCGATTTAAGTATAAAATTGACCGAGGAAATAATTACATTTCCCTTATACAATGCTGTCAAGTTCTATTGTCTATACTTTTGTCTTCAATATGTCTATGATCTCTTTCTTTTTGAAAACTAACCATATGTTTTTGGAGCACGATGGTTGTTTTTGTTTTCGGGTGCAAAGTTACGACTTATTTTTAATCCTGCAAGTGTTCCCTAGGAGATTTTCTGCCAAGATAAGGTCCCTGAGTCTCTTTTGTAATTATGCTACACACGGGTGTAAGCAGCTAATGATGCTTTGTTAGAGAAAATTACAGATCACCGTGATTGAGGGTTATGCTAATCTTAAAGAAAACAGGTTTAAGGCCACTTCAAATTAGCATAAACAAAGATATTTTTTTACCACTGCAAGAACTGATAGCTGATACCTATACCTACATAGGGACCGACACCGGTGGATAATTTATTGTCTGAAAAGTTGTAGATAGATGTCGCTCCGACACCTGCTTGTATGCCGATTCCCCAACGTCTTGGTTTGCGGTACTTCGTAACTTGTGGATCGACAAAACTATCAAGCTTGGTAAACGTGATGTTATCGTTCTTGCTACGTGCGATGACTTTATGATCTTTTGTAAAGTATACTTCAATAGGGATATCCAGTTGGTAAGCAAAACGGTCAAGATAAACGCTGTCTTTTTGTATTCTGACAAAACTATTGGCATCTATGACTTGATCCGAAAAACGTATATTGACCAAGCTGTCAAGTGTATAGTTTATGATGTTTTTCTGGATGATGGTATCCCTCGTTTTTATACCAATATTTGCTCCCGAGATGAGTAGCCTTCTCATCTTACGCTCGAGAGATTGGATGTTTTCATGCATTTCTTTATTCAGATCCTTTAGCTCTTTTACAGTTGTGATATAGGATTTTTTTTCAGCATAGAGTTTACCATTCGTATCCTTTAGTGTACGTATGCTATCTAACACTACTGTGACATTTTGCTCAGCAATATGGAGTTTATCTCTGAGGGTTCGATTCCAAATGAATGTACCTATCTGTGACAGTAGCAGCACAAGTACGATCGAGCCTAAAATAACGTTCTTTTTCATAGTCATTTGATTTTATTCATTGTATTGACTCATATACTCATAACTTGTCTTCCCACGGATCATAACAAACTGAGAGTCCACTGAGTGAAAGTGTTGTGATCGATGGATAGAGCAATTAACTATTTACAATATAGGTGTTTATATCGAGATAAACAAATCTGTACTCATCGGATAAAACGACTACTCAGATTCATTTTACCATGATAAAAAGAGAATGTGCCAAAAAGGATTTTGACACATTCTCTGATTTTGGAATAATTTATTTGACAGATGTTACATCATGCCGCCCATGCCTCCCATACCTTGTGGCATTGTGGGCATTGCTGCCGCATCTTCCTTTTCGTCAGCGATGACACACTCTGTGGTGAGGAACATACCTGCGATGGAAGCTGCATTTTCGAGAGCTACACGAGTTACTTTTGCCGGGTCGATGATACCGGCCTTGAAGAGGTGTACAAACTCATCGTTGCGAGCGTTGTAACCGAAGTCTGCATCTCCTTCCTTGACCTTCTGGACAATGACGGCTCCTTCCTTTCCGGCATTGGCGACAATTTGACGAAGAGGCTCTTCGATTGCGCGTTTGATGATCTCGATACCTGTTGTTTCGTCTGCATTGTCGCCCTTCATTCCTTCAAGTGCTGTGGTTGCACGGATATAAGCGATACCACCACCGGGGACGGTTCCTTCTTCAACCGCTGCACGAGTAGCACTAAGCGCATCTTCGACACGATCCTTCTTTTCTTTCATTTCGACCTCTGAAGGTGCTCCTACATAGAGTACCGCCACACCGCCCGCAAGCTTTGCGAGGCGTTCTTGTAGCTTCTCCTTGTCGTAGTCCGAAGTTGTTACTTCGATCTGTGCACGAATTTGATTGACACGAGCAGAGATAGCCTCCTTATCTCCAAGACCGTTGACGATGGTGGTGTTGTCCTTGTCGATGGTCACCTTTTCTGCCGAACCAAGCATATCCATCGTAGCACTGTCGAGCTTGAGCCCCTTTTCTTCCGAAATCACTGTACCACCTGTGAGGATAGCGATGTCTTCGAGCATCGCCTTGCGACGATCACCGAAGCCGGGTGCCTTTACAGCGCAGATTTTGAGAGAGCCACGGAGACGATTTACCACAAGTGTAGCGAGTGCTTCACTTTCGATATCTTCAGCAACGATGAGGAGTGGACGGCCTGTCTGAACGACTTGTTCGAGAATAGGAAGGAACTCCTTGAGCGTTGCGATTTTCTTGTCGTAAAGGAGGATGTATGGATTTTCGAAGTCCACACTCATCTTCTCGGTATTCGTTACGAAGTAAGGAGAGATGTATCCACGGTCGAACTGCATACCTTCGACAATCTCCACTGTCGTGTCCATACCTTTAGCCTCTTCGACTGTGATGACACCCTCTTTCTTTACCTTTTTCATAGCCTCAGCGATGAGCGCACCGATGGTCTCGTCACCGTTAGCAGAGATCTTAGCTACGTGCTCGATCTTCTCGAAGTCGTCACCAACCTCTACCGCCTGCTTACGGATCTCTTCGACTACCTTAGTCACAGCCTTGTCGATACCTCTCTTGAGATCCATAGGACTTGCACCTGCGGCAACGTTCTTGAGCCCGACAGAGATAATAGCTTGTGCAAGGACAGTTGCGGTTGTTGTACCGTCACCCGCATCGTCATTGGTCTTCGATGCCACTTCCTTGACGAGTTGAGCACCCATGTTTTCGAAAGCATCCGAAAGTTCGATCTCACGAGCCACTGACACACCATCCTTGGTGATATGAGGCGCACCGAACTTCTTACCAAGGATGACATTACGACCCTTAGGGCCGAGAGTCACCTTCACTGCATTAGCGAGTTTATCCACACCACTCTTGAGTAGCTCTCTCGCTTCTCTGTCAAACTTTATTTCTTTTGCCATTGTATTATCGTATTACTGTTATTGTCAATATCAACCAATCACTGCAAGGACGTCAGACTGACGCATGATGAGGACTTTCTCACCCTCCAACTCGATCTCTGTCCCCGCATATTTGCCATAGAGTACAACGTCACCCTCTTTGAGTACCATCTCCTCATCTTTTGTTCCTTGTCCCACGGCACGTACAGTGCCTCTTAGGGGTTTTTCTTTTGCTGAATCGGGGATGATGATACCGTTCACAGTCTTCTCTTCTGCTGGAATAGGTACCACAAGTACCCTGTCTGCAAGTGGCTTAATGTTCATAGCTGTTATTTTTATTCTTTATGTTGTGATTATTGTTTTCTGCTTTGATGTTTGAGACTTTCGGCTCTCACTACTAACAAGAAAAAAATATGCCAAAGCCAAGGAATTTTTATTGACTGACAAATATTGCTTCATTGACTGCCATCTTTAATTTGGCAATTGACATAAGTGGCAGATATGATACTGGATACTGTCCTAAAAAAGTGTGTAAGCCCCGTTAGTCCTTAACTTTGAGGTAAGAAAAAAAATAAACCTAAGAACAATGGAGCTTACAACAACACAAAAGTCGGCATTTATTTCTGAAATGCTATCATCAGAGGCAGGTATTAACGAACTTATCCGTGTACTATTGGACACCTTCTCGAAGCAAGAACGTGCTCTTTTTGTCGAAGAGCATGAGGGTGAACAATGCAATGGTTTCCGTCCTCGTCGATGGCGAGGCTATGGCTGTAGCTTTGAGCTTCGCATTCCACGTACTCGTTCAGGGAATTTTCAGCCCCTAATTTTGGGCATCCTCTCCCATCAGGAAAGCGAACGCGCCCTCCTCTTCCATGAACTTTACACCCGAGGACTTTCGTGCGAAGACATTGGTTCGGTGTGCGAACGGATCTACGGCTATCACTATAGCAAGCAGCAAGTCAGTTTTCTCACCAACACGAGTAAAGAGGAGATCTACAAGTGGTTGGAACGCCAACTGTCGCCCCACTATTTGGCCGTGTACATCGATGCTACCTTTGCCTACACACGGCGGGAGGAACGTGTGGCTCAGGAAGCCTATTACACGATGTTGGGGTTGCTTCCTGACGGTAGTCGGGAGGTGCTTTGTGTGGTGAATCATCCCACGGAGGGAGCGTTGAATTGGGAGGCAGAGTTGAAAGCCCTCAAAGCACGTGGAGTCGAACGTATAGACCTGATCATCTCAGATGCTTTACAAGGGATTGAACGAGCCATCGCCTCGGCTTTCCCTCACTCCTCCCATCAGCTGTGTGTCGTTCATTTCAAGCGTCACGCACTTAATGCCGTATCGAAGAGGGACAAGGATAGGATGAGACAAGAGTTGGAAGACTTGTTTCCTATTTCGGGTACAAGTCTTACACCCATCAAGGCATTTGAGAAATTGTGTACATTTGCAGAACGCTGGGGGAAAAGCTACCGGAGCCTGCTCTCCTTGTCGGCACCTCGCAATATAGGCTACTTCACTTACCTGATGTTCCCGGAGGGTGTTCGTCGTATGATTTACTCAACGAATTGGGTGGAGCGTCTCAATCGGAGCTATAAGCGTACGCTGCGTATGCGTGGGGCTCTACCCTCGGCAGATGCCGTCGTCTTTCTCTTGGGCTCTGTAGCCCGAGAAATGACCGAAAGGACTTACGCAAGGAGGTTACCCTATTTCCAAGAGTGGAGCACCAAATAAATGAGTAATGAGTAATAACACGAAAAACTCAAAGTTTTTTTCCCCTGGGGCATGCCCCAGGGGAAAAAGGGAGAACTAACCTTACACACTTTTTCGGACACTACCTGATACTGCAGGTTGTGTAGGGATTTTCTTATGCTGGACATAAAACGTAAAGTTGTCTAACTTGTATCTCCGCTTTGTATGTATCGTGTGATCAAGTTAGACAACTTTTTGGGAATAGTTTATTATCCCTTATTCTCTCTTATTTAGGAGAGTTAGCATCAATCCTCACTGCCCGAAGATTGATAATACAGATCTCCACTCATGATTTGCCGCACTCGTCTTACTAGCTCTTCGCCTCTGAGGGACGATGATATGAGTTTTCCTTCCGGATCGATGAGAAAAATCATAGGGATAGCTTTCACGCCGAGCATACGTGCGGCAGGTGATCCCCAAGCAAGGAGATCCGAGGCGTGTGTCCAATGTTTTTTGTCGATCTCTTTTGAGGATACTGCTCCTTTCCATGTTTTCTCTTTATCATCCAGAGAGAAACTAATCAGTGTGAACTTATCAGTCATTGCACCGAACTCATTATGCAGCTCCATCAGGTGTGGTATCTCTTTGAGGCAGGGTCCACACCATGATGCCCAGAAGTCAAGGACCACATATCTGCCTCTATAATCGCTCAAATACTTCTTGCCACCATCGAGTAGGGGAAGGGTGATGTCGGGGACTTCACCACCGACTTTGAGGTTGCGAGCCTTCACTGAGTTTTTGAAGGAACGATAGTATGGATGGCTTGCCAGTGAAGGGTCAAGGGCAGAGAGAAACTGCTCCTCTGTCTCATTTGCGAGAGTGTGCCCAATCTCACGCTCCAGCATGAGGGGAATGAGAGGAAGATCATTGTGTCTTAGAATAAACTCCAAACGTTCGGCATCACATTGGATCAGGGCTTCGGCACCTATTCTCATCCATGCCTCTTGACCTTCAGGAGTGTCTAACCACTTTTCTCCTCTTGTTTTCTTGAGGACTTCTAACGAGTCCTTCTGAACTTGTACACAACGATCAGAGATTGCTTTGTACTCTCTGTAGAGATCATTGTTTTTTGTTCCAGAAACCTTACTGCTACCGGGATAAGCTGCTTTTGGGATGTTTATAGTAATAGTGCCAGGCTCGACAAATACTGGGACTTGCCCATTATCAAAGCCTGTGAGTAGATACAGCATTATAGGGGAGCCTGGAGCCATCTTTTGGACAAATTCGAACTTGCCATCCTTTATCTTGACCGAATCTTTGACGACAATACGGTCGTATTCATCGAAACCGCTGAGATAGATCGTTGATAGCTTCTGATTTTCGTATCGAAGTGAGTCATTGTGAATGGTTCCCTTGATGTGGCAGACGTCTTGTGCTGAGGCTACAGATATGCACAAGAGAGCGATGATAAGAGAGTGTATAAATTTGTAAGACATATTTCTGAACATGGTTATTGTGTTATTCATACGTTTCTATTCCGTCCATGATAAGTTTGACTTTGTTGAGGAATTCTTCTCCTCTCAGATCAAATGCGATCACTTTACCTTCAGGGTTTATGAGGACAGTCTTTGGCACCGCTGTTACATTGAAGAGTGAAACAGCTTCCGAGCCCCAACCCTTGAGTGTGCTGACATGTATCCAGTTACTGTGTTTGAGCTTGTTCTTGTCTATGCATGTTGTCCAGTCTTTACGCTTATTATCAAGTGAGAAGCTGTAGATAACAAACTTGTTGCCTGTTTTCTCAGAATACTCTGCGGCCTCTCTGAGGACCGGAAACTCTCGGCGGCAAGGAGCGCACCATGATGCCCAAAAGTCAAGAAGTACATACTTGCCTTTGAGGTCTGATAGCTTGATCTCTTTTCCTTCCACCGTGAGTCCTCCAATGTCCGGAGTCGGATTGCCGACAGCAAGGTTTGCCGCTTTGATCTGATTGACAAGTTCGATGTACATCGGTTGCTTGTATAGATGTCGAGGTATTGCTCTCAGGAAGTGGCGTTCCATGACCTTGGGAGTAAAGTTATGGAAGAGTGCGTAGCGGATGATGTGAAGTGTGGCAGCCGAGTTGAGGTGCTCTTTCACGAACTTCATGACTTTGGTTTTGTAGAGCAAACTGCTTGCATGGTAGTTTGCTCGATGGTAAGGCATATAGAGCTTCTCGTTGTTGAGGATGCTGTCGGGGAGTTCGGAGTACTTACCATGAGGGTTGGCTCGTACCTCTTTGACAAAGTTTTCATTCAGTTCCTTATAGCTTCTAAGCACTTCGTTATTGGGAGTGCCAGAAGTCTTTGCGACGGTTGGAAAACGAGCATCGAAAGGCAGAACTTTGATCTTTCCGGGTTCAGCAAAAAACTGCACACTCCCGTTGTCGAAGCCTGTGATAAAGTACATCTCTAATCCTTGAGGAGCTTTCGCTCTGAATCGGAAACTCTTATTGCGGACAGTGGTAGAGTCTATCACGCTTTCTTGACCATCCACTATACGAGTCAGGTATAGTTTTTTAAGAGGGGCTTGGGTAAATCGTAAGGAGTCATTTGTCATACTCCCTTCGATCACAAACTGTCCCGAGGACTGTGCGTATATGCTCAGACCAAATAGGGAGGTTAGGATAAGTAAAAAAACTTTTTTCATAATGTCTGGATTCGTGTAGGTTCTTTTCGAACAATGTTTATCTGTTAAACTGTTTATTGATGAACGTTTTCAGTGCTTCACCTTTTATGTTTCGTCCTATTATGTTGTTGTTTTCATCCAAGATGAATAGTGCCGGGATACCGGTAATATCATAGAGTTTGCTTACCTCGCTCTTCCAAGCCTTAAGGTCTGAGATATTGATCCATGGCAATTGGTCCTTTTCGATCGCATCTATCCACTTGTCTCTGTTGTCATCCATAGAGACACCGATAATCTCCAGACCTTGAGTGTGATAAGTGGCATAGAGTTCTTTGAGGGTTCGGTTGTTGAGACGACAAGGACCACACCATGAGGCCCAGAAGTCCACGATTTTGATCTTCCCAGGGACTTTACTGATGGTGTATTGTTTACCATCGGGGGCAGACATCGTGAAGTCGGGGGCTTTTTGTCCTGTAGAGGTCTTCTTCAGGCGATCGATCCTTTCTTTCATGATTCTACCGCTGATCGAAGAGCGGGCTGATGCCCCTAATGCACCATAGAGTCGTTCGCTGTCTTCAAGAGATAGGCCTTTGGCCACAGCTGTGCTCTGTGCCATGTAGGCAGATATTATATTGTCATTACCTTTGAGGAAGTTTTCTTGCTCCTCTAATTGCCGTTTTTGAAGGTAGATGAGAGTATCGTTGGTCCGACTTGCACTACGATACTTGTTCTGTGCCAGCAGTGCATCATATCTTTTCTTTACGATGTCTATGGAATCTTGCGAGGCCTTCATCCATGACTGAAAGTGTAGCCACTTATCTTGTAGGTCTCCACCTTTGATGTAAGCGCCATCGCCATCTTTGAGCAGTGCGAGGTATTGGGCGCCGGGCTCTGCAATAAACTCGAACCCTCCTGCATAACCTGCTACCACGAGACGGACCACTGATGGCTCTGAAAGGGAGGCAGATAGAGCAAAATCTGGAGTGGAAAAGGGGGTTGTACCGAGAGTATCTATTTTATTTTCCGAACGGTGTCGTAGTAGCACGAGCTGCCCTGATTTTACTCCATCGATCTTGCCCTTTATCTCCACAGTGTGCTGTGCATAGCAGTATGTGGAGGCAGTGAGCAATGATAATATGGTCATTAAAAGTCTATTCATAAGAACATATTGTTTATAATTATGATCCAGTAACCCACTCTATGGGTTACTGTTCTATGTTTGCTTGCTTTTTCCTTTTACTCAGTTTAAGAATGAGAAAACTAAGATACGACAGAATATTTTTTCTCCTAAATCAGAATAGGATCTGTCATAGGAAAGAATCTATTCTGTCGTACTTCATAAATTGGGGGTGTTTACTAAAGTCTGTTTAAGTCTTATCCATAAGAATGCTTAGTTAGGACTCTTATAAAAGTAAATGTGTGCAAACTGTAAGTCTCTGATAGTTCCGAATTTGGACCCGTCTTCAGCTTTGTTGTAGAATCTTGGTGTGAATGCCTGGTCGACGTCTGCCGCAGTCGTGAGCTTGATCTCTGCTACTGCACCCTCATCGTCTTTGTTTATCCCGATGGAGAGTATTCTCCCCAAATCTGCTACGAAGAGCCCTGAGTCTTCGGTCCTGAACTTCATCACAGATACTTTGTATCCCTCAGGAGCAACATATATCTCTTCGGTGTCCCCATTGGATGTATTGTATCTGAAGACAGATCCACCCTTGGCGTAGAAGATATAGTTGGTTGAGAACCAAGAATTGTATGCCAATGTCGATGGAGAGAGATCTTCCGGTAAGTGCTGAAGTCGCTTGCCCGTAATCGTGAATTGGGGCTTGTCCTCAGAAGTGTCATTATTGTCTTTGCCTTTATCTCCCTTATCATCTTTTCCACTTCCTCCTCCATTTGTTGGTGTCAATTCATATATGAAGAAATTGTTACTGTCATCCTTGAAGATGAAAAATGGATGAGCTTCATCATAATTGTCTCTGTATCCGTTGTACGCATACAATGCCTTTTTGCCTCTGGGAGATAGAGATTGTCCAAGTGAGGTAAAGTCTACCCGGGCATTGATGATCTGATTTGAAAGTTGAGCATTGCGCGCATTCTTTTCATCGTAAGGGAAAGCATCATCTTTACGTAGCATTAGGAAACGCTCTTTCTGTGCATCCCACATCACGAAGTGTGAGCCTGTGATCGTAGCTGCAGTTACTTTGTATGTGTCATCGGGAGGTGTGATGCCGGCCGGTTGATAAAAGCAGAGATAAGTCTTGGCGACGTAGATCCTGCCATCACGTGAAAGGATACACTTGTAATCCCTAAGTTGGGAGGCTTCTCCTGTTGCAATCATCCTGCTGAAGATAAATGGATCTTCGGATTCAGGAGGTAGTACATAGTTAGGGTGAAACTTTGGAGTCAGTCCGAATGGGTCATATATGTCTGCTGTCCCATCAACCTTGAAGGCACAGAGGTTATGTGACTCTTTTCGTGACATCATATTGTAATATGCCGAATAGCCCAATCCAATGGCATTGCCAAAGGGTTCTTTGTTGTCGTTCGGATATATGTATTTGAACGCATCTGTGGTCACATTAGTACCTGTTGGGAGTTCTTCGATATTTCCGAGCTTTATGGTACCCATCGTGTTTCCATGCAGGACAAAAAGGCTGTTCTTGAACACTGGTCGAGTATTCACTACGAGTGCAAAATACTTGGCAATTGTCGTACTCTTGTCGTAGATCTTCAGTCTGACTTTGTATTGTGAAGGCTTACCGGCAGTAAGGAAGACATCCAGGTATCCTTTAGTGTGCAAGGTGTCGGTTATTGTCTCCTTTCCTTCTGTCCTACTCACAAACCAGGTGAAGTCGAGGTTATCCAAGTCAGAAAACTTGGTCTGAGATAGATTCACTTCTATTCTTCTTGTGGCATCTTCGGACAAAGGTTGTTGTAGCTCAACAGTTTCTCCTTGTGCGCCTATGAATGTTTTTGGAGAAAACTCTACTTCTCTGATCTCGTTGAGTGAGTCAAAGTCGTAATCGTAATTACCCAAATCCTTGTAGCAGGATGTTGCGAGTGTCGCAAGTAAAATAAGAGATATCGTTTTTTTCATATCTTTTTCGATTAGATGCTCAATACTATGTTGGGGAACTCAAATGGGTATAGACTTGGATTTTCGTCGTATTTTTTCTTGAATACTTTATAGCATTCGGTGATCTGAGTCTGTCCGCCGATACTTTCATCCCAGAGACCTGCTTGTGTGCCTTCCTCTGTCCAGGAGACAGTAATAGGGAACATCTGAACGATACAGAAATCATGTGTGCCTTGTGTTTCCAACCATGTCTTGAGCATGAACTTATATTTTGCTTCTGAATATTCCCCATAATAGTATTCGAGCATACTTTTGGTTGCCGGAGACTCGGACCAGCATACGGGGGCTACAATCTCATACTCTGTCTCCGCAAACATCGGCACCCATACCTTTTCTCGGTACACACTTCCGGGTAGTTGCCAGTTGAAGAAGGTATTGTAACTATTCATCATGTTTCTGACGGCTGTCTTGTTCAGACGCTCCATACTTATCTCCTTACCGGCAAAGAGTCTGCGCTCGTTTGTGGTATTGGCATTTAGAGCTGAGGCGAGAGACACAAATCCGGATGAGGTGTAGGTGCCGAGATATCTGTCGTGCTCTTGTGTCCAATAGAAGGGCTTGTCATATAGAGCCTCAGTGCTGAATGGAATATCTATTGTCACGATGTAGTTTTCGTCTTGTTGTTGTCTCTTCCTTAGCTCATTGACCGCAGCGATGTTGTACTGAATATACTTACTCCAGTCGTTACTTTCGGCATAGTCATTTTCCTTCAATGTGGTAATCATGAATACGTGCTTTTCCGGAGACCAATTTCCGAGATATGCTTGAAGTGTCCAGTCCCAGCTTTTGGGCTTGGTAAAGGACTCCTTGACTTCAAGTATGAATTCCGAAAATTCTTTGATACTTGACTTTAGATCGGAGGCCGGATCTTGGGTATCAAAGTAGAGACAAACGGCATAGATTTTGTCTCGTTCGGCAGGTGCACTGACCTCTACGGTCACATTTTTTTCGTACTCATTAGCTTCGAATTTGATTTCGGGTATTTGTACGATGACAGAGGGTCTATCTTTGACTTCTTTTGACTTCATAACAAGTCTGAGAGGCTTATCTGACATATAACCAAGTCTTTTCAACTTCACGGTGAAGGGGACTGTCTCTTTTTCTCTAAGGACATGATCCGCAAAGTTTACTGTTTGGGTAAGATCTGCCTTGAGCTTGTAGTCAAAGTAGACACCGTCGGATGCATCATCATATAGAGGGGGCTCTTGATACTTGCATGAACTGAACACCATGATACCGAGCGTTAGTAATGCGATTAGGTAATTGTATTTTATCATATAGATCATTCATTTTAATGGTTACTCACTGTATGAGTTGATGTTAGACCTCACTTTTTCTCTGGCTTTTCGCTCTCGATAGTCCAGCCATACTCTTTTTCTGAATCCGGGAGCTGAAACACATATTGCTCTTTGCTCATTGGTGTAATCGGACAGTTGATGAATGTCGTGAATGCATGACGCTTCAAGAAGAAGAAGTACTGCCCCTCAGCATAAAATTCTTTGCGGTACTCTTTATCCAGCTCTCTGAGACGATCTTCTTCAGAGGTTATCCTTACATTTGATGCTGTGGCGAATCCTCTTTTGTTTCGCACCTTATTGAGATATTGGGCAGCTTCATTTATTGGAGACATCTCACATAAGATATAATACATCTCCGGAATACGTATGAGAGGAATTATCTCTTCACTGTTTTCGATGTACTTGCGAGTAAGCACCTTGGCATGGTCGGAAAATCGTATGAATCCACTGGATTTGGCACGAATGTCTTCAGTGTTTGTTCCAGATACTTCGTACAGAGTATTGAATGTTTCCATTGTCGAATGATAGAGAGATGAGAGGTTTTTAGGGCTCTCTGCAAACTTAGACTTTATTTTATCTGACATCTTGTTCAGATTTATTCCGAATAGGGTTTCTCTGTATTGTGCCGGATCTTCTGTATTGTTTACTTGAAGTTCAAGTCCGGATTTTTCGAGTGCCTCTTTGGCATGCTCTATTGCTTTTGGGGCATCTTGAGCATAACAGTAGACTCTTGCCAAAACTGCATTTACAGCATGATAGTTTAGTCTGAATCTTCGTGATAGGTTGAGATCAAGTATTTGTTGATCAGATTCATGAGCGAGCAAGTTTTTTGCCTCGTTTAGGTCAGCTATGATTCTTTTCAATACTTCTTGAGCCTCAAGTAGAGGAAGTTTCTGATCCCCGGTTACTGTTCGGTAGGGAATACTGAGTGCTGTTGGGTCGTTCTTGTAGATCGGCCCCCAGCCTCGCAGCAGATCAAAGTGTACGTAAGCCCTTATTGCGAGAGCTTCACCACGGATCATGTTGCGAGTTGCTTCATTCTTCAACACTTCTTCCCCATTTTTGTCCAACCATTTGATCAGATTATTGGCATTTGTTATAACATAATAGCTGTTGAGCCAAGTCTGAGCCAACAAGGTCTTGGTGTTATAGTCATCAGGGGTTTCTATGTTGTAAGTATAGACTTTTGCTCTATCTGTATCACCTCTTGGTGTCCAGTCATATATTTGAGCCATTTGATCAATAAGACCGAATGTCATGTTTTCCCCATATACATGTTCTTTCGCTAACCAATTGTAAATCCCTGCCAAGGCACTAAGATAGCCGGTCTCAGTGGTGAAGAGATCTCCAGCTTTGACATCTGTTTTGGGGCTGACATCAAACCAGTTGTTACAGCTCAAAGAGCCAAGAGTTAACCCCACAAGTAAGGTTACTGATATTGTCTTTTGTATTATCTTATGTTTCATCTCAATCTTGACTTATTACTTAAACATTATAGACATAGAGAGTGTATATGACCTTGCGAAGGGGTACTCGAGCCCTCTCTCCATACGAATGGTTGATAACCTGAACAGTTCATTTGTTGTGAAGTTCAGGGTAAGTAACTCTACGTTTAATTTCCTTAGGAAGTCAAACTTCTCACTCCTCATACGATAGCCCACACTGAGAGTCGACAACTTCAATTCATTGTCGTTCATGATAAATCTTGTACTTGCAGGGGTTTGGTCTCCGGTAGCGACAAACTTTTTGAATCGTGTTACATCTCCTACCTTTGTCCATCTGTTTTCTATTGCTCTGCGGTCCAGATTTGTAGATAGATCTGCATTTTCTATCTTGTCGACAAGAGTATTATTATAAACCACACCCCCATACTTGTAGGTGAGACCAAGTCCGCAAGAGAAGTCTTTCCAATTGATGCTACTGCTTATTGTGCCACTTACCTTAGGGGATGAGTCTCCTACAGGTACTTTATCTACAGGATCCCACTCGAAAGTCTTGGAGCCATCTCTCTTCAAAAACACTTCTTTACCGGTTATTGGATCCACCCCAAGGGAGCGAACAGCATAGAGAGTCGTTGTAGAGTTCCCTACTTGAAAGACCGGCAGCGGAGCTTTGTCAGACTTGAGCTGCTCTTCGTTTACCTTTCTGAGATAGTCAGATATCTTTCTGATCTTATTTTGGTTATGGTTGGCATTGGCTGATATAGTCCAAAAGAACTCCTTTGCAATGTTTTGTGCCACAATTACATTGAGAGTTGCATCAAGCCCCTTGTTTTGTAGCTCACCAGCATTTATTGTCATGGATTCGAACCCCGTTGATGGTGCCAAATCATATTGTGTCAACAGGTTGTGAGTGATGTTGTTGTAATAGTTCAGAGATGCATTGACTCTGTTGTTCCAGAATCCAAAGTCTAACCCGAGGCTGAAGTTTCCGGTTTTAGCCCAGCCCAAATCAGGATTGTTTAGTTCAACCAACACAGCACCGAGGTTTGAGAATGACTTATATGGTACCATTGTGTTGGAGAATGTATAGAACTCTATTGCTTGGTAGGGATTGAAGTTTTGTTCGCCGGTAATTCCATAAGTTGCTCTTAAAACAAGGTTAGATACTCGTCCTTGAAGCCAACTTTCTTGATGAGCATTCCATCTTACACCTGTAGACCAAAATGGAGCCAATCTCTGCCCCGCCCCAAAGCGCGATGAGGCTTCGCTACTGAGGTTAAAGTCAAACGAGTATTTGTTGTCATAGCTGTATGAAAATTGGCTGATGAGCCCCATTGAACGAGACAGAGCTTCAGTACCTCTTGGATCAGAGTCCATCTTATATCCGAATATAAAGTCATCCATATGGACATCGGGGTATCCTGTGGCACTTAGGTTGACATAGTTACTACGATCCTCTGCCAATGTCCAGTTACCGAAGAGGCTAATCAAATGTTTGTCCAAAGGGATACTCCAGTTTATACCGAAGTTGCTTGACCATGACGACATTTCTCCGATACTTTTTTGGTAGCTTCCTTTTTTTGTAAGATCTGAGACCTCGACAAAGGATGTGTGATTTGCAGGCAAGAAGTTTTCCGCTCGTGCTATCCCTTTAGTATAAGAGAGTTGTTCGGATAGGCGAAGATTCTTCAGTAATCGGTATTCTATACTGAGGTTATTCGCAATGTTCATGTTGTTGGTGAAGTTTTTGATCCCCACAGTTGCGTTATACAGAGGATTGACAATAGTTCTTGCATTGCCTGTGCCTCTGTGAGTATCCAATGCTTGGAGATACTCGCCATTTTCTCCTCTTGGCTTGTAGTAAGGGTTTATTCTTGTGTAAGATGCAAAGTTGCCATAAGGAGAATTGTGTCCGTCACTCTCAGTTAGGTTGATGTCCGCCCCTACTGTGATTTTGTCTTTTCGATAGCTCATGTTAAAGTTGACACCCTTGACATTGTTGTCAGACTCTTTCATCACACCGGGGGCGATTCTTGCACTAAGGTTCAGACTGTATCTGAAGACTTCTGTCCCACCACTCGCACTGATAGAGTGTCGTTGTTGAAAGGATGTCTGAAGAGGCTGAGACAACCAGTAGGTGTTGACTCCGGCAAGGACATTTCTAAGATACCTATTGTACTCATTCATTGCTGACACGTTATTCTCCTGATATAGACCTGCAGTGACTTCAGCTTGAAGCTTCTCTTTTGCATTCATCATGTTATAGTCCGTGAGATCGGGCATTTCCATGGTGAAGTTCCCACTGTAAGAGACCGAGAGTGCACCATCACGTGCAACCTTTGTTTCGATGACAACCACACCATTCGAGGCTCTTGAACCATAGATTGCTGTCGCTGCAGCATCCTTTAGGATTGTGATGTTTGCAACACGTTCAGGGTCAAGATCCAATATACGTGAGATCGGTACGATAAACCCATCCAACACGAAGAGTGGAGTGTTCGGGCGAGCCGAAACATTGTCGAGCATAAGATCCATAGATCCCATCTTTTTGGCATCCCGAGAGAATGATTGCTCCCCACGCATGAGAAACTCCGGACGAGCATTGGGGTCGGAACCTCTATTTTGGTTTTCGATGATTTTGAAACTAGGATCAAAGAACTGTAGACCTTTCAGGAGATTGTTTGGGTTCATCTTCTTGAGTTCTTCACCCTTGACAGTGACGTAGTTCCCTGTAAAACTACTTTCACTACGTTTGCTGATCCCTGTGACTACGACTTCGCCGATGGTCATAGCATCGGGATTGAGGATGATAGTCATGTTTGTTTCAGGGCCTTTGATTGGGATGGTTACGGTTTCAAATCCCACGAAAGATACACGTATGGATGTTTTTTCCTTTGCAATGAGATTAAACTTACCGTCCATGTCGGTCTGCATCCCCTTATTGCCTCCTACTTGACTATTGTCCAGTATGACGACTGTAGCTCCTGCGAGAGGCTCTTTTGTATCACCGGCCATCACCTTACCTGATATCGGGAAGCGAGCTATCCCTCTTCCCTTTGAGGTCTCTGTACTCTTGGGATAGAATACGATCCTTCTATCTTCTTCGTATCTTACTTCGACTTGTTGGTTCTCAATTAGTTTACTGATGACACTATGTAGCGGCTCGTTATTTGCATTCAGAGTTACACGTTTATCTATACCGACAAGCCCCACATTATTGTATATGATTGTCGCATTTGCAATCTTGGCGACTTTTTCTAATACTGTACCCATTGTCTCGTTACTGATACGTAGCGTAATGGGATCATTTTTCCACTTGTCTGCTTTGTGGCCCTCTTGAGCTAAGATGGGGGATATTGTCCCAAAAGTTGTGAGGCACACCACAACCAATAAGTGTCGGAGATGTGATATTATTTGTCCTGTTTTCATAGACATACAGATATTACTTTAGGATATGTGTTTTTGCTTTCTATATCTTTTGGCTATTGAAGGAGCATTTCAAGCACCTGTAGGTTTTTAGGATCAGAGTTGTACTTTGCTTTGTACTCTTCGAAGAGTGGATCTACACGTTCAAGTTCTTTGCCACCGAGGATAAAGTTTGACATTAGGCGGAAGAGTATATGATCTCTCTGTGTACCTGTATAGAAGTTGGACAATAGCGCGTACATGTCTTCCAGCTTATTTGGTGCCTTGTAGATGGTGTTTTCTTTGATGGCCTCCTTTTCTTTTTGGTACAAGCAATAGCGCATCAAGAACGAAATGTATTCGGGGCATCTGAGTGCTGTTGTCTCTGATCTTAGGTCATAACCATCCATCAGAGACCAATAGTCGCCAATCTCCTGCTGTGTTATAGGCACCTTCCGCGTGTCGGCATACATCACGGGATATTCCATGAATGAGGTGTATGCCATGGCTTCGGACTCTGCATTCATGTATGTCTCCATTGCAGGTGAGATTTTACCTTTGTATTTTTCTATCGCTTTGTTCGTTATCTCAAGAAGTTTGTGAGAGTCTCGGATTCTGTCTTTCGGTTTAACATCTAATACTACGAGCCCTAGAAGATTGCTACGATACTTCATGCTTGCTTTGGCTTGCTCTATGGTACGGTAGAGATTACTGTTGGCTACTGCTCGATTATCGCCCGAAAACATAGCTTCACTGACTTTCTTGCCATCATATCTGATTTCTACATGAAGGCTGTCCCCTGGTTCAAGAAATGCTTTTACTTTTCCATTGATCATGAGAGTTACCATCTCATCTGTTTCGAAGGCGAGGTGATGCTCTTCTCCGGGGTTATTATGAAATTCTGCTTTGATGAGAGGGCTCTGTACGCAGTCGAAGTATACCATTTCTCTTTGATACCCATATATCTGGGCACTCAATACCGTCCTTTTGCTTTGAGCCAAAGATGGGACGGACAGGACTCCGCATATTGCGAGAGCCAGTAGTTTTTTCATTCTCATAATGATAAATTTTTATAGTTAAAGATATTAGGTAGTGAGGAGTCCCATTAGGGACACTCCTTGAGTGTGTTTTTTTATGTTTCTTTTTTCACACACTCTCTTTTTATTACACCCAAGGAGGAAAATCACACCCTCCAAATTAATAAAAGACCATAATATATGCAATGCCTCGTTTATCAAGTTCGGCCCTTTTAGAAATGCAGGATAATGTCAGAAAAAAGGATTTGTGATTATTTTTAATTCAATCTCTTTTCTTCTGATGAAAATCTGTTATCTATAAGCTTTTCTTAACTGAAAATGTTTACTGTAAGAAAAATAAGAAGGGTTGTGGTAGAAGATGAGATATTTAACTTAAAATAACATTTCGAGTTTGTTTAATAGAGGATAAGTAAAGCTGACAAAGTCTTGGCTAATGTAATGAGAGTGTCGATACGATTTATTTTATTTCATTTTTATCGTTGAGGGGGATATCCATAGTTGCACGATTAGGGATTGTTTGAGATGATTAGCTTTTTATAAGTGAAGAGCCTTTATCAAGGGTTATGGGGGAGTCAGGGTGATATAAACAAAGAAAGGGAAGTCTGTTTTTCAGACTTCCCTTTCTTTGTTATTTTTGGGGGATGTGCTTATTGACCGAGTTTCTTTTCGATTTCAGCCATCTTGTCATTCATCTCAAGGTTGTAGTAGATGCCACGGAGAGCCATGAGATATTCAGTGTTGCCGGCTTCGAGTTCGACAGCCTTTTCGAAGTAAGGAAGAGCCTTCTTGAAGAGCTCCTTTGCTTCGGCTTCTTTAGCCTTATACTTCTTTGCATCATTGATCATGTTGGCTTCACTTTGGATCGCAACAGCTTGGTTGTAGTAGATACGACCAAGACCGATCACTGCTTCTGCGTACGCAGGGTCGATTGCAAGTACCTTTCTATAGATCTCTTCAGCCTTTACAGGGTCTTTGAAGCCTTGTTCGTAAACAGTAGCCAATACATTGTAAAGTTGCTTGTTTTCAGGATCGTTTGCGATGGCTTGTTCGAGGAATACCTTAGCCTTTTCGTGTTCACCTTTTCTGACATAGATGTTGATGAGGTTGAATACAAAATACTTTTCCTGTGGGAAGACTTTCACACCTTCGCTGAGTACTCTCTCGTAGCTCACAGAGTCCCCAAGCTCCATATATGCAGAAGCTAGAAGCTGATAGACGTCATTTTGTCTGTATTGTACATCCTTGATTACTTCATATTCTGCAATGGCATTTTTGAGGTTGTTCGGCATTCTCGAAGCTGCGTAAGCAGAGAAGAAACCGATCTGCATAGACATGGAGTCTTGTTCGGCTATCGGTGTGCCTTCAAACATGGGCAATTTTTTGATGTCCAAGTATTTTTTGAAGAACTTGTGAGCCGATGCATAGTCTTCCTTATCGAAATAGTAGGAGCCTGCGTTGACGAAGAATCCATGATTTTCGCTCATTGCCTTGTGAATCTCCTTCTTAAATTTTCTCTTTACTTTACCCTTCTCATTGGGGAGAGCATCCAAAGAGTCCGCTTTGATGTAGTAGGGGTACATAGCGTACAATGCTCCATAGAAAGCCCCTTCATCAAAAGGCTTGCCCAAAGACATATTGATCTTTTGTGCATCCACTTGCTTTTCTTCGATAAGGCCTGCCACATACCATGCTCGAGCATCATTCATTGTTTCAGGATCCGATAGAGTAGGCTGGATGATGCTACGTGCCTGAGCAAAGTCGGGCTTATCGTCCTTTGCTATGCGCTCAGCCTGTTTTACGCTCTTGACCTGTGCCAGAGCCGGAGATGCTACCGCCAATGATAGAGTAGCCAATAGAAATAATCTTTTCATGTCTATGATTTAACTTTTAGGTGAATACTGATCTTTGATTCCTACCGGTTCACTGCCAAATTTAGAAATAAAAATACCGAAGTCAAAATCGACTCCCACCGAACCAGGGTCAGATTGAAGATTAGTAACTCAGTTTAGTTCTTTTTTTATTCCAATGTGGAGTTGTCCGTTTCGTTTGTATTGTTCTTGACGATCTCGCTGTTTTCAGTGTCTATATCTTCCGAGACTTCTTCTTCCTCCTCGGCCTGAACTCGACATACTGAAGCGATCTCGTCACCTCTGCGTTCGAGGTTGATCAATCTCACCCCTTGAGTATTTCGGCTCTGTACAGAGATGTCCTTGACATGAGTGCGGATGGTGACACCCGACTTGTTGATGATCATGATGTCATGCTCATCGGTCACATTTTTGATCTCTATGAGGTCTCCGGTCTTATCGGTCACTTTCAGAGTGATGACACCCTTCGCACCTCTGTTGGTGATGCGGTAGTCATCGATCTGAGAACGCTTGCCGTAACCATTTTCGGACACAACAAGGATTGACTCTTCGTCCGGCTTCTTGATGCAGATGGCGCCGATGACTTCATCCTTGCCATCCTCTTCAAGGCGCATACCTCTCACACCCATGGTCTGGCGACCTTGAGGACGGAGGAGAGACTCATGGAAGCGTATCGCCTTACCATTACGACTTGCGAGGATAAATTCGCTCTTGCCGTTGGACAGAAGTACGGATACCACCCTGTCTTCGTCACGTAGACCGATCGCTATGATACCGTTGGCACGAGGACGAGAGAATGCCTCAAGCAGGGTCTTTCGGATTGTACCACGACGGGTCACGAAGGTCAGATAGTGTGAGTTGACATATTCTGTATCCGTCGTAAGATTTTTGATGCGGATACATGTGGTGACTCTATCGTCCGGATCGAGGTTGAGTATGTTTTGTATCGCTCTACCCTTTGATGTGCGAGTACCTTCCGGGATCTCGAATACCCTCAGCCAGAAGCATCGACCTTTCTCTGTGAAGAAGAGCATCGTTGCGTGCATCGAAGCCGAGTAAATATATTCGACAAAGTCTTCGTCCTTGGTGTCTGTTCCCTTTGATCCAACACCTCCTCTCGACTGAGCTCTGAACGCCGATAGGGGCGTACGCTTGATATAACCCAGGTGGGAGAGGGTGATGATCATCTCTTCGTCAGCGTAGAAGTCCTCCGGGTTGAGCTCTTCGGAGGCATAGACGATATCGGAACGACGGACATCACCGTACTTGTCACGGATTTCAATGAGTTCTTCCGAGATGATACGGTAGAGGGTATCTTCGTTGGTAAGGATTTCGTTGAAAAACTCGATCTGCTTCACAAGTCCTTCGTACTCCTCTCTGAGCTTATTCATCTCCAGAGCAGTGAGTTGACCGAGACGCATCTCGACGATCGAACGAGCCTGTATCTGTGAGAGGTTGAAGCGAGCCATCAGCTTTTCTATTGCTTCTGTCTGACGAGCTGAAGCACGTATGATCGCCACGACCTCGTCGATATTATCTGTCGCTATGATACGCCCCTCGAGGATATGGAGACGCTCTTCAGCCTTTCGGAGGTCGTAGCGGGTACGACGAGTGACGACATCCGTACGGTGCTTTACGAACTCTCCGACAATGTCCTTGAGGTTGAGTAGCTGTGGTCGTCCATCCACCAGTGCGATGTTGTTGACACTGAAAGAGGACTGTAGGGCTGTATATTTGTAGAGCTTATTGAGGATGACTGCGGCATGAGCATCACGCTTGACATCGATGACGATGCGGATACCTGCCTTGCTGCTGGACTCGTCCGCGATGTTGGAGATTCCCTCGATCCTTTTGGTCGTTACGAGCTCGGCAATGCTCTTTACGAGTTCGGCTTTATTGACGAGGTAGGGTAGCTCACGAATGATGATCTGATCATGTAGTGCACTTGGTTCAATCTCTGCTTTTCCTCGGATGACGATACGCCCTCTACCGGTGTGGAAAGCATCGCGTACTCCGCTGTAACCGTAGATGATACCTCCTGTGGGGAAGTCCGGAGCCTTGATGTGCTCCATGAGCTCATCTATGGTGATCTCTCCTCGGGCATTGATGTATGCCAATGAAGCGTTGAGGGCTTCGGTCAGGTTGTGCGGAGCCATGTTGGTCGCCATGCCCACGGCGATACCCGATGCTCCGTTGACAAGAAGGTTGGGGATACGAGACGGAAGCACCGAAGGCTCCGTGGTGGAATCATCATAGTTGGAGACGAAGTCTACAGTTTCTTTGTTGATGTCCGAGAGCATCTCCATCGCCAAGGGCGCAAGACGTGCTTCGGTGTACCTCATCGCCGCCGGCATGTCACCATCGATGGAGCCGAAGTTACCATGAGGATCGACGAGCATGTATCTCATTGACCAGTCTTGGGCAAGGCGCACCAAAGCCATATAGATAGAGCCATCGCCGTGAGGGTGATACTTACCCATCACGTCCCCCACTGTACGGGCACTCTTCTTGTAAGGCTTGTCGGGCGTGTTGCCCAGCTCGTTCATACCATATAATATACGGCGGTGGACAGGCTTGAAACCATCCCTCACATCAGGGAGGGCTCTACTTACGATCACAGACATGGCATAGTCTATGTAAGCAGATTTCATCTGGTCATCAATGTTTACTTTGATGATCCTATCCGTTTTGTTCTCAAACTCTTCTTGCATTGTCAATTCAAATTATCTATTGAATACAAGTGCTTCTGACGGCACTAACATAAGTCCAAAGGTACTTATTTTTCCATAAATTTCATAGCAGATAATTAGGTAAAAATACATCGGAGACAACTATTGAGCCCAAAGTCAGAGACTGCTTCCGAGATGATCGAAGAATGCTCTCAGAGTAGGCACCGGAATTTGTCCTGATCCACGACAGAAAGTTTTCTACTGCGGGACAGAAAACATTCTGTCGAGGTACAGAATACGTCGTTTACCAAGCGTCAAAAAACAAGCAGTGAGATACTCCGAGAGTATCTCACTGCTTGTTGATTTATGGTGTGTTTGTCCTTGATTTAGAGCGTGTAGCTGAGGCTAGCACGGAAGCTACGTGGCTCCGAAGGGAAGAGCTGATTGCCCAAAGATTCTTGATAAGTCTCTGTGTTGAGTACGTTGTAGACATCAAGACCGATGGTGAGGCCTCTCATGATCTTATAAGATACACCGAGGTCAAACTGCCAAAAGCCTTCGTACAAAATGGTGTTTTCCAGATCACGGAAACGCTCTCCGTTGTAGTTCAAGGAGTAGTGCCCTTCGAGCCCCTTGAGGAGCCCTTCGGATATGGTATATCCACCGAAAGAGTAGAACTTGTGTGCCGGGATAAAACGGAGGCGGTTGCCTTCGACCTTATTCTGATCTGAATATTTATTCTTTGCAATGTGTCCGATCCGTGCATCTGTATAGCTATATCCACCTGCGAGGAGTAGCCCCTCGATAGGAGATGCCTTCAGGTCGACTTCCAAGCCCTGGGTGTATATGTTGCCTACTTGTCCGTTCACTGTCTTCTTGATCGTCTTACCATTTTCGATCTCCTCTACATCTCCGAGTTTTTGGAGGACATTGTTTTGGTTGATGTAGTAAGCCGAAGCTGTCATTTCTAACCAAGATGCAAGTTGTACTCGTGTCCCGAGTTCGATCTGATGACCGCGCATGGGGGCGAAGATCTCCTTGTCCGGAGTAGGAATGAAGGTCTGACCCTTCTTGTTCACATAGATGATTTTGGGGTTGTAGATCGTCATGAATGGCTTGTAGAAGTTTGCAAGTGATGCATACAGATTCACTTCTTCGATCGGTGTGAATACCAATCCAAGACGATAGGTCAAGGCCTGGGATAGAGCGAGGTGGTACTTTTGGGGCTTGTTGTACCGGGTGCCACCATCGTTCGAATCCAATCTGTCTGCACGTTCATAGCGATAACGGTCGTAACGTAGGGCTGCCATGGCTTGGAGCATGGGTGAAAACTCAATGACATCTTGAATGTAGATACCGTTGCTGAATACATTGCCCGGATTTGCCTTGCTGAAGCGAGTCTCCATGGGGCCTGCACTCTTGGGGTCGTAGGCCGAGATATGTGAGAAGAGCCCCGGACCGGTGATATCTTGTATGCCCTCGCTACCACGGAAGTTGTATCCCGTAAATGATGTGCGACGCATATAGCTGACAGCGTAGCCGAGATTTAGGTTGTGCTTGAAGTCTCCTGTATGTAGCTTTGCTTCGAGGCTGATCTGGTTTTGGATTGTCTTTGCCAAGTGTCTGAAACGGAGCGGATCAGTCAGCTGGACACGAGAGAGGTCTACATATCTGCGTATTTCAGTACTGTTTCCTTCCTTCTTGTAGAGGTAGTAGTGAGGAAAGGGAGCTTCGCCGTTTTCCTTCAATTTGTCGTCTGTCGGATAGCTCAGAGTCTCTGTGCTAAAGTAGTCGATGTCATCGTCGTTGAATGAGAACTGTTCACGGAGTTTGAGCCAGGGAGTGAGCTGGCTTGTCCAGTTGGCTGCGAAGTTCAAGTTACGGTTGTACATAGCATCGCTCTCGTTGTTGTAACGAGCTTCTTTCCGGATACCGGGTTGTATTTGCCCGGGGTGTAGGTGGATGGCATCTGTCTTCGCATCATACACCGGTGTATTGAAGACTGCCGGAAGGCCTGCTTCTGTGCCGTAGAAGTCATTGTGATAGCTCAATCGGAAGTCTAGTTCGTTGTTGTGCCATACCTTGCTTACGGTCGTGTAGAGCTTGAAGTTTTGGTCGCGCTTACTACGCCATCCTTCACCTCGGCTGTGTGATATGCCCGAGAGTATGCTCCAGCCATCACCGAGATATCCCCCGGCAGAAGCCACTACTCGCATTTGCTCGAAGGTGTTGTAGTCCAGGAGGACATTGACGTTTGTGTTACGAGTGGCTCTGCGACGAGTGATGTTGAGTACACCTCCCACGGCAGAGTGATCTTGGAGTACGGAAGCCGGCCCCTTGAGGATTTCAAGGCTTTCGACATCACTGAGGTCAGAGAGCGGATAAGAGTTGAATGTCGTACGTTCATCCCGCATACCATCCACGATCACAGGTGAGTCCTCAAAACCACGTACGTTGAGGCGTAAGAAGGCACCGTAGGTCTTTCGGAAGCCCGCTCCCGTGGCAAAACGAAGAGCGTCCATGGGCTGATAGAGACCACGCTTGGCCAAGTCCTTCATATCAATGCTATTGATGGTCATCGGGAGCATCGACAAAGGGACATCCATACGTGCAAGGTTGTTGGTCTTGACTTTCTTTCTCAACATATCAGCCACAACATCGACTTGGCTGAGGTTGTGTACACTATCGATACCGTGCTTCATGGCGTATGATAACGATGGAAGAGCCAGCAGACAGAGTGTAAAGATTTTCTTTCTCATGAATAAAGTCTGAGTAGGTTTAGAATTATTTTTGAGTTAAAAAGTTTGTTATTAGGTCAAAAACTCTGCGAAGATAGTCATAGTACTCGATATTAAAATATAAATTTCATTAAATAGGGGCGTTTTTTTGATTCTCTGGCACACGCTATTTTAACTTGCGTTATTCGTGGTAATTGAGATGATGCTATTTGAAGGAGCAAAAAAGCCATCACCCGAGAGTGGGTTGATATAACCTCTCTCAAGTGATAGCTTGATATACTTAATATTTGTTTTGCTTGTCTATGGTGTCCGATCAGAATCTCACTGTCGATCCGCCTCCTCCCGAGGCTCCGCCACCCCACGACCCTCCTCCTCCGAATGATCCTCCTCCGAATGATCCTCCTCCGTACGATCCACGAGATGGGGTTGAGCGAATAACTTTTTGGTAGTGACAATGTACACACGCCCACTCGGTCAGGGTGTCTCCCGATGAGAGACGACGTGGTGTCCCCTCAATCCATGCCTTGGTAGAGCATTTTGGACATACATAGTAAGGCGAGGATTCATTGTCGCTACCTGCAATCTCTTGGTAGTCACATACCGAACACTGGGCAGAGAAATACTCCTTGCTGTGTATTCTCGTCTCTGTCTGCTGTGCCGGTGTCAGGTGATGGCTGTCTGCATAAGCCCGACCTATAGTGACCGACCCTTGGGTTTTACATTGGGGACAGTCTTTGAGGTGAGCTAAGGAGATACGTTTTCTCCAGCGATAAAAGGGGATCATGAATAAGACTGCCAGTGGAAATAGTGCGAATAGACAACCCATACTTGGGCTCACTCCGTCCTTAGTAATGACATATTGCTTCAGGTATGTCATTTTGGGATAGATATATATCATCCTGAGGATGGCGAGTATGCTCATTATCACAGAAAAATAGCATGTCCACTTGAGGATGTTGAATATAAGTAGGATTTCTTCTTCTATTTCGGATGTCTGAGTACCGGAGTAGGAGCCGTCAAGGGCTTCACGTACAGCTTTGACACCCTCAAGAATTCCTTCGCCTTGCTTGCCATCCTTGAGTAGGGGTACCATCCTTCGTCGGGAGATCTGTGAGGTCAAGGCATCCGTGAGGATTCCCTCAAGTCCATATCCGACTTCAAAACGAATGGCTCTGCCCGGCTCTTTGTATACGTACAGCAGGAGGAGACCGTTGTCCTCCTCCTTTTGACCTATGCCCCAGAGCTGAAAGAGCTCGTGGGCAAATCTTTCAGGATCATCATCCTGAACCTCAGGCACGATGACGACAGCCACCTGAACACCCCAACGATGACGAATGGAAGCTATAGAATCATTGATGGCGACCTTGTCGGTCACAGAGAGCAAGTTGGTGGGGTCAGACACATACTGTGTTGAGTCACTGAGTTGAACATTGGGGATCTGTTTCGGGGTGAAGCCTTGAGCCGATCCGTAGTGTGCAAAGTGTACACATACGAGTAGTAAAAATAGCAACCTACACTTGTACATATCTCTTAGCTGTAGTATTTGAACCAAACTGTGTGGGATCAAAATTCCACTCTTGGTGCTTTTTCACTGCCGGCTTCGGCCTCGAAATAAACCTTTTCTGAAAAACCGAAGATGCGAGCGACCATCACACGTGGGAATACCCTCATGTACTTATTGAACTCAGTTACTCTTTCGTTGAATGTCTTACGCTCGACACTGATCTGATCCTCGATTGTCTCAAGCTGATTTTGCAGAGCCAAGAAGTTTTGGTTCGCTTTGAGATCCGGATATCTTTCGACAGTGACAAGGAGACGGCTGAGAGCCTGCGATACTTCCCCTTGAGCAGCAGAGTATTGTTTCATCGCTTCGGGGGTAAGGTTGGTCGGATCTATGGTTACCTGAGTCGCTTTGCTGCGAGCATTGATGACGCCTTCGAGTGTCTCTTTTTCGTGTGCAGCATAGCCTTTGGTGGTATTGACAAGGTTAGGGATGAGGTCCATACGTTTTTGGTATTGGGTTTGGACATTTCCCCAAGCATTTTCTACATTTTCTTCTTGTACCACGAGGCCGTTATAGCTGTTGATGCCATAAGATATAAGCCCCACAGCGACGACGAGGATGATGATAAAGGATAATAGTCTTGACTTTGTTTTCATATATTCGGATGTTTTTGTTTAGTCTTTATTACTCATGAAAAGGGATGATAACCTCTTCGCGTTCGATCTTTCTGTTGCAATACTTACAATGGAGTATGCCATGCTCTCTGTCTATGACCGAGAATGCACTTTGCATGGGCTCATTGTTAGAGATACATTTGGGGTTGCTGCACTGTACTATACCCACAATCTCATTAGGGAGTACAGCATGGATCTTCTCCACCACCTTATAGTTCTTGATGACATTGATCACAATGCGAGGTGCCACCAAAGCAAGCTTGTTTACTTCAGCTTGGGTGAAATGCTTGTCCTCGACTTTGATGATTCCTTTTCGCCCCAACTTTTGGCTTGCAAAGTTTTGTCCGATGGTGATCGGGAGGTTGAGTCTGTCCATCCCGAGTAGCCGGACGACTTTCATCAACTTTTCGACAGGGATGTGATCTATCACCGATCCGTTGCAAATGGCGGGGACTTGTAGTGCACCTTTTTCTACCTTAGACATAATTATATTCAGAATGTTTGGAAGATTACTGATACTGCTTACTTCTTTTTCGCAGGGACATCGATGCCCAAAGCTCTACAAATGAGAGCTTCACGTACATAGAGACCGTTGAGAGCCTGAGTGAAATAGTATGCATGTGGTGTGTCATCCACATCATAAGTGATCTCATTGACCCTGGGTAGGGGGTGGAGTATTTTCAGGTTGGGTTTCGCCACATCGAGCATATCTGCGCTGAGAATGAACGAGTTTTTGATCGTTTCATAGTCCTCATCGTCGGTGAATCTCTCCCTTTGAACTCGCGTCATATAGATGATGTCACTTCGTTCGATCACTTCTCGAGAGAGTTCGTTTGAGAACGTATGGGGTATACCTTTGCCCTCGCAGTACTCCACATACTCTCTCGGTAGAGCCAAAGCCTGTGGGGCTACAAAGTGAAAAGTCGGAGAGAAGTGGCTCATCCCTTCGATCAGTGAGTGCACTGTGCGACCATACTTGAGATCTCCTACCATGGTTACGTTGAGGTCTTTCAGAGTGCCTTGTGTCTTGCGTATCGAATAGAGGTCAAGCATCGTCTGGGATGGGTGCTGGTTTGCACCATCTCCAGCATTGATGATCGGTACATCGGTCACTTCAGAGGCATAGCGAGCTGCGCCTTCGAGATAGTGTCTCATGATGATAACATCAGCATAGTTGGCCACCATGAGGATGGTGTCTTTGAGACTCTCCCCCTTTGCCGAACTCGTAGTCTTGGCATCAGTAAACCCTATCACTCGTCCTCTGAGCCGATTTACGGCGGTCTCAAAGCTCAAACGTGTTCTGGTGGAAGGCTCGAAAAAAAGCGTTGCGGCGACTTTACCTTGAAGGAAGTCACAGTTGGGATTTTGCTCGAAGTACTCAGCTCTGTCCAAGATGTTGATGATCTCATCTGAAGAGAGCTGTTCTATCGAATAAAGGCTCTTGATATTCATGGAAGGAAGATGTGTTGTAATTATAGGAGCCATCCTAGCCCCAAATCGTAAAACAAATATAGATAATCTTCACAAACGATGCAACGGAAGAGCTATCAGTCCACACTTACGAGTATGTAGCGACTTCACTATGTTGTTTCATCTTAGTATGCAAAAAAACTTGTATGTCAGAAACACTGTCAGACGAGTTTTCATGAAGTCATACGATCTTCATCATCAAGTCTTACGACCTTTGTCATCAAATCATACGACTTGATTTCTTCTCTTTTACGACTTTTTGAGTGTCTATAGGCTGTTGTTCTGATTGACGAATGCGAAAAAGGTCGTTGGGTTATAATAGTAAAACCCAACGACCTTTTTTGATTTATGCGCTTATGCGTCAATCTTACTTGCGGAATGGCAACTTGATCACCTTTGCAGAAAGTACTTTGTTACGTACCTTGATGCCGATCTTAGTGTCTTCGCCTGCGAAGTCTTTAGGAACATAGCCAAGGCCGATGCTCTTCTTAAGGTATGGAGACATGGTACCTGACGTGACTACGCCAATGACTTCTCCAGCTTCGTCTGTGATCTCGTAACCGTGGCGTGCAACCCCTTTGTCAAGGAGTTCAAAACCTACCAACCTGCGCTTGAGACCTTCAGCCTTTGTTTGTTCGAGGAGTGCGCGACTGGGGATAGGCTTACCATCGATAAGTTTTGTGACCCAACCCAATCCTGCTTCGAGGGGATTGGTAGTCTCATCGATATCGTTACCGTACAAGCAGTATCCCATCTCAAGACGGAGTGTGTCTCTTGCACCAAGCCCTGTAGGGAGGATACCGTGCTCCTCACCAGCTTTGAACAGTGAGTCCCATACCATTTGAGGATCTTTGAGATCCACAAAGTATAGCTCGAAACCACCGGCTCCGGTATAACCTGTGTTTGAGATGATGGCATCGATACCGGCTACCTTGCCGATGGCATAAGCGTAGAATGGGATTTCGTCAAGATTGACATCTGTGAGCTTTTGGATCGTAGCTTTCGCCTTGGGGCCTTGAATCGCAAGGATGGAGATCCTCTCTGATCTGTTTTCAATTTCTACTCCGTCGATCTTGTGCTTGAGCATCCACTCGAAGTCTTTTTCTATGTTTGCAGCATTGACAGCGAGCATATATTCTCCATCGAAGTGATAAAGGATGAAGTCATCGACAATACCACCTTTGTCGTTTGGCATATAGTTGTATTGCGCCTTACCGAGAGAGACCTTTGAGATATCATTGCTACAAACGGCTTGTAGGTATTCGAGAGCTTTTTCGCCCTTAACGTAGATGGCACCCATGTGCGATACATCAAAGACGCCGACGTTCTCGATGACATTGTTATGCTCATTGATGATACCAGAGTATTCGATAGGCATATTGTAACCGGCAAAAGGTGCCATACGTGCTCCTAACTTCTCATGAATCGAGGTAAATGGAGTAGATTTCATAGTGTTGAATATAGTTTAGTTGTTTGATATTGTTGTTTAATTCTTTTCTACGGGAAGGGTTGCAATCGCAAGTATTACTTCCATAGCCTTGACAAGAGACGGAATCGGAAGATACTCATAACGACCGTGGAAGTTGTGACCGCCTGCAAAGACATTAGGGCAGGGTAGTCCCATGAACGAAAGGCGAGAGCCATCTGTACCACCACGTATGGGCTTGATATCCGGAGTGACCCCCACAGACTGCATGGCCTTGGCTGCATGATCGACGATGTACATCTTTGGTTCGACTATCTCTCTCATGTTGTAATACTGATCCTTGATGTCGACAGTGACAGTACCTGCACCATAGAGCTCGTTGAGACGCTCTACCGTGGCTTGGATGGACCTCTTTTTGAGTTCGAACGCTTCTCTGTCATGATCTCTGAGGATATACGTAAGTTGGGCCTCTTCGACTGTCCCGGACATATTGACGAGGTGATAAAAGCCTTCGTACCCCTCTGTATTCTCAGGCCTTGCGGCAGGGAGGAAACTATTGTACTCCATCGCCAAAATCATGGCATTGACCATCTTGTCCTTAGCGTAACCGGGATGCACATTGCGACCTTTGAAGAAGACCTTGGCTCCTGCTGCATTAAAGTTCTCAAACTCCAATTCTCCGATCTGTCCCCCATCAATAGTATAAGCAAAATCAGCTCCGAACTTCTCCACATCAAAAAAGTCAGCTCCTCTGCCGATTTCTTCGTCGGGTGTGAATCCCACCTTGATCGTACCGTGCTTGATCTCGGGATGATCGACTAGATATTTTATTGCTTGCATGATCGAAGCAACTCCGGCTTTGTCATCAGCTCCAAGGAGAGTATGCCCATTGGTCACAATGATCTCTTGTCCCCTGTACTGCTCGAGCTCAGGGAACAATGCTGAGGATAGCACGATGTTATCTTTTTCACAGAGCGTGATGTCTCCACCCTTGTAATCTACAATCTTGGGATCCTTGGCTCCGTCCATATCCGGAGCTGTGTCCAAGTGAGCTATAAATCCGATGGTAGGTCTTGACTCGTCTGTATTTGCAGGAAGGGTAGCCATCAGATAACATTTCTCATCCAAAGAGATATCTTTAAGCCCCATCTCTGTGAGCTCCTGAAAGAGTTCTTTTGCGAGATTAAACTGTATCGATGTGCTTGGGACTGTCTCGGACGTTTCGTCAGACTTTGTGTCAATGCTGATGTATCTGAGAAACCTATCGACTATGGGGTGTGTTCTATTGGATTCCATATTTTTTTGGATTTTGATTTACTTGATGTTAGACTCAGCCATTATCTTTTGGATTATCTCATCTGCAATCTCATCCGCTTCTGCGAGGGTCGGAGCTTCCGAGTAAATCCTAATGATGGGCTCTGTGTTGCTCTTTCTTAGATGCACCCACTTGGTCTGAAAGTCTATCTTGACGCCATCTATCGTCGAGATGCTGATGTCAGATTCACTGTCAGCGTAGAGTCTCTCTATCTTTGAGAGTATCTGATCGACATTTATAGCCGGATTGAGTTCGACCTTTTTCTTTGCCATTGCATACTTGGGTAGCGATGCCAGCAGTTGTGTAGGTGTCTTCATCCTACGAGCCATGATGGTGAGGTATAGTGCAATCCCGACCAAGGCATCTCGCCCATAGTGTAGAGCTGGAAAGATAATTCCTCCATTACCTTCGCCACCGATGAGAGCACCGACATCTTTCATCTTACGTACTACATTTACTTCTCCTACTGCTGCAGCAAAGTACTGTCCCCCATGTCTCAAGGTGACATCTCTAAGGGCTCGAGAAGAACTAAGATTTGACACCGTAGTCGCTGCTCCTGACTGATGATGCTCAAGAAGATAGTCAGCAATACATACAAGGGTATTTTCTTCCCCAAACATAGAACCATCTTCGCAAACGATAGCAAGACGATCGACGTCTGGATCGACGGAAAATCCGACATGGGAACCGAGGGTCACAACTTTTTCAGAAAGATCCGTGAGGTGCTCGGGTAGTGGCTCGGGGTTATGAGCAAAGTTGCCACTAAGATCATCGTGGATAAGGTGTATGTCCCGAACCCCTAGAGCCTTCAGTAGATCCGGTACGATGATCGATCCTACTGAGTTGATACAGTCAACTATAACTGAGAAGTTGCACCTCCGGATGGCTTCGACATCGACCTCAGGTAGTGCGAGTATGGCGTCGATATGTTTCTTGGTAAAGTCTTTGTGCTCAATTTTTCCGAGATGATCCACGCCGGCATATTGGAATGCCCGTGATTGGCTCAATGATAGAATCGTTTCTCCAGCCTCGCTGTCCAAAAACTCACCTCTGTGGTTGAGCAGCTTTAGGGCATTCCACTGTTTGGGGTTATGGCTCGCGGTGATGATGATACCCCCATCTGCGCCTTCATACGTTACTGCCATCTCTGTCGTAGGCGTTGTCGCATAATCTAAATCTACGACATCCATCCCCATAGCCCTAAGCGTATTGATGACAATACCTTTGACTATCTCTCCTGAAATACGAGCGTCCCTACCGACGACAATCTTATTGCTTTTTGTGGGGGATGTCTGACGTATATAAGACGCGAAGGCTGAAGTAAATTCTGATATATTGATGGGGTTAAGGCCGGAGTGAATCTCCCCACCGATAGTTCCCCTTATCCCGGAGATCGAACTAATCAAACTCATTGATTTCGGTCGTGTATTATTTTATAAATTGGTATTGAAGGCGCTCAAAATACATAGGAATCCCTTCCTCCGCAGCGAATGAAGGTCCTTCTCTGAATGTGGTTATCATCTGGATGACTGCACCATCTCCGAGGTACTTCAGACTCTGCAACATAGCGCCGCAAAGGAAGCGGTTGTTCGTTGCTTCATTTTCAGAAGCCTGAGGATCCGGTGTCAGATGCTCTCTATTTTCTCGGTAGATAAATCTGAGAGGGTGGGTACCTCCTGATTGAGGTGAAATGATGTCAGCCTCAAACTTACGACGATCGGAGATGCTCTTTACCAAAAATCTTGCCGAAACACGAGTCTTCCCTGATATCGGTTTTGTATTGTTCCCGGGGTTGATGACTCTTATGTATACGCCTTCCAGCACTTTCACAAAGACGTTCTCAGGAGTTATCAATCCTTCTGGAAAGTCCTCTACTACTCTCATGCTGTTCTTGCTCATGAACTCAGATACCTCCTTATTCTCTCTCTTTATCATATCTGTGTATGATATGCGCTTTTTCTCACATGACGTGAAAAGTAATGCAACTGCTAATGTAACGAGGGAAGTGAGGATGTATAACCTATTTATATTCATAGTGTTGTATAGATTACTGTTTTAGTGTATGACAAACTATCGCAAAAGTAGCTTTTTTCTACGAGTTATTCAACTTTATTCGAGGGGGCTTCTTGGAAAGCGATAAATTCGTACAAAAGCAACACTTTTCGGAAAAAATCTATCCTCAAGGTTCAAGAAAAGGCGAAATGGCGCAAATGAATTGTGAGTCAGTCAGTTTTGGATTTTAAGCCATTTGGCGGAGAACTTCGAAAAGACGGATTTATGCCACCTCCGGACAGAGCAGCGTTACCAAAACATTACCACCTCCTTTGCAAGTGAGGGGTGGGAAAAGCGGTAACGAACAGCGCAATATCCGACCTGAACTTCGGGGATTACCTCCTGCAAAGGTACTTCGATGAAAGGAAACAGGCAAATAAATTGCGGACTGCTTCTTTACCATTGAACGACAATGTTTTGCGTAGCAACAAATAACCTGACAATAAATAGTTTTGCAAACCATAAAAGTCAGAGTTATGCGTAGTACGTTTAAGGTTCTGTTCTACCTCAAAAAGAACGCTCCCAAGAAGAATGGTTCCGTTCCCGTGATGTGTCGTATCACCATTGACGGCACCATTGCCCAGTTCAGTTGCAAATGCGACATCCATCCCGATTTGTGGGACATCAAGAGCAATCGCGCTTCTGGAAAAAGTACCGTTGCGTTGGAAACCAACCGTTTCTTGGACAAGATACGTGTCGGTATCAATGCCAAATACAAGGAGATAGCCGAGCGGGATAACTATGTCACTGCCGAGAAAGTAAAGAACGCTTTCTTGGGTTTGGAAATGCGGCATGAAACCTTGCTGAAAGTCTTCGCGCAGCACAATGAGGACTTCGCCAAACTGCTCAATGCCGGTTTGCGAAGCAAATCTACCTACGAAAAATACTGTACGGTCTACAAGCATTTGGAGGAGTTCATCAAGATGCGTTACCATGTCAGCGATATTGCTTTGAAAGAACTCACTCCGCCTTTCATTACGGACTTTGACATCTTCCTGCGCACCGAAAAGCAATGCTGTAACAATACGGTATGGATTTACATGATGCCCCTGCGCCGTATGATTACCATTGCCCAGAACCACGGATGGATAGTCCGTGACCCTTTTGTCGATTACAGCATATATGCCGAGAGTACCGATAGAGATTATCTGACGAAAGAAGAGATTCGCAGGCTGTTGGATTTGAGATTCCGCCGCAAGTCGATGGAGCTGGTTCGGGATTTATACATCTTTTGTTGCTTTACAGGTTTGTCCTTTACCGATATGAAGAACCTGACCAAGGATAATCTTCAAACCTCCTTTGACGGGAAACTCTGGATTATGACCAAGCGACAAAAGACAGGGGTGGAGTCCAACATCATGCTCTTAGATATTCCTAAGCAGATTATCGAGAAATACGATGGTATGGCGAATGATAATTTGCTTCTGCCCGTTCCGACGTATATAACCGCTTGCAAGAACATCAAGAAAATCATCGGACTCTGCGGTATCGAAAAAGAGATTACGTGGCATACCAGTCGCCATACCATGGCAACGGAAATCTGCCTGACCAACGGCGTTCCTATCGAGACCCTTTCCAAGATGCTCGGACACACGAATATCCGCACCACGCAGATTTACGCCAAAATCACCCACGAAAAGGAGAGTCGGGACATGGCGGCACTCTCCGATAAACTGAGTAAGGTAGAGCAGTTCAATGAGATCACGATATAATACAAGAAGGACAAACGATGAAAAGAGAAATCATAACCATTGGAGAGGGCGGAAAGGTACATATTCCGACAAGCCCTGTTTGGATGTCGGCTTGTGAAATAGCCGATTTGTTCGGCGTATTCTCCGGTAAGGTAAGCAACCACATCAAGTCTATCTTCAAAGAGGGCTTACTCAGGGAAGATGAGGTGATGCGAAGGTTAATGTTTAAGGACGGTGCTGTAGATTTATACAATCTTGAAATGATAACGATGCTATCGTTTCGATTTGCCTCTCCAGAAGCCAAGAGCTTCCGTAAATGGATAATCGGAAGAGTGACCGAAAAGAAGAGAACAAGTTCTCCGCTACTTGTGTGTTATGGCAAAGGTGGATGGTACAACTGAATATGAGAACAGGCAGTAAGAAAAATGCTTCTTGCTGCCTGTTTTTCTGTCAAGGCTTCTCAAACCGAGGGCGATAATTCTCTTGCAACAGCTTTTCCACATCCTCTTCTCGGTAGAGTACCTTTCCGCCTAACTTGATAAAGGAAATCCTTCCCATGTTGCGATAGTCTTGCAACGTGCGTCGATTGATATGCAATAGACGGGACAACTCATCATCCGTCAGGTAGCGATGACCGTTAAGCAGAGGTCTGTTCTTTTTCCGCAGAGCATCTATGCCTTTTATCATGCGGTCACCGGCGTTGAAAAAGTACGCAATCTCTTTGTCGTTCTTTGTCTTTACGTCATTGTTCATATTTACGTTGGATTTAGTGGTTAGATTGTTTATTGGTTATAAAGCGGAGGATCGTTCGAGCAGTTTTCCGACATCCTCCGGTTTATAGAACATCTTATACCCTATTTGCGTGTAGGGCAACATTCGGTTGCTACGATAGGTTTGCAGGGTACGCAAACTGATGTTCAGGATTTGGCAGACATCCTGATTGTCCAGCCACCTGCCCATACGCTTCTCGTCACACTCCCGACACAGGGCATCGACTTTGGCTGTCAGAATGCGGAAATGCTCCATCATGGCTTCATACGTTTTCCTCTCTATTGCTATTACTTCCATAATTCTTGTCCGTTTTAATTTTCACTTCCACACAAATGTAGTTACGAAAAGAGACTCCTGCCCCTGATTATCCATTATAGCGTACTTGTGGCTTCGATATGGATGCCTTTGTCGAAGAATATTTGAAACTGAGGCGAAAAATCTTTATTCAGTACATATTTACCATACAATTCATCCTATTGTCCCTCCCGAACTTTGTGCCATAATCAAGTCAAATAGTTATGGATGTCATTACACTAGAAAGCAGAGCCTTTCAGGAACTGATAGGTAAGATAGAAAAGATTCTTCGGTATGTGGAGCAGGAGAAAAAGGCAAAGACGGAGTATGAAAACCGCCTTATCTCCAATGATGAGTTAGCCGCGATACTAGGTATCAGTAAACGTACCCTCCAGCGTATGCGCAGTGCAGACCGAATCGGCTACAAGATAATCTATGGGCGTTGCTACTACGACCTACATGACATCGAGGAGGCGATACGCAACAGAAGTCTCTACTGTAATCCGAAGAACATGGAAGAACTACGGCATAACTTCAAACTTAAAAGTAGGAAGATAAAGGATGGAACTATTGGATAGAGAGACCTTTCTTGACTGGATGGAACGCATCATGAAGCGTCTTGATGATTTGAAGCAGCCGACTCACGATATACCCCAACGTCCAATGATAGAAGGAGAACCGTTGTTGGATAACCAAGAGGTATGTATGATGCTTCAAATCAGCAAGCGTACTCTGCAACGTTACCGTGCTTCCGGGACACTTCCTTTCCACATTATCTACCATAAAACTTGGTACTTGGAATCGGAAATTCTCTCTTTCATGAAAGCCCACTTTACCGAAAACCTAAAACGAAAAAGAACAAAGAAAAAAACTATGTGACTTTAGAGTGAGTAAATTGATTGTGCACAGTCGTTAAGCCCCCGTTTTGTCGTGATGACAAGGCGTTTTTGCATTAAAGAAGATTTTGCTTCAAAAATTAGGCATGTCAGAAATAATTCGCTATTTTCGTAGTAGAATATACGATCCTCGTGCTTTTTACAAAGATGAAATTGAATAGAATAAAAGACGTTCTTGAAGAAAAGGGAATATCTCAAAAATGGCTGGCAGAGAAGCTCAATAAAAGTTTCAGCACAGTGAATGCATATGTCTGCAATCGACAACAGCCCTCTCTTGAGATGCTATATCGGATTTCTGTAGTATTGCAAGTAAAGGCAACAGATCTTTTAGTTGATAATGACGATAAATAGATACTATGAAAAAGAAATCTGCTCCTATATATCGCTCTCTTTTTGAGGAAGACTACCTTGTTAGAACGTTGAATAGTTCCATAACCAGCCAAGCTGATATTGCTTTAACGGAACTTGTTGCAAATGCTTGGGATGCAGGTGCTACAAAAGTAAGCATATTCATTCCCGATGAATATGGTGGTCTCCTTGTCGTAGAAGATGATGGCAATGGTTTGACAGAAGAGGAATTTCAACAACGTTGGATGACCCTGGGATATAACAAACTAACACATCAAGGTAAACAGGTTCTATTTCCAGATAAAAAGAAAAGAAGTCCTCGCATGGCTTATGGACGCAATGGTATTGGCAGGCATAGCCTTTTATGCTTTAACGACGAATATCATGTTGTCACTTCAAAAAACGGGAAGGAACTTTCTCTTACAGTTTCAACTAAAGTAAAAGATCAAGCGATCTCTGTCATTGAACAAAATATCTCACCCTCTTCAAAGCATGGTACAAGATTGGAGGTTCGAGTTGATAGAAATCTTCCCAATGTGGATAAAATTAGAGAAATAATCTCCTCTCGTTTCCTACATGATCCTGAATTCATAATAGAGGTAAACAAACAGCAACTCTCTTTAGATCAGCTAGATGGCTTGTTAAACACAACAGAATTGAAGACATCAGATGGATACAACATTATTGCAAATTTTATAGACTCAAAGAAATCTTCTCGCAAAAGTATCTATCTAGGAATTGCTTTTTGGGAAAGCGGTCGTTTGATCGGCATTCCGTCATGGGGATTAGGAACTATTTTTTCTTTAGATGGCAGAACCGCCCTTGCTAAGAGATATACAATCGTAATACAAAGCAACGAATTAGCCGAGTTGGTCAGGGAAGATTGGAGTGGCTTCAAAAACACAAATGAAACAGAAAATTTGTACCGAACAGTTGCAGAGTATGTGAATACAATGTTTGAACAAACAGCAAAGGCTAATTTAGAAGAAACAAAGGCTATTGTAAAGAAGGAATTGGCTGCTAAATTAAAAGAAGCTTCTCCATTGGCTCAGTATGAGGTTGATGAAATCATAGAGAATATTTCGATAAATTCTCCAACAGCAACTAAAGAAACAATATCTATTGCCGTTGAGGCTGTGTTAAATTTAGAATCATCGAAAAATGGACAAGAGCTTTTAATGAAGCTCTCTCAACTTACGGAAGAAGATATTACGGGTCTTAATACTATACTCAATAAGTGGTCAGTAAAGGATGCCCTCACCGTATTGAGTGAAATTGATAGACGCTTATCCATTATTGAAGCAATAAGAAAACTTTCTAAAGATAAGAGCACAGATGAGTTACATGTCTTACACCCTCTTGTAACCGAATCTCGGTGGCTTTTTGGTCCTGAATATGATACTCCCGAATATACATCTAATAGGCAGCTTCAGACCGTAATGAGGACTTTGTTCAAAAGGGATATCTTGGATGGGAATGGTGTAAAAACAAATAGAAGACCAGACCTTGTCGTTTTAGCTGATAGTACTTCTCTTTCCATGACAGGTGTAGAAGAGTTTGGCGATAATGAGCTAGCTACAGTAACCAAAGTTCTGATAGTTGAACTAAAACGAGGAGGCTTTGAAATAACAAGTAAAGAAAGAAATCAAGCTACTGACTATGTAGACAGTTTGATTGCATTGGGAATTAATACTGCAAAAATAACAGCTTTTGTCGTAGGAGATAAAGTGGCAAAAGGGTTACAACGTCAGTATCGTGCAGGTTCTAAAGATGAAGGAAGCATCTTCTTGACAGACTTTGATCAACTTGTTGACACTGCTGAGAAACGAATGTTTGGACTTAGGAATAAATTAGCTGCAATGTATGATGATATTCCCGGAATGACTTTATATCAACAATCCAAATTGAAGTTGTTTTGAAATGGTATAAATTCTAAAAGGACGAATTACAACAATATGTAGTTCGTCCTTTTGTTTTATATCTTCGGTCTGACAATGAACACCTTTTCAGCCAAAGACGGTGGTAGTCTTTCCTTCGAAGGCTGTGTAGCTGAGCTACTCTGCCCGTTGTCTTCCAACGGTCTGTCGGTTTGAGCCGCAGAGGTGCTGACGGAGGGGGCGGCGACAGTCGGCTCAATCGGACGTGACCGTTCCAATTCTTCCGCCTTTCTTTCGCCATCTTGCATCATCTCCGTTCCCTCCTGTTGGCTTTCTCCCTCTTCAATCGGCTTTAGGGAAAGCTGTATTTTTCGGTCAAGTGCGGCAAGTTCCGTTTTGAGCTCTTTGAGCTGCTCTTCCTTCTTCCATGAACCGTTTACCACCTCCAGCAAAACAGGAATATCCTTGGCAATCTTCTCCGTGTCTGCCTGATATTTCTCAATCAAGCCGGGTATCTTCTCCAAGGCATTCAGGAAATTCATACAGGCTAGTTGTGGGTCTGTCGCAATCTTGCCGTTGTTGTAACTGTACTTCATTCCGCTTTCTCCCATCACGAAGAATTTGTTCTGTGAAAGGTCAAACAGATCTTTGGAAGAGGATTCTGTCTTGACCACGAGATTAAATCCGTAGAGGCTTCCAATACTAAAGTATTCCCCCTGAGTACGAGCTTTTTCATTGATTTCTGTCAGTTTAGTTGCAATGCATTTCGGGTCTTTACTCTCTACTCCTTTGAGTGTTATCGGGTTGAGTATGTTGCCCTCGTTATCTTTCTGCACTCGGCTTTGGTATAAATCCCAATCGCTTCTGAAACGACCAATCAGTTCCCTATTGCTATCCACTGCTCGCATAACCTCCTCCAAACGACTTCGGGAGGATGATTTACTGCGGATGAAGGCCTGTCGCTCACTCTCCAAACCGGCTATTTTCTTTTCCAATTTCGCCTTTTCCAACAAGTCGGTATTTCCTGAAAGAATGGCTACATACTCGGAAAAATTCATTCCCGACTTCTCGTCCATACTTCCCTCGTCGATGGTACGACTACCCATACGGTTGTTTTTCAGCTGTTCGATGAAAAGCTGCTTATTGTGTAACAGATTGAATTTGTAACTATCAAGCGACTTTTCCACCGCATAGATGATAACATCCACCTTATTGTCTGCATAGAGTTTGGCTACCTCGTTTCCCTTACGCACGGCTCGTCCATCCCTCTGCTCTAAGTCAGAAGGACGCCATGGTGTGTCCAAATGATGGATAGCGACAGCACGCTTCTGAGCGTTTACACCCGTTCCGAGCATTGAAGTAGAGCCGAAAAGCACCCGGATTGAACCTTCATTCATGCCTGCGATGAGCGTCTTTCTTGCCTTGTCAGTCTTGGCTTCCTGAATGAAGCGTATCTCCTGAGCGGGTATGCCGTGATCTTCCACCAACTTGCGCTTGATTTCGGAATAGGGATTCCATTCGCCCGGCTTGTAGGTGCCTAGATCACTGAATACAAATTGCGTTCCTTTCTGTTCCTCAAACTTGTGGTAATACTCCGCAATCTTGGCAGCACAGTGGGAGGCTTTGTTGTCCACATGATCTCCGTACTTGTTAGGATCAATAAGTCTCAAATCTAAGCTCATCTTTCGAGCCATGTCCGTTGCGATAAGCATCTTGGCTTTCTCCTCTCTATCGGAGAGTTTCTCTCGTCCCAATAATTCCGCATTACCTGTCTTGGCAAATTCCACCAACTTGGCAATGAACTTCTCCTGTTCGGGTGTAGGTGGTATGTTGTGCATAATCTCATTCTTTTCGGGGCGGTCTATGCCGATCTCCTTTGCCGTTCGATAATCGGTGATTTGAGCGTAGAACGCCGCCAACTCCGGCACTTTGATAAAATAGCGGAAACGCTCCTTCTGCACGATTTCATTGGTAACAGAGAACTCATAGTCCACAGATTTCTTGGCGAAGATGGCAGCCCATGCGTCAAAGGTTTTGATATTCTGTGCTTCGAGGGCTTGGGGACGCAGGTATTTGAAAAGCAGGTACAACTCCGTAAGTGAGTTCGATATGGTCGTACCCGAAAGGAAGGTGGCTCCCAAGTCTTTCCCCGTCCGTTCTTGTATCGTTCGTATGGCAAAGAGCATATTCAAGGCACGCTGACTTCCCTCACTGTTCCCAAGCCCTGCCACTCTGTCGTGGCGAGTATTGAACATCAGGTTCTTGAACGTATGCGACTCGTCCACGAAAAGATGGTCTATACCCATGGTCTTGAAATCTACCACGTCGTCCTTTCGGTTCTCTATCTTGAACTTGATTTCATCCAGCTTTGCCCGTAAGTTCATCTGTCGCTTGACAAGCCCCTTTTCCATGGCACGAGAGATACTGCGCCCCTGCTGACGCAGAACTTCCAAGTTCTCTTCCACGCTGTCCAACTCATCCTGAAGGATTTTCTGCTGTATCTCGTCCGATTGCGGTATCATACCGAATTGGTCGTGTGTGAGGACAATGCAATCCCAGTTGTTATTCTTGATATCGTGGAAAATCCTTTGCCGTTTGTCGGGGGTGAAGTCGTTCTTGCCCGGATAAAGCAGCTTGGCATTCGGGTAAGCCGTTTGGAAAGTCTGTGCTATCTCCTGCACGTTAGCCTTGAGAGCGAGTATCATCGGCTTGTTTGCCAAGCCGAGCCGTTTCATCTCATAGGCTGCAGTACACATGATAAGCGTTTTCCCTGCCCCTACTTGATGGTCACAGATACCCCCTCCGTTAAGCTTCAACATCCACACGGCATCCTTCTGACTGTCGTACAGGCTTTCGATACCCAAGCCTTTCAGGTTGAGGTCGGGGAATGTCTGATGGGATCCATTGTACTGAGGACGAACAAAACAATTGAAAGTATCATTATATAGTTTCTCCAATCGCTTCTTGAACTCATCGCTCTGCTCGTTCAACCAATCAGTAAAGCCGTTTCGTATCTCATCGATTTTAGCGTTTGCCATCTGTATGGCTTCGGTATCTCGTACCTTGACCTCTTTGTCTCCGACCATGATTTTCTTGGTGATGTCCGGCGTTGTATTCAGCAGGGCATGCTTCATCAAGGCAATACCATCGTAGCGACGATGCTGTCCCCGCACACAGAATCTGTCCCAGATGTTGGCATTGTGGCCCCGTGCATCCACGGAGTATTCGTCCGCACTTGAATTGTAGCGTATCGTCACCTCGGTATCGAAGAGGTGCGAGGCATAATCAGAGTAAAGGTTTACGGGAATCCATCGCTCCCCGAAGTTGAAATCCAAGTCCACGAAAGGAATAGGTTCGGGGATGGCATCTTTCAGGGCCTGCAAGGAGACTTGCGCCCTTGTGTCCTCCGGATGCTCCAAGAGATATTGTTCGATACGTTCCGATGCGGCAACCACATTGCCCGATATGAACTTTTCGGCGATTTCATACTCTCCCTCCAAGGGATTGTAATAAATTTTGCCGTGCAAGTCGGAGAGCATCTCCTCTTCGGAACTTTCGGGAAGCAAAGAGAGCATATATCCGGTGTCCACCGCTCCGAATTTATTGAGTGAAGCCGAAAGTGCTTCTTGGGCATTGCTCACCTCTGTTACCTCGTGCAGGCTGAAAGAAACGGGTTGATGGAAAATGTCGGCTTTGAGCGTTTCTTTATCCACCTTTCGTTCCAAGAAAAGGATCTCCCTGCAACTGGCATCCATCAGGATCTGCTCGTGGTTCTTGCGATCGTTCAGATACCCGTACTGCCGCACGAAACGGTCGTACAGTTCATTGAGGTTCTGTCGCAGGGATTCATTCGCCACCTTGCGTTCCGCTTCATAATCATAGAGCGTATGGTAAGCATCTCGCAGGTCTATGTAGAGTAACATTTTTTGTCGTTCTTGGGAAGAGAGGTCTATGGGCTGGAACATTCGATTGTCCTCCATATCACGGACAAGCATTCCGACTTGAAAGTCCGAGGCAAGCAAAGAACCCTCTCTGAGGTGTTCATGCCATAAGCCCTCATAGGGACGCTGCTGCATCCCTTTCTCCTTGTTCTGCTGCCACCACAACTCTCCTGTCTCCAACAGTCCCATAGCAGTCTCTTGTTGCTTTATTTCGACAGTGGGAGAAGGGGTGGAAGCCACAGCACGTTTCATCGAGGAGGTTTTTCGTTTGGGTTTCTCCTCTTGAATGATATTGCCAAAAAGGTCGAGTAGTTGTACCTGTGGTGCAACACTGCTTCGGGGTTGCTCTGTCGGCTGTTCCTTTTTCAGTTGCACCACCTCTTGGTGTGATTGCTCTTCTTCCGAAGTGGCAGACGTAAGCGTCACTTCTCGCTGTTTTATTTCGGGAGGAACGGCAATGCTAACTTGGGGTTGCTCCTGTATGAAGATATGCTTTTGGTACAACGCCATATCCAAGCGTTTGGCTAAATCAGCCCGTAGGATTTTACCCATATCGGTGGCGATGCCTTCCGCTCCACCCTCGTGATGGAACAGAATGGCAGGCTTGCCGTAAGGGTCGGTGTCCTGCTTCCACTCGGTATGTACGATCTGTGACATACTTCGCAGATAAGTGTTGAACAGCACCCCGCTAGGGCGTTTCTCACTCTTGATGAAACGCAGTTCCTCTTCGGTCAAACTTGTCTTTCCTCTCTGCTTTTGCAGGACGATAAGGTCACTGCCCACTTCTGTCCCCGCATTTTCCGAGAAGAGATTATTAGGAAGGCGAATCGCCGAAACAAGGCGGGTATGATTCATCAGCCACTCCCGTACAGACTCGTTCGTTGGCGCATTCATAACGCCTTGCGAGGTGATGAATGCCAGCACGCCACCCTCACGGAGCATATCTACCCCCTTGACGAAAAAGTAATTGTGCAGGGACATGCGGGAGACCTTTCGGGCTGGTTCGTCCGTCTTGCTGAAAACAGGGTCGAAGACAGCCATATCTCCGAAAGGAATGTTGCTGCTAACCACGTCGAAATAACCTCCGAACTTGGATTCGATTTCCTCGAACCCTCGGATGCGTATCTTGTTTTCGGGGTACAGGGCGGAGAGCATCTGCCCCGTGAGAATGTCTTTCTCAAAACCGAAAGTCGTATGTCCTTCGGCTGCAATGGCATCAAAAGAGCGGATGAACTCGCCCATTCCCGCCGAAGGGTCAAGGATTCGCTTGGGGACGATACCTGCCTCCTGTAAGGCAACGGCAATCTCCCGCACTATGGGCGCAGGAGTATAGAAAGCGGTCATCACGGAGTTTTTCAGGCTCTGCATATAACTCTTGTATTGCGATTCGGAAGCGGTGTTGTCTCTAATGATGCTGTGCAACTCCATCACCAAGGGGAAAAGCTCCAGCTCCGACTTGTTCCATCGGGCGATGTCCTCCATCGTGTTGGCAGGAGAGAGGATACACTTCAAAGCCCCGAAGCCCGTATAGGCTTCCAATATCGTACGCTCTTCGGGTGTCGCCGTGCGCTGTTCCCGATGCAGGGCAAAGACCGTCTTGATGGCTTCTATGTTTGCCTTTAGATGCTCCTTCTTGTTATAGCTTGCCATCCTCTTCGAGTTTTAGTTGGACAAAACCCGTAATCTCCGTATAGAGGGAGTTGTATTCGGGCATATAGGCGAACTCGTCCGAAATCGGATACTTGGCGAAGATGCTTTCTAAGAGCGGGCGCAGGCGGATAGCAGTCTCCCTGACCGCTTCAAGCGGCACTTCAGCAGAGAACTCGTTCCAAAGAACAGAGGAGATGGTATCGTGGTGGGAAAAGTGCAAACCCGCATAGAGCGTCTTGTTGGCGATACCGATACATTCGGTTATGGGAAGTCCGGCATCGAAGGCTTCGGCATAGGCTTCGGAAGCAGCTGCCGCACGCTCTTTGATAAAAGAAATATCACCGGCTTTTTCGGGATGACTTTCCCGAAGAAAGGAGAGCAGAGATAGCTCGTAATAGGAAAATCGAATGGCTGTCATATCTGTGATTTTAGTGAATGTTTTGAGTTGCCCTGAAAAGCATAGAGGTAGTTGGACAAAAGCTTAGGAGTAATCGAGAGAAAGCTTATAAGCTTTTTACCTTTCAGTCATTAGGTTTGGAAAGAGAGGCTCTCCGGAGTCTTTTCGGGCATGACGTTATAATGCAAAGGCACTCGACGTCCCCGCCGAGTGCCACCACTAAAATCCGCAGTAAAAACAACAGGATTGTTTATGACCGCATCATTCAGTGGCAAAATTAGCAAATTACGGGGAGTTACCTTCGGGATTTGCTCGGTTTCTTATGCTCGGGGAAGATGAAGACTGTCTTGAACTCTCCGTCCAAAGAAAGCGAAGCCTCGAAGCTCTTACCTGCTTTGGAGGTAAAGCCCTTAATGACACCTGTCTCCCCGTTCACCGCCAATTGTGTCAGTTGTTCGTCTGTGAGGCTCTTGCCTGCCACATTGCGGAAAAGGGTTAGCCCACAATCGGCATCGGAACATTTGGCACATCGGGGATAGAAGACCAGTGAACCTTTGCCACATTTTGGGCAATGGATGTCGCTCTGTTTCTTGGGAAAGAGGATTTTGGAGGAGAGCAGTTCATCGGTAATCTGTGTGGCGTAGTTTTCGATGCCCTTGCGAAACTCTTGCTCTTTCAACTCTCCCCGTTCGATTCTCGCCAAGTCCGCTTCCCACTGTCCGGTCATCTCAGCATTGCCGATTTTCATCCCCTTGACGATGGAATAGACGGCAAGTCCTTTCTCCGTGGGGACGAGCGACTTCTTTTGGCGCACCATGTATTCACGGGCAAAGAGGGTTTCGATGATGGCGGCACGGGTTGCAGGTGTGCCGATACCGCAATCTTTGAGCTGCGCACGCAATTCCTCGTCCTCCAACTCCTTGCCCGCCGTCTCCATCGCTGCCAACAGCGAACTTTCCGTGTGCAGGGGCTTGGGCTTGGTCATTCCCTGTGCCAAGGAACAGGAACAGAGCGGGAGTTGCTCGCCTTCCTCCCATTCGGGGATGATGATGCCTTCCCCATTTTCTCGACTTTCTCGTTCTTCAGCTTCTAACTGCTCCTTATCTTTTTTCCTGCTGTTTTTGAGGATGGCACGCCAACCCTCTTCCTTGATGATTTCACCTTTGAGGATGAACTTCACACCTTCACAGATGGCAGTAACCGTACTGACATCTTTCACGCAACGGGCGGAAAAGGCTTCAAGCATACGTCCGGCTATCATATCGTAGATGACCGCCTCGTCTCCAAACATGTCTATCGGCTTCTTGCCCGTGATGAGCAGGGCATGGTGGTCGGTCACTTTCTTGCCGTCCACCGAATGCGCATTAAGTTCGGTCAGTCGGCGGGCATGGACACCCCAGACGGGATGGTCGTGCAAAAAGGCTATCAGGGCAGGTATCTCGGCAAACACATCTTCAGGGATATGACGGCTGCCCGTGCGTGGATAGGTGATGTATGCCTTCTCATAGAGTTTCTGCGCCAAGGAAAGGGTCTGTTCCGCCGAATAGCCGAACCGGCTGTTCGCTTCTTTCTGTAAAGTGGTCAAATCATACAGAAGCGGTGGCTCCTGCTTGGTCTCCTTGCGCACAATCGTTTCTACGGTAGCTACAGAAGCATTTCGGAGTTTCTCATACAGAGCAGTGGCTTCCGTCCTATCGAACCAACGGTCGGCGGAGGAGAAGCGGAAACTCTCATCACCTTCCTTCACTGCAAGGCTGAGTTGCCAGAATGGCTGTGGCTCAAACTTCTTGTTCTCCAAGAAACGGGAGCAGACCATACAGAGGGTCGGGGTCTGTACCCTGCCCAAAGAATAAGTGCCTCGTCCTGCTGCAATGGATATGGCTTGGGTGGCATTGATGCCCACTAACCAGTCGGCTTCGCTACGGGCACGGGCGGCATAATAGAGGTTGTCATACGCCGCGCCGCTTTGCAGACGAGCGAGCCCCTCTTTGATGGCTTTATCTGTCAAGGAACTAATCCACAGCCGGTCGAAGGGTTTGGCGATGCCGAGATACTCGTAAATGAACCTAAAGATCAACTCACCCTCACGTCCTGCGTCGGTGGCTACGATAATGCCCTCGCATTCCCGGAAGAGTTTTTCGATGACTTTGAGTTGGGCGACTGCAGCAGAGTCTGCTTTATAGCGTTTTCCCTCCTTGATTTGACGGGGAATAAGGGTAAAGACGGGAGGAAGAATCGGCAGGTTATCTTTGTGGAAACCCTTGATGCCGTAGGCTTCGGGCATGGCTGCCGTTATCAGATGCCCCAGTGCCCAAGTGACGGCATAGTCGCCTCCTTCAATATAACCCTCTTTCTTGTTGGTTGCCCGAATAACACGGGCAATTTCACGAGCTACGCTCGGTTTTTCTGCTATGATGACTTTCATTTGTTCTTACTTTTTGGATATTAGTGGTGGCGGATTACATTTTCATTCCCTTGGAACGTTTTTTCTCTTCTTGCTTTTGTTCCTGCCCTGTGGTAAGCTCTGTCTGTCCCTGCTTGAGTGGCTCCCTCACATGCTTGGTAGCCTCGTTGGTCTTGCCTTCGGAATTGACAGCGACCTGCGTGCTGGAAGCATTGTCGGGAGTTACCTCTTTGGCTTGGAACTTGTCGGGGTTCCATTTGAGAAAGTCGAACTTGTTCTTCTCGAAGTTCGGACGCACATAGGCATTGAAAGGCTCTCCTTTCTTGTCGATAAGCCCGGTCATATAGACCGTCTGACCTGCTTTGAGCTTCGCTTGCTCTTCGGAAGAAATGTCCCGTCCCAGCATCTTTTGGGGGACACGCAATTCTTTCTGCTCCGTCTGTTGCTGCCCTTCGGAGGCTTGTCTTTGACGTTGTTCCTGCTTGGATATACCGAAACGAAATTCAATCGACCGCTTGTCGGCATTGAATTGAAGATTTGCATTGAAGTGCTTTCCCGTTTTGGAGGTCATACCATCCACATAGATGCTCCTACCTTCCGACAGTTCCTTTTTCTGCTCATCGGTCAGCTTCACGCCTTTGATTTCATCGGGGATGCGTACCCGGTCGGTACTCAGGGCGATGATGTCGTTCGTCAGGCGGTCGATGCTCACAAAACTGCGGGTTGGCTCCTCTTTGCCGGGGAAGGTCAGTTCCACAATACGACCGAGATTACCCGTTTCTTTGAGGGCTTTCTTATCCTCGTCGGTGAAGGTATGCCCGAAGAACTCACGCTCCAATTGAGGTTCTTTGCGGATGGCGTGGACAACAGGGATAAACGTGCCGTCTCCAAAGGCTTTCAAAGAAAGACGGGCATCGGTGTAAAGGGAGACTTCTCCGATTTTGATACTGATGGGAATAAGCGGAGTCTTGCGGTATTGAAGCAACTCTTCAAGATGCTTCCCCTTTTCCAGACTCTCACGGCTTACGCCCATCTGCTCGAACTGCTCCCACTTCACCTTGTCGGGATCGATGCCTTGAAAGGACTGCTTCTGCTCCCCTGCATGGTCCGCAGGATTGATACGGGCGGAGTCCAGCATCTCCTTATTGGAGGGGACATCCGGTGCTTTGAGCATCTCCGAGAGCACACGTGCGCTGGCAACGGCACTCTCAAAAGGCACTTTGAAGAAGTTCAGCGGTGTAGGATGCTTGAACTGTCGCATGAAGTTGGAAAGGAAATTCTCCAGCGCATTGCTGTGCTTGTCGAATTTCAGAAAGCTCTGTTCATTCTCGGAGGTGGGCGGAATGGTTTTTAGTCCGCCTTTCTCATCTGCTCCGGCAACAGCTCGGAGGCTCTCGTCCTTCTGTTCCTTGACCAAAAGAACTTCTTGGTCTTTGATTTTTTCGTCCATATTACAATCTATCTAATGACACCAATAGCGGTGCACGGACAAAAGTAAACCATAGATAAAGAGTGTGTTACAGGTTATAAATAACTGCGTACTTGTGGCTTCGACATGGATAGAAGTGGCTTTAAAAGAAAAAAATCATTTCAAAATTTGGCTAATCAAATATTCTTTTATAATATTGCATTCAGAAGCAGAGAATGAACGTTCTGTTTTGTTTAAAGTAATGGCACGAACAAATAACAAAGAAATCATATTGAAGGAAGCTTTCAGGCTCTTTCTGTCTAAGGGATATGATGCGGTCAGCTTTGCAGATTTGGTCAAAGCAACGAATATTTCACGAGGAGGGATGTTTCATCACTTCAAAGGAAAAGAAGATATCTTCAATCAGGTGGCTGATCGTTTTGTATTTAGTTTTTTTCGAGAAGGAGAGAGTTTCATTGAATCTTCGGAGTCGAAAACGCCCTTGAAAGATTTTTTAGCTCATTGTACCAAGATAATTGGTGAACGAATGCTCCATTTTTCAGATACTCTGGGAGCTTCGGTTACAGCAGCTAGTTTTATGAGTTTTGTCTTGTATCTCAAGGAGCATTATGCATCATGGCAAGAAAAGATACAGGAGTATGAAGAGCAGGAGGTTAAAACATGGAATGAAGTTATAGAATTGGCAAAAAAGAAAAGTGAGATTCGGGAGGACATTGATAATGGTCAAATTATTACGGTATTTCGGACTCTTTATTTAGGACTGTCCTACAAAGGAGCTCTAATTGACCGCCTCTCTATTGAAGAGTTACAGAGGTTATGGGAGTTTATCTACCAAGAGTATAAATTATAAAACATTGTGCGATGGAAAAGAAGGTGTACATTAATCGGATTGCTTCTTATTTACCCAATAAGCCTATCTCCAACGATGAAATGGAAGATTATATAGGGATGATTGGGGGAAAACCCTCAAGAGTTCGCTCTATTGTACTAAGACAGAATGGAATTAAGACTCGGTATTATGGCTTGGATAAGGAGCATAAGATAACTCACTCCAATGCACAGCTTGCAAAAGAAGCTGTGGTGGATTTATTTGCAGATAGAGTTGTACCAACCGATGTTACCCTTTTAGCCTGTGGTACGAGTACTCCTGATCAACTTCTGCCCTCCCATGCCTCTATGGTGCATGGAGAGCTAGGGAACTTCCCGATGGAGATATTTTCCTCAGCAGGTGTATGTCTCACTTCCCTACAAGCACTGAAGATTTGTTACAGTAATATTCTTGCAGGATTGCATCAAAAGGCTGTATGCGTTGCTTCGGAATTAACCTCACCGGCATTGGTTGCAAAATTCTATGAACCCGAATATGAAGCAACACATGCGAATCCGGATAAAGACCCCTATATGGCTTTTGAAAAGGATTTTATGAGGTTTATGTTGTCTGATGGTGCCGGGGCTGTATTAGTAGAAGATACTCCTAAAGGAGACCCCTCTCTCGAAATCGAATGGATTGAGATGACCTCATACGCTAATGAACTACCAACGTGTATGTTTATGGCTTCGGAATTACAATCCGATGGACGTTTGAAGAGTTGGAAAGAATATACTCCCGAGGAAATTAAAGAGCGTGGAGTTCTTGTGGGTAAACAAGATATTCGTCAGTTGAAAGTACACATTATTAAGTATTGGGTAGATCATATAGAGACAGTACTTGCTAAGTACAATCTAAAACCAGAAGAGATAGACTATGTGATACCTCATGTCTCTTCAATGTTCTTTTACGAGAAACTTAATGATGAGCTCTCCAATCGGGGAATTGCTCTAACGAAAGAAAAGTGGTTTACAAACCTCACTTCAGTTGGGAATATAGGTTCAGCAGCTATCTATGTGGCATTAGATGAGTTAATTAGATCAAAAGAGATAAAACAAGGACAGAAGATACTCCTTCTTGTTCCTGAGAGTGGTCGATTTTCATTCGGATCACTGCTTCTAAGGAAATACTAGGAGTCATTTTTATTTGAACAGGAGGGCTTCGATTTATTTTGAGGGAAATATTTGACACTTGGGAAAAATAGCTGATTTGTTTTATGAAAGAGAAAATGGATAGGAAGAGAGCTAGACTCATAGGTTTCCACGATTCATTTTTGTTGAGTGGATCTAATTTTGTGCATTTCGGTACATCCCTGAGAGATGTGTTGTGGGAAGAGATTATCTGTAGAATATCAGTCCTCAAAATAGTTGTGCTGAGAAAAATTCTATTAGGTGTTATTCTCGTTTTTGTTCCTATGCTATCAAATGCCCAAGACACTGAAGTTTCTTTATCTTTGAAGGACTCATTGGGGCAAAGTGTTGATTGTGCTAAATGCTCTGTTTTTAGAGCAAAAGAAAACCTCCTTGTTCTTTCTTCATGGAGTAATGAAAATGGAGAAGTCTCATTTCTCGTATCTAGCGATGATAGTTATATATTGAAAGTTTCATATATGGGCGCATCACTCAAAGAACTTCATTTTGACATACCTAAAGGGCTAGATAAGCTAGAGTTAGGTATTCTACGCTTCAATATAAACTCTGTGTTGCTTGATGAAGTTATTGTTCAAGGGGAAAAAAGGATTTCTAGAAAGGCCAATAATATTAAGGTAAATGTCAAGGGAAGTTCCTTAGAAAACATTGGTACAGTCATAGATATTTTGAGGGAAATTCCTCGTGTTGTTGTTCAAGGGGACGAGATTGCAATTTTAGGCAAGGGAATCCCAAATATCTATCTTAATGGTCGTAAAGTGCTAAATATTGACAAGATATTGAGTATAAAATCGTCTGAAATAAGAAAAATAGAAGTGCTAGGAAATCCTAATGGGAGATATGGGGTAAACACTTCGTCTGCCATTATTATCACAACGTCCACTTCCTATCAGGATATTTGGGGCATTGACATTATGGATAAAGTTGGCTCAAAAGGAAAATTTTCAAATGCTCTAAATGCTACAGCATATCTCAATTTATCAAAGATATCTATCAAAGCAGGTACAAATTACATCTATGGAGAGAAGATGTATCATAAAGAAGACACCTATGATTATTCTGTTCTAGATAATCAGATCAGGAATCGTTCCGTTACAGAGTTAAGTGGTGTACAAAAGAATCTAAGTCTTTCAACAGAGGTAGTTTATCGTATAAATAACAACCATAGTATCAATCTTTTTGCAAACGTAGATCCTACAGTTCTCGGAAAAGAACATCTTAATGGATTCTTGCACCACAACGACATCAATAATGTCAACCTTGTCCAAGAATTTAATAGTATAACCCAAACAAACTCATCAAATACATTGCTTAGTGGAGCATACCACTTTAATACCACAAAAACAAAAATAGATTTTTCTGGAACATATTTCTATATGAAGCAGAATGCTAATCGATATTTATCTACTGAACAAGAGACAAGTAAGTTTGATCAAAAAAGTATTGCTCACAACCTAACACTAAAAGGTGATTGTGAACAAAATCTTTCAAAGGTATTTAGTTTATTCTCTGGGATAGAATACATTTTTACACAAAGAGATGGTAGGTATAAAACTACAAATAGTAATACTGACTTTTTTAATCAAAAACAACTTACTGGATACATCGCTTTACAGGCTAATATTAACAAAAGGTGGAGGGCTCAGGCTCAGATGGGAATGGAGTTTATTGATTTCAAATACTTTAAAAATGAGACAATAATCAACGGGCAGAGTAAACGTTCGCTAAAATACCTGCCCAAGCTCTCCGTTTCTTACGAGAATGAAGATTTCTCATTAGAGTTATCTTATAATAAAACAATAGATAAACCTAGTTACAACCAGCTTTCGTCTAATTCCTTTATGAGTAACAAATATCTAAGATGGGATGGAAATCCCACACTTAGAAATAGCTATGTACACTCTTTAACAACGGATCTTACTTACAGCTGGGCAAACTTATCCCTCTCGTATTCTAGAGTAAAGGATGGCTTTTTTGAAGTCTGCACATTGCTTGATCCCCAAAGCATGATTGTAAAGATTTCTCCAGAAAACTTACCGGATTATAATCAGTTTTATGCAGGACTTTCAATGAACCCTCAAATAAGAAATCTAGGTATTCTCGCAGATGTTGGTTTGCAGTTACAAGATTTGAAATATGGAGGGGTATCTTATAACAAACCCTTGATTGCCTATTCTTTTCGATTAAACTATACATTTCTTAAGGGCGTATCATTAAGGTGTGGAATTTCTGGACACCTCAAGAATGGAAGTTATGCAACGGGAGAAACAAAAGGATACAGCAACTTTGATATACGCTTATCTAAAAGTTGGATGAGTGGCAAGCTAATTACACAAATCTATGCTACAGATATTTTCAACAAAGCCTATGAAAGAATCCTACTCAATACAAACAATATCTTGAGACAGGATTACTCCCATGGAGGGACTAGAGGTATTTTCCTTACAGTTCAATACAAGTGGGGGAAACGCAATAAAAGCAGTGGTCAAACCCTTTCGAAAGAAATGATGCGACTAATGTATTAACAATCAATTATTAACCATTTAAAAGTTTTCGTTATGAAACAGAAAAAGTTTGACGTGGGCGTTGAAATCCCACAGAGTATGCAAGAAGTTCTACTTGGAGGTCAAGGAGTTGAGAAAATCTCTATTACGATTTCTCTAGCCGCTTCGGCAAATTTGTCTAGTGGCAAAGACAAAGACAGTGATGCAGACGACTCTGTATCCACTACGCCAACTCTTGAAGGTAAAAAATTGCTTCCGTAACCTGTTTGTGTACCTACATAAGCAGGGAAAATACCTATGTTTTTTACTTTGCTTATGAGGCTAGAGCAGAGATTGTTCACCTGAATAAATGATGGTTATGTCCAGCTCTCAAGTAATTATCGAGGTGAGGAGATTTTTATCAAAGGTTTCTCACCTCTTATTCTTAAAAAACTTCATAGAATGATTTTAATTTCGTCACGTTTGGATGATGCTTCAACATCAAATGTCATTGATTGGTTATACTACCAAGCAAAAGACTATTTGAGATTTAATGGAGATGGCTTCGATGCTTCGTTCTCATATAGGAATGGTCTTCTATATATTACATCTCATTATATGGAGGAAGAAGTGCCTTTGATTTGCATTGACAGTTTTTGGTATCGAAAGTGTGGACTGAATATCTGTCAGAAAACGAACTCCCATACGTATGATGATATTTTTCCAAATAAAACAGAAGAGACATACAAATATCTTTCTAAGCATGCTTCAGAATTTGCCTTATCAGAGTTTAAGGCCTATAGAGAATTTATTTTCTCTCACATTATACGAAAAGCTCGCACAAGGCTAGGCAGCTATAAATTAAGAGAGTTAAACAAAATTGAGACACTGACCCTTGCCAAAGAGATTGGGTTATCCGTACCTAAAACATTTATACTTAACTCTAAAAATGAATTGGTTAAAATATTAGAAATATACGGAAATTTAATAATTAAACCCTTGTATGAAGGTGTGTATGACATTGGAGAAGAGTATGCATTTGTATCTTACACATCCTCTATAAGCAAGGATGATTTACCCAATATCCCTTCTTACTTTCCAGTTGCACTATTTCAAGAGCAGATAGAGAAACAACTCGAAATAAGAGTTATTTATATTAAAGAAATATGTTATTCGATAGCAATGTTTACTCAAGCTTATGAGCATTCTCAGATTGACGGACGCAGATGTCCACAAGAGATACTGAGAATGACCCCCTATAAATTACCACTAGAAATAGAAAAGAAAATCGTGACTATTATGAATCAGATTGGATTGTCATATGGAGCATTAGATTTTATTCTATCTAAGAATAATGAGATCATTTTTTTGGAAATCAACCCTGTTGGACAATTCTCTGCTTATGGAAATGCTTGTAATTATCACCTTGACAAAATAATCTCCGAACAGTTATGAATAACAAAGAAAAAATAGAGGCACCTCTATTTTTAAGAAGTATTGAAGAAAGAAAAATCTCTCAACACAAAGAAGAGAGTAGTAATGAAAAATACTGCTATTCTCAAAAATATCAAGGATATTGCATTTTTCGAAAATCTAACAGATGGAAGTCCATTGCGATTTCTATCAACAATGACAAAGACTGATGTATTTATTAATTTTTCCAGATATTATTATTACTCGAGGTGCTAATAGGACATTAGTTTTTGACACGAAGAAGGCTGGCTCTTTTTCGTATATCCCTGTTATACCAGAAAAACTACTTGAGAGATTTAGAGAAACAACTATTGAGGCTATCAGCCAATCATACTCTGGGGAAGATCTCCAGATCGTAAAGGGATTCATTGATTTTATTCTTGAAAATAAATATGGAGTACTTGTTCAAGACATTGACCATTTTCCCAATGTTGTAGAAGATTACGAATCCCCTTCTGTTGTAGAAATTATGGTTATTGATATCGCAGAAAAAGAACATCGATATTCTTTTATTGCATCTCAGTTGAGAAGTCTTTGCTGTGAGCATCTTCAATTGAGATTTTTTTCATCAGTTTCCATCGCTAAAATCAGACAAGTTTTATCTCCATTTCTCGTCTATCCTTGGTTTTCGATAGAACTTCTTATTAGTAATCCTTTATGGGAAGATCCTCAAGAGATCGTAGACTTCTTGTATGATTTGCCCATGGTTTCAATTATTGTATTTAATCAGAATGAAACAAAAATATTCAATGTAAATTCAAAATACAGAAGTCAATCAATAAGCTCTGTATTGTATACACGACAACATTTTAATTCTCCTATGGATTGTGGTGTAATTCATAAGGATACACTATATAACATGAGTACTCTCCAATCTGTGATAATGTCAAAAAAACACAACAATTGCTTGTATAAGAAGGTTTTTATTACAAAAGAGGGAGATGTAGCAAATTGTCCATGCCTGCCGTATACTTATGGCAATATTGACAAGCAGGATATAGAGCTCACGAAAATTGTCAAAAGTGAGATATTTCAAAAAAAATGGGAGATTATAAAAGATGATATATTCGTCTGTCGTGATTGTGAATTTAGATACGTCTGTAATGATTGTCGGGCTTTTTTAGATAATCTCTTGGAAAAGCCTCGAAAATGCACATATAACCCTTATACATCTCAATGGTATGATTCATAATTATAAAAAGATTAGATTTATACCACAGCATGATAGCATGGATTGTGGTATTGCATGCTTAAAAATGATTTTTAAGTTTTACGATCACAAGATTGATTGCTCAAAAATAGGTAGCATTTTCAAAGTAACAAAAAAGGGGGTTTCTTTAAACAGTATCAGACTGATCGCAGAGTCTTTTCACGTACATACTTTTGCATCATTTCTGTCTTTCGAGAATCTAAGTACAGAGATAGAACTTCCATGTATTATACATTGGAATCAAGATCACTTTGTTGTTCTTTGCGAAATAAAAAATAATAGAAGGGAGCAATATGAGATTTGTATAGCAGATCCCAGCAAGGGTTTTTTAGTTTATTCAAAAGATGAATTCTGTGAACATTGGATAAGTACTCAAATCAAAGGTGAAGAGAAAGGTGTCGCATTGCTCCTTAAACCAACGGAACAATTTTACACTCTAAACAAAACGGGGAATGCTCTCTCTCATAATCGTACCAAATTTCTTTGGAACTATCTCAAGCAATACAAGCGTTTTTTTTTGCAATTAGCACTCGGTTTATTGCTGGGTTCCCTCCTGCAACTCGTCTTTCCTTTTCTTACCCAAGCCATTGTAGATACAGGTATTGGAGGCAAGAACATTGGTTTCGTATGGTTGGTGCTTTTAGCGGAAATGATGCTCCTGTTCAGCCGTACTGCCATTGATTTTATCCGCTCTAAAATACTTCTACACATTTCCACACGTATAAACATCTCGCTTATCTCAGACTTTTTCATCAAGTTGATGAAGCTCCCGATGAAATTCTTTGACACCAAACTTCTTGGCGACCTCTTGCAACGCATCGAAGACCATCGCCGTGTGGAGCAATTTCTCACATCAAGTAGTCTAAGTCTGCTATTCTCCTTCTTCACATTCTTAGTGTTCGGCATCGTCCTTGCAGTTTATAATCTCGGCATCTTTCTTGTCTTTCTTTTGGGGACATTGCTTTATGCCGGATGGATCATCCTCTTTCTTAGAAAACGCAGACAGTTAGACTATAAATACTTTGAACAGGAAGGGCGTAATCGTAACGTCACCTATCAACTCATAGAAGGTATGCAGGAAATTAAACTACAGGGTTGTGAGCAACGCAAGCGTTGGGAATGGGAGGACGTACAAGCCGACCTCTTCAAGGTCAATCTACAATCGCTCAATCTACAACAAATACAACAGGTTGGTAGTGTCATTATCAACGAGGTAAAGAACATTCTCATTACCGTTCTTGCTGCCACAGCCGTTATTCACAGCAATATGACCCTTGGTATGATGCTTGCGATTCAGTATATTATTGGGCAACTTAATGGCCCTGTAGAACAACTTATTCAATTCATATATTCATGGCAGGACGTGAGTATTAGTTTGGATCGTATGAATGAGATACATACCGAAACCAACGAGGAAAATGTAGAGCGAGCACGGAACGCCTACACAGGCGAGACTCCTGAAGGACATTCTATTGATATTAAAGACCTTTCTTTCAAATATGACATATATAGTTCTCGAAACATTCTTTCTGATATAAGCCTCCTAATTCCTAACGGCAAAGTTACAGCTATTGTTGGAGCCAGTGGAAGTGGGAAAACCACTCTCATAAAACTCCTATTGGGATTCTATGAACCATTAAACGGAAGTATTCGGGTAGGCAATGCTAATCTGAATGAATACAATCTTGGGTGGTGGAGAAGTCAATGTGGAGCCGTGATGCAGGAGGGCTATCTTTTTTCCGATACTATTGCAAGGAACATCGCCATATCAGACGACGAACCCGACATCGAGCGCATCCGCCACGCAGCTCGTGTGGCAAATATCGCAGACTACATCGAAGCTCTTCCTTTAGCCTATAATACCATGATAGGACAGGATGGACAAGGCATTAGTCAAGGGCAACGACAACGCATCCTGATAGCAAGAGTAGTCTATAAGAATCCGATGTTTGTCTTCTTGGACGAAGCGACTAATGCCCTTGATGCCAACAACGAGCGCGCCATTACAGAAAACCTTTCAGATTTCTATAAAGGGAAAACCGTAGTTGTGGTAGCACACCGCCTTTCCACAGTTCGCAATGCCGACCAAATTGTAGTTTTGGATGAGGGGAAGATTGTAGAAGTAGGGACACACGAAGAACTTACTGCAAAGCGTGGCAAATACTTTGCCTTAGTGAAGAATCAATTGGAATTAGGAAATTAGTATGGAAGAAGAAAATAGACAAGAGCGAAGTTTTGAGCTTCGTAGTGAGAAAGTTCGCAGTATAGTAGGACAAATTCCATCCTCACTGGTTCGCTATGGTATTACCGCCATTGGAGTTGTGTTGCTTTGCATTGTTGCTGTAGCCTACTTCCTCCCCTATAAGCAGGTCTATTCCGGGACAGCTGTCATACATGAGATAGGTAGTGAACATAAGGCGGATACCACAAAAATAAATGTGTTATTAAAATTTGGAGAGAAGCGTCCCAATGTCCTCATAGAGGGAGCATCAATTGAGTTCCAATCGGCTGTTGAGGTTGCAAAAGGCAACATTCTATCTCTTTCCATGGCAAGAGACACTCTCGGTAGACAAGAGGCTCTTTGTCGTGTACCATTGCACCCTATGAAAAAGCTGGAACACCAAGAAGTCGATTTCCTATTGACCATTCACTCCGAGAACTTACTGACTCACTTTTTTTCGGGATTTTTAGGGAAGTAGCTTCTCTGACAACCTTCAACTCTGGGTAAATCTCAAATAAAATAATCATATGAAAAGACTAACCCAAACAGATCCTTTTAAGATTGTATCTTCTGAGAGTTCCTCCGCTTCAGAGATTCGTGAAGCTACTGATGAGTTGATTGAAATGATACTCGAACTGAGTGATTCAGCAACCGATGATACTACTCTGTTTCGCATTATGAACTATACTCGGTTCATACTTCAGACATTACAAAAAAAATCACTCTGTAAGTTCTTCTATCCAACTCTGCTTTTCAGAGCTAGAGCAAGTGCTTTCCATTGAACTGGAGATTTTAGAGAAAGGCCTGAAGAAAACGAACTTTTCCGATGCCAACTTACAAAAAAGTTCTTCAATTCACTGGACAGGAAAGGTTGTAGATTTGGTGGAGCTTCTCTATGCTCTGGATACCTGCAATTGTATCAATAATGGAGAGATTGGTGTAGAAGAATTGTCGGATAGGCTTTCCAAGGTATTCGGAGTCGAAATCAAGAACTGTTACAATGTTTATATGAACATGAAGCACCGTAAAGACGAAAGTCGTACCTACTTTCTTGATGAATTGAAAGAAAAATTGAACAGGCGGATGGTAGAAAGCGATATCAGGGGAGGAAAGTATAAAAGAAGATGAAGAAAACGGGGAACTTTCTATGGTAGGAAAGTTCCCCGTTTTTTACTTTATTACTATCAACGAAAGGCTTTGATAACCCGTATAATAGTCCACAAACAAGTAAAAGGAGCTGTGAAAACACCAATGACAACAAAAAGAATCAGTTTGATGATGTAGTATATTACCCACTGCCCGTTGGTTCCTGCAATCATTTTATAGGGGATGAACTTCTCTACGAAGAGGTATCCCGACCATATAGCCATCAGTGTATATCCCGACATCCATCTCATATCTTCAAAACCCTTGGTCGCTAAGAAATTCAACTTGAAGCCGATGACAAATAAGGTAATGAGAAACAATAGACTAAAGATGCTTCGCCAAATCTCGCTGCGTTTTCTCTTCTGAAAACAGGGGGTGCAAAGTATCGGCTGGTATCTCTCCGTACATTCGGGACAGAGCCCTTTTCCGCAATCGGTGCATTGTGCAACCGCCGGTTCTTGAGTATGATTAAAACAATTCATAGTGTAATCGTTTAGCGTATTCAAAAATACAAAAATCCAACATTAGAGCCAAGGAAAACTTCTTGTTATTTCTTGGTATTAAGCAGCTTTGAAAGCTCCGGGTCATCGGCAATTCTTTGCAGTTCTCGTTCCACGATTTCCCGCACCTCCGTCTTCACTCGGTCATAGTTTGCCTTGATTTCCTGTTCCATCATATCCACTCCGTTTTCATCCTTGAAATCTGTTAGAATGGGTATCGGTAGATAAGCGGCCGTTTCCTTTGCCACTTTCGCATTGTCCACCACAATCTCACAGTGGAATATCTTCTGCTCGATACGTTCGGAGAAGTTGTCGGCAACTGCTCCGACAAACATTCCCTGTGTGAGTGTGGAAATCTTGCTCTGAGGAATAAGGCTGTCCATCTGCGTGGAGATGGAGGTTGTTTTGTCGCTTCGAGTGATGCTCAGGCTCTGCCGTTTTTGAAGCACTTTTCCGAAACGCTCCGATAAGGTCTTTGCCGTCTCGCCGACCACCTGACCGGAGAAAATATTCCCGACGGTGTTCATCACTACAGCAGCTTCCTTGTCTCCATAATCGCGCTTCAGTTGCGAAAAGTCTTGAAAACCTAAACAGACCGCTACCTTGTTGCTTCGAGCAGTGGCTATCAGATTATCAAGCCCTTTGAAGTATATGGTAGGCAACTCGTCAATGAGCACCGAACTTTTCAGCATTCCTTTCTTATTGATGAGCTTGACAATGCGCGAATTATACAACCCCAATGCTGCTCCATAGATATTCTGTCTGTCAGGGTTATTCCCTACACACAGGATTTTAGGCTCTTTGGGGTTATTGATGTCCAGCGTGAAATCATCGCCCGTCATAATCCAATAGAGCTGCGGGCTTATCATCCTTGACAAGGGAATCTTAGCGGAAGCTATCTGCCCCTGCAACTGGTCAGCGGCTCCTCCGAGCCAAGCGTCCATAAAGGGAGAGAGGTAATTCTCCAATTCGGGGTAAGAGGTCAGGATAGGAAATATATCCTCGTATTTTCGGCAGAGAAACTCAATGGCATGGGGAAAGGTACAGTATTTCCCTCCTTCGAAAATGCGGAGATACCAAATGATGGCGGCAAAGAGAACGATGGGAGATTCTACGAAGAAATCACCCTGCTTCTGTACCCACGTCTTGTTAAGGTTGAGCATAATCGTATAAGCCGATTCATAGGCATCCGATATATCGCTCATGAAATCGGGGTGTATCGGATTGCAGCGGTGCGATCGCCTCGGGTCATCGAAGTTGATCACGTAAAACTTCGGCTTGACCTTATACCCTTCCGAGTGGTGCAGCAGGTGATTGTACACAATCGTGGAAAGGTCGGGATATTTGAAGTCGTAACAGTAGATGGCAAATCCCTTTTCGATTTGCTGCTTGATGAAATTATTGATGATGGCATAGGACTTACCGCTACCCGGTGTCCCCAATACGGAGACCGCACGGAAAGGATTGACCACGTTTATCCAACCCTTGTTCCATTTCTTGCGGTAATAGAATCGGGTCGGGAGATTGACCGAGTACTCGTTTTCCAAGAGCCTTGTTTCCTGCATAAAGGATTCGTTCTCCTGATTGAAGACATCCTCCATCAGGTTGTTCTTCAAGAGGCGGCTCATATAGAGTCCCGCCATCAGCAGACACACATACCCTACGGTGATCGTAAAGGTATAGAAAGCCGCATTGGCTTCAATGGGCAGCGGCAAGGCGAGTATCCACCAATTGAGGAAGAAAAAGACAAAGCCGACACCCATGAATGCCCCTATCTTCGACCAAGTGATATGCTCCTCTTTCACACCTTTCGTACCTAAGCAGGAAAGTCCCATCAGTACCAGCGCAAAGAGTTTGGTGTAGAGCATATTGCCGAACAGTCCCGCCGTGCGGTGGAAATTCATCAGTATCCTGTCCACCACACCGATATTCACGCCCCATAGTTGTATCGCTTCATAGCAATACCAATAGAGGTGGGCAACCACCAATATAATACTTACGGCACGCAGAAAATCCATGATTTTCGCCAGTGCTCTCAAATCGTCTTCTTGTTGTGACATAATCTTTCTGTTTTTTTTAGAGTTTACGCTGTTTTCTTTTTTTACGCTGCATCCGTCTGCGGAACTGCTCTTCCTCCCAATCCGTACCGTGGGCTTCCAAGGGCAAATCGAGAAGACCACCCAAGACGGAATCTCCGTCCGAAGTCAGAGTTTGGGGAATACTGCCTTTCTCACGCTGCTGTATAGGAGCAGACAGTTCGGGATGCGGGCGGTCGAACCACTCGGCAACGGCGTTTGCCGAAAGTTCCTTGCCCAATCGTGAGCCATTGACCACACAGCCGTTGTTATGGTCTATGAAGGTGACACCATAGAGCCGCCCTTCGTCGTTCTCACGAAAGAGGACATCAATCCCCTTGTGATAGAGATTATCCCTGAAATCCACTCTTGTGACAGAATGCCTCAATGCTCCGGCTACGACAGCTTTGGTCTTGGGAGCAAGATGTTTTTCTTTCAGTTTCTCCTTTGAAGCCTTGAACCTGTTTTGTAGGGCTTCATATCCGACAGCTTTCCCGAAAAGAGAAGCCTTGAAAGGATTCCCCACCTTTTTACCTTTATCATCGGTAGCAAAATAGACCAATCCATTATAGGGCTTTCCATATATTTCTCCCTTGACCTCTTCCACGCATATATTATAGGTGGAGAGCAAGGCTCTGTATTCTTTGAAGCTCGGACAATGATAGAACTTCGCTGCAGGTTTGATAACCGAAGCCAGTTGTTTTTTGAGATTTCCCTCTTCAGGACGGACTCTTTGCAGTCGAAAAGTCTCTTTTGCCCGTTGCCTTTCGGCAGGCAGCAAGCCATATTTCTGCTCTATCTCTCGGGTGATATGCTTACTCTTGTAGAAGTTGTTGCCATCGTTAATCTTCTTCCCTTGTTCATCAACGGCTAAGGTGACAATATGCAAATGATGTCTGTCTATGTCCTCGTGTTTATACACGACAAAGGGCTGGTTGCCGTAGCCCATCTTTTCGATATACTCCTGTGCGATGGCAGAGAACTGCTCATCAGAGAGTTTATCATCGGGATGCGGGTTCAGGGAAATATGAATAATGGGCTTCTTCGTGCGAACTTGGCTCGGCATATATGTCAGAAAGTCCTGCATATAGGCTGCAATATCGTGTGTGCCGTCGGCAGAACAAAACACTTTGTTGGTCTCCAAAATCTTGGCGACACCCTCGTTTACCTTTTCTCCATTGTATGCTAACGCCCCGAAAAGGGAAATCCCATAGCTTATTTTTGCGACCATTTCTCCTGAAATTCACGGGTGAGTTGTACGATTTCGCCTCCGATAGTCGCCAATTCGAGTGTCAGTTTCTCCAGTTGGGCAAGCATGGCGTAGGCTTTTTTCTCGGTGAAATTGCTTTTTAAGGCGACCACTACTTGGTTGTAATTGACCCCTACGCTGCGGAACTGCCCGTACAAAGTCGTCAATTTTTGATAGTAGTCAAGCAAGGAGCGGTCTACTTTTATGACACGAAAAGTCTTGTCAAAGACCCTTGCCTTGATGAAAGCCGACTGACTTTGTACGCCTGCCGTCTCTTTCATGGAGAGAAACTCGGCAAATTCCATCGCCGTAAAATTGACCGAGACCCGTTTCTCGGTCTTCACTTTGGAGCTTATGCCCCGCATTTTCTTTTGTTTCATTTTCTACTTTGGATTTTAGTGTTTCACGGCATCACCGGCATTCGAGACAAGGCATTCTCCCTTCCAAGAAAAAACGACTTCGGAGTTTTTTCAGCCCTCTGCAAGAGCAAGGGTTTTATGCTGCAAAAACGGAGTCGTGCTGCATAAAACATACCTTGCTATTTGCTCCGACGCAAATAAATCCATCCATGAAGGACGGAAGTCGAGTATCTCAAAAAAGAACGCTTCATACCTCGAAAACTTCGGCTTACCGCTTGGGAGCAAAGTTACTATGCATTGTATCTAAGACACTTACCTCATAAGTAGACACAAGTACGCATATCGACGCCACAAGTACGTAGTTAGCAAAAAGGATAGAAAAGAGGCTTTGAGGGCATCTATATTTGCCCCGTCGGACGGTTATTTGCGGATCGGTGGACATACTTGCCTAAGTCTAAAAACCTGTCCGCATCCATTTGAACAGACAATCAAGGAAATGGGAACTGGAATGAGAATATCTACAAGTTATTGCACCCATGTACCCTTATACCCTTGTGCAAGGGTACAAGCGTGGAAGTATGGATGGGTGGACGTGTGCAAGTATGCCTCCCGTCATATAGCTCCACCCTTATACAAGGAGGGACATATCCCCCAAAGTGGGTCTATGTTCTCTTATCGGAATACCTTATCGTATGCCTGTCCGGAGATTTATTCCCTCACGGACTCATTTCCATATCTGCCTTTTCAAGGAAACAAGCCAAGGTGTGCATACGCCTTTCCTCACATATATGTAGAACCATTAAACAGAAAATGAAATGAAAAAGAAACCTGTTTTCATAGCCTTCTCCACCCAGAAGGGCGGTGTCGGCAAAACGACCTTTACGGTCTTGACGGCGAGTTACCTGCACTATGCCTGCGGGTATAACCTTATTGTGGTGGATTGCGACTATCCGCAATTCAGCATCAATGCGATGCGTCAGCGTGACGCACAGGGGGTGGATCGCAACCCCGCGCTGCAGGAATTGGCAGCCACCCAGTTCTCCGAGTTGCAAAAGCCCACGTACACCATCCTTTGTGCCACGGCAGAGGCAGCCGTGGATACGGTCAGGGAATATCTGGAAACACATGAGTCGGATACGGATTTCGTCTTTTTTGACCTGCCCGGAACCATCAACAATGACGGTGTGCTGACCACTCTCTCCAATATGGATTACATTTTCACACCCATCTCCGCCGACCGTATATCCTTGGAAAGCACGTTGAGCTTTTCAGCCATCATCAAGGAGGTGATAACCGACAATACAGACACTGCCAACAAAGGGATCTACCTCTTTTGGAACATGGTAGACGGCAGAGAGAAAACACCCCTCTATACGATGTATGAAAAGGTCATTGCCGAGTTGGGACTTCCGGTCTTGAAGACGGCAGTCCCCAATACGACCCGCTACAAAAAGGAAGTGATGGATGAGGGTACAACCCTCTTCCGTTCGACCATCTTTCCCGCCTCCCGCACGCTGCTCAGAGGTAGTCGTCTGAAAGAGCTTGTGGAGGAAATCCTATCCATCGTAAAACCTGAAGCGTATGGCCGAGAAGAATAAAGGGGCGATAGACCCCGTCGCCATCCGAGAGCTGATTTCGCAGGGTATACCGATGAAAAAGAAAGAGAGCGAGATGATTCCGCCTGCCACCGTCGAAGAGGTGGATGCGTCCGTTTCGGAAACACGAAAAGAGGTTTCGGAAGAACCGCAACTACCCATCCGAACACGTCGCAAGAATATCGCCAAAGGAGATTACATCTCGCTCTTCATGCACCGCAATGATCTGTATGACCGCAAGGCAATCTACATCTCCAAAGAGTTGCAGGACAAACTGTCGGAAATCGTCCTCTTCATCCGAAAGAGGGAGATGACATTGGGCATGTACGTGGAAAACATCCTTCTCAAACATTTGGAGGACTACAAGGAAGAAATCAACCGATTAAGTGAAAAGAACTTCAAGAAATTATTGTGATATGAAACAGAAAACAAACCGACCAATGGCAGGCAAAGAGTCCTGCAGAGAACGAAAAAGCGTCTCTTCAAAAGTAACCATCCGTAACTCCACCACGCTCATCGAACATTCTGAGGGACACTCTACAGGTCTCCTTCAGGAAGAGAGAAGCGATTATGAAACCGTCTTTCTGCAACCCCTGAACATCGGAGACCGAAAGGGCGTGTTCATTTCCAAAAAGACACAGGAAGAGATTTCCGAAATCGTCTATGTGGCAGCCGCAGGCAAACTGACGATTGGGGCATTCGTAGAACATATTCTCCGGCATCACTTAGAGAGTCACCGTGATGAGATAGACGCCTTGTTTGAGCAACAGTTCCGTAAACGTTTCGAGCGATGAAGCAGGTGATTGTCATTCTGCTGTCGGTAGGCTTAGCCTATCTCGGCAGCGTACAGGTCGCCCGCTTTCTGTACGGACGCTATCGGAGTGCCGTGAGACTCTACCGTGAATTGCGACTCTTTTTCCGAGAACGAGGCAAGGGGAAATTCGTCGTTACCATCCGCATCCCCCAGAAGGAATTCTCCCAAGAGGAGAATATCCTTTTAGTCGAGTTGCCCATTGAAGAAGAACAACAGGAACAGACGGCTGAAACGGGAATGTCGGAAGAGACCTCTCCGTTCATCCCCGAAGAGGAAGAGGATTATGTATTGGTGGAAGTCCAAGGTGAAAGCCACTCTCTTTCGGAAAGCATCACCGTGGAAGAACTGCAACAAATGGGCAATGTCCTCTCCTGCAAGAATGCCCCGATAGAGGAAGCGGCGAAAGCTGCTGAAACCATCTATAAGATACATGACTCCCCGATGTTCCAAGCAATTAAGAAAGCAGCCGGGGAACGTGTCCGCGAACTGCTGGATCGCGTTGCCGAAGAAGCCCCGAAAGAGATTCTGTCAGGCAATTTCGATTACAAACGATTTATCAAGACATAGTATTCACCCATTCAAAGAAAGGAGAAAATATGAGTAAACCCATCTATCTCGCCATCGCTTCCCCCAAGGGAGGTGTCGGCAAAACCTCGCTTACGGTACTTGCTGCAAGTATTCTGCATTACCACAGAGGATGCAATGTCGCTGTTGTGGATTGCAACCATCCCGTCTATACCATCGCCCGTCTGCGGCAGCAAGAGTCGGAAGAGCTGAGTACTCAAAGGCTGATGCACCTGAAACATCGAACACCCTGTACCCCTTATCCGATAATTTGCACTCCGGTGCGGGAAGCCCTGAACCGGGTGGAGCGACACTGTGTGGACAATCCTCCTCGCTGCATTCTCTTCGACCTCCCTCCATTGATGCGTACCGAAGGAACGGTGGAACTGCTTTCGGCAATGGATGCCGTCGTCTTTCCCGTTACGGACAGTCCGATGGATATGGAAGCTGTCCGCCATTTCATCGACATCTTGGGAGAGCAGATACTGACGATGGGCAGGGGCAATATCCGTGAGCTTTACCTGCTTCGCAATATGATAGAGGCTTGGGAACGTGAGGAAGCCGACGAACGCTGTCTCACTCTTGCCGATGAAACAGGAGCTTTGCTGATGCAGACCTCATTGAGCCACTCCCGTTTATATCGTCCGCTGCTTTCCGAGCGCAGAAGAGGGGTATGCACCCTCTTCCCACCCCACGGAGGGATGTTGAGCAGGCTCTGTGTTCAGTTGGGCGATGAACTTCATGAAATCCTGCAACGCCTATGTACCGAATAGTCCTTGTCCTTCTCTTGCTCTACCTTTTGTGGCTGCTGCTTTTTCTCTCGTATGAACGAAGAAAGAGAAAGAACAGAGCAATTGAGAAAGAGCCTTGTCAAACGGTCTGTGAAGCCGAAATAATCGGTAAGAGTCGCTTTAAGATAAGCCACTCGACGCCACAAGTACGCAGTTATCCAAAAGGCGAGGCAGAAGCAAAAAAGGCTTCTACATTTGCCCTCGAAAACGGACAAGAGCCATCGGAAGAGCCGGATGATCTGCCCGACATAGATGAGATTCCTTTAACGTATGAATCTTCGGATGCACCATCGTTTGAAGAGGAGGACGAAGAACTTCCCATACAGGGGGAAAGCGAATACGCTATGGGAATTGATTTTGAACGGGTGCTGGAAGCCTTGTCGGTCATTCACCGCCACGCCCACACCGAAGCAGAGCGACAGAGTACTGGCGATACGCTGAGAGCGTTGGAAGGAACCCGGCTGATGGAAACGCTCCGAAGCGATGCGAAACGTTCGGCCACGATCGATGAAATCGTCCGTGCCCGTTTCGAGGAGCTTTACAGCGGCAAAAAAGCGTAACACATTTTCCGATCGGTTTTAACCCCAATAGTATGGACCCTTTAATATAACAGGAACAATGAAAGAAAAAGAGTACGGCTGACCCTAAGAGAGCCACCACTAACATCCGAAAGTAACAACAGTATTCATCCGTCGGGAGGACATATCCAATCCTTCTGGCACAAAACAAAGATTTATGACCAAAAGACATTTTCTTTTCGCAGCCGTCCTGCTGCTTTCCATTTCCTCTGCCTTTGCCCAAGGCAACGGCTTGTCGGGTATCAACCAAGCCACCAACATGGTGACGAGCTATTTCGACCCTGCCACGAAACTCATCTATGCCATCGGTGCGGTTGTGGGACTTATCGGAGGGGTAAAAGTCTATTCAAAGTTTGCGTCCGGAGATCCGGACACCTCGAAGACCGCCGCAAGCTGGTTTGGAGCGTGTATCTTCCTCATTGTCGCAGCCACCATTCTGAGAAGTTTCTTCCTCTAAGCCTATGGAGACCTATCCCATCAACAAGGGAATCGGTCGCTCGGTAGAGTTTCAGGGACTCAAAAGCCAGTATCTGTTCTTTTTCGCCGGAGGGCTACTCGCCCTTTTCGTGCTGTTTGTCATCCTCTACATGGCGGGTGTCAATCAATGGATTTGTATTGGTTTCGGAGGGACTGCCGCGTCCGTTCTGGTGTGGCAGACCTTCTCCCTGAACACGAAGTATGGGGAATATGGGCTGATGAAGCGTTCCGCCTTGCACAGCCATCCCCGATACCTCATCAACCGTCGTCGCATTCCCCGTCTGTTCCGACATAAGGAACAGAGAAGAGTAAAAAGAGAACAGAACGAAAGAAAAAACAAAGAAAAGGAGGAAAGGCAATGAGAAATATACTGAAAGCCACCACGCTGGAGAACCGCTTTCCGCTGCTTGCCGTCGAAGAGGGGTGTATCCTCTCGAAGGAGGCTGACATCACGGTTGCTTTTCGGGTCGAACTTCCCGAACTCTATACGGTGACAAGTGCGGAGTATGTCGCCATTCATTCGGCTTGGGTGAAGGCAATCAAGGTGTTGCCGACCTACAGCATCGTACACAAACAGGATTGGTTCGTCAAGGAGGGCTACCGCCCGGAATTGCAAAAGGAGGATATGAGCTTCCTTTCCCGAAGTTTCGAGCGGCACTTCAACGAGCGACCATTCCTTCATCACGACTGTTATTTGTTCCTGACTAAGACAACCAAGAACCGCAGCCGACAGCAAAGCAACTTTTCCACTCTCTGCCGGGGACATATCATCCCCAAGGAGGTACGGGACAAGGATACCGCCCGAAAATTTCTTGAAGCTACCGAGCAATTCGAGAGAATTATCAATGAGAGCGGCTTTGTCTGTCTTACCCGATTGAGCGATGAGGAAATTATCGGGACAGAGGATAAGCCGGGACTGATAGAAAAATACTTCTCTCTGTCCCTATCTGACACGACGGTCTTGGAAGACATTGACCTCCGTGCCGACAGCATGCGTATCGGCGACAAACGGCTCTGCCTGCATACGCTTTCCGATACGGAAGATCTGCCCGGACAGGTTGCTACGGATATGCGGTATGAGCGTTTATCCACCGACCGAAGTGACTGCCGCCTTTCATTTGCCGCTCCCGTGGGGCTGTTGTTGCCGTGCAACCATATCTATAACCAGTATGTGCTGATTGACGACAGTGCGGAGAACCTGCAACGCTTCGAGAAGAGCGCACGGAATATGCACTCGCTCTCCCGTTACAGCCGAAGCAACCAAATCAACAAACAGTGGATTGACGAGTATCTGAATGAGGCACACAGCTTCGGACTTACCTCGGTACGCTGCCACTGCAACGTGCTGGCATGGAGCGAGGATGAGGAGGAACTCCGCCTTATCCGCAATGATGTGGGTAGTCAGCTGGCACTGATGGAGTGCAAGCCACGACACAACACGGTGGATGTGCCGACGCTCTTCTGGGCGGGCATTCCCGGCAATGAAGCCGACTTCCCTGCCGAAGAGAGTTTCTACACCTTCATCGAACAGGCGGTATGCTTCTTCAATGAGGAAACCAACTACCGTGATTCTTTGTCTCCGTTCGGCATTAAGATGGCAGACCGAAGCGGAAAGCCTATTCATCTTGACATCTCCGACCTGCCCATGAAGCAAGGCATCATCACGAACCGCAACAAGTTCATCTTGGGACCGTCGGGTTCGGGCAAGTCGTTCTTCACCAACCACCTACTAAGGCAGTACTGGGAACAGAACACCCATATCGTCTTGGTAGACACGGGAAACAGCTATCAGGGCTTGTGCGAGATGATACGCCACAAGACGCAGGGCGAGGATGGGGTCTATTTCACCTACTCAGACGAGAGTCCCATCAGCTTCAATCCCTTCTACACGACGGACAAGATTTTTGATGTGGAGAAGCGGGAGAGCATCAAGACACTGCTGCTGACGCTGTGGAAAAAGGACAATGAGCCTGCCACCCGTTCGGAAGAGGTTGCCCTCTCCAATGCCGTTTCGCTCTTTATCGAGCGGATCAAGACAGACGATGGTATCGTTCCTTCGTTCAACAGCTTTTACGAGTATCTCACCACCGATTACTCGGCTCTGCTTCGTGAGAAAAAGGTCAGGGAAAAGGATTTTGACTTGCCCAATTTTCTCAACGTGCTGGAGCCGTACTACAAGGGTGGCGAATACGACTATCTGCTGAACTCGGACAAGCAACTCGACCTATTGAACGCCCGCTTCATCGTTTTCGAAATCGACGCGATAAAGGATCATCCCATCCTCTTTCCCATCACGACCATCATCATTATGGAGTTGTTCATCAATAAGATGCGACGACTGAAAGGGGTTCGGAAAGTCATCCTTATCGAGGAAGCGTGGAAGGCGATAGCTTCCGCAAATATGGCGGGATACATACGCTACCTCTACAAGACCGTGCGTAAGTTCTTCGGCGAAGCGGTCGTGGTGACTCAGGAGGTGGACGATATCATTTCCTCTTCCGTAGTCAAGGAGTCCATTATCAACAATAGCGATTGCAAGATACTCCTTGACCAACGCAAGTACATGAACAAGTTCGACCAGATACAGGCACTCTTGGGATTGACGGACAAGGAGCGGGGACAAATCCTCTCTATCAACCAGAGCAACGATGCCACGAGGTCATACAAGGAGGTATGGATCGGACTGGGTGGTGTACAATCCGCTGTCTATGCCACCGAAGTATCAAAAGCCGAATACCTCACCTACACAACGGAGGAGACAGAGAAAATGCGCGTACTGGCCCGTGCCGAGCAACTCGGCGGCAACATGGAGCTTGCCATCAGGCAGCTCACTGAAGAAGAATAGTCAAGAATAATCATCACTAAAATCCAACGTAAAATGAGAAAGAGAATTTTAATGCTTATCACGTGCGGTTGCCTCCTGGCCGGCAGTGCACACGCCCAGTGGGTAGTCACAGACCCCACCAACCTTGCACAGAGCATCATCAACACGACCAAGGAAATCGTACAAACCTCCAAAACGGTCAAGAACACGCTCAACAACTTCAAAGAGGTGGAGAAACTCTACAATGAGAGCAAGAAGTACTACGACGCTCTGAAAAAAGTGAATGACCTCGTGCGGGATGCCCAACGAGTCAAAGAGACCATCCTGATGGTCGGGGAAATCTCCGACATCTATATGAACAACTACAAGAAGATGCTTTCCGACCCGAACTTCCGTCCAGAGGAGTTGGTTGCCATCGCCAACGGTTATACCAAACTACTCGGAGAGAGTAACAACCTGCTCAAGGAGCTGAAGCAGGTGGTGAACATCACCACGCTGAAGATGACCGACAAGGAGCGTATGGATGTGGTGGATCGCTGCTACAAGGAAATCAGGGATTATCGTAACCTCGTGCGTTACTACACGAACAAGAACATCTCCGTGAGCTATCTCAGAGCCAAGAAGCAGCAGGATACCGACCGGGTGCTTTCGCTCTATGGAACGGACAACGAAAGGTATTGGTAGTCATGGGAGCGGAATTTGATAACCTGCACCAAGTCCTCCGTTCGCTTTACACGGAGATGATGCCGATGTGCGGCAACATGATAGGGGTAGCCAAAGGCATTGCGGGCTTGGGAGCACTCTTCTATGTAGCACTTCGGGTGTGGCAGACCTTGGCTCGTGCCGAACCCATCGACGTCTATCCGCTACTTCGTCCCTTTGCACTCGGTCTTTGCATCCTCTTCTTTCCGATGGTGCTGGAGACCATCAATGGGGTACTCAGTCCCGTTGTGCAGGGTACACACAAGATGCTCGAAAAGCAGACCTTCAGCATGGACGAATACCGCAAGTTACGGGACAAACTGGAATACGAGGCGATGGTGAAGAATCCCGAAACAGCCTATCTGGTAAGTAATGAAGAGTTCGACAAAAAATTGGATGAACTCGGTATCGCCCCCTCGGATATGGCAACGATGGCAGGAATGTATGTGGAGCGCAGTATGTACAACCTCAAGAAATGGTTCCGTAATATGGTGCGGGAGTTCTTGGAACTGCTTTTCGCCGCTTCCTCCCTGCTCATCGACACGCTCAGGACTTTCTTCCTGATAGTCCTCTCCATCTTGGGACCGATAGCCTTCGCCATCTCGGTGTGGGACGGTTTTCAGAGTACCCTCACGCAATGGTTTACGAGGTATATCTCCATCTATCTGTGGCTACCTGTGGCGGACTTGTTCAGCTCGATGCTGGCGAAGATTCAGGAGCTGATGCTCAAGCATGACATCACACAGCTACAAAATGACCCTACCTATACGATAGATGCCTCGAATGGGGTCTACCTTGTATTTATGATTATCGGCATCATCGGCTACTTTACCATTCCAACGGTTGCGGGCTGGGTGATACAGGCAGGTGGAGCAGGTAATTTCGGAAAAAACGTGAACTATGCAGCAGGAAAGGGTGCCGGTATCGCAGGTGCCGTGGGTGGAGCCGCAGGCGGCTTTGCCGTGGGACACGGACGAAGCATGATGAACCATGCGGGCAGCAAAGCCAAAGAGATTGCCGGAAAATTATTTCATCGGGGAGAAAACAAATCCTCCGAACCATCGGAACAAAATTAAAACGCTATGGAATTTAAGTCATTAAAGAATATCGAAACAAGTTTCAGGCAGATACGCCTTTTTACTTTGGTTGTCGTCTGTCTGTGTGCCGCCCTTGCGGGCTATTCGGTATGGAGTGCCTACTCCTTTGCCGAAGCTCAAAGGCAGAAAATCTATGTGCTGGATGGCGGTAAGTCGCTGATGCTCGCCTTGTCGCAGGATCTGTCGCAGAACAGACCCGCCGAGGCGAAAGAGCACGTGCGCCGCTTCCACGAGTTGTTCTTCACCCTTTCGCCCGATAAGAGTGCCATCGAGGGGAATATCTCCCGTGCGCTGCTCTTGGCGGACAAAAGTGCCTACAATTACTATCGGGATTTCTCCGAGAAAGGGTACTACAACCGTATCGTGGCAGGAAACATCAATCAGGTCGTGCAGGTGGACAGCGTACTCTGTGACTTTGACCACTATCCCTATTCGGTACGGACGTACGCCCGGCAGATGATTATCCGTGCAACCAACGTGACCGAGCGCAATCTCGTGACCGTATGTCGCCTGCTCAATACGAGCCGCAGCGACGACAATCCGAACGGATTCAACATCGAGGGATTTGAAATATTGGAGAACAAGGACATCAGTACTCGTAAGCGATGAAAAAGAAAAGTCTGTTCCGAATGATGCAGGAGGGAGCGGAGGCAAGACTCCGCCGCCTGTGCGGACGCATCCCCACTCATATGAGGTTATATGTCGTCCTGACGATGCTTCTCTTTTTCGCCTTCCTTGCCAACTATGTTTTCTTCAACGGTTTGTACCGTATCTTTTCCGAAGGAGACTCCGAAGAGGAAAGGCTACCGGCAATCAAGCATATAGAAGCCCCTGAAGTAAGGCGGCTCTATCCGCAAGACAGTATCAACCTATTAAAGTATTACGATTATGTTCCCATTCAAAAGAAAGACAGCCTCCGATACGAGTACCTCGCCTGAGCTGACGGAAGAAGAGAGACAAAGGCAAAAGAAGTTTATCATTTATCCCCTGATGTTTCTGCTTTTTGCAGGCTCCATGTGGCTCATTTTCGCTCCGTCGGAGAAAGAAGAGGAGAAACAGACCAAGGGCTTCAACACGGAAGTGCCCGACCCGATGGCAGCCGAACTGATTGGTGATAAGAAGAAAGCCTATGAGAAGGAGATGATGGAACAGAAGGAGCAGGAACGAAGTCGTGCCATGCAAAGCCTTAGTTCCATGTTCGGGGAAATGACAGGAGGAGAGACTTCACAGGGAGCGGGCGAAGCGTCCGCTTGGGAGTCTGACCCCTCGAATGAGAGTGAGGGATACACGTCCCGACATTCTGCCCCGCAAGATGGCTTTCACGCTTCGGCATCCGCCTATCAGGACATCAACCGCACGCTCGGCAGTTTCTATGAAGCACCGAGGGAAGACCTCGAAAAGGAGGAGCTGCGTGCTCGATTGGCAGAGTTGGAAAACCGTATGAATAGCGAACAGCAGTCGCCTGCCATAACCGTAAACGACCAGATGGCATTGCTCGAAAAGTCCTATCAGTTGGCGGCAAAGTATATGCCGTCGGGTGCTGGACAACCATCTTCCAATATGGCGTTGGTGTCGGATGGGGAGACGGCTTCCGAAAGGAAAGCGGTCGCAACCACCCGAAACGGGAAGGCGGTAGCTTTTCCCGTTGCCCCTGTGAGCGAACAAGTGGTGTCGGCTCTGGCGCAGCCGATGAGCGACTCGACTTTCCGCTCCGAATATGTCAAGGAGAGAAATTTCCTATTTCAAACTGCTATCGGGACAGCCTCACAGACGGATAGAAACACCATATCAGCCTGTGTGCATAACAACCAGACGGTTATGGATGGTCAGACGGTGCGTTTCCGTCTCTTGGAACCGATGCAGGTCTCCGGCAGGGAAATACCACGCAATACCCTTGTCGTGGGAACGACAAAGGTACAGGGCGAACGGCTTGCCGTTGTCATTTCTTCACTGGAATATCAGGGCAATATCATTCCCGTAGAGCTGACAGTGTACGATATGGACGGGCAGGAAGGGATATTCATTCCCGGCTCGATGGAGCGCAGTGCCGCCAAGGAGATTGCCGCTAACATGGGGACATCCGTGGGCAGCAGCATGAACATCTCCACCGATGCAGGTGCACAGCTTGCCGCCGACTTGGGCAAGGGGCTGATACAGGGAACCTCGCAGTATTTCGCCAAGAAAATGCGCACCGTCAAGGTGCATCTCAAAGCCGGATACAAGGTATTGCTCTACCAACCTGAAAACAAGTAATTCACAGTTATTATTCACCACTTTAATCCAATGTAAAAATGAAAAGAACAGTTTTAGCCATCGCCCTGATGCTGGGCGCAGTCTGTGCCAACGCACAGGAGACAACCTCAACGGGAGACCTCTATCAGGGTCTGACCCGAAAGATTGCCTTTGAGCGGATGATACCGCCCCACGGATTGGAAATCACCTATGACAAGACGGTGCACATCATCTTCCCATCTGCCGTGCGCTATGTCGATTTGGGTTCGCCCAATCTCATTGCGGGGAAGGCGGACGGAGCGGAAAACGTCATCCGTGTGAAAGCGACGGTCAAGAACTTCCACGAGGAGACGAACATGAGTGTCATCACCGAAGACGGAGCATTCTACACCTTCAATGTCAAGTATGCCAACGAGCCACTGTTACTCAATGTGGAAATGGCGGACTCTATCCACGACGGGGCGAGCGTAAACCGACCGAACAACGCAATGGAGGTTTATCTCAAGGAACTCGGCAGCGAGAGTCCGATGCTGGTAAGGCTTATCATGAAGTCCATTCACAAGGAGGACAGGCGGACTGTGAAGCACATCGGCAGCAAGTCCTTCGGTATTCAGTACCTGCTCAAAGGGTTGTACTCGCACAACGGACTGCTGTACTTCCATACGGAACTGCGCAACAAGTCCAACGTGCCGTTCGACATCGACTTCATCACGTTCAAAATTGTGGACAAGAACGTAGCCAAGCAGACCGCCATGCAGGAGCAGGTACTGCTTCCGCTGCGTGCCTACAACTATGTTACTTGCGTGGCGGGGCAGAAGAGCGGTCGCACGGTATTCACGCTTCAAAAGTTCACCATCCCCGACGATAAGCAGCTCATTGTGGAGATGCACGAGAAGAACGGCGGAAGACACCAGTCTTTCGTTGTGGAGAACGAAGACCTTGTGCGTGCAAGGGAGATTGACGAACTCAAAGTGAAGTGATATGAGAAAGCTCGCATTTTTCCTGTTTGTCGTGATGCTTGCCCTCCTTGCAGGGCAGGCACACGCCCAACGATGTCTGCCCAAGATGAAGGGCATACGCCTGACCACAGGCATGGCGGACGGCTTTTATACCAAGCCTGCCAGCAACAACACAGGCTATACGTTCGGGGCTTCGCTTGCCACCTATACCAAAGGCGGACATCAATGGGTGCTCGGGGTGGAGTATCTCCGCAGATACCACCCTTATCGAGATAGCCGTATCCCTATGGAGCAGTTCACAGGCGAGGGAGGCTTCTTCTTTGGTGTGCTTTCCGACGGGAGCAAGACCTTTTTCCTCTCCGCAGGCGTTTCCGCCTTGGCGGGATATGAGACGGTCAATGGAGGGAAGAAGCTGCTATTCGATGGCTCTACGCTCCATAACAAAGATGGCTTTATCTATGGTGGAGCAATCACCCTACAGGCGGAGACCTATCTGAGTGACCGCCTTGTACTGTTGCTCTATGGCAGGGAGCGTTGCCTGTGGGGAGGCTCTACGGGGCGTTTTCATGCCCAGTACGGTGTCGGACTGAAAATCATGCTGGACTGATGGACATGCGACAGATGAGAGAGATACCCATTGCGGACTTCCTGAACGCAATGGGTATTCATCCGACCAAACAGAAAGGAAACGCTTTATGGTATTCCGCTCCGTACCGCACGGAACGGACACCCTCTTTCAAGGTCGATATCGCCAAGAATGTTTGGTTCGATTTCGGGACGGGCAAAGGTGGCGACATCTTCGACTTGGCAGGAGAGTTTATCGGAAGCAGTGATTTTCTCCTACGGGCGGCATTCATCGCACGGAACGGAGCTTGTCCGCTTCCCGTTATGGAGCAATCGCTAAGGGAAAAAGAAAGAGATCCCTCCTTTGAGGATATTGAGAGGCGTCCCTTATTGAATGGCAGACTGTTGGGCTATCTGGAAGAACGGGGTATCGATGCCCACGTTGCCATCCCCAACTGCGAGGAGGTGAGGTATCGTGTACGGGGCAAGCGGTACTATGCCATCGGCTTTCGTAACGAGGCAGGAGGAATGGAATTGCGTAATTGCTTTTTCAAGGGTTGCATACCGCCCAAAGACATTTCACTGAAGCGTAACGGCTCGAACGTGTGTGCCGTCTTTGAGGGTTTTATGGATTACCTCTCCGCCATGCAACTCGGCATAATCGCTTCGGACTGGCTTGTCCTTAATTCCGTTTCCAACATGGAGAAGGCACTGAAAGTACTGGGCGGTTATCACAGGATAGAATGCTACCTCGATAATGATAATGCGGGACGAAGAACATTGGAAAGGCTGAGGGCAGATTTCGGAGAGAAGGTTATTGACCGTTCCTCTCTGTATGCCGACCACAAAGATTTGAATGATTACCTGCTCTATCAAAGGCAGGAGTGAGTGTATAACAATAAAATGTAAGGAACAATGAAAAAGAAAATATTGAATACGATTTTGGTAATAGGAGTGCTTGCTCTTGCAGGATTTTGTTTATCTGCTTGTGATAATGAGTTGGATATTCAGCAGGCGTACCCGTTCACTGTCGAGACGATGCCCGTTCAGAAGCACATCGTCAAGGGACAGACGGCGGAGATACGCTGTACATTGAAAAGGGAGGGCAACTTTGCCGACACCCGCTACACCATAAGGTACTTTCAGCCCGATGGAAAAGGACGGCTGAAGATGGAAGACGGCACGATATTCAAACCCAATGACCGTTACCCGCTTACAAAAGAGGAGTTCAGGCTTTACTACACCTCTGCTTCCACCGACCAGCAGACAATCGACGTGTATGTGGAGGACAATTTCGGACAGACGGCAAAACTCTCGTTTGAGTTCAACAGCCAAGGGGAAGAGGAAAAGTAGAAGACAGATGAGATTAACGTCAGTTCGACGTAAGAAAACAAAGAATGAAACAATCTCATAAACTTCATTAACTGCCTAATATTGTTGTAGTTATAATTGAAAAAGTGGCGAATGAATTGGGCGTTAATGTCTGAAAATCAAGGTAATACACACAAATAAAATGCCACTCTATGAAGACAAATATAGTAGATATTTTTTGTATGGCAGATGACTTCTCAAAGCTTTTTGACCATGCAGATTTCAGAGTCAAGTGCAACGTTGTTGCAAATATACGTCAAGGGCTTCTATAGGAGATTGAAAGTTTAGCTTTTTTCTGGGTCTGTTGTTTAGTAGTCTCTGTATTGTTTTGATTTGTAGTTTAGATATTTCGGAGAAAGAGGTTCCTTTCGGTATATATTGTCTTATTAGTTTGTTTAGATGTTCTATGTGTGGTTTGTCGGTTGAGCAATAGGGTTTTGCAAAGAAAACAGGAATTTTGAGCGCCCTTTCGATGGAAGAAAAAAACATAAACTCGGCACCATTGTCCGTTGTGATGGAATGTAGCAACCCCATTCTCTTGAAATAGTTTAGTTTTTGATTGACCACTCTGGCTAATGCCTTAGCATTCTTCCCTTTGGGCAATGGTTCAATGATAGCATAATCTGTCTTTCTGTCGGTAAGTGTTAGGATAGCCTCTTGTTGTTTAGCTCCAATGATTAGGTCCATTTCGAAATCTCCGAAACGCTCTTCTTGATTGATGCATTGGGGTCTTTGGTCAATTCCCTTACGCTTTTCCCATTGGGATTTGAGCGGTTTAGCAAGGTTCTTTCGTCGATACTTCAAGTGATGCCTTGTTAGCTGGCAAAGGTCTCCTCCGAGTGCCTTATCCTCGTGGAGAAAAGTGTATAGGGTGGTTTTCCCCACGATGGGGATTCCCTTGAGCCGAAAACGCCCCACGATTTGCTCAGGCGACCACTGTTTTTCTCTCAAAATCTGGACGACTTGTTCTTGCATTTTATCCGTGAATTTCCTCGGATAGCAACGCCACTCCTTACGCTCTGTAGCATACATATGTGCTGCATGGCAGGAGTATCTTCCTCTTGCCGTTTTGTTGCGTTTGACTTCTCGTGAGACGGTGCTGGTTGACACACCAATGGTTTGAGCGATGAAAGAATAAGATTTCTTTTGTTGTAGTAGCCGATCTATTGTGTACCTTTGCTCTCGGCTCAAATGGTTGTATTTTTTCATATTCACGCAAATATAATCTTTGGCGCCCATCCCCAGAGGGGCTAGCCCCTCTGGGGATATTCTTTCTATTTGCGTTGCACTTACTACTGGAAAATACATAATAAGCGGGTGGTTCTCAAAACAGGCGTAATTAGCCGAAAGGCGGTAAATTTGGTGCTGGCAAAGTGCGAAGGTCTGCACATAAAGCAAAGTGTTTTAGGATGGATATTTGGTTTCGGAAGGATTACGGTTACTACCGGAGGCGTTACAAGTTCATATCCTTATATTGCCGATCCGCTGGCTTCCCGGCGGGAGATAAATACACAGATAGGGTAAGCGAAAGTACGAACTCATTGATGAATAAACGACTCTAGGTAAGTTATTGAAAAAACACTTGAAAATAAATTTTTTCAGGTGTTTTTTTATGAGTATATTCGCGATGATATGTTATATAGTTTTTAATTTAAAAGATAAAATCATGGACAATGAAAAGACATTAAAAGAATTTAGAGTGAAATTTGCTGTAGAAGAAAACCTTGTTTTAAATTCAGGCGCATGGTCTTGGTCTGTTAGACCTGCTCAGCCGACATTAGCTTCTGGTATAATATCACTAAATCGCTATGCATTGCATCTATCTGATGTTACTCCAGAAGAAATGGCAGAATTAGCAACTTTGATTAAAAGTGTAGAAACAGTCATTAAAAGAACTTTTAATCACAACATTATGAATTACTTAATGCTTATGATGGTTGATCGTCATGTTCATTATCACGTAATTCCAAGATATAATGGCATAAGAAATTTTGCAGGTTTAGAATGGGTTGATAATGGTTGGCCAGCCTTACCAGTAATGGGCGATAATCAACATAAAGATCAAACAGGACTGATTAAAGAGATTCAAAAAGTTTTGATAGATAATCTTTAAAAGAATGTCCATATGAAACTTATAGAAAAAGAAGATTATGCTCATAATCTTCTCATTCCTTTTATTGCAAAAACGCAAGAATTGTTGGAGCATACTCTAAAAAGTATAGATTTCAATGCTGAATGCAGAATTACACCTGCTGTTGATTTAGGGTTCCCTCATGATGTTATTAGAATTGCAGGAGGTTTTCCGACAGGAGCATTCGTAGAATGGAAATGCAATACTCCCTTTATTCCCATTGATACAACAGTCAATATTGATACTAGTTCTATTTTCTATCTTGATGATGATATCACAGATTCAATAGATGAAAATACTTTTTCCGATTTAAGAGGCAAAATAGAAAACAGTAGTTATGTTTTTAATTTTCACAAAGGAAATCATTTTATTAGTTTTGGGCATAGTGTAGAAAAAAACTGTCCTGTACTTGTTATACATTCCAATGAGAAGGAGTTTAAATATCAATTTAATGGATTGATGCCTGCCAAAGAAAATTGGTATGCTGATGACATTAATATTTACCAAGAAGGGAATAGATATATCCGATATTTAAAGGGTGATAAAGCTGAACTCTTTATTGATATTGCAAAAATGCTCGAAGATTTTAATATTATTCGACATCGATTCATTGCTCATTTATTGACACATAAAAGAACGAAAATCAACCATCAATTTGACAAGCATCATTATTATATGCCCACAAGAAATAGTGTTGCTATCGGATGTTTCATAATTTCAGAGGGTGAAGAAGTTCCCATATTTTCCAAAGTAGGTAAAGATATTTTTGTATTTAAACCACTGCAAGGAGGTGCAAACAAAATTATTACGCTTAATGAAAAAATGGAGCGCTTAATCGTTCCCCATGGATGGGGAAAAACTTGTGAAAAAGATGTTTGCTTTGAAATTGATTTAGAAAACAAACAGTTTTATCTTTCAGGAAAATCGTACCCTATTGAACCACTAATATCCTTAGGGAAAGATGAACGACTAAGTATTCGAAACTTTTCTTCTGATCCAACTTCGCCTGAAAGCATTTTTTCGCAAATGCAACAGCATTGTCCTGGAGTTGTCGTCGAAAGAATAATTCAAAAAAGCTCCTACACTAAATATGGTTTTCAAAAGCATTTTTAATTTATGTCTGGCAATACAATAATCCTTATTAGGCACGGTGAAACCACCTTTAATAAAGATGGTATAATTCAAGGGAATACAGACCATCCAATTCTTACAGAAGAAGGAAGAAAACAGATGCTCCGTGTTGGAATATGGCTGAAAGAATTAGACATAGATTATATTTATGCATCACACTTAAATAGAACTAAAGAATCTGCTGAAATTGTAGCTAACCAATGTGGGGTAAGCCTATCTAGGTTGAAAATTGATGAAAGATTAGAAGAAATAAATTTTGGTTGTTGGCATGGACTACAAAGAAAAGAAATTATCAGCAATTTTTCTAACATTTATCGATTATGGAGGACTAGACCATATGATTTTGAATTAGAAGAGCGATTTCCAGTTAAAGAATTATATGACAAAATCTCTTCTTTTCTTAACGAAGAGATTTTACATAGTGACAAAAAAGGGATAAAAGTTATAGTTGCTCATAAAGGTTCCATTTCTGCGATAGTTAACACCCTATTGAAACTACCTAAATCACATCATCATATTCTACAGTTGGATAATGGTTCTGTAACTGTAATTCAAGAAAGAAATACTATTGAAACATCCTGTGATTATGAGTTGTGTTTTACCAATGAAGTTCCGACTTTTTGTGATGCCCCTTTAATTGATTTTAAAACAGAGGAAAGAACAAAATCATATGGAGAACTTTTTTTAGTTCGTCATGGTCAAACAGATTCTAATTTAGAAAGAAAATATCAAGGCTCCATGGATATTCCTCTTTCAGAACTTGGAATAAAGAACATGAATCTTCTAGCAAAATCATTTACTCCTAATATCCCAACAAGAATTATTTGTAGTCCATTGTCAAGAGCAATACAAAGTGCAGAAATTATAGCAAATAGCAATAGGATAAAATCAGTTAGTGTTAGGAATGACTTGCATGAGTTTTTGTATGGTATATGGGAAGGCATGACTGAAGATGAGGTTTCACGCTACAGGCATGCTGAATATAACCAATGGCAGACTGTTCCTCAAAAAGCAAATATACCTCAATCTGAACATCTAAATAATGCATATAATAGGTGTAACAACATTTGGGAGGACTATCAAAAAGATTTATACTCTTGGGGTGGTAGTATAATCAGTGTAGCGCATGATATTGTAAATAGATTAATTATCTGCAATGCTTTGGATTTACCAGCAAACTATATCTGGTCTTTTAAACAAACAAATGCATCAGTAAGTGTATTAGCCATAAAAAATGTATATGACGGGCGTTTGAGAATGTTAAATCATAGTGGAAATTCAATCAAATTTAGATTATCTGATGAGTACTTATAAAAATGACAACAGGGAAAATATTGCTACTATTGTTTTGTTATTAGTAGTATATATAGCCATTGGTATAGACGATTGGCTTCCGAGTATTAAATCGATAGAATATTATCGGATTATAGTATTACTCATTTCTGTAGGTCTATATCAATTTATTATATGGTTAATATTCTTTGTTATCTCTCATACATCTTTTTTTATGCATTTGTATTGGGGTAAATTATATATTGATGGATATTGGTCTTATGAATACACGAGAAATGGTAAAATTCATTTTGGAATATGGAGAATAAAACAAGATTTGAATGGTACACATGTTATTGGTTCTGGTTTAAATGATGACTGTTCTGTTAGAACTAATGTTCGTTCAGTAAGTCCATTAATTGAAGAACAAGGGGCGTTCTTTGTTTTAAATCTTCGGCAAGAATTAAATAGTTTTGAAGGGTTTATAACACCTGTTTATTCCAAAACAACATTATTTTTGGATGAGCCTCGCAATTGGTTTTCTGTGGTAAAAACTATTAGAGGAACTACGGAAATATATGGGGGGAGTTCGAATGCCCATTTACACCCTGATGTGAAATTTAAGAAACATTTAAAAGCGAAATCTGACGAAGATGTTATTAATGACCTAAAAATACAACATCTAAGTCAGTCTAATATTAAAACAATTTTTCAATAATGAAATTGATTTATCAATTATAAGTAAAGATGTAACAAGAATAGAACTAGCAAAAGCTTTGAAAGCTATAAAAACGATCTCTACTGATGAACAATTTGAACAGGCTAAAAAATATGTATTCAAGAGGGTGGAAAAGAAAGTGTGATGAGTGCAGTTAACGAGCTTTCAGAAGAAGATGAATTTGCTGTGTCAACAAAGCTTATAGGCACAGCAACTCATATTATTGGACTAGAACAAAGACCAATAATCAAAGGAGAATACGTTGTTCTTGACTTTTTTGTAAACTCCGAAGTGAGGTGTTCCGTAAAGGGAAAATAAGCAAGAGATTTCAATGGTCGCACATTTGTACTTTTGTAAATAATTCAATAATTAATAACTTTGATATAAACATGGACAAAGACCGATTAATGGTTGGATCAAGAAACCGGGGTTAACGTTCAGTCCCCATGCTTTTACATCTGAAATCTGGATAGTTCGTTGGGACTTTATATCCCGTGTTAGCGACGATAGGTCACAGGATGTATTCAATCAAAAAAAAGACGTTATGACTTACATTGGAATCGACATCAGCAAGGGCAGGTTCGTAGCTGCTTTTCCGACAGTATCGGGCTACCAGACCCGAACGTACGCCAACACCGTAAATGCAGTGCCCCCAAAAAGTTGGACACGTTAAACACTATTTTTGTTTCATTCTCTCTGAGTCCTGTATTGCTCCAGGCTCTTACCATTTAATCGGAGCTTTATCCGCTCTCAATTGTAGTAGTTGATGTACTCTCGTAAAGCCTTTGCAAAGGCTTTACGAGAGGTAAATAGTTCGGTTTTCATCGTTCCGAAAAAGCTTTCCATCATCGCATTGTCGAAACAGTTGGCTTTTCTCGACACACTTTGCACGATCCCTTGCTCTTCGGGGCGTTTGCGGTAGCCTTGGTAGCGGTACTGCCGGCCTTGATCGGAGTGAAGGATCAGCCCTTTGAGAGCTTTGCGAGAGCAGAAAGCCCTTTCGAGCATGGCATATACTTGTTCCAGATTCGGACTTGTCGAGAGGTCATAGGCTATGATCTCCCCGTTGAACATATCCAAGATGGGTGAGAAGTACAGCTTTTCGCCCCCGATGTTGATCTGTGTGATGTCCGTTGCCCACTTTTGATTCGGAGCGCCAGCAGAAAAACTTCGGTTGATAAGGTTCGGTGCCTCCTTGCCAAGTGGTCCGAGATAGGACTGATAGTGCACCTTTCTCTTCTTGTCCCAAAGACCCATTTCTCGCATGAGACGATAGACGGTCTTGTGATTGATCGGATGGTTGCGATTGTGCATTTCGGCCGTCACACGACGATAACCGTACCTGCCTTTATGGGTGGTAAAGATCTCTCTGATCTCTGCTCTTGCTGAAGCATACTTGTCCTCCCAAGAGAGTTTCTTGAGGTGATAGTAGAATACCGAACGAGCCATCTTTCCCGCTTTGAGAAGTAAATCAAGCGGATGCTCAGGCCTTAGTGATTCGATGACTCTCGCCCGCTGCCTCGGGCTTTCTCTTTCTCGATCAAAACCTTCAGTTTTTTTAGCAGGGCGTTCTCTGCTTTGAGGTAGAGATTTTCTGCCTTGAGCTTCTCAAGTTCTGTCTCCGGTGATTTCTTTTTTAGTCTGCCCATAGTCTCTTTGGGGCGTCGCCCTCTCTTTTTGATTTCATACAAAGACCCTCCGGTACGAACGGTTTGAATCCATCGTCGGAGGCTTTTGATGCTGACGTCATGTGTCAGACTCAACACAGACAAAGGTACGCCTTTGTCTGTGAAGGCCAAAACTATAGCCTCTTTTTCAGATGCTGAAAACCTCTTCCCTTTCATGTACTCCAGACCCGATGTCCCATATTTCTTGTAACGGTAGTACTTCTGACGAAGCAGAACATAGTCTGTACGGTGCTCGCTGCTGACTGACTTCATCCCTCTGCCTGAATCAATCTTCCTAAACATCTCAAGCCATTCTTCTAAATCGCGTTTCATTGCTGATTACTTTCCAAAGTTTTTTGTCCAACTTTTTGGGGGCATACTACTTTCGCAAGGGGCGTTTTCTTGCTATTTCCTTCGCACTTCTCGTTATGAATGAGTAACTTTGCAGAAAACAAATTATTATGAATGAATTAAAAATAAATAAGTACAAGGATTTCATTTTATCATTCTTTGCTGGTATGAATGTTGGTCAAGGATTGTTTCTTAGAACCATTAGTTTCAAAGCAGAAAAAGACTATGTCAGGAATAGGTCAGAAATGAATAACCTGTACGTTGTGTTGAATTTATTGCTATCCAATGATTATTTGCATTTTAGTAACTCGTCTCAAGATTTTATTATGCTTTCTCAAAAGGGATATGACCATATAAATGGAGACTTTCCACTGGATCTATCCATTTCATTAGGAGATTTGATGTACTTAAGAGAAATAGAACAAAAAGGGAAGGATTTTATATTCAACGAATTATGGAGGTTTATTGGGAAAGAAGAAGAGGCTTTCTTCTATGTAAATGGTCCCGATTATTATAATACCATAAAACCTTTTATACAAGGTGCATATCCTTCGTATTCTGAGTATATAGAGTATAGGAAAAAAGAAGGAGTCTCGACTTCAAGAGTGGTATGGTATCGAGAACTTTTTTCCTTACTTGCAGATGAGGATATTAAAATATTTATAAGTAAATTATCCGAGAAAGTAAACGCTTCGACAAACAACAAGAAGAGGTCTGATGTTTGTGTAGATACGACCTTATTTGATAATGTGGAAAAGATCAGTAAGCCTCAAGAGGAAAAGAGTGAGCTAAAGGTTGTTCCTATGATAGTATTTATATCTTATGCATGGGATGAAAATAAAGAGGCGGTACAAAGAATCGCTAAACATTTGAAAGATGCTAATATCGAAGTGCGCATAGATGAGGATGTTCCTTATGGAACAGATCTCGTTCGTTTCATGAACAAAGAAATAAGAGATTGTACAAAATGTCTTGTGTTTCTCACTCCAAAGTATAAAGAAAAGGCAGAGCTTTCAACAGGTGGAGTAGCCCATGAAGGTAGAGTTATTTCACGAGCTATTTACCAAGATCAAGACACGACAAAGTTTATACCGATTTTATTGTCTGGGAGTTTTGAGAAATGTTGCCCCGATTTTTTAATCGCACGAAAAGGATTTGATTTTGTAAATCATCCATTTGATGAAGAGATAAATCGCTTAGTACGAGCATTAACATTGCAACCCTAATTGGGGCTTTTTGTTACTTTTGAGCCGTTTCGACTCACTGTCAAAAGTAACGGGGTGCTTTTCATTGGGTTTCTTTGCTACTTTCTTTGTCCGCTCAAAGCTCACGAAAGAAAGTAGCGGTCGGCAAATTTGCTGACCGCTTTACTTTGTCTGTTCTTCTTGAATGCTTATCTGTCCCACACTTACATCGGGGTGAGTAGAGAAAGCCCAATTTACCTCCTCATCGGGTAGGGTGCTGTGAATGTTCCCACCCATTACCAATCCGCAATCCTGAATGACCTTTTGCCGTGCGTTCTCTCTGCTTTCGGCAACCACCTCAAACACTCCTTCAAAGACGTATTGTGTCCGTACTCTGTAAACTTTCTTCTTCATTTTCTCAAAACTCAACCTTTAATAATCTGTGTTCCATAGGCTCACCATTCGATAACCTGCGGTGGGTAAGCCAAAAATGATGTGTGCCGTAACCATAGGCAAAGAACTTGTCAAGTTCCGTTTTTTCGGCTATCCGCTTGATGGCTGACCTCAGTTCCTCTTCATTGGTGGATAGGGTAATGGCATTGATTATCCTTACAAGGATATGGGGTATCTCGTCTGCCCAGTCGCATACGATGCTTTCTATTTCTGCTTTCATATCTGTGATGTTTTGGTGATTGTTGCTTATGCTGTCGCTCTCATTCTCTGCCTTATCAATTTGCGATTGGCATTGACAAGGCTCACGATTTGGTCGTGATATTCCGTGTTCTTGTTGCACACGCCACGACTTTGCACCACTTTGAGCGTGTCCAAATTGACCTCAATCGTTTCTATTCGTCTGCCCTCAATGGTAGCCGAAAGGATAAGCGAGTTCTCTTTGAGATAGTAGGCATTGTCGAATACGCAATGGTGCATTGCCACTCCCTCATCCAAAAATTCCCGCACGCTCTCCAAAACGTGGACTCGGATTGTGCCGTCCGTGAATGAGATACCGAAGAACTTGGATTTGAGTTCGTGGAAACGCTTCTCGTCCTCTATTGTTTTTTTGCGTCTCTTCTCCTTTTCTTCCTTTTCTCGTTGCCTGCGAAGTTCATTTTGTCTTAGGTCGTGTTCCCTATGCAGGTCAGTAGGGCAAACATACTTCGGGCTGTGTATGTCCTTGCCCAATCTTCGGAGCATATCCACGTAGTCGCACCATATCGAAATGTCCTCTATATTATAGCCGTTGCGAGTGGCGACTTTATAGGACTGCCAACAAGCATCAAATGTCCGTGAATTGTTAAGAAAGTATTTCAGATGTTCGGTTCTGCCTGCTTTCATCAATGTTTCCGCACGGCTGTCGGACAACAGGGCAGGAATGAGAACGGTTGGTTCAATGTCGTGAAAATCGTCTCTAAAACCATTTCTGTGGAGTGCTTCCGTTACCTTGAACTTCGGATATATCGGGGAGTATGATATATGGCGGTAGGCTTCGTTGTCGTTGCGGATTGCCATAGGCGAGCAATAAGAAAAGGTGTCGATGTATCTGCCCAATACTCTCTGAATGGCAATAATCGTCTTTCGTCCTTGTGCGTTCCACCAATACTGACCGATTTCAAAGAGGTATGATGATGCCTTGCAACCTTTTTCCATTTCCACAGAAAGAAGAAACATTCTTAGTACTTGGTACTCTCCACAAGTGGTAAGTATCGTAAAGTATTGCTTCTGTCTTATCTTGCGTTCAAAGGTTTCCTTGACCTGCAACCTTGCCCTACAATGAGGGCAGGTGCAAGTGTATTTCGACTTTTCCATTGTCCAACTATGACCGCAATCCATACACGTTGTACGACCTTTGGGAAGTCGATAGGCAAAGTGGTCTATACACCCTCTAAATGCCCACTTACATTGTGTCTTGGTTATCGGGCGTAAGTTCTTACTCTCGGCAAGTACTGCTTTCTCAAACTTGTTTCTTGGTTTCATATTCGTTCGCTGTTTAGTATTAAAATTCGAATAAGGAGGGTTGGAGTTGCTCCTCCGCCTGCTTCTCCGCTTTCGGTTTCTTAGCGGTAAGTTTGCGGTATTCCTCTGCTTGGTATCGCTCGATAGCCTTTTTCCGTGCTTCCGCTTTCTCCTCTTCTGTGAGTTCGATAGTATGGTTTACCACGACTTGGCAGTTGATGGACGTGCCTACCTTGATGTTATCCTCATCGTAATAATGCACGGCAAGGGAATATACCTCCTCATCAGACAGACCTGCACACCCCATTCTTTGGACTTCCGTCAAGATGTAGGTAATGCACTCGTCTATGTTCTTGTTCTCCTTGCGGAAATTCCCTGCAAAGAGTTCATCGTATGATGCTCTTGTTTCCAAATAGTTTTGGATAACGTCCTTGAAATGTTCTGTACCTTTCATTGTTTTTGTCTTTTTAATCAATTGAATAATGTTCCGTTGGATAGAAATTCGTAGTTGTTGGCTTCGCAACTCTCTGCAAAGGCTTCCTCGCTGAGTTGGTATTCCATATCGTCCCAGCAAGCCTTGAAAAATCCATTCAAGCACCTGTCCATAAGTTCGTATAGGATGGTATCATCGGGGGCTTTCAAAAAGTCGTATATGGGCTTCAATATCTCATAGTCCATACAATAGCCCGTCAATACGCAATCATTGGTAACAAATACACGACTTTTACGCTTTCTCTTGTAATTGTGTCCCCAAATGGTTTTGGGTATATACAAGTCGTTCCAATGGTTATTGACAAGGTATTTCAGTAGTCTAACCCCTTTCAAATTATCTTCTTCCTCGCTGTAATGAGAAGTGAAACGATACCAATAGGAATAATTATCGTATGACCATCTGTCTACCTTGATATTGAATATCTGTTCAAAGGCTTGCAATGTCTTTCGGTTTTCTTCGTCCCAACCATAGTTAAAATGTTCCGCCCAATGGCTGTGTGCCTTTGCTTGTGCCTCTCTTGTCAGTTCGTGGAGGTTGTAAACCTCGTATGTTCTTGTTTCTATTCTCATATCTACTTGGTGTTGTCGGGGCTATTATTGATGATGTTTTCTCCATTGTCTGCAAAGACCTCAATAGTCGGGTTCCCTCCATTTTCCTCTACGGATAGGTGTTCGGAGGTTTCATATAAGGTCTTGTCGTCCATAATGATGACCTTCTCGTTGTCTTCAAAACAAAGTACATCCTCTCCCTGCCACGACTTGACAATAGCAACGGCTTCCTCGTAATTCTCTGCTGTTACTTCAAAGTGGGTGCGCTCCCAACAAGTAACCTTTCTATCTTGGTAAAATCTGAATGCTTCCATTGCTCCCACTATTAGATTGTTGCTAAAATGATTTCTTGGATATGAATAGGTTCAACTTCTGAGAAGAGATAGAGGATAAATTCCTTTCTGTCCTTCCGATTGAGTTCTTTGTATAGTTCCCTAAAGGCGGATATATTCCCATTGAGGTAAACCGATACCATATACTCGAAAATGTTGTCCACTTCGTAGTATCTGCATTGCTGTGCGATAGTTTTACTTCTTCTTTTCATCTGGATAAATGTTTATGAGATAAGCAACCAAAATATTCCCCCGACAATGAATAGATAGGTCAGTATGTAGACCACAATTGTCAGTGTGATGGCAAAGAGTAGCCGAACGATGTATTTCCCCAGCCATAGTCCTGCAAGCCAAAGCCAAAGACTGCCGCCCAAGAGGGATGAGCCGATGAGGGCAAGTGTTCCCCAAATCAAGGTTTTGTATCTCAGTTTCATCTTGTCTGTTTTTTGATTTTATGCGGATTCTTGAGGTGAGGGAGTTGAGTTTCCATTTTTCTTTTTCTCTGTCCTCGCGTTTCCGACATTTTTTTTGCGTATTTCCGTCGGGTCGGTCGTTTTCGTTTCAAGGCGATAAAAAGGTAGGGGGCAAGGACAACAAGGTTTAGGGCAAGAATACTACCTGAAGAATGAAGTGTGGAGATTGTTGCCCTGACGGCTTGCCGCTTGACCTTTTTGGCCGTCAGACGCCGAAGCTACCTTTGCCGAAGAGAACGAAGACCGATCCCGATGCGAATACATAAAGTAGAAAGTGGAGTGGAACAACGCATAGGACAGAGTGAAAAAAATGAAAGGCAGTCTTCACAAGTAAGACTGCCACAACAATCAGCAATAAGACGAAAAAATAGAATCAGCTGACTGGATAGAGAGCCGTCAGAAAAGAAAAACAGAGAAAGTTTCGTCTTTCTCCGTAGATAGTATTACCTTTGAAGTAGGTTATTCAAGGTACACAAAGCATTGTATATTATTGCAGAAGATAGGTCGCTAAATCATTACCTACTGCATTTCATGACTCATTCGACTGTTGATAGCCAATTACTTATACCTAAATGATAGATTTTAATCAAAAAAGATTATCTTTGAGTTTAACGTATGTGCTTTTGTTACATTACGGATTTGCGCTTTTAGATATGAACTGTCATAATGAGTATTCAAATGCATATCTCAGTGTCTACTGATATGTGTAAGTATAAACAAGCAAAATTTAACGACTATGGCAAATTACAAAATTGAAGAGATCGAAGGCATCGGTTCAGCGTTAGGCAAGAAGTTTAGAGAGATCGGAATCACTTCGACAGATGCACTATTGAAGGCATGTGCGACAAAGAAACAACGTAAGGAGGTGGCTGAAAAGACAGGTATAGATGAAGCCAAAATCTTGAAATTTGCTAATCAAGTTGATTTGTTCAGGATAAAGGGTGTAGGCTCGGAATATGCAGAACTTCTCGAAGCCGCAGGTGTTGATACCGTAAAAGAGTTGGCGCAACGCAAACCTGAGAATTTGTGTGATAAGATGATGGAGGTCAATAATATGAAAAAACTGGTTCGTAGGGAACCGCCTCTAAAGTTCGTTCAAAAGTGGGTTGAAGAGGCTAAGAGCCTTCCTCGGGTGCTTGAGTATTGATTCAGAGCATCTCTGTGTAGCACGATACAATGAGACAATAAAAGGCAGACTCAATAAAGTGAGAATGCCTTTTTTGAACTGTTACGTTCTTTAGATTTTTTTTGTATTATGCCGAACTCAACACCTTCTTGCTAAAGGAAAGAATTTTAACCCATGTTTTTCTTCCAAGACTCGAAATCTTATAGATTTTGAAGAAATATTGGCAGATTGTGATAAAAAAACAATATAAAATATTGGTATATAAATTAAAACAATTATATTTGGGCATAAAATAAGAGTAAACGGCTTTTTAGTCAGAAGATTAGAGCATTACTAACACCTTAAAACATAAAAATATTTTAGAATGAACAAGACTGAATTTATCTCAGCAGTTGCTGAAAAGGCTGGTGCAACAAAGGTTGACACTAAGGCGATTGTTGATGCAGCAGTAGCTGTTATCGCAGAAGAAATGAAGAAGGGGGAAAAAGTCGCAATTCTAGGCTTTGGTACATTCTCTGTTGTTGAAAGAGCTAAGAGAGAAGGCTTCAACCCAAGAACAAAGGAAAAAATCAAAATTCCGGCAAGAAAGATTGTTAAGTTTAAGCCCGGTTCTGACCTTGATATCGTAAAGTAATTTATCGAGGAAAGTAAGTCCTGAAGTCGAGACAGCAAATTTTTGCAGGTGTCTTTGTCTTCAACTACTACATAAGACGACTGTATCGAGATGTGTTCTTGATACGGTCGTTTTTCATGTGATGCATGGGGTATAAGTAGGTGTATAGACGAAAATATGTTGTGGCGGATTAAACTTTGTTTGATTTGTTGAGTCTTTAGGTGTATAAGTCTTTACAGAATATATCATAATAACTAAAGAAATGAATACACCGACTCACCCTCTCAAGTATCGATTATTACTTGTTGCTTTAGCCCTATTTTTTCCGTGTATGGTGCTTGCACAGAGCTCCGGTAACTTTGATTTGTCCGGAAAGGTACAAGACGCGGCCACTAATGAACTGATGTCTGCCGTTACGGTGAGATTGATGAAAAAGTCCGATGGTAAGCTTATCAAAGGAACTACAACCGATATGAAAGGTGAGTTTGTAATGACAGGCCTTATGCCTGGAGATTATAGACTCCTTATCAGTTTTGTTGGTTACAATAGTATCGAGCTAGATGTGTCTTTGGGAAAGGCATCAAAAGTAAATTTTGGTACCTTAAAGATGATACCTAATACGACTGCTCTGAAGGGGGTAGATGTTACCGGGCGTGTCCGACCCATCGTACTGAAGCCGGATACTGTGGAGTTCAATGCCGGAGCGTTCAAGGTCAAGAGTGGTGCTAATGTCGAAGAGTTATTGAAGAAGTTGCCAGGTGTTGAAGTGGATGCCGAAGGAAATATCACTTACAATGGTGAGCGTATCGAAAAGATTGAGGTCGATGGTCGTAACTTTTTCTCCAATGACCCGAAGATGACAACGCGTAATCTCCCATCTCTTATGGTGGACAAGGTGCAAGTTGTGGATAAGCAGAGCGATGAGTCTATATTGACCGGTATGGATGATGGTACGAGGACAAAGGTCCTTAATCTAAGCATCAAGCCTGATATGAAGAGGGGGGGCGTTGCAAATATCAATGGGGGATATGGTATTCGCAAGCGTTATGCAGGAGACATGATGATCAATTTCTTTGATAAGAATGCTCGCTATTCACTTCTTGGCAATTTTAATAACACGGAGGGGGTTCTCGCCGGAGAGGGTGACCGTGATGCTCGACGTATAGGTTTCAACTACGAGACATCTATAGACAAGAAGTTTGAGATGGTCTCCGAAGTACGTTATGACGGTGACAATAACAATAAATCAGGAAGCGTAGTACGAGAAAATCTACTCGGACAAGATAAGCGCAATATATATAATGAAGATTATATAGACTTGACTCGTAGAAATGACCTCAGCGGAATCACGAGGATTGAGTGGAAACCTGACACCTTGACTACGATATTCTTTACGCCTGAGCTGTCATGGAGCCGTTCTGCGACAGAGTCTGTCCAGTCCTTTGAAACTCGTAATCAGGATAACGATTTAATCAACAAGGGTGTGTCAAAGAGGAGCAATGACAATGCGGATGTGAGTGCTCTGGCGGAAGTGCATTTCAGTCGTAAACTGAATACCAAAGGACGTCATCTCTATTTAGGGCTTGAGGGGCGTCTCAGTCAGTCTGATGGCTCGGGATCAAATGTGCTAACGACAGATTTTGCACAGTCAGGAAAGGAGGATGAAAAGATAGATCAAAGCCTTAATAGCAACGGGAAGTCGGGACGATTGGTATTGCGCTCCTCTTACATCGAGCCTCTGAGTCGTCTTTGGGCTTTGCAAGTGAATTATAGACTAGAGGCACAGTATCGTAAGAATCTGAGAGAAGCGTTCAATAAAGATCCCAATGGAGAGTATACTATTCTCGATGAAGTATACACGAAGGGATCCACAAGTTCGTTCCAAAACCATAGTCTTGGGCTCAACTTGAGATACAAAGTCGACAGATCCCACATAACTTTTGGTATGGATGCTCGCCCCTCCCTCGCCACTACAGTTTCTACGATTGGGAATAAAGAAGTATTCAATAAGTCAAGGGTAGTGTGGAACTATGCCCCATCTGTCAGGATCGAGTATCGTAAGAGTGATAGCATCATGTTTAACTTGCGTTATAGCGGTCGGACCTCGCACGCATCCATGGAACAGTTGAATCCTGCTGTTGTGATAAACTCTCCACTCAACAAGGTCGTCGGAAATCCGGACCTCTTACCCTCCTTCTCCCACAGTGTAAGATTCATGGGTAATTACAATAGCCCTCGGAAGAAGCAAAGTTTTGGAATCATGGGGCGTCTTTCTTTTACCGACAATGCTATTGTCGACCGTCGCACAGTCGACCCGGAGACAGGAGCTGTACAGACTACTTATGAGAATGTCAGTGGAGTGGCAAGTGTCGGTTTAGGCTTTATGGGTTCTTTGCCATTTGGTCGTACCGGTTGGTCTTTTTTCCTTTCAGGTCGAGGAGGCTATGAGAGGACAAAGGCTTATATTAACGACGAACTTAATTCAGCGCACATTTTCTCTCCCACATTGTCTCCCAAACTGACATGGAGGGGTGACAACCTTTCGATCTCTTTCGGAGCGAGAGGACAGTGGCAGAAGGTATCAAATAGTGTGGCAACCAATCTTGATAGGACAGCTACCAACTATTCTCTCATTAACGAGTTCAACTGGAGTTTGCCTTGGGGAATAGAGCTTACATCAAATGTGGAGTATACCAAAAAAAGTGGTTATTCACAAGAGTTAGATGCCAATATCTGCTTGTGGGACATGTCGTTGGGAAAGAGTTTTCTAAAGGGCAACGCTGCCACCTTTGAGGTTTCTGTTTTTGATATCTTGGGGCAACGAAATTCTTTCTCTCGTATGATCACTTCTACATCCATTACCGACAGGACGGTCAATAATATCAGTACCTATGCCTTGATGACATTCAAGTATCGATTCAACTCCTTCGGAAAAGATGGTAGTGGCAGGGTGTCAGATGGGGCACGGTCACGATTTGGTGGTGCAAGAGGTGGTCGCCCTCCTCATACGATGCCTCGCAGATAGTTTTTGTTGACATTAGAAATGTCTTAAAGTAAGGGGCTGTGTCAAAATTCAATTTTGACACAGCCCCTTACTTGGTCCCTTTAATCCTCTTGGGAGAGGAAAAAACAAAAAGCGACAAGTACTGAAATACTCGTCGCTCTTGTGCGCAGGATGAGACTCGAACTCACACGCCGGAACCGGCACTACCCCCTCAAAGTAGCGTGTATACCAATTTCACCACCTGCGCATACACTATTCAAAATATCTTACGAGAACTTATTTTCTAATCGTAATTAGCCTATCATTCTCGTTTTCGACTGCAAATATACGACAAGTTTTTCAATCTGCAAGAGTATTGCACACTTTTCTTGGTGGAAAATCTCGTGTCCTATTATCGAGACAAATTGTTGTATCCCCTTCACCGAGTGCAGAGCAGAGGTATAAGTAGAAAGAAATCAGTATCTAAGTGAGAGCAGGTAAGTGTCAAAAATACTTTTTTATTCATGAGCCTCTTATATCCCAAGCTGATATATTATTGATTCTTAGTTTTGCGTACTTTAAGAAAGTTAGGTAATAGGGCTTTCGTTATAGTTGATCAAGGGTGGAGGTGCCTTTCTTTTCAGATGTGAAGGTGGAATAACTTAGATATGTTCCGATATGGTGTCGGATTCTTGTCATATAGACCTTATCTTGGTAGAGGTGTATTGTTTTCTTTTGGTTATCTTTGTGGTTGGTATTAAAGCATATATTAATGTAGGGTGTCAGATCGCTTCGGTCAGGCCTCTTATAAAACTAAGGATAATTTTTTTAGTATGTCACAAGAAAATCTTTTCAAGAAGATTGTTTCTCACTGTAAAGAGTACGGCTTTGTCTTCCCTTCATCAGAGATCTATGATGGTCTCGGTGCTGTTTATGACTATGGACAGAATGGGGTCGAGCTCAAGAATAATATCAAGAAGTACTGGTGGGACAGTATGACCTTGCTCAATGAAAATGTGGTCGGTATAGACTCTGCCGTCTTTATGCATCCTACAATTTGGAAAGCTTCCGGGCACGTCGATGCGTTCAACGACCCATTGATCGACAATAAAGAGTCAAAGAAGAGATACAGAGCCGATGTCCTTATTGAGGATCATCTTGCGAAGTTTGACGAAAAGGTTGAGAAGGAGGTTCAGAAAGCCAAGAAAAGATTTGGTGAAGCGTTCGATGAAGCTCAGTATCGCTCTACTTCTCCAAAGGTGTTGGAGACACTTGCACAGAAGGACGCTATCCACGAACGTTTTGCAAAGGCTCTCAATGATGGAGATCTCAATGAGCTTCGTCAGATCATCATAGATTGCGAGATTGTGTGTCCTATCAGTGGTACAAAAAATTGGACAGAAGTGCGCCAGTTCAACCTTATGTTTGCGACAGAGATGGGGTCCACAGCCGATGGCGCGATGAAGGTCTACCTCAGACCCGAGACCGCACAAGGTATATTTGTGAATTATCTCAATGTCCAGAAAAGTGGGCGTATGAAGATCCCATTTGGTATTGCTCAGATCGGTAAGGCATTCCGTAATGAGATCGTTGCTCGTCAGTTCATCTTTCGTATGAGGGAGTTTGAGCAGATGGAGATGCAGTTTTTTGTTCGTCCCGGCAGTGAATTGGAATGGTTTGAGAAGTGGAAAGAAACTCGTATGAAATGGCATCAGAACCTTGGTTTCGGTGCTGCCAAGTATCGCTTCCATGATCATGAGAAGCTTGCTCACTACGCCAATGCCGCAACTGATATTGAGTTTGAGATGCCTTTCGGCTTCAAGGAAGTTGAGGGTATTCACTCTCGTACTGACTTTGACCTTTCCAGCCATGAGCAGTACAGCGGTAAGAAGCTCAGATACTTCGATCCCGAGCTCAACGACAGTTATATCCCATACGTGGTCGAGACATCTATCGGGGTTGATCGCTTGTTCTTAAGCATACTCTCGGCTTCGTACGAGGAGGAAGCTCTTGAAAATGGGGAGACTCGTGTCGTGCTCAAGTTTCCTGCACCTTTGGCACCTGTCAAGTTGGCTGTGCTTCCACTTGTGCGCAAAGATGGGCTCCCCGAGGTAGCTCGTAAGATTATTGAGGAACTAAAGTATGAGTTTGCTTGTCAGTATGACGAGAAGGATTCTATCGGTAAGCGTTATCGTCGTCAAGATGCGATGGGGACACCCTTCTGTGTCACCGTTGATCATGAGACCCTTACGGACAATATGGTGACCATCCGATACAGAGACGATATGCGCCAGGAGCGTGTGCCCATCTCTCAGCTTAAGGAAATCATCGGAGCCAAGGTCAGCATGAGAAGCCTGCTCTCGGGTTTGTGATGTAATAGTAAAATGCTAATGGAGGTAAAAACCTATTTGTCTTATGAATAGATATACGATCAAAGGATGGCTGTGGCTTGTGATGGCTTTTGCCTTTCTCTTTTCCTCTTGTAACGAAGAGGTGACAGAGGTAGTCACAGAGTATCAGCGGAAGAATGATGCTTTTGTTGAGGTGGTAAGCAATGATAACAGATACACCAAGTTGGAGTTCCTTCATGAAGGACCCATATATTATAGGGTGCTTACTGCTGCACCGGATGCGAACAAGGACAATAAGCCTTTGCAGAACAGTAAGGTGAGTGTCTATCTGAAGGGAGTTTTCCCTAAGTTGCAACTTCTCAGTCTCGAAGAGGTAAAGGCTCTCAAGGATGTGATGCCCTTGATTGCAAGTGGTGAGGAATTTCAGCACAAATCAGACAAACCTACTCCGCTCTGGGTACAAGAGAAGAATATCAATTCATCAGGCTCTGTGTCCACTATAAAGGGTGTCCAAGTCGCTCTTCAAAATATGGCTGTGGGGGAGAAATGGGAGGTCGTCATTCCTTGGCAGATGGGTTATAGGGGGTACAGCTTCAGCGGTGTCATCCCTGCTTACTCTACTTTGGTATTTGAGATCGAACTTGTGGATATCCTCGAGAAGTAATTAAGAACAGATAGTATTCGTTTGAATAGATTATGACCAAACGTCCAAATATCCTCCTCTCCAACGATGATGGTGTATTTGCCAAAGGGTTGGAAGAGCTCATCATTGCGCTCAAAGATATCGGTGATCTCACTGTGGTTGCACCTGACAAGCCTCGTAGTGGGTGTTCCAGTGCTCTTACGACGAGTGTCCCCATCCACTATGACTGTGTACGTACCGAACCCGGAGTAACTGTCTATAGTTGTAGTGGTACACCTGCCGACTGCGTTAAGCTTGCGCTCAATGAGATTGTCACGACCATGCCGGATCTCGTCATTGCAGGGATCAACCATGGCGGAAATCAAGGCATCTCTGTCAATTATTCAGGTACGCTTGGAGCGGCCATCGAGGGCTGTATTTTTGATATCCCCTCCTTTGCCATATCCTTGCTTCAAGGCAAGCAAGAGGAGGACTTCTTGGACTCGTGCCGCTATGCCCGTGTGCTTGCTCGTCGTCTCTTGAAGGAGGGACTGCCTAAGGGGATCTATCTTAATGTCAATGTCCCTAATGTACCTATCGTACGAGGGCTCAAGGTGTGCAGTCAGGCAGACGGACGATTTTACAATGAGTATGTCAAGCATCGTACACCGACCAATAGGGATGTGTATTGGCTTTCGGGCGAACTCAAGGTACACGAGCCGGTGAATAAGAATTCCGATATCATGCTTCTTGAGAAAGGCTATGCGACAGTGGTGCCTTGTAGTATAGATGTGACGGATTACGAAGTCATTCAGAAGATTAAACATTGGGAAGAGGCATGATGCCCCTTCCCTTTTTTGTATGGGGATATGAAGTACTTTTTTGTGGTTGGTGAGGCCAGTGGCGATCTTCACGCTTCGAACATGATGAAAGCGCTAAAGGAGAAGGATCCCGATGCCGAATTTATGTTCGTCGGAGGGTCTATGATGCGCAGTGTGGGTGGGACATGTGTGATCCCCTCAGAGAAGCTAGCGTTTATGGGGTTTGTTGATGTCTTGAAGCACATGGGAGATATACGTAAGGGGGCATCTGAAGTGCAGGTGGCACTGAAGAATTTTCTTCCTGATGTGGTGATCTGTGTCGACTATGCCGGGTTCAATTTTCGTTATGTCTTACCTTTTGTCAAGGAAAAACTTCCTGCCACGAAATGTGTGTACTATATCCCTCCAAAAGTCTGGGCGTGGAAGAAAGGGCGCATACAGACTCTCCGAACCCATACGGACGAGGTGCTGTGCATCTTCCCGTTTGAGGTGGACTTCTTTGCAAAGAATGGACTGTCCCAAGCCAAATATGTCGGTAATCCATCTGTAGATGCAATCAAAGATTTTGAAGCCAACGATAATGGTCGAGAGGGACTGCCGAAAGAGCGTTATATCGCTTTGGTGCCGGGCAGTCGCTTGTCAGAGATCCGAAATAACCTTCCCGTGATGCTTCGAGCAGCCCGACATTTTTCAGAGTATAAAATACTGATTACAGGAGCTCCCGGAGTATCGCCTTCGGTGTATCGAGGAATAGAAGGGGTAAGGGCTGAGGAGGTCTGTTTTGGTGAAACGCATAGGGTCATAAAGTATGCCGAGGTGGCACTCGTTACCTCCGGGACTGCGACATTGGAGACTGCTCTTATCGGTACACCCCAGGTCGTGTGTTATGCGGTCAAGGGTGGAGGCTTGGCGAACTTTGTATTCAAAAACTTCTTTTCCATTCCATACATTTCTTTAGTCAACATCATCGCCGGCGAAGACGTGGTGAAGGAGTTGTATGGCAGAGACTTCAGGGTCTCGAAGATTGTAGACTATGTGGCCCCTTTGCTGTACAATGAGGAAGTTCGGGTGCAGATGAGGCAGAAGTATGTAGATATCAGGATCGCTCTAGAGACTGAGCATAGAGCCTCTGCAAATGCCGCTAAACAAGTCACGAGGTTGCTTGGGTTGTGATGCTTCTTTGATGATGTGTGTCCGTCCGGCTTCTACTATCATAATTGACGCTCATTTGATCTCTTCTACCTGATAAATTTTCTTTCCCAATTTCTGATCACCCGATCAAAGAAGGCATAGGAGGTGACAAATCAAGTCGTAAGATTTGATGATGAAAGTCGTATGACTTGATGAAGAAAGTCGTTAAATCTTTTCAGTACCCGATAAGGGAGTGGCACCACCTATCTTCATTTATGTCACGTGTCCGTTGTTGTCGCTTTTGTATTAGGTTGTTGCGTGGATAATTGCTACTTTTGTCTGGAAAGAACGTGTGAATATATATCAGTTGTATATCGTCGAAGTGTGCAAGGAGGTGAAGTGGGTGATTTTCTATCACTTCGGCTCAAAATATTTATTCTTCGAGCAGAGAAAGATGAGTAATTATTCGTATTTTTGTACATTGATATTTATATTGGCGTGATAAGCCTCATTTTTAAATCAAAACAAAACGTAAATGTCTACTAAAAGAGTTTATTTCTTCGGTAACGGTACAGCCGAAGGTCAAGCAGGCATGAAACTGCTATTAGGTGGAAAGGGCGCAAACTTGGCCGAGATGAATCTGATCGGCGTTCCGGTGCCTCCAGGATTTACTATCACCACAGAGGTGTGTAAGGAATATTATAGTTTGGGTAAGGAAGAAGTTATCAAACTTATCACTCCCGAGGTAAAGGAGGCTATCGCTAAGGTCGAAGACTTGATGAAGTCTAAGTTCGGCGATGTCGAAAATCCTCTTCTTGTCTCTGTACGTTCGGGTGCTCCAGCTTCTATGCCGGGTATGATGGACACCATCCTCAACCTTGGTCTCAATGATGAAGTGGTCGAGGGACTTGCTCGTAAGACTGGTAACGAACGTTTTGCTTGGGACTCTTATCGTCGATTCGTGCAGATGTACGGTGACGTCGTACTTGGCATGAAGCCCGTAAATAAGGAAGATATCGACCCATTCGAAGCCATCATCGAAGAGATGAAGGAGGCTCGTGGTGTCGAACTCGATACAGACCTTACAGTCGAAGACTTGAAGCTCCTCGTGGCTAAGTTCAAGGAGGCTGTCAAGGCTCAGACCGGACACGATTTCCCTGCTTCTGCTTATGAGCAGCTCTGGGGTGCTGTCTGCGCAGTGTTCAGTTCTTGGATGAATGAGCGTGCAATCCTCTATCGTCAGATGGAAAACATCCCTGAAGAGTGGGGTACTGCCGTCAATGTCCAAGCGATGGTATTCGGTAACATGGGCGAAACATCTGCAACAGGTGTGTGCTTCTCTCGTGACGCTGCAACAGGCGAAAACCTATTCAACGGTGAGTACCTCATCAATGCGCAAGGTGAAGACGTCGTGGCAGGTATCCGTACACCAAGAGAGATCACAAAGATTGGTTCTCAGAGATGGGCAGACAGAGCCGGTATCAGCGAAGAAGAGCGTGTAGCTACCATGCCATCTCTCGAAGAAGCGATGCCTGAGATCTACAAGGAGCTTGATGCCCTTCAGACAAAGCTCGAAGACCACTATCGTGATATGCAAGATATGGAGTTCACCGTACAAGAAGGTAAGCTTTGGATGCTTCAGACACGTAACGGTAAGCGTACAGGTCTTGCGATGGTGAAGATTGCTATGGATCTTCTCAAGGAAGGTTATATCGACGAAAAGACAGCTTTGATGAAGATCGAGCCTAATAAGCTTGACGAACTTCTTCACCCTGTATTTGACAAGGCAGCTCTTGCTTCTGCTAAGCGTATCACACGCGGTCTCCCAGCATCTCCGGGTGCAGCTACAGGTAAGATTGTGTTCTTTGCTGATGATGCAGCAAAGCTACACAATGAAGGTGGTCACCGCGTCATCCTCGTCCGTAACGAGACTTCTCCCGAAGACCTTGCAGGTATGCAGGTGGCAGAGGGTATCTTGACTGCACGTGGTGGTATGACTTCTCACGCAGCTGTCGTGGCTCGTGGTATGGGTAAGTGTTGTGTCTCAGGTGCGGGTGCGCTTAAGATCGACTACAAGGCTCGTACACTTACAGTGGATGGTAATGTATATAACGAAGGTGACTTCATCTCTCTCAATGGTACGACAGGTGAAGTGTATGAAGGTATGGTGGATACCAAAGCTGCAGAGCTCGATCCCGACTTCGAAGCACTCATGACACTTGCCGACAAATATGCTAAGCTCACTGTCCGTGCCAATGCTGACACCGGTCACGATGCTCAGATCGCTCGTTCGTTCGGTGCACAAGGTATCGGTCTTTGTCGTACAGAACACATGTTCTTCGAAGGTGACAAGATCAAGGCTATGCGTCGCATGATCTTGGCTGAGAACGCAGAAGGTCGTCGTGAAGCTCTTTCAAGAATCCTTCCATACCAAAAGGATGACTTCAAGAGCATTTTCCGTGAGATGAATGGCCTTCCTGTGACTGTACGTCTCCTCGATCCACCTTTGCACGAGTTTGTCCCACACGATTTGAAGGGTCAGCAAGAGATGGCAGAAGACATGGGTATCTCTATGGAGCAGATCCAGCATCGCATCGAAAGCCTAAGCGAACAAAACCCAATGCTTGGTCACCGTGGTTGCCGTCTTGGTAACACATATCCTGAGATCACAGAAATGCAGACACGTGCCATCATCTCTGCGGCTCTTGAACTCAAGAAAGAGGGTGTGACAGCAGTGCCTGAAATCATGGTGCCTCTCACAGGTATCTTGTACGAGTTTAAGGAGCAGGAGTCTGTGATCCGCGCAACGGCTGAAAAGGTGTTCGAAGAAATGGGTGATCGTATCGACTTCACAGTAGGTACAATGATCGAGGTGCCTCGTGCTGCTTTGACTGCGAACAGAATTGCATCATCAGCAGAGTTCTTCTCATTCGGTACAAATGACCTTACTCAGATGACATTTGGTTACTCACGTGACGATATTGCTTCGTTCCTTCCTGTGTATCTTGAAAAGAAGATCCTCAAGGTAGACCCATTCCAAGTTCTCGACCAAAATGGTGTCGGTCAGCTTGTCAAGATGGCTACTGAAAAGGGTAGAGCAGAGCGTCCAAACCTCAAGTGCGGTATCTGTGGTGAGCACGGTGGTGAGCCATCGAGCGTGAAGTTCTGCCACCGTACAGGACTCAACTACGTGTCTTGTTCTCCATTCCGTGTGCCCATCGCACGCCTTGCAGCAGCTCAAGCTGTGATCGAAGAGCAAGCATAATAGTTTTCTCTCAAAACAATAATAATGTGGGGTTGTCCGAGTATTCGGACAACCCCAATCTTTTTACACACACAACCGATGCTCTTTGTGCTGATGAGGTCGAGTGAATGTGTAGTCGGTTTGTTTTTTCGGATTGTACTTCTGTTTGTTTTTCGATGTCAAATTACTCTTCGGGAAGGAGTAGCGCAAGTGCAATGTATATGATCAAGCCCGAAAATGCAGTGAAGAGGGTCGCAAAGATATAGAGCAGACGAATGCTTCCAACATCGACGCCGAAAAAGTCTGAAAGTCCTCCACATACACCGGCAATCTGCCTTTTTGTTTTTGATCTGACAAGTCTCTTGTTCATGGATATGTTTGATAATTAAATTACATGATACAGACCTCTAATATACGTATTTTTTGAAGTGGTCATCATAAGAGGTCAAAAAAAGAGTAACTTTGTTCGACTTGATTTGTTATTACTATACAACCAAAGTGAAGATCTAAAATTTATATGGAATTTATACCTATACTGCTTCTTGGATTCATTATATATATAGTGGTCAAGAACTTTTCATTTCTAAGAAAGCTTTACCTTGCCATCAAGGCTCAGAGGGACTTCAGTCGTAGGTACCAAGAACAACAGAGAGCTTATGAGCAGCAGGCTAAGGCGGAGGAAGCTCCTCAGTCTTCAGTCGATAAGATCCGAGAGGCTCACATGGATCTTAATGGTGGCGAGTATGTCGAATACGAAGATGTAAAGGAGGATAAATAATGAGGATAAAAGAGACTTACAGCATCACAGGGATGGCTTGTGCCGGCTGTGTTGCTCATGTGCAAGATGCCATCAGTAAGCTCAAGGGTGTCTCTTATGTGGAGGTGACACTCGTCGAAGGGCGCACTGTCGTCGAATATGATACGGATCTCATCATACCCGAGGAGATCAAGCGTGTAGTAGATGCCATGGGGTATCGTCTCCTACTGGGAGACCCAAAGACTCGTGAACGTGAGCAGAAGAGGTTCGAGCGGCGTAATCTCATGTCTATACGTATCAGACTTATTGTTACTGTATGTATGTCCGTCCTCATGATGCTGGTCGGCATGAAGCATGATGCACTCGGGATGGGTCATCATACAGCTCAGATCATACAGGCTGTGGCTGCGACTGTCGTTTATTTTTTCTGTGCTTGGGGATATCATGTGCGTACACTGAAGCAGATGAGGACTCTCTCTTTCACTATGGACACATTGATCTCCATGAGTATCTCGGTCGCTTACTTCTTTAGCCTCTATCGCTTGTTCTCTCTTGGCGATGAGACATTGTCATCCGTGTTTAGATACTCTTACTTCGATGTCGTGGGGATGATCATGTCCTTTGTCTTGCTGGGAAAACTACTTGAAGAGCAGGCAAAGAGTAGGACTACGGACTCGCTCAGGAGACTGATAGACCTTACTCCCCAGACTGCTATGGTCATGGGAGATCGGGGTGAGTATGAAGAGATGGCAATAGAGGATATCAAAATAGGAGATAGGGTACTCATCCGAAAGGGGGATAGGGTGCCTGTCGATGGTGTGTCGGAGGGACATGGTACTTTCGATGAGAGCAGTATCACGGGAGAGTCTCTTCCGGTCGAGCGTATGGTAGGGACTCCGGTCTTGTCAGGATCGGTCTGTGTGGGTGCGCCGGTCGTGGTGGTGGCTCATAAGGTCGGAGCTGACACGGTTCTCTCAAGGATCATCGAGACCGTGAGACAAGCTCAAGCCTCCAAGGCACCTATCCAACGTATCGCAGATAAGGTGTCGGGCGTGTTTGTTCCTGTCATCTTGGGGCTTTCCTTTCTTGCCTTCATAGTCTGGGGACTTGCCGGAGGAGAAGACGCTTGGTTGCACGGCCTATATTTTGGGATCACGACCCTGGTTATCGCTTGCCCATGTGCATTGGGTCTTGCCACACCTACAGCCATAACGGTGGCAATAGGTGCTGCTTCGGAAAAGGGGATATTGATCCGAGATGCTGTGGCACTTGAACTTTTGGGAAAGGTCACAGACATTGTTTTTGACAAGACGGGAACACTTACAAGTGGGTTGCCTACTGTCTCATCTGTGCTTTGGACTGTCGAGACTGACGAATATAAATCTTTGCTTGTTTCGGCCGAAAAGCACTCTTCGCACCCCCTCTCGGGAGCTTTGATCAGGTCATTTGGAAAGTATCAAAAAGATCTGCACATCATAGACTTTGTGGAGACACCCGGTAAGGGTATCTCTTTTGTCTTCAATGGAGAGGAGTATAGAGTGGGCAACAAAGGTTTGGTGGGTGAGATCGTTTGTAAGCCTCACGAAGAACCTTCAGTGAAGGAGTTTGAACAACGCCACTCATTGTCCACCTTGGTATATTATACGAGAGGTAATCGTCTTTTGGGACTTTTTGCCATCGAAGACGAGGTTCTTGCTGATGCAAGTAAAACAATCTCTGAGTTGAAAGCGGCAGGGGTACGTGTCCATATCCTATCCGGAGATAGGACTGAGCGTGTCGAAAAGATAGCCTCTCAACTTGGAGTGGATAGCTTCAGGGGAATGTCCTTCCGGAGGATAAGAAGACTTATGTAGATGATCTTAGAGGCGATGGGCAGAAGAGGATCGTGGCTATGATCGGTGATGGTATCAACGACTCTCCCGCTCTTGCAAGTGCAGATGTGAGCATAGCTGTGGCTACAGGTGCCGATGTCGCGATGGATGTGGCTATGGTGACGATTATGGGGGCTACTGTAGAGTCTGTTGTGCAGGCAGTGCACTTGTCTCGTCGCACATCGAAGATCATCAAGCAAAACTTCTTTTGGGCTTTTGTGTACAACCTTACGGCTCTACCGATAGCTGCAGGGTTATTTTATCCTGCACTGTTCATCTCTCCGATGTGGGCGGCCGGAGCCATGGCTGCGAGCTCTGTCTGTGTCGTGATGAATAGTTTGCGTATCAAGAGATAACATTGTCAGAGCGCATGAAATCAAGCAAAATGTCAAAGGTGTTAGGGGGACTGCTTCTCTTATTGCTAATATTGGGAGGTGTTGCTTATTACTGTTATCATAGGATCGTGCTGTCTCCTAACTATAATGTCGCCGGTGTCGAGTCTATACGTTTCAATATCTATCCCGGAGACAAATGGGGTGATATATTGGCCAAACTTGATAAAGAGGTGCCATCTCGATATGGTGAAGATCTGAGGCGGTTCATATCATTGAAAGAGTATCCACCTCGTTATGGATCCTATCTCATTCTGCCCGATATGAGCACATTGAGTCTGTACCGTGCTTTCATTCGTGGTAGAGGGACTGCCATCAAACTAAGATTCAACTCGGTACGTACTCCCCAAGATCTGTACGAAGTCATAGGTGGTCAACTTATGATTGGAGCAGATGGTGTGCGGAATGCTATGACAGACTCGATTCTTTTGGCACAGGAGGGATTGTCTGCCTCTACATTTACTTATTCGGTAGTCCCTAATACGTATGAGGTGTACTGGTCCATATCTGCCGAAGAGCTGGTCAAACGTTTGAGTAAGGAGGTCAGGCGATTTTGGGACGAAGAGAGATCGAAAAAGGCAGAGGCCATAGGCCTTTCGCCTTATGACGTGAGTATACTTGCTTCGATTGTCCAAGAAGAATCGGCAAAGGTCGATGAGTACGACGATATCGCTGGATTGTATCTTAATAGATTGAGGATAAATATGCCCTTGCAGGCAGATCCGACGGTGAAGTATGCGGTAGGGGATTTTTCTTTGAGACGCATCTTGCATGAGCACCTCAAGACACCTTCTCCTTACAATACTTATCTCGTCACAGGACTACCACCCTCTCCGATACGCATACCTTCTATACAGGCCATTGATGGCGTGCTCAATGCCGCCCAACATGACTATCTCTATATGTGTGCAAAAGAGGATTTCTCGGGCTATCACAATTTTGCAGTCTCCTACAATGAGCATCTGATGAATGCCAGACGATATGCAAAGGCATTGAATGATCGTGGAATAAAATAACAACCAATGAAACAAGATACATTTTCAATCAAAGAAGTCATCCGATACCTCGATAGTGAAATCCCTCGATCGCTTCAGGAGAGCTATGACAACTGTGGACTGCAGGTGAGCGCAGAGAGAGACGAGTTGACAGGTATATTGTTGGCTGTCGATATCACAGAAGAAGTCATTCACGAAGCGATAGAGACAGGATGTAATCTCATTGTGACGCATCATCCTTTGTTATTCAAAGGGTTGAAGCAGATATCCCAACGTACATACATCGAGAGGGCGGTAAGGTTGGCCATAAAGAACGACATCGCCATTTATGCGGCTCATACCAACTTGGACAACCTCAAGGGGGGCGTGAACTATAAATGGGCAGATATGATGGGGCTGGAGAATTGTCGAACCATCACGCTGTTGGAACAATCGATATACAAACTCATCGTGTATGTCCCCAGCTCTCATGCCGATGCCATACGGCTTGCGCTCAGAGATAATGGTGTCGGGGTACAAGGGGCTTATGATGGGTGCTCATTTACGGTCGGGGGGCAGGGACGTTTCAGAGCATTGGACGGGTCAGATCCTTATGTCGGGCATCAGGGGCAATGGCACACCGAGCCCGAGGAAGCTATCTTCACGATGTGTCATAAACATGATCTTTCAAGGGCTCTTGGGATCATTCGCCAATCGCATCCTTACGAGGAGCCTGTCATCGATGTCGTGCCGATACAAAACTCTGATCCCGCTTATGGTGCAGGCATCGTTGGAGAATTGCCTGAGCCTATCACGGTGGAGTGCCTTTTCGAGAAAATCAAAGATCTCATGCCGGTCAGTGTCATTGCTCATAGCAAGGTGTTGAAGCCTATGGTGCGTCGTATCGCTTATTGTGGAGGGAGTGGAGCCTTCTTACGCCGTGCTGCTGCGAGTGTCGGAGCAGATATCTTCATCACAGGTGAAGCCAAGTACAATGATTATTATGATGCGATGGACGATATTACGCTTGTTACGATAGGGCACTACGAGTCTGAAGAGCTGACAAAGTCCTTGTTACGTGATATATTGTGCAAAAAAATGCCTAAATTTGTAGTCCGGTATTCTGCGCGATGTGCAAATCCGATCCATTACGTCCGATAAGACAATAAAAGATATACATAAGATATAAGCATGGCTAAAAAGAAAGCAGAAGCAAAAGAGTTTACAGTAGAGGAAAAGCTCGAGGCTCTTTATAAACTACAGACGGTAGTCTCGGAGATCGACCGTATCCGTACGATAAGAGGGGAGTTGCCTATCGAGGTGCAAGAGCTCGAAGATGAAATCGAAGGGCGAAAGACCAGAAAAGCCAAGTACGCATCTGAGATCGAACAACTCAATAAGTATATCGCCGACCGTAAGCACATGATCTCTCAGTCTCAAGAGCTCATCGAGAAGTATACAAAGCAACTCGATGAAGTCCGTAACAACAGAGAGTATGATGCTCTTACAAAGGAAATCGAGTACCAAAACCTCGAGATACAGTTCTCTGAGAAGAAGATTGGAGAAGATCAGGCAAGCATCGCTCAACTCACAGAACAGCTCGCTCGTCTTGATGAGGAGACCGAAGGGCGTCAGCTCGACTTGGATCAAAAGAGAAAAGAACTTGAAGAGATAGTCTCTGAAACCAAGCAGGATGAAGAGCGTTTGCGTATGGAAGCGAAGGAGATCGAAGAGCTCATCGAGCCTCGTCTTTTGGCTGCTTTCAAGCGTACACGCAAGGCTTCTCGCAATGGACTTTCAGTTGTCCGTATTGAACGTGAGGCTTGTGCAGGGTGTTTCAATAAAATCCCACCTCAACGTCAACTTGATGTCAAGTTGCGTAAGAAGATCATTGTCTGCGAATACTGTGGGCGCATTCTTGTAGACCCGGAGATGGCAGAGGAGATCGACAAGAAATCAAAGTGGGATTGATCTCCACTTCACATTGACTCGATAAGTCATATTTAAGATGCTATACACGAAGGGTGTAGGGCTTGCATTTAGGATTCTGAATGTTGGCTCTACATTCTTTTTTATTTTATCTTTGAGACATCTTTATCGCCCAACGATAAATCCCTACTCGAGACGAAGAGGTCGTATGTACATGACCAATGATAAACTTTTGAACACGGATGTGACCTATGTTTGACAACATAATCCAAGAAATTCGTCAAATGCTATCCGGGCATGACACTGTGATTGTTGGTCTCAGTGGAGGGGCAGATTCCATGGCATTGATGTCTTTGTTGTCTGTTGCCAAGTGTGTCAAGATTGTTGCAGCGCACTGTAACTTCCACCTCAGGGGGCAAGAGTCCGACAGAGATATGGCATTTGTCGAGAAGATGATGGGGCAGCATTGGGAGGAGCATGATTTTGAGGTTAAGGACTTTGACACCATAGCCTATTCGAAGTCAAAGGCTATTTCTATCGAGATGGCGGCCAGAGCACTGAGGTATGAGTGGTTTGAGGACTTGAGACAGAAATATGGTGCTTCACTCATCGTTGTCGGCCATCACTTGAATGATCAAATCGAGACCGTGCTACTCAATCTGATCCGTGGGACAGGTGGTGCCGGATTGACGGGGATGGATGTCCTGAGCGGTAATGTATATCGTCCCTTGCTGAATGTCACTCGAGAGCAAATTTTGGACTATCTGCATGAAGTGAATATAGACTTTGTGATTGACTCTACCAATGATGACGAGGCTTATCGTCGTAATCTGCTCCGCTCGAAGGTTGTGCCACTGTTTACTCAGCTGAACCCTAATTTCTATAATCGGATGTCTCGTTCCATAGATGCTTTTAGGTCGGAGCAAGCTCTGATCGAGGATCAAGTGCAAGCTCTCGAAAAAGAGGTCTATGACGTGAAGGCCGACATGCTGGACTTAGACAAGGCCGAAAGTTATCCTCATGCACGGTTGCTGCTCTTCAGGATCTTGCAAAAGAGAGGGTTTTCTTCTTCCGTCATTGATGATATTTTATTGGATGTTCACAGAGAAAGTGCGATCTTCCTATCTGTGGATAAGTCCCTGAAATCCGAATTATTCAGGGGAAAGCTCTTCTTTGCCAAGAATTGTGGAGACATTCATACGGAGCTGTCGCTTTCCTTGCCTTTCAATGTGCAGACTTCGACTCCTATCGGTTCTTTCTATTGGGGGACAGAGGTGAAAGACTCCGACCTTACATTGCGTTTCACTTTGCCCAAACGTACGGAAACTTTACAGTTGAGGTATGCTACCCCTGAAGATCGTTTTCGACCCTATGGAATGAAAAAGGGACAGAAAAAAGTCTTTACTTATCTCAAAGAGCAAGGACTGCCCCCGATGTATAGAGGTTGTGTCCCTGTCCTCACATTTCAAGGTCAAATAGTTGCTGTCATGCCATTTCAGATCGATGACCGTTTTGCACTCACATCCGGGTCAGGGGATACTTATATCCTATCATTCGGGCCGATTTCATCTTCATTCTCAGGCCTTCTTGAGCTTCTCAAAAGGTAAACATAGCTACCGGATCTTGACCTATATACGGCCTTTCTTCGTAAAACTTATTTCTATCGTCTCGATGGATGAGTTTGTGTTTCAATGTCTTACTCATCTGTCTCGGTTTAATGGGGTGTTTTGTCGTTGAGAGCTTCGGGCAAATGGGAAACAAAATTGGTTAATCGGAGAAGACGAAGCCCCGACTTTTTGTATCTTTACACTACAAACACAATGGCCGGATTATGGATGTGATTTTTGGGCATCTACCCCCTTTCGTAATCTTGTTTGCTTAGACTTAATTCCTTCCTTATAACCTGCTATATGTCCTTACTTTACAAGCATAAGATAGAAGAACTGCGTCAAAAACTAAGGCAGTATGAGTATGAATACTACATCCTCAACAGTCCTACGATAAGTGACGTAGACTACGACATGATGATGAAGGACTTGGAGGCTCTCGAAGCAGACTTCCCCGAATACTACGATAGTACATCACCCACGCAGCGCGTCGGTAGTGACTTGACCAGTGGGGATCGCTCCGTGGCGCACAGGTTTCCTATGTTGTCACTTTCAAACACTTACACACAGGGTGAGGTAGGGGAGTTTTATGATCGTATAGAGAAGGAGATAGGAGATGACTTTTGCTTGGTTGCTGAGATTAAGTATGATGGAGTGTCTATCTCATTGATCTACGAGGATGGCGTTTTGACAAGAGCTGTTACACGTGGGGACGGTATCCGAGGTGATGATGTCACGGCATCGGTGAGAGCCATACGTTCGATCCCATTAAGGCTCAGGGGAGAAGGCATCCCTCCTCTATTAGAAGTGAGGGGAGAAATATTGTTGCCTTGGACCGAATTTAATCGTATCAACATCGAACGTGAGCAGAAGGGAGAACCTCTGTTTGCCAACCCTCGTAACGCTGTTGCGGGTACCATCAAGCAACTCAGTCCACGTATCGTGAGTGAACGTAAGCCTGATGCCATCTTCTATTATCTTTTGTCAGACGAAGAGGGTATTTTGCCACACTCACACTTTGCACGTTTGGAGATGATGAAACAGATGGGTCTGAAGGTCAGTGAACATGCCAAGCTTTGTCGTTCTCTGAAAGAAGTGTATGAATATATAGACAAATGGGAAGATGGGCGACGAGGGTTGGATGTTGCCACCGATGGTATTGTCCTAAAGGTCGACGACTATCGACTCCACGGACAGATCGGTTTTACGGCCAAGTCTCCGAAGTGGGCTATCGCTTTCAAGTATCCCGCAGAAGCCGCTCACACCAGACTGCTCAGTGTGGACTTTCAGGTTGGTCGTACGGGTGTCATTACTCCTGTGGCCAACCTTGAAGGAGTACATATTTCGGGGACTATGGTACGTCGTGCTTCACTTCACAATGCTGATATCATCAGAGAGCTCGACCTGCATATCGGCGATATGGTGATGGTAGAGAAAGGTGGGGAGATCATCCCCAAGATCACAGGGGTGAAGCATGATGAGAGGGGGGCAGCTGATCTTCTCGTCAGGGTAGAGATGCCTACCCATTGTCCGGCTTGTGGGACTACTCTCGTGAAGGATGAGGGCGAAGCAGGGACTTATTGTCCCAACGATGTCTCTTGTCCTCCACAAATTGTGGGGAGAATAGAACATTTTGCCTCTCGTAAGGCAATGGATATCAATATAGGGCCTGAAACCATCAGCGAACTTTATGAACGTGGCCTTGTCAGGGATGTTTCAGATCTTTACAACTTGACTGTGGCAGACATCATGACTCTGCCTCTCTTCAAAGAAAAGAGTGCCTCGAAGCTCTATGACAGTATCCAAGGCTCAAAGGCCACCCCTTTTCCCAAGGTGCTCTTTGCCATCGGCATCAAATATGTCGGAGAGACAGTCGCACGAGATCTCGCAAAGAAGACTAAAAGTCTCGATCATCTAAGAGCAATGTCTGAGGATGAGCTCACAGCTATCGATGGTATCGGGCCTCGCATAGCAAAGAGTCTGACGGATTATTTCTCTGATGAGAGGCACATTGCCCTCTTGGATAGGCTCGAGCATCATGGTATACAGATGTCCGTGCCTCAGAATGAAAAGGATGAAGCTCTCGGAGGTGATACTCTATCGGGGCAAATTATTGTCGTCAGCGGTGTCTTCTCGACCATTGAAAGAGAGGCACTCAAAGACTTGATCATGACTCATGGTGGTAAGGTCGGGAGTGGAGTGACCTCCAAAACGACCCTTATGGTCATTGGGGATAATGTCGGTCCATCGAAGTTGCAAAAGGCTGAGGCCTTGGGTACAAAGATTATGACCGAAGAAGAATTTTTCAATACATATAATCTGAAATAAGAGATATACACAATGTCTGACTCTACATCAATACGACCCTTTGTACACCTTCATGTACACTCTTACTTTTCGATTTTGGACGGACAAGCATCTGTAAAGGAGCTTGTAGATCTCGCCAAGGCGGATGGTATGCGTGGTATTGCTCTTACTGACCATGGTAGCATGTTTGGTATCAAGGAGTTCGTCAACTATGTCAATAAGATCAACGGTGGCCCTAAGGCAAAAATCAAGGAAATAGAGACTGCTTTGGCAGAGGCACCCGAGGATGGGAAGTCGAAACTCTTGGAGGAGCTTGAAAAGGCAAAGAAAGAGATATTTACGCCTATCATCGGGTGCGAATGTTATTGTGCTCGTCGTGGTCGTCACATGAAGGAGACAGAGAAGCTTGACAGAAGTGGCTATCACCTCATCGTCATTGCAAAAAATCTTGTGGGCTACAAGAATCTCATCAAGATGGTTTCTAAGTCCTATACCGAGGGACTGTACTATAGACCTCGTATCGACAAAGAGCTTCTCGAAGAACATCATGAAGGCCTCATCATCAGTAGTGCGTGTCTCGGGGGTGAGATTCCGCAGTTGATCATGAAAGGGGACTATGAGGGTGCAAAGCAGTCGGTATTGTGGTTCAAGTCTATCTTTGGTGATGATTATTATCTTGAGTTGCAGAGACACAAGGCTACCGTCCCTCGTGCCAACCATAGCACGTACGAAGAGCAGATGAAAGTCAACGAACAGTTGATCAAGTTGGCTCGAGAGACGGGGGTTAAGGTTATCGCCACTAATGACGTTCACTTCGCCAAGGAAGAGGATGCAGAGACGCATGACCGCTTGATATGTATGAATACGAAGGTCTTCTACGATGATCCGAACAGGCTCTTCTACTCCAAGCAGGAGTGGCTTAAGAGTCAGGCGGATATGAGCAGAATATTTGCGGATATCCCCGAAGCTCTCGACAACACAATAGAGATACTTGATAAGATAGAGCACTATTCGATAGACAATAAGCCTCTCATGCCTGACTTCCCTATACCAGAGGGATTTGATGGAGAGGATGATTACCTCAGGCATTTATCGTACGAAGGGGCAAAGAGACGGTATGGTGGAGAGCTTTCTCCCGTCGTTGTCGAACGCCTTGACTTCGAGCTTGAAACCATCAAGAAAATGGGGTTTCCCGGGTACTTTCTCATCGTCCAGGACTTCATTGCCGCTGCGCGAGAGATGGGGGTGTCGGTAGGCCCCGGTCGTGGATCAGCTGCTGGGTCACTTGTAGCTTATGCTTTGGGTATTACCAATCTGGATCCTATCAAGTACGATTTGCTGTTTGAGAGGTTTCTTAATCCTGACCGTATCTCTCTCCCTGATATCGATATCGACTTCGACGACGATGGACGTCTGGAGGTTATCAACTGGGTCTCGAAGAAGTACGGTTACGAAAAAGTCGCTCATATCATCACTTATGGTACGATGGCATCCAAGAGTGCTATCAAGGACGTTGCCAGAGTCGTCCGTCTACCCTTGCCGGACAGTAATAAATTAGCGAAACTCATTCCTGATAAATTGCCTGACGTCAAGAAGGTGAACATCGAGGCAGCGATAAAGTATGTACCCGAACTTAATGATATATACAACGGATCAGATAAGGTCAAGCGTGAGACCCTCGACTATGCCATGAGGCTGGAGGGAACAGTCCGTAGTACCGGTGTCCACGCTTGTGGTATCATCATCGGTAAGGATGACATCTCTGATACTGTACCTATATTTGTGACACGAGACAGTTTGACCAACGAAGAGATCCTTGTGACACAATATGAGGGTAAGGTCATCGAGCAAACGGGATTGATCAAGATGGACTTCTTGGGTCTTAAGACACTTTCGATCATCAAGGAAGCCCTCCTCAATATCAAGAAGAGACATGGTCTGAGTATAGATATAGAGGCAATCCCGCTGGATGATCAGAAGACCTACGATCTCTTCTGCGAAGGGCGTACTTCGGCAGTCTTCCAGTTCGAATCTGCCGGTATGCAGAAGTATCTCATGCAGTTGAAGCCTTCAAAGTTCGAAGACCTTATTGCGATGAATGCTCTCTATCGTCCGGGGCCGATGGATTATATCCCATCCTTTATCAATCGTAAGCACGGAGAAGAGCCCATACACTATGATCTCCCGGAGATGGAACGCTTCTTGAAGGATACCTATGGTATCACAGTCTTTCAAGAGCAGGTGATGCTCCTGTCGCGTGAGCTGGCAGGTTTTACCAGAGGTCAGTCCGATACCCTTCGTAAGGCAATGGGTAAAAAGGACTTGCCCACCATGGCATCACTTCAGAGTAAGTTCCTCGCCGGTGGTAAGGAGAAGGGGCATCCGGAGGATGTACTCAACAAGATTTGGGCTGACTGGACGAAGTTTGCGGAGTACGCCTTCAACAAGAGCCACTCTACTTGTTACTCATGGGTCGCCTATCAGACAGCTTATTTGAAGGCCAACTACCCTGCAGAGTTTATGGCAGGGGTGTTGAGCCGAAATGTCAACAACAGTACGGAAGTTATCAAGTACATCGACGAGTGTCGTGGTATGGGGATCGAGGTGCTTTGCCCTGATGTCAACGAGTCTGATGCTATCTTCACAGTCAATGCCAAGGGAGATATTCGTTTCGGGTTGAGTGCCATCAAAGGGATCTCAAGAAGTGCTGTCCAAAACATTGTTCAAGAGCGAGAGCAGAACGGTCAGTACAAGGATGTCTATGACTTCTTTGAACGGGTCAATCCTAATCAGTGTACCAAGAAAGTCGTCGAGTCTCTCGTGCTCTGTGGGGCATTCGACAGTTTTGGAGATTTCTCAAGAGAAGACTTTTTTGCTACCGAGGAGCATAGGGATGAGACATTCTTGGATAAATTGTTGAAGTTTGCCCTCAAGACTCAAAATGAGAAGAACTCTGCACAGGTTTCCCTGTTCGGAGAGAGCGAGTACCAAGAGATGGCCAAGCCTGTACTCGAAAAACGTGCTCATCCTTGGAGCGATATCGAACGCCTGACTAAGGAGAAAGAGCTATTGGGGATCTATTTGACCTCTTCTCCACTTGACAAATATGCACTTGTGTTGCAGTATTATTGCAATGCCAATGTCGATTGCTTGTCCGATCCTGCAGAGTTTGTGGGGCGTGATATGATTTTTGGTGGTATCGTTACCGGATATAGAGAAGCCGTTACTCGTAAAGGTGCACAGTGTGGTTTCATCAAACTCCAAGACCTCACAGGAGAGGGGGAATTAGCGCTATTCGGACAGAATTATGCAAAGTTTGCCAACTACGGTAAGGAGGGACTTTATGTCTTGTTCACCGCCGCTGTCGAAAGTAAGGATAATAGACACTTCATTTCGATCCAAAAATGTCAGTTGTTGGAAGAGGTGTATGACACACTACTGAAAAATCTAAGCATCGACATTCCCTACTATGCAATGACAGACGAACTCTACAGTCAGCTTGTGCCCGATCTGCTCAAGACTCAGAATGGTCATATCGATGTTACTATTAGCGTTTTAGATCCCTCCAGTGGCGTTGTCCTTAAGTTGGAGTCCGATAAATTGAAGGGGCGCAGTCTCTCTTCAGCCTTTGTAGAGAAGCTCGAAAAGATCGAAGACATCAAGTTCCGCCTGAACTAATCTGGCACGATTATTGTTTATACATAGGAAAGAATAACATAGATCAATATATATTACATAGATTATTAAACACTAAAAACAGGAAAACTATGGCATTTGTATTTACAGACGCAAATTTCAAGACTGAAGTAGAATCAGGAAAGCCCGTCGTTGTTGACTTTTGGGCAGAGTGGTGCGGTCCTTGCCGTATGGTCACTCCTATCATCGAGGAGCTTGCTGCGGAGTACGAAGGTAAGGTACTCATCGGTAAGATGAACGTAGACGAAAATTCTGAGACTCCGGGTGAATTCTCTGTACGCAACATCCCAACGATCCTTTTCATCAAGGATGGTAAGGTCGTGGACAAGCACGTAGGTGCTGCTACAAAGGCTGCTTTGAAGGAAAAGGTCGATGCTCTTCTCTAATTCACTGAGCAACGACTAATGCACAAAAGGTGTATCGGTAGGCATTTGCCTGCCGGTACGCCTTTTTTGTTTTTCTTTAGAGTCGTATTGCTTACTTATGATATCGTTTGAGATGCATTTCTGTAAACGTGTCCTGAATGATCGACATCAAGTTGTATGACTTGTCTTATTGATCTTTATAACTTGTTTGATCGAGTTTTATAACCTTTTTTTCCCTTTGGGGTCAGATTAATACCTATAATATTATGAGATATGTACTAACAACGATTTTATGCGTTATAATAATGACAATTGAATTAACAGCGTCACCTATCAAGGTAAAACAAGTAATATTGCCGAACGGTCTTACTGTATGGTTGAACGAAGATCACTCTCAGTCCAAGGTCGTCGGGGCTTTGGTCGTCAAGATAGGAGCCAAAGACTCTCCGAACACAGGTATTGCTCACTACTTCGAGCACATCATGTTCAAGGGGACTGATCGTATCGGTACCATTGACTATGAGAAGGAGAAGCAACTCTTGGAGAAGATCGAAGAGAAATATGCGGAGCTCAAGACAAAGACCTCCGATGCCCAACGGCTTGAGGTCCAAAAGGAGATCAATCGACTCTCCATAGAGGCCGCTAAGTATGCTATCCCCAATGACTTCAGCAATCTCATCACCAAGTACGGTGGCAGTCGTCTCAATGCCGGTACTTCGTATGACTATACCGTCTATCACAATGTCTTCACTCCTCAGTATTTGGAGCACTGGTGCGAGCTTAATAGCGAACGTCTGATCTCTCCGGTATTCAGACTTTTTCAAAGCGAATTGGAGACTGTCTATGAGGAAAAAAACATGTACGATGATCGTATGGAGAGTGGAGTGATGAAGGCTATCATAGGGCGTATCGCTGCACCTCATCCCTACCAATACCCCATCATAGGCAGTACCGAGAACCTCAAAAATCCTGACCTCAAGGAGATGAAAGACTTCTTCGAGAAGTATTATGTCGCAGGCAATATGGGGCTGGTACTCACGGGCGACTTCGATGCCGAAGCTGCTATGCCTATCATAGATCGCACATTCGGACGTATTCGAATGGGAGAGGTCGAGAGACCTGAAGCTCCCGCTCCGAAGCCCTTTGTGGGAGCAGAGAAATACACCGTCAAGTTCCCGATTCCATTCATCAAAGGGGCTATGATGGCGTGGCATACCGTGCCCGGCACACATCCCGATAAGGAGGCAATAGATGTCATGGTAGGCCTTCTCTCCAATGAGGGTAAGACGGGTCTTTTGGATCGAATCCAAGTCGATGGTAAGGTGATGATGGCACAGGCAGCCCATGTGTCACTATTGGACTGTGGAGCGGTATTGGCTTTTGCTGTGCCCAATCCACCTTTTCAACTCACATCTTCGGCTCAGAAGAAGTTGAAAGAAGCAGTTAAAACCATCAAGACAGGGGCATTCAGTGAGGACTTTTTTCAACGTGTCAAGAGAGAACTCCTCAAGTCTATACTCGTGAGTCTCGAGGAGCCTGTAGAGCGTGCACAGATTATGTACACGACATTTGCTTCCGGACGGTCTTGGGAGGATTACGAGCTCAGCCTCAAACGTATAGATGCTCTCACCAAGGAGGATATTGTCACCGTGGCGAACAAGTACCTTACCGATAACTATCTTGATGTCCGTAAGAAGACGGGGCGTTATCCTAAGGATAAGATCGAGAAGCCTCCTTTTGCACCGATTATTCCGCCCAATAGGGGTGCTGAATCTGCATTTGCTCAAGAGTTGGAGAAGCTCCCTATCCCTGAGCATAGAGTGCACATATTGGATTTTGACAAGGATGTCGTTACTACCAAACTCGGTGGAAATGATTTGGCGACACTTTACGTTACCGAAAATGAGATCAATGATATCTTCTCTCTGGACATCATTTATCAGCGAAATCAATATGATGACCCCAAGCTCCAGTACTTGGATGAGTATATGTCTCTCCTCGGTACAGATAAGAAGTCTGCTCATGAAGTCAATGAAGCATTCCAAAACCTTGGTGCCTCGCTCACTTGGGCTGTGGCTCCTAGAGAAGGTATCCGCATTAGCTTGACAGGCTATGACAAGTATTTCGCAGAGACACTTAAGGTTCTAAGCGATTTCATCTTCAATGCAAAGCCTGAACAGAGCAAAGTCAAAAAACTCGCCAATATAAAGAAACTTTACAATAAGAGCCTCAAAAAGTCCTCAGACGAACTTTCGGCACGACTCTTCGAATATGTACGTTACGGTGAAGCTTCAGATTTTAGACGTATGATGACATTGGCAGAGGTCAAGAAGTTGAAGGGGGATGAGATGCTTGAGCTGTTAGCCGAGGTGTTACAGACAGAGGTGGACGTGCACTATACGGGTAAATGGAAAGCAGAGGATGTAGCACCTGTCCTTTGTGAAAATCTTCGGATAGATAAGATCAAAAGAGTAGGAGATAAGCCTGTCCTTTTGAAAGCTACGAAGGCTTCGGATACAAAAATCTATATCGTCGATGAACCAAAGGTCAATCAAGCTGTCATCAGAGCCTATCTGAATATCGATGCTTTGTCGAAGCTCGATGAGAAGTCTGCCGAACTTTATACCTCTTATCTTGGTCGGGGGATGAACTCTCTTCTCTTCCAAGAGATTAGGGAATACCGATCCATGGCTTATGGGGTAGGGGGCTATCTTGATTCTTTGGATCCGATTTTCAAAGAAGATAAGGCCGACTTGATCCTCTATATGTCCACACAGGCCGATAAGACAGCAGATGCGATAGCACTCTTGGATGCTCTTGTGAGACAGGCTCCTGAGGATGTCGAAAGGTATGGAGATGCTCAGAAGACCCTTAGGAACCTTGCATACACGATGTATCCCGAAGTGAGACGTAAGAGCAGACGTATCAGTACCCTTCGTCGGAAAGGATTTGACAATGACATTGCTGTCGAGTATCTGGATGTCGCATCAACGGTAACTCAAAATGATATGGTAAGCTTTCACAACAACAAAGTAAAGGATGCTCCCATTATTTATACTATAGTCGGTAACAAGAAGCACATAGATATTGACAAACTCAAAACCCTTGGGGAAGTGGTCTTCCTCAAGAAAGATGACTTCTTGAGATTATAATCTTAGCCTTGATTACCCGATCCCAATGAGGGGCATGAGATAAGACTTGTCTCATGCCCCTCAATTTTTATACCTATGTATGTCTTTGACCTCATTGTCTTCCTCCATCGGAGATTGTCAATCTTAATTCCGGAAAGACAATGACCGATGCTAACAGACCTTGTTGGTCTTTAGGCTTTTTATCTTTGAGAGGCTTTTTCTGCTTTATCCAAAGAGTATCGGATTGCTGCGATGATAGGAATAATGGACATAGAAAAGGCGGGATAAATCGCTCCGATTTATCCCGCCTTTATAGAATGTTATCTCAGTGTCACTTCACTGTTGTCAGTTCGACTCGTCTGGCATCTTTTCTTTGAGCCTTCATACTGTCAATGCCCGAGGGGACAAGGACAAGGCGAGAGGCTGCGATACCTTTTTCCTTTAAGTAAGTCGCCACACTGTCGACCCTTCTTTGAGATAGGCGGTTGTTGAAAGCCATATTACCTTCAGGAGATGCATAGCCTTTGAGTTCGATCTTTACCAAAGGATTGAATAGAGCTTTGGCTATGACCTCATCCAAAGTGCTTTTTGCAACATCCGATAGGGTATGACTGCTGACCTCGAAATACACTGCATCTTTGATGTCGATGGTCTGTGGTGTATGATGAGTGTCGGTCTCTGTCGGTTCCTCACTCTCCATCGTCGGATCGACAAGGTCTGCGATGAGTTTGTTTACCGAGTCATGGTGCTCTGCTTCCTCTTTATTTGAGGTCGCAACTGCGGGTGTCCCTGCCATGACAGGAGCTTGAGACGAACCTCCTTGTGAGATGATGTTCTGTATGACAGCAGGATCTGCTTTGCCTCCGGACTGTGCCAAGACAAGGGTCATGACGAGTCTTTCGAGGCGATCCATACGTTCTTTGTACTCATCCACGTAGGTGTCTCTCAGAGCCTGATCAAGTAGTCTGCGCTTGAGGGCTTCCACCTTAAACTCACGCAACATACGCTCTGTCTGACGAGCTTTGATATGAGGCTTACGAGCTTCGACGACAATCCTTGTGATCAGCTCTTCGGCCTGCTGACGAGTGATCGGTATGTATTTATCACCGTCGATGGTATCTTTCACCTCCTTCACTTCTTGAGCTGTGAGGCTCAGAGAAGTGAAGATAAGTGATAGGAATATGATGGTTAGTTTCTTCATAAATTCTATACCTTTTTACGATTAGAATTTGAACCTATAACCGACTGCTACTTGATTGTTCTTGAATAGGTTTCTTGCTGAGTAGTCTACGAATAGGGCTCCGTTGCCGATAGTCTTGAGGTTAGCACCCACGATGATGTTTGTGCCGGGATCAAGACTGCCGTGGTTGAACAAACCCAAACCAACACCTACGTATGGAACAAACTTGTCTGAGTTCATGAAGTCCATATTGAACACAAGGTTGCCCGAGAGGCCGAAGCCGGTCTTGTTGCCAAGACCGATATATGCTTCAGGAACGAAATCAAATGAAGAGTTACCAAGCTTCATGTAGCCACGACCACCGATGTTGACGTTGAATGTGCCGCCAAAGTTTACTCCTGTAAATGCCGAGTAGGTCATTCGTGGAGCTACGGTCTCATCTTTTACTTCGATTGTGATTTGGTCACCACCCTTGACGACAGGTTGCTGAGCAGGTACTACAGTCTGAGCACCCGGCGTGGTTACTATTGTGGTTGTCGAAGGTGTTGTGCCTGCGTTTCTGAGAAGTTCAGAGTGGTTACGGTCGAGCTTTGAAGAGATTTCTTGTAGAGCCTTGACTACTTCTGAGTCCGTACCCTTTTCGCCAGCCTTCTTTCCTTCAGCCTTTTGACCCTTGTAAGCCATAGCTGCAAGTAGGACGTTGGTTTCGTCTTGAGAGAGCTTTGCTGTAAGCAGCTCTTCCTCTTCGCGTACCTTCTTGAGGATACGGTTCACCATATCTTCAAACTCCTTCTTTGTCATACGCTCCTGAGTGTAGACACCGTGGTTATAGTTGCTTCTGGTGTCGTCTTCTCTGGTCATCTTGACATCTCTTCTGACATCGCTATCTTTTCTGACATCGCTATCGCTTCTCATGTCGTTGATGCGCTCGTTGTCGTACTCTGCATCAGCTGAGACAGGCTTGTTGTATACTGGAGCCTTTGCCGGTACTCCGAGGTTGATACGCACACCGGCAGTGTACATGTGATTGTTGATGAGGTCAGAAGGCTTCTTCGCCTTTGTGACATCTTCGACTTCACGAGTGGTCATCAACATAGCATTGTATGTACCGTAAAGTGCGATATAACGAGACACGGGGATTTCGATACCTGCTCCTGCAAGAGCCATGATATTTTCTTTCTTGAATGCCTTTTCACCTTTGACGTCAAAGTAACCCATACCAAGAGAGAGGTAAGGTACGATACCACGTGGATAGTTGAGACGAGTGATGATGTTTGCACCATACATCTTCATATCCTTGTTGAGGTCGAAAGATAGTTTGTTGGGCTCTTTCGTTGCTTGATAGTAGAAGCCTCGGATACCGATGAGTGATGAGAGGTCGATACCTGCCGATCCCCCTACAAACCACTGGTCTGAGTACGAAGACATCTTGTTGCTGAAGTCCACGAATGCAATACCTGGTTCAAGCACAAACTTCGGCCCTCTGAATCCATCAGTGAAGAGGTTGTAGTATGCTCTTCCCTGCTTGTCTTTAGGAGTTGTATTGCCACCAAGATAGAAGTCGAGAGATGCCAACGCTGCCCAGTTACCCCATCTCGCATCCTTGTCAGATACTTTCTTGTTGAAGTAAGTGTTGTCTTCATCCATGTTGAATCTCACGTTGCGAGCTTCAAGAGAGAGAGCCATACGATCTGAAATGCTCAACTTGAGACCTGCACCAAGGCTGACATAAATCTGCTTTTCCTTGACACGTGCATCAGATACTGCACCTCCGACATTGTCAGAATTGAATGGGCTGTAGTCGAAGATCTGTACTCCCGTCCCCGCAGTCACGTAGGGTGAGAATAGAGCATTCCCGAAGAGGTTCAACTTCGCTTCTCCTCCCACTCGTGTGATGTCGATCTGAGTCCCCTCAAGCTTCTTGAGCGTTTCCTCGTTGAGGACGTTCCAAGACTTATTTTCAAGAGCATTCTTGAGATTGAGAGACTTCTCGAATGTACCTCTGAGTTCAAAGAATGGACCGAAGCCAAAACCTACTCTCGCTCCCCAGAATGGAGAGTCCTTGAGTGCAATGTTGTCATTCCACCAGTTGTATTCTACAAAAGGTGAGACAGTGATACTTACATCTTTTACTTGAGCGTTTGCTCCGGTGATAGCCAATGCCGCAAGAGCACCGGCCAATAAAAATTTTCTCTTTCTCATAAATAATAGTCTAATAGTCCAAAATATTATATCTATATACTGTGGATTTGATACACTTTTTACGTGTATAAAACAAAGATAATGAAAATAGCAGTACTGAATGTGTAAGAATTTACGGTTTTTGGCTATTGGGCTTCTTATTGACAGGTATAAGGCTTATTTTTTTGTTTTTTTGTGAGTTTTTACTGATTAAGTGGGTCTTTTTTCTTCATTTGTTCTGCTTTTTGTTAGTTTTGTACCATATCATAGGGGCATTTTCAGAGCGAAGAATGAAGGATCGGCATCGGGTATTGTCACGTTGTCTTCATCAGCGATAAGGTCGGCTTATGGAGGTGTCATCAAGGGTGAGAAAAAAGTCGTTAAAGGCGATGATGAAAGTCGTTAGATTTAATTTTGAAAGTCGTTAAGTTTGATTTCGAAGATCGTGAGACCTATTGTGGACTGAGTGAAGGATGCCTGTTGTTCTGTCTTACGATGTGATTTGGCTGAAGGGAGGGGCGGTGTCATGGATGGAGATGGGTCATGAGACCACTCCGACACTTGCAAGATCAGAGTCTTGAGGGGGTATTCAAAATTAAGGTGGGTTTTGATCATAAAACTTTGAAAATCGGTAAAAAAACTCTTACTTTGTTGTGATATTAGGTAAGCGATACGTGGGGCTATACATTCCACGGATTTTATACACACTACAAAATAATATGGATATTAAACAAGGATTACTTCTCCTGGGTATCTCTATCGGTATGTCGGCTCATGTCGATCTTATGGCCCAAGAGGTCAAGACTTCAGATGCAGAAGCGATGAAGCAAGAGGTCTCTCAGCTGACACAGGAAGAACTCGAATTTGAATTGGATCCCGGCATGAGTATGGAGTTGCCCTCTCTCCTCAATGCCTCTCGCGATCCTTTCGGCGCAGCCGTGGCGTATAATCTCAGTCCCTTCAGATACAGGCTTCGAGGCTTGGATGGTATGTATACCAACACGTTCATCAATGGTATCAAGATGAATGATGTGAACTCCGGCTTCACTTCCTGGGCACTCTGGGGTGGCCTCAATGACATCACTCGTAACCAAGAGACGATCCTTGGCTTGTCGGCATCGGCATTCGATAGCGGTAATATCGGTGGTACTCAGGCTTTGGACTTCAGGGCTTCGGCATTTAGTAAGGGTGTCAAGTTGACCTACTCGCACAGCAACCGTACTTACGCACACCGTATGATGGTCACAGCCTCCACCGGTCTGCGTTCGGACGGATGGGCAGCCACGCTTTCGGTAGGCAGACGTGGAGGTAAGAGTGGTTATGTCCTCGGTACATTCTATGATGCTTATTCTGTATATCTCGGGGTAGAGAAGAGACTTGGGGACAGTCATGCACTCTCGTTCTCTTCATTTGTCGCTCCTACTCGCAGGGGTGTTCCCGGAGGATCGACACAGGAAGCATACGACCTGATTGGCAGTAATCACTACAACCCCAATGTCGGCTACCAAAATGGTAAGGTACGCAATGCCCGTGTGAGGGACTTCTTCGAGCCGGTCTTCCTCCTTACTCATGATTGGAAGATCAATCGCAACAACAAGCTTTCGACGACAGCGATGTATAGGACCGGTTACAATGGCTATTCGTCAATGAACTGGATCGGACAAGATCCGCGTCCGGACTACTATCGTAACCTGCCCAGCAACTATGAGGGAATACCGACCGTACAAGATATGCTTACAGACCTTTGGAAGTCGGGGGATAGATCTACGCTGTATATAGACTTCGACCGGATGTATCGCGCCAATCTCAACAACCAAGAGACCATCTATGATGCCAAGGGCAACAAGGTGGCTGAGGGACGTCGTGCGGTGAACATCATCGAAGATCGTCGTACAGATCAGAGACAGTTCTCATTTGCTTCGACACTCAACAGTAAGCTTGCTGATATGTGGGCACTCGATGCAGGAGCACGCTTCACTGCCAATAGGACGTCTAACTTCACAACAGTCAAAGATCTCCTCGGTGCAGACTACTGGTATGATATCGACAAGTTTGCCGAGAGAGATTTCTCAGCAGATCCTGACAAGGCGATGAGTGACCTCAACAATCCTTATCGTATAGCCAAGGTCGGAGACAAGTTCGGGTATGACTATGACACGTACGTCATGAGACCCGAAGTGTGGGGAGTCCTCCGTCACGAGACTCACCACTTCGATACTTATGTCGCCGGTCAGGTGGGGCACGCTACCATGTACCGTGATGGTAAGATGAAGCGTGGGCTTTTCCCCGAAAATTCGTTCGGAAAGTCAGAGGTGTTGAAGTTCTTCGAGTACGATGCAAAGATCGGTACGACCTATAAGATCACAGGGCAGCACTATGTCTCTGCAAATGTCGCAGTGGGACAGAGAGCTCCCCTCATGAGGGATGTCTTTGTGTCTGCCCGTTCGAGAAATACGGTCGTCGAAGGACTCAAGGCCGAACGCTCGATGGCAGGAGACGTAAGCTACATCTATCGCTCTCCATTTGTCAAGGCAAGGGTAAGTGGATTCTTTACACGCATAGACAACAAGAATAAGACTATTTCTTTCTACGACGATGAGAAGCGAGCATTTGGTCAGTATGTGATGACCGGTATCGGTGAGCAGTATGTCGGTATCGAAGCCGGTGCGGAGATCAAGCTCTCTCCTACTTGGACACTCACAGCAGCCGGATCGATAGGAGACTTCTTCTACCATAAGGATGCAAACTACTCTCACTATGTCGACAATACCGAAAAGCTCCTCGGTAGCGGTATCGTACACTGGAAAGACTATAAAGTATCCGGTACTCCTCAGAAGGTAGCAAGTCTTGGGATCAATTACCGCTCACCTCGCTACTGGTATGCCGGCCTTACCGTGAACTATGCTGCGGACTCTTATATCAGTATGAATCCAACGCTTAGGACTGACAATATCTTCAACATGGATGGCTTCCGAGCGGACTTTGCAAAGCAAGAAAATCTGGGTAGCTACTGGGTACTCGATGCCACTGTAGGTAAGTCTTGGAGATTTGCACGCAAGTACACGCTTGCGGTGAACCTCTCGGCTTCTAACATCCTTAACAACAAGGGAATCAAGACCGGAGGTTTTGAACAGATGCGCAATAGGTACACGAAGACTCAAGAAGGTGTCAAATTTGACAAGCCTTTTGACAAGAAGTATTTCTATATGTTTGGTATGAACTACTTTGCTAACATCAGCTTCCGCTGGTAAATATCATATCCTTACACAACAAAACAAAAGAACATAGAAATGAAACAGAAGATAAATATATTGGTGGCTTCATTCCTCTTTGGATCTTTCTTAGGAGGCTTGCTTTCATCATGTAATCCATATGATAAACATGAACCTGTTGCTCCAGTCGAGACCTCTCTTCCAGAGGCTACTTTGAAGATCGCAGAAGTTCAGAAGAAGTATGTTCCAGGAGGATTTCTTTTTCCCAAAGATATTGCTCCTATCATCATACGTGGACAGGTAATCTCTGATGATCGTCTGGGTAACTTTTATAATGAAATGTTTATCCAAGATAGTACAGGAGGTATTAAGATTTCTTTGGGTTATGCATCTCTTTATGACATCTTTCCTCAGGGTTCTGAAGTTGCAGTAACTCTCAATGGTCTGAAACTTGGAAGCTACAAGGGAACTCTCTCAATAGGTGTAGAGGAGAAGGGAACCAGAGAGAACAATCGTATCCCTCTTCCTCTCGTCATGAAAGTAGTTAAAGGTGATGCGAAGGTGAAGCCCCTCGAGATAAATGAGGTTAGCATCAACGATATCAGTACTTCTATGGGGGGATGCTTGTCAAGATAAAGGATGTGCAGTTTAAGTCCCCTGAGGAGACTTGGGCTAATCCAAATTCCGTAAATAAATTTGCCGAAAATCGTGAACTACAGGATAGGGATGGGAACATAATTACTGTCCGAACCAGCGATTACTCTGTGTTTGCTGGTAAAAAACTTCCTAATGGAAGTGGAGATATTGTTGGTGTGTGCACATTCTTCAACGAAACACCTCAGTTGTATGTGAGTTCTCCTGCGGATGCTAAGTTTGATAAACCTCGTTTTGAGGTGGGTGGTAACGATAAACCCGCGCCTTCTGTGACAAAGACTTTGTCAGAGATTAAGGCTCTTTATATGGATAAACCTGTAACTCTTCCCGATAATACTGTCTTCGAGGCTGTTGTTATTTCGTCCGATAAGGATGGTAACTTCTACCGAGATCTCTATATGCAAGATGAGCAGGGGCATGGTATAAGTATCAAGATCAATAGAAAAAAGATCTATGAAACTTATCCGATCGGAACAAAGTTGGTCGTGGACGCTTCAGGGCTGACTTTGGGGCGTGACAATAACAGACTCTCGATCGGAACAGCGGGTTCCGGAAACTATCAGACAGCATTTGTCGAGTGGAAAGATTTCACCGATAAGGCATTCAAGACCGGAACAAAGGAGGTCGCTCCTAAAGTCATTACCATTGCCGAAATTACTCCGGAGATGTGTAATACTTACATCGAGATCAAAGGTCTTACTGCTGTCGAGGGTGGTCAGAAGAAATGGGTTGAGGGTGGTATGCATACCAATAGTACCTTTACTGATGAGGGCGGCAATAAAATTTTTGTGTATTCTAACAAGTATGTGGCTTACAAGGACAACCTTTTGCCTACCGGAAAGGTTAATATAAAAGGAGTCCTATCAGGTTTCAATACAACTAACCAGATTTCCCTCAACAGCATAAGCGATGTTGTTCAACAATAAAAGAAACCCACGGATTATTAACAACTAAAACATTGATGATATGAAAATTTCAACTAAACTATTCGCAATTGCGACCCTATTTGTCGGGCTGTCAGCTACATTTGCTTCGTGCTCCAAGACTCCTGACACTCCTGTCACCCCAAAGATTGATATCGAAGAAAAGACCGTTTCTTTCGCTGCAGCAGGTGAAGAAAAGAGTGTCAAGTTCGAGTCTAATGTCGACTGGACCATCACTGTCCCTGCTGATGCAACATGGGCAACAGTTACCCCAACAAGCGGTAAGGGTGGCAAGGCTACTGTAGCTGTAAAGGTACTTAAGAATGATGGTGCTGAACGTAGCGCAGAACTTACCATCACTGCAGGTACAAAGTCCGAAAAGATCACCATCAAGCAGGCGGGAGCTGCTGAGGTACCTGTCGGTGCTCTCCTCTTCCCCGGTGCGGATTTTGAAGACCTTGATGTTTTGAAGGCTGCTCTAAATACTCATGGATTGAAAAATGCTGAAATCGCAGAAGGTGGAAAGAAAGGTAAGGCTCTCAAGATCTCAACTGATGCAATTGAAAAGAATACCTATATCCTAACTGCAAAATGTCCTGCCGGCTTTAGCTTGGCTGGTAAGACCAGTATCTCTTTTTATGTCAAGGGCTCTGCTGCTAAGTCTCTCTCTATCCAAGTGTATAAAGCTGATGGTAAGTATGCTGCACTTAATGTCGGAGACCTTACCGGTGACAAGACCGTTAAACCTACAGATAAACTCAATGATAAGACCGGTAGTGGAATGAATGACTACAAGGGAAATATCAATACAAATGATAAATGGGTGAGAGTAATCTTCGATATCTCTAAGATCTCAGATATTACCACAACCGAAGGTAAAGACCTATTTGCAATCAAGATGGGTAACAAGGCTAAGTATGATATCCTTATTGATGAGGTTACCATACAGTAAATAGTGCCCGAAATATTACACGAAAGATTAGAGGGGTGTGTGAAGTCACATCCCTCTAATCTTTTTTATCTGATGCACTTCTACGGCAAAATCAAGTCACTTGAAAAGTGAGATATCAAGCTCACGAATATTCAGATGTGCTCCATCGCTCGATAGAGAATCCAAATGTGTCTTTAAATCTGAATGAGGTGATATTTTCTTGAAAAGTGTCAACAAGAATGCCGATTTAAGTGTTCTACATCATAGTCGACATTATTTTAAAGGTTATTATACTATCTACAATGATACAATCTAAGCGAACGAACGAACCTGTATGGCGGGATGTCTATACATACTCGAGCCTGCCTCCTTCGTTGTCTAAACTGGATGAAATTGCGCACAACCTTTGGTGGGTGTGGAATAGTGATGCCAGAGAGTTGTTTTTGGGACTCAATGAGGAAGTGTGGGAGACAACCAACGGAAATCCCGTGAGTGTCTTGCGTTCTCTGTCTCAGAGAAAGCTTAGGGAGCTCGAGTCTGATGAGGCTTTCAAGGCCAAGATTTCCTGTGTATATGATAAGTTTAAGACATATATGCAGGAGCCTTATCGTACCGATGCCCCTTCTGTAGCCTACTTCAGTATGGAGTATGGACTGACCAATATCCTCAAGATCTATTCGGGAGGATTGGGTGTCCTTGCCGGAGACTTTATGAAAGAAGCCAGCGACTCGAATGTCGATATGGTAGGCGTTGGCTTTTTGTATAGATATGGTTACTTCGATCAGGTCATCTCCAACGATGGTCAGCAGATGGCAGAGTATAGAGCTCAGGTCTTCAATGAACTTCCGATCACGCAGGTAAAGGATGCTCATGGCAATCCTATGAAGATCAGTGTGCCTTATCCGGGACGTGTCGTTTATGCAAATGTCTGGCAGGTAGCCATCGGTCGTGTCAATCTTTATCTACTTGATACCGATGTCTCGGAAAACTCCGAATGGGATCGCTCTATCACTCACCAACTCTATGGCGGTGACTGGGAAAATCGCATGAAGCAGGAATACCTCCTTGGCATCGGTGGTATCCTCATGCTCGAAGAGCTTGGTATAAAGAAAGATGTTTATCACTGTAATGAGGGGCATGCCGCTTTTATCAATGTCCAACGCCTCGTCAATCTCATCGAAAAAGAGGGGTTGAATTTTAATGAGGCTCTTGAAGTCGTCCGTGCATCATCTCTTTATACTGTCCATACGCCTGTGCCCGCAGGACACGACTACTTCGATGAGGAACTCTTCGGAAAGTACATGAGGGACTTTCCCCCGAAGTTGGGCATCACATGGCAGGAGTTTGTCGATATGGGACGCGAAAATCCCGGCTCATACGAGAAGTTCTCAATGAGCGTATTCGCACTCAACACGTGTCAGGCAGCCAACGGTGTGAGTTATCTCCATGGGGCTGTCTCTCAGAAGATGTTTGCTCCTGTGTGGAAGGGCTTCTTCCCCGAAGAACTTCACGTGGGTTATGTGACGAATGGCGTACACCTTCCTACGTGGATGGCTTCGATCTGGAAACCGTTTGTCCATAAACACATCTCTGATGATATCATTCATCTCCAAGAAAAGCAGGAGGTATGGGACAAGATACAAGATATCCCGGATGTCGAGATCTGGAATATGCGTAAGCTCATGAAGCGGCGTTTCATAGACTACGTCAAGTCCACTTATTCTTTACATCCCGTCAATAGCAAGGGTGAGCCATCGAATACGCTATCAGTCATTGATAAGATCAATCCCGATGCCCTTTTGATTGGTTTTGGACGACGTTTTGCCACATACAAGAGAGCGCATTTGTTGTTTACAGACCTTGAACGTCTCTCTAAGATAGTCAATAATGAGACATTGCCCGTGCAGTTTATCTTCACGGGTAAGGCACACCCGGCGGATGGTGGAGGGCAAGGGCTCATCAAGCATATAGTGGAGATATCCAGACGTCCCGAGTTCGACGGTAAAATACTATTCCTGGAGAACTATGATATTCGTCTCGCACAGCGTCTCATCGCAGGTGTCGATGTCTGGATGAATACGCCTACACGACCCCTTGAGGCTTCCGGAACTTCCGGAGAAAAGGCACTTATGAATGGTGTCCTCAATCTGTCTGTTCTTGATGGATGGTGGTATGAAGGGTACAAAGAGGGGGCAGGCTGGGCACTCACGGATAAACGTACATATACCAACCAGTACTATCAGGATCAGCTTGATGCTGAGACAATCTATGACCTTCTTGAAGAAGAGGTCATCCCTCTCTATTACGAAAGAACTTCGGGTGCGGAGTATTCGTCGGGATGGATACAGACGATCAAGAACTCAATGAATTTCATCCTCCCTCATTTCACCATGAGGCGTATGATGAACGACTATATCAGGAGGTTTTATATCCCCCTCAGCGAAAGGAGTGCTCGTCTTGGTGCAGATGATCGTGCTTTGGTGAAGGAGATTGTCAAGTGGAAAGAGATGGTTGCAAGCAACTGGCATACTCTTGAGGTCATCGAGACATCCGTGGTGAAGAAAGGTGATAGCTTCAACTTCATCATTGGCGACCACGTAAAGGTCACTTTGCTTCTCGACAAACACCAAGTCGATTGTGACTTGGATGTAGAAGTTGTTGTGGTCGAAGAGGAAGAGGATAAGAGCCTGAAGCTGCAGAGCGTAATACCATTACAACTCGTCTCTCAAGAAGGCTCGAGAGTCATGTATGAACTCGAACGCATCATCGATGTCCCCGGACATCAAAAGATTTCTATAAGGGTGACACCTCGCTACCACGCGTTGCCACACAAGATGGACTTTGCGTATGTGACATGGATACCTCTCTCTTTGGTTTAATCAATCATTGTGATTGAACGATAAAATCCTCAGTCGGTAGAATTCTTTGTTGGCTGAGGATTTTATTTTGTGTTTATTATGTTTTGAAGGCGAGTATGAGGTCTTTATTGATGATGGAGAATTGGGTAGTGTCCGAAAAAGTGTGTAAGCCCCGTCAGTCCTTAACTTTACGCCAGTTCGATCTAAGGAAATACTTTATGCTGCGAATAAATGTATATAAATCAATCTGTTTTTTGTGTTCTGTCTTATAAGACAATCGCAAAATTAGTCAATTTATAAGTCATTGTAGCTCAATCAAAAGTAAAAACAGGGCAACCGCATCAAAAATCTAGAGAAAATACAAGTTGCTAATTTTCAAATGATTGCATTTCGTAGATTATACTCAAAGATAAAGAATGCACTCAAAACTATGATTGATAATCAGGTACTTACATTTTGATGCGGTTGCCCTGAAGTAAAAAGTCGTCTGAAAGCAATATAAATATCTAAAAAAAACGGTAGTGTCCGAAAAAGTGTGTAAGGTTAGTTCTCCCTTTTTCCCCTGGGGCATGCCCCAGGGGAAAAAAACTTTGAGTTTTCCTGTTATTACTCATTACTCATTTATTTGGTGCTCCACTCTTGGAAATAGGGTAACCTCCTTGCGTAAGTCTTTTCGGTCATTTCTCGGGCTACAGAGCCCAAGAGAAAGACGACAGCATCAGCCGAGGGTAGAGCCCCACGCATACGCAGCGTGCGCTTATAGCTCCGATTGAGACGCTCCACCCAATTCGTCGAGTAAATCATACGACGAACACCCTCCGGGAACATCAGGTAAGTGAAGTAGCCTATATTGCGAGGTGCCGACAAGGAGAGCAGGCTCCGGTAGCTTTTCCCCCAACGTTCTGCAAATGTACACAATTTCTCAAATGCCTTGATGGGTGTAAGACTTGTACCCGAGATCGGAAACAAGTCTTCCAACTCCTGCCTCATCCGATCCTTGTCCCTCTTCGATACGGCATTAAGTGCGTGACGCTTGAAATGAACGACACACAGCTGATGGGAGGAGTGAGGGAAAGCCGAGGCGATGGCTCGTTCAATCCCTTGTAAAGCATCTGAGATGATCAGGTCTATACATTCGACTCCACGTGCTTTGAGGGCTTTCAACTCTGCCTCCCAATTCAACGCTCCCTCCGTGGGATGATTCACCACACAAAGCACCTCCCGACTACCGTCAGGAAGCAACCCCAACATCGTGTAATAGGCTTCCTGAGCCACACGCTCCTCCCGCCGTGTGTAGGCAAAGGTAGCATCGATGTACACCGCCAAATAGTGGGGCGACAGTTGGCGTTCCAACCACTTGTAGATCTCCTCTTTACTCGTATTCGAGAGAAAACTGACTTGCTGCTTGCTATAGTGATAGCCGTAGATCCGTTCGCACACAGCACCAATGTCTTCGCAGGAAAGGCCTCGGGTATAAAGCTCGTGAAACAACAAGGCTCGTTCGCTCTCTTGGCTGGAGAGGATTCCCAAAATCAGGGGTTGGAAATTGCCCGAACGTGTTCGAGGAATCCTTAATTCAAAGCTACAGCCATAGCCCCGCCATCGACGAGGACGGAAACCATTGCATTGTTCACCCTCATGCTCTTCGACAAAGAGAGCACGTTCTTGCTTCGAGAAGGTGTCCAATAGTACACGGATAAGTTCGTTAATACCCGCCTCTGATGATAGCATTTCAGAAATAAATGCCTACTTTTGTGATGTTGTAAGCTCCATTGTTCTTAGGTTTATTTTTTTTTCTTACCTCAAAGTTAAGGACTAATGGGGCTTACACACTTTTTTAGGACAGTATCAAAAAAACAGGTGAAAAATAAAACGTTTTGATAAACAATATATTATGCCTCTTTCTTATATCGAACTAATGTAGTTTTAAGTATAAACAAAAAATAAGCCTCACCTTATATTTCAAAGGTGAGGCTTATTTTTAATATACTGAGAGTGGTTTTTATCAGTCTTTGAATTTAGCCTTGATGAACTCTCTGTTGAGTCGAGCGATGTTGCTTACAGAGATCGACTTGGGACAAGACACTTCGCAGGCGCGAGTGTTGGTACAGTTACCGAAGCCGAGTTCGTCCATCTTTGACACCATGGCTTTTGCACGGCGAGCCGCTTCCACGCGACCTTGTGGGAGTAGGGCGAGCTGGCTGACCTTTGCTGCAACAAAGAGCATTGCCGATCCGTTTTTACAAGCAGCAGCGCACGCACCACAACCGATGCAAGCCGCTGCATCCATAGCAAGGTCTGCATCGTGCTTGGGGATGGGGATAGCGTTGGCATCGGGTACACCACCGGTATTGACAGATACGAAACCTCCGGCTTGGATAATCTTATCATAGGCCGTACGGTCTACCATCAGGTCTCGGATGACCGGGAAGCCGGCCGAACGCCAAGGCTCCACTGTGATGGTATCTCCGTCGTTGAATTTGCGCATATGCAACTGGCAGGTAGTGATCGCTGTGTCAGGACCGTGTGCGACACCGTCGATGTAGAGCGAACACATACCACAGATGCCCTCACGGCAGTCATGATCAAAAGCCACAGGCACACCACCCGAACGGATGATCTGTTCGTTCAAGATATCCATCATCTCAAGGAATGAACTTCCTTGAGATATATTTTGGAGTTCATGTGTCTCGAAGAAGCCTTTTTCTTTGGCACTTCTTTGTCTCCAAACTTTTACTTTGATATTTATATTCTTATCCATAAAATCAATTCTTCTATTTGAAAATGTGACACACAAACGTTAGTTCTTGTAGTTACGTTGTTGACGAACAATGAACTCATATTCGAGAGGCTCCTTGTGCATGACAGGATCCTTGTCTTCACCTTGGTATTCCCAGCAAGATACGTATGCAAATTGATCGTCATGACGTAGTGCTTCGCCTTCTTCTGTTTGGTGCTCAAGGCGGAAGTGTCCACCGCAAGACTCTTCTCTGTCGAGGGCATCGTGAGCCATGAGTTCGCCGATCTCGATGAAGTCTGCCAAGCGAAGTGCTTTTTCAAGCTCTACGTTGAGATCAGCAGACTCGCCGGGGATGTAGACATTGTTCCAAAACTCTTTCTTAACCTCTTTGAGTTTTGCGATGGCAGTCTTGAGACCTTCAGCATCGCGACCCATACCGACGAAGTCCCACATGATGTGTCCGAGCTCCTTGTGGATGTTGTCCACCGAACGTTTACCCTTGATCTTCATGAGGCGGTCGATACGTGCCTGAAGAGCTTTTTCAGCTTCATCAAATTCAGGAAGTTCTGTACTGAATCTTGGCACCTGAATTTGGTCTGCGAGGTAATTTTGGATTGTGTACGGAAGGACGAAGTAACCATCCGCAAGACCCTGCATGAGAGCTGATGCTCCGAGACGGTTTGCACCGTGGTCAGAGAAGTTTGCTTCACCGATTGCAAAGAGACCGGGGATAGTGGTCTGCAACTCGTAGTCCACCCAGATACCACCCATGGTGTAGTGGATAGCAGGGAAGATCATCATGGGTGTTTCGTATGGATTGTCGTTGGTGATCTTTTCGTACATCTGGAAGAGGTTACCATAGCGAGCCTCTACTACATCTCTACCAAGGCGGTTGATCGCATGTGCGAAGTCGAGATACACTGCTTGACCAGTACCTACACCATACCCTGCATCGCAACGCTCTTTTGCTGCACGAGAAGCCACGTCACGTGGTACGAGGTTACCGAATGCGGGATAACGACGCTCCAAGTAGTAGTCTCTGTCCTCCTCCTTGATCTGAGTTGGTTTGAGACGACCTTCACGGATTGCCACAGCATCTTCGATTTTCTTAGGTACCCAGATGCGTCCATCGTTACGGAGAGACTCTGACATGAGGGTCAACTTACTCTGGAAGTCACCGTGTACCGGGATACAAGTCGGGTGGATCTGAGCCATACATGGGTTGCCGAACATTGCACCCTTCTTGTAGCACTGCCAAGCCGCCGAGCCGTTACAAGCCATGGCGTTGGTCGAAAGGAAGAATGTGTTGCCGTAACCACCTGTCGCGATCACCACTGCGTGCGCAGCAAATCTTTTGATTTTACCTGTCACGAGGTCACGAGCAAGGATACCGCGAGCACGACCGTCGATGAGGACAACGTCAAGCATCTCATGACGAGTGAATAGCTTCACCGTACCCTTACCTACCTGACGAGAGAGTGCCGAGTAAGCACCGAGGAGGAGCTGTTGTCCGGTTTGTCCGCGAGCGTAGAATGTACGCGATACCTGAGCACCACCGAACGAGCGGTTGTCAAGGAGACCTCCGTACTCACGAGCGAAAGGGACACCCTGAGCCACACATTGGTCGATGATGGAGTTCGATACCTCTGCGAGGCGATAGACATTTGCTTCTCTTGCACGATAGTCACCACCCTTGATGGTGTCGTAGAATAGACGATAGACCGAGTCACCGTCGTTTTGATAATTCTTTGCTGCATTGACACCACCCTGTGCAGCGATGGAGTGTGCACGACGGGGAGAGTCAGATATACAGAAGTTATATACGTTGAAGCCAAGTTCGGCGAGGGATGCTGCTGCCGAAGCACCGGCAAGACCTGTACCTACGACGATGACATCGAGGCGACGCTTGTTGGCTGGGTTGACAAGTTTTTGATGACTTTTATAGTTCGTCCACTTTTCGGCCAAAGGACCTTGAGGTATTTTTGGATCTAATTTTGCCATGATAATTATGTCGTGATTGGATAAACGATTGGAAGTTATTTATTCACAAAATCTCTGTGCCTGTTGATGGATCAGTGAGCACCGAGTGTCCAGATGTGACCTACTGAGTTCCATACTCCGATACTTTGGAGATAGAACGCTACAGCGACGAATGTAAACATCAAGCAGATGATGGTCGACACCACCATACCGAGGGCTTTAAGTCTTTTGTACCAGATGTCGTTGCTGAAGCCGATAGACTGGAACATACTCCAGAATCCGTGTGTCAAGTGGAACCATATCGCCACGAACCACACGAGATAACCGACGACAATAAGAGGGCTGGAGAATGCAACCTGAATGAGGGTGAATCCTGCTTCAGGCTTATCTCCCATCCATTCCACGAGCTGCATCTTTGCCCAGAAGTGTGACAAGTGCCAGCCGAGGGCACCGAGGACGACTACTCCGAGGATAAACATATTCTTCGAAGCCCACTGTACACCCATATTTGCACTCTTTGCGTAACGGTCGTTGCCACGAGCTCTACGATTTTGCACTGTCAATACTGTAGCGTAGACGATGTGCAGGATAAAGCCTAAGGCAAGTACAGGAATCATAAATTGTACAACTGCGTTTGTGCCAAGGAAGTCTGCGATGGCATTGTATCCGCTTTCAGAGAAGACGGCTACGAGGTTCATGGTTCCATGAAACAACAAAAAGAATACAAGGAAAAAGCCTGAGAGACTCATGATGAACTTTTTCCCGATGGATGAGTTAAATAACCACATAGTTCTTAAGTAAATAAGAGGTTAAAAAATGAATGTATTATACCTTTTTAAGTGGGTTTGATTACTGTACAAAGTTAAGAGAATATATTTGTTTCACAATAATTGGGTACAAACATTTTGTAACAGAAATCTTTGCTACCGATTAGTAGGTATCGGGATGTGGGGACATTTCGATTATTTCACGTGTTATAAGTGACTGTGAAAGAGTTCTTATTTGTATTTGGAAACAAAGCTCCTTAATTCTATATGTACATTAAAATAATAAAGTGCTGAGGCTTTGATTTGCTCCTGTTTTTGAGGTATGTACCCCATCCAAAAAAGTCGTATGATTTGATGCATCGATTTTAACGACTTTCGAAATCAAATCGTACGACTTGATTTCGAAGATCCTTGGACTTCTTCGTGATGCCTCTGATGGAGCTTTGACAGCTCTCGTTGGGAAGGCTCAAGTCGTACTCCGTGGTAGGGATAGGGAAGTCGGAGCTATTTTAATATAAAATACGAATAAAAGCAGGTGATAATGATTGAAAAAGAGTAAATTTGCGCATCCGAATGCGCGAGACACTCCGATGTCTACACGCAGGGTAAGAAAACTACTAAAACTACTGATATAATAGAGCCAGATATGGACAACAAACTCAAAGAAATGGCGAGAGCTTATCATGCCGGTGCCAAGCCCGGTAAGATCGAAGTGAAGCCTACCAAGCCTTATTCGACTCAGCAGGATCTCACACTTGCGTACAGTCCCGGTGTGGCTGTGCCATGTAAGGACATCGAAGCAGATCCCTCTGCTGCTTATGATTATACAGCAAAGGGCAACCTTGTTGCTGTTATCTCCAACGGTACTGCCGTGCTCGGCCTCGGTGACATCGGTGCCATGGCGGGTAAGCCTGTAATGGAGGGTAAGGGTCTTCTATTCAAGATATACGCCGGCATTGACGTATTTGACATCGAAGTGGATGAGAAGGACCCGCAGAAGTTCATCGACACCGTCAAGGCGATTGCGCCCACTTTCGGTGGTATCAACCTTGAAGACATCAAGGCTCCTGAGTGCTTTGAGATCGAAGAGAGACTCAAGGCCGAACTCGATATTCCTGTGATGCACGATGACCAGCACGGTACTGCTATCATCTCTTCGGCAGGCCTTCTCAATGCTCTCATCCTTGCCGGCAAGAAGATTGAGGATGCGCGTATCGTTGTCAATGGTGCCGGGGCTTCGGCATTCTCTTGTACCAAACTCTATGAGTCTTGTGGCGCAAAGCGCGAAAACATCGTCATGATTGACAGCAAGGGTGTCATCACCAGCGATCGTGCCGACCTTACGGAGCAGAAGCGCTACTTTGCCACCGAGCGTAGAGACGTACGTACTCTTGCCGAAGCTATTGTGGGTGCCGATGTCTTTGTGGGGCTGTCTCGTCCGGGAGTCCTTACTCAGGATATGATACGTTCGATGGCGGATAATCCTATCGTTTTTGCCCTTGCCAATCCCGATCCGGAGATTACTTACGAAGAGGCTATGTCTGCTCGCAAGGACATCATCATGGCGACCGGTCGCTCGGACTACCCCAATCAGATCAACAACGTGATTGGGTTCCCTTATATTTTCCGTGGGGCTTTGGATGTGCGCGCCAAGGCTATCAATGAGGAGATGAAGATGGCTGCTACCATGGCTATTGCTGCTTTGGCGAGAGAAAGTGTTCCCGATGAAGTGAATACTGCTTATGGCAATACGACATTCAAGTTCGGTAGAGATTACTTCATCCCCAAGCCTGTGGACCCTCGACTCATCGTAAGGGTCTCCACAGCTGTGGCAAAGGCTGCTATCGAGAGTGGTGTGGCGCAGAAGACCATCGAAGATTGGGAAGCATACGAGGATGAGCTCCTCTCTCGTCTCGGGCTCATGAGTCACCTTACAAGACGTCTTCACGAAGCAGCCAAGCTATCGTCTCACAAGATTGTCTATGCTGCAGGCGAAAATGTCTCGACACTCAAGGCAGCCGTTGAGGTGCGCAATCAAAAACTGGCCGAGCCCATCATCCTCGGTAATCCTAATAAGATCAAGGCTCTTGCGGCAGAGCTTGATCTATCCCTCGAGGGCATCGAGATCGTCAATCATAGGAGTGATGAAGAGAAAGCTCGCAGGCAAGAGTACTCCAAGCAGTTGGCCAAAAATAACTGGCGAAAGGGGGGTAATGTCCCCGAAGCAATGGATCAGATGTTTGATCCCAACTATTTCGGTATGATGATGGTAGCCAGCGGTGATGCCGATGGTATGGTGACCGGGGTGTACAGCCATCACAGCCACTTGGCAAATATTGCGAAGCAGACTGTCGGACTTGAAGATGGGGTGGATCACTTCGCAACGATGCACATGGTGACACTCAAGAATGGCCCTCTCTTCCTTGCTGATACGCTCATCAACTGTAACCTCACTGCGGAGGCACTCGTAGACATCACTGTCATGGCGGCCGACAAGGTACGTTGTTTCGGAGTGAAGCCTGTCGTTGCTTTGGTCGGCTTCTCGGACTTCGGATCGGATGATGCAGAGTCTACACGTGAAGCGCGTAAGGCTGTGGCGATCTTGCACGAGAAGTATCCGCACATCATGGTCGAGGGTGAGATGAGGGTGTCTATGGCACTTCATGCCGACAAGAGGGATGCTCGTTATCCTGAAAATAAGATCAAGGGTCACAATGCAAACGTCCTAATCTTCCCACGTCTCTCTGCTGCCAATGCTTGCTATCAACTCCTTCGTGAAGCAGACGATGCCGAGGAGGTCGTAGGGCCTATCCAGATGGGACTTCGTAAGCCGGTATACTTCACAGACCATGATGCTACGGTGACAGACATCGTCAACATTACCGCAATGGCAGTCCATGACTGTAGTACCTGTTTGGTGTGAGCCAAGTAGTTTTCGGACTGATACATAAAAATAATGGGATGCACCGAGATAGTCGGTGTGTCCCATTGTTTTTTATCATGCTGCCACAGCCTTGAAAATGGATGAGACTGTGGATTTTTGTGGTTGGATATAATGTGTTCTTTCATCGGATAGACCGTTTTTTGGAGCTTGGCAGAAACCATTCTGTCGGGCTAAGTTTTGAGCCGATAAAAGCGGGAGGGGCAGTTAATTATGCTTGATTGGGCAGTAGGAAACGCAATATATCCCTATATTTGTAACATTCACTAAAACAATGCGAGGGGCATGACATGGTCAATCTGATAGATGTATTATTGGCGGGGGCAGTAGGGCTGGTTATGTTTGTCCTGGGGCTCTCTCTGACTCGTCAGGACTATTTGGATTTGGTATTGCATCCCAAACCCATCCTCGTCGGTCTCTTCGGGCAGATCATCCTGTTGCCGGTGGTGGCTTTGGGACTCGTGGCCTTATTCCCGATCCCGAGCGCATTCAAGGTCGGCTTCATCATCTTGTCTGTCTGTCCGGGGGGAACCACTTCGGGGGTTATCACCTATCTGCTGCGAGGTAACGTGGCTATGTCTTTGTCTCTTACCGTACTCAACAGCCTTATTTCTCTACTCACCATACCTCTTATTATTTCTGTGGCTCTCCGGATCTTTCATCTTCCCGAGGTGACGGTTGTGATGCCCATGGGGGAGATGATGTCTCACATCTTCTTGGTCACCATACTGCCCGTGCTGCTGGGGATGGCTGTACGCAGAGGTTGGAGTGATCTCAGTATGAAGCTCCAGCTCCCTCTCAAGGGGGTGATGCTGGTGATTCTTGCATTTGTCTTCGGGATCAAATTTTTTGCTTCCGGTAACCAAGGCGGAGCGGAGCTTGAGGACTCAGAGATGTTTTTACTCTTCCCGATGGCAGTCTTGTTCAATGTCGTGGGCTTTGTTGCGGCTGTGTTTTGGTCGAGTGTGACTCGGCTGTCGAGTGAGTTGCGTCTCACAGCAGCCATTGAGATTGCGGTGCAAAACAGTTCGCTTGCCATGCTTATAGCTGGTACGCTTCTGAAAAGTCAGGATATGCTCAAGCCCTCCTTGGTCTACGCCATGACTTCTTTTTGGGTGACTCTCCTGCTTGGTTACCTGTACAAATGTCGGGTCGGGAAGCAAAAATAAAAGTCCTCGGGGTGACAAGATTTTGGTGAAAAAGTTGTTACCTTTGCTTTGATTGCACTTATTGAGGAACACCCACATTCAAACTCCGATGACAACCGACGCAGAAAGAAGAGAGACCGGACGCTCTATGCAGCGTTTTTTCCATTTTTTATTCAAGGGGGACAAGACCATTTGGTTTGTCATCCTTGGTCTTATGTTTATTTCCATTGTTCTTGTCTTCTCAGCGACAAGCAATATCGCATTCTTGAGTGAGCAGAGAGGTGGAGGCTTTTATAACCCCATCATACGTCACTCGGGGCACGTATTCTTTGCGTTTATGGTGTGTCTGGTGGGTTCGCGCATACCTCCGAAAGTCTTTGCCGGGATGTCGAGGTTGCTCGTCCTCATCTCCGTTGTCCTACTGCTCCTTGTCCTACTGATGGGAGTGGAGCGCAACGATGGTAAGCGTTGGATAGAGTTCTTCGGGGTAGAGTTTCAACCCTCTGAAATTGCACGGTTTGCGCTGATCAACTTTGCGGCTTTTCGTCTTGGTAAGGCGGATTACAAAGAGAAGGCGGCTTTCCTCGGGGTTGCCATACCTACGGCAGTGATAGCCCTTCTTATTTTTATCGAAAATATATCTACGGCTTTGCTCATCGGTGCGGTGGTATTTCTGATGGGGATCATCGCACAAGCTAACAGGAAGATGCTCACTATGACTTTCTTGGGGCTTGTCGCTGCAGGTGGTCTCGGTCTTGCCGTCCTCATGATACTGCCATCATCCATGCTTGAAGGTAAGGGGCGTCTCGCCACAGGAAAGGCTCGTATAGAGCGTTTCTTCAAGTCTACAGATGAGGATGGTGAGAGTAAGTTGGACATGAACAACAAGGACTATCAGATCGTCCAGTCCAAGAAGGCGATGGCACGTGGTGGAATCACCGGGGTCGGTCCGGGGGATAGTGAGGCAAGGTACTTCCTACCTCAGCCCTATTCGGACTTTATCTATGCTATGATCGTCGAGGAGTATGGCCTTGCAGGTAGCCTCGTTGTATTGGCTCTTTATATCATATTGTTTTTTCGTATTGCGATCATTGCCGGGCGAACGAACAGTATGTATCTCAAGCTGATGCTTATGGGTATCGGCCTGGCGATTACCTTGCAGGCAATGATAAATATGTTGGTCGCCACAGGAGTGTTTCCGGTGACGGGGCAGCCTTTGCCTTTCATCAGTCGCGGGGGGACATCTTACATTATCACGGCAGCTTACTTTGCCGTCCTTCTGTCTGTCAGCAATGCAGCCGAGCACGAGCGTGAGCATCGTATAGCCGAAGCAGGTGGTGTTGCTGTCGAGACAGAGGAAGTGCCTGAGATAGTAGAATACGAGGACAACGATCAAGATCATAGATAACCCAATTATATGGAAAGTCATAAGTACATCATCAGTGGTGGCGGTACGGGGGGCCATATCTTTCCGGCTTTGTCCATTGCAAACGAGATAAGGCGTCGTGATCCTCAGGCAAAGTTTCTCTTTGTCGGGGCTAAGGGGCGTATGGAAGAAGAGAAAGTACCTGCCGCAGGGTATGAGATACTTACCCTGCCTGTGAAGGGGCTTGACCGTAAACGTCTACATAAAAATATTCCTATCTTGTACCGCCTCATCAAGGGACTCTTTACTGTCCGTAAAGTGCTCAAAGCCTTTGCTCCGGATATTGCTATCGGAGTGGGGGGGTATGCCAGTGCTCCGACCCTCATTACTGCCAATCTGCTGGGGGTGCCCACCCTTGTCCAAGAGCAGAACTCTTACGCCGGTGTTACCAATAAGATTGTCGGTCGATGGGCAAAGAAAGTCTGCGTGGCATACAAGGGGATGGAGCGATTCTTTCCCAAGGAAAATATCATACTGACAGGTAATCCTGTTCGTCAGGATCTCTTCGAAGTCCCCAAGCATGCTCCGGAGGCTTATGAGTACTTTGGTCTGCGTCCGGATCGCAAGACTGTACTTGTCATTGGTGGTAGTTTGGGTGCAAAGACGATCAATGACAGCATTTCAGCAGCATTGGGGCGACTCGCACAGCGCAAGGATATCCAAGTGATATGGCAGACGGGTAAGGGATACATAGGCAAAGCCAAGGCCGAGGTGCAGGCTCTTGGGGACTGTGACAACATAGTTGTGACCGACTTTGTGTACAAGATGGATTTGGCTTTCTCAGTGGCAGACTTAGTTGTCTCAAGGGCAGGAGCAGGGTCTATTTCTGAGTTTTGTTTGCTCGAACTACCTGTGATACTCGTCCCATCTCCCAATGTGTCGGAGGACCATCAGACCAAGAATGCAATGGCTCTCGTCAATGAAGGAGCCGCAATCATGGTCAAGGACAGCGATGCTCGCGAACAGCTTGCCTCTCTACTTCTTGATGTTGTCGATGACGATGACCGTCGAACACTCCTGAGCCGTAATATCTCCAAGCTGGCATTGAAGGATTCGGCAAAGAGGATTGTCGATGAGATAGAATACATCATCGCTCAAAATAAAAGGAAATAATATACGATACTCTTGTATGACAAAAGCAGTTGATATAGACGACAGCGGAACTCCTCGTAAGGTGTTTTTCATCGGTATTGGAGGGATCGGGATGAGTGCTATCGCCCGTTACTTCCTGCACTATGGTTATGCTGTAGGGGGCTATGATCGTGTGGAGACGCCCATTACTCAAAGTCTTGTGTCAAAAGGTGCACAGATCTTTTATGTCGATGATGAGGCTTTGATTCCTGAGAGCTTTCGGGGAGATGACTGTCTTATCGTTTATACACCCGCTATTCCACGTGACAATAACGTCCGCCTCTACTATGAGGGTAAGGGGATGGTACTTCACAAACGTTCGGAAGTCCTTGGCCTTATCACTGCGCGATCAAAGGCTCTTTGTGTTGCAGGCACACATGGAAAGACTACTACCAGTACACTATTGGCACACTTGCTTCGACAGTCTCATGTCGGTGCTAATGCCTTCCTCGGAGGTGTATCTCTCAATCATGATTCGAACCTAATGCTCGATGAGAATAGCCCTTACGTGGTTGTCGAAGCCGATGAGTATGATCGCTCTTTTCACCGCCTGAGCCCCTACATGTCGATCATCACATCGACGAAGCCTGATCATCTTGATATTTATGGTGATGCTGCTGCATTTACTGAGGCTTTTGAGCACTTCACATCGCTTACGGCAGACGGTGGTCTGATCTTGATGCATGATGAGGAGACACACATTGTGCCACGCTTGGGTAATGGGACAAGGGCTCTCAAGTATGGGGGACGGTCTTCATCTGAATATAGATATGACAATGTCTCTTATGAGGGAGGCGAACTCTATTTTGATTGGCATTATCCCGGAGGTGTTTATGAGCGTATGCAGATCGGCACTCCGATAGAAATCAATGTTGTCAATGCGACTGCTGCTCTTGGACTTGCTCAGGCTTGTGGCTGCACAGAGGACGAACTGAGAGACGGACTCGCTTCTTTCAGAGGTGTTCATCGACGTTTTGAGCGTGTGCTTGTCTCATCGGAGCATCCGATACTTATCGATGATTATGCTCATCATCCCGATGAAATAGATGCTTCGCTCTCATCGATACGAAAGTTGTATCCTGACAAGAAGATCACAGTGGTGTTTCAGCCACATCTATACAGTCGCACAGCAGACTTTCAACAAGAGTTTGGGCAAAGCCTGAGCCAATGTGATGACGTAATCCTCCTCGATATCTATCCTGCCAGGGAGCTCCCTATACCGGGAATCTCTTCTCATTCGATATTAAAGTATATCGACAAGTCTCAGAAGTGTGTCGTCTCTAAAGCCGAACTTATCGGAGAGCTCCACAAGCATGACTTTGATGTCCTCGTGATGATGGGGGCTGGCGATATAGAGTTTGAAGTGCCCAAAGTAAAAGAATATCTCAAGACCATCATAAGGTGACGCGATGAAATATCTGTACAGATTATTGAAGTTGGTCGGTGTGCTCGTGTGTGTCACACTGTTGGGGTACACGCTTCTTGTTGCTGTTCGACGAATAAGTGACGGGGGAGGGGAGCGTATCATCATTCCGAGAAAGACCTCGGTCAGTCTATTGCACACGGGGAAAGAATATAGCTTCCTCACGACCAAGGATGTATTGGCGATGTTGCCTTTCAACCCCAATGATACTGTCGAACGAGAAGTCAATGCGCATAGGGTCGAAAGTCTTCTCCTTGTGAAGTCTCCCTACATTTCGGAAGTCACCGCTTATGTATCACCTTGGGGCAAGGCGATGAATATCGAGATCACCGAGAGGTGCCCCATCATACGATATTACACAGCCGGTCAGTCCTACTATGTCGACGATACAGGCAAAGTCTTCAGTAATAGAGCCGGAGCTTCGGCTCATGTCCCTCTCGTAACGGGAGTCCTCAGTAGTGAAACCGCCTCTGAGACACTTTATACCTTGGGGGCTTACCTCCGAGAGAACGAGGAGTGGAGAGAGTTCATCGGATCCATCCACTTGGTGTCTGCAGAGGAGATCTGGCTCTATCCGAGGGTCGGAGACTATGTCTTCGTGATCGATGACTTGGATGGCTTGGATGAGAAGCTGAAAAAAATACCAGTCTTCTACCGCCGCATCTTGCCCAAGGTCGGAGCCGAAAAGTACAAATTCATCAACCTCTCCTACAAGGATCAAATCGTCTGCAAAAAGAGATAGTTGTCGTTAGCTCTGACGGACACAAGGATTGAATCAAAACTCCCTCTCAAAACTTTGAAGATTAACTTCTATCGGTTTTGGGAGGGAGATTTCTTTTGCTGAATTTAGGTGACAGAACGTATTCTATCCCTTGTCAGAAAACTTTCTGTCATCTCACAAAGCGAGCTCTGTCCTCCTCCCAAAGGGGAGGGCATGAGAGGGTAATAAGGAGTGTCACATCAACTTGTTTTGAGTCTGTGGCAACGGTATTGAACTATGGTGTCAGAGCAGGTGTAAATGAGCCTTTTTGAACTCAAATCTTTCTCTCAAATCTCTTCCAACATCCGTCTTGATTTCTCTCTCTTGTCTGAGAAGAGAGAGAAATCACTGAATTAGTAGTGTGTAATAGTGTCATTTATGGTAAAAAATCTTATCTTTGTTCCCTGATATTATGTAGCATAGACAAAATAATTTAAATAAATATCATAACAACTTACAACACAAATGCAAAACAAAGGCTTAGTTAAAGGAGTAGCATTCGTAATGGTTTTGGTATGTGCGTTTTACCTGTCATTCTCATTCGTGTCAGGGCACTATGCAAACAAGGCCAAGGAGTATGCTCAAGGAGATCCGATGAAAGAGATCAAGTATCTCGACTCTCTTTCGTCTCAGAAAGTGTGGCTCGGATATACCCTGAAGGAGGTAAGAGACAATGAGATCGGTCTCGGTCTTGACCTCAAGGGGGGATGAACGTCATCCTCGAACTCAATGTCGCTGACGTTGTCAAGAACCTTTCCGGCAATAGCCAAGATCCTACATTCCTCGCAGCCATGGAGTCTGCCAAAGACATCCAGATGCGTTCGCAGAAGGATTTTATCTCTGTGTTTATCGACGAGTTTCACCGTATAGATCCGGGAGCAAGACTTGCGGCAATCTTTGGTACACTCGAGCTCAAGGATCGTATCACCACTTCTTCGACAGATGCAGAGGTGGAGAAGGTACTCCGTGCAGAGGTAAAGGATGCTATCGATAGCTCGTTTAAGGTTCTTCGTACTCGTATCGACAGATTTGGGGTTGTCGCTCCGAACATCCAAAGACTTGAGACGAATGGTCGTATCCTTGTCGAACTTCCCGGTGTGAAAGAGCCTGAACGTGTTCGTAAACTCCTCCAAGGTAGTGCTAACCTTGAGTTCTGGGAAACATTTACTGCAACTGAAATCATTCCTCACCTCCAGAGGGCAGACATGATCCTTGCACAACTCTCCAAGAGATCATCTGATACTGAACCCGAAGTGGTTGTTGAAGAAGCTGATTCTACTGCTGTCGAGACAACTGTGTCTGGCGTAGACAGCTTGGCTATGGCGGCAGGCGTCGCAGAGGCTGAGACTGCTACTGTCAGCAACGATCATCCACTTCTCTCTCTCCTTCAGCTCCAAAATATGGGGCCTGCTGTCGGTGTGGCAAGAGCGGCTGATATGTATGCCATCGACTCTATGCTCAATGTCCCACAAGTCAAAGAAATCCTCCCTCGTCAGCTCCAACTTAAGTGGAGTGCCAAGGAGCAGGTTGAGGGCTCCAAGATATATGTACTATATGCTATCAAGCAAACTCGTCGCGATGGCTCTGCTGCTCTATCAGGTGATGTGATCACTACTGCTGAGAGCACGATCATCAATCAAGGTGGCAGACAAGACCCGGGGGTCTCTATGTCTATGAACGCTGAGGGTGCTAAGGAATGGGCGCGTCTCACAAAGGAAAACATCGGTCGCTCTATCGCTATCGTCCTTGACGATGTGGTTTACTCTGCGCCTAATGTCAATAGCGAGATTCCTAACGGTCAGTCTCAAATCTCAGGTAGCTTTACCGTAGACGAAGCAAATGACTTGGCAAACACGCTCAAGTCCGGTAAGATGGCTGCATCTGTACGTATCGTACAAGAGGATGTCGTAGGTCCATCGCTTGGTAAGGAAGCAATCAATGCAGGTATCATCTCCTTCATCATCGCCCTTATCCTCCTTATGATTTATATGTGTGTGATGTACGGTATCCTTCCGGGCTTGGTGGTTAACGGTGCTCTCATCCTCAACCTCTTCTTGACGCTTGGTATCCTTGCATCTCTACACGCAGTCTTGACACTTTCCGGTATTGCCGGTCTTGTCCTTACTCTCGGTATGGCTGTGGATGCTAACGTGCTTATCTTCGAGCGTATCAAAGAAGAGCTCCGTGCCGGTAAGTCTATGCTTAAGTCTATCGAGGATGGATACAAGAACGCATTCTCTGCGATCATTGACTCTAATGTGACGACCATCATCACCGGTATCATTCTTTATATGTTCGGTACAGGTCCTATTCGTGGATTTGCTACCACATTGATCATCGGTCTTATCTGTTCGTTCATCACAGCAGTCTTCATCACTCGTCTCGTATTTGAGAGACTTGCTCGTAAGGGTAAGATGGACAAGGTGACATACACCACATCGATCTCTAAGAACTTCATGGTGGATGCGAAGCTCAACATCGTCGGTAAGATGACGACAGGTTTCATCCTTCCTCTCGGTATCATCGCAGCAGGTCTTGTTGCTATGTTTACTATCGGTCTCAATAGTGGTATTGACTTTACGGGAGGACGTAACTATGTCGTGAAGTTCGACAGAAATGTCACAACAGCCGAAGTTGCCGATCTGCTCAGTCCTTCATTTGAAGGTCGTGTGCGTGTGATCACTATCGGTACCCCTGATCAGGTCCGCATCTCTACGAACTATCGTATCATCGAGAATACTCCTGAAGTAGATGCAGATATTGAAAATAAACTTTACGAGGGGCTCAAGCCTATCATCGGAGACAATGTCTCTCACGAGATGTTTGTGGACAAGTACATCCAAAGCTCACAGAAGGTGGGTGCAAGTATGGCGGATGACATCAAGAGTGGTGCGGTCATTGCGGTCATCATCTCTCTCATCTTTATGGCGATCTATATCTTGATCAGATTTAGAGATGTGGCATTCTCTATCGGTGCTTTTGCTTCGGTGACTGTGACTACCCTCATCATCATTTCGCTCTATGCTATCTTGTGGAAGGTGATGCCATTCTCCATGGAGATAGATCAAAACTTCATCGCAGCCGTGCTTGCGATCATCGGTTACTCAATCAATGACACGGTGGTGGTCTTCGACCGTATCCGTGAGACACTCAAGGATTATCCTACGCGTAACAGATTTGATGTCTTCAACCAAGCGATCAACTCAACTCTTGCTCGTACGTTCAATACCAGCTTCAGTACATTGCTTGTGGTGTTGGTGATCTTCTTCTTCGGAGGAGCTAATATCCGCAGCTTCACGTTCGCAATCATGATCGGGGTTATCTTCGGTACGTACGCAACTCTCTTTGTTGCGACTCCGATAGCTTACTTGATCAATAACCGTAAGTTCGTCAAGGCTCAAAACAAGAATAAGTAATCTTAGAATTTGTGTCTACAGAATAATGAAAAAGGAGGTCTCTCATCAAAACAGTGTGATGAGAGACCTCCTTTCTATTTGTCCCCGGGTAGGGGGACTTGAGTGATATTTTTTCGAACACACCATCTCCCATATAGGTCAAAAAAGCTATCTTTGTACTGATATATGGTAGACCCCTAAAATCGTAGATTTACACAGACAATCATTTATATGGAACCACTGAAACATGAGTGTGGTATCGCTATGGTACGCTTGAGAAAACCTCTTGAGTATTACCATAAACGATATGGAACATGGATGTATGGCATCAACAAGATGTACCTCTTGATGGAGAAGCAACACAATCGTGGACAAGAGGGCGCAGGTATAGCCTGTGTCAAGCTTGCAGCTTCGCCGGGTGAGGAGTATATGTATCGTGAGCGTGCTCTTGGCAATACTGCCATCACCGAAATATTTAATTCTATCCATTCTATTTTTAATACCGTTTCCCCAGACCAATTGAGCGATCCTGTCTATGCGACAGAACATGTGCCATTTGCTGGGGAATGTTATTTAGGGCATTTGAGATACAGTACCACGGGAAAGAAGGGTTTGGAGTTTGTCCATCCCATGATGCGTCGTAGCAACTGGCGAGCAAAGAGCCTTGCTGTGTGTGGCAACTTCAATCTTACCTCGGTGGATACGATCTTCGACAAGATTGCTTCTGTCGGACAACACCCTCGCAACACTTCGGATACACATATTCTGCTCGAACAGATCGGGCATCGTCTCGATAGAGAGGTGGAGCATCGCTTCAGAGAAAGTAAAGCGAAGGGTCTTACCGGAATGGATATCACCAACGACATCGAGGCTCGTATCAATATGACGACACCTCTCAAGGAGTGTTCGCCTGACTGGGATGGGGGCTATGCCATGTGTGGCCTTACGGGTAGTGGCGAGATGTATGTGATGAGAGATCCTTGGGGCATCCGTCCTGCATTTTACTATATTGATGAGGAGATCGTCGTCGTGGCTTCGGAGCGTCCGGTGATACAAACGGTGATGAACCTCACGTATGATCAGGTCAAGGAACTTCAACCGGGGCATGCCATCACTATCGATCGTACCGGAGAAAAGATAAATCTTACGAAGATACTTGAACCCAAAGAGAATAAGGCTTGTTCGTTCGAGCGCATCTATTTTTCTCGTGGTAGCGATATTGACATCTATAAGGAGCGTAAACAATTGGGTAAGAACCTTACTCCTCAGATCCTAAAGAGCATCAACAACGATTTGGATCATGCCGTGTTCTCTTTCATCCCAAATACGGCAGAGGTTGCTTACTTCGGCATGGTGGAGGGTCTTGATGAGCATCTCAACAAACTCAAAGCAGAGAAGATCACTTCGGGTTCAAACCTCTCGAAAGAAGACATCGAAAAGATTCTCCATAAGAGGATACGTGCAGAAAAGGTGGCAATCAAAGACATCAAATTGAGGACGTTCATTGCTGAAGGAACCAGCCGTAACGACCTTGCCGGGCACGTGTACGATGTGACTTATGGATCCATAGATAGGGGAAAAGATACTCTTGTCGTCATCGATGACAGCATCGTCAGGGGGACGACATTGAAGGAGAGCATTATCAGCATACTCGACAGGCTTGGTCCTCGTAAGATCGTCATTGTATCTTCCTCTCCACAAGTACGCTATCCCGACTATTATGGTATCGATATGAGTAAGATGAAGGAGTTTGTGGCATTCCGTGCCGCAATCGCTTTGCTCATAGAGAGAGGGAAGCAAGTCATCATCCATGACACCTATGCACGTATCTGCAAGGCGATGGAAGAGGGGCAGAGTCGATCCGAAAACTTTGTCAAGGCTATCTATGAGCCCTTCACGATGGAGGAGATCAATACTAAGATCGTGGAGTTGCTCAAGCCTGATTTTGTCAAGTCCGAGGTAGAGCTCGTCTATCAGACTATGGAAGGGCTTCATGATGCGATCCCAAATCATCCCGGAGACTGGTACTTCTCCGGAGATTATCCTACACCGGGAGGCACGCATCTTGTCAACAAAGCGTATATGGATTACTACGAGAATGACTTCAAGAAAATCTGATAACTACACAAAAGCTACGACTATATGAGAAAAAAGGGAGTCCTAATCCTAAGCGATGGGACGAGATATGAGGGGGAAGTGTTCGGGGCTGAGAAGCCGGTGAGTGGCGAGGTTGTATTCAGCACTGCAATGACCGGATACACCGAGAGCCTTACGGATCCTTCCTTTGAGGGACAGATACTTGTGTCTACTTACCCTTTGGTGGGTAACTATGGTCTGCCTACATTGGAGAAGGACGAGGAAACAGGACTTACCGTGTTTCATGAAAGCCATAAGATGCATCCGGAAGGCTTCATCGTTCACGATTATTGTGAAGGGTATAGTCACTGGAATGCCACAGAGAGCCTCGAGGAAGGTATGAAGCGCGATGGCGTGACCGGTCTTACGGGGATAGACACCAGAGCTCTCACACAGAAGTTGCGTGATCATGGTCCCCTTATGGGTAAGATCCTTATCGAGGATGGGGATGATATAGACTTCGTGAATACGGATGAGATCAACCTTGTGGCGAGAGTTTCGACAAAAGAAGTCATTACTTACAAGGGGACTTTGGGCAAGGAGATTGTCCTTGTCGACTGTGGTGTGAAAGAAAACATACTTCGTAACCTTTTGAAAAGAGGTCTTACCGTGCATAGAGTGCCTTGGGATTATGACTTTACGACGATGACCTTTGACGGTATATTTATCAGCAATGGTCCGGGTAATCCCAACCTTTGTATCCCAACCATAGAGCATATCCGCAAGGCAATGACTATGGGTAAACCTATTGCCGGTATTTGTATGGGGAATCAGCTTATCGGACGTGCCATAGGGGCAGATGTGGTCAAGATGAAGTACGGACACCGCTCCCACAACCAGGCAGTGCGTATGGTTGGTACAGACAGATGTTTTGTGACCAGTCAGAACCACGGCTTTGCGATTGATCCCGATACCCTGCCCGAAGGGTGGAAGCCTTACTTCATCAACCTTAACGACGGTTCCAACGAAGGTCTCATCCACGAGTCGGGACAGATGTTCTCCGTACAGTTTCACCCCGAAGCATGTAGCGGACCGACAGATACACAATTTTTCTTCGATGATTTCGTCGCTTTATTGACCAAATAAAAGACCCTGACAGATACTATGGCTATAAAGAAATACAATAAAGTGTTGGTGCTCGGTTCGGGAGCACTGAAGATTGGTGAAGCAGGAGAGTTTGACTACTCCGGCTCACAAGCACTCAAAGCCCTCAAAGAGGAAGGTATATCCACCGTCCTTGTCAATCCTAATATCGCTACGGTACAGACATCCGAGGGTGTTGCCGATGTGGTGTACTTCCTGCCTGTGACTCCATACTTCTTGGAGCGTGTCATCGAGAAAGAACGTCCCGACGGCATCCTTTTGGCATTTGGTGGACAGACCGCGCTCAACTGCGGTGTGGCTCTGCATCGTGCCGGAGTCCTGGAGAAGTATAACATCGAAGTGTTGGGTACTCCTGTTCAGGCCATCATAGATACCGAAGACCGTGAACTCTTTGTACAGAAACTTGATGAGATCGATGTGAAGACCATCAGCAGCGAGGCTTGCGAAAATATCGAAGCCGCAAGAGCTGCAGCAAAGAGGCTCGGTTATCCTGTCATCATCCGTGCAGCTTATGCTCTTGGAGGGTTAGGTAGCGGTTTCTGCGACAATGAAGAAGAGCTTGATGTCCTTTGTGAAAAAGCATTTGCGTTCTCGCCTCAGGTCCTTGTCGAAAAGAGTCTCAAGGGTTGGAAGGAGATTGAGTATGAAGTGGTGCGTGACAAATACAACAACTGTATCACAGTATGTAATATGGAGAACTTTGACCCTCTCGGTATCCACACAGGTGAGAGTATTGTCATAGCTCCCTCTCAGACTCTTACCAATAGTGAACATCAAAAGTTGAGAGAGATCGCCATAAAGATCGTCCGTCATATCGGTATCGTCGGAGAGTGCAACGTGCAGTATGCCCTCGACACAGAGAGCGAGGACTATCGTGTCATAGAGGTCAATGCACGTCTGAGCCGTTCGTCAGCCTTGGCATCCAAGGCTACGGGTTATCCCCTTGCTTTCGTTGCGGCCAAGTTGGGTATGGGATACGGGCTCTTCGATCTTAAGAATAGCGTCACCAAGCACACATCAGCTTGTTTTGAACCGGCCCTTGATTATGTCGTATGTAAGATCCCTCGTTGGGACTTGAGCAAGTTCCACGGAGTATCTCGAGAGCTGGGTAGCAGTATGAAGTCTGTCGGGGAGATCATGGCTATCGGGCGTACCTTTGAAGAAAGTATCCAAAAAGGGCTACGTATGATCGGTCAGGGTATGCACGGTTTTGTTGAGAACAAAGAACTTGTCCTCGATGATATTGATGGCGCACTTCGTCAGCCCACAGACAATCGTATATTCGTCATCAGTAAGGCTTTCCGCAAAGGTTACACCATCGAAGATATCCATCAACTTACGAAGATTGATCTCTTCTTCCTTCGTAAGCTACGCAAAATCGTAGATACTGCCGAAGAGCTGGAGCAACTTACAGACATCACTCAAGTCTCTAAGGACTTGATGAAGAGAGCAAAGAAAGAAGGCTTTTCTGACTTTCAGATTGCACGTGCCATCTACAAGCATACCATCGATGATATAGAAGGTGTTCAGGACAAAGTGCGCACTTATCGCAAGTCAATGGGTATTGTCCCTGTGATCAAGCAAATCGACACTCTTGCTGCCGAGTATCCTGCCCTTACCAATTATCTTTACCTTACTTATGGTGGAGATGTACATGATGTACAGCCCGAGCATGACAATCGAAGTGTTATCGTTCTTGGATCGGGAGCTTACCGTATCGGTAGTTCTGTTGAGTTCGACTGGTGTGGTGTCAGTGCCTTGAAGACCATTCGCAAGGCCGGGCTGCGTTCTATCATGATCAACTATAATCCTGAGACTGTCAGTACAGACTACGATCTTTCGGATCGTCTATACTTCGATGAATTGAGCTTCGAACGTGTTCAGGATATTATCGAACTTGAGCAGCCCAGAGGTACGATCCTTTCTACCGGGGGACAGATTCCCAACAATCTCGCCGTCAAGCTCGCAGCCAAGGGTGTGACTATCCTTGGTACACAGGCTAAAGACATTGACAATGCAGAGGATAGGCATAAGTTCTCCGCCATGCTTGACCGTTTGGGTATCGACCAACCAGCATGGAAGGAGCTGACCTCTCTCGAAGATGTCACAGCCTTTGTCGAACAAGTCGGCTATCCTGTCCTTGTCCGTCCCTCTTATGTCTTGTCCGGAGCGGCGATGAACGTTTGTTCGAACGATGACGAGTTGAGACGTTTCTTGGAGCTTGCAGCCAATGTGTCTCAAAAGCATCCTGTTGTTGTCTCTTCCTTTATTGAGCATGCCAAGGAGGTCGAGATGGATGCTGTTGCCGATCATGGCGAACTCATCGCATACGCTATCAGTGAGCATATCGAGTTTGCGGGAGTCCACTCCGGGGATGCTACGATACAGTTCCCCGCTCAGAAGATCTATATTGAGACCATTCGTCGTATCAAGCGCATCACACGCCAGATTGCGAAAGAACTCCATATCTCCGGACCATTCAATATCCAATTCCTTGCCAAGGGCAACGAGATCAAGGTCATCGAGTGTAACCTCAGAGCCTCTCGTTCGTTCCCATTTGTCAGTAAAGTCTTGAAGATCGACCTCATCGATCTCGCCACAAAGATCATGCTCGGGAGCCATACGAACGCCCTCAGAAGAATGCCTTTGATCTCGATTATGTGGGGATCAAGGCATCACAGTTCTCTTTCTCTCGTCTGCAGAAGGCTGACCCTGTGCTCGGTGTGGATATGACCTCTACGGGTGAAGTCGGATGTATTGCTTCTGACTCCAACGAAGCCATCCTCAAGGCGATGCTTTCCGTCGGACAGCGCATCCCCGAAAAGGCTATCCTTATGTCTACCGGTGGAGCGCGACAGAAGGTCGATATGCTTGAGGCGGCAAAGGCACTTCATCGTAAGGGCTACAAGATATATGCGACCCAGGGAACTCACGCCTTCTTGGACGAAAACGGTATCCCATCCAAGGTCTGCTATTGGCCGAGCGAGCATGGACAACCGCAAGCACTCGATCTTTTGCAGTCTCGTGAGGTGGATCTTGTCGTCAATATCAATAAGAACTTATCTGCCGGAGAGCTCACCAATGGTTATAAGCTTCGCCGTGCTGCAACCGACCTCAATATTCCTCTCATCACGAATGCGCGCCTTGCCTCTGCGTTTATCACAGCTTTCTGCAAACTTTCTCTCGAAGACATTCAGATCAAGAGCTGGCAAGAGTATTGATGCCTAACTGAACCGAAAAAGGCTATCCAACGTCTCGTTGGATAGCCTTTTTCGGTTGTACAAACAACTTTGGTCAAACAATTTTCTATTTGCTTTTATTTCTTGCTCATCAAGTACTTTGCCACAGCATGATAAGCCGGCAGAGAGGTCGGGTCATTTTTCGTGTTTTTAGCCTCTGGGTGTGAAGCAAATCGGACGATGACCATTTCTGCTTTGGGGTCAATGTATATTGCTTGCCCATGTACACCTCGAGCCGTGAAAGCACCATGTTCGTTGTGCAGCACCCACCACATGTTTCTATAGCTCCAGCCCTTGAGATGAGAGCCATGCGAAGAGCGTGCGAAAGCCTCCTTGTTCCCCCCATTCATGATGTCTTGAACGACTTGAGCAGGAAGTATCTGTTTGCCGTTGAACCTTCCCATTTGTCGAACCATTTCCCCAAACATGGCCATATCTCTCATGTTACCATTGAAGCCACCACCGGCGAAGGCTATGCCCGAGCCATCTATCTGATAGTACCCTTCCACATGAGTGCCGAGAGGTTGCCATACACGTTCGGAGAGTAGCTGTGGGATTGGCTTGCCGGTCACGGTGGATATGATCCATCCCATCACATCGGTATTGACGGTTTTGTATCCAAATGTCTGTCCATGCATCCCTTCTTTTTGTACGGTCATCAGGTATTCGTAGTAATTTCGTGGAGCATCCTCAGACTGAGGTTGAGCGAACGGATTACCCGCCGCAGAGAAGGCCCATATTTCAGCTTTCGGGTCGGAGTAGTCCTCGCTGTACTTAATTCCCGTCGTCATGTCCAAGATCTGTCTGATCGTAGCATCTCCGAAGGCAGAGTTTTTCAGGGTGGGGACATAGTCGGATGCCCTCTTCTGTTCATCCAGCACACCTTCTGCCACAAGCAGAGCTCCTAGTGTCCCTGTCAGTGTCTTACTTACAGACATCGCTGCATGTACACCATGTGGCTTGAGCTCTCCGAAGTATCTTTCGTAAACAATTTTTCCTTTATGCAATATGATTATGCCATCGGTGTAGTTCTCGTAGAGGGACTCCTCCCAAGTCATCGATTCAGAACTACCTGAGGGGACAAAAGTCAGAGCATCTATATTTCTATCCGGTTCGCTCTTGAAGTGATATCTTTGGTATCGAGCAGGGCTGACTTCGGTCGTTGGCATAAACGTGCGCATATGGCAAACGCTGTATCGTAGTGCCGGAAAACGGAAGAAGCTTCCATCCCTTGCAGATATCGTTTTCTCTCTGCTTGGTGGAAATCCCCTCATCCATCCCATTTCTTTCGGGTCGGATTGGCGTGCGCTGAGAGGTGATTGAGCATAGGTGCACATCGGAAGGGCAAGTAGTAAGCAGGCTAATTTCTTGATCATACTGTTTTGATTTTGAATCTGTTCATAAGCCTCAAAAAACGTTTTGAAAACGAGATCATAGGGCTGATGCTTTGTTTAATCATCATTGTGTGGTAAATATAGAAAAATAACTTAGCCACACAAAGTAATGCTCCTTTTCATCTTTGCCCGACAATGTCTTTATCCTTTCATGGATTTTTTATGCTTTCGGATCTTCTTCATCGCCCAGTCATAGTGGCTTGAGGTGGCGGATACACAGTAGGCACCAAGACTTGTCGTACCTGTCCATGAGAAGTGTTTGTTGATGAATAATTCTTCGTTTGTGAAATGCTTTATCAAGTCCATAACCTCTTCATGACTTTGCTTCACCATAGAGACAGATAGGTCGAAAGGCGTATGTTGGTGCTTTTCCCAAAAAACAATATTCATTTGTGGGTAAGTTTTCCAATTGTACGGATCGGGTAGGAAGTTCGCCTTTTGCCCGGCTTGGTTTGCTGTGATCCACTTGAGTAATAACTGATGCCATTCGTATAGATGTACCAGAACATCACGTATATTTTTGTCTCTGTCCTCAAATGAAAAAGAGGTCTGCTGCTCCGTGTCTGTCATCGAGTCTATGAGGGCAAAGAGTTTCTCAAATCCCTCTTGGCTACTCTCGATAAGTTGTTCTTTTGTTGTCGGTCTTGCCATGCTCTTGGTATTTGTCGTTAGTACTACTTTATGGGTATGTATATCTTTATAGTCTGCTCCTCTGTGCCACCTCTCGTATGATTGATATACTCTTCGAAGGCTAAGCCATGACGTATGATATACCCCGGATTTAGCATTATGCGATTGTAGAGAGGTTGCAGACCTGTTTGACTGCCGATCAGAGTGTATACTGCATATTTACCTCCTTGTATCCGTATGGTACCGAACTCTCCCTTCGGAGTGATGTCGCCTTCGACTGTGGCACACGCATAGAAGCGACAGTTGGTGGGCTTTGTTACGTTTGGGTCATCAAAACTGATACCAATAAATCTTGTGTGTGCCGAAATAGATTTCTTTTCCGAGAGAAAAGAAAGGAGTTTGTCCCACGCAATGCGATAGGGCTCTTCTTCTCCATATTTCCCCAATATTCGGATGTACACCAAATTCAAGTCATCCTCTTCAGAGACTACGGATGGGGGTGGGGACTCGTGGGAGGAGAGACACTCATTTGTGTGAGATTGGAGTCTCTCTCGAAGTTGTGTCATATAACCCCTCGGAGAGATACCGAAGTGTTTCTTGAATGCCTTACCGAAAGATTGTGAGCTCTCATATCCGACCATTTCTGCAATTTCTGCGATAGGTCGGTCATCCATTTGCATGTATAGCACTGCTCGCTCCGATCTTTGTCTGGCTATGTAGCTGTGCAGAGACTCATCGAGGGAGGATTGCATGATGCGGAGAAGTTGCCTTTGGGAGACGTGTGCCCGCTCGGACAACAGATGTAGGGTGAGTCGATCAGACAGATGTGCACTGATATAGTCGATCGTATCGTTGACTTTTTGTTGATGGATGTATTCAGTGCTTTTTTTCATTTCTATATCTGTTTGTCACAAAGATACACATCTTGTTTGGAGGGTGATGTGTCCGATCTTGCCAAGTTTTGTGACGGATGATTAAGTGTTCTTTTCTTCGTGTTTTTTGAGTTGCAGGAGGCGATAAATTAAGTCGTAAGATTCGATAACGAAAGTCGTATGAATCGATTCATCAAGTTTTACGACTTTTTATGAGTGTGTTTCTGAAGTCTGACAAGTTTGGGATGAGACAGTGTATGAGAAAAGCAGCCTGAAGCCTGTCGGAGGCTTAGACTGCTTTTGGGGAAATCTTGTCTGTATTACTGAGTTTACCGGCGCAATATCTTGACTTTTATTATTTTGATGTCCTTCAGCGGACGGTCGAACTTATCTCTCTTCTGGTTGGCGATGATGTCGATGATGTCCAGCCCCTCAGTTACTTCGCCATATATGGTGAATGATTCTTCGTACGAGGGGAGACCTCCGTGTTTGGTGTAGGCATCCCTTTGTTCGGGCGTGAAGATCCGCTTATCCGGAGATGCCATGAGGACAGAGTCTATGAGTCTGTTGATCTCTTGTCCCTTGGCATTGTATGCACGAGGGTCGGCCTTCTTGAGGGAGTCCATCTCTGCCTTTATCGGGGTGTAATACTTCTCAAAAGCTTTGCGTTTGATAGGACGATTTTTGACCAATTCAAGAGTGTCCAGTCTGCCCACGGTCTGGAGCTCGCCTTGGACGATGAAGAACTGAGACATGTCAGACTTACGCTTGGGATTGTATTTTGGCTCTTGCTTCGGAGCTGCGAGTGCTCCCTTCTTGTAGAAGTGGGCTTGGCTCGACTCGTGAGCAATCTCTTTGCCGGTATCCCCTGCTCCGATACGAGCACCGGGCTTGGCATTGCGAGAGTCTGCAGATCCTCCTTGGATCATAAACTTAGGGATGACCCTCGCAAAAAGAGTACCATCGTAATCTCCACGTTCGGCATACTTGACGAACATCTCGACATGCTTTGGTACATCATCGTAGAGATGACCCCTCATGGTGCCGACGCTTGTCTCGATCTCAAACTTGATGCTCTGAGCCGAGGTTATGAATATCGGATAAAGGGCAAAGCTCAGTAGGACTAAAAGTATCTTTTTCATAGATATAAATCGCTTTGGGGAAGTCATTAATAATAACGTAGCCATTGCCACAATTCCTTGAATGATGGCTTCTTTCCATAAAGAAGGATGCCCACACGGAAGATCTTTGCCGCTACCCATACGAGGGCAAAAGTCCCTGCGACCAATATCACAGCAGACAGTAATATCTGCCACATCGGTGGTTCGTATGGAATGCGTACCATCATCACGACCGGTGATGTGAATGGGATGAATGATGTCCAAAGGGCAAGGGGACCATTGGGATTATTGGCCGAATAGAAGCCTGCATAAAAGGCAAAGAGCATGAACAAGGTGATGGGGGTGACCATCTGATTCACATCTTCGTCATTGTCTACTGCAGCACCTGCCGCTGCAAAGATACTTGCATATATGAAGTAGCCAAAGATGAAGTAGAAGACAAACGCAAAAAGCAGACCGGTGAAGTCAAATCCGGAGATGGCATTGACGATGCTCTGTACCTCTGCCATCGTAGCTTGATCCATGCCGGCTTGAGAGATGTGTTGGTTGATTTCGGCCGAATTGAAAGATATCGATCCAAGGGCGAAGAACTGTACACCTATGATCCCCAATATACCTATCACAATCCAGATGAACATTTGTGTAAATCCAAGGAGACCTATGGCACAGATCTTGCCAAAGAGCAGGGTCTGTGGCTTGACCGAAGAGATGATGATCTCGACGATGCGGTTTTTCTTCTCCTCTCTCACACTCTGCATCACCATCATGCCGTACATGAGGATGAACATATAGATGAGGATGTTGAAGACCTGACCGACGATGCTGGCGATAGCTGCCGAGGCTTCTTGTTCGCTTCCGTCTTTCTCCCACCGTATTGTAGAGATATTCAGAGTGACATTGCTCTCTTGGAGTATCTCTTTGAGATTAGGGATGTTGAAGGACTCGATGCGCTCATTCTTGAGGGTCGGAAGGAGCAGTCTTTCGACCTTATCCTGAAGTTCGCGAGGGATCTGCTTACCGGAGTGAATGCTGATGGCCTTAGGGTCTTTGAGCAGGTCGTCGTTGATGAGGACGTAAGCATAAATGTCCTCATTGGCCTCTTTGCGGTATTCGGTGATGCTCTTGTCACCCTTCGTGAAGGTATAGATGTCATCGGATTTGAACAGATCCTGATACTTCGAAGTATTGTCGATGACGATGACTTCCTTTTTTGTCGTGTCCTTCGAGTTGAGAGCGATCACTGCGGGTATGACCATGAGGGCGATAAAGATGAATGGGGTCAGGATCGTAAAGATCAAGAAGGATTTCTTCTGTACACGAGTGAGGTACTCTCGTTTGAGTACTATGCCAAACTTATTCATCGCAACTCCTTTCTCTGTTTGTGTTGTCAGAGTTTACCCCACCTACGACATCCAGAAATATCTGATGCATACTCGGGATCACTTCTTCAAACTTTGTTATATTACCGGCGTGACACCAGTCTGTGATGATCTCGGACGAAGCCAACTTCTGAGGATTGGCCACGGTGAAAAGTGATAGCCCGAAGCCGTCTTGTGCCTCCTCCTCTATACTGTACTTTTCTCTCAGATTAGAGGAGATGGAGACTGCTCCGTCGAGTACTATCCTGTATTTGTTGCCTTTGTATCTGTCTTTGACAGAGCGTACATCGCCATCAAGGACTACCTTGGACTTGTTGATCAGAGTGATGTTGTCGCACACCTCTTCGACACTTTGCATATTGTGTGTAGAGAAGATGATTGTACTACCCTTGTCTCGGAGCTCCAAGATTTCTCTTTTGAGTATCTCTGCATTGATAGGGTCAAAGCCGCTGAAAGGCTCATCGAAGATCAGCAGACTGGGCTCATGCATGACAGTGGAGATAAATTGTACCTTTTGTGCCATACCCTTGGACAGCTCTTCGACCTTCTTGTCCCACCAGTTTGTTATGTCGAGCTTTTCGAACCATTGGGTCAGTCTTGCTTTGGCTTCTTTATGAGATAGACCTTTGAGTTGAGCCAAGTATATGGCCTGTTCGCCCACTTTCATCTTCCGGTAAAGGCCTCTCTCTTCAGGGAGGTAGCCGATGCGCTCCAAATCTTCGGGCACAAAGGGATGTCCGTCAAACGTGATGGTCCCTTGGTTGGGAGCTGTGATCCTGTTCAGGATGCGAATGAGTGTCGTCTTCCCTGCACCATTAGGTCCAAGGAGACCATGTACCTTGCCCTTCTGTACGGACATGGAGACATGATCCAAGGCTCTGTGCTTGGTGTAGTCTTTGACGACATCTCTAACCTCGATTACATTCATGTATTTTATTTTAGATATTAAGTTGATTAGATAATTTTTATTTCGATATGAGCATGAGTACCCTGTCCCCGAGGAGCTCGGCAATTTGTCTCTTGATGCCGTTAAGCTCTTGCATGCGTGTCACGTGAGAGGATATCTCTCCGGTCTCTGATTGAGCACTCAGTGCTTTTATGATGTTTAGTTCTTTCAGTATCTCTCCTTCGATAATCTTGTACTTCAGTGTCAGGATGTCTGTCATTATGAGCCGCATGATGGCTTCACCCGATTTCTTTTCAGCCTCATACTCCTTGTGTAAGCTACTGAGTTGATACTCCTCGGTGATGTATTTGTTTGCAATCTCACGTATGGTATCATCCGGATGGTAAGATAAGTGTTTGGTAGGATTGAATGCTGGGATCCCTTCCCCTTTGGCCTCCTGTATCCCTCCTATGCACTCATCCATGATCCGCGTGAATACCGAGGACAGATGTCCCTCTTCACGCAAGTCACTGACCTGTTCGCCAATGATCTCGGTCACTGTCCACTGCTCATCGGCATCCTCTTCGGAGATGATCATATCTCCATAACGAATGATGTGTGAGAGTAGGGACAACTCCGTTTCAGAAGGAAAATCAGTATTGGCTTCATCCTGAGAAATCGATTCCGGCGGTGTGATGGGTGTGTCCACCCTCACACTCGTATCTTCGTCCATCGGCTCGAAGTCTGCCGGATCAGGGTCGGTCTCTGTGACATGCTCGGCTATCTGCTCTCTGTTGCGTTCGCGTTCACGCTCGCGTTGCTCTTGGGCAGCCCTTTCCTTACGAATACTGCTGACCTTCGAAAAGATGACCTCTTCACTGACATCAAGCAGAGCCGCAGAGTCTCTTGCATAGACTTCTCTCGTCAGGTCGTCAGAGATAAAGGCCACGGACTCCACAATGTTCGTGATCAGCATGGCTTTGGCATGGGGATCCGAAGCTCCGTCTTTGCTTAGGAGGTTGATCTTGAATCTTATGAAGTCTTCTTCGTGTTCATCTATGTATTCTTTGATAGCCTCGGGTGAGTGGGCTTTGGCGAAGGAGTCCGGGTCATGGCCGTCCGGCAGGAGCACGACCTTTATGTTCATGTCCTGAGCCAGCAAGATGTCAATACCCCTCATGGCTGCCTTGATACCGGCAGCATCACTGTCGAAGATGAGGGTCACATTGCTCGTAAACCTCTTGATGAGACGTACTTGCTCTATCGTAAGAGCCGTCCCTGACGAAGCTACGGCATTCCGTATCTCACTCTGGTGGAACGACAGTACATCCGTATAACCCTCGACGATGAGACACTTGTCCTGTTTGGATATATGTTGTTTGGCAAAGTAAAGGCCGTATAGCTCTTTCCTCTTGTTATAGATATCACTGTCCGGCGAGTTGATGTACTTTGCCAGTTTGTCGCTACTCTTGAGGATACGACCACCGAAGCCCACGATACTTCCACTCAGTGAGTGTATCGGGAAGATGACACGATCCCTGAATCTGTCCAGATACTTCCCATCATCCTGCTTGATGGCCAGACCAAGAGCTTCCAGAAGGCTGCGATCGACACCGGCCTCTTTGGCTTTGTTACTCAGGAAGTCTCGTGATGACGGAGAGTACCCCAAGTCGAAGGCCTTGATGGTTTCGGGCGTGAAGCCCCTTTCTTTGAAATAGCTAAGACCGATCATTCTCCCCTCGCTGGACGAGTTCAAGCATTCGGCAAAGGCATCTCTCGCAAAAGCATTCGCGTTGAGTAGTTTTTCTCTGTTATTCTTTCTCTCAATCTCCTCCTTCGTGACCTCTTTTTCGACAATCGGGATGCCATACTTTTTTGCCAGATAGCGAAGGGCTTCGACATAACTCATGTGCTCATGCTTCATGAGGAAGTTGAGCGGTGTGCCACCCTCGCCACAAGCAAAGCACTTACAGATATTTTTGGCAGGAGATACGGTAAAAGAGGGGCGACTGTCCTCATGGAAAGGACATAGTCCCAAGAAGTTTTGACCACGACGATGCAAGGTCACAAAGTCACTTACAACCCCCACGATCTCGGCACTGTCGATGATCCTATTTACCGTAGCTTGATCTATCATTTGACTTGTTGGCTTACTTTAGGGTCTCGATATACTTGCGAGCAAGTTCGAGATCCTCGGGCGTATCTATTCCGATGGAGTTTGTCTTTGTCACTATTGTCCGAATGCAGTATCCTTCTTGCAACCAGCGGAGTTGCTCAAGACTTTCGCACTCTTCAAGTGCTCCGGGAGACAAGCGACTGATCTCATGCAAAGCCTTTGCTGTGTAAGCATACATACCTTGATGTTTCAAAAATGTGTGTCGGGTTGGGTAGTCCTTCGTGTCTACACCTCTCAGATGAGGGATGACACTACGGCTGAAGTACAATGCACGAGCATCGTGGGCTACCACCACCTTCACCACGTTGGGATTTACGATGTCCTCATAAGTCGCTGAAGGGGAAAACTGTACCACAGTCGTCGCTATATCTGTATCAGACTGTTCGAAGCAAGAGATAAGGCCATTGATGTGTTCAGCAGACACAAATGGTTCGTCACCTTGTATGTTGATGACCACATCTGCCTTTACACCACATTTGCGAAGAGCCTCTTCACATCTGTCTGTGCCACTGCGATGCTCCGTCGAGGTCAGTATGACATTCCCTCCGAAGCCTTTCACTGCTTCCACGATGCGCTCATCATCTGTCGCGACCACGACATAAGACAGCACTGCCGATGCACGCTCATAAACGTGTTGGATGATGGACTTATCACCGATTTTCAGTAGTGGCTTACCAGGTAATCTTGTCGAACCATATCTGGCTGGAATGATGCCGATAACGGTCATCGAGTCTTTATTGTGTTTCATCAAAAGATACTCTTACTGTCTGTTTACTATTCACACAAAGATAATCTATTTAGGCCTAAGCACAATCGCCAAAATACCTATTTTGATCTCTGTGGATGTTTCACTGTTCTGATCGGGGGCAGAATGCTTTTTGTTGCAGGCCGGAATGCATTCTGTCCCCGGTCAGAATGCATTCTATTGTATATTATTTGTTATTTCTGAAAGCGTGTGAGGTCTACTGTTTCTGCTCCGAAAAGGGTATTTTAGATTGATCTTGTCTTGCTTTGTGGTGGTGTTCAAAAAAAACTCAATGCAAAATGAGAAATATTTCTGATTTTGTGTTGTTTATTGTAATTGTCAAGTATACAGCATATTATGGGTATCACTGCCGTATAATATTATTTAATGTGTTAGACATTCCTCGATCCGTCGAGTATCGTGAAAAAGTTTAGTATAGAGTTTGGTGGAAAGAAAAAAGTGTCTATCTTTGCAACCGCAAACGAGAGGCGAGCGCGCTTCTGAACGGATCGAAAATAAATTTTGGTTTAAAATTTGGAAGTAAAGAAAATCGTTTCTAACTTTGCAGAACCTTTGGGTCTGAAATGGCCTTCGGGTGAAAGAAAAAGAGATCATAGACATATTGATATTGAAGGATAATTTTTGACAAGTAGTACAAGGGGATAAGATATTTTAAATATCGACATTGCCACGTCAAACATCTTGAAGAGAATTCTCAACAGGTTTATACATAGATATAGACACAATAATCTGAGCAAAGGAACAACAAACAAATTTATTTCAACAATGGAGAGTTTGATCCTGGCTCAGGATGAACGCTAGCGATAGGCTTAACACATGCAAGTCGAGGGGCAGCACGGGATTAGCTTGCTAATTTTGGTGGCGACCGGCGTAAGGGTGCGTAACGCGTATGCAACTTGCCTGTCAGTGGGGAATAACCCGGAGAAATCCGGACTAATACCGCATACACTTTAGTTTCCGCATGGGGACTTTAGGAAAGATTTATTGCTGACAGATAGGCATGCGTTCCATTAGATAGTTGGTGAGGTAACGGCTCACCAAGTCAACGATGGATAGGGGAGCTGAGAGGCTTATCCCCCACACTGGAACTGAGACACGGTCCAGACTCCTACGGGAGGCAGCAGTGAGGAATATTGGTCAATGGGCGAGAGCCTGAACCAGCCAAGTCGCGTGAAGGAAGACGGTCCTATGGATTGTAAACTTCTTTAGTAGGTGAGTACAAGCAGTTACGTGTAGCTGTAAGCAAGTAACCTAAGAATAAGTATCGGCTAACTCCGTGCCAGCAGCCGCGGTAATACGGAGGATACGAGCGTTATCCGGATTTATTGGGTTTAAAGGGTGCGTAGGTGGCTTCATAAGTCAGTGGTGAAAAGCTGTGGCTCAACCATAGTCTTGCCGTTGAAACTGTGGAGCTTGAGTGCGGATGAGGTAGGCGGAACGCGTAGTGTAGCGGTGAAATGCATAGATATTACGCAGAACTCCGATTGCGAAGGCAGCTTACCAAACCGCAACTGACACTGAAGCACGAAAGCGTGGGTATCAAACAGGATTAGATACCCTGGTAGTCCACGCAGTAAACGATGATTACTCGGAGTATGCGATATATGGTATGCTCCCAAGGGAAACCGATAAGTAATCCACCTGGGGAGTACGCCGGCAACGGTGAAACTCAAAGGAATTGACGGGGGCCCGCACAAGCGGAGGAACATGTGGTTTAATTCGATGATACGCGAGGAACCTTACCCGGGATTGAAATGTACATGACGGTTGGGCGAGAGCCTGACTTCCCTTCGGGGCATGTATGTAGGTGCTGCATGGTTGTCGTCAGCTCGTGCCGTGAGGTGTCGGCTTAAGTGCCATAACGAGCGCAACCCACATCGTCAGTTACTAGCAGGTAGAGCTGAGGACTCTGACGAGACTGCCGTCGTAAGGCGCGAGGAAGGTGTGGATGACGTCAAATCAGCACGGCCCTTACATCCGGGGCGACACACGTGTTACAATGGTAGGGACAAAGGGCAGCTACCTGGCGACAGGATGCGAATCTCCAAACCCTATCTCAGTTCGGATCGGAGTCTGCAACTCGACTCCGTGAAGCTGGATTCGCTAGTAATCGCGCATCAGCCATGGCGCGGTGAATACGTTCCCGGGCCTTGTACACACCGCCCGTCAAGCCATGGAAGTCGGGGGTACCTGAAGTGCGTCACCGCAAGGATCGCACGAGGGTAAGACCGGTAACTGGGGCTAAGTCGTAACAAGGTAGCCGTACCGGAAGGTGCGGCTGGAACACCTCCTTTCTGGAGCATCAGAATTATTGATAGAGGATTCGTTGAAACTTTAAGAAGACTTACGAGGCAATGCTCCCTTATACGCTTGTCACCTTCAGTATCATAACCCTATTTTATACTGCAGCCTTTGGCTCAGAGCATCAAGCCAGTCCCTTAGCTCAGTTGGTTAGAGCGCTACACTGATAATGTAGAGGTCGGCAGTTCAACTCTGCCAGGGACTACAAGTAAAAGTATAATATTAGGGGGATTAGCTCAGCTGGCTAGAGCACCTGCCTTGCACGCAGGGGGTCATCGGTTCGAATCCGATATCCTCCACTATTCCTTCACTCTTCTGAGGGTGATGGACAGTATAAATAGCGATCATAGACATATTGACAAGTAAAGAATAGAGAATAGAAAACGTAAACGAGAGAAACGAGTTCTACGCTTCTGCTGTTTGGCGCAAGTCGGACGGTTGTGGCGGAAGGATTTATCTCGGGCGCTATACTTTTAAAAGAGTATAGTTTACGAAGTATACGAAATAAACGTAATAGTTCATTAGGAAGTTACTTTTTTGCTTATTGAAGACATAATCAAGATTTCTTAGGAGGTCTTGGTAAAGATTCGATATAAAGCAGATAAGGGCAGACGGTGGATGCCTAGGCTCTAAGAGGCGATGAAGGACGTGATAAGCTGCGATAAGCTGTGGGTATTGGCACATACGATTTGATCCACAGATTTCCGAATGGGGCAACCCGGCGTGTTTAACGGCACGTCACAGACACGATGCGTGTTTGAGCGAACGTGGGGAACTGAAACATCTTAGTACCCATAGGAGAAGAGAACAATAGTTATTCCCTTAGTAGTGGCGAGCGAACGGGGAGGAGCCCAAACCGATGTTGTTTCGGCAATATCGGGGTTGTAGGGTCTCGAACAAAGTGTACAGGAGGTATGTAGAGGAACGGTTTGGAAAGGCCGGCCACAGTGGGTGACAGCCCTTTACTCGAAACAGAAGACCTGCATGACGAGATACCTGAGTAGCGCGGGACACGTGTAATCCTGTGTGAATCCGGGAGGTCCATCTCCCAAGGCTAAATACTCCTTAGAGACCGATAGTGTACAAGTACCGTGAGGGAAAGGTGAAAAGCACCTCGACGAGAGGATTGAAATAGACCCTGAACCCGTCTGCCTACAAGCGGTCGGAGCACAATTAATGTGTGACGGCGTGCCTTTTGCATAATGAACCTACGAGTTACTGTGAATAGCGAGGTTAAGTGTTTTAAGACACGGAACCGAAGCGAAAGCGAGTTTTAAATGGCGATAGTTATTTACAGTAGACGCGAAACCAAGTGATCTACCCTTGTCCAGGTTGAAGTGTAGGTAACACTACATAGAGGACCGAACCGTTAAACGTTGAAAAGTTTTCGGATGAGATGAGGGTAGGGGTGAAAGGCTAATCAAACTTGGAGATAGCTCGTACTCCCCGAAATGCATTTAGGTGCAGCCTTTGGAATATACTATAAGAGGTAGAGCGACTGATTGGATGCGAGGGTTTCACCGCCTATCAAGTCCAGACAAACTCCGAATGCTTATAGGCAGTGCCAAGGAGTGAGGGCATGGGTGCTAAGGTCCATGTCCGAGAGGAGAAGAATCCGGACCATCGGCTAAGGTCCCGAAATGACAACTAAGTTGTATTAAACGCGGTCACGATGCACAGACAGCTAGGATGTTGGCTTGGAAGCAGCCATTCATTTAAAGAGTGCGTAACAGCTCACTAGTCGAGGATTGTGGCATGGATAATAATCGGGCATAAGTTGTCTACCGAAGCCGTGGGATACGTAAGTATCGGTAGGGGAGCATTCCAAAAAGGGTAGAAGGCACAGGGACGACCTGTACTGGACTATTTGGAAGAGCAAATGTAGGTATAAGTAACGATAAAGGAGGTGAGAATCCTCCTCGCCGAAAGACTAAGGATTCCTGATCAACGTTCGTCGTATCAGGGTTAGTCGGGACCTAAGGGATAGCCGTTTAGGCGTACCCGATGGATGAATGGGTTAATATTCCCATACTCCCGCATTGAGTGATGTGGTGACGGAGTAGTGATAGTCCTGCCTACTGACGGAATAGTAGGTTGAAGGGTGTAGATTAAGATCGGTGTAGGCAAATCCGCACCGAGAGTCGAACCTGATAGTACACGGAACCTTCGGGGGAAGTGATAAGGGCGTAAACAGACTTCCAAGAAAAACCGCTAAACGTTAATCAATGTAGGGACCCGTACCGTAAACCGACACAGGTGGTTGGGTTGAGTATACTAAGGCGCTCGAGCGATTCGCGGTTAAGGAACTAGGCAAATTGGTCCTGTAACTTCGGAATAAAGGACGCCTACGGAGACGTAGGTCGCAGAGAATAGGCCCAGGCGACTGTTTAACAAAAACACAAGGCTATGCAAACTGGAAACATGAAGTATATAGTCTGACACCTGCCCGGTGCTGGAAGGTTAAGAGGAGGAGTCATCCATATGGAGAAGCTCTGAATTGAAGCCCCAGTAAACGGCGGCCGTAACTATAACGGTCCTAAGGTAGCGAAATTCCTTGTCGGGTAAGTTCCGACCTGCACGAATGGTGTAACGATCTGGGCACTGTCTCAACCGCGAACTCGGTGAAATTGTAGTATCGGTGAAGATGCCGATTACCCGCAACGGGACGAAAAGACCCCGTGAACCTTTACTATAGCTTTACATTGTATTTGGGCATTAGATGTGTAGGATAGGCCGGAGACTGAGAAACAGGTACGCCAGTATTTGTGGAGTCGTTGTTGAAATACGGCCCTTTTGATGTTTGGATACTAACTCGTGGATTATGAGGACAATGTATGGTGGGTAGTTTGACTGGGGTGGTCGCCTCCAAAAGCGTAACGGAGGCTTCTAAAGGTGCCCTCAGGCCGATTGGTAACCGGTCGCAGAGTGTAATGGCATAAGGGCGCTTGACTGGGAGACACACAAGTCGCACAGGAAGGAAACTTGAGCATAGTGATCCGGTGGTTCCGTATGGTAGGGCCATCGCTCAAAGGATAAAAGGTACTCCGGGGATAACAGGCTGATCGCTCCCAAGAGCTCATATCGACGGAGCGGTTTGGCACCTCGATGTCGGCTCGTCACATCCTGGGGCTGGAGAAGGTCCCAAGGGTTGGGCTGTTCGCCCATTAAAGTGGCACGCGAGCTGGGTTCAGAACGTCGTGAGACAGTTCGGTCTCTATCTGTTGTGGGCGCGAGATATTTGCGAGGGTCTGACACTAGTACGAGAGGACCGTGTTGGACGTACCACTGGTTTATCGGTTGTTTCGCCAGGAGCACTGCCGAGTAGCCACGTACGGTAAGGATAAGTGCTGAAAGCATCTAAGCACGAAGCCCTCCTCAAGATTAGATATCTTTATAGGGTGGTTATAGACGATGACCTTGATAGGCTACAGGTGTAAATGCAGTAATGTAAAAGCCGAGTAGTACTAATAGCCCGAACGCTTTATATCGTTTTCTTGTATTCTTTTTGGGTTTCAGAAGATCCTGAAGGAAGTAAAGGACCTAAAAGAATAGAAGGAAACAAAAGAGAAAAATCATAAGCAAAACGAAAAGAGTAACACAGATGTTCCAAACTGTTACGAAGTCGTATACGTGTAAAGAATTCGTATGGGTTCGGTCTCATAGAACAGACATCGAACCTGCGCGAGATGAATCGAGAGAATGGGACGAACGAAGACCGAGAGGTTTTCGGGGAGTTTCTTTGAGTAGACGATTTCTACTTCTCTATCTTGGACTTGTCAGATATGCCTTAATATATCTCTCTGATGACCGGTGTAAAGAAACGGTCAGGAAGAAGAGAGGGAAATAACGAAATAATTAAGGTGGCTATAGCATTGGGGATCCACCTCTTCCCATCCCGAACAGAGCAGTTAAGCCCAATCACGCCGATGGTACTACGCAAGTGGGAGAGTAGGTAGCCGCCACTTTTACAGTCGAGAGAGCTTTGGAGACAGATGTCTTCGAAGCTCTCTCTTTTTTGTTTAGCTCGACCATAACCGACTATTAAGCCAATCCCTCATAAGTATTTCTTAATCTCATGAAAATAAATGTCTTCTTCTTTGATCCGATGTGATTTTGATTCTTCTCGAATGAGGGGCTCGATATGCACCATCTTTTTTTTCCTTAACTTAGTGTTCTAATTGGATATTTAAGATATGAAGCATAAAGAGATAGGGGGCAAACTTCGTTATGTTGATAGAGATATTAGTTGGCTCTACTTCAACAGACGTATACTCTTTGAGGCTCAGCGCAAGGATGTGCCCTTGCTCGAAAGACTCAAGTTCCTTGGTATATACTCTAATAACTTGGATGAGTTCTTTAGGGTACGGATCGCTTTGCTCAGGCGTACCATTGATGGGTTCGATCCGGCTGTCTCTGATGCAATGAGACGAGAAACGGTCTCTCGCCTTAGGCAGATATATAAGATAAATGCTGACCTCAATAGCGCATTTGAAGATACTTTTGCTCATCTTATTTCCGCTTTGGGACAGGAGGGGATTAGGATCATACGGGAAACGGAGCTGCCTCAAGGGAAATTGGAGGATGAGGTGCATAACTTCTACATGACAGAGTTAAATGCTTCGACCAATCCGATCTTTTTGCAAAAGATAAAATCAATCACCGATGTTTTGGATGAGTCTATTTACTTGGCTGTAGAGCTCAAGGAGATATCACCGGATGGGCGTGTGTTACAGGAGGATATTGCCATCATTCGTCAGCCGGTTGAGAAGTTTGGGCGTTTTATCAGGCTTTCTGATAACAGTGATGGGAATGTGTACATCATGTTTTTGGATGATGTCATTCGACATAACTTGAAGTACATTTTTGTTGGCAAGAAGTACAACAGTTTCCAGGCCTATACGTTCAAGTTCACCAAAGACTCTCAGGTCAAGATGGATGATCAGGATAATGATGGAGGCGTCTTGGAGCGTATATCAAAGGGACTGAATAAGCGACGCAAAGGGGACCTTCTACGAGTCGTCTTTGATAAAGAAATGCCTAAGCCGATGAGAGATAAACTCTTCAAAAAGGCTCAATTAGATAGGAAAGACGCCAAGATCCCCGGAGGAAGATACCACAACACCAAAGACTTGATGACATTCCCTTCATGTGATAGAAACGACTTATTGTATGCTCCACAGCCCCCAATTGTGGAATATGGAGACGGTGTTTCTCAAAGTATCATAGATAAAATTCTGCTTAAAGATAGAGGGTTACATTTCCCTTATCAGAGTTTTGATAGATTTATCCGTGTCTTGCGGGAAGCTGCCATCAGTGATGATGTCAAGGAGATAAAGGTTACATTGTATCGGGTGGCAAGAGAGTCTAATGTGGTGAATGCTCTCATCGCTGCAGCTCGAAATGGAAAGAAGGTGACAGCTGTCGTGGAGCTTTTGGCTCGGTTTGATGAGGCGAGCAACATCCTTTGGAGTCGGGAGATGATGGCTAATGGGATAAAGGTCGTGTTTGGGCCTGAGAAGTTGAAAATCCATAGTAAGTTGGTTCATATTTCGACAAAGAATGGAGATATTGCTTGTGTGAGCACGGGGAATATGCATGAGGGGACAGCCAAGATTTACACGGACTATATGCTTTTGACGAGAGATAAGCGGATCGTAAATGAGATCAACAAGGTGTTTACATTTATCGAACAGCCTTACTTGAATGTTTCGTTCAAAAATCTCTTGGTGGCACCTAATGATATGAGAAATCGTTTTGTCTACCTGATCAACAAGGAGATCAAAAATAAGAGAAAGGGACTGAATGCCTACATCAAAGTGAAGGTGAACCATATCACGGATCCTCGTATCATCAATCTCTTGTATAAGGCTGCAGAAGTCGGCGTGAAGATTGAGCTTTTGGTACGGGGAAACTGCTCTATTGTGCCGGATTATTGTAATCCTAATATTTTTGTCAATGCTATAATAGACAGGTATTTGGAACATTCTCGTATTTTTATCTTTTGTAATAACGACAATCCTCTTTACTTCATAGGATCCGCCGACTGGATGGAACGTAATATGGATAGGCGTATTGAGGTGGTTTCTCCGGTGTATGATGAAGATATCAAGAAAGAACTCTCCATGATTGTAGAGAAAGGGCTGGATGATACATCACAAGGACACTGGGTCAATATGAATGGTAATTTGCCAAGAAGAAAGGGGGCTTCAAAGATTTTTGAGCGTTCTCAAGAAGAACTTTATCGATTTTATTTGGAGGATAATCCCTTAAGGTAGATGATTGAGATGATTTCCTCACTTTTGCGCCTTGATTTTTACTTTTTCTAATTTGTCATGATAAATCTATGGTTTGAATTCGTACTTGATACTAGAACCTGCGAACTTGGATTTGGGGATGATGGTCTTGTTTAATCGGTAAGAAATGTGTACCTTTGTAGGCCGAATTTTATATTCAGAAGAATAGAAGTGAGCAGGTCGGATGTCCGCTATCGCATGAGAGTGTCCACTCTTGGTAGTAGGTGACGGCTTCGCGTAACTTTTTTATTAACCAAATTAATTTATTTATAGAAAGTGGAAACTTTAAGTTACAAGACCATTTCTGCAAACAAGGCAACTGTGAACAAAGAGTGGGTTGTAGTCGATGCTACAGGTCACTCATTAGGCCGTCTGTGCAGTGAGATCGCGAAGATCTTGCGCGGCAAAAATAAGCCTAACTTTACTCCTCACGTTGACTGTGGTGACAACGTTATCGTCATCAATGCAGACAAAGTCGTCCTAACAGGTCTAAAGTGGACGGACAGAGAGTATTTGACATTCTCGGGATACCCCGGAGGTCAGAAGGCATTCTCTCCGGAGAGATTGAAACAAAAGGGTGTGGACCGTCTTTTCCGTAAGGTCGTTAAGGGTATGCTTCCAAAGAACAAGCTTGGAGACAAGATCATCAACAACCTTTATGTCTATGGCGGTAGCGAGCACAAGCATGCTGCACAACAACCTAAACTTGTCGAACTAAAAACTATCTAAGTAATCAACTATGGAAGTTATCAACGCATTAGGTAGAAGAAAAGCAGCCGTAGCTCGTGTCTACGTGAAAGAGGGTAGTGGTAAAATCGTGATCAACAAAAAGGAACTCGCTGCTTACTTCCCATCATCACTCCTACAGTTTGTCGTAAAACAACCTCTTGCTACTCTCGGTGTAGAAGAAAAGTATGACATCTATGTGAACCTAAAGGGTGGCGGTTTCAAAGGTCAGAGTGAAGCCGCTCGTCTTGGTATCGCACGTGCTCTCGTGAAGATCAACGCTGAAGATAAGGCTGCACTTCGTGCACAAGGCTTCATGACTCGTGACCCACGTACAGTAGAACGTAAGAAGCCTGGTCAACCAAAGGCTCGTAAGAGATTCCAGTTCTCTAAGCGTTAATACATCGTCTTCGCCTTTGGAGGGATGTCGGGTACAGCGTACTTCGGTGTGTTCTCCTAAGAAAAGAGATAAGAATACAGCAATATTTAATCCACGTTTAGTATCTAAATCTGTGAGATGGGTTGTCCTCCAAAAATACAATAAGGACTGTGTAGAAATACCCCTACTCGTAGGTTGAAAACAAACAGAAAGTAAACGAACAACTATGTCAAGAGTAACATTTGAACAACTCCTTGAGGCCGGTGCACACTTTGGTCACCTCAGAAGAAAGTGGAATCCAGCAATGGCTCCTTATATCTTTATGGAGCGCAATGATATTCACATCATTGACCTACACAAAACAGTTGCCAAAATAGATGAGGCGGCAGAAGCATTAAAGAAAATGGCTCAAAACGGCAAGACTGTCCTTTTCGTTGCTACAAAGAAGCAAGCAAAGGAAGCCGTGGCTGAACTTGCTCAAGCTGCTTCGATGCCTTATGTAGTGGAAAGATGGCCAGGCGGCATGCTTACCAACTTCCCAACCATCCGTAAAGCTGTCAAGAAGATGGACACCATCGATAAGATGACTTCTGACGGTACATTCGATAACCTCTCTAAGAGAGAAAAACTTCAGATCAATCGCCAACGTGCTAAGCTCGAAACAACTCTTGGTTCGATCGCAAGCATGAAGCGTCTCCCTTCTGCTCTTTTTGTCATCGACGTGATGAAGGAGCATATCGCAGTTCGTGAAGCAAACAGACTTGGTATCCCCGTATTTGGTATCGTGGATACAAATTCTGACCCTTCAAATATCGACTACATGATTCCAGCAAATGATGACTCCACTAAGGCTATTGAGGTTATCCTCGGTGCAATGGTAGAAGCAATCAAGGAAGGTGCGACTGAACGTAAGATCGAAAAGCAAGACGATGAAAACAACGAAGATGCAGCACCACGTCGTGAACGTCGTGCTCGTACAGGTGGTGTTCGTCGTGAGCGCACAAAGAAGGAAGATAGCGAAGCAATGAATGCTCGCATGGCTGACAAGTTCCAAAAGGAAACTGAAGACAACGAATAATCAAGTCTCTATACTTGATTGCTTCGGAGGAGATAGACTTTGTAGTTCAGCGGTATCTTTTGGATCAAACGCAGAACTACAAAGTCTCTCAGATTAAAGAATAATAGACTGAATAACAAACCTAAAACAAAAGAATATAACTATGGCTGTATCAATGGCAGACATTAGCCATCTCAGAAAGATGAGTGGCGCTGGTATGATGGACTGTAAGAAGGCTCTTGAAGAAGCTAATGGAGACTTCGATAAGGCAATGGAAATCATCCGTAAGAAAGGCCAAGCAGTAGCTGCGAAACGTTCGGATCGTGAAGCAACAGAAGGCTGTGTCCTTGCTCAGAGCAATGGCTCCGATTTTGCTTGCATTGTTGCGATCAACTGTGAAACTGACTTCGTTGCAAAGAATGAAGACTTCGTCGGCATGACTCGTGAAGTCCTTGAAGCTGCGATGAGTAGCAAGCCTGAAAGCAAGGAGGCTCTCCTCGCTACAACTCTTGCAGATGGTCGTACAGTAGCTGATCGTATCACAGACCGCTCAGGTATCACAGGTGAAAAGATGGAGCTTAGCTCTTATGAGTTTGTCAAGGGGGCTGCTACAGTAGAGTATGTCCACCCAGGTAACAAATTGGCTACAATCGTAGCTTTCAACGAAGGTCTTGAGCATCAAGTAGCTCGTGATGTAGCTATGCAGGTTGCTGCAATGAATCCCGTAGGAGTGACACCTGACAGCGTTCCACAAAACATCATCGATCAGGAGTTGGAAATTGCTCGTGACAAGGCTCGTGAAGCCGGTAAGCCTGAAAATCTTCTTGATCGTATCGCTGAAGGTGCTCTTCAAAAGTATTACAAGGAGAACACCCTTTTGATGCAGGAGTCTATCAAGAATCCTAAGGAAACGGTAGAGCAGGTACTTAAGGGTGTGTCAAAAACACTTACTGTGCTTGCATTCAAGAGAGTAAACCTTAACGTAGACTAAGATTTTTGACGATAGTTCAATCTCTCAGAAACAGAGAGACTCTCGTGATATAGTGTTTATATCCGAGAGCCTCTCTAGTTTTTTTGTCGTAAATATAACAACAAGATACACAATAGATTTTTTGTATATTTGCGAAAAGCCAACATTCATGAACTCTAAGTGAAATAATTCTCCTAATCATGACAAAAAAAGTTTTTTCTATTATCTGTATGGCATTTTTGACAACTGCCTGTGGATCTAAGAAGACCGATTCAGGTCTCGAAGGTAATCCATTTTTGACAGCAAGTACGCTTGAATTTGGGGCACCAGATTTTGATCAGATCCAAACTCAGCACTATCTACCTGCAATGAAAGAGGGTATTCGCCTCGAAAAGGAAGAGATCGACGCAATCGTAGCCAACTCAGAGGCGCCAACGTTCGAAAACACAATCCTTGCTCTCGAGAAAGCCGGTGATGTTTTGAGACGAGCTTCCAGCGTTTTCTTTGCTATTGCCGGTGCTGACAAGACTTCTGAAATTCGTGAGATAGAGGCAGAAGTGATGCCGATCCTTACAGAATGGAGCAATGAGAAGAGCCTCAATGAGGGTCTCTTCAAGAGGATCAAGGCCGTTTACGAAAACGAGCGTGCAACACTCACCGGAGAAGATCTCAAGTTATTGGAGGAGGTCTATGATTCTTTTGTACGTGAAGGAGCAGAGCTTGATGCTGACAAAAAGGCTCAACTCAAGGAAATCAATTCTAAACTTGCTGATCTTCAGCAACAGTTTGGCAACAAGGTAACTGATGCCACTGTAGCCGCAGGTGTGTGGGTTGACACAGAAGAAGAGCTTGCGGGTCTTAGTCAAAGTCAGATCAATCAGTGCAAGAAGGATGCTGAGTCTGCCGGAGGTAAGGCTCCTTATTATTATATTGTCATTACAAATACCACTCAGCAGTCAGTCCTTGCTTCTCTTGAAAACAGAGCCCTTAGAGAGCGTGTTTACAACGCTTCCATTCACAGGACTGATGAGACTTCTGAGAACAATACTTATGGTATCATCGTCGAGATGGCAAAGCTCCGTGCCCAAAAAGCAGCTTTACTTGGGTATCCAAACTTTGCAGCCTATACTGTAAGTAATGCGATGGCAAAGACTCCTGAGAATATCTATTCATTCTTGAACGGCCTTATTGTCGAATATCTTCCAAAGAGCCAACAGGAAACAGCAGAGATCGAAGCGTATGCTCGCAAGACTCAGGGCTCAGATTTCCAACTGCAGCCTTACGATCGTTTTTTCTATTCAGCTAAGATGAAGGCTGAAAAGTTCAATATCACAGATGAGCAAGTTCGTCCATATTTCAATATGGATACAGTTCTCATCAAGGGTGTATTCTATGCAGCAGAGAAGGTATTTGGTCTTTCTTTTTCTGAGCGCACAGATCTTCCCGTATACCATCCTGACGTGAAGGTATACAACGTACACGACACAGATGGTAGCATCATGGCACTCTTCTATGTTGATATGTTCCGTCGTCCAACCAAGCAAGGTGGTGCGTGGATGGGTGCTTTCCAAAAGCAATCACACTTCTTCAATGCAAAGCCTATCATATACAATGTATGCAACGTAGCTAAGCCTGCAGAAGGAGAGCCTTGTCTGATCAACTGGGATGAGACCACTACAATGTTCCATGAGTTTGGGCACGCTCTTCATGGTATTGTTTCAGATTGTAAGTATAACACACTTTCCGGGACAGCTGTTGCTCGCGACTTCGTTGAGCTACCATCGCAGTTCTATGAGTACTGGGCTTCACAACCCGATATCTTTGACAACTATGTCAAGCACTATCAAACAAATGAGCCAATGCCTGCTGATTTGAAGGAAAATATGCTCAAGTCTGTAAATTATCATGCGGCATACGCATTAGGTGAAAATCTTGCGTCTACCTCATCAGATCTTGGCTGGCATATGCTCACTGCAGATCAAGTCCCTTCGGCCGAAAATGCACCTGTATTCCAAGAAAATCTTCTCAGAGAGATCGGTCTCCTCAATCCTCAGATTCCACCTCGTTACAATCCTACTTATTTCCGCCATGTTTGGGGTGGTGGGTATGCAGCTGGTTACTATTCTTACCTCTGGTCAGAAGTCCTCGCTGTGAATGTTGGAGATGTCTTCACAAAGGCTGGAGGTGTCAATCGCGAATTGGGTCAAGCTTATCGTGAAAAAGTTATCTCCAAGGGTAATACTCTACCTCTCGAGCAGATCTTCACCGACTTCACTGGCCTCGCTCAGCCTGATGCAAAGCCACTTCTCAAAGCTCGTGGCTTATAAGGCAATAGTACAATATACTGATACGAAATTCTCCATCTGTCCAATGAGGATAGGTGGGGGATTTTGTTTTTGGAAGTTTGGCGAAGGTCTTCACCCCAGGGCTGACGCATTAAAAAAGGAACTTTCTAATTACTTTTATGGTCATTAAAAGGACGTTAGTTATGTATCATTCTCTATTTGAAAGTCTCTGCATGATTTCAGACCCACGGATAGACCGTAAAAAAGTTTACCCTCTTGACTTTTTACTTCTGATCGTTTTTCTCTCTACACTCTCAGGCAACACCTCTTGGTATGAGATTGAAGATTATGCTGAGGAATATGAGGAAGAATTGAAAAGCCTATACGAAAAGCTTACCGGTGATCGCCTTACGCATACCATGCCCTCTCATGACACCCTCAACAGAAGCATCAGTCTGTTGGATGTAGAAGCCTTTGAGGGGGCCTACAAACGATGGATTGAAGGGTTTATCTCGGTGACTTCGGGTAAGCATATTTGCATTGATGGCAAGACGATGCGAGGAGTCAAGAAACTCTCTTTTGATACACAATCCCATGTCGTCTCTGCCTTTTCGCCACAAGACATGTGCAGTCTTGCCCAACTCTACATCGACCAAAAAACAAACGAAATACCGGCTATACATCAACTTCTTCATTTGCTTGACTTGAACGGATCTGTTGTCTCCATTGATGCCATAGGAACACAAACTGCCATTGCCGAAGGAATCATTGATAAGGGTGGAGACTATGTATTGTGTGTTAAAGGGAATCAAAGTTTGAGTCTGCAAGAGATAGAATCCTATTTCTGCCCTCTGTTTCAGAAACATACCCTCCTTGACGAGCAAACGGAACTATCTCACGGACGCATAGAAACACGTCGCTATGAAAGTATCCTCAATCCCTTGGAGATAGAAGCCAACGAGGTGTTGGCTCGCTGGAAAGGCTTGAGGTCGATACACAAAGTTGTACGTAAACGAAGGGATAAAAAGAGCGATAAAATGAGTGAAGAAGCAGCCTACTACATTTCGTCATTGACAGATCTTTCTTTATTGAAACAGACTATTCGTGGACATTGGGCCATAGAGAACAAGTTACATCACTGTTTGGATGTCTATTTCGGACACGATGCCTCGCACAAGAGAACAAAGAATGTAGCGCAGATTATGGATATCATTCAAAAGATTAATTTACTCATTATAGAGCGACTGAAAACGAATATGAAGTCTTCAATCCCTCGTGTTCAGAAAAAACTTGCTCGAATGAAGCCTCAACAAATAATGACAATACAATTTTAATGCGTCAGCCCTGCCAACTCGGTTAGCCTTGATAGAGCCTCAAGTGTCGGTGCGGATTGGATCACAGATACAGAGATATATCATCCTCTTGATAGTGTCGCAATGCATCTTACATATCGGGATGTGCATTTAGATTATTTCATAGGTCGGGAGTCCATTGTCTCTCGTGCTGTCAGTGGAGCCCCATTACAGATTAACAGTGATGGAGGTCTGAGTTTGAATGGGTGTCCGATCATTCGGTTTTCGCGGGCTTTTCTCAAGCAAATTCAGGTCTTGAAGGATAAAAACTATAAATTGAAATGCGCAAAGGTTAATTTTGTCCTCTATTGGTACAAAGAGGATGAAAATAGGGAGATTCAAATCATCCTTCCCGAATTGCATTTTGAAAAGGTTAAACCCCATGAATGATTACTCTCTCAAATGTCTTGACCTTGACAGAATGAATTATGTGGTTCGATAGAATTTATTCTATCGAACCACATAATTCATTCCGGTACCCATCGGACAGCTTAATGATCGGTCTTGTCCGAAAGAACTCTGTCTATTCGGATAAATATCATTTCAGCTTCTGTTACTTAGATTGGCTTGGAGTAACCTACTGTCTTCTGTGGATCGTAGTGTAGGTCAAAGGTTGCTGCTACATTGCGTACAAAGAGATGGGCGGAGGGATTGATCGTTATTTTGCCGTCGTCGAGAGTACACAGACCGTCTCGGATCATCATCTTCAGATCCTGATGTCTTAAGAAGTTGATCTCTTGTAACGAGTCTGCTTCTCTGCCATGACGTGATGCTATGTCAAGTGGAGAACTCTTATAGTTGCACATGAGGTCATTGATGATGTCTCGTGCCAAGCGTTCGTCATCGGAGAGACTGTACCCGATATGTGTTGGTAGTTCTCCTCGATCGATGGAGGCATAATACTCGGGTATAGTCTTTATGTTCTGTGCATACGAGCCTTCCAATTGAGATATGCCTGTCACTCCAAGGGCATAGACTTGTCCTGATATTTCCTTGGGACAGTAGCCTTGGAAGTTGCGATGCAGGGTGCTTTCTCTCAATGCAATATAGAGAGGATCATCTTTGAGGACAAAGTGATCAAGCCCGATGACTTCATAGCCTGCCGAGGTGGCGATAAGTGAGGCGGTCTCGTGCATACTTTTTTTTGCCTTCATGTCAGGCAGTCCTAAGATTTCCAACTCTTTCTGTATTGTATGGATCCAGGGGACATGAGCATATGAGAAGGTGACAAGTCTGTCCGGCCTGCACGCAACTGCTTTTCGGATCGTATCTCCAAAGCCTTCAGGTGTCTGAAGTGGAAGACCATAGATGAAATCGAGATTGACGCGTTTGCCTTGGGCGTGTATCATCTCCACAATCTCTTTAACAGGTAGCTTGGATGGCGTTCTCCTGACAGCCTTGAGTACATTGTCATCAAAGTCTTGTACGCCCAGACTGTATCGTGTGAATGGCATACGCAGAAGGTGATTCCATTCTTCTTGCCCCAAATAGCCCGGATGACACTCGATGGCGATCTCTGCTTCCGGGGTTAGGGCAAATGCAGATGTTATCTCTGTCAGTACCTTTTCTATGAAGTGTATGGGTATCGCAGTCGGGGAGCCTCCTCCGAAGTGGATCTGGGAGATCTTGCGCATCGGGTCAAGATGCGTGCGTATCATACTGAACTCCTTTATGACATAATCGATATAGGTCTCTATCCCATTTCGTTGTGCAGGGAAAAGCTCTTTGTTGCACGCACAGTAGGAGCATATCCTACGACAAAATGGGATGTGGATGTAAAACGACAGATCGGATGCGCCGTGAATGTTGGAGCGTATGATATCGTCTCTATAGGATGTCGAGGTATAGTCCGATGTGAAGAGATTGGCCGGAGGGTAGCTGGTGTATCTCGGGACCGGGATGTTGTATCTGTCTATGATGTCTTGTGACAGATGATTTTCCGTAGTCTGCATGGCTCGATTATTCTGTAGATGAGACGAGATGCCCGATTAGCGTTGCAGATGAGGCTTGATCGATCTTGACGTGGACGAACTGTCCGATGCGTGAGTCTCCTTTGTCGAAGACCACTACCTTGTTCTGCTGAGTGCGACCAAATAATTGTTCTCTGGACTTCTTTGAAAAGCCTTCGATAAGTACCTCAAAGATCTTACCGATATCCCTCTTATTGCTTTCTTCGGAGAGTTGATTTTGGAGATTGATCATGCGTTGGAGTCTGTCGAGTTTGACCTCTTCGGGGACATTGTCTTCGAGATTTTTTGCAGCGTAGGTGCCCGGACGTTCGGAATATTTGAACATGAAGGCGGAGTCGTAACCGACCTCTCTCATGAGGTCCAGGGTCTCTTGGAAGTCTTCTTCAGTCTCGTTGTGAAATCCACAGAAGATATCTGACGAGATGCCGCAGTCAGGCATGGCCTCTCTGATCTTTGCGACCCGGTCAAGGTACCATTCGCGTGTATAGTTGCGGTTCATGAGCTTGAGGACCTTGTTGCTACCTGACTGTGCCGGTAGGTGGATGTGTTTGCAGATGTTGGGATGCTTTGCCATCATGGCGATGGTCTCATCGCTCATATCCTTGGGATGGGGGGAGGTAAAGCGTATGCGCATCTTGGGCGCACGGCTTGCAAGGATGTCGAGTAGGGCAGTGAAGTCGATGACCTCTCCTTCGGGTGTCGTGTACTTGTAAGAGTTTACATTCTGACCCAGGAGTGTCACTTCTCTGTAACCTTTTTCGACCATCGCATCGAGCTCGTTGAGAATACTCTGCACTTCACGGCTGCGCTCTCGTCCTCTGGTATAGGGGACGATACAGTAGGTACAGAAGTTGTTGCACCCTCTCATTATCGAGATAAAGCCTGAAATGTGCAGACCAGCCATCTTGAGTGGGATGACGTCTTTGTAAGTCTCCTCTTTTGACAGCTCTATGTTGATGGCTTTTTCCCCCTTCTCTGCTGCACCTACAAGGTTCGGAAGGTCAAGATATGAGTCCGGTCCGACGACAAGATCGGCATGGTGATCGTCGATGAGTGTTTGCTTGACTCGCTCTGCCATACAGCCGAGGACACCGATGATCATATTGGGTCTTTGTTTGCGTCTGAGGGCATCGATCTGACTGAGGCGGTTGTAGACTTTTTGTTCTGCATTTTCTCTTACAGAACAAGTGTTGAGGAGTACCGCATCCGCTTCATTGATGTCTTCGGTCATCTCGTAGCCATCCATCTGCATGATAGAATGCACGACCTCACTGTCTGCGAGGTTCATCTGACACCCATAGGTCTCCAAATACAGCTTTTTTGTTGTGGTAGTATTCGTGTGAAGATTATCGTTTGTATTCAAACTCATTTTGTGGAAATAAAATGTGGTGTATAGGTAAAAAAGTCTCTCCGAATTTGCTTTCGGAGAAAGTAATAAGTACATTTGAGGACAAATGTACGAAAACTAACGCTATTAGCTTTTGACAATGGTATTTATAGCCCTATTTTTAGTTTTATTGATCATCATTTTTAAGTTTTTGAACAAGGAGTTGTCTGCGTACAAAGACGTAGATCAAGGCGAGTTCGAAGAGCTGAACGAACAGCCGTATGTGTATGATTTTGATGAAACTGAAATGTATGTCGAAGAGGCGCGAAACTATGAGACTAAGCCTAAATATGATTACAATAGGGAAGAGATAGTCATGAAAGAGGCTCCTCGGTCAGTACCTATAAAACCTATCGAGATGCTCGAAGAGATTGCGGAAGAGAAACCTGTGGGTGTCGAGATATTGGGTGACAGTACCGAAGATCTTCGTCGTGCTGTAATTTTGAGTGAAATATTACAACGAAAGTTTTAGTACGTTTGTTAGATAAGAGGTGGAGCTTTCCTTCAAATGCGCCCCAAAGATAATCGTTAAACAATAACTAAATAGAATAATACTGAAAAATCATGGCCTTAAACTTTATTACTGCCGAAGAGGCTGCTATGTTTGTCAATCATGATGATAATGTGGGCTTCAGTGGCTTTACTCCTGCCGGTTGTCCTAAGGTGGTCTCACAAGCTATTGCAGAACGAGCGATCCGAGAGCACGAAGCCGGGCGTCCGTTTCAGATCGGTATGTTTACCGGTGCATCTACCGGAGACAGATTAGATGGTGCTTTGGCAAGGGCAAATGCAATAAAATTTAGAACACCATATCAGTCCAACAAAGATCTTCGAGAACTTTTGAATTCTCGTAACACACACTATTTTGATATGCACCTTTCGCTTCTCCCACAAGAGTTGAGATATGGATTTTTGGGTAAGGTGGATGTCGCTATCGTTGAGGCTGCAGATGTTACCGAAGACGGTGAGATCGTCCCCACTGCTGCGGTGGGAATCTTACCAACTATTTGTCGCATGGCTGATCGTATCATCGTCGAGCTTAACGATAAGCATCCGAAGGAAATTCGTGGTATCCACGATATTGCAGAGCCCAAAGATCCCCCTTGCCGTGAAGCTATTGCTATCTATGAGGTCTCTGATCGTGTAGGGCTTCCTTACGTAAAGGTGGATCCAAAGAAGATTGTCGGGGTCGTGCGTACATCTGAACCCAATGATGATGGTGGATTTGCTCCTCTTGATGATGTGACAAAGGCCATCGGAGAGAATGTTGCGAAATTTTTGGTTCAGGAGATGAAGGCTGGGCGTATTCCAGCCGAGTTCCTTCCTGTTCAGAGTGGTGTAGGTAATGTTGCGAATGCAGTCTTGGGAGCAATGGGTGATAATCCTGAAATTCCTAAATTTCAGGTGTACACTGAGGTTATTCAAGATGCGGTGATAGGCTTGATGAAGAAGGGGAAGGTGACATTTGCCAGCGGATGTTCACTCTCAATCTCCAGAGAGGTTATTCGGGATTTGTATGCTAACCTATCGTTCTTCAAGGACAAGTTGCTCCTTCGTCCACAAGAGTATTCTAACCATCCTGAAGTCATTCGTCGCTTGGGACTTATTACCATAAACACAGCTCTCGAAGCTGACATTTTTGGTAATATTAACTCTACTCATGTGCTTGGTACTAAGATGATGAATGGTATCGGTGGTTCGGGAGACTTTACAAGATCCGGGTATATCTCCATCTTTACTACGCCATCGACTGCAAAGAATGGAAATATCAGTGCTTTTGTACCGATGGTGTCCCACATGGATCATAGTGAACACTCGGTGAAGATTATCATTTCAGAATATGGTATCGCTGACCTCAGAGGGAAGTCTCCTATCCAGAGAGCTGAGTGTATCATCGAAAACTGTGTGCACCCTGATTATCGTGAGAACTTGAGAGAATACCTTGCTTTGGGTGTGAAGGGACAAACCCCTCAACACTTAGGTGCTTGTTTTGAGTACCACAAGCAGTTTGCAGAGACCGGATCGATGAAAAATGTAGACTGGTCCAAGTTCAAAAAATAAGATGAAGAGACTTCTTCATGATCTATTTCTCGGCTGTGTTTTGTTTCCTGGGATGCTTGCTTGTATGCCATCTCAAAAGGGACAAGATACAGCCGGGAGGCTGTTTCCCCCGGCTTTGCCTATCCCTCCGGACTCTATATCCATTCCGGAAGAGAGAGCTTCTTATATCGTCAATAATGTTTGGCTGCCTTACGATTCATTGACCACGCAGATGTTTGAGGGGATCCCCTCCATGGAGCAGTTTATCGTGGATTATTTTGCCATCGGAACTGTTGCGGATAAAAAGTCATTTTCTAACTCTGTTGTTACGGCTCTTGGTAAGTCTACTCCCGACTTCTATGCTCATTTTCTGGACTTTGCAGAGATGTATTTGGATCACTCCAACTCTCCTATCTATAATGAAGATCTATATGCTTTATTTGTAGGGCAGGTCTTGAGGAGTTCAGTCGTTACCTATGCGGACAGTATCCGTCTTTCTGAAAGACTGACCGGATACGCAAAGAATAAGGTGGGAGACATAGCCGCCAATTTCTCCATCCGCTTGTCCGATAGCCGTAAGATAAGTCTTCACGATATTGCGAGTCCTTTGACTATTTTGATTTTTTACGAGTCCGAGTGTGAGACTTGCATAGAGACGCTGGATTTGATTAAATCTTCTGATGTCTTCTTGACTCTTGCTGCAGAGCAAAAGGTAAAAGTCCTGTGTGTCGATATGACTAGTGAAACAAGAAGTGCTCAGTCTGCTAGAGAAAAGTGTCCGACTTGGATGATGATGGGATATGAGAGTGAGCAAGCAATCAGACAGCAACAGCTTTATTATCTACGGACATTCCCTACTATCTTTCTCTTAGATCAAGACAATAGAGTGTTACTCCGTCATCTCAGGGTGGATCAGTTAGAACAGTGGCTCCGAAACAATACTTAAACCTTCTTTATCATTTATGAAAGGTATAATACTTGCCGGTGGCTCAGGTACACGCCTTTATCCCGCGACATTGCCATTCTCCAAGCAATTAATTCCTCTGTACGACAAGCCGATGGTTTACTATCCGTTGTCTGTACTTATGTTGGCGGGGATCCGTGATATTCTTATCATTACGACACCGGATGATCGTCCTTTGTTTGAGAAACTGTTAGGTGATGGTCACCAATGGGGACTCTCTCTGAGCTATAAGGTACAAGAGAAACCCGAAGGGATTGCTCAAGCGTTTTTGATCGGTCGAGACTTCATTGGAGACGATAGTGTTTGTCTTATTTTGGGAGATAATATTTTCTATGGTCAGTCATTTACGCATACTTTGCGCACCGTTGTCGATCAAGTTCAGAAGAATGAAGAAGCTGTAATCTTCTCGTATTATGTACGAGATCCTGAGCGTTATGGAGTTGTTGAGTTTGATGAGGATAGGCGAGCTATTTCAATAGAAGAGAAACCCCTTGTGCCAAAAAGTAATTATGCAGTCGTTGGGCTTTACTTCTATCCCTCCTCGGTGGTGGACATAGCATCCAAGATTCAGCCATCGTACAGAGGTGAGTTAGAGATCACCACTGTCAATCAACATTACCTTGAGGCAAAGCAGCTAAGGGTCGAGCCTCTTGGGCGAGGGTTTGCTTGGCTTGATACAGGTACACACGAGTCTCTCTATGAAGCCGGAGACTTTATCAGAGCCATCGAGAGACGTCAAGGTCTCAAGGTCGCTTGCTTGGAAGAGATCGCTCTTAACAATGGATGGATTGAAAAGGAAAGCCTTTATGAGCTTGTTCAGAGATATAAAGGAAGCGATTATGCTACTTATCTGGCACGATTGGTGAAGACTTTTTAGTTTTCGGGAATGGGAGCTCTCATGTCGCATCCCTCTCTAAATCGAGAACATCCGAGAGCGGTTTTACCTCGAATGATCACGCCCTGACCGCACTTAGGACACACATCTCCTTCTTTGATGAGATTTGTATCCTTCTTTTTTTTCTTTGATGTTGCCTTTTCACTTGCGCTTTCGAGCAGGGACTGCATCGAACGATTGTCTAATTTTACTTCTAACATCAATGCTGAAACCATTTCCTTCAGTTCGTTTAAGAACGATTCCGGTGCATATTCTCCCTTGTCGATCAGTCTTAGTTTGTATTCCCACTCTCCTGTCAGGCGAACGCTTTTTAGTAGCTCATTATTGATGATGTGTACAAGCTCGACACCCATAGGCGTCGGGATGAGGCTCTTTCGTTCCTTTCGGATGTACTTTCTTTTCAGTAGAGTTTCGATGATTGCCGCACGAGTAGATGGGCGGCCGATCCCTTTTTGCTTCATGGCATCTTTCAGATCTTCGTCGTCCACCAATTTACCTGCTGTCTCCATAGCCACAAGCAGAGATGCTTCTGTATAATTTTTGGGAGGCTGTGTCTCTTTTTCAAGTAGATCTGGGATATGCGGTCCTCGTTCACCTTTCGCAAATGTGGGCAGAACATTTTTATCCTCTTCTCCATTATTTTCATCCTCATCCGAGGTTGTCAGGTCATACACTGCACGCCACCCGAGATCAGTGATTATGCGACCTGTCGCCTTGAATTCTATGCCTTCTATGTCTGCCATGACTGTCGTCGCTTCATACTGCATGTCAGGATAAAATATAGCGACAAAACGCTTGAGTATGATGTCATATACATTTTGTTCGAAGGTCGAAAGCCCAGAAGGTTTATATCCTGTAGGTATGATTGCGTGGTGATCCGTGACCTTAGAGTCATCAAAGTGCTTCTTGGACTTTGTGAGTTTTTTTGATCTTAGGGGTTCGATCAGATGTGGAACTACTTGATGTAGACCATTGAGGATGCTTGGACATTTATCGTAGATATCATTAGTGAGATAGGTTGTATCCACACGAGGATATGTTGTCAGTTTTTTCTCATACAGCGATTGGATGTATCTCAGAGTTTCTTCGGCAGTGTATGAGAACTTCTTGTTACACTCTACTTGTAGAGACGTAAGGTCAAACAACCTCGGTGCACCCTCTTTTCCCTTTTTTGTTTTGATATCGGTGACCTTCAGATCACTTGTTTTTATACGTTCTATGACCTCTTGAGCCTCTTCGACAGTAGCGTATCGACCTTTTGTCGATGCGAAGGTCGTGTCTCTATACAAGGTCTTGATCTCCCAATACAGTTCAGGCTTGAAGCTCTGTATTTCCTCAAAGCGTTCTACGATTAAGGCAAGGGTAGGGGTCTGCACACGGCCTATTGAGAGCAGGCGCTCCCCTGGTTTTGAGTACTTCAACGTATACAAACGTGTTGCATTGAGTCCCAATATCCAGTCTCCGATGGCACGACTCAGCCCGGCGTAATATAAGTTTTGGAAGTCCTTGCTGTCTCTGAGGTTTTGGAATGCCTCGCTGATTGCCTCGCTCGTCATGGATGACAACCAGAGACGCTTCACAGGGCAGCTGCATTCCGCAAGTTGCAGTACCCATCGTTGTATCAGTTCGCCCTCCTGTCCGGCATCCCCGCAGTTGATTACCTCAGAAGCCTCACTGACAAGTCTTTTTATGGTCTTGAACTGGTTATCTATCCCTTTGTCTTCTAATAGTTTTATACTAAACCTTTCGGGTATGATAGGTAGGGATGAAAGTGTCCAGCGTTTCCACTCGGGGCGATAATCTCCCGGGTCTTTCAGGGTGCACAAGTGTCCGAAAGTCCAAGTCACTCTGTATCCGTTTCCTTCGAAATAGCCATCATGGCGAGATGTAGCACCGATGACTTGGGCTATTTCTCTTGCTGCAGATGGTTTTTCGGCGATACAGAGGATCATTGGATGAAATGCTTTTGTGGATTACCGTGTTTCTTCGGCACAAGAGTCTCTTGGCCATGTTTCGGAGCAAAGTTACATCAATTGCTCAAACTCACAAAGAGAATCCTCAGTACAGTATAAGTCCCGATATTCCGGCCAAGATGATGAGCAGGATCGGATGAAGCCACTTTTTGAGCACGAAAAGCAATACCACCCCGAAAAGGAAATAACTCTTATAGTCTATAAAGTTCTCTCCGTTGATAAGCAGTAGTGCCGCAGCTGCGATGAGCCCGACAGCGGCAGGCCGGATTCCTGTAAATACAGCATCTACATGCTTGTTCTGTCTGAATTTTGCAAACGAAAGCGAAATCAGTAGTACCAATACAAATGAAGGCAAGCTCACCGCCACGGTTGCTAATATGCTACCCCAAACACTCCCTGTGACAGTATAGCCTATGTAGGTTGCACTATTGATGCCGATGGGACCCGGTGTCATCTGTGAAATGGCTACAATATCCGTAAATTCTTGCATCGTGAGCCAATGATGTTTGTGGACAACTTCCTCTTGGATAAGTGAGAGCATCGCATAGCCACCGCCAAAACCGAAAAGTCCGATCTTCAGATACACCCAAAGTAGTTCGAGATAGATCATGATACCCTGTTATTTGTTTTGGTGAGTGATTTGCTTCTTGATAAAGGTGACATATAGCCATCCCAGCAGACCTGCAATGATGATGATCGTAACAGGGTTGATACCCCAATGCCATATCAATATCGCTGATAGAGCCGGTATCCAGACTTTTTTCCAACCCAACTTCATCGTCTTCCAAGTACTTACCACCGGTGCTGCAATCAAGGCGACCACTGCCGGGCGTATGCCCTTGAACACCTTCTCGACATAGGGATTTTCCCTGAACTGTGTCAGGTACATTGCAATGATGAGGATAATGAGCATGCTTGGTAAGGTTGTCCCAAGAGCACACACGCAAGCTCCCCAAAATCCTTGAAGACGATAACCGACAAAGATAGAGATGTTGACGGCAAAGACCCCGGGTAGCGATTGAGCCACGGCGAAGAGGTCTATAAACTCCTCATCCGTCATCCACTTGTGCTTGGAGACAATCTCTTCTCTGATGAGCTGTAGCATGGCATGACCTCCCCCGAATGTAAATGAGCCTATGAGGGAGAAGGTCTTGAAGAGTTGCCACAGCTGATGTCTGTCGAGGGTGCTATCCATATGTGTCTGTCTTTTCACTCTTGTCGGCTGTCCTATTTATCTCCTTCCGGATGAAAAAAAGAAAAGCTATCCAATACACATATATATATTGGATAGCTACGGTAGCCCATAGGGGAATCGAACCCCTCTTTCAAGAATGAAAATCTTGCGTCCTAACCGATAGACGAATGGGCCAATGTTTCTTGTTAACTCGACCTTGTGTGTTATGTGCCCCTAACCATTGCGGTCAAAGCATACACCTCAAGCGTCCAAGACTTAGAGTGCGTTTGCCTGTCTTGTGAGTTTTGACTTTAGGTTTGCAGCCTTGTTCTTGTGGATACGTCCCTTAGAAGCCATACGATCAAGCATCGAAGTGATTTCTGGCAACTTTGCCATCGCTTCAGCCTTGTCTGTGATGTTTCTGAAGTTACGGACTGCATTACGCATTGTCTTGCCGTAGTATCTATTGCGTAGACGACGAGTCTTGTTTTGTCTGATTCTTTTAAGTGCTGACTTGTGATTTGCCATGACTACTTTTTAGTTTTCTTATTCTTTTTATTTGTAGCCCATAGGGGAATCGAACCCCTCTTTCAAGAATGAAAATCTTGCGTCCTAACCGATAGACGAATGGGCCAAATCTTACTCCTCTGTATTTTGTGACTTCTCACTGGTAGGAGTGGTTTTGCGTTTGCAAAGATACGGAATAAATTTCGATACTTCCAAATCTTTTTGCGAGATTTTTTTGTCGAGATGGAACAGTATCATCACAAATCCGCTTATCTGAAGAAATGACAAAGAGTGCTAAGGTATGACCTTGGGGCACTCTTTGTCTTTAGGTGATCATGATGGGATTGCCGAAACTATCCCATACCCTGTCGTTTTAACGACGGATACCGAGCTCCTTGATGATTGCGCGATATCTTTCGATGTCTTTGCTTGCGAGATAGTCGAGCATGCGACGACGCTTACCTACCAGCATCTTAAGAGATCTTTCTGTACTATAATCCTTTCTGTTGACCTTTAGGTGTTCGGTCAAGTGTGAGATACGGTATGAAAACAATGCTATCTGGCTCTCAGGTGAACCGGTATCAGTGTTAGACTTTCCGTGCTTCTCGAAGATTTCTTTCTTTTTTGCTGAATCTAAATACATGATTCTAAAACGTTTGTTTCTTGAAAGTGTTAGTAATTACGTCTCTCCTGAGCTTTCACTCCTTGGATCAACCCTGCAAAGGTACACTTTTTGGTTTTTATACGCAATAGTTGTGTTGATATTATTTGCTTCGCTTTGAGTCGTTTGTTGTTTGGAAAGAGTATTTTTGAGGGGCTTTTTGATGTGCGTATTTTGTCGGTATGTTTCCTCATGAGTGTTTGTAGATATGCTTACATCCTACTTTGTTTTATTAAATTTTAATGTGTGGTTTTGCTCTATTCGGCTTTATAAAGCAATTTCTCCAATCATGCTTTAACCGCCAAAAGGGAGAGTGGTTAAAGTGTCTTTTTGTATTCGGAACTTTTTGTGCCTTGTGTATGTTTTATGAAAAGTGGAATGATGGGTATCCGAGATTTACTTTTAAGGTTTGTTCGGGCTAAAGTTTTGCCTCCAAAAAGAGAAGAGGGTTAGCCATTGCCATATTGTCAAACGTATTTAGAACTTATATTTAGCAATGATGATCAGTAGAAAGATTATATTGTTGGTCGCAGGGCTTTGTGGCTTGGTGTGGTCCGTGCATGCTCAGACAGGGACTATAAAGGGTAAACTGCTCAATGCCCGTACCAATGCTCCGTTGGAGTTTGCAACCGTAGTGATACAGGGAACATCTGTGGGGACTTCCTCGGATATGGATGGTAAGTTTGTCCTGAATAACGTGAAGCCCGGATTTTTAAAGCTCATGGTACGTGCTGTGGGCTTCGAGACTAAGCTCTCTGAGGAGATACAAGTGCAGGGCAATCAGACGACTTATTTGGAGATACCTGTCGAGGAGTTTGCTACCTCTCTCAATGAGGTGACAGTGCGTCCCAACCTGCTTCTTAAACGTGTAGATAGCCCTTTGTCAGTCCTCTCTATCGGGGTGCAGCAGATCGAAAAGAGTGCCGGAGCCAATAGGGATGTCTCCAAGCTCGTACAGACCTTGCCGGGGGTGGGGGCTACGGATCCTAATCGTAACGACCTCATCGTGCGTGGTGGTGGGCCGGCCGAAAATGTCTTCTATCTCGATGGTATAGAGTTGCCTGTGATCAATCACTTCTCGACACAAGGTGCTTCGGGTGGAGTAGTCGGTATTCTCAATCCGGACTTCATCCGTGAGATCACTTTCTATACCGGAGCTTTCCCTGCAAATAAGGCAAATACCTTGAGTTCTGTCATGGATATCAAGCAGAAAGATGGTAGTAAAGATCGTGTGCACACAAAATTATCTGTCGGAGCATCGGATGCCGCCCTCACCGTGGATGGCCCGTTGGGTAAAAAGTCCACATTCATTGTCTCGGCAAGACAGTCTTACCTTCAGCTCCTCTTTAAGGCTATCGGTCTGCCTTTTTTGCCGACTTACAATGACTTTCAAATCAAGTACAAATATCAGATAGACCCGAAAAATGAAATCAGTATCATTGCCCTCGGAGCGATAGATCACATGACACTCAACAGAAGTCTCGAAAAGACAGGAACGGAGAGTCAGAAGTATTTATTAAGCTATTTGCCGGAGTTCAGACAGTGGAATTATACCATAGGTGCAGTCTACAAACACTTTGGGAATAAGCACATAGATACATGGGTGCTTAGTCGAAATATGCTTAGGAATAGTAATTTCAAGTACATGGACAATGATAAGACCCGTCCCAAAATTTCTGACTATATGTCGGATGAGGTCGAAAATAAATTGAGGTATGAGCGTACCTTTACGGCGTTGCCATTCAAGTTGATGACCGGAGCGGGGATAGAGTATGCCAACTATAAGAATGAGACCGAGCGTCTCAGCTATGTTAATGGTGAACTGAAGCCGGCGACTTACAGTAGTAATATCAATCTCTTTAGTTATCAGGCATTCGCTCAAGCTTCGAAGAGTTTTTTTAATGATGACTTGAAGCTCTCTTTGGGTGTCAACCTGATGGGGAATACCTACAACAGTGATATGCGCAATCCGCTCAATCAGTTGTCTCCTCGTTTCTCGGTCTCTTATGCCGTCACCTCGAAGCTTGATATCAATGGTAACATCGGCAGGTATGCCATGCAACCCGCATATACGACTCTCGGATTCAAGGATGAGAAGGGTGTCCTTGTCAATCGTCACGATGGCATCAAGTACATCAAGTCGGATCAGACTGTAGTGGGATTGGACTATCGTCCGAGTGATGTGCTTCGTTTTAGTGTCGAGGGTTTTTATAAGTTCTACGATGACTATCCACTTTCATTATCAGATAGCATCAGTCTTGCGAGTAAAGGTGTGGAGTACGGCCAAGTCGGTGATGAAGCCATCTCCTCCACCGAGGAGGGGCGTGCTTATGGTGTCGAGTTGGTCGGACAGGTGCGTTCTTGGCACGGCCTTGATCTTACGGCAACTTATACTTTGTTCCGTAGCGAGTTTACCAATGGCAAGGGGCAATATGTGCCCTCCTCTTGGGATACAGAGCACATGCTTAACATCATGGCAAGCTACAAGCTGGGGAAGAGTTGGAACATCGCCACTCGCTGGAGATACATCGGTGGCGCTCCATATTCGCCGATAGATATGGAGAAGTCTACGGACAAAAAGGCTTGGAGCGTAAGTAATCAGGCTTATATCGACTATAAGAGGTTCAATCAGCTCCGTCTTCCTGCATCGCATCAGTTGGATGTGCGTATAGATAAGGAGTTTTACTTCAAGAAGTGGATGCTTAACCTTTATGTCGATGTTCAGAATGTGTACAACTTCAAGTCTACAAATGCGCCTATCTACACCAATAAGGATGAGGAAGGACGAGTCATGGATGATCCGGTAGATCCTCAAAATAGGCAGAAAATAAGACAGTTGAATGTTTTTTATGGTGCCGTCTTGCCGACGATAGGGATCATTACCAAGTTCTGATGCTTAGCTCATACATCTGTCGACTTTGCTCGATGGTTGAGGTCGTGTACGAGATCTGCTATGTCGCTCTTTTTTACTAAATTTGTGCGCAGTGACAGGTAGTCTGGCACTGTCGAGAAGTAAACATCGATACTATAAACTATATTTAATTCGGAAATAAGATATGTTTGACAATCTTTCGGAGAGATTAGAACGTTCGTTTAAGATACTAAAGGGTGAAGGTCAGATCACGGACATCAATGTGGCTGAGACTGTGCGCGATGTCAGAAAAGCATTGCTTGAGGCCGATGTCAACTATAAGGTGGCAAAGCAGTTTACAGACACCGTACGTGAGAAGGCCATGGGACAGCATGTCCTTACTGCCATCAAACCGGGCGAACTCCTTGTGAAGATCGTCCATGATGAACTTACGACTCTTATGGGGGGCAGTGCGGTTGAGATCTCCCTGAAGGGATCGCCAAACATCATCTTGATGTCCGGTCTTCAAGGGTCGGGTAAGACTACATTTACAGGAAAGCTCGGTAACTTCCTAAGGAATAAGAAGGGACTCAAGCCTTTGCTGGTAGCCTGTGACGTCTATCGCCCTGCTGCGATCGAGCAGCTTCGTGTCCTTGGCGAACAGCTTCAGCTCCCGGTGTATACCGAACCCGATAGCAAGGATCCGGTCTCTATCGCACAAAATGCGATTGCTCAGGCAAAGAGGGATGGCAATGACACGATCATCATCGACACGGCGGGTCGTCTTGCTGTGGATGAGGTGATGATGGATGAGATCAGTCGTATCAAGGCGGCTATCCAACCCACAGAGATCTTGTTCGTGGTGGATGCCATGACCGGTCAGGATGCCGTAAACACAGCAAAGGAGTTTAATGATCGTCTCAATTTCGACGGCGTCGTCCTTACGAAATTGGATGGTGATACTCGTGGTGGTGCAGCTCTTTCGATTCGTACCGTCGTAGATAAGCCGATTAAGTTCATCGGTACGGGCGAAAAGCCTGAAGCTCTCGATGTCTTCCATCCCAACCGTATGGCGGATCGTATCCTCGGTATGGGGGACGTGGTATCTCTCGTGGAGCGTGCTCAGGATCAGTATGACGAAGAGCAGGCTCGTAAGCTTCAGAAGAAGATCGCAAAGAATCAGTTTGACTTCAACGACTTCTTGGATCAGATAAATCAGATCAAGAAGATGGGTAACATCAAGGATCTCATGGCCATGATCCCCGGTGTCGGTAAGGCGATAAAGGATCTTGATATCGATGACAATGCGTTCAAGAGCATAGAGGCGATCATCTTCTCCATGACTCCCGAAGAGCGAACCAATCCTGCCATCATCAATGGCTCACGTCGTAAACGTATCGCCGATGGCAGTGGTACCAAGGTGCAGGATGTCAATCAACTCCTCAAACAGTTCGAGCAGACTCGTAAGGTCATGAAGCTGATGAGTGGAGGAGGAATGAAAAATCTTGCAAAGAACTTCAGACGCTAAACCTTTCGGCGGATAGCTGTGTTTTACCATCAAATCAGTTTATAACCACAATAATTGCTACCATATACTATGGAATCAAACAACCATACTTATCAACTACTTGATGGAAAGAAAACATCCGGTGAACTTAAACAAGAAATAGCTCAGGAAGTAAAAGAGATCGTGAGTCTCGGATATAAAGCTCCTCATCTGGCAGCTATCCTTGTCGGACATGATGGCGGAAGCGAGACTTATGTAGCTTCCAAGATGAAGACTTGTGAGGAGCTTGGATTTAAGTCAAGTCTGATCAGATACGAACCGGATGTCACTCAGGAGGAACTTCTTAGAGAAATCGATAAGATGAACAAGGATGAAGACCTTGATGGATTTATCATCCAGCTACCTCTCCCAAAACATATCGATGAGCAAAAGATCATTGAATCGGTCGACCCGACCAAGGATGTTGATGGTTTTCATCCGATAAATGTCGGGAAAACAAGCATCGGTCTACCTTCTTTTGTTTCTGCTACTCCTGCAGGGATTCTGGAACTCCTCAAGAGATACAATATAGAGACGAAAGGTAAGAGATGTGTCATCCTCGGACGTAGCAACATCGTTGGAAAACCTATGGCACAACTCATGATGCTCAAGCAGTATCCCGGAGATGCTACCGTGACGGTCTGCCATAGTGGCACAAAGGATCTCAAAGAGATCACTCGTGAGGCCGATATCATTATCGCAGCTATGGGCTCTCCCAAGTTTGTCACTGCAGATATGGTGAAGCAGGGGGCAGTCATCGTTGATGTAGGTACGACGAGAGTGAAGGATGACACGACGAAGAGTGGATTTAAGCTCACTGGGGACGTGGACTTTGAAAATGTGGCACCTAAGTGTTCGTACATCACTCCTGTCCCGGGAGGAGTGGGACCGATGACAATAATCTCCTTGATGAGAAACACACTCATCTCCGCGAGACAAAGGCGAGGACTTGCTCCCAAACACTAATATTAAGCGTACATAAAGAAGCGAGAAGGGAAGAGGACGATCGTCCGAATCCATCTTCTCGCTTTCTGCTTACAGAATAAGTAAATAAGATCTCTCGAATAGATAGAACCTGTCAAGAAAATGAAGCTATACAAGTCTGTTCAGATTAAGACTATATTGCTGTACATAGTGACGGCAATGATCATAACCTTCTTTTACCCAAGCAAGGCAAAGTTCAAGTATGAGTACTCGGTGGGACGTCCATGGCACTACGAGCTATTGACGGCTCCATTCGACTTCCAAGTCCTCAAAACCCCTTCTCAACTTCAGATTGAGAAAGATAGTGCAACGAGGACAATGGTGCCTTATTTAGCATTTGATGAGACCGTCTACTCAAAACAAAGAGAAAAACTGTTTAGGAATATCGGGAGCAGTGAGCTGAAGAATGAGCACGACAAGTACATCGACTATGCTCTCAATGAAATCTACAAGAGAGGTGTCGTCAGTTCGGAAGATTATCAAAGCATACAAGCCGCGGAAAATGGTGAATGCTTCGTGATGAAGGGGGAAGATAAGATCGCTCGTAAGGTGCCTTATGAAGAGATCTATACGATCGTCTCAGCCTATGAAGACATCATCAATAATGCCCCAAGAGGCATCAGTAAGGATGTACTGAAAGGGGCAAACATAAGCGAATATATCGAGCCGAACCTCTTGTTGGATCAAACTACTACGGAGAAGGTGCTCAGGACAAGGCTTGCCGGCATATCTCCCGTGATGGGGAGCGTTCAGGTCGGTGAACGCATCGTAAATAAGGGGGATGTCGTCACAGATCAGATCTATCAAGAGCTCGAGTCTCTCAAGTTGGAGTACGAAAGTAAACTCGGCACGACAAAGGAGCGTGTCCTCATCCGGATCGGACAGTTTGTGCTTACATTGATCATACTCTTGACACTGTATTTCTTCCTCCTCTCGTTCAGAGTTCAGGTCATAGCACAGATCAAAAACACATTCTTTTTCCTCGGCGTGATCTTGTGGTATGCGCTCTTGACAGAATTGTCTGTATCTTATGGGGTCATAGATATCTATATCATCCCATATGCCATGGTTCCTATTCTTGTGCGTGTATTCATGGACTCACGTACTGCATTTTTGGTGCATATGGTTACAGTGTTGATAGCTGCACTTATGGCACCGTTTCAGATGGAGTTTGTTTTGTTGCAGTTTGTTGCAGGTATGGTTGCCATCATTACCCTGCGTAATCTTTCGCAACGATCGGACTTGATCCGCTGTACGTTCATGGTACTTATTGCAATGTTGCTTACGTATGTGTCGTTCTCTTTGTTCCAAGATGGTAACTTTAAGGGCATCTCTTTATACACGATACTTAGCCTTGCCATAAACTTCATTTTCTTGATGTTTACTTATGTCTTGGTATATCTCTTTGAGAGGCTTTTCGGATACGTGTCCAACATCAGTTTGGTCGAGCTGTCAGACATCAATAGCCCTCTCTTGAGGGAGCTTTCAGAGGTCACTCCGGGGACTTTTCAGCACTCTCTTCAGGTATCCATTCTTGCCTCTGAAGCAGCTTCAAAGATAAATGCGGATGTTCGATTGGTGAGAGCCGGAGCTCTTTATCACGATATTGGTAAGATGAAAAATCCTACTTACTTCACAGAAAATCAAGGTGAAGAAAATCCTCATGACCGACTGCCATACGACGAAAGTGCAAAGATGATCATTCGTCATGTGACGGATGGTATAGAGATGGCAGAGAGAGCCCGTCTCCCCAAGATGGTTATCGATTTCATCCGTACACACCATGGACTCGGCAGGGTCAAATATTTCTATACCAAGTTTGTGAATGAGAACCCTGATGTCATTGTTGATGAGAGCATCTTTCGCTATCCCGGGCCAAATCCGTTTACCAAGGAAACGGGAATCCTGATGTTGGCAGACGCTGTGGAGGCATCGTCTCGTAGTCTTAAAGATCTCACGGAGCAGAAGATTGCGGAGCATATAGATAAGATTGTTGATACTATCGTCGATGAAGGATTGTTGAAGTCATGTCCGCTTACTTTTAGGGATGTGGAGATCATTAAGAAGGTTTTTTATGAGAAGCTTAAGACGATGTATCACTCTCGTATCTCTTATCCTGAGTTGAAGCGAAAAAATGCTGAGGCACCATCTCCTGATACTGACAAAGTTGTAGATCAAGGCCGAAGTTCGGATGTGGCAGGATGATGAGAAGAGACAAAAACATCTTGTTGCAAGACCTGTCTGACGAGGAGTTATTGCCTTATCTTACACAGCCGTCGACTGCTGAGGAGGCTTTTGGTGTTCTTGTAGATCGTTACTCCAGACCTTTATATGTGGTAATAAGGCGCATCGTTTTCTCGCACGACAATGCTGATGATGTACTACAGAACACTTTGATCAAAGTCTGGAAGAATATTGCTCAGTTTCAAGGTAAATCAAAGCTTTCCACTTGGATGTACAGTATTGCTACGAATGAAGCTATCTCTTACATCAGACAAGACAATGCTGCTCGAAAGTTTCCCATCACTACGGATACCTATGATCTCACTCAGACACTCATGAGTGATCCTTATTTTGATGGTGACGAAGCCGAGGCCGAACTTTTGTGTGCCATTGATAAATTGCCCGAGAAGCAGAAGATTACTTTTCAGATGCGTTATTTTGAGGAGTTGTCGTATAGCGACATCGCAGAGATTACGGGCACAAGTATCGGAGCATTGAAGGCCAATTATCATCATGCTCTGAACAAACTCAAACAATATCTTGATGTCGAAGACGCTGACGATTAAACCTTTTTCCTCGTTATTCGTCTTCGGTATAGGAGTGGTATATATAGATCATCTGTTATGAAAGATAAGATGTTGAAACACAATCAAGACAAAAGTGATAACCCTATTCATCCTTTCAGTGCACCCGATGGGTATTTTGAGGATCTGAGGGCGAAGATGCTTGCGGAGATAAAGAAGGAAGATCCGGTCGTCTCCTCTGTTAAGTCAGAGGTCTCTCGATTTGAGCTCTTCAGACCGTATTTGTATCTTGCTGCAATGTTTGTAGGGATATTCTTACTCTTCAAAGGTGTCTCTTATTTCGATGAGGGTCGACAAGAGATATCCAAGGAGGCTGTTGCCTTGAACTCCGCATCTGAAGGAACTGATATAGTATTCGTATCAGAGGATGATGTTGAAGCATTCATAAGCTACTCTATGGATGATCTGTCTCTTCGAGACGAGATCTTTGAGAACGAACCCAATCATGATCAACATAAATAAGTTTGGATATGAAATACAAGTTGCTTTTTATATTGATGTTAGGCTTTATCTTATCTCCTTTGAAAGCTCAGACAATTGTTGGAGCAAGTGATAAAGCAAAGCATAGGATAGAGAAATTCCGTGCCGAAAGGATGACTTATATCAAATCTCAGGTTGCTTTGACCGATGCTGAGGTTCAAAAACTCAACGAAATCCTTGAAGCTATTGACACCAAAAAGTTTAAGATCTGGTCTCAGATGATCGACATCCATAAGTCTGTCACTCAAGAAAAGAAGGTGACGGACGACGAGTATATCCAAAAACTTCGTCTTTTGGTCGATTTAGAACGTAGTCAAGCTCTACTACAAGAAGAACTCGGACTTGAGATTCAGAAGGTTTTTTCTCCTGAAAAAAGCTATCACACATACGTTGCCATTAAGCATTTCTACACTAAGCTGAAGAGACACGATCGAAAAGCAACAGTTTGCAAGTGTACTAAAAAGTGCACTTGTAAGTAAGACACACTATTAGGGTATAAAATCATAGTTGGGGATCTTGGCTGGATTGAGCTGAGGTCCCCTTCTTGTATTTATCGTGTTTTGGAATCATATCGAAGCAGACGTGATTGATGAGCATTTTACCAATAAACGGTGAGCTTATAATATCATTTTACCTACTTTGTGTGATTGCAAAGGTTGATAATAAATTAGACCTTTAGGCTTTGGAAAAATAATAAAGGTGGACTGCATTAATCAGAAGATCATCTCGGCGTTAATCTCCGTTATTGTGTCCTTGAGACAATTATATTTATTCAAAAACATATTTTCAATGAACAAGAACTTTAAGATTCTTTTTGGAGCACTTTTGATGCTCTTTGTGTATGGTACATCGTTTGCACATACGATGTGGTTGGAGACGGCACTTAAGGGGGAGAAAGGCACTGCTCATAAGGTCTGTCTTTATTTCGGTGAGTTTTCTATGGCTGATCGTACCCCTCTCAAGGGCTGGTTGGCAGACATGGAGAAAGGGCGGTGGGAGGTCCTTACTCCGTCAGGGAATGTGATCCGACTTGAGCCTACAGCTGCTGATCCTTGTTATATCGCAACTTTCGTTCCGGAGGAAGAGGGGTGGTATCGCATCCACTATGATTGTTGGGTGCCTCAGTTGTGGAAGGGGTCCAAACTTCATTATCAGTCTATTACTTGGGTACAGGTCGGAAATAGCGATAAAGGCTTGGAGAGAACAAGTCCTTTCGATCAAGGTGTAAGCTTTTTGCCTGCGAAGGAAGATGTCCATCATCTTGGGCAGCCTTCACTCTTCCCCATAGCAACAAATAATGGCGAATACAAGGGGATAAAGATCAATATCTTAGGAGATAACGGCTGGAGCAAAAACTACTACCGTTATCCTGATGGTATGCTTTCCTTTGTTCCCATTTGGTCCGGGCATTATCTTATGAATGCGACCAAAACACGCCCACTCACAGAAGAGGAGATCCAGAAGTATCCCGATGCCAAGAGTGTTTACGATATGATCACCTATTTCTTTGAGGTATAGCTTTCAAGCAAAAGGTCATTTTAGCTTAAAGTAAGAGCCTGCATCGACTTTTGGGTTTCCCGAGAGACAGATGCAGGCTCTTTTTTATATCATTGGGACGATCCGATCATAGCCTGAGTCCTACCCTGATGGCTAAACCATTATCTTCCTTGAAGTTATACCCACCGTAAAATACGCCTATTTGCGTCCCCGTGGGAAGTCCTATGCTGTAACCTGCTTCCAGATACGGTTTTGTCGGAGAAACCTTATCCCAATATCCTTTCAGAAAGATTTTTTCCTGAGTTAGTCCTTTCATTTTTCCAAAGACATGACCGAGGATTTTTGGTAGAGGTGCTGAGATATTGGCTTTACCAAACATTTGTGAGGCATAAGTGTATGGTGGAAGTGTATAGAAGAGTAGTTCACGATTTTTCATCTCGCTGGTATTGGCGCGTTTGACATAGTGCATGTCATCGACATACATACGAGTACGGTGCGGATAGAAGCCGAATGCCAAGTCGTACTGTATCACATAGAATCGGGATAGAGACGATACGCCATATACCGAGGCCACAAAGAGACTATAATCACTGTCCAATGTATTTGGTCTCGGGAGGGCGTGTTTGTACTTCAGAGTGAAGAAGGCATAGTTACGGTATCTCCAGTCTGCATCATTGGTGCTTGTATCAAGGCTGATGGACAAAGTCCTCTTTCCGTCTCTATCGCTCGAACGAGAGACCTCTAAGACTTCTCTGTCGAAATTCTTCTCATTCAGTACCGACTTCTGTCCCAAGTTTACTTTGTAGTATGGATGGGTGTTGAATGTCAGGCTCACATCGATAGTGCCGGAGTTATGGGTGTCCATACTGTAATAACGATCGGATGTCATACGGGCGTTCATGAAGTTCAACCAACTCATCCTTTCCTGCTTGGTGATACCCCAGACGTGATTATCAGGGAGGTATGCACTGCGTTTATATTCCCCACCTAATGTCAGAGTGACACCATTGAAGAGATCGATCTTATTTTCAGCCCGCAGGTATGTCTTGTCGTAAAACATATAAGTGTATCTCCCATCAATGAGGGTAAAGAAGTTGTTTTCGAGGTTTTCAATGACGCTCATCTTCGTGTCTCCGATGTCTTCGCTATGTCTCCCGGCACTTAGCGAAAATGCACCCCGTCTCATCCCTGCATATTTGATGTCAGCTTGTACATCCCAGTATATTTGTTTGTTCAGTGTGGTATAGTAGATCCCCGGAGAGAGTTCGAACGAAAAAGGATTATCGAAGTTACGGTTGTGGTACTTCAGAAAGAATGACGGTCCCATCCAAAGACCATCGCTGTACCTGTAGTTTTTGAAGAGCATGAGTGCCAATCCATCTATACCCACCGTCCACTTTTGACCGAAGAGCTTATCGTATCCGAAAAGGACTGTACTGACAGGATCCTGTCCCGTGCGTTCGCCTTTACGTTTGGGGCTGAGGATTTTCTCTCTTTTGCTTATGGCCATCAGAGAATCCCTTATGGCATAACTCCTTAGTTCATCCTCCGTAAGAGGCGTTGTGATCACATGTTTCCAGTAGGTCGAGTCCTTGGATAGTGCCAGCGAGTCCATTGTGCTTTTGATGCTTTTTCTTCGGATCGGTATCATATACTTGTCTTTCAACTGAAGCCCTAAGGTATCCATCTTGTTTTCGATGAGCATCAGATCTTTCTCTATACGCCTTTGGGTTGACCTTTTTGTAGGAGTCAGCAGATCCTCTTTGGGCAGGATTTTCTGCTCATCCTCAGCTCTTTCTTCCTTCAGTGCCAGCATACTTTCATTGAGTTTGAGTTCTTTGTAGGATGTCGAGGAATAGTACTTGAAGTTCATTTTGATGCCCAATACCGCAAGGTTCATGTTCAGTGCATAAGAGGTCGGCATATAGACATCCTCTCTGACGGGATTGAGAGTGACCTCTAACTTTTGATCCATGACCGCCTGTATCCTCAGGTTAACGATCACTCGCACCGGAGTCCATACCTTGTCAGATATCCATAGGTCTCCCATGGCACTGTTTGTCTCTTGATCGACGAAGGAGATGTGATATATCGTCTCCTCCCCTTCGGTGTTGATGCCTTGTAACTTGTATTTGTATGTGTAAAGACCATTCAGTCTGATAGGGCTCGGGATAGAGCCACCTTGTCCGAGGCCTATATTCTTGCCGTAGATGTTGCTCATCATGGAGTTCAGGATACCCAGCCCTTTTCCGGACTTATTTAGCTCTTCGGGGACGGATGAGCGCATGGACAGAGTATGATAGTCATAATCCTCCGGCGCGGTGTAAGTGGTCTTTACCTCTCCCTCTATGACAAATCTTTTGCCCACAAGATCGTTCATGGATATACCATCACTTTTGACTTTTCGAAGATAAAATGGGACTTTCTCCAGCATCGTAGAGCCCTTGGTGTAGGTCAGAGATACGTATTTTTCTATCATCTTCTCATATATGGGCGTACGGTTCATGACTCTGCGCATGATCGCATAAGCCGGGTCTTCGTTGCGATTGCTGAGGTTTACGTTGACATCCCCCAGGGCATAAGAGATGGGAGACAATGCAAATTTGAACTCGGAATCACTCTCGCTCACTCTGATGGATGCTTGTTGTGAACGATAGCCCAGTGAACGAATGATGACGGAGTATTGTCCTGGTGTCAGATGGAGGTTGAAAAATCCGTTTTCATTTGCGACAGCTCCCCTCTGTACCTCTTTGATGAAGAGAGTGGCGTGGGGTATGCCTTGATCCGTCTTTTTGTCGATGATCCTTCCGCTGACACTCACTCCTCCATGAGTTTCGACATCTTGTGCTTTTGAGTTTGTCGTAAGTAATAAAGAACATAGGAGAAAGAACCCAAAGACGATTTTTCGTCGGTGGACAAGTAGATTAGAGTGGTGCATATCAGGTTAAATATTAGATGTTGTCGATATGAGAGTCGAAGCGGATGTCGACCACTTTCTCTTTTACAGTCGATCAGCCTTAAAGTTATAGATTTTTTGGAAAAACAAAAGATTATGTCCTTTTTTTTTTTTTTTTTCTACTCTTGATGCTGAAAATGAAAGCTCCTATCCTTCGGTGAACTGTTTTGCTCTGTATCCATCGATGGTTGTAGTAGGGGATAAATAAAGTCGTTAAACTTGATGATGAAGGTCGTTAAACTCGATATCGAAAGTCGTTAGATTTGATTTGAACCTTCCTACGACTTTTGGGAGGTAGTGATGATTTGAGTATGGACTGTTTTCAGGGATGTAAAAAAGAGAGCGATCCGGACAAAAAAGGAGTATTATTCATATCCTCTCTGTCCGAATCGCTCTTGTCATTTCCGGAGCGAAAAGCGATGCCTCATTTTCAGTTCTCGTAGCCCTCGGCCAATCTCAGCAGATCGCCAAATACACCCCGTGCCGTCACGACTGCTCCGGCTCCGGCTCCTTGTATCACGATCGGGTGGCTTCCGTAGCTTTCGGTATAGATCTCGAAACAACTGTCTGCTCCACTCACTCTGCCCAAAGGCGAATTTTTGGAGACTCGTCTGAGTGCCGCTGTGAGGGTGGCCTTCTGATTGGTCTCGTCCCAGACGATGTCTCCCACATATCTGAGGACTTCGTCGGGTGAGCAAGAGGCTCGATACTCTTCAATCTTATTTTCCAGTTCCCCGAAGCGTGCCTCGAACGCCTCCCGAGAGAGTGTTCTCAACTCTTCCGGAACAGGGTTCTCCCACGACACATCGGAGAGCTCAGCCGGCACATCCAGTTCTCTCACCAAGATCAGAACCTTTCGGGCAACATCCTCTCCACTGAGATCCTCACGAGGGTCAGGCTCTGTGAGCCCCCTTCGGGCGGACTCTTCGACGATGTCACGGAAAGACCGGGAGGGGTCTTCCGAAAGAGTGTTGAAGATGTAGCTCAGACTCCCTGAGAAAAGTCCGTGAATACGTGTGATGCGCTCGCCTGCCAAGTGGAGCAGTTTGAGATTGTCTATCAGTGGTAGGCCGGCTCCCACATTTGTTTCATATCGGTAGCTTCTCCTGTGTTTCTTGAGTGTCTCTCTTAGGTGTGTGTACTCCGAATAGGGTGCTACATTGGACTTCTTGTTGGAGGAGACGATGTCGAAACCGTTGCTCGCAAAGTATGAGTATTCGGCTGCGATGCTTTCAGAAGAGGTATTGTCGACCAAGATCATGTTTTCCAACGCAAACTTCCGACCATACTCTACGATGGCTTCTGCCATATTGCCCTCGTGTGTGGATTGTTGTAGCTGCTCTTGCCAGCCTTCCCCGATCCCTTTTCGAGAAAGAAGCAACTGCCGGGAGTTGGCGATGGCAAAGATCCTTAGGTCTATGTTTTTCTGCTCTTTCAGTTGTGCATGCTGGTGTATAATCTGATCTATGAGAGCACCTCCGACTGTGCCATGACCTATAACTGCGAGGTGGACACGCTTGGGTCGCTCAAACATCTCTCCATGGATCACATTGAGAGCTTTGACTCTCTCCTCTTCTCCTCGGACAAGTAGGCAGAGGGTATTGTCCGGCACAGAGTTGTTAAGGAGGAGAGGGACAATACGATTGCGGACGAGTGCCCTATATGGGCGGTCAAACTCAGACAGATTGAGCCCGATGATGGCGACTATGGCAAGCCCTTTCTCTGCGTAGATCTTGGTTGTCTTACCTTCCGAAATATCTTGGCGAAACTCTTGGTGAAGAGCTTCCACGGCCTTATCTGCATCCGACTCATCGACCACTATGGCTATACCACGCTCTGTCGACCCTTGGGACACAAGGCTGACACTTACATCCACACTCTTGAATGCTGCGAATATCCGCGCATCTATCCCTGAGCGTCCGAGCATATTGCGTCCCTCAAAGTGTATCAGTGCTTTTTGAGTAAGAGAGGCCAATGCTCTTACAGATTTGGCTTTCGGACTTGCAGTGACAAGGGTGCCGTTCTGCTTGGAGCCGTAGCCGAAAGTATTGAGTACCCACAGAGGGATGTTTTTTTCTTGCAAAGGCTCGATGGTCTTGATGTGAAGTATCTCTGCGCCGAATTGGGAAAGCTCTGAAGCATCGGAGTATGAGAGTTCGTCCATCTTGCGTGCTTCCGGCACCACCGTCGGATTGGCAGTGTATATCCCATCTATATGGGTGTAGTTTTCCATCATGTCCGCATCCAGAAAGTTTGCAAGCAGAGCTGCACTGTAGTTGCTGCCGTTCCTTCCGAGTGTGGTGCGGTGGCCATCCTTGCTTCGTGCGATAAAACCCGTAACGATGGGGATACAGGATCGGGATAGTTGGTCAAACACTTCTCGGCATTTGACCCTTGAAGTCTCTATGTGTACAGATGCTGAGCCAAACTGTGCGTCTGTCAAGAAGAAGTCTCCGGAATCTATCGCAATGGCATTGTACCCTTGCTGTTCAAGTCTATGGGCGACAAACCTTGCCGATAGTATCTCCCCATAGCTTATGATCTCGTCTTTGAGCTTAGGGCTGCATTCACCCACGAGCGAGATGCCCGTGAGTAGATTCAGGAGCCGGGTTTGCTCGTTTTCAAACTTTATGTCAGAGGGCTCCGTCTGATGTTGCAAAAAAAGAGATAAGTCTTCTTTGAATTCTTCTCCTCTTCGGGCTTTTTCTATGAGTGCAATAAGCGTGTCCGTGCTATTCCCTCGGGCAGATACTACCACGATGGGAGAGAGTCCTTTCTTATGGTTGTCTGTGATGATCTCCACAACTTTGGCTATGCCAAGGCCGTTGTCAAGAGATTTGCCACCGAATTTTAATATTTTCATCAGTGTATAGGAAAGTGAGGTTTGACAATCTTGTTCAGTTGTTCGTACTCCATCAAGAATGCATCGTGTCCGTGTATGGAGTGTATAGTGTCGAGCGTGACGTTGCTTTTAAGTCTCGAAAGCTCATTGTAGGTCTCCACTGCACGATCATGAGTGAAGAGTAGATCACTGTCTATCGATACCATGTGGATGTCCGATTGTATCTGAGTAAGTTCAGATGCCGTCTGGCAGACTGCAATGGAGTAGGTGAGGTGGGTCATCACCTTGTAGGCGGAGAGTTTGAACCTCTTTTTCAGGGTATCTCCATGATAGAGAAGCCATCTTTCGACATCGTAGAGTTGCTCTTGTCCCTGCTGTTGTTCTTGTTTGCCATCGAATCGTATGTTGAGCGACTGAGGTGTTCGGTAGCAGGACATGGCGTGTATGCGGGCATCTCTCAGAGGATCAGATGAATTGGCGAGTATCTGCTTCTGTATCAATGTCTGAGTCAGAAGCCAGTCCGAGGCTCTATAATCACAAGCTATGGGGAATATCTTTTGGGCCAACTTCGGACTTAAATGCGCCATCTGCCACGTGAGTGCCCCCCCATGGAGGCTCCTATGATACAGTACACTTCTGTGATGCCGAGGTGCTCTATACCCTTTATGAATAGAGTGGCTATGTCTCTGAGAGAAAAGCTCTCGGGGTCTTTGCTTTCTGTCCCATCGTATCCATTCCCGGGGATGTTGAAGGAGAGGATGGTATAGTGAGAGAGGGGGATCCCTCCCTCGTCACTGATCAACTTGTTCCACCAGCCCTGCTCTCCTGTCACGGAAGAATTGCCGGTAAGAGCATGGTTCACGACAACGATGGGGGCTGTGCCGATAGGAGGGCCTGCTACTTCGTAAGTGAGAGGAATGTCAGAGAGATTTATCCCCTTTTCCGAACGGAAATCTTTTATGATGATTTTCTTTATCATTTCTGTATCGATTGAGTTAGAGCATTATGGAGATCTGCTTTCAGATCTTCGATGTCTTCGAGTCCGATCGAGAGGCGAATGAGATCCGGTGTTACTCCTGCACTTAGTTGTTGATCCTCTTTCAGCTGGCGGTGTGTCGTGCTGCTTGGATGAATGATGAGTGACTTGGTGTCTCCGAGATTTGCCACGATACGGAATATATTTGTACTATCTACTACGGACTTCGCAGCGTTGTATCCTCCCTTGGGACCGAATGTGATAAGGCTCCCGAACCCACCATTGAGATAGCGTGAGCATACCTCATGATGTTTGTCAGAAGAGAGACCGGGATAGTGCACCCACTCTACCAAGGGGTGTTCTTTGAGCCATTGGGCGATCTCAAGTGCATTGTTACAGGCTTGTTTGAGTCTCAAGGATAATGTTTCCAATCCTTGCAGGATGATGAAGCTGTTGGTGGGACTGATGCAACTCCCAAAGTCTCTTAATCCTTCTACCCTTGCTCGTATGATGAATGCAGCTTCTTTGAAAACATCGCTGTAGATAAGTCCGTGATATCCGGGGCTTGGTTCGGTGAAGTCAGGAAAGTTGCCATTGCTCCAATCAAACTTGCCTGCATCTACCACTGCACCTCCCATTGCAGTCCCGTTCCCACAGAAAAACTTTGTGAGAGAATAGATCACAATATCAGCTCCATGCTCTAAGGGCTTGAAGAGTAGGGGAGTGAGGGTATTGTCCACGACGAGTGGAAGCCCGTGCGAATGAGCTATCCTTGAGACCTCTTTTATGTCTACAAAATCCAGCTTGGGATTGCCCAATGATTCGGTATAGATGAGTTTTGTGTGGGGCTTTATGGCCTCTTCGAAAGACTTAGGTTGTTCGGGATCTACAAAGGTCGTCTTGATGCCCAAACGTGGGAGTGTGACACTGAGGAGGTTGTAAGTCCCGCCATAGATGCTCGAAGAGGCAACGATATGGTCGCCACTCTTAAGCAGAGTGAGGAGTGTGGTACTGATTGCACTCATTCCGCTGGCTGTCGCTATACAGCCGATGCCTCCGTCGAGGGTGGCAATGCGTTGTTCCAGTATATCGGTGGTAGGGTTGTTGAGGCGAGTATAGATATATCCCGGTTTTTGGAGGTCAAATACTCCGGCGGCATGGTCGTTGCTTTCAAATGTGTAAGCGGTCGCTTGATAAAGAGGGATTGCGGTAGAACCATTGTTTGACGATGGGTCGTAAGCTGAGTGTAGTGCTTGGGTTGCTGTTTTTGTAATCATCTTCTTAATGCTTTTAGGAGTGTTATGATTGATTGAGTAAACAAAAAAAGGCCGCTGCAGTCTTAACGATTGCAGCGGCCTATCTATGTATATTACAAAGTATTCGGGAACTTATGTACACGAGACAACCGATGCAAACATCATCTGCATCATCATAGCCATCATCATGTACATATTTCTATTCATTCTGTTGTGCCTGATTGGTTGTTTGTTGTACTTGTCGCCAAAACTATGCAAAAAAAGTCAGAACGACAACAGTTTTTGGGTGATTTATTTTATTTCTGTCTGATAAACCCTTTCCGATATTATTCGTTGTAGATTGCTGAAGTTATATTTTACCGATTCATCTTCAGTGTGTTAGTAGCAAACTCTGTCTCTTATGCTCTGAGTTTATTGGTCGGAGGAGAAAGGAGCGTATCTTGGAGGAGTTCATGGGAGTGATCAAAAATGACTTGTTGTTTGGATAGTACGACTTCGGATGGACGGAGTCTCACCAATAAGAATCCCCCTACACTGATTTTCTTTCAGTGTAGGGGGATGGTTGTTATTTCGTCTTCGGACAGACTGAGTTATTGTTTCGCCAAACGTTCGAGCACGATGGGGCGTGTCTCTTCATAGGTGGTGAACTTCTTCGACATGATCACGGATTCCCAAACCATGGCTTCTTTTACGGCAATCCTCATATCCGGATTGATCTCAAACTTTGACAAGTCGGGGATCACGAGTTTCGTTCCCAAGGATATCCTATTGGGATCCTTGATGATGGCCGCATTTTCGATGTAGATATAGATCCAAAACATCTTTTGGCCGTAATACTCCTTGGCATAGCTGTACAGACTACGACCGGAGGTGATGGTGAGGGTATCTATTGCCGGCTTTTCCTTGCTTATAGGCATTGTGTCAGCAGGTAATACTGCTTCGGGTACAGTGTCTTTTACTGCTGTCTGTGTCGGAGAGAGAGAAGACGAGTCTGTCTTTTGGTGAAAGAGTAACCAATATCCGCCTGCAAGCAATAGAGACAAACCGATCAGTAGCAACCATACGAGACTTTTGGGTCTTTGTTTTCGGGGGAGCATTTCCTCCTCTTCGTTCATTGTCGGTTCTTTAGGAAGGGTTTTCATATCCTCGTCCGGGAGGGTTGGCTCTTCGATCTCTACCGATGAGGCAACTACGATCTGAGGGGCTTCGACCTCTACTATCCTGAATCTTTGAAGCGATGTCAGTGAGAGACCTTCGTCATTCTCTCCATAGTGTGTCAATTCCTTGAAGTCCACCCCCATCTTCAGTGGGGTGGGGGCATAGGGGGCAAAGGGACGATTGAGGTGATCAAGTACCGAGGAGGAGGGTTCGAAGTTGAGAAGTAGAAGATCTTCACCTTCATCGGTGACAAAAAGGTCTCCTATGTCCAAGAGTGATACTCTCTTTCCCCTAAACAGAGCTTTGAGCAACTCTTGAAGCTCAGCATCGAGGGTCTCTGCAACAACACTCTTGGGCAATCCGAGGAGGTCGCTGAGAGCATATACTACGTCTTCCCCTGAGAGTGTCGGCGGAAGTGTGAGGTCAAGTGAACTGTAGTGACGACTGTCGAGCAGGAATTCGTCAGGCCGAAACACCAAGGATACCGAAGGGGGAAACATTGTCCGGAGTCCACCACTTTCTTTGATATGAGCAGGTAGAAGGTTCGTACCGATCTCCCCGAGATAAGGGAGGGAGACGGCACGACGTTCTCCGAGTTGGCCAAGTAGCCAACGATTGAGTTCCTTCAGTATCGTTTGGGTTGTTTCCATAGCTTTGATTATGCTTCTACGACATGCCCTACAAGGTCAAAGTCTCTGGACTCATCGATGAGCACGGGGTATATTTCTCCGATCTCCAGTGGTTGTGCTGACATCGGTATCAGTACTTCTGGATCCACGTCGGGAGAGTCATACTCCGTACGACCGATATAATAGTCGCCTTCGATTCTGTCGATGATGACATCCAAGGTCTGGCCGATCTTTTGTTCGGCGATCTCAAAGGCTATACTTTCTTGGAGAGACATAAGGCGATCCAAGCGTTCTTGCTTGACCTCCGTAGGGATGTCGTCATCGTAGTGTTCGTAGCCGTAAGTCCCTTCTTCGTGAGAATACATGAAGGCTCCCAAGCGTTCGAACCTCGTCTCTCGAACGAAGTCGAGTAAGCGTTCGAAGTCCTCCTCGGTCTCTCCCGGGTGTCCTACCATCATCGTGGTACGTATATGTATGCCGGGAACTTCGTCACGGAAGCGTTGTATGAGTGTACGTGTCTCTTTGTCGGTGACATGACGACGCATCTTCTCCAATACCGGGTCACTGATGTGCTGGAGAGCGATGTCGATGTATTTGCATATCTTCTCCTGCGCTCTCATGACAGGAAGTATCTCGTAAGGGAAGTGTGCAGGATAACCGTAATGAAGACGTATGCGTTTGAGGTCCTCTATCTCACAGAGGGCATTGAGCAGATCTGCAAGTCTTGACTTGTGGTAGAGGTCTCGACCATAATAGGTGAGATCTTGGGCAATGAGTTGGATCTCCTTGACACCTCCCGCAACCATACCCCTGACTTCAGCTAAGATGTCTTCCATCGGTCTGGAGACATGCCTACCTGTCATGATGGGGATGGAGCAGTAAGCACACTTGCGGTCACACCCCTCTGAAATCTTGACAAACGCGTAGTGTCGAGGAGTGGTAAGTACACGAAGGTCGGCAGGTGAGGTATGGTATGCCTTTCCAAGTTCGGAAACCAGGCCTTTCCAATTAAACTTGCCATAATAGCCATCGACTTCGGGTATCTCAGCTTTCAGCTCTTCCATGTACCTTTCCGAGAGACACCCCATAACATATACTTTCCCGACATCGCCACGCTTTTTGGCCTCGATGATGTTGAGGATCATGTCGATGGACTCTTGTCGAGCCGCTTCGATGAATCCACAAGTATTGATGACCACAATCTCTCCATTGACCTGCTCTGCATCATGTGCGACCGTATAACCCGATGAAGCAAATTGTTTCATCAGCATTTCTGAGTCGACAAGGTTCTTTGAGCAGCCGAGGGTAATGACGTCGACCTTATTCTTTCGCATCGCCAAATAGAGAGTTCACAAATTCTACCTTATTGAAGAGTTGAAGGTCGGTCATCTTCTCTCCAAGCCCTATGTATTTGACCGGGATCTTGAACTGGTCTGAGATCCCGATGACGACGCCCCCCTTTGCCGTCCCATCAAGTTTGGTAATCGCAAGGGCACTGACCTCTGTGGCTGCGGTGAACTGCTTTGCTTGCTCGAAAGCATTCTGACCTGTCGAGCCATCAAGGACAAGGAGTACCTCTTGTGGAGCTTCGGGGAGGACCTTTTTCATCACATTTTTGATCTTTGTGAGTTCGTTCATCAGACCCACCTTGTTGTGCAAACGGCCGGCCGTATCTATGATGACGATATCTGCCCCATTTGCTGTAGCCGAAGCCACTGTATCGTAGGCAACCGAAGCCGGATCAGATCCCATCTGTTGTTTGACCACAGGGACACCTACGCGTTCACCCCATATACAGAGCTGATCCACGGCAGCGGCACGAAAGGTGTCGGCAGCACCAAGGACGACTTTGTAGCCACTCTCCTTGAATTGGTGAGCGAGCTTACCGATTGTTGTTGTCTTGCCCACCCCATTGACACCGACAACCATGATGACGTAAGGCCTTTTTTCTCCATCGATGGAGAATGCAGTGCCATCCTTTGTGTTGTTTTCGGCAAGGAGAGCTGCGATCTCCTCGCGAAGTATCTTGTTGAGTTCCGAGGTCCCCATATACTTATCACGAGCGACACGCTCCTCTATGCGACGGATGATTTTGAGTGTGGTCTCCACACCAACATCTGATGTGATAAGGATCTCTTCCAGGTCATCCAGTACCTCATCATCTACCTTAGACTTGCCCGCTACGGCACGAGATATCTTGGAGAAGACCGATGTTTTGGTTTTCTCCAATCCCTGATCCAGCGTTTCTTTCTTTTCTTTTGAAAATAGTCCGAAAAATGCCATATCTATTCTTTTACTCTTTATTCATTTTTTTCAGCACATACGATCTCTGTAGTCTTCATAGGTGTACGTGCGGTATTCCTCCCAATTCCCATCTGCTTTGTGTAGGTATATCGATGGGTGTACAATGCCGTTGAACATTGTCGTCTTTACCGTCGTGTAGTGAAGCATATCCTCGAAGATGAGCAAGTCTCCGACCTCCGGTGCATGGTCGAAGAACCAATCTCCGATGACATCGCCACTGAGACAACTATTCCCCCCTATCCTATATTGGTATTTGTGAACTTGAGAGTTCTCTTTTTCTGCACCTCTGACAGCCGGTTGATAAGGCATCTCGAGACAGTCCGGCATATGACACGTGAACGAAGCGTCCATGATGAGGGTCTTTATTCCTTTGTTTTCGACGACATCAAGCACCTGGGTGACGAGATAACCTGTCTGCCAGCCAAATGCACTTCCTGGCTCCATAATCACGTGTAGGTGAGGATGTCGGGCTTTGAATGCCTTGAGTAGACCTATGAGGTGTTCGACATCGTAGTCTTTGTGGGTCATGAGATGTCCTCCTCCCATGTTGATCCATTTGATGTGAGGTAGATATCGGGCAAACTTGTCCTCCACTATCTCAAGGGTCTTCTCCAAATCGTAGGAGTTGCTCTCGCAGTGGGTATGAAAATGCAAACCCTCGATACCTTCGGGCAAAGGATAGGGTAGCTCATCTGCAATCGTACCAAGTCTGGAGCCCGGAGCACAGGGATTGTAAAGGTCTGTCCCTACCTCCGAATACTCGGGATTGATACGGAGACCACAACTGATGGAGTGCTCCGAGAAGGCTTTCACCATGGGATAAAAACGCTCGAACTGTGTCGGGGTGTTGAACGTGATGTGGCTACTGCAAGACATGATCGTATGGAACTCACTTTCCTTATACACCGGAGCATAAGTATGTGCCAAGCTCCCCATCTCTTCATAAGCCAAACGTGCTTCGTTAATCGAGCTTGCGGTCGAACTTTTGATATACTCTCGGAAGATAGGGAAAGATTTGTGCAAGGCGTAGGCCTTGAAGGCCAATATGATCTCCACATCGGCTTCCTTTGCTACTCGCGAGATGAGAGAAAGGTTTCGTCTCAGGAGTGTCTCCTCAAGTACATAGCACGGAGTAGGTATCCGTGCAGGAAAAATCTCTTTTAATGACAAGTTGTCAATCATATACATTTACGGTAATTTCGTCAAAGATAGCAATAAAATACGTGATTTCATTCCTCATGCCTTTATTCTCAGACTGATATCTCTGTCAATGGTCAACATATCTTACTCAGCCCCCAAAGTCAGGTTGTATACCTATGTGCTTGTGGGCAGAGTAAGACATGTTTAACGTGAGGCCAAGCTTTAGACTCGCGTTGTCGTAGGTTGTTGATGTTTTTATAATCCTTTTGATCTATGGTGGTATGGAGAGGTTATGAAGACTTGTGGTATTAATTGAATTGTATGCTTATAACGAAATAGTGAGGAACCTTAAATTGTTCATACCACTTTTCTGGCTTTATCCCGGATTGTACGACATCACAATATGTTCCACTACCATCAGGGCGGAGGGATGGCGTGATGATAGCAAAAATGGGACTTGCTTTATCTGAGGGAATGAAAAGTTCTTCTTTGTTGGCAAATAAGTCTTTGACTGTATAGGAGTCAGCTCCCATTTTAAGCTGAAAATACATCTTTTTGCTTGCAAAGAAAGATCCTCTGATTGAGACTTTCAATCTTCTTTCGGCTACTTTCAAAAAGAACTTGAGAGAGGTTTTGCCCCCTTTAACCTTAAAGATATTATCCTCCAATCCATCAAATAGTGTAGTAGAGCGTACCTTCTGCCCCCTACTGAACTCATCCAAGGTGATCACGTAGCTCTTGTTTTCAAGAGCACTCCCCTCGAAGTCTAATTGTTTGACGAAAAGATTCTCAAAATCCAAGATTTCTTGAATAGAATTATCTACGACACTATCATGAAGTTTGACTTTGATCAGAGCTTGTCCTTTGGCGCAATAACTGCCAAGGCTCAAGAGTGTGAGTAAAATAAGTTTTAAGTGCATAGCCGTCACGTGTATAGTCTTTGAATCAAAAGTAGATAGAATGATCAGAGAAGATTGTATCTGGGAGCGTATGGTCCGTCGGGGAATGGGGCTAAGAGCTGAGAAATCCCTTCTCTGCCAACGTCTCTCGGACCTACGAGTAGATAAAATAAGATGTCCGTAATAGCCATGCTTGCGAAATCTTGGTCATAGCTTCTGGGAGAACCGATCTCCCTATAGATGCGATTTTCGAATAGGATCTTGTCCGAGTGCACGGATTTGATAAGGCAAGAGACATCGAAGTTTCTGGTGCCGCCAAAGATGTTGACATTCCACGAATTGACCCTGATCAGCACCACTGCGTCAGCTCCGTATTGAGGATGGAGACGGCGTGTAGAGTTCTCGACATACCACTCGGGATCGGCTTTGTCAAAGCCCTCCATGATTCTCTCCGCACTTGGAGGAGATAGGACATAGTACCCTTTCTCTGCAAGTGTTGTCGATACCACGGAGGATATGAAGGCTTTTGCTTTATTGTCCAACATCTTACCGATAGGTGGTAGGATAAGGACGGTGCGGGTCTTCTCTGCTTTGATCGTTTCGTAGCCCATTGAGGGGATGTGCCTGCGACTGAATTTCGGGGTGCATCCGACAGAGAGGAGTAGGAGGGAGAGAGTGAGAACGAACTGTAGTGGTCTTTTCATTGTTCAAACGTTGCTATGATATGTTCGACAAAGATTCGGCTTTCGGGATAATTGTGTATCTCTTGCTTCATCATCCTGATCCCTTCTTGTATCTCTCCGCTCATGGCAAGCTCGTAGCCGTACTCGAGGAATATCCCCGGAGGAGGCGTTTTTCTCAGTCCTGCCTTTTGGTCTGCGATGAGTTTCTTGTATTGAGAGAGTCTCTTTGCACGGTGCTTGTCACCGGCATTCATTGCACTGATGGTCACGGACTCGTAGTTTTGCCATGAATAAAGGGCACTACGAGTGACGCAGCTCTGTAAAAAATAAGTTAGTACACATACGAGTATGAGTACTAACTTATCGGTGTGTTTTGTCTTACACATATATGAGTGATGACTGTTTGTCAGATCAATACAAAGACTTGATGAGGGTCGTGAAGATCTTGCCCATCTTGCCTGCTGCTGCGTTGGCTTGCTTGATGACATCATCTCCGTCATTGACAAAGTCGTCTTCGAAGTGGTAGCCTTCGTTGGTGATCACACTCATACCGAATACTCTGATGTCACAGTGACGAGCAACGATGACCTCGGGTACGGTGCTCATACCGATGGCATCCCCACCGATGATGTTGAGGAACTTGTATTCGGCCGGCGTTTCGTATGAAGGTCCTGTCCACCCCACATATACCCCTTTGTGCATCGGGATGTCGAGGTCTTTGCCGATCTGCTCAGCCTTCTTGATGAGTTCGCGGTCGTAAGCTCTGGTCATATCACTGAAGCGTACGCCAAACTCTGCCATGTTTGGCCCGATAAGAGGGTTTGGCAGAAGATTGATGTGATCTCCGATGATCATCAAGTCGCCCACCTTGTATCCGCGAGAGACTCCTCCGGCAGCGTTTGAGACAAAAAGAAATTCGATGCCCAACAACTTGAATACCCTAACGTGAAAAGAGACTTGATCCATCGTGTAGCCTTCGTAGTAGTGGAAACGTCCCTGCATAGCAATGACAGGGCTGCCATCAAGCGTCCCGATGATGAGGTTACCCTTGTGTCCTATGGCTGTGGACTTCGGGAAGTGTGGGATGTCTGTGTAGGGGATGACGGCTGATGCCACGATGCTGTTGCCCAGCTCTCCAAGCCCACTGCCGAGGGTGATGGCACACTTTGTATTTTGTGGAATGAATGGGCGCAAGTACTCTGCAGCCTCTTTGTAATGTTCGAATGGAATCATAGTAAAGTTTACTTCTATTTACTGTTTAACCTACGGCTTCGTTCGAAGAGATCATTGGTGACCTCCTGTCCCTTGGCTTTTATCATATCTTCTTCTTTTACCTGACGATGGCGCATGAGGATCTGCCCATCGATGATCGTCGTATCTACGCAGTTGCCTGCTGCAGCAAAGACCAAGTTGGATGTGAGATTGTGCAGTGGAGTCATCTCAGGGAGAGTCAAGTCGATGAGGCACAAGTCTGCGAGGGCTCCTGCTTCGATACGTCCACCGTCTATCCTAAGTATTTCTGCACCTGTCGTTGTTGCTGTTTCGAGTATCTGGTCTGCTCTGAGTGCCTTCGGATCAAATCTCCAAGCCTTGCCGAGAAGGGATGCCAGCTTCATCGCTACGACCATGTCAAGGTTGTTGCTGGAAGAGCAACCATCGGTGCCCAGGCCTACCTTGATGCCCTTTTCCTTCATCTCGATGTATCTGAAGTTGTAGCCCGAAGCCAGCTTCATATTCGATGCGGGATTATGCACTGTCGAACACCCATGGTCTGCCAGCATCTGAAGCTCTTCACTGTCCATCCACAGTGAGTGTGCGAGGACAAGTCGTGGAGAGAGGATGCCGAGTTTCTTGAGGTATCTTACGGGTGTCATGCCGAACTCCCTTGTGCTGTCCTGCCACTCCTTGTAGGTCTCTGCAAGGTGAAGATTGACGAGACAGTCGTGCTCTTCGGAAAACTTGTGTGCAAACTGTAGCTGTGGAGCCGACACCGTATAGATCGCATGTGGACCAACTGCAAACTGTACCCTCTCGGGCATCTTGGAGAAGAGGTCATAGTAGTAGCTACAACGCTCTCTGTCGAGCTTGGCACGAGTATCGTCCCATCTGTCAAACATTGTGTATGAGAGGACGGCACGCATACCGCTGTCGATCACCGCTTGAGCGGTAGCCTCGGGATAGGTGTACATATCCAGAAAGGCTGTCGTACCACTTTTGATCATCTCGAGGCAAGCCAAACGAGAGCCCCAGTAGATGTCATCCTTGGTGAGATGAGCTTCGACAGGCCAGATCATATTCTCCAGCCAGTCCATCAGATCCAGGTCGTCTCCATAGCCTCTGAAGTAAGTCATCGCCGCATGGGTGTGACAGTTGACAAAGCCCGGTATGACAGCCATCCGAGTGGCATCGATGATGTCGGCTTCGGGATGTAGCGATGCCTCTATCGATCCGACTTCTTTTATCCTATTTCCCTCGATGAGGATATCCTTGCGGGTCTCGTCAAGTAGGAGTGCATTTTTGATTAATATCGCCATATCTATTTAGCAAAGACGGAACGAGGTGCAGTTTCCGACCTCGTTCCATCATTGGTTTATGTTTGGATTATCTATCAGCGACCAAACTTAGAGTAGAATGTAGCCACTGTCTCTATCCCCTTGTAGAAGAGGTCTACCGGGAAGTTTTCGTTGGGCGAGTGGATGGCGTCAGACTCCAAGCCGAAGCCCATGAGGATGGTCTTGATGCCCAGGATGCGTTCGAATGTCGCAATGATGGGGATGCTACCACCTGTGCGTAGACCGAGAGGCTTCTTGCCAAATGTAGCGAGATAAGCCTCTTCAGCCACCTTGTATGCAGGCATATCAATAGGGCACAAGTATGCCTCACCACCATGTAGCGGTGTCACCTTGACCTTGATGTATTCAGGTGCGATCGCCTCGATGTACTTCACGAAGTCTTGAGAAATCTTACGGTAATCTTGGTTCGCCACAAGACGAGTAGAAACCTTCGCATAAGCCTTGGATGGCAATACGGTCTTCGCACCTTCGCCTGTATAACCGCCCCAGATACCGCAGATGTCGAACGAAGGACGGCAGCTGTTACGCTCAAGGGTATGGAAGCCCGCTTCGCCCTTGAGTGCCTTTACATCGAGAGCTTTCTTGTACTCCTCTTCGTTGAATGGAGCTGCAGCGATCATCTCTCTTTCGGCTGCAGAGATCTCCAACACATCGTCGTAGAATTCAGGGATGGTGATACGACCATTTTCGTCGATCATCTTGGACATAAGGACACAAAGTTCGTTGATTGGGTTTGCCACCGCACCACCATAGTGACCGGAGTGAAGGTCTCTGTTCGGACCGGTGACCTCGATCTCCCAATATGCAAGACCACGGAGACCTGTGGTGATCGAAGGGATGTCCTTCGCCAACATACCTGTGTCGCTCACAAGGATCACATCAGCTTTAAGCTTTTCCTTGTGCTTCTCGCAGAACGGAGCGAGAGATGGAGAGCCCACTTCTTCTTCACCTTCGAGGATAACTTTCACGTTGCACTTCACAAGACCGAGCTTATTTGCAGTCTCAAACCCCTTGACCTGAATCATCGACTGTCCCTTGTCGTCATCAGCACCACGAGCCCAGATGTGCCCATCGCGGATCTCCGGCTCAAACGCAGGAGACTTCCATAGTTCAACAGGCTCTTCCGGCATCACATCGTAGTGCCCATAGACAAGCACGGTAGGGTAATCAGGAGAGATGATCTTATCTGCATAAACGACCGGATTGCCGTCGGTAGGCATTACCTCTGCATTGTCCAACCCGCTTGATGTGAGGATCTCTGCCCATCGGTTGGCACAAGCAACCATATCGCCCTTGTGTTCGGACTTTGCTGAAATAGATGGGATGCGGATGAGAGAGAAAAGCTCTTGCATGAACCTGTCTTCGTTCTGAGCTATGTAATCTTTGATCTGTGACATAGTTTTATTATTTAGTTTTGATGATTGAATTCGTTCTTTCAAAAATAAGACAATATCCTCAAATAATCAAATCCCCCAACATTTATTATCGAATTTCCGAAGGTGTCGCCGAGGGTGGTACGACAGAACCTTTTTTGAGGGTGGACAGAATACATTCCGGTGCCTGGCAGAACGCTTTCTGTCCACCCTCAGAATAGGTGAAAAACAGACAAAAAAGATTAACTCTTCCCGGATACATCGAGATAAGCTTAATTTTGATGTTACTAAGGGGGTTAGTTGATCGATTAAATCACAAAAATGACTATATTTGCATCCGTAAATAACAAACAAATCATTGGCAACAAACAATGTTGCAGCACAACGTGAGGTATTAGAACAAAATCAAAGATGCAACCGTGAGGCTGTAAGTCTCTAAAACAAGTTTAGACAAAATGGATATAGAAAAGACTGAGGAACAGAAAAAACACACTGATTCTCAAGAGAGGAGTGCTTCGTACTCTACCAATAATGATGGCTTCGAGCGAGTAAACAATCGAGAAGGCCTTTACGAAAATGGTTTTGACAACGAAGAGTCTGCGCCAAACTATCGCCCCAGGGGATTTCGTAACAACAATAACCGCTATGACAATAGACCGGATCGTGGTGGCTACCCCAGAAGGAATGATAATCGTGGTGGCGGATACTATCCACAACAAGATAACAACCAAAGGGAATATCAATCCAATAGAGAATATCCTCGCAGAGGGTATGACAATAGGTATCCCAACGAAGACTTCAGCTATAGGGATAGATTCCTTGCGACTCAGAAGACCGAAGATCAGCCTCTTGATGAGAATAGAGATGATCAACAGCCTCAGAGACGTCGCCGTATGCGCATATCCGAGGTGAAGGCGATGGGCAATCCCCAAGAAGAACGTTTCGGTGGGTATGGTCAAAATCCTCAGCAGAGGTTTGACAACAATAATAGGTACAATCGTCCTTATGACAATCGTCGTGGCATGGGTGGTGATCACTATCAGCGTCAGGATCGTTATCGCAACAATTATGGTAGCTATGGCAATGATCGCTACTCCCGCATGGACGAATACGATCGTAGGGGGGGATACAACAACTACGAGTCCGGACACGACAACTCTCAGAGGGAGTACTATAAGGAGCGTTACAACCAAGCGAGAGAAAATAACCGCCAACAGTTTGAGTACAGAATGCCTTACAACAATGGCGATGACAGATATCAGCAGGGGCGTAACAATAATAACAGACGTCCTCAACAACGTCGTGGTTATGGCAATAACGAAGGCTATGGCAACAATCAAATGAGACGTGGTGGCGGATACAATAATGACAACAAGTATCCGCAGAAGTTCCAAAAGAAGTCGAAGCCGGGACAGAAGTTCACCCCCCGTCCTACACCTATCGTGTACGAAAACGACTACTTTGATGAAAACGAACCAATCCGTCTCAATAAGTACCTTGCAAATTCGGGCGTTTGCTCAAGACGAGAAGCTGACGAGCTCATTCAAAATGGGACAGTCCTTGTTAATGGAGAGGTGGTGACCGAGCTCGGTACAAAGATAACGCTCAAGGACTCTGTCGTCGTCGATGGTAAGGAGGTGAAGCCTGAAAACAAGGTATATGTCCTCCTCAATAAACCAAGAAACTGTGTCACCACTTCGGATGACCCACAGGAGCGATTGACAGTGCTTCACCTCGTGAAGAATGCTTGCAAGGAGCGCATCTATCCTGTCGGACGTCTTGACCGAAATACTACAGGTGTCCTTCTGCTCACAAATGATGGTGATATGGCATCGAAGCTCGTACACCCTTCATTTAAAAAGAAGAAGATATACCACGTATGGCTCGATAAAGAAGTCACTGTCGAGGATATGCAGAAGATCGCAGATGGTATCGAACTCGAAGATGGAGAGATGCACGCAGATGCGATAAGCTATGCTTCTGAAGATGATCACACTCAGGTGGGGATAGAGATCCACTCGGGGCGCAACCGTATCGTTCGTCGTATCTTCGAACACCTCGGTTACCATGTTTATAAGTTGGATCGTGTGTACTTCGCAGGTCTGACAAAGAAGAACCTCCCCCGCGGCAAATGGAGATACTTGTCTCAAGATGAGGTGAATATGCTTAGAATGGGTGCGTTTGAATAAACAACACCCGAAACACACTAAAAAATAATCTTATACAAATAAACACATATATGGCAATGAAACGATTAAGGATATCAGATATCGTCAAAGGGACTGATATGGTAGGTCGTGAGGCACAGGTCAAAGGCTGGGTGCGCACCAAACGTGGGAGTAAAAACGTGGCCTTCATCGCTCTTAATGATGGATCGTGCATACACAACCTCCAGATAGTCGTCGATACTGAGAAGTTTGATGAGGAGCTATTGAAGAAGATCACGACAGGTGCTGCCATCAATGTGATCGGTAAACTCGTCGAGTCGCAAGGCAAAGGACAGAGCGTCGAGATGGTAGCGGAGAAGATCGAACTTTATGGTGTAGCAGATCCGCTCACGTATCCTCTCCAAAAGAAGGGACATACAATGGAGTTTTTGAGAGAGATCGCTCACTTGAGACCCCGAACCAATACTTTTGGTGCAGTGTTCAGGATTCGTCACAATATGGCGATAGCGATCCACTCGTTTTTCCATGAAAAAGGATTTTACTACTTTCATACACCTATCATCACAGCTTCGGACTGTGAGGGTGCCGGGCAGATGTTCAAGGTGACTACCTTGGACTTGGACTGTCCTCCTCGCAATGATGAAGGGACGATCGACTTCAAGCATGACTTCTTTGGCCGTCACGCCAACCTAACTGTGTCCGGCCAGCTCGAAGGAGAGCTTGCTGCGATGGCTTTGGGTTCGATATATACATTCGGTCCTACGTTCAGGGCCGAAAACTCAAATACACCACGACACCTCGCAGAGTTTTGGATGATCGAGCCTGAGATGGCTTTCTATGAGATAGAGGACAACATGGACTTGGCTGAGGAGTTCATCAAGTATTTGGTGAAGTGGGCTTTGGATCACTGTGCCGATGATATCGAGTTCCTCAACAACATGATAGACAAGGAGCTTCGTAGTCGATTGGAATTTGTCCTTCAGCATGATTTCGTCCGTCTCGGTTATACCGAAGGTATCAAAATATTGGAAGACGCTGTGGCTAAGGGCCAAAAGTTCGAGTTCCCTATCTACTGGGGGGCAGATCTTGCTGCCGAGCATGAACGCTATCTTGTCGAACAACACTTCAAGAGACCGGTCATCTTGACAGACTACCCAAAAGAGATCAAGTCGTTCTACATGAAGCAAAATGATGATGGAAAGACTGTGCGTGCGATGGATGTCCTCTTCCCAAAGATCGGCGAGATCATTGGAGGCTCTCAGCGTGAGGAGGATTATGACAAACTCCTTACTCGTGCCAACGAAATGGGTGTGCCTATGGATGATATCTGGTGGTATATGGATACTCGTAAGTACGGTACTGCGCCTCACTCCGGATTTGGTCTTGGCTTTGAACGCCTTCTCCTCTTCGTTACGGGTATGAGCAATATCAGGGATGTCATACCGTTCCCACGTACTCCAAACAATGCTGACTTCTAAGAAATAAAGATTACATCAATAAAAAACACCCCGATACTTGAGTATCGGGGTGTTTTTTATTGATGTGGTCGAGTATTATTGCGCTTTAAGCAAGCAACTGACCGAAGTCATAAGTGTGTACAAATGCTGTTGCATCTTGGATCAACTTATACATAACTACGTCGTCATGTACCATAGGTACGTGCTTGCGGAAGTCGTTATGTAGTTTCGAAAGTCTTTCCGAGGTCTTCGCATCTGCTCCTCTAAGGTCAAATGCTTGAGCTGCATTCATCAACTCGATACCGAAGATGGTCTCCAAGTTTTGAATAAGAGGAAGGAGCTTTGTTGCAGCGTTCGCACCCATAGAGACATGGTCTTCTTGTCCGTTGCTACTTACGATGCTGTCAGAAGCTGCAGAGTAGCAGTACATCTTGTTTTGGCTGACGAGAGCGGCAGCCGCATACTGTGGTATCATATACCCGGAGTTGAGACCCGGAGCTGCGACAAGGAACTCAGGTAGACCTCTCAAGCCGAGGATGAGTTGAGCGACTCTTCGCTCTGAGATATTACCAAGCTCTGCAAGTGCCACAGCGAGGAAGTCATACACCAATGCCAAGGGCTGACCATGAAAGTTGCCACCACTTACAATGAGATCTTCGTCGGGGAAGATGGTGGGGTTATCGGTGACCGAGTTGATCTCACGTGTGACGACAGAGGATACGTATTCTATGCTATCAAAGCTCGCTCCGTGGACTTGTGGCATACAGCGGAAAGAGTAGGGGTCTTGTACCTGAACTTTAGCTTTTGACTGCATGGGGCTGTCAGCAAGTAAGCGTCGCATATTTTCTGAAACGACTTGTTGACCCTTGTGTGGTCTCACGATGTGCAAGCCTGCCGTAAATGGTGCAACCAAGCCATCAAAAGCTTCAAGCGAAAGTGCGCCGATACAGTTTGCCATCTTGAAGATCTTGCGAGCCTGGATGAGAGCATAGACTCCGTGAGAAGACATGAATTGTGTGCCATTGAGCAGTGCCAAACCCTCTTTACTTTTTAGTGTGATGGTCTGTAACCCTTCTGCTGCAAATGCTTCTTTGGCTGTCTTCTTGACACCTCTGTGGTACACTTCTCCTTCCCCGATGAGAGGTAAGAATAGGTTAGACAAAGGGGCAAGATCCCCTGAGGCTCCTAATGAGCCCTTGTCATAGACAATGGGGGTGATCCCATGGTTGAGAATATTGATGATACACTCCACTGTCTCTACTTGAACCCCACTGTATCCGAGAGAAAGGGCGTGAGCTTTGAGTACCAACATCAGGCGCACGATTTCGATTTTGACTTCGTTGCCACAGCTACAAGCATGGCTCTTGACGAGGTTTTCTTGTAGGGTAGTAAGGTCTTCAAGAGAGATGGAGCGATTACACAATGATCCGAATCCGGTGGTGATGCCATACAACGGACGGTCAGAGGTTTTTACTTTGTTATCGAGGTAGTCACGACATTTTTGTATGCGTGCTCTCCCCTCTTGAGATAGCTCGACCTTGATCTCCGGAGCTGAGATAAACAGCTCCAGAGCATCAAGTGTCAGATCTTCTTTGCCGATGACAAATGTCTTTTTCATGACTTTAGATGGCTGAATAGGTCATTTCGAGTACCTTGCGTTCGATACTCTGTACTTCTTCTTCCATTTTCTTAGCCTCTGTAGCAAGATTTGTTACGAAAGCTTCATCCTTGAGTGATCCTAAGTTGATACGGACATTTAGAAGTGCTCCAAGCACAGCTGTGCGGGCACACATCATCGCTACACAACCATCGGTGATGGCATTTTGGTTACCTTTTTCAACGACGGCTTGAATGAGTGGAAGGAGAGAGAATGTCTTCTTTGCTACTTCCATTGGCACAAGAGCTGCATGCTTTGTTGCTTCTTGGATGGCATCGCTACGCTTTGCCTTTTCTTCGTCTGTCTCCTTTGGAAGCTTGAAGGCATCGAATACCATGTTGTAAGCATCACTATCTCTATCGATATCCAAGATGAGTTCGTTGAGAATGCCTTCTGCCTTTTGAGCTATTGCTTTCATCTCTTCTTCGACTTCCACATATTTCTTCTTGCCGATAGTGAGTTGTGCAACCATCTGTGTAAGTGCTGCCGAGATGGTGCCGCAAAGAGCAGAGATACTCCCTCCTCCGGGGACGGGATCTGAACCTGCCGTTTTGTCGATGAACTCGGTTATTTTTAGGTCTTTAAGCATATTTATTTTAGGTTTTTTGAATGATTAAATATTGGTGATTTGATTATGGTAAGGGACACCGCTCTTGATTGTGGTCTTGACGATGTTCATGCCAAAGTGGTAAGACAAGAACTTGTATGATGGATATTGTAAGATCACAATGTCTCCTTGTTTCCCGACTTCAATGCTGCCTATACGATCTTGCATATCGATAGCTTTAGCCGCATTGATCGTCATTGCAGAGATTGTTTCTTCAAGAGTCATCTTCATGTTGATGGTCGAAAGGGCAATCAATAGTGGGATGGATGCTGAGAAACAACTGCCGGGATTGAGGTCTGACGCCACAGCAACAGCACAGCCGGAGTCGATCATCTTACGAGCAGGAGCATAGTCTGCTTTAAGGCTGAATGCTGTCAATGGGAGCAAGGTTGCGACGGTATCGCTCTTTGCCAAAGCTTCAATCCCCTTATCTGAAATTTGTAGAAGGTGATCCGCAGAAAGGCATCCAAGTTCGGCAGCAAGTTCTGCACCTCCGAACGGTACGATTTCATCTGCATGCATCTTTACTTTGAAGCCCATCTCTTTTGCTGCATTCAAAAGCAAACGAGTTTGCTCGTGGTCAAAGACCCCATCCTCAGTGAAGATATCACACACCTTGGACAGTCCTTTCTCTTTGACTACGGGCAGCACATCGGATATGATGTACTTGATATAACCTGTTGGATTGCCTTTGAACTCCAATGGAGTATCGTGAGCCCCCATGAAGGTTGGATGAATGTCGATAGGTTGGAGATCGTTCAGTTCGTTTGTAACCTCGAGCTGACGAAGCTCTGTCTCAAGATCCATGCCGTAACCACTCTTGGCTTCGCAGGTTGTAACACCCATTGAGAGCATATTCCTGAGATGGAGCAATGCAGAGCGTCTAAGTTCCTCGTGTGTTGCGGCTCTCGTTGCTCTTGTAGTGGAAGCTATACCCCCACCTTTTTGCATGATGCTCATGTAGCTTTCGCCGGCGAGCCTCCACTGAAACTCATCCTCACGATAACCTCCGAAGACAAGATGTGTATGAGAGTCTACAAATCCGGGAAGTACTGCACCTCCTTCGGCATCTAAGCACTCCATACCGTTGACAAGATCTTGTGGCACTTCGTTTTCTTTTCCGGCAAAAGCAACAAGACCGTCTTTGATGACAACAGCACAAGGCCCTTCGATGAGACCTATATCTCCCATTGCCTGGGCTCCTTTTTTGTAGGAGCCTCGGCAAGTGATGAGTTGTCCGATATTATGGACGTATAGATTGGATTTCATAACGGATTATTCCATCATTCTTGTTTCGAGGACTTGGTCGATAGAGAAGTTTTCAAGTCCAAGGTAGTATTCAGCTGTATCTACGAGAGCAGCAAGAGGCACAAGCCCTACGATCTCTGCACCTACGATCTCTACTCCATAGCGACGAGCTTCGATACGGATAAGTTCATGAGCACGGTACACTGAAGTCTTGGTATAGTCTGTAAGGTTCATAGATACCTGAGTGATGTGTCTGTCTGTCAGTTCGACACCCATTGCTTTGCAGAAGCGGAGACCACCACCGATAAATCTGACTTTCTTTGCGATAGCATCTGCGATAGAGAGGTCAGATGTGTTTAGGTTAACATTATAAGCCACGAGAGGCATACGAGCACCTACAGCGACCGTACCTGCTGTTGCATGACGTTCTGCAGGACCGAAGTCCGGACGCCAAGCAGGATCTTTGATTTTTTCTGCCATGCCTTCGAATTCACCCTTGCGGATCTTTGCTAGGTTTTCACGATCCGGAGTTGTTGCAGACTTTTCGTACAAGAATACAGGTACACCGACTTCTTCACCGATGACTTTACCCACCTCTTTTGAGAGTTCGACAGCTTCTTCCAATGACACGTTGCGAATAGGTATGAATGGGATGACATCCACCGCACCCATGCGAGGGTGTTGACCTTCGTGTTTGTTGAGGTCGATCTTAGCGACAGCTATTTTTGCGGCTGCGATGACGGCAGTCTTTACTGCCTGTGGTTCACCTACGAGAGTCACCACCATACGGTTGTGGTCTTCGTCATTGCTATAGTCGAGTAGTTTGACTTCAGGGGTTGTTCTGAAAGGTTCGAGGATTGCTTCCATGACAGCTCTGTCACGGCCTTCACTGAAGTTAGGGACGCATTCGATGACTTTCTTATTATTCTCCATAATGATTGTTGATTTTTATTGTGTTGTAATGAATTGTTTTACTTGATGATTGTGTCGATGATTTCATCGTCCACGAGATAAGGTATCGTGATGTGATAACCCTCAGAGTGACTCTCATTGAACGCTTCGCTTGTCTCCATGGCATTCGCATTTCTTGCCCATGAGCGACGAGCGACACCGCCCATGACATCCCAAAGCATGGCTGTGCGGAGGATGTTGTCAGCTCTTTCTGAGCCATCAAGAACCATACCGAATCCACCGTTGATCGACTTCCCGATACCTACACCTCCACCGTTGTGCAAGGCAATCAAGCTCATACCACGAGCCGCATTTCCTGCAAAGCACTGGACTGCCATATCTGCCATGACATTACTACCATCCTTGATGTTTGCTGTCTCTCTGAAAGGCGAGTCGGTACCGCTCACATCATGGTGGTCTCTACCCAGCATGATAGGTCCTACTTCACCTTTACGCACCATCTCATTGAACTTCAATGCGATCTCGAGACGACCGAGGGCATCCTGATAAAGTATGCGAGCCTGTGTCCCTACGACAAGTGCGTTCTTTTCGGCATCACGTATCCATATCCAGTTGTCTCTATCTTGTGGGCGACGATCGGGGTTGATGCACTCCATGGCAGCCTTATCAGTCTTGATGAGATCCTCATGCTTGCCACTGAGGCACACCCATCTGAATGGACCATAACCATAGTCGAATAGTTCGGGTCCCATGATGTCCTCCACATAACTTGGCCAGATGAAGCCATCTTTGTCGTCGATGCCATTTTTGGAGATTTCCATTACTCCGGCATCATAGATAGACTTCATGAATGCATTACCATAGTCAAAGAAGTAAGTGCCTTGAGCCACAAGTTTTTTGACGACTTCGAAGTGTCTCTTCAAGCCTTTGTCCACTTCCTTCGCAAAAGCCTCTCTATCTTCCTTGAGGAGTCTTGTACGCTCTTCAAAAGTCAGTGATGCCGGACAGTATCCACCCTCATATACGGCATGACAGCTTGTCTGATCCGAAAGAAGGTCTATGTGTATATTCTTCTCCACGGCATATTCGAGGAGATGTACTACGTTTCCGAGGTAAGCTATAGATGTCGCACCATCAGCTTTGGCAGCCAAGTCAAATGCTTCTTCGATGCTTCTTGCGATGTGCTTCACCCAACCCTGCTCATATCTTGTCATGATACGAGATTCATCCACTTCTGCGACGATGGAGATTGCACCGGCAATATCTGCGGCTTTAGGTTGAGCTCCACTCATACCCCCAAGACCGGAGGATACGAATAGTTTACCCTTGAGGTCGCCATTTGCGCCAATACCGAGACGTTGGCGTCCGGCATTGAGCAGTGTGTTGTATGTACCATGGACGATGCCTTGAGGACCTATGTACATCCATCCACCTGCAGTCATCTGACCATAGTTCGCTACACCCATCTGTGCTGCTACTTCCCAGTCCTTGATGTTGTCAAACAGACCCACCATCATGGAGTTTGTGATGATCACACGAGGGGCATCGGGTTTTGATTCGAATAGACCGAGAGGGTGTCCACTCTCGATCACGAGGGTTTGGTTCTCTGTTAGTTCGGCAAGGTATTTCTTCACGAGCTGGTATTGCATCCAGTTTTGGAATACCTGACCGGTCTCTCCGTAAGTGACCAACTCATAAGGGTAGAGTGCCACATCGAAGCATAGGTTGTTGTCGATCATGACTTGGAAAGCCTTTGCTTCGATACACTTACCCGGATATTCGTCGATGGACTTGGCATTCAGGTTCCCTTCAGGTCTGAATCTATAGCCATAGATCTTGCCACGAGTCTTTAGTTCTTCCAAAAACTCAGGTGCTAACTCCTTGTGTAGTTCTTTGGGAATGTATCTGAGGGCATTTCTAAGAGCAACTTTGGTTTGCTCCTTGGTCAGGCGAAACCCTCTGTCCGGAGCTCTTCTGATCCCTTCTTCAAACTTTGGATACTTTGGCAGGATCGCATCCAAAGTAAACTTTGTGTCTGTGCTTCTCATACACCAATTATATTTTTTGTGTTAAAAATTTTAGAGTCAATTGTGATACCATCATTAGTATTCAGTAGGCACTCCTGTACTTGCTATCCTCGTCACCATCTCTGAAGATACTGAGGTAACTTCGGTATCGGCTCGAGGCTATTGTTCCGTCTTCTACAGCCCTAAGTACCGAGCATCCCGGCTCGTGGATATGTGTACAGTTGTTGAACCGACATTCTTTTGATAGCCTGAAGATCTCGGGGAAGAAGTGTCCCACCTGCTCCTTCTCGAACTCCAATGTCCCGAAGCCCTTTATCCCGGGAGTGTCGATGATATAGCCCTCCTCAGCATCTGAGAGAGGGAGCATGGTCGAGAAGGTTGTTGTGTGCATCCCCGTATTATGAGCCTCGGAGATGGCTGCAGTTTTGAGACAGGCATCGGGGATGATACCGTTGATGAACGTTGACTTGCCCACACCCGAGTGCCCACTGACAAGGGTCACTCCGTGTCGGATATAGTCCATGAGTGCCTCAAATCCCTTGTTGGCAAGGGCTGAGATCTCGAAGCATCGATACCCGACACCCTCGTATATCTTCCTGAGTTTTTGCATCTCCTCCATGTCACTGGCATCATAGATATCGGTCTTGTTGAAGACGATCGCGGCTTCGACATTATAGGCTTCAGCTGTCGATAGAAATCTGTCGATGAATGTCGTTGATGTGACAGGATAGTTGACAGTCACCAAAAGGAGTGCCCTATCTATATTGGCAGCAAGGATGTGTGCCTGTTTTGATAGATTTGAGGACCGTCTTATGATATAGTTTGAACGCGGATGGATCTTGGTGATCCAACCCGCGTTCTGAACATTATTATCTTCGCCTACCTCAATGGACACAATATCTCCTACGGCAACGGGATTAGTCGTGCGTATTCCTTTGAGTTTGAAAGAACCCTTGACTTTGCAGACAAAAGTCTCCTTCTCCACTTTTACTGTGTAGAAGCTCCCTGTTGTTGTGACGACGACACCTGTCTTGTATTCCGGCATATCCTCCCTTTGGTAGGCGTTTTTTATTGTGTGGCTGAGGGCTTTATCAGACGGTCATGATTTCTTTTTCCTTTGCTGCGTAGAGATCATCGATCTTCTTGACAAACTGATCATGGAGCTTTTGCACATCATTCTCAGCATTCTTTGCAGCATCCTCAGGAAGCCCCTCTTTCGTACCTTTCTTGAGAAGGTCTATTGCATCACGACGAGTGTTGCGGATGCTGATTTTGGCATTTTCAGCTTCGCCTTTGACTTGCTTTGCGAGTTGCTTACGGCGTTCTTCTGTGAGAGGAGGGATACCGAGGCGGATGATCTCGCCATTGTTTTCGGGAGTGATACCTACCTCAGAGTCCATGATAGCCTTTTCGATATCCTTGATGATAGACTTCTCATAAGGGGTTACGATGATGGTCTTTGCATCCGGAGCACTCACGTTCGCTACATTATTTAGCGGAGTTGGCGAACCATAGTAAGGGACAAGGATGTCATCCAATATCTTTGGATTTGCTCTTCCTGCACGGATTTTTGCCAACTTTTCGTCCAAAAAAGCGATGGTGTCTTGCATGCTCGCTTTAGACTCTTTCAAAATTGTTTCGATATCCTTCATAAGACTGTATAAAATAATTGTATGTGTTGATTACTGTATTATAGTTTGACAAGGGTGCCGATCTTCTCCCCACTCATCAGCTTGGTGAGGTTGCCCGGGGTGTCCATGTCGAAGACCACTATCGGCATCTTGTTGTCCTTACACATTGCTGTTGCGGTGAGATCCATGACCTTGAGATCACGCTTGTAGATTTCATCGTATGTGATCTCATCGAAACGTGTCGCTGTCGGATCTTTTTCCGGATCGGCAGTGTATATACCATCGACACGAGTCCCCTTCAGCATCACGTCACACTCCAGCTCTATTGCTCTGAGCGAAGACCCTGTGTCTGTGGTGAAGTAGGGGTTGCCCGTCCCTGCTGCGCAGATGACGACCCCTCCGGCTTCGAGGGTATCTATGGCTTTCCATTTGTCGTAGTAGGTGCCGATGGGCTCCATACGTACTGCCGTCATGACCGAAGTACGCACCCCTTTTGAAGAGAGAGCCGAACTAAGGGCAAGGCTGTTGATGACTGTTGCGAGCATACCCATCTGATCCCCTTTGACACGGTCAAATCCTGCTGTCGCACCCGATAGCCCCCTGAATATGTTGCCACCACCGATGACGATGGCTACTTGGACGCCTTTTTCTGCGATGGCCTTGATCTCATCGGCATACGACTCGAGCCTATCCGGATCGATCCCGTAGCCTTGATCTCCCATGAGAGACTCACCACTGAGTTTGAGTAGTATTCGTTTAAACTTTGACATGTGTTGATGATATTGTTGAGTTCGACTTCGGAACTCATGTAAGCAAAGATAATAAGTTTATTTGACTTCTTTCAAAATAAATCTACCTTCTTTCCGGGTACAAAAAAGAGATGGAGAACGCAGTCTTCGATCTCCATCTCTTTTTGTGTTATTTTTTTCTTTCCAGTTCGTGAAGCGAGTCCATCTTCTTTTTCTCCAAAAACTCATAGATGCCGGACAAGTGTTCGACGACTTTTTTGTTTCCGAACTCATAGACTTTCGTCACCAAGCCATCTAAGAAGTCTCTATCGTGGCTGACGAGGATGAGCGTGCCGTCAAAGTCCATCAGGGCTTGTTTGAGGATGTCCTTGGTCTTCATATCCAGGTGGTTCGTCGGTTCGTCGAGGATGAGGAGATTCACAGGCTCAAGCAAAAGTTTGATCATCGCCAATCTCGTACGCTCACCTCCCGACAGTACCTTGACTTTCTTCTGAGACTCTTCCGGACCGCCGAACATAAATGCCCCGAGGATATCTCTGATTTTTGTCCGGATGTCACCTTTGGCCACATCGTCTATCGTCTGAAATACCGTCAGGTCTTCGTTGAGCAGAGAGGCTTGGTTTTGTGCAAAATATCCGATCTGTACGTTGTGCCCCAGCTGTAGAGATCCCTCGAAATCTATTTCGTTCATGATGCACTTCACGAGGGTCGACTTACCCTCACCATTTTTACCGACAAAGGCGACCTTATCGCCACGCTCGATGGTAAAGGTGGCATTCTTGAAGACAACATGATCTCCATAACTCTTGCCGACACCATCCATGATGATGGGGTAGGTGCCCGATCTGGGCGAGGGAGGAAACTTGAGTCTCAGTGCAGATGTATCCTCCTCATCTACTTCAAGGATTTCGAGCTTCTCAAGCATCTTGACACGGCTCTGCACCTGAAGGGTCTTGGAGTAAGTACCCTTAAATCGTTCGATGAACTCTTTCGTCTCTGCGATGAATTTCTGTTGCTCATCGTAAGCTTTCTGTTGCTGTTCGCGTCTTTCCTTACGTAGTTCCAAATACTTCGAGTAGTTTACCTTGTAGTCGTATATGCGTCCCATGGTGACTTCTATCGTACGTGTCGTGATGCTGTCCACAAACTTCTTGTCGTGGCTGATCACTACCACAGCCTTGCCGTTGCTGATGAGGAAGTCCTCCAGCCATTGTATCGACTCGATGTCAAGGTGGTTTGTTGGCTCATCAAGCAAGAGGACATCGGGCTTCTGCAGAAGAAGTTTTGCCAACTCGATACGCATACGCCACCCTCCGCTGAAGTTGCTTGTCGGTTGAGTGAAGTCCGAACGGCTGAAGCCGAGACCTATCAGAGCCTTTTCGACATCCTCCTCATAGTTCGTTGCGTCGATGGCATAGAACTTCTCGCTCAGAGCAGAGACCTTTTCGATCAGTTCCATATACTCATCACTCTCATAGTCCGTACGTGTCGCAAGCTCATTGTTCAGCTCCTCGATCTCGGCCTCCATTGCATGAAGGTGAGCGAACGCTTGAGCGGTCTCCTCAAATACAGTCCTCCCATCCTCGATCATCAGATGCTGGGGGAGATAGGCGATCACACAGTCCTTCGGTGCCGAGATGTTGCCTCTTGTTGCCTGCTTCTTACCTGCAAGTATCTTCAAGAGTGTACTTTTTCCCGCGCCGTTTTTACCCATCAGGGCGATACGATCCTTCGGGTTGATCACAAAAGATATGTCACTGAAGAGGGTCGTCCCTCCGAATTCTACTGTAAGTCCTGTAATTGAAACCATCTTATTTTTAATATGAACGCACAAAGATACATCAAATCACGAGATCCCCACATTTCCGTTTAGGTCGATCCAAAATTAAGCTCATTCAGCCCCATGGTCCCCGATGAGTGGTATCCTTTTGATTATCCAACGCGAAAAAACAAGTAGTATCATGATGGTAGAGAGGATTTTCAATGTGCCGAAAAAAGTCGTAGGATTCGATGCAACGAGTTTAACGACTTTCGTTATCAAATCTTACGACTCGATTTGTTGTCTTCAACGTCTTGTTTTTTTATCCGTGTAATGGTGGTTTTAGATTCAGTATTAGGGGAAGGAGGGTGTGTTAATTATTATTTGAGTTGTGGGCTGTTAATAAATGTGTATATTTGTAGGCATTTTGAAGTCGTCTTTGTGTGCTTCAAATTAAATCTGGAATAATATTTTACTGCAATGAAGGACATAAAATATCTCAACTATGCCATTAGGTTTATCATAGCTTTTATAGGTTTTTCTCTCCTTATTCTCGAACTCAAGGGAGCCGGAGAGTCCGGTGTTGTGGTGTCGTTGAAAGGTGTCGCATTCCTTGGACTGGCTCTCATGTTTTTGTTGGAGGTGTATTCGATGGTTCGCAAGTTCTCATGGCATAAGGAGGTCATGAGGGAGAGACTTTACCTGATCTTGAAGGCGCTGATTTGGCTCGGTGCCACATATTATTTTGCGTATATCGGGGTAAACTTTTTTCTTCAACTTTAGTATAATTCTCCTACTGTCCTCTAACCACCTTAATTAGTCAAGGATAAAATCATGACTGCAAAACCTGTACTCTACATCGATATGGATAATGTGCTTGTCAACTTTCAATCGGGCATTGACCGATTGGATCAGGGTACACTTCAAGCTTATGAGGGACGATTGGATGAGGTGCCGGGGATCTTCGCTTTGATGGAGCCGATGGATGGAGCCGTCGAGGCGGTGCACAAGCTTTCCGAACGGTACGATGTCTATGTTCTATCCACTGCACCTTGGCTCAATCCCTCTGCTTGGTGTGATAAGCTGAAATGGATACAGCACTACTTCGGTAAAGATGAGGGAAGTGTCCTTTATAAGAAGCTTATTCTTTCTCATCATAAAAACCTTAACAAGGGAGCGGTAATCATCGATGATCGTACAAAAAATGGAGTGGATAGCTTTGACGGTCAGCATATTCATTTTGGAACTGTGGATTTTCCCGATTGGAAGAGTGTGCTTGCATTCTTTGATATGAGGGTATAGGTGCTTCAATCTGAGCTCGAGGCTGATCGTAAATATCGGTTTCTTTGCTTCGGGGGCGGACTTCATTCTCCAAGATGGGGCGAAATGGCCTGTAATTCATAAAAGAGCCGTTATTTGTTTTGTAAAACAAAGTGCAAAAGTCTTGTAAAAGAAGTAAATAGTTTGTATCTTTGCGGTGAAATAGTATGGTTTCAGAGGAGACAGGTACTGTCTTCTCTTTTTTGTATTTGTAAAAAGCGAACTCTAAACTCTATGATTGAAGTAAGCAAGGTGCGTGAGGTCGTCGAAGAATTTGTTTCGACCCACGAAGGATTTTTTATCGTTCATGTAGAAGTGGCATCGGGTAATAAGGTCATCGTCGAGATCGACCATGATGATCACGGTGTGGATATTGATACTTGCATTGCACTCAATCGTTTTATCGAGTCAAAGATCGACCGTGAGGTGGAGGACTATGAGTTGGAGGTCTCTTCAGCAGGAATCACAACACCTCTGCGCTCAACAAGACAGTATCGTAAATATGTCGACAAGGAGCTTGAAGTGCTCTTGACAACAGGCGTGAAAGAACTTGGTGTGCTGAAAGAGGTCGGAGACGAGTCCATTGTTCTTACTGTCATCAGGATGGTGATCCCCGAAGGGGGGCGACGTAAGAAACCTGTCGAGCAAGATCTCACTATCGCGTATAAGGATATCAAGAAGGCGGTCTACAACATTCGCTTTTGAAAAAATAGAACAATAAGAAATAACAATAAGATATACACGGTATACACACATGAGCAAGAAAAGAGAATCGGTAAGTATGATTGAGTCTTTTTCGGAATTCAAAAGTCTCAAGAATATCGATAAGGAAACACTCGTAAAAGTCCTGGAGGAGTCGTTCCGTAACGTCATTGCCAAGATGTTCGGTACGGATAGTAACTTCGACGTGATCATCAACCCTGACAAAGGAGACTTGGAGATCTGGCGTCGTCGTATCGTCGTTGAAGACGGCGAGGTCGAAAACCCTATGCAGCAGATCTCTCTATCGGAGGTGAATGAGAATGAAGAGGACTTTGACCTCGGGGAGGAGTATGTGGATAGAGTTTATTTCGAAGACTTCGGTCGCCGTGCGATCCTCAATCTTCGTCAGACCCTTTCGTCCAAGATCCTTGAACTTCAGAAGGACAGCCTTTATGCTTACTACAGCCAGAAAGTGGGCGAGCTCATAGTGGCAGAGGTATATCAGGTGTGGAAGAAAGAGGTCTTGCTTCTTGACTATGATGGCAATGAGCTCATCCTTCCTCGTAACCTCATGATCCCAAGGGATAGGTTCCGTAAGGGGGACAGCATCCGCGCGATCATCGATAGGGTGGAATACAACAACAATAACCCCAAGATCATTCTTTCGAGAGTGTCGAACGAGTTTTTGATGAGACTTTTCGAGCTTGAAGTGCCTGAGATCAACGATGGTCTCATCAGCATCAAGAAGGTGGCTCGTATCCCTGGTGAGAGGGCTAAGATCGCTGTCGAGTCTTATGATGAGCGTATAGATCCGATCGGTGCTTGTGTGGGTATGAGAGGCTCAAGAATCCACGGTGTCGTGAGGGAGCTACACAATGAGAATATTGATGTGGTTCACTATACCTCAAACCTTCAACTCTTTATCCAACGTGCACTCAGTCCCGCAAAGGTGTCGAGCATAAAGATTATCGAGGAGACCAAGCATGCCGAAGTGCTTCTTCGTCAGGATCAGATCTCTCTTGCGATCGGTAAGGGTGGAAATAACATCAAGTTGGCTTCGCTCTTGACCGGATATGAGATTGAGGTCTTCAGAGATGAGGCTGACACTGTGGATGAGGAAGATATATATCTTGATGAGTTCGATGACGAAATCGATGTATGGGTCATCAATACATTCAAGAGCATCGGCTGCGATACGGCTAAGGCGGTGTTGAGAAAGTCGAGAGAAGAGCTTATCCGTGCGACAGACCTTGAGGAAAGTACTATCGATCATGTACTCGAAGTCCTACGTGCAGAGTTTGAAGATGAGGAAGAGCTTCAAGAAGAAGTGCCCGTCGAACCGATGGACAATGATGAAGATGAAACTCTCGAAGAAAGGTAATGCTTGGGAGGGTATGATATCAGCTTGATATTTAGTACGGTTGTATAGAATGTCTGCTTTGCTACTTGTCGAGATCATACCTGCATGCCCCTTGAATGTATTACTCTTGTGATCCAACCAAAAAGAAAAAAGTATATTAGGAATATATGCCCAGTATAAGAATAAATAAAGTCATCAGAGACCTCAATGTGGGGCTTCCAAGTGTGGTGGAGTTCCTTAGGAAAAAAGGAAGCGAAATAGACGAGAATCCAAACTCAAAAATTTCTGCAGAAGAGCTCAAAATGCTCGTGCATGAGTTTTGTAAAGATAAGAGCAAAGAGGAGCGAGATGCACTCATCGCTAAGTACACTGCCCCCAAGGAGGTAGGATCTAAAGTGGTGACAGAAGCTCCAAAGCAGAACACACAGGCTGATGTGGCTCCAAAGACTGAGCCGGCTTCGGAGGATTCCAAGGGGGGCTTGAAGATCAAGGGGTACATCGACCTTGATGCGAAAAAGCCTACACCTAAGCCTGCTCCGGCAAAGGAAGAGGCGTCCGTAGAGAAGAAGGAAGCTAAGCCCGAGCCTGCAAAGGAGGTGCCGCAGCAACCTAAAGAGCAACCTAAAGAGCAACCTAAGGTACAAGAACCTAAGGTAACGGTCGTGGAAGAGAAAAAAGCTACTGTCACTCCTCCTCCTGCTCCCATCGCAGAGGAAAAGCCTAAGGTCGTAGAGAAGAAAGAAGAGACTCCTAAAGTTTCTACTTCTGCCGATAGACAAAAAGATGAGGTGACAAAGGAGGAAAAGACCTCGAAAGATGCTCCCGAAGCTAAGGAGGAAGATTCAAACATCTTCCGTCTCAAGAGCGAAACTCCTACAGTCGGGGTGAAGGTTGTCGGTGTCGTTGATTTATCAACATTGGGCAACACCGGTCGTGGCTCTAAGAGCAATGAGAAGGGGCGCAAGAAGCGTAACCGCATAGGAGGAGCTCAGAAGGTAGACGTGTCCAAAGTGCAGGTCACCGGTGATGAGAAGAAAGATAAACATCCAAAGGATAAAAATGCTGCTCGTCCTCCAAAGCAAGAGGTCGGACGTAAGGCAAAAAGAAAACAAGCTGCTCCTCCTCCAAAACCTGAGGTGACTCAAGAGGACATCCAAAAGCAGATCAAAGAGACCCTTGCTCAGATGCAAAGCAAGAAGAACAAGGGGACTGCTCAGGCTGCCAAGTATCGTAAAGATAAGAGAGAAGCACATCGTAGAGAGCAGGATGAGCTCGAAAAGATGCAGTCAGAAGACCGTACTCTTCGACTCACAGAGTATGTGACTGCGAATGACTTGGCTCAGATGATCGACATCCCTGTCAACGATATCATCATGCTTTGCTTCAACCTTGGTATGATGGTTTCGATCAATCAACGCCTCGAAAAGGAAACGATAGATCTTATTCTCGATGAGTATGGTTATGAGCCGGTCTATGTCGAGGCACAAGTGTTGGATGCGATCCAAGAGGAAGAGGATAATGAAGAGGATCTATTGCCAAGAGCCCCTATCGTCACAGTCATGGGACACGTAGACCATGGTAAGACATCTCTTCTTGACAGTATACGTAACACCGATGTCATCTCCGGTGAGGCCGGTGGTATCACTCAGCATGTCGGGGCTTATAGTGTGAAATTGAAGAATGGTCGCAAGTTGACCTTCCTCGATACCCCCGGGCATGAGGCCTTCACGGCCATGCGTGCTCGTGGTGCGAAGGTGACAGACATTGTTATCATCGTTGTGGCTGCCGATGACGGTGTGATGCCTCAGACCAAGGAAGCGATCAACCATGCTTCGCTGGCAGGCGTCCCCATTATTTTTGCCATCAACAAGGTGGATAAGCCTCATGCCAATCCGGAAAAGATCAAGGAAGAATTGGCAAACCTCAACTATCTTGTGGAGGACTGGGGTGGTAAGTATCAGTCTCAAGAAATATCTGCCAAGAAGGGTACCGGTATCTATGAATTGTTGGAAAAGGTCCTCCTCGAAGCTGATATCCTCGAACTGAAGGCCAACCCCAATAAGAGAGCCGCAGGTACTGTCCTTGAGTCGACAATGGAAGTGGGACGTGGCTACACAACCAAGGTCCTTATCCATGAGGGTACACTCCGTGTGGGAGACCATATCCTTGCCGGTATACATTATGGTAGGGTCAAGGCTCTCTTCAACGAAAGAGGCGCAAATGTCGAAAGTGTCGGACCTTCAGATCCTGTAAAGGTCTTGGGTCTCAACGGTGCGGTACAGGCAGGTGAAGCATTCAATGTCCTTGAGACAGAGCAAGAGGTACGTGAAATAGCGAGCAAGCGCACACAGTTGAAGCGTGAGCAACGTGAGCGTACACAACGCATCCCTACGCTCGAAAGTCTTGGACAGCGTATTGCAGAGGGAAAGGTACAAGAGCTTAATGTCATCGTCAAGGGTGACGTGGATGGCTCGGTGGAAGCTCTTTCTGACTCTATCGTGAAACTTTCGACAGATGAAATTCGTGTCAACGTCATCCATAAGGCGGTCGGACAGATCTCTGACTCAGATGTCATCTTGGCTTCGGCTTCGGATGCGGTCATCATTGGATTCCAAGTGAGACCGGCTGCCTCAGCACGTAGATTGGCTGAAAATGAAGGTGTCGAAATACGTACTTATTCCATCATATATACAGCTCTTGACGATGTCAAGCAAGCTATGGAAGGTATGCTTTCGCCCGAAATCAAGGAGCGTGTCACCGCCAACCTTGAAGTGCGTGAAACCTTCCGTATCACAAAGGTGGGCACCATCGCCGGTTGTGTGGTTAAGGATGGTAAGATCTCTCGTACCGATAAGGTGCGTGTCATCCGTGACGGTATCGTCGTCTTCTCCGGAGCTCTTGGCTCTTTGAAGAGATTTAAGGATGATGTGAAAGAGGTCGGGAACGGATTTGAGTGTGGTCTCAATATCGACAACTTCAATGACATTGCGGTAGGAGACATCATTGAGGCATACGAAGAGTTTGAGGTAAAGAAGAAGCTTTAATTCCATAAAATAATCAAACGATCATGCATTGGTTGGACATTGTGCTATCCGCTCTTTTGATCGTCGCAACACTGAAAGGCCTGCTTGACGGATTTGTCAAGCAGGTTATTTCTATTGTAGTGATAGTATTGGCTGTTTACTTGTCTTTACAATACGGTCCTACTTTGGGGCGGCTGATAATGCAGACCAATACCGAACCATTGCTGATTTCGGGAGTAGGGGGATTGATTGTTTTTGTAGGTACGTTATTGCTTGGTACCATCGTCTCAAAGCTCTTTACCGGCCTCTTCAATGCGACTCCTATTGGGATCTTCAATCGACTTTTGGGTGGAGTATTGGCTTTTTGTAGTGCAGTACTCATACTTTCGGCCTTGGCTGCGGCATGGGATGCCATCAATCAAGGATTGGGATGGGGATATGATTATGAAAAGAGTACCATTTATCCAAGGCTTTTGGAGCTTTTCCGAACAATATGGAATAGATAAATGTTTATAAGAGGCAATGTGAATACATAAAGTTTTAATTTATGTCAGAGACAGAAATACTATCAGAATCAGATAAGATAATTGCAGATGTAACGGACTCGGAATATAAGTATGGGTTCACCACAAATGTAGATACAGAGTATATCCCGAAAGGGCTTAATGAGGATATCATTCGCCTCATCTCTAAGAAGAAAGACGAGCCGGAATGGATGCTCGAGTTTAGGTTAAAAGCTTTCGAAGCGTGGAAGGATATGGAGATGCCGGACTGGGCACATCTAAAGATTCCCGCAATAGATTTCCAAGATGTTATCTATTTTGCTGCGCCTAAGAAGAAAAAGGACGGAGAGATTGATCCTGAACTTCTTGAAACGTTCGACAAGCTTGGTATCCCCCTTCATGAACGCAAGATGCTTGCCGGTATGGCTGTGGATGCGGTCATGGATAGTGTCTCGGTCAAGACAACTTTCAGAGAGACATTGGCAGAGAAGGGGATCATCTTCTGCTCATTCAGCGAGGCCGTCAAGGAGTACCCGGATCTCGTACGCAAGTACATGGGGAAGGTCGTTGGGTATAGGGATAACTTTTTCGCTGCCCTCAACTCAGCTGTTTTCAGCGATGGTTCTTTCGTGTATATCCCGAAGGGGGTACGTTGCCCGATGGAGTTGTCAACTTATTTCCGTATCAATGCGATCAATACGGGACAGTTTGAGCGTACACTCATCGTCGCGGATGATGACTCGTATGTGTCATACCTTGAGGGGTGTACCGCACCTATGAGGGACGAAAATCAGCTTCATGCTGCAATTGTCGAGATCATCGCAGAGAACAATGCAGAAGTCAAATATTCGACAGTCCAAAACTGGTTCCCCGGCGATAAGGAAGGGAAGGGTGGTATCTATAACTTCGTTACGAAGCGTGGTATCTGCCGTGGCCATCATTCGAAGATTTCTTGGACTCAGGTCGAAACAGGATCTGCAATCACTTGGAAATATCCGAGCTGTATCTTGGCCGGTGACTATTCTATCGGCGAGTTTTACTCGGTGGCTGTGACCAACAACTATCAGCAGGCCGATACCGGTACAAAGATGATTCACCTCGGTAAAAATACCAAGAGCAGAATCGTGTCGAAGGGGATATCCGCAGGTAAGAGCGACAACACCTATCGGGGTCTTGTCAAGATTGGAAAGAATGCAGAGAATGCACGTAACCACTCTCAGTGCGACAGTTTGTTGATGGGTGACAAGTGTGGTGCACATACTTATCCTTATGTCGAGGTGGAGAATGATACCGCTATCTTGGAGCACGAAGCTACAACTTCAAAAATCAGCGAGGATCAGATATTCTATTGCAATCAGCGTGGTATAGGCCCTGAAGAAGCCGTAGGGCTTATCATCAACGGATATGCGAAAGAGGTCATGAACAATCTCCCTATGGAGTTTGCTGTGGAAGCTCAAAAACTTCTAACCATTTCTCTCGAAGGCTCTGTCGGTTAATGCCGAGAGATCTAAAAGTATACACATCCAAACATCAAAATATTAAATAGAAAATAATTATACCCCAAAGATATGTTACAAGTCAAGAACTTACATGCTTCGATAGATGGAAAAGAGATCCTCAAAGGTATCAATCTCACTGTTCGTCCGGGTGAAGTCCATGCTATCATGGGACCCAATGGTTCGGGTAAAAGTACATTGTCTTCTGTCCTTGTCGGTCATCCTGCTTATGAGGTGACTGAGGGAGAAGTGGTTTTTGAAGGGGAGGACATCCTCGAACTAGACCCTGAAGAAAGAGCTCACAAGGGCCTCTTTCTCAGCTTTCAGTATCCCGTGGAGATACCCGGTGTCAGCATGGTCAACTTCATGCGTACTGCTCTGAATGAGCAACGCAAGGCCCATGGCAAGTCTCCGCTCTCTCCGTCTGAGTTCCTCAAGGTGATGAGAGAGAAGAAAGAGCTTGTTCAGCTTAAGAGTGACCTTGCCAACAGACCCGTCAATGTTGGATTTTCCGGTGGTGAAAAGAAGAGAAACGAGATTTTCCAAATGGCGATGCTTGAGCCCAAGCTCGCCATCCTTGATGAGACCGACTCCGGTCTCGATATTGATGCACTCAAGGTCGTTGCTCACGGTGTCAACAGTCTTAAGACTCCCGAAAATGCAACAATCGTTATCACTCACTACCAAAGGCTTTTGGACTTTATCAAGCCGGACTTTGTACACGTTCTTATGAATGGGCGTATCATTAGTTCGGGAGGCCCTGAGTTGGCGTTGGAGCTCGAAGATAGAGGCTATGATTGGCTCAAGGAAGATGCCAATCTTTAAATTAGAAAGGAACAAAGCATGGAGAAAACTATAACTCAATCATTTCTGGATCGCTTTGCTCTTGACAAGGAAACGCTATGTGCCAATGCCCCCGAGTTGCTTAATCAAGCTCGTCAGCAGGCACACGACTACCTTGTTCAGAATGAGTTGCCACGCACATGGAGTGAAGGCTACAAGAGGTTTGACATTGATGCCGTCCTCAAGGAGGTGTGGCAGTTCAACTTCGCTCGTAAGTCCTTTGGAGTCGATCCTTTGAGGGATTATCCTTGCAGACTCTCGTACATGTCGAGTGTGCAGAGCTTCGTCTTGGACGACCGCATATATAAGATGCCTGAAGACGATACCAAGGGTATTTATATCGGTAGTATTTTTGACTTCGAGAAGAAGCACCCCGGAGTGGCTGCAAAGCACTACAACAAGATGGAGTCGGTGGTAAACGATCCGTTATCTGCACTCAATACACTCTTCGCCCAAGATGCTTTAGTCGTGTATCTTCCTAAGAATGTTCGAGCAGAGAGCCCTCTTCACATCATTAACTTGTCCGGAATTGCGCCTGAGACAATGACCTTCCCGAGGTTCCTTGTTATTGCTGAAGAGAACAGCCAAGCGACTTTGCTTTTCTGTGATCATGCCGCAACAGACAAGAAGTCTCTTCGGAATAGTGTTATCGAAATTTATGCCGAAGAAGGTGCGCATGTTGAATGCTATGATGTAGAAGAGTCCGGCGAAAACACCATACGACTTCATAATCTTCATGTACATCAGGAGGGTAATAGCAGTGTTGTCGTAAGTAGTCTCACCATCCATAATGGACAGACTCGTAACAACTTCTATTCTGACTTGAGGGGTGATAGAGCTTCGTTCGATCTTAGTGGGCTTTGCATCCTCGATGGCGAGCAGAAGGCTGACAACTACTCATTGATCCGCCACTCTGTCCCCAACTGTCACAGTAACGAACTCTTCAAGTACAGTCTCAATGACCGTGCTGTCGGTAGCTTCTGCGGACGTATTTATGTCGCAAGAGATGCACAGAAGACAGAGGCTTATCAGAATAATCGTAACCTGCTTCTTTCAGAAACTGCAAAGATGTACTCCAAGCCTCAGTTGGAGATCTATGCCGATGATGTGAAGTGTTCGCACGGAATGACGACAGGTCAGCTTGATACTTCGGCTCTCTTCTATATGTGTCAGAGGGGGGTTCCATACATGGAGGCTAAGTTGATGCTCACGATCGCATTCATGTCAGATGTGTTGGATACCATCCAACTCGAACCGTTGAAGCACAGGCTTGAAGATGTCGTTGATAAGCGTTTCAGAGGTCTTCCTGCTACTTGTAATGAGCACAATTGTTGTGGAATGAAGGGGTAAAATACCTCAATCGGTAATAAGACGAGGTTCGACCTGAGTAATATGGCTAAATCTGCCAATGTTACTCAGGTCGAACCTTTTGTTTCCCGGATCTATTCCTATTCAATGCCAGAGGAGGTTTCTTGGTAGTGTCCGAAAAAGTGTGTAAGGTTAGTTCTCCCTTTTTCTCCTGGGGCATGCCCCAGGGGAAAAAAAACTTTGAGTTTTTCGTGTTATTACTCATTACTCATTTATTTGGTGCTCCACTCTTGGAAATAGGGTAACCTCCTTGCGTAAGTCCTTTCGGTCATTTCTCGGGCTACAGAGCCCAAGAGAAAGACGACGGCATCAGCCGAGGGTAGAGCCCCACGCATACGCAGCGTACGCTTATAGCTCCGATTGAGACGCTCCACCCAATTCGTCGAGTAAATCATACGACGAACACCCTCCGGGAACATCAGGTAAGTGAAGTAGCCTATATTGCGAGGTGCCGACAAGGAGAGCAGGCTCCGGTAGCTTTTCCCCCAACGTTCTGCAAATGTACACAATTTCTCAAATGCCTTGATGGGTGTAAGACTTGTACCCGAAATAGGAAACAAGTCTTCCAACTCTTGTCTCATCCGATCCTTGTCCCTCTTCGATACGGCATTAAGTGCGTGACGCTTGAAATGAACGACACACAGCTGATGGGAGGAGTGAGGGAAAGCCGAGGCGATGGCTCGTTCAATCCCCTGTAAAGCATCTGAGATGATCAGGTCTATACGTTCGACTCCACGTGCTTTGAGGGCTTTCAACTCTGCCTCCCAATTCAACGCTCCCTCCGTGGGATGATTCACCACACAAAGCACCTCCCGACTACCGTCAGGAAGCAACCCCGACATCGTGTAATAGGCTTCCTGAGCCACACGATCATCCCGCCGTGTGTAGGCAAAGGTAGCATCGATGTACACCGCCAAATAGTGGGGCGACAGTTGGCGTTCCAACCACTTGTAGATCTCCTCTTTACTCGTGTTGGTGAGAAAACTGACTTGCTGCTTGCTATAGTGATAGCCGTAGATCCGTTCGCACACAGCACCAATGTCTTCGCACGAAAGCCCTCGGGTATAAAGCTCGTGAAACAACAAGGCTCGTTCGCTCTCTTGGCCGGAAAGGATTCCCAAAATCAGGGGTTGGAAATTGCCCGAACGTGTTCGAGGAATCCGTAATTCAAAGCTACAGCCGTAGCCTCGCCATCGACGAGGACGGAAACCATTGCATTGTTCACCCTCATGCTCTTCGACAAAAAGAGCACGTTCTTGCTTCGAGAAGGTGTCCAATAGTACACGGATAAGTTCGTTAATACCTGCCTCTGATGATAGCATTTCAGAAATAAATGCCGACTTTTGTGTTGTTGTAAGCTCCATTGTTCTTAGGTTTATTTTTTCTTACCTCAAAGTTAAGGACTAATGGGGCTTACACACTTTTTTAGGACAGTATCGGTTTCTTCGTACGACGGTACATCTTTCCTGTGCAAATGAAAACAGCTTGATGGTGATGGTTTCAATTTTGTGTGAAGACTTTATTGAGTTAAAAGCGCGTTAGAAATCAACCAACTCGTTCTGCAACTATTACCTGTCTTTGGCTTTTGTCGCCACAAGAGAAGCAGATGAGATATAGATCCCCACCATCTTTGATTTTTAGTTCTTTGGTGAGGGCTTCAGGAGTCATGGGGAGGTTCTTGACAATAACATTGAACTGGCGTCCTTTTAGCTCTTTTAGAAGACTTTTTTGCCATCGGAACGAGTGGAGCACCTTGAATTTACGCCCGGGAAAATCTTCTAAGAGTTCTTCACTGAAATAGAGATGGGTGTGTCTATGAGGTTGATGCACCTTGACCGAAAGGGTGGGGAAGTGTTCGATACCTATCTTCGCGACTGATGGGTGAAGGTCGTACAAGTAGGATGAGATGATCGGGCTACATAAAGGTGGAGTGCTTCTTGAAGCTTCCCCTTGTAGGATGAGCGACGAGTCTTTGAAAAGTTCGATCGCCTCGATCCTCTCTTTGCCTTGATGGGAGGTAATGTGTACAAGGAGCTCTTTGCACTCTCTGTTGAGTGAAAGGACATGAATGTCACAGGGGCTCTCCAAAACTTGTCTGAGATGGGTCAGGTCGATCATTGGAGATAGCTTGATGAGTATTTCAGACTTTGGGCTGACGGACTGTATTTGAGGTAAGAGTTCAACTATGTTCGGCGTACTGTCCTCGATGAAGTAGGATCTCTTTTGGCTGTGTGCCCTGCGATCAGGATCTACGAAGATTAAGTCTGGAGATAGGGCTTTAATCAATTCTATTCCCTCTATCTCAGCTGTCCCTTGGTGAGGTATGATGTTATGAAGCCTCATGGCTGAAAAATTGTGTGAGGCCAGCGCAACACGTTCGGGTGCTTTTTCCAAATAATGGACTTTATTCTTTGTCGCACGTGCAAAGAGGGACGAGTCTACCCCCAAACCTCCACTCAAGTCAACTACAATACTGTCTGAAGAGGGGACAAATCTCGTCTTGTAGAGTGCAGTTTCGTAGCTTGAGGCTTGTTCTACCATAACGGGATCAGGGATCACCACGTCATGAAAAGTCGCCCATGAGGGGAGCTTCTTCTCTAGTTTTCGGCGTCCTTCGATACACTTTACAGCTTGTTTGATGTCTACATCGGGATACTTATTCTGATGAAGGATAAGTTGTAGTAGATCATCCCTCAGATGCGCTAAGATGAAGTCTATAAGGCTCTTGTCAAACATGGTCTTCCTGCATGAGACTTATTTCGTAGGCACAAAGCAGTCAATGATAGACAGACCTTCTCCGACAATCGTAGGACTTATGGTACATTGTCGGATGTTTGCAGGTAGGAGTAGGGTCTCTCCCTGACGGAGAGACGAAGAACCTTTGTCTGTCGTGATCACAGCATTTCCTTCCACGCAGAATAGGATTGTGAAAGAGTCTCTATCTGTAAGTATAAGTTCTTTACTTTCTACTATTGTATTCAGCGAAACTTTGAAGTACTCTGAGGTGATCGGTAATGTGTCAGGCTGGCGATTTTCTTGTTTTTCGACATCATAATCAAGTACCTTCAAGGCCTCTTCGAGATGTAGTTCTCTCTGTTTTCCATGCGCATCCTTACGACCAAAGTCATACAGACGATAGGTGATATCACTGGCCTCTTGTATCTCCAGGAGGAGACATCCCTTGCCGATGGTATGCACCTTACCGGCAGGAAGGTAGAAGGCATCACCACATCGGACTTTGTACTTAGCAAGATATGACATCAGTTTTTCGGTCTTGATGGCCTCGCGAAGAGCTTCTTTTGATAAAAAGGCTCTGCTCCAACCTTTGTATATGCAGGCATCAGGTGAGGTTTTGAGCATATACCACATCTCTGTCTTTCCTCTACAATCGTGCTTGTCCAAAGCGTATTGGTCGTCCGGGTGTACCTGTATACTCAGGTCATCGTTGGCATAGATCAGTTTGACAAGTAGGGGAAACGTGCTGCCATACCTTTTCATGACCTCTTTGCCAAGCAATTCCTCACCATACTCCTTTATGATGCTTTCGAGGTTTTTGCCTTGGAGTACTCCTTCGGATACAACAGACACATCTCCATCCATCGGTGAGATCTCCCAGCTCTCCCCAATGTCCTTGGCCGAAGACTGCAACCCTTTATACTCATGTATCTGAGTGCCACCCCATATCTTACTCTTGTATATCGGGGCAAACTTGAGTGGATATAGCTCTACTTTATCCATTATGTCCTGATGATTGTTTCCTTCTTTGTAGCACCAATGCAGTGCGAGAGGGAAGATAGAGGCTTAGGAAGCCTTTGCCCTCCTTTGTGTACAACGCATCCGGTGTTGTGAAGTGATTGATTGATCTGTCGTTTCGCCCTTGTCCCCCAAACTGCTTATCGTCGCTGTCCAGTATGATCTGATATTCTCCGGTCGGTGCCAATATCTTGTAGTCGACCCAAGACTTGGTGGGATTGAAATTGAAGATGTACACATACTCTCCCCTTGAGTAGGCCAGGACTTGTTCGTCATCCTGACTCCAGAGCTGTTGTAGGGGCAGGGTATCGATATTTTTGATGCTTGAGATGTGTTGCACCATCGCTCTGTCGAAGGCTTCAAGCCACTCGTATTTAAGGAAGCCATTGTCCTGCAGTGACCATTGTCTGCGGGCATATTTGTAGCTCCATTCATTACCTTCTCTCGGAAAGTCGATCCATTCCGGGTGTCCGAACTCGTTGCCCATGAAGTTGAGGTACCCTCCATTGGTCGTAGAGATGCAAGCAAGGCGTATCATCTTGTGTAAGGATATCCCTCTCTCTACGGTGGCATCAGTATCAGCCTTGTCCATGTGCCAATACATTTCTTTGTCCATCAGGCGAAAGACAAGGGTTTTATCACCTACCAATGCCTGATCATGACTCTCGACGTAAGATATGGTCTTCTCATCATTCCGCCTATTGGTGAGTTCCCACCATATTGCGCCGGGATGCCATTTCTCGTCAGGCAATTCCTTGATGGTTTTTATCCAAAAGTCCGGGATGTTCATTGCCAAACGATAGTCAAAACCATATCCACCTCTATCGAAAGGCAGTGCAAGTCCGGGCATCCCACTGACTTCTTCGGCGATGGTGATTGCCGAAGGGCGCATTTCGTGTATTAATTTGTTCGCCAATGTCAGGTACATGATTGCATCCCCATCTTGATGACCGTTGTAATAGTCTTTATAGCTGATAAAAGCTTGACCCATACCGTGAGAATAATAGAGCATGGATGTGACACCGTCGAATCTGAAGCCGTCAAAGTTAAACTCATCCAGCCAGTATTTACAGTTGGATAAAAGGAAGTGGAGAACCTCGCTCTTCCCATAGTCGAAGCACATCGAATTCCAAAGTGGGTGCATCATCCTCTCTCCATCATGGAAGTATTGGGTATGTGTGCCGTCAAACTTTGCAAGGCCTTCGACCTCATTCTTTACAGCATGAGAGTGAACAAGATCCATGATGACGAGTAGCCCCAAGCGATGAGCTTCGTCTATGAGAGCCTTGAGCTCGTCAGGTGTGCCAAAGCGTGATGAAGGAGCGAAGAAAGACGAGACCTGATAACCGAAAGAGCCGTAATAGGGATGCTCCATAATCGCCATAATTTGGATGGCATTGTATCCCTTTGCTGCTATTCGTGGGAGTATGTGTTCTTTGAACTCTCTATAGGAACTCACCTTTTCCTCTTCGCCCGACATCCCGATGTGTGTCTCATAGATCAATAGAGGACGATCTCCGAGAATCGGTCTCTCGTGCTTGAAGCTAAAGGAAGTATTCGGACTCCATACCACTGCAGAGAAGAGGTAAGTGTGAGGATCTTGCACGACATATCGGCTCCATGCCGGTATGCGTTCGCCCTCTCCTCCGCTCCATCGTATCAGGAGCTTGTAATGATCTCCGTGCGAAATGCGATCGTGATCCAGACTAAGTTCCCATATTCCTCCTTTCAGACGAGACAAGCGGAAGCCTTCGGACGGCTTCCAATCATTTGTCCTACACAAGAAGTAAATCTCTGTGGCGTTTGGTGCCCATTCTCTGAACACCCATCTCCCCTCGGTCTTGTGGAGACCGAAGTACAGATGGCCCGATGCAAAGTCCGACAAACTCTTATGGGTACTCCCCAAGAGTTCTCGTTCTCTCGATACTGCATAGTCATGCCTCGATAGGATGCACTTTTCGTAGGCTTCGAGCCACGGATCTTGTTTTATGATCTCCAGCATTAGGATGGGTTGGTCAGTGTTATCAGTCGATAAATCGTCTCAAAATGTCGCCATAGTTTTCTATCCTGCGATCACGTAGGAATGGCCACCAACGGCGTACATTTTCGCTTCTTTTCATATCGATGTCGACGACTGCGGTAGCTTCGCAGTCTGTCGGGAGCATTTCGAGCATTTCACCTTGAGGACCTGCGACAAAAGACGTCCCCCAAAAAGTAATTCCCCCTGTCACTCCGCTCTCATCCCTCTCGTATCCTACCCTGTTGACGGATACCACTGGAAGACCATTCGCCACGGCATGCCCTCTCTGTACGGTCACCCAAGCGTCACGCTGGCGATCCTTTTCGGCCGAGGGATCACTGCTCTCCCATCCGATGGCCGTCGGATAGATGAGCAAGTCTGCGCCTGCGAGTGCCATGAGCCTTGCAGCCTCGGGGTACCACTGATCCCAGCAGACCAGTACTCCCAGCCGACCCACAGACGTCTCTATCGGCTTGAAGCCTAAGTCTCCCGGCGTGAAGTAAAACTTCTCATAATAAGCCGGGTCATCGGGGATGTGCATCTTTCGGTACTTACCCGCCATGGAACCATCCTTTTCGAGGACGACCGAAGTGTTGTGATAAAGCCCGGGTGCCCTTCTTTCGAAGAGAGATAGGACAATGACCACGCCAAGCTCCTTGGCCAACTCTCCGAAATACTCTGTCGAAGGACCGGGGATGGTCTCAGCCTCATCAAACAACGATACATCCTCCCTCTGACAGAAGTACAGACCATTGTGAAGCTCTTGAAGTACGATCAACTCAGCCCCTTCGCCTGCCACCTTACGTATTGAGGTTGCGAGCCTTTGTTTGTTGTCTGAGTGATCGGGAGTATTATGTTGTTGAATAATTCCGACTTTCATATCTCTTTTTATTCTTGATGTTATAGCAAATCAGGGTTGATGAACCCCTTGGGGAACTGCATTGTGATACAGTGCAGCGAGCCATGTTGTTTTACCAAGGCTCGACAGTCGATGCCGATGACCTCTCTATCAGAGAAGACGGAGCTGAGGATTTCCAATGCCGTCTCATCTTCAGATGTACCGTAGATAGGCACAAGTACGGCACCATTGATGATTAGGAAGTTGGCATAAGTCGCAGGCAGTTGTAGTCCATCCTCGTCATAGAGAGGAGAGGGGATAGGTAGAGCAAAGGTGCGATAGCGTTGCCCTTTCACATCTTTCAGAGCCTCTACCTCCGCCCTGAAGGCCTGCATGGTCTCGAATGTGGCATCATCGGGATTGGCTGTATAGTTGTAGACGATGGTCTGAGGATCACAATACCTCGCCAGTGTGTCTATGTGTCCGTCTGTATCGTCCCCCTCCATGGCAGGGACACCCAGCACATGGATGTTCGGTGTGCCAAGCTCTTTAGACAGTCTTGCCAACTGCTCACTTCGTGGGGTATTGGGGTTTCGGTTGGCTTCCCAAAGGACAGAAGCCGTCGATAGCAGCGACCCATGTCCATCGGTTTCCAAAGCACCTCCCTCACACACAAAATCGAGGGCATTGATGTACTCGACATCCTTTGCAAAAAGTTCCCGTTCGTGATACAAGATCCTTGATAAGGTATTGTCGACATTCGCCGCAAATTTCATCCCCCAGGCATTGAACCCGAAGTCCACGATACTCCTCTTGCCCTCCCTCATACAAGACAGCGGAGCAAAGTCCCTCGCCCAAGTGTCATTGGGTTGTAGTCCGTCCACAAGTATGAGTTTGTGCTTGTGTCCGTCCCCCAAGAGGGTACGTATGTGTTGAGCATCGTCGCACAAGACAATCAATGCCTCGTGACGAAGTATACTTTTAGCGATGTTCACATAGGTCGCCTCTACCTCATCAAGGATGTACGCCCAGTCCATCCGGGAGGTCGGCCACGCTATGAGTACCGCATCTTGGGGTGCCCATTCGGGGATCAACTGATTGGTTGAAGTCATATTTTTTATTCAGTGACTTTGTGTTCAATATTTTGTGAGAACCGAAGCTCGGAAATCATATTATACAAAGATAAATATTATTATTGACAAGCCGAGAGGCAATGAAGACGTGGGGTAGGCCATGGATCAAAAAACTCTCCATAAGTCATGCATTTGTCAGACGACAGAATCTGTTCTGTCCCCAAACAGAATGGATTCTGTCGCCATCCAAAACTCTTTCTGTTGTTCTAAATGATACAGTATGATTAACGAAGTTCCGGGAGAAGTTCAAGCGACCTATTTGATCAAGTCATAAGACTTTCTTCATTGAGTCGTCAGGCTTGATTCCGGATCTTTCTCATCTTTTGGTGGGCATGTCGCAAATCCTTGCATTGACGAATTATGAGTATCTTTGTGTTCCCGAACCCTAATGAATATAAAAGAACGGGACAACGAATACATTTGATGGCAAAGAAGAAACCTGACTATAAAGTCTCAATAAAAAATAAGAGGGCAACCTTTGACTACGAGATCCTCGATACCTATACCGCCGGTATTGTGCTCTACGGTACGGAGATCAAGTCTATCCGTCTCGGTAAGGCATCATTGGTAGATACTTATTGTATCGTGCACAATGGTGAGATATGGGTCAAGAATATGTACATCGGCGAGTACTTCTATGGTACGTACAATAATCATGAGCCTCGTCGGGATCGTAAGCTCCTACTCAATCGTCGAGAGATCCGAACCTTGGCCTCCGAAGCAAAAAACACAGGTATCACTCTCATTCCCGTTAAGCTGTTTATCAGTGATAAAGGTTTGGCTAAGCTCATCATTGGTATCGCAAAGGGGAAGAAACAATATGACAAGCGTGCAGCCCTCAAGGATAAGGATCAGAGGAGAGAAATGGATGCGGTTAAGAAGGTAAGATACTGACGTACTGTGTCTGACTATATAGATTGAGGGAGAGGAGCATAGCTTCTCTCCCTCTTGCTACTATTCAGGGATCATAAAGAATTTGGATAATTCATACCGAACAGTAGGTACAAATCGATGAAAGAATGATAATAAATAGGGATTGTGACAACCTATATTCTTACGTAGCTTTGCGATGTAACTAATAACAACAAATAAACAGATATTATCAAACTATGAAAAAGATTGGAATTTTCTTCGGTTCGGCTACTGGTACAGCAGAAGATTTGGCAAATAGAATTGCAGGTAAGCTTGGTGTAGATGCTGCTGATGTGCACAATGTTGCAAATGCAGCGGCTGCCACTGCGGGTGACTATGAAGTCCTTCTACTTGGCTCTTCTACTTGGGGTTATGGAGAGCTTCAAGATGACTGGTTCGACTTCCTCAACGATCTTAAGGGACACGTTTCAGGTAAGAAGGTCGGTCTATTCGGCTGTGGTGACTCCAGTGCATATGATGATACATTCTGCGATGCTGTCGGTATCATCTACGAAGAACTATCTGGTTGTGGATGTACATTTATCGGAGCTTACACTCCTGAAGAATATAGCTATAACGAATCAAAGGCAGAAGTCGATGGCAAGCTCGTAGGTCTTTGCTGCGACGAAGTCAATGAGGACGACAAAACTGATGATAGAATCAGCACTTGGATTGCTGCTTTGGGTCTTTAATAGATTTTAGAAAGATCTCGAGGCAACAGTCCTCAACGTATTAGAGTTTTATAGATGAGTGGAAGCATCCCGGGTACAGTCCGTGCTCGGGGTGCTTTTTTGTGTTTTCAGCTTTAGGTATGATGTTATTATGATTACTTGATCAGGAGCTTTCGGATCCTCCTGATCGTCTGCATTAGATGCGTTTTTCGTATCTTTGCGAGTGTAAATAATGTAATCTTTTAATATGACAGGCACAAAAATGCAGGGCAAAAGGATCTCATGTGTAGACCTTATTGTCACAGAAGTCAAACTCTTTTCGCCACAGCTGTTCCTTTTGGAGCTGTCACCGATGGATGGAGAAACTCTTCCCGAGTGTAAGCCGGGGCAGTTTGTAGAACTTGAAGTCAAGGGCTGTGATCAAGTCTTCTTGCGTAGACCTATCTCAGTATATTACAGCGATGATCGCCGATTAGGCTTGCTGATCCGTGTTGCCGGAAATGGCACCGAACAGTTGTCAAAGGCTAAGGTCGGAGATCGTATCAGCACAATACTTCCTCTCGGTAATACTTTTTCAGCTCCTCAGGGGCGACGTCCTCTCCTTGTCGGAGGTGGGGTAGGACTCGCACCGATGCTGAGTCTTGGGACAAAATTGAAGGCTGAAGGGATTGAGCCTATTTTTCTCCTCGGAGGTCGGGATGCTCATGCTTTTCCGGATCTTGCCTTGTTCGAAGAAACAGGCGTTTTGCACCTTACCACAGAGGATGCATCCATCGGAGAGAAGGGGTTTGTCACCGATCATTCGATACTCAACGAAGACTTCTCGGATGTCTATGTCTGTGGTCCCACTCCTATGATGAAGGCTGTGGCGAAGTGGGCAAAGTCTAAGGACCTGAGATGTGAGGTGTCGCTCGAGAATATGATGGCCTGTGGGATGGGTGTCTGTCTATGTTGTGTCGAGCCTACGACCAAAGGACATAAGTGTGTATGTACGGATGGCCCTGTCTTTAATACTCAAGATCTTTTGTGGTGATGGAAAGAAATCTCAAAGTGAAAATAGGAGCATTGGAGCTCAAAAACCCTGTTACGACAGCCTCCGGGACTTTCGGAGATGGTATCTTGATGAATGATGTCTATGATGTTTCCCGGCTTGGGGCAATATTTGCCAAGGGGACAACCCTCCATCACCGTGAGGGTAATCCACCCTGTCGTATGGCAGAGACTGCATCGGGTATGCTGAACGCTGTCGGTTTGCAGAACAAAGGGGTACACTACTTTGCAGAACACATATATCCTGAAGCAACCGCACTCGGTACCGAGATTATTGTCAATGTCAGTGGCTCTACGATAGAGGACTATCTCGAGACAACGGAGGTGATCGCAGGCTTGGATAAGATAAAAGCGATCGAGCTCAATATCTCTTGTCCCAATGTCAAGGAAGGAGGGATGGCTTTTGGGGTGACTTGTGAGGGTATCTCAAGCATCGTAAAGGCGGTGAGGGAGGTCTATCCTAAGACTTTGATCGTAAAGCTCTCTCCAAATGTCAGTGATATTGCCCTGATGGCTCGTACGGCTGAGGCCAATGGCGCAGATGCTGTCTCCCTTGTGAATACATTCTTGGGTATGGCTGTCGATGCCGAGAGACGTCGTCCTAAACTGTCGACCGTCACGGGGGGGCTCTCGGGACCTTGTATTAAGCCTATCGCTCTCAGGATGGTGTGGCAGGTCGCTAAGGCGGTTAATATCCCCGTTGTGGGGCTTGGAGGTATATGTACTTGGCAGGATGCCATTGAGTTTATGCTCTGTGGAGCTTCTGCCATACAGGTTGGTACCTACAACTTTGTCGACCCATTGGCTCCCCTTAAGATACTCTCCGGTATAGAAGACTACATGCAAAGGCATGGGGTGACTGATATAAACGATCTTGTCGGAGCTTTGGAGGTTTGATTCCCATCGGTTTGATTAAAAAACGAAGAGGTGTATGTCTTTTGAGATACTGAATAATTGGCTTCCTTTCCTCTATCACGACGGACTGGAAGTACAGGATGTGCCTATAAGATTGCTGTATAGTGCACTCTTGGGTGTGATCATCGGATATAATCGTCAGCTACGTTATCACAACGCCGGATTGCGTACGTTTGCGCTCATCACGATAGGTTCGTGTATCGCAATGTTGTGTTCGATATATATACCTCTCAGTTTTGGTATGGGGGATTATACACGAATTGCGGCACAAGTGGTTTCCGGTGTCGGTTTTCTCGGTGCTGGTGCCATCATCAGAGGGCGTGGTAATCAGATACAAGGGATGACTACGGCAGCTCTTATCTGGGTCTCTGCTGTATTGGGATTGGCTGTTGGCGCAGGGATGTATATTACAGGTTTGTTGATCACGGTCATCGTACTACTGATCCTCATTTCGCTCGAGAGTCTTAAGTCTCATCTGGAGATAAATCAAAATGAAATCTCTTTGACGATGATGTTTCGTGACAACGCCCCCGATTGTCTGGATATAAGATCTGAGATCAGACGTTATGGAGTAGGGGTACAAGACTACTCTGTCGAGATAAATAAAGATGAGGGTACAAGCACTTATGTTTTTCGTTTGAGGTGCAATAGCGATGAGGATATTGCTACTCTTCAGAAGCAATTCGGTGAAAGACCTGATGTGTGTCTTCTTAGGATCGAAAGATGATAGCCCCTCTCGGACATGGAGTACATAAGTTCTTACATATCGCCCATAGGTAAAATGATTCTCTCCGGTGATGGAGAGGTATTGACCGGGCTTTCATTTCAAGGAGACAAACACTTTTTGCAACCTTCTGAACAAAAAGAGGTAAATTTGCCTATCTTCGAGCAAACCAAACATTGGCTTGACTGTTATTTCAGAGGCGAAAAACTCGATTTTACCCTTCCGATACGATTGGAAGATACTCCGTTCAGGCTCATGGTTTGGGAGATATTGAGGGAAATCCCTTATGGGGAGACAGTGACATACAAGTATATTGCCGATCGTATCGCCAAGCAGAAAGGGATCAAGGTAATGTCTGCACAGGCTGTCGGAGGTGCTGTGGGGCATAATCCCATAAGTATCATAGTCCCATGCCACCGTGTCATAGGTAGTGATGGCAGCCTGACCGGATATGCAGCCGGGATTGGTCGGAAGATTGAGTTGCTGAGGTTGGAGGGAATAGATACATCAGAGATGTCTCTTCCTCGTTCGAGCAATGCGTTATGAAACATAGATACAAAGGAATAAGAAGATGAAGAATTGGTTTAAGTATCTGTTGATATTATTGTGGTTAGGGGTGTTCGCTGCACTCATTGGCAGTGTGGTGATGTTTATCTTTATCGCAAAGGGGAAGATCGGCTATATGCCACCTATTGCGGACTTGGAGAACCCCATTGATAAGTATGCATCTCAGGTGATATCCGAAGATGGACAGACTTTGGGTGCGTTCGCGTTGAAGAACAATAATCGTATCTTCATTACCTATGAGGATCTGTCTCCCTACTTGGTGGAAGCTCTTATCGCCACCGAAGACAAGAGATTCAAGGATCACTCCGGAATTGACTTCCGAGGGCTTATGCGTGCAGTGGTTAAGACAGGTTTGCTACGTCAAAAGAGTTCCGGAGGGGGGAGTACCATTACGCAACAGTTGGCCAAGCAGCTTTACTCTCCACAGGCAGGCAACCTTTTTGAACGTGCTCTTCAGAAACCGATAGAGTGGGTCATTGCCGTCGAACTTGAGAAATATTATACCAAGGAGGAGATCATCAACCTTTATCTCAATAAGTTTGACTTCCTCTACCAAGCTGTCGGTATCGAGTCTGCGACAAAGACTTACTTCAACAAACTCCCGAAAGATCTGAACATACAAGAGGCTGCAACCCTTATTGGGATGTGTAAGAATCCCTCTTATTACAATCCCATCCGCTACTTGGATCGCACTACCGAAAGACGAAATGTCGTATTGCAGCTCATGGCAGACGGTAAGTACATTACTCAGCATGAGTGTGACTCGCTTGTCCGACTTCCTTTGGAGTTGTCTTTCAATGTGCAGACACACAAGGGAGGGCTTGCTACCTATTTCAGGGAATTTCTCAAGAAAGTGATGATGGCCGAAAAGCCTAATCCTCGCAATTATAGAGGTTGGATGAAAGATCAGTACAAAAGGGACTCTTTGGCTTGGGAGACTCAACCTCTTTATGGCTGGTGCAACAAAAATAAGAACGCTGAAGGTAACAATTATAATATCTATACCGATGGTTTGAAGATATATACAGGTCTCAACTCTCGTATGCAACAGTATGCTGAAGAGGCTGTTTTTGAGCATTTCAGCAATACCCTTCAACCTGAATTTTTCAAAGAAAAGAAAGGACGAAAGACCGGACCGTTCTCAGTCAAAATCACCGATGAGGAGAGAGCCTCGATCATATCCAGAGCTATCGAGCAAAGTGATCGTTACCGTCATTTGGAATCCGAGGGGCTAAGTAAGAAAGAGATCCTAAAGACGTTTGATGTGCCCACTGAGATGAGTGTGTTTACCTATGGTGGACAGAGAGATACGATAATGACTCCGAGGGACTCGATCTTATATTATAAGTCATTCTTGAGAACCGGTTTTATGGCCATGGATCCCAATACAGGGCAAGTGAAAGCTTATGTGGGTGGTGTCAATTATGGGGCATTCCAGTATGATATGGTTACCGCAGGACGTCGTCAAGTCGGCTCTGTGATGAAACCCCTCCTATATGCCATGGCAATGAATGAAGGATTTAGTCCTTGTGATCAAGTTTTACACGTTCAACCACAACTCGTCGATGAGAATGGACGCATCTGGGCTCCTCGTAACCCTGGGGCTAAGCGTGTCGGAGAGATGGTCTCCATCAATTGGGGGCTACAAGTCTCGGATAACTGGGTGACAGCTTGGCTTATGAGTCGTCTCTCTCCTTATACCTTTGTCGAGCTCCTAAGGTCTTTTGGAGTCACAGGTCCTCTTGATCCGGTAGTTTCGATCTGTTTGGGGACACCCGATATCTCTGTCTCAGAGATGGTGAGTGCTTTCACTACATTCTCGAACGGTGGGATACGTACCGAACCATTATTTGTCACAAGGATAGAGGATCAGTACGGTAATGTATTGGCGAACTTCAGCCCTCGTATGAATGAGGTGCTCCCTGAAGCTGCAACATACAAAACCCTCCATATGCTCAAGAGCGTGATGGATGGAGGTACCGGTAGCCGTGTGAGATTCAAGTACGGTATTCAGGCTGAGATGGGTGGTAAGACCGGTACGACTCAGCGCAATTCGGATGGATGGTTTATGTGTTTTACACCATCATTGACCACAGGTTGTTGGGTCGGTGGTGAGGATCGATCCATTCACTTCGACAGGATGGCGCATGGTCAGGGAGCCTCGATGGCTCTTCCTGTTGTGGCACTCTTCTTCAAGAAGCTATACGCAGATTCGTCTTTGGGCTATTCGACAAGTGAAAAGTTTCAAATCCCCGAAGCTTATAGAAATCCTTGTGAGGAAGAACCCACTACAAGGAAAGCCCCTGAGGTCGTGCCTTCGCAAGGTATAGACGATCTGTTCGAGTAAGTATAAATAAAGTAAAAGTAAATAGTCCCAAGGCAAAGTGTTAGAAGACTTTGTTTTGGGACTTTACTTTTTAGCTAAGGGGATTCTCTAAGATTGGGCTGTCTCTGACGACCAAATGGAATAAAATATAATCCACTTATAGTCTATCACAGTGTGGTAGGACGATTTGTATCACACTATCCGAGCTAATGTCCTCGCCAAGAAAAACAGAAGCAAGGGATAAAAATTCATCTTTTCCCGAAGTCGTTCGATAAGACATCTGAGAAGTTTTGGATAACCGGATATCCATCTCGGGATGCCTATGTAAATAGTCCTGTAGGGAAGATGCTACAATGGCTCCCTGACTGACAAGTGAGATCTCTCGAGGGAGGGCTTCCCTTATCCTTGCGAGGAGCAGGGGATAATGAGTGCATCCAAGTAGTATTGTGTCTATATCTTGATCTTTTGAAAGCAGACGACTGATATCTCGACGAATGAAGTATTGTGTGCCCGGGTTGTCGTCTATTTCGTTGTTCTCTACGAGCGGTACCCACATTGGGCATGCGAGTTGAGAGACTTTTGCTTCAGGGTAAAGGTGGGCTATCTCGATGCTGTACGAATTGGATGAAATAGTGCCATTGGTGCCTACAATGCCGATGTGTCCGTTGCGCGAGAACTCCGCAACACTCTCTACTGTCGGACGGATTACACCCAGGATTCGTCTTGTTGGATCTTTGCTTATTGGGAGATCTATTTGTTGGAGACTACGCAGAGCTTTAGCGGAGGCCGTATTGCAAGCGAGGATGACAAGTGGACATCCTTGGTCAAATAAGTATGATACTGCTTCACGTGTGTATCTGTATATTGTATCGAAACTATGTGAGCCATATGGTGCACGCGCATTGTCTCCTAAATAGATAAAGTCATAATCAGGTAGTACTCGTCTCAACTCTCGCAGGACTGTGAGTCCACCAAAGCCGGAGTCAAATACTCCGATAGCCCCCATCTCTCTATCAACCATGATTATTATATGTTGTTTGTGATCTCCCTACCAAAGGGGGTGAGGGCCAAGCCTGCAAAGGTGAAATGTTTGAGTCCAAAAGGAATACCTACAATGGTAATACACAATAGGATGCCAAAAATAAAATGTGTGAGTGCAATGATCCAACCTGCGAAGATAAACCATATAAGGTTGCCTACACATCCGAGAGGATTGATGCTTACTTCACTTACATGTGAGCCGAAGGGCCAAAGCATCAGTACTCCCAGTTTGAAACACTGTATCCCGAATGGGACTCCTATGATTGTGATACAAAGGATTACTCCCACTAAAAAATACTCCAGAGCGACCTCAAGTCCTCCAAGTACCAGCCAGACCAAGTTGCCGATAAGTTTCATAGACAAATAAGTATAATTAAGATGTTTGATATTTTCAAGATCAAAGATACACTCATAGATGTAGATATTAAAATCTTGGCTGCTTTTTATTGTCATTCTTGCGGGAAAGTTAGCAAATATGATAAACTTAGATTGCTTATCTCGTAAGCGTAGTATGTGGCGAAATTATGGCTTGTTGTTCTGTTGTTGCAACCCCTCTTTGATGATGTACTTGAACATGCTCTCAATCTTATTGTCTTGCATTTTATGTGTTTTGGGCATAAATATCAGAGATTAGATTTTGAATTTGTCTGAACCTTACATTTCACGACGAGTTAATAGATGTGTTTTGTACTAATAGTTGTTTTTGGAATTATTTTGGTGTCTTTTCGTTAAAATGCTATTGACTTAAATCAGATATTGAATATAATATGTATTTTTGCGCCATGAAACTACGTATGCATCAGATTGGCGGGGCTTTCTTGGCCTTTATCATGACACTCTATTTGGGGTGTGTGATTACCCAGACGCATGCTCACGTGATTAATGGAGCTATTGTCGTACACTCTCATCCTGATTATTGGGGAGATAATGATGCTTCTTCGAGAGATGATCATACTACGACAGAGTTGGTGTTTTATCATCAAGTTTCAAATCTTTTCTCCTGTGTTGGCGGATTTTTTTCGCCGATCGTTCCGGAGGCTTTAGAGACATTGCATGTCTCGCTCTACACAGACAAGGACTTTTCTCTCATCACAGCCTATCCTTGTACTGTCATTTCTTTGCGTGCACCTCCTATGCATGTTTAAGTTGCATCTTTGATGTCTTAACTTGTTTGCAGTATTTTCCTTTTGTCTCTCTTTGGCTGACAGGAGGATCGGTTGTGTATTCAGAAAAATAAATATAAACAAATCAACTACAATGAAATATAGTATCTACGCAGTGCTCATGTTGAGTGCCGCATCATCTATTTGTACTCCTCTCTTTGCGTCTAACATGATAGAGAAGGAGGAAAGAGCAATCGAAACCAGTGAAGTCTATAAGTTGAAGGGGCGAGTCACTGATGCAAAAAGTGGTGAAGTCCTTCCTCGTGCTCAGATCACAGTTTTGGGGACGTCTATCGGCTTGTTGTCTGATGAAGATGGAGCTTTTGTTATCAATAATCTGCCTCGCAAGAGGGTGACCCTTCGTGTTCGTTACACAGGATACGAGACGAAGGAGATCATTGTGCCGGAGGGTAGCAAGGACATCAATGTGACGCTTACCCCATCGCATTTCAATATCGAAGAGGTCGTCGTGTCAGCAAATCGTACGGAGACACGTCGTCACCTTGCTCCGGTACTTGTCAATGTGACTGATTCAAAGCTCTTTACTGCTACAAACTCGGTTTCCCTTGACGAAGCTCTTAAATTTAATCCCGGTATTCGTGTCGAGGATAATTGTCAGAACTGTGGCTTCAATCAAGTGCGTATCAATGGTCTTGATGGCGCATACTCTCAGGTGGTGATCAACTCCCGTTCGATCTTTAGCTCTTTGGCTGCTGTCTATGGGCTTGAAATGTTGCCTACATCAATGATTGACCGTGTAGAGGTCGTACGTGGTGGAGGTTCTGCTCTTTATGGATCATCGGCTATCGGTGGTACTATCAACATCATCACAAAGACACCGACTCATAATTCGGCCACAGCTGAGTATACTTTGGAGTCTTTCCAAGATAACTTCAATATGCCAGCACACAATGTCGGCCTTACTACCTCTGTCTTGACACCGGACTCTAAGGTCGGTATCACCCTTTTTGGTCGTGTGAAGCATCGTGATGGTCTCGACTTTGTCCGTCCCGGTAGTCGTATCGAGGGGGGTAAGGACGGTTATACAGAGATGCCACGCCTCTTCAGCACTACTGTGGGAGCAAATGCTTTTGCAAATATCTCTCCTTTGGCCAAGTTGACTCTTGACTACTTCTATACTCAAGAAGGACGTCGTGGTGGAGATAGACTCGAACGTCCTGAACATGAGGCAAACATAGCAGAGAGCCTTGGACACCGTATCCACACGGGGATCTTAAGATACGACCGTTATATGTTTGATGGTAATGGTTATTTGACCGCTTTTGCTGCAGGATCAAACACTGTCCGTAATAGTTATTATGGTGGCGGTGCTTATGTCCCTGAAAAGAAGGGCGACAAGATCATTGTGCCTGATGATCCATCAGCATTGACCAACTATGGTCTCACTAAAGACTTGACCATGCAAGCAGGTCTTCAGTATGTTCACAATTTTGAGAAACTTCTTTTTATGCCCGCAGAGCTTACTGCAGGTTTTGAGTACAACTACAACAAGCTGAACGATAATAGTGGTTATCGTCCATTGGATCTTGCTCAGAAGGTCTCTACACGTAGCGGCATCCTACAAAATGAATGGAAGAATGACACCTTTGCATTCCTTCTTGGATTACGTTATGACAATGTTGCACTCAATACTGATGAGAAGCAGAGTGTCGAGTCTCTCAAGAAGCTTAATATCGTTACTCCTCGTGCGACATTCAGATATAATCCTACTCACGATCTTCACTTCCGCTTGTCATATGCTCATGGGTTCCGTGCACCACAGTACTTTGATGAAGAGTTGCACGTAGACTTTGCTGGTGGTGAAGGTATTCCAAGAGTATTGAGTAAGGATCTGAAAGAAGAAAAATCAAGAAGCTTTACCGGATCGATCGACTGGTACAACCATGACATCGAAAACCTTCAGATCAATTTGATGGCAGAAGGGTTCTATACTCGTCTTTTGGACAAGTTCAATGCCGTGGTGATAGAGGATTCAGAAAAGCCTCAGTACAAAGAGGTTGTAAATGCAGGAAAGGCTTCTGTTTATGGGGTGAATCTTGAGGCGCGTTTGGCTTATGCTAAGCTCTTCAACCTTCAGACAGGTGTTACTTTCCAAAGAAGTCTTTTTGATGAGGAGACCGAGATTGGTGTCCGTGAGCTCAAGAGCCGAGAGTTTATGAAGACACCTAATGTCTATGGCTACTTTGTCTTTGGATGGACTCCCACCTCAAACTTGGCATTCAACCTCTTTGGTGACTATTCGGGCAAGATGTGGATCGGTCACGAAGCCGGTGAAAAGGTCGGTGACTATATTACTTCTGAAAAAGATGAACTTGTACAGACCCCTTCATTCTTCACTCTTGGTACCAAGGTCGCTTACACGCTCAACCTTTCGGGGACTTCTATGGAGTTCAACATTGGTATGAATAACATCTTTAATGCTTATCAGAAGGATTTCGATGAAGGCCCAAACAGAGCTTCTGCTTATATCTATGGACCTAAGGCTCCTCGCAGTGTCTTCTGTGGCGTGAAGCTTACAATCTAAAAATATATAACTGAATAAACCACAAGTAGAGGGTGTGTATCAAGGTCTTTTAGGCCTATGATACACGCCCTTTTGTCAAGTGTCTTGGGAATAGTTGTATGTAAATCTCACTGTTTCTTTGCGAATAATAGTCCTATTGTGATAAATAATTTCTAACTTTGTGGAGCACTTAGGATATAAGGTTCCTTTTCTCTTTGATACGTGGATAGATTTGTATGCTTGCAACCACGCGATAAAAAATGCTAAAAAGACTCAGGTTTGAGTATCTTTTCTTCCGAGACATTCCTCACGTTTTTATCGTTTATGTAGCACTTCCGATCCACAGTCCTTGGACATCGGACTCTTTTCTTTGTGCACAGGTATAAAGTTATAAAACCACTAAAAATAGAAAGACTATGAGTTACCTATTTACATCTGAGTCTGTGTCTGAGGGACATCCAGACAAGGTTGCCGATCAGATATCTGATGCTATTCTGGATCATTTTCTTGCCCTTGACCCTCAATCAAAGGTGGCGTGTGAGACCCTTGTCACGACCGGTCAGGTCGTCGTGGCCGGAGAGGTCAATTCGTCGGCTTATGTGGATATACAGGAGGTTGTGAGAGAAGTGATTGCTGATATCGGCTATACAAAGAGTGAGTATAGGTTCGATGCAGACTCTTGTGGGATATTTTCGGCTATTCATGAGCAGAGCTCGGATATCAACAGAGGTGTTGTGAGAGAAGAGGCGTCTGAACAAGGTGCGGGGGACCAAGGGATGATGTTCGGATATGCTACAAATGAGACTTCGAGCCTGATGCCACTTCCTATCGAACTTTCACATATTTTGCTTTATGAACTCGCAGATATCCGCAAGCATGAGCTATATCTAATGCCTTATCTTCGTCCTGATGCCAAGAGCCAGGTCACTGTCGAGTATAATGATGATCGCACACCTCGCAGGATACATACGATCGTCATCAGTACACAGCATGATGAGTTTATCTCTGCTACAGAGACCGAGACTCAGGCTGAAGCAGACCGTATGATGCAGGCTAAAATCGAGGAGGATGTGAGGAGCATCCTCTTGCCTCGCGTAAAGGCTAAATATCCTGAGACCATTGGTCGCATGATGGATGACGACTTTATCCTTCATGTCAATCCTACCGGTAAGTTTGTTATCGGGGGACCTCATGGTGATACCGGTCTCACCGGACGAAAGATTATTGTAGACACTTATGGTGGTGCAGCCTCTCATGGTGGTGGTGCTTTCAGTGGTAAGGATCCCAGTAAGGTGGATCGATCGGCGGCGTATGCGGCTCGTCATATTGCAAAGAATCTTGTTGCTGCTGGTGTCGCTGACGAAATCTTGGTGCAGTTGGCCTACGCTATTGGAGTCGCTCAGCCTGTGAGTGTCTTCGTTAATACCCATGGACGTGCCAATGTCTCTCTCTCTGATGGAGAAATTGCTGAAAAAATCAACGAAATATTTGATCTTCGTCCTTTTGCCATCGAGCAACGCCTACAGCTCCGCCGTCCTATCTACCGTGAGACTGCTTCTTATGGTCACATGGGACGTGATCCTCGCAAGGTTACAAAGACATTCAATTCCAGATACACAGAGCCTATCACAACAGAGGTCGAACTCTATACATGGGAACGCCTTGACTATGTAGATAAGATCAAAGAAGCTTTTGGTCTGTAAATAATCAGATGTAAAACATAAGCGGGCTTACCTTCTCGAAAAAGGTAAGCCCGCTTATGTTTTGGGGGATTAAACCATGCGATATATTGCGGCCCCATGAGGAGGAACCACAACTTCGATGGGCTCATGAGAAGAGAGCATCGCTGCTCCTCGATTTCCGGTAAAGACCTCCTCGAGGATGATCGGGGTGAGGTCTTTGATCCCCAATATTTCAAAGGCATGAGAAGGTATCGTAACATCATACCGTCTGAGATGAGAAGAGAAGTTAACCACAACAAGGAATGTCTCTGTCCCATCACTACGGAGAAAACAGTAGTCATATTGATGATCGATGCTTTGTTTGTTATTGGCATACATCAGGTCGAAGAATTTACCTTTGTTGAGGGCCGAGTGATTCAGCATGGTGTTGAGGAGTGTTCGATACTTTTCACGAATGGATATCTCGTCCTTTGTCAAGTCTTTTCCACTATAAGTATTCCGTTTGCCGATCCATCGTCTCATGCTACCCAGGCTCCAGTAATCAAAGATGGTCGTCCTACCATCCAAGCCCGAGAAGCCTTCGATATCCATGCCTCGCTCTCCCACCTCTTGACCGAAATAAGTCATAATGCCATCTGTCGAACCAAGCAAGGTCGATATTACCATTGCCGGAAAAGCTTTATCTCCATCACCAATGATGAAGTCAGAAGCAAGGCGTTGTTCATCGTGATTCTCCATAAACCTGAGCATATGTCCTTTGATATGCTCTTGTGCAAAGTGTATTCGGCTGATCTCAGACGCCGGACATTCGCCACGAAGTACCTTAATCAGCGTATCGTAAAGACCGACCTTGTCATATAGATAGTCAAATCCTGCCTGTATGTAGGATTGATAGAGGTCGGTCTGATATATCTCAGCAATAAAAAGTATCTTCGGGTGAGACTTTCGTACCTCGCTTATACTCCAACACCAAAATTCTATAGGTACCATCTCTGCCATATCACATCTAAAGCCATCGACACCCTTATCCGCCCAATAGAGGAGGACATCCAGCATCTTTTTCCATGTATCGGGAATAGGAGAGAAGTGAGGGGCTTTGTTATTCAGATAATCCACACCGTAGTTCAATTTAACAGTCTCATACCAGTCATGATGGGTCGGCATAGAGGAGAAGCAGTCATTGCCTGTAACCTTTGCGGGATTTTCTATATATGCAGAAGTGCCTTCTCCCATAGTCAAGGCCTGATCGGGAAGGTAGTAGAAATTGTTCTGTGGATCAAAGGCTACCCTTGTATCGTCATTACTACCGAAGTCCGGCACACCTTCAGGGGCAGAGTCAGATGCGTATGTACGGGCCACATGATTGGGTACAAAGTCAATGATACAGCCCAGGCCTGCTTCGTGAGTTCGTTTGACAAGCCCCTCAAACTCCTCCATTCGTTTGGAGATGCTTGTTGCAAGGGTAGGGGAAACATCATAATAATCCTTGATGGCGTAAGGCGAACCTGCTTCCCCTTTGACTGTCGCCGGATGATCGGCAGGAAGTCCTCTGAATACTGTTTTTGTTGCGTGTTCCAATAGACCTATGTACCATATGTGTGTGATGCCAAGGTCTTTTATGGCTGCGAGAGCTTTGGGAGTGAAAGCATTCATCTTACCGACTCCGTTCGTTTTTATGTCTCCGTTAGGTACACAGTTCTCACATTTGTTGTCAAATAGTCTCGGTAATACTTGGTATATGGATATTTTTTGCTCGTTCATAGGTCATGGGTCAGAATGGATATATACTGTCTGAGAGGGTGATGGTCTTGGAGTATTCTACATAGCGACGGAATCGCTCGTGTTCTGTAGGATGGATGAGTCCGGTATCCCTGTCAGAGTAGGAGATGGGGATAATTCGATACGTCCGCTTGCTCTGGTTATCTGTCTTTGAGACCCAAGAGTGTAAGTACTTGACATCGGTTATACTTTTGTCTCCATTCGGCATCTTTTGAAGTGTACAGGTTACAGATAGCCCCCCTCTGGTCGCCGGATCTTTGGTCTGATTGCTAATATAGTTGCCCAACGAGTACACCACCAGAGCTTCTCTTTGAGTTGTAGTGTCCGTGTAGTGATAAGCCGACTGTACCACATGCGGGTGAGAGCCGATGATCAAGTCCGCTCCGGCTTCAAAAAGTTGCTTGGCCAAGGCCTTTTGATATCTGCTCTCTTTTCTCTCATATTCATTTCCCCAATGAATACAGACTATGATGAAATCTTGCGTTTCTGTGTCTTTTATCCTTTTCACTTCCTGAGTCATGAGGGTGTCGATAAGATTGACAACCGTCGGCGTCGGTACCGGTATGCCATTGGTACCATAAGTATAGGATAGCACAGCAAGGTTAAGGCCATTGATCTTGAGTTGTAGTGGATGCTCTTGTGCCCTTTCGATACTGTCTCTATATGTACCGGTATGTTTAAGTCCGACTTTATCAAGTATATCAAGGGTGCGAAGGAGTCCATGTTTACCTCTATCCACACAGTGATTATTGGCAGTTGTCAGAACATCAAATCCGGCATCTTTTAGAGCATGTGCCAAAGTATCAGGACTGCTGAATTGCGGGTAGCCACGGTAGGGTTTTCCTCCAAATGTCGTTTCCAGATTGGCAATCGAAAGATCAGCTTCCTTTACGTAAGGTGCTATGTGCTTATAGTTTTGATGGATGTCATACTTTTCCGGGGCTATTGTTGCACTTTTTACTTGTGGCAAGTGCATCATGATATCACCTGCGAAGTAGAGTGTTGCCGTAAGAGTGTCTTGTCCTTCTGAAAGAGATTCTTGAGTTTTTGTTTTGTCGGTTGTAGACGAGCAGGCATATAGCAGACTGAATACTACAAAGACCGAGAGTAGGGGCTGATAAATGGTAGAGAAACGCATAGGATGACCAATAGATTTTACGATTCGATAATGTCAGCAACGGTTGCTGAGACGATGGCTATAAGATCATGCGGAGATAGTACAATCTGCAGTCCTCGCTTGCCTGCGCTTACGATGATCTTTTCTTCCAACGTGCTCAACTCTTCTATATAGGTCGGGAATTGCTTCTTCATTCCTATTGGAGAGCATCCTCCACGCACATATCCCGTCGTGTCCAAAAGAGCTTTCATAGGGAGCATCTCACACTTTTTGTTGCCCGATATCTTGGCAATCTTTTTTAAGTCTACACTCCCCTCTGCCGGGATGACAGCTACTATAAATGGTATTTTATCACCTGTGAGTAATAGCGTTTTATAGATGTGTTCGGGGGATTCGCCGATCGCAAGGGCAACATCGACTGCGCTTTGATGTTCTTCAGTGACAGGATATTCTTTCAGTTCGAAAGGGATCCCCGAGCTTTCTACTATGCGTACGGCATTGGTCTTTTTTGAAGTCGTCTTACTCATCTTGGTCGAAGTGCCTGATGCCAAGTTTGCTCATCAGGTCATTGTGAAGACCGATGATGTTGTTGGTGATACTGTTGAAGAAGTCAGATACCGTTTCCTCACTTGCGGTCAAGTCTCCGGAGATAACTTTCAGACTTGCCGGGAGCATTTTTATTTGAATGGAGTCGGTAGAGCCTACGGCCTCTCCATCTACGTGGTATGGTATGGGGGTGTCTGTGGTCACGCTTATTTCTTTCCCTTGATAAAGCTCTGTGTATGGGTTTTGATCCAAGCCTTTTGAGAAGAGTTGTATAGCGACTTGGGCTGCATCTACTATCGGAAACTCCTTGATGATCGTCACGTCGATGATACCGTCTGTCAGGCTTGCATTGGGAGCTATGAAAGCGTTGTTGCCATATTGAGATGCATTTGCAAAAGCGATAAGGAAGGCCTTTGTCGTTATTGCTTTGTCATCGATCTTGAGGTGATAGGTGGCGGGGGTGTGGGAAAAGAATGTCTGTACGGAGTCTTTGATGTATACAATAGGTCCCCTAATGGAGCTTTCAGAAAACTCTTCCGAAACAGAGCCATCAAACCCGATCCCACAAGTACAAAGGAATGGACGATCATTCACCCGACATGAGTCTATTGTGACGACAGAGTGATTGAGCAGGGTCTCTATGGCACTATCTGTATTGAGAGGGATGTTAAGCTCTCTGGCAAGTCCGTTTCCACTACCGTTCGGAATGATCCCCAAGACTTTGTCTGAGCCGATGAGTGCCGATGCTACTTCATTGACTGTCCCATCACCTCCGATAGCACAGATGACATCTACATCTGACTTGCATGCCTCAATAGCAACCTCTGTTGCATGACCTGCATATTCGGTCGAGACAACACGCACCTCATGACCTGCATTGAGGAGTGCCAATGCTGTCTTTTCATGGGGTCTCCCTTTCAAAACTTTGGAGCCCGATGTGGGGTTGGTTATTATTAGGAATTTCATTTGATTTCGGTTTTAGATAAGACTATTATAAGGCTTACACTACTCTGTCAGTGTAGGAAACGGACTTTTCCGACGTGCGCAAAGCAAAATGGTTGTCGGGACGTATTCGAGTAGTTCAGGTGACTGTGCAGACATATTTCTGAACGTATTGTAAGGGATCAGTAGGAGGTCGTATTTTCCCAACTCCTCTTTCGCAAAACTGATTTTCATTGTCATAGGGTCTGCTTGGTAGAAGTTCGTCATCTCTTCTATGTCATTACCTGTCCCGATCGAAATAAAGTGTTTTTCAGCCAACGTATATCGAAGTAATCCGTTCACGAGATGAACATAATCCTCTTTGTCCGTTGCCTGTGGATCATGGATGACACAAAGGCTGCGTACCGGCTCTCTCAGCCCACGATCAATGACGACACCGATGGAGTTAGGTGTGTTGTCGATGAGATACTTCGTCTTATCTCTTAAAAGTTGTGCTACATTGAAGAAGGCACCTGCACCTGCGAGTGTGTGTCCTACTTTGTTGACCACATTCTTGTGAAGTTTATTGATTTCTTCATCCTCTGGGAGTCTCGAAAGCTCTATCGGTGCTCCGATGAGGAGGAGATCAGCTTCGGTAGACTTTGTGGTATTGACAAGAGTGCTTACAGGATTATCCGTTACCTCATAATATTCTTCCACTTCAAGTCCTCTTTCTTTGGAAGATGCTTTCAGGGGTGCAAAGTTTTGCTCTCTGAAGTGCTCCGCCTGTCTTGGGTTTGTATCACTTCCGACCGTCATGTGGAGACATGAGATCTGAGCCCCTTTCCCTTTATTCGGAAAGAAGGTGTGCATGAGTTGTAGCATGAGCATGCCTGTCGAGGTCCTCCCGAAAGAGAACAGTACCTGCATGCTGTTAGATAGGTTCTGAACGGCCTTTCGACCTGGTTTCATTATCTTGTCAAGTAGTTCCAAGAGCGGAGTCGTCATAAAGGTCGTGACGAGGGTCATAAGTACCAGCATCGCATAGATGATGGGAGATAAGATGCCCAGTTGGTAACCCATGGATAGGATCACCAGCTCCATGAGACCTCTGGTGTTCATCAAGATACCCATATAGAGGCTGTTGTACTTGTTTTCTCCTACCACACGAGCCGCAATATATGTGCCTCCGAGTTTCCCTATGACTGCTATCGCTGTAATCACCAGTGTGATCATCCATAGATAACCGGTATTGAGAAGGCCTATTTCTGTCTGAAGACCGGATGCTACGAAGAATAGTGGCAGGAAGATGGACAAGGAAACGTCCTCCACTTTTTCTGTGAGTAGTCTCCTGAACTTTAGATTTTCAGGCATGACCACTCCTGCTATGAAGGCACCGAAGAGTGCATGGAGACCCAATATCTCTGTCAGATATGCTGAGATCAACAATGTCAGGAATATGATAGCTATCACACCTTTTGTCAACACCTCCGAGTTATTGTATAGCTTGCCGACGAGCTTGAATATCGGACGTACGATATAAAACATCACCAGCATATACACAGAGGCAAAGATAATCGTGAAGAGCGCACTCATAGCCGATCCTGCTTGAGCTATTGCCATGATTACTGCGATGAGACACCATGCGGTGATGTCTCCACTGGCTGCACTCGAAAGCGATAATACTCCTATATGTGTATTCATCTGCCCCTTTTCCTGTATGATACGTGCAAGTACAGGGAAGGCAGTTATACTCATCGATATACCTATAAAGAGAGCAAAAGGCAATAACTCCCCATGAGCACCTGCATAATCATCAAAAAGGGCGATAGAGAGTATTGCACCCAAGACAAAAGGTATGATGATACCTGCATGAGAGATGACCAATGTCTTACGAAGGGTCTTTTTTATCTCTCCCAACTCCAGCTCCATCCCTATGACAAACATAAAGAGGATGAGGCCAAACTGACTCAGTAGTGATATGTTGTGCAGGCTTTCGGAGGGAAAAAGGGTCTCGAATACATTTGGAAATAGGAGCCCTAATACCGAAGGCCCTAAGATAATCCCGGCTAAGATCTCTCCTATCACCGATGGCTGTCCAATCTTTGTAAAGCACCACGCAACTGCCCTTGCAAAAAGGAGGATTACAATGATCTGTATGAGTAGAAGTCCAAACTGCGAGGAAAGATGTTCTCGTACAAAATGTATGAAGGTACCAAAACTATCAGCTATTCGGCTGATTAGTCCTTTGCTCTCGACCAAGGCATCTTCAGGTGTGCTCGATACGGATGATACATACCACAGTACCCCTGCTCCGAGTACAAGTAATATGATATAGAAAAGTACATCTTTACGCTTGTTCGTTAGACTCATTCGGATAAGTATTTCTTTTACTGTTGTTTTTTGTACTTCGATGGCAGATTAAGGGTCTTTTCCATCAAGAAGTCTCTAAGTTCTATATTGCTTGAGATCTTACTGATCTCTTCCGGAGATATCGGTTCGCCCACATATACGCCTATGACACTTCCTTTCTTGTTGAACAGTTCGGAAGGTGTTTTTAGTACAGATAATATGTAACTGATCTTATTGAACTTGTAGTAGGTCTTTGAGTTACTTCCCTCGAAATATATCGGATATACAGGCACCTCAGCAGATCGAACGATCCTTACACTACTCATCTGCCACAACTGTTCATTTCCCTTTTCACTGCCAAACTTGCTGTTGGCCACACCTCCTGCCGGAAAGATGCCTACAGGCTTCCCTTCCTTGATGTGAGTTCCAATCATCTTTATACTATTAACATTCTCGGTTGCATTATGGTTGTAGTTTGCCTTGTTTTGTCTTGGCACAACGGGAATGAAGCTATCTTCGAGAGCCTTTATGTAGGTCAAAAATCTATTTGCAACTACTTTGAAGTCCGGCCTTACCTTGCTGACCACATCGATGAGCATAAGTCCGTCAAGTCCGCCAAATGGATGGTTGGCTATAGCGATGAATGCACCATCCTTCATCTGTTTGAGGTTTTCTTCTCCGTGTACCTCATAAGATACTTGTATGAATGGGTGCTTCAGTGCTGCACTCGTAAACTTCCGACCCTTGAGGTGGAAGTACGTCTTATGTATGGTGTTAATCTTATCGATTTTAAGAGTTTTGAGTAGGCGTTTTCCTACCACTCGTCCAAATTTACTCTTAAAGAAGGGGCCAAGTATTTTCGATAAGTCCTCTACTGAAATGACCTCTTTATTTTCCATTTGGTTTATGTTCCGTTAGTTTTTGTGATCTGTTATCTCCTCAGAGATAAATTTGCATAGCGTCTCATGTTGGTTTTTCGATACGATCAAGATGATATTCAGAAATACAATCTCGTATAGGAAGTAAAACCAAACATGTCCTGTGATCAGGATGATAAACAAAGGTATGGATCGACCGTTGAAGGTCAATAGGTCGAGACACTTCATGACCATGATGCTACCTTGTCTATATCTCAATCTGAGGCTTTCCGGTATCCTATCTTCCGGATATGCACGATTGAGTTTTTGTACCATCTCACCCAGATTTGGTGTGAGCTTACTTTGTAGTTTTGTATAGTAGAGGTACAATGTCGTAAATACTTTGTTTATCCCCATCGGCATCGTTTTAAGGCGGCTCTGCACGCTTTCAGGCGTGTCAAATTCCTTACCCTTGTTGGGGTTCACAAAGTAGAGGTGCAAAGTTTTGTAGTAGTCGGTGAGAGCCGCCTGAGTGAAGTGCGAGAATATCGATAGTATGGCGATGACGAATATCCAATTTGACCCTATTTCATCATACAATCTCAGTGACAACGCTGCATATATGGTCAGAAACCAAAGGTCTCCTGCTATACCGTCAAGGATACGTCCTATCTCCGACTTTATCCCAGTCATGCGAGCCAACTGCCCATCTACACAGTCAAGTATATTGGCACAGATCAAGCCGAGTATTCCCAAGAATATAAACCCCATCTGTCCGGTGAAGTAGAACATAGACGCTCCACCCATCCCTACAAATATACTTATGATGGTCACTACATTTGGGGTGATCCCGGTGTGTTGGATCGCTTTTGCAATTTTGAAGCCCAATGGTCTGTAAAACTTGCGATCCACGTAGTTTTCAGTTTCCAAGGACTTGAGAGAACTCAGGTACTCTTTATCTTGTTCGTTCATTATTTTTACTTGTATGAATAACCTCCCGAGAGTGAGATGATATCACCGTTGAAATACTCATTTTCTGCGACCATCTTAAACACTTGTCCTACTTCCTCCGGTGATGCAAATCTATGCGAAGCCACTTTTCCCTCTATACTTTTACGTACATCGGTAGGTTTGGTCTTCTGCCACTCTGTATCTACAAATCCCGGAGCTATGCCGGCCACCCTGATACCGAAAGGCTCAAGGTGTTTGACGAGATTGGTCACAAGCCCATGCACCGCACTCTTTGTCACGCCGTAGGACAACGAGACAGAGTGGGGGTGTATTGCCATCATAGAACCCGTAAATATGATTGCACTTCCGCTCTTCATGGACGGCACTACCCCCTTGATCAGCTGGGTCGGGAAGTGCACATTGCCTTGAAATACCGACAACCATTCCTCATCTGATATCTCGAAGGGCGACTTACGGTTCGTCACTCCTGCATTCATGACGATCAAGTCCGGCACGAAGTCATGTGAAGACATCTCTTCTAATAGAGCCTGTGCCGATCGAGGGGCTGTGACGTCGCATGCAATGATATGGATCGAAGTATCCGGGGCAAGGGATGAGAGCCTCTTTTTTGCCTCCTTGGCATGCTCATGATCCGAGCCATAAGTAAGCCATAAATGCTTACACTCCTTTACAAAAGTTTCTGCTACGGCATAGCCAATTCCCTTTGTACCGGCCGTGATGAGTATGTTGTCAAACCTTTTTGTCTTGCTCATTTAGTCCAGATCCTCCAGTTTGTCAGGTTTCGCTTGTCTCTCGTGATTGAGCTGAGACTCATACGAAGCGTGTACCGTTTTCTTGATCTCTGTGGTCGACACTCCTGTCCCGTAGGGGAAGTAAAATACCTGTACACCCAAATCTTTGAGATAGTCATACTTGCCATACCAATCATCTCCCACGACGAAGGCATCGATGTTGAGTTTCTTGACGATCTCTGTATGGTTGAGTGAGTGTTGCGGGATGACGATATCCGGAGTTTTTAGTGCCTCTATGATTTGCATCCGTTCGTTGAAGGGGATGATAGGAGCCGGTTTGTAGGTTTGTACCAGTTCATCGGTGCTGACCCCTACGATGAGGATGTCGGCGATGGCTCTGGCATAGTTGATCATCCTCAGATGATTGTAGTGAAACATATCAAAAGTGCCTGAGGTGTACACTATTGTTTTGTCTTTGAACATAATTCTTAGGTTTTATATTCTTTGTTGAACAACTTTGTTCATTCGTATTCTCTCTTTCTCTCTCTTAATGTTCGTCACTATCTCCCGTGAGATCCAGCTTGATGTTGTCATGTCCACGCTCGACAAATCTCTTTTTAAGAGGGTTTTGTCTTGCCTCATCATATCGACCTCTGTGGCGGATGATGTCTATGGCCTGATATATGGCATTTCTCATGGACTCTTCGTTGGCACGACCTTCGCCTGCAATGTCGTAGGCCGTCCCATGATCCGGTGAGGTGCGTACAACCGGTAGTCCGCAAGTGACATTGACCCCGACTTCCATAGCCATGAGCTTGAAGGGAATGAGCCCTTGATCATGATACATAGCCAACACTGCATCGAAGTTTTCGTACATATGGCTGCCCCAAAAACCATCAGGAGATATGGGGCCGAAGACAAATTTATCCTCCTGCCATGCTGCTTCGAGAGCCGGTGTGATGACATTTATCTCCTCTGTACCCAAGAGACCGTTCTCTCCACTATGAGGGTTTAGACCGAGGACAGCTATACGAGGTTTAATCACCCCGAAGTCTCTCTTGAGAGTCTGTTCGAGGTCGATGATGTTTTGATATACAAGCTCCTTTGTCAGTTTGGACGAAACATCCTTGAGTGGACAGTGCGATGTCACCACAGCCACTCTGAGATCGCCCGATACAAATAGCATCATATGTCTATGATCGGGGAACGGTTCGCTGAAGAACTCCGTGTGCCCATGATGAGAAAAGTCACTCGACTGTATTGTGTCCTTGTTGATAGGGGCTGTGACGACTGCATCTATGGCCCCATCCACCAAATCTGCTCTGGCATCCATGAGAGCTCTGGCAGCAAGCGTGCCGGCATATCTTGAGGGCTCTCCGGGAGAGACCTTTACCTCTACACCTTCTTCACTTGTCGCAACGATGTTGATGAGCCCATCTTGAGCCTCACTCCCCTTTTTGATGATATTGATCGGTGTGGTGGTGTTGATGTCCAGCATCTTTCGGTAGTACGAAAGGACTTGTGGCGAACCATAGATCACCGGTGTGAACAAGTCAAATATGGCAGGCTCGGAGAGAACCTTTAGTATGACTTCGTATCCGATACCATTGTAATCTCCGTGTGTTATACCTACTTTAATCATTTTATCTGTAGTCTTTTTCAAATAGTTTTATGATGAGCTGTTGTGAGGTGTCTCTGGAAGTGCCGGTCTCGGCACACACTCTCTCTGAAGTGTAAGAAGACCCTGTTATTGTTTTTATCTGGTTACTTTTATGGTAGATGTCTGTACCTCTGTACCTGTGGGGCGAAGAGTATAGAGGACACTTTCGCCGTTGAGGAGGAGGTTGCGCTTATCCTTGCCCGGGGCGAAGACAAATGCTTCGATCACGACAACTCGCCCATTGGCATTGTCTACCAAGGCATGCATCACGTATGGACCACCCATCATGTCTCCTTCCATTTGCCACAAGCCTCTCATCTCGGCACGGTACACACCGTCCAATTCGAAAGCTGTAAATTTCTGAGGAAAGCGTTTCTCTGTGGACATATATGAGTTGGGATACTCGCCCGGTATGTTTGCCATCATGACAGAGTCACGCATACGTACAAGATAGTTTGTGGTAAATGTGTTGGGGTCGGTATAAGGGAAGTCGTACACTACGATGTCGATACGACCCTTGGGATCTTGTGTGGACCCCCAGACGAAGCCTTTCTTCCCATTGACATACTTTATCTCTACCATCGGATTGGCAGTCACACCACCGATAGAGTCCTCGATCATCTTGGTCATCTTGGATGAATAGGTATGTGCCAGATCTCTACGACGTCGGCTCAACTCCTCCTTGTAATACAAATCAGAGAGATACTCCCTCTGTGATATCAGGAGCTCCTTCATGCTTTCAAGTGTAGGTGATTTTGCCGTGATGATGAGCTGACTTCCTGCAAATTCATCTCTGGAGATATGTAGCCCCGCACGAGTGTATTTCTGCTCGTCGATGTCTATGTAAAGGATGTTGCGAAAGATTCTGAAAAGCTTGTCAAACCCCGAGTGGGAAGTGTACATCATATCACAAGCCGGTTCTTCTTGAGGAAGTATGCCGATAGGACCTGAAAAGGTCTCTTCGATAGTCGCTTTGAACTCTTCGTTGTTGTGTGCATCCGGCAATACTGCAACCAGTTGAAGGGCTCTTCCGCTGGCTTCAAATGGTGTCTGTCTTCCCTTAGAACGACCACATCCCGTAAGGAGAGATATAGCTACCAATACGTAGAAAAAAGCATTTCGTCTCATAATAGAACTTTTTTATATGTTTCTCCACAAAGATAACATTTCTAAAGAGATTGCGCTCTTAGTCTCTTCTATAAATTCGTGTCTTGGTGTCGACTCCCAAGTGCAGATATCATCAAAGGCGGAGCTTTGTGGTAAGCATATTTCGTCTTGGAGACAGAGAAAGACTGAAGTTTCGATCCGAAGTCATTGTTTTCATTCGAGAGTTTTGGGGATTTGCCATGGGGAAATTCAACGATAATCGGATTGTCAGGAGGTTGCTGAAGGGATGATGTTACATCTAACGACCTTCGTCATCAAGTCTAACGACTTTCGTCATCAAGTTTAACGACTTTTTTGGAGGGATTCATCGAGAACTCCTGGCTATGGAGGAAGAGGGGAAAAAGCAAGGATTCGATGTAAGCTATATGAAAGATGCTTACATCGAATCCTTGAGAGTTGATATTTATCAAGCTTTACGCTTTAGTTTTGTATCCTACCGTAATGAGCTTGTTTGAAAGATTTGACGACAATGTCACGTTTCTTCGCTCCATCCATAATCTTCTTTGATAGGTTGATGACATCTTCCTTCGATATCTTTTCGATATCCTCTGAAGAGAAATCAGACTTGATAGAAGGCACTTCTCCCGTCTCTACATAAGTATTGAGAAGGACAATCCAAAGGAGAGGATTTTCAGATGGATCTTGAGCATTTTCACGACTTTCGAGGATCATTGGGACATGGACTTTTTTGAACTCATCGTTGGTGAACTTACCTGCGATGATGTCTTCCAATATCTGATAAGTCTTATCCTTCAAGTCCTTAACCTTGTCTTTTTCGGTACTGAACCTGATACCCAATGTTTCAGAAGGCTGAGGCAAGTGAGTGTAAGACGTGTTTACTCCGATACTGTAAGTGCCGCCATCTTTTTCTCTCAACTCCGCAAAGAGTCGATTTTGTAAGATGCCTTCAAGTATTTTCAGTGCCGCAACCTCGCTCTTAGAGAGCTCTTTAGAGTTAGAGAACGACAACTCTACCTCGCCCGAATCTCCTTCTTTCTCTACGTAAAATTCCTTTACGATCTCCTTTTCGGGAGAAGAGAAGTCCATGTAGCGTACTTTTTCACGCTGGCTTACCGGCTTCCCCGGAAGTGATGCGATGTAGCGTTGGACAAGCTCCTTGGCTCTCTCTTCGGAAATGTCTCCGATGACACAGAATGTAAATTCTCCTGCATTTCCAAAGCGTCCTTCAAATAAACGATACAGGTCGTCGTACTTCATCTTGTCGAAGAACGCAGTGTTTTCTTCAGGGTTGTATAATGACGCCGGGTAGAGTAGGGCATTGATGGAATCTTGTACCGCTGTCATACCAGCTGTGCCACGACCATTGAATATGTGTCTCTTGCGCTCTACAAATCTATTGAAGTCTTCTCGTTCGAAGCGATGCTTCGAGAGGATGAGATGTACATACTTAAAGAAGTCTTCTGCGGCTTCGACGGCAGAGTTGCCACCCAAGCCTTCGGTATAGTCTGTCAAAGAAAGTGATACCTCAAACTTCTTGTCTTTTACCCAGTTGTGTAGCTGATTACGGTTGTACTTATACAGCCCCGATCTCATCAGCAGAGACTGCATCGCTGAGTATGAAGGGAGGTCTTCCGGCTCAATGACAGAACGTCCTCCTTCACTTGAGGCAACGAAGTAGAACATGCCTGACATTTCAGGGACATTTTTATACACAACTCGCCCTCCATTGGCAAGCGTCCATTCCTTGGCATCAAGTCCCTTGATGACCTTATCTGAGATGATCTTACCTTGAGGTATCTCATAATCTATGAGCTGAGCAGGTATGGGATCTATCTTGACAGGCTTCATGGTAGGGGCAGCCTTCACTTTCGCTAGGATCCTATTGAAGTCATCAAGAGTGATATTCATTTCCTCCGGAGTCGCAGAATAAGTGATGAATGCAAGATTTTCATCTTTCATCCAAGAACGAATCCAGTCGTTAAACTCATCCCACTCAATCTCTGTGAGACGCTCAGAGTTTTCCAATAGCGTCGTGCGAAGGGTTTTAAGAGGTGCATCATAGAGGTAGTTTTGTTTGAACTGCTCCATGAGATTGTAAGGAGCTTCAAGGTTGCCTTGAGCCAATACCTCTTTCATGCCTTGGTACATACTTCCCTTGACATGCTCAAACTCTTCTTTGCCAAATCCCTCGCGACGAATCCACTCCCTGACACTCAAGACTTGTTCCAAGGCTTCCAAGCTACGGCCTGCATATGGCACTACATCCCATGCATTTTGATGATATGAACGTACAAAAGGGCCATAGCTGACGGATGCAGAGAGGAATGTCTCTGTGCCATCGTTGCGGATAAGTCCGAAGCGTGATGGCGCAAGAGAATTGAAGATCTGTATACAAAGACTTTCAAAGGTATAGTCTCTGTCCTTGCGATCGGCCGGAAGATAGACTCTTTGGTAGATACCAAAGGAGTTGTGGTGATTCTCCTTGTCGATAAATCTGAAATACTCCGGTGTCGTATTGTCGGGGATGGTTATTTCTGATCTGACAGGAGCCTTCTTGGGAGCCGGAATCGATCCGAATAGTTCCTTGACCTTTGCCTCGTACAAGTCGATATCAATATCTCCAATGATCATGATACTCTGAAGATCGGGACGATACCACTTCTTATAGAACTTCTTCAGATCTTTGGCTTTGACCTTTTTCAATTGTTCTACATGACCGATTACATTGCGATACGCATATTTTGTATCATTATGTAGTACCGAAGCTATAGACTCTGTGAGTCTGCGATCTACAGTATTGCGCACCCTCCACTCTTCCATGATGATGTTTCGTTCTTTGTCCACATCTTTAGGCTTGATGGATATACCATTGCACCAGTCCTTGATGATAAACATCACAGAGTCGATCAGAACGGTATTGGAGGTAGGTATCGAGCCAATCTGATAACGAGTCTCGTTGATACCGGTCGATGCATCAAAAGTCTTGATGCCATGCTCCATGAAAAAGGTCATGACACCTCGAGGAAAGTGATCTGTGGCATTGAATGCCATGTGTTCCAGGTAATGGGCAAAGCCTTGCTCATTATCATCCTCGAGAATAGCACCTACATTTTGGAAAAGATAGAAGTTTACCTCCCCGGGGTTGTAGTTGGTCTTCGCTATGTAGTATGTCATCCCATTGGGAAGTACATCCTTTCGAATTCCCTTAGGTTGTGCCATGGCAGAAAAAACACCCATGACACTTAGCACTATAGATAAAATAATATTGGGCAATCTCATATTTTTATCAGTCTTAAAAAATGCCTGAAGTTTATAAATCATAGAGATGCTGATCAACGCTCAAGGAGCTCCAACTCTTGTAACTTCATCTGGATAGCATACTGGATCATCTGTTGGGCAGTAGGCATATCCACCATCTGAAGAGATTCGGCAAAGGCTTGATTATAGTACTTACGAGCCTCTACATACTCCTTCATATTCTTGTAAGAGTCTCCAATCATTACCATAAAGTTAGCTTTGTCCATGACGCTCTCTTCTGACTTGAGTGCGATCTTGATCCATTCTATCGCTTGGCGGTGATGCTCCGGTTTGAGTTTGTCCCCGGTTGCATAGTACAACTCCTGAGCTACTCTACCATAGTCTGATGAGAGAGCTTCGTCACCCAATTTCTGAAAGTATTCTTTCATGAGACTGATGTACGTGTCAGGCTCTTTGTGCTTGTAAAGAGTATATATGGCATCGTAGTAGAGCTTGGACTTCTCATAAGGAGAAATCGATGTCCCTGTAACAACATCATAGGCTCCCTTGTAATCAGTTTTGATGCGTTCCAAATAGGTTTTGTAAGTAGCATCCCCTTCTTTGACAAGACGAGTCATCGTGTTGTCATTGTGCTCGATGATGTAGTAAGCTACTGCATCTCCTACGGCTTCTTTCCACTGAGGCAAGTTTGCGACCATGAATTCCACCATTTCTGATACTCCTTCCTCTTCAGTTCGTCCCAAAGCCGAGATGATGATATAGTCTTGTGCATTGATCAGTGCAGGACCTTTCTTAGCCTCGATATATGAGCGATATAGTTTACGAATACGCACGATCCACTTGTCAGCATCGATTCCTTCTTGTGTAGACAAAAAGCTTGGTGCTTGACGAAGGAGCTGCTGTTGGAGTTCAAGGTTATTCTTGTCCTTGCGATGCATATTGTACAACTCCTCAAAACCAATGGCTTCGCCTGCTGCAATCTTGGCAGCTTCGATGAGTGCCTCTGCTCCCATAGATCCTGTATTGATTGCAATAGGTGTACCATCTGACTTGAAGAACCCAAGAGTAGGGAATGCTTCAACTTTGTACTTTTCTGCAATGGCTTTATTCTGATCAGCCTCAGCATCAAGCTTCATGTTGATAAACTTGTCGTTGAAATACGCTCCTACCTTTTCTTGAGTGAATACGGTCTTTGCCATTCTCTTACATGGACCGCACCACTGTGCATAAAAGTCTACAAAGAGGAGTTTTTGTTCTTTTTGAGCGAGGGCAAGTCCTTCTTCAAAAGTCCCTTCAAAGAATTTGATTCCTTTCTCATTGCTCTCCTGTGCTTGTACAGCAAAGAGAGAGACTGCCAAATAGGCAATAAACAATATTTTAGCTCTCATAGTTTTGTGTTTTAATGTGTTGTTATGATTACTCTTCTACCACATCCTGTACAATGAAGGTCACTGCATCTTTGAGGATGTGAGAGTGCCCTTCGTTGTAGACGCGAATGCTGATGGTATAGTTGCCATTAGGTATTTCTTTGACACCTTCTTGGAAGATCTGTATCATACCTCCCCTTGTCGATACGTGCCCCGCTCTGACCATCTGTTCAAACTTTGTAGCATCACCTCCTTTGTCAACCTTGACAGAGTGGTATTCGTAATTGATGGGGTTTGTTCCTGCTACGCCTTGGATCGGCAGGGTAGTCCACGGTGCATTGTTTTTGGCACGAGGTGACTCCGGATCTATGTTGCGCGCAACATAGATCGTGTCCGGAATGAATACTGCCTTTGATGTGTTGAGATATCCCACCGGTATTTTATTGCAAGAATAGAATAATCCGAGGAGAAGGCCTACCATGATGGATAGTATATATTTTGTCTTCATACTCTAAAATGATTAAATGTCCTTTATCGTAAAATTGTAGTCCAAAGCTTGCACAACTCCGGTACGAGTTTTAATATCGGTTGAGGCAACCCTGATTCTCTTTTGGGTGTCGAGTGCGACGATCTGAATGGACTTCGCTCCGGCTTGAGGTACTCCACCAAAAGGTTCTTTTATGGTGTAAATCCAAAGTGTTTTACCAGAGAAAGTGGTGTACTTCTTGCCTCCTGTTCCGATGAGCTCATTTGTGTCTTCAGATGGTTTCCCTTCGATGAAGTCGTCCACCAGCATTGCCCCTGCGATGAGATTTGAGAGAATGATCTCTCTACATTCATCTGCGGGTATGTCTGTAACCTTTTGAAGATCATTTGTAAGGAGGTATCTGCGAATACTGTGGTTCGTGATACCGAAGAAGGTGATATCCTTACCATACTTACTCGTTCCGTCAAATATGTCTTTGACTCCGGCATGATTAGCCATCACCATTATTGAGTCCCAATTGTATGGATCAGCTTTGAAATAGTCCCACATGACCATGTCATGATCGCCATTCGATGAGCCTGTATCGACAATATCAAACTTGGTGCATGATGCCATAGTAAACATGGTGACTACGGCTGCAATAGTAAAATTCAATATATGTTTCATCATAATAAATTGTCAAATGAATTACATGTATAGACTCCAATATTTACCTTGATAAATGAGTGTATTGATGACTTGTCCGCTCTTGTCTTGATAAGCTGAAACAGGGATTGGCAAGAACAAAGCTCCATCTCTAATCTCTGCAGGGGTCAATACATTGAACTTTCCACGAAGTTCTGTGGACACATAGTTATTCCTCAATATATCGTAGTATCGGTGATCACTCTCAGCAAGAAGTTCTCGTTCACGTTCTCTGAAAATTGCTTTTTTAAGATCGCCATCATGAGGTGCAGGAAACGCAGTCGCTCCGGCACGCTCACGAACTTGATTAAGATCTCTGGTAGCCTCACCGTCTCTGCCAAGCTTAGCCAAACATTCGGCACGGAGTAGGATGATGTCAGCCAAGCGCCAGAAAGTATAGTGTGCATTGAGAGAGCGATAATATCCTCCATTGGGGTCAAACTGGTCGATGGTATAGACACTTTCTCTATACTTATTCATGATGGCATAATCCTGACCGTCCACGACATGAGGAGTGCCCCACTCATAGAAGTAAGCTTGACGTCTCTGGTCTCCCGCATCCGGATACATCTTCTCTACAGTAGAGGTGTACAAACGGTAGTTTGTCGAGAATTTTATATCTCCAAGCAAGACATATTTGTTCGTTGGCCAGCTTACATATCCCGAATAAGGGTTAGATGACACTGTATATTCTGATCTGTAACGGTCAAATGCGAAAACAAAAATTTCTTCCGGATTTTCCTGCATCGGGTTGGACAGAGCCTTGCATAGCTCTTCAGGATTGGGCTGTAGTGAGTAGTTACCCACTGTACCATCAATCAACTTCGATGCGTACTCTATAGACTTCCTATAAGCCTCCTGAGAGTCACCATCAAGCTTAAACAGATCAATCAATGACCCTTTCCAAGCATAGGCATGGGCAAGAAGTGCTGCGCATGAGCCTTTAGATGCAAACTGTTTGTTGGGAACCGGAGTTCCTGACATACGTTTAAGTTCGGCATGTACAGGCAAGATTGAGAAGCCTTCTTCTGCTGCAGATATGGAGGCGTCGATGACTTCCAACATTGAACTGAGCGGATATGCAGTCAGTCGTTCTGAATTCTCAGTGACTACGGCTACTCCAAAGTTTCTTGACAAGGAGAAGTAGGATAAACCCTTTGCAAAAAGGGCCTGCCCTCTATGATAATTCTTTCGATCCTCAGACAAGTTTTTCGTACGATGGATATTGTCCAATAGGAGGTTGGAAGAGTATATCGTGTTGTAGAAATTTGTCCAACTAGGGTTTCTTCTTTTTACAGCGATAGGACTCCAATCCCTCAACTCTTCTCCATCTCTGATTTCGTCAGCGATGGTTCCAAGCTCATACCCGATGGCAAGATCCGGAATCGTAGAGAGATGAAGATGTATGGTCGACGTTGTTGTATTGAGGTCTGTCTCTGTGACAAATGCATTTGTATAGGTCAAGGCATTCTCCGGGATCAAGTCCAAGTTGCATGAACTAAGGAGAAGAGTAGACAGGGTCAGGGCGTATATCTTTTTCATATTTCCATGTTCTGTTAAAATTTAATATTCAGACCAACAGTAAACTTTCTGTTGAGCGGATAGCTATCTCCGGTATCCTTCCCTGTATGAGGATCGATGATCTCCGGATCTATACCTGAGTAGTTTGTGAGCAAGAACAAGTTCTCTCCGGACAAATATACACGAAGGGTCTTCATCCCCAATTTTTTAGTGTATGTCTCCGGTATGGTGTAAGATAGGATAAGCTGCTTAAGTCTGAGGAAGCTGACATTCTCTATATTGGATGCGATATCTCCATCGAACTGTCCTCTATAACCATTATCAGAGAATTCCAATGATGGGTAGTCCGCATTGTCACCCGGCTTTTCCCAGAATTTATACCTTTCGGGATCATCCATGAGTGTGCCGAAAGATTTGTTGAAGTTAAATGCACTGCTTTTCACCATATTCATTACTTTACGAGAGAGCGAATAGTTGAAGAGCATATTCAGCCTGAAGCCTTTCCACGAGAAAGTGTTGGTAAAACCTCCATAAGCAAGAGGAATCGTACTGCCGGCATAGTATCTGTCTTGAAGGTCGATCCTTCCGTCAGAATTTTGGTCTTTGATCTTGCGTCCTCCGACTCTGAGTGGATACTGTTCGCCACCTATGTAGAGAGGGCGACGATAACCTCTTTGGTCATAATAGTAAGGTATTTCTTCTTCTCTTTGGACAATACCTTCATCCTTGTAGGTGTAGATTCCGTAGATCGGACGTCCAAGGACCTTGTCATCCAAGTCAATATTGCCATATGACTTTCTGAACATATTCCAGTTGCGAGAGATATTGAAGTCTACACTCCAATTGAATGCCTTATCTCTTAGGATATCTGCGTGTAGCTCAAGCTCCACACCTTCATTTGATATGGCAGAAGAGTTGTCCCACTTTTCGCTCAACAGATATACGTCTCCGGGGAGGGGGATCTGCATTAGGAGAGCACTGGAGTATTTGTAGTAGTAGTCGAGTTTTAGCTTCAAGCGATAGTTGAGGAGGTCAAGGTCAAGACCGAAGTCGTACTGATCACTCTTCTCCCAAGTCAATTTGTTATTGGCGATGATCGATGGCTGCAAGCCCAACTCTCCAAAAAAGTTGTTATTCTCTTGCATGATACCGTGAGCGAGATAGGCTTCTTGGAACTTCTGACCCGAACGTCCCCATGAAGCTCTAAGCTTACCAAAGCTCAACCACCAGAAGTCTCTCATGAATGGTTCATAACTGAATGCCCAACCAAGAGCGACAGCAGGGAACATACCCCACCTTACCTTGCTACCAAATACAGAAGATCCGTCAGAACGTAACGAAAGGTCTGCAAGATACTTCTTCTTGTAGTTGTAGGAGAAGCGCCCCAAATAACTCATCATGATCTGCTCTTCAAAGTTTGTAGTAACCTTTTGGAGAGCTTCGTGATTTCCGGCTGCATCGATGCGGATCTGAGGCCAAGCGTCCCCTATATAGTGGATGTTATTACCCGGTCCACCATATGCCATGCCTGTGATAGACTCTATCGCATCTCTGTTGAAGGTGACACCACCTGTGAAATCAAAATTGTGAGTATCTCCGATGTTTTTGGTGTAGTTGAAGATATTCTCATTTTGAATAGAAGTCATCCCATAGACTCGTCCTTGTGAGCTTGTGAGATTGTTAAAGTTGAGGTAGTTTGGTGTAAATCGGTTAGATCGAGTCAAGTAGTGATTTACAGCAGCTGAAGAACTAAGAGTAAGGCCCTTGATTACGTTGTATTGTAGCCCAAGATTGAGTCTTACGTTGTAGTTGCTGTTTTTCTCTTCAATATCTCGAAGCTGTTGTACAGCTATTTCTTCTGCTATAGAACCCTTCCCAGGGAGTAGAGAAGGGGTTTGCTTAGGGTCTATTGTTAGTCCCTGTGCACGACCCTGATCACCTCCAGCTTTGCTCATGTATGCGAGATTCACGTTTGCAAACCCCTTGAGTTTTGGTGTTAGGTTTATATCAAGATTGGACATGAAGCTGACACGGCTGAACTTTGAGTTGATCATAATACCACTCTCATCGTACACACCGGTACTTATCATATATCTTACGTTCTCTGTCCCACCTGTCGCAGTGAGGTCAGCCTTTACGACCTTTCCGACACGGAATGCATAATCGTACCAGTTCGTTCTGTTGTTATAGAATGTGTTGAGAGAGTCCTGTACGAGTGTTGGTAAACGTCTGTCTTCATCCAAGAGGTTACCATTGCGCCATAAATAGTCGTAGGAACCACCATAGTTAGGATCCCAGCCATAGCTGTCTTTATGGTTCTTGGGGATGATACTACTTTCTGTTCCCCAATCATAGTTCGCAATGACCTGCTTTTTCGCCTGCTTGATACGGAAGTCTCTCTCTCTCTTACCGATCACTTGAAGAGGGGTACGAGGTAGCCATGTAAAAGACTGAGAAACACTTACGTTGAACTCGCTTTTTCCGGCTTTCCCCTTTTTTGTTGTGACCAAAACGACCCCATTACCTGCACGAGAACCATAAAGGATCGCTGACGCAGCATCCTTAAGAACCTCTACAGACTCGATCGTCGATGGATCCAAACTTGCCAACGGGTTGATCCCGGCAGTCTCTTCTGAAGAGTCTGTCTTCACCGGTACACCGTCAATGACGAATAGCGGAGAACCATTGTTTATACCCTTCTGATTCAAAGAGCTATGTCCACGTATTACAATGCTTGTGCCGCCACCACCAGGAGAACCGGAGAGGTTGGTTACTTCGACCCCGGACATTTGTCCTTGAAGTAATGTTTCGACTGAAGGAGTAGGCATGTCTTGTATGCGTTCTCCTTTGATCGAAGACATTGAGCCGACGATCTCTCTTGTGTTACGCTCCCCATAAGCGATGACAGAGACCTCCCCAAGCGTGTTTACAGACTCTTTCATTACTATTTTTATCGGTTTGCCCACGGTGTACTTTACAGTCTGTGGTTCAAACCCTACGCTGGTTACGATGATCTCTCCCTGATTGGCATTGACCTCCAACTTGAAGTCTCCGTCAAGCCCTGTCCTACAACCGGACTTTGTCCCCTTGAGCTGTATCGTTACATAGGGTAGGGGGCTACCATTGGCTTCCTGCACAACCCCGGTTATTGACTTGCCGGTCTGTGCAGCAGTTGAGGCCGTTTGAAGTTTGTAGACTGTTACCTTTTTCCCCTCTACCTTGTAGGTAAATGGAGAGCCATTAAGGATTTCTTGGATGGCTTTTAGTGGTGCAGCATTGTCAAAAGAAACTGTCAATGTCTTAGGATAAGACTTGACGTCATTGTCATAGGTAACACTATATTCCGTCTGAGCCGAAATGAAATCCAGTATTGATGCCAGGCTCTTTTCTCTGAAGGAAACGGAAACCACCTTCTTCTTCACTTGTGCACGAACCTCATTGGTCAGGGCATAGTTCGTTCCCAAAATCAGGGATAGCCCTATGAGTAGTCGTCCAACATTTACAAATAGTCTATTCATCATAAGAAATAGTACACCCTTAACACAATTTGATTGAGTGATGAAAAAAATGATCCCCGCAGGCAGTATAAGGGGTACACATAAAATCCTGCCCGGAGGAGCATTTCAAAACTAAAAATATATGAGCCCAAAGATATACAAAAAAAGAACGCATAATAGTAATATTAACAACCGCAACCCTTGTGATAACTAAGAGTTAACAACTGTATTAGGTGCTAGGATATGATAAAATATATAGGGAGTTCTTTATCTCGATATTAAAACGATAGAATCCCGTCTTTTTTTATTTCTTTTATCTGCCTCTTGTCCTTATCTGTCGACATGTCTGTGTTTGGTGAGAGTTTATCTTCGGGGATTTATTTTTTGATTATTTAATATCTGATATGTTTGCTGGGTTTGTTCGTAAATATTTTTATGATCTGTGGATGCTTTTACTTGTGCTTTGTGATGTTATATAAGTAAATACTTGTTCTTGTCCTTATTATGAAAAAAATAACACAATGCTTATGAGTTTCTATATGATTATTTCAATATCCCATCTGTTGCTCATTATCAGAATAATACCATTGAACCTATTGTAATAACACAATAGTATTTTTTGCAAGCTTTAGTGAATGAGTTCACCGGACTCTGTTATGAGGAAGATTGTAATGGTTCCTTCCGGAATCAGAGGGGCACAGACTTCGTAGCATTTGTGAGCAAGGAGGGTATAAAATGGAGTTGTGGTTTGTGGATCCTTGGTGCGATATTTCGGAATGATTTCCCATATTTCTCTGGCCAAGGTAATTTTTGAGATAGCCTCAATTTCGTTCGATGTGCACCCTGCTTCTTGGGCAAGAGACCGGATGAAGTCTTTGTTCATCACCACTTTCTTGCTATGGGTATCAAGGTTGCCCTCTGCAAGTTTGACTGCCTTACCGATCATTACGCCCATGGTGAGGTGCTTGAAGCCTTCTTCAGCTGCAGCTTTTACTGTCTCTCCGATAAAATTCCCATAGTGAACAAATCCTTGAGAGGGTAGGTCAGGATAAAGGGCTCTAAGATACTTTTCGCTTTTCGCTCCTGAGTTGATAACAAGGCGGTCAAGTCCCATAGATTTAGCTACGCGTACTTCTGCTTTTATCGAATTGACAAATGCTTCTGATGAAAAAGGCTTGACTATTCCGGAGGTGCCTATGATGGAGATGCCTCCGATGATGCCAATTTTGGGATTGAAGGTTCGTTTGGCGAGTTCTGCTCCTGCAGGGACAGAGATGATGATGTCCACACCTATGGATGTGTCTTCGCAGTAAAGGTGACGGAGGCGAGTGATTTCACGTATCATCATCATGCGAGGGGTGGGGTTGATTGCTGGCTCTCCGATCTTCAATCCTAAGCCGGGAAGAGTCACCACCCCCACCCCTTTTCCTTGTAAAAAGCGAATATCGGAATGGGTGTCATTCAGAGCGACAGTTGAGCAGATGGCTGTACCGTTTGTGACATCGGGGTCATCCCCCGAGTATTTTTTTACCACACACGTTACTTTTTCTTCCGAAGAGATGTCTGTGGTTTCGATAGGTATGGTTATAGGTTCATCGTTTGGGAGAGATATGGTACATTCGCCAAGTATCTTTCCGGTAAGTAGTGTTGTCATTGCAGCCGTTGTTGCCGCTGTTGCGCACGAACCGGTTGTGTAGCCGATCTTCAAGTCATAGAAGAGCGGTAGTATCTCTTCGATGGATCGTCTGAGTCCATACTTGCCGTAGACGATAGAATGGGGAGGATAAGGTAAGGCTGGGCGACGTATCACCAAGACGGGGATCCCCATTTCGAGAGCTACATCGGTCTTGTCTGTAAACCCTCCGGCATCTCCACTCTCCTTGGTTATGATTGCCTGTGGTCGGATGCGTTGAAAGAGACTTCTGTCATCTCTTGTCTCATCATAGAAGAGGATACGCTCTCTGGGAAAAGAGGCTTTGTCTACTTCTTCGAGAGACTCAGGGCGTTTCATTATACGGAAATAAGTCTCTTCGTGTCGCTGCCAAAAGTCCTTTAGTGCTTTGATGGTATTGACTCCGGTAAGTGCCAATAGTCTTGTGATACCTTGTTTCTCCATATAACTTATGGCTTCAGTATAGGTGTCGAACCAGTGCATTTGGTCGTTACGTTCGGGAAACTTTCGTTCGATGCGCACGACCGGGATATCACATACATTGGCGGTCATTCCTATATTTCGATGTACATTCATCGCGAAAGGATGAGCAGCATCGATGATAAGTCCGATATCATTTTGTCTACAAAAGTCTGTCATCTCCATGGCATCGAAGCCCCCTGAAATTCTTATACCATGGACACAATCGATCTTTTGAGAGTCGCTCTTGGTAGAGTAATAATAGGGTTTGTTGGCTTCGTCACAAGTCTGTACTGCGATTCTGCCTTCGGTTGTGCCTCCGATGATGAGAATTTTTGGAGGTACGACTGATGTGTCGTGGGAGACATTTGACATAGACGAAACTATCTCTTGATGATCATTATGGCAAAGTAAGGAAACTTTCGAGAGCGGATGAAATCCCTATCAGACGTGTAGATCTCCCTATCCGGTAGTCCGACATTTTCAAAGTAATGAAATGTGGCATCCGGGATGCTTTGCATCGCTTTCTTGATGGCTTCTTCGTGCAGGGACAGCTTCATGATAACGACGGTTCCACCCTGACCCAAGATGGCTGAGATACGTTCGGTCGTGATATTTGTCGGGATGACATTGAGCACTTCATCTTGGCTTACGATGTGTAGCCGTGCCAATGCACCACAAGCTATGAAGGCCGGTACGCCTGCCACACGTCCTGTGTCTATTCCCATCTCAAAGAGGTAATCCGAAATATAATGTGCTGATGAGTAAAACCCACAGTCGCCCTCTGCAACGAATGCGATTTCTTTGCCACTCTCATAATCTTCACGAATTCTTTTTGCAACTGTAAGGTAAGCCTCCTCAGCACCACTGCGTTCTCTGCTCATTGGGACATGAAAGAGCTCGATCTTTTGTTTGTCAATCCCAACTTCCAGCATGATGTCCAATGAACGAGAGACTACCTTTTCTTTGAGTATGGTTGCAGGGCAGTATATGGTATCAACCTTTTGTAATGTCCTTAGAGCCTTTAAGGTGATCAGTTCGGGATCTCCCGGGCCGAGGGAGACACAGATGGGTAAAGTTGTAGACATATGCTTGGGTATTACTTTCGGAATAGGTGTTTGAATTCGTCTGCATACAGGCGAGACAAGCCTTGTCGGTTGTCTATGGCATCACCCACTACGATCATTGTTGTAAGTGTGAGTCCATTTTCCTTTACAATTTTAGCTAAGTTCCGGAGTTGACCACGATAGATGCGCTCGTCCTTCCAAGTCAGTTTATAGCAGGCTGCAACAGGCGTCTGCGGTGGGTAGTGTTCGAGAAGTTGTTGTTGGACATCATCGACGATACCCGCACTTAGGAAGATGCACATTGTGCTGCGAGATCGAGCCAGTTGGTGCAGTTTTTCACCATCGGGCATCGGTGTGCGCCCTTCTCCTCGTGTTAGGATTATAGTTTGCACCTTTTCTGGTATGGTAAACTGACTGCGAAGTGCAGCTGCCGCAGCTTGAAATGAGGATATTCCGGGGGTGATATGATATGATATTCCGTGGGCGTCGAAGAGAGCCATTTGCTCTTGTATGGCTCCATAGATACAAGGGTCTCCTGTATGTAGGCGAACGATAAGTTTTCCTTTGTCGTAGAACTCCTTCATAATCTCGAACTGTTCTTCAAGACTCATTGATGCAGAGCTTCGTACGACTGCACCAGGCTTTGCATAGTGAGTCAGTTCGATGGGCACGAGACTACCCGCATATAGGATAAGATCCGCCCTCTCAAGGAAGTGCTTACCTCTCACCGAAACAAGTTCGGGATCTCCCGGGCCTGCACCTACTATTTCTATGTGACCGCTACGCAAAGCAGATCTGTCCATAGCTAATGCAAAGGTAAAGTCATTGCCCTCTGAGAGTTTCCCCTTTTGTTTTTCGAGGATGAGAAGTCCGAACTCCGATGATTGCAGAGCAGATGCTTCCGATACGCTCGGAGAGGATGTTACCTCTTCGACCTTTGCAGATGGGTTGGGAATATCTACCTTTTCCAATTCTTGTGCTGTATAGATGTTGGTTGGTACTCCCCATTGTTCGGCCAATGTGTGTAATAGAGGCTCCTCTTTTTTTAGTTCGATCGTCGAGATTGAGGCGATGGACTCCACCGCTATATTGTGCTCAGAGAGATACGAAGAAATATACTCGGGGATACCTGCCGGCGAACATAGACGTCTGCAACCCAATCCAAGACGAAGCACTTTCGGATGGAAATATATTGTCGGGATAGTAGTCTCGGGATATTTGAAAGGCGAAACTGCAATCAATAGTTCATATCCTGCCAAGGGGATATCCTTATAGGTATAGAAGACGGTCACGTGATCGGGTGCAGTGCGTTCAAGGTAGTCCGTCCCTTTGTCTCTGATGTCGAGGAGCAGGGCCGTCTTTTTCCTATTGACAAACAAGGTTAGCGGAAGGTTGAAGTTTGACTCTGACGAGCGGGTGTTCCAACCAAAACGAGTCCCAAGTGTATCGAGTGCCCATAGTCCCGTGCTGTCGCTCTTCGTTGAGATTACCTCCTCAGCTCCCAATATGCGAGCCAAGTGAGAGGTCAGGTCATTGGCTCCTCCCACGTGTCCTGAGAGGACCGAGACGACATAACGACCGGTGCTATCGATGTTGACGACAGCCGGGTCCGTATGTTTATCTTTTATGTGTGGTGCGATGCTACGGACACAGATACCCATTGCACCGATGAATATCAGGCCTTCGACTTGGTCAAAGAGGTGGGCGACTGTCTCCGCAAGCGAAGAGACTACCTCACCACCTTCAATTGCTGACTTGGCAAAGATCTTGGCACTTGGAAGCTCTTTTTGTATCGTAAGAGCCAAATGTTTGCTATCCTCGGATACGAGGATTATAGCCAGTGTCGGTTCTGATGTTGTTGCCTTTGAAATAGGTTGACTGGGCATGATATCTATGCTTATTTTGTGTGATCAGAATTAGTTCTTAATAGCTTTCATTACCTCTATCGGGTTGTGCTCGTCTACCTCAAGGCGGATTCCCGGTTGCATAAGTAATCCACACTCTTTGACCGCACTCTCGAAGAGCCGACGACTTTCTTCCGAAACCGAATTGAATACGATCGGAGCACCCGAAGGCATCAGAGCACTCATCTTGCGTACGATCTCTGACATCCGTCCTCCATGACCTCCGATAAACACTGCATCCGGTGTAGGGTATGCTGAGACATCCAAGTCTGCGAAGTCACCATACACTGCGACAATGCCCGGGGTGCCAAATCTTTGTGTGTTTTGTTCCATCAGACTATTGCCCTCCTCTCTACGTTCGAAAGAGATCACTTGAAGGTGAGGGAACTGTAGCTTGGCTTCTATGCTGACCGAGCCCGTGCAGAAGCCTATATCCCAAAATGTCTTAGCTTCACGAAGGTCCAGCATAGCGAGCGAGAGCAGGCGTATCGGCATCTTTGTGATCATTTTGGCACGTCCGTTGAGTAGATAGAACTCACTCTCCGGCAGTCCCAGTCTTCTGACCTTTTTGTAGGTGCGATGCAGGATGAGATTGTTTGGGTAAGCAAACTCCTTATCCAACACCTCTTGGAGAGTATGCGTCGATACTTGTTCGCACTCTGAGTTTCCCAAGAGTTCTCCTACGGTCATCGTGTAGTTGTCGTAGCCATAGTGAAGCATTCGTTGGGCTATGGTTCTTGGTGTATGTACATTTTTGTCCGTCAGTACACCTATCTTTTCGTACCCCGTGATGAGAGCTTCGTCAAACTTATCCCATGGCCTGCCGGTCAGGGAGACGATGTGCATATCTTGATAAGGCATCAAGAGACGGTGAGCCAAGAGTTGTAATGAGTTGAAGAATGGGTACACCTTGATTCCCCTCTCCGGTATCTCTCGTAAGAGTGTGTTAGCAAAGCCGAAGAACAGAGGATCACCTGAGGCAAATACGACCACATCCTCATGCTCGCGGTACGCATCCATAACCTTCGATAGCGGTACGATGATGGGTATCCACTCGTGTTCGGAGGGGAGGTAGGGCTTTATGATCTCATAGTGTCTGGCTCCTCCCGAGAAGACACGATGCCTCTCAATGATCTCTAACACTGATGGAGCAAGGTGTTGCTCCCTATTATCGTCTATGCCTATAACGTAAAACATAAGCCAAACTTACAGGTCTCTGCCGGGACGAAGCAGGTGAGCATCATCGTAAGACAATATCGAATTGACGAGTGTCGCTGCGAGGTTGCTACCTCCCTTACGACCATCGACGATGATCTTAGGGACATTGACAAAGGGTTTGACCATATGCTTCGACTCTCTTACATTGACAAAGCCCACCGGTGCAGCGATGATGCCTGACGGGTTGGCTTGTCCTTTGCGGACAAGTTCGCATAGCTCCATGAGAGCTGTCGGTGCATTGCCGAAAGCAAATAGGGCATCCGGATGCTCTTTCACTGCCAAACGGATACCGGCCTGTGTACGGGTTATACCCTTCTCTTTTGCCATCTCAGCCACACGAGGATCATTGAGGTAACACTTCGCCTCTATGCCCATACGGTCGAGTGCTCCTTTTCGTATGCCTGATACCACCATAGTGACGTCTGTAATGATGTGTTTGAGACGACCCGATACGAAGGCCTCGTGTAGACCTTCGACCGCGCCCTCGTCCACGTACAGGATGTTCTCCATATCGAAGTCCGCCGTTGTATGTATGGAGTGAAGCAGAGACCACTTTTTACCCAAAGGTATGTCTCTATTTTTTAGCTCGCTGTCTATCGTGCGGAAGCTCTTGATCATGATCTCCTGACCGATCTTGTCCGCTTCGATGTCCTCGTCTCGATAATAGCCTCTTGGTGTCACCATACGTCCCTCAGAGTTGTATGTCTGAGAATTACCGATAATCACTACCGTGAACATATCTGTGGCCTCAGGTTCAAACTCTTTCAGTGTCGTCAGAGTCACCTCCTGATCCTCGCGTCCAGCTTGGCGTACATAGCCCACAGGAGTATTGGGATCACGATCAAGGAGGAATAGTTCTTTGAGTCGGTTGAGTTGCCAGTAACGCCCCACACTGCGAGGATTATAAATGGCTGTCACGAAGTCCGCTTGTGCAGCTGCGATGATGCGTTTCTCTATCTTATCCCAAGGAGTCATGAGGTCCGACATCGAGATGACGCAGAAGTCGTGTCCCATGGGAGCACCCAAGAGGGATGCCGCCTTTTGAAATGCACTGATGCCCGGTAGGGCAACGACTTCGATGTCACTCTTCTTCTCATCCTTCATCTCGAAGATCAGAGGAGACATACCGTAGATGCCTGCATCGCCCGAACTGATCACGCACACGACTTTTCCCTCCTCTGCATATCTGAAAGCCTCTTCGGCGCGTTCACGCTCCTTCTTCATCCCTGTGTCTATACACACGGCATCGGGCTTGATGATATCTTCTACAAATGTGAAGTAATATTTATATCCGACAATGACATCCGACATCGCTACTGCTTCATATACGGCAGGGGTGATGTCTTCTTTGCCTCCCGGACCGAGCCCTGCGATGATTATCTTTCCTCTTGACATATCTTTATATGAGGTGTTATGGTGGTAAAAACGGTTTTTAGGTAAAACCAATATATCTCTCTTTTGTTTGCACGGAGAATCGGATAACTCCGAGACTGTATGGGTGGATTCGTCCCAAACGAATTTTATCGAAAAAAGAAGTGCCGGATGAAGGCAAGACTTCATTCAGCACTTCAAGGTTCAAATATTATGTGTGTTGTGGAGATCAGTCTGCTTTGTAGAGGTATCTCTTGATACTCTTTTTAGGCGTCTTTTCGAACTCCTGATCCATCAATCTGAACTCCGCGACACGCTCATACGCCGCAAGATTTTGGTTGAGTAAGGCACGGTTCTCTGACATCACCTTTTGGATACCTTCGGGTGTCGTGATGTTGTCAGCCTTGAGGGTCGTCTCATCAGGATAAATGAGAGCGACGAGTTGATGGTCTTTTCTTTGTAGTACAAGAGACTCTGCTATGTAAGGGAGAAGATTGAGTTTTGCTTCGATCTCTTCAGGGTATATGTTCTGCCCTGAGGGTCCGAGTAGCATACTCTTACTGCGACCTTTGATGAAGATGTTGCCATGCTTGTCGATCATGCCGAGGTCGCCTGTGCGTAGCCACCCATCGGAAGTGAATAGAGCCATGGTTGCACTCTCATTTTTGTAGTACCCTTTACACACATGTTCGCCACGTACTTGGATCTCACCCACACCGGGCTCTTGTGACTCCGGTACATCGGCTATGCGTACCTCCATCAGGCCGGGGAGTATCTTACCGCAAGAAAGTGGGGCATATTTTTTGTTGTTTTCGTAAGAGATCAGTGGGGCACACTCGGTCATGCCATAGCCGACGGTGTATGGAAACTTGATCTTGTGTAAGAAGTGTGTCACTTCTTCACTCAGTGCCGCGCCTCCGACGATGAACTCTCTGAACTCTCCCCCCATGGCGTCGATGAGCTTTTTGCGAATCTTACCGTAGATGATACTCTTGACGATAGGCAGGCTGAGTAGAACTCTCATTGAGAACTTACGCAACGTGGGCACAAGGACATTCTTGTACATCTTCTCAAGGATAAGAGGTACGCTGATGATGAGGTGTGGACGCACATCCGCAAAGGCTTTCATCAAGATGCGTGGAGTGGGGAGTGATCCCAGCATATACACGTGCGCTCCGGCCTCGATCGGTGCAAGGAAGTTGAATGCACAGCCATAGGCATGTGCATTGGGGAGGAAGCTAAGGATGCGTTCCGATCTGCGAATGATCCGATTGATCTTTGCAAACACAACGTTGCCCGCAAGATTGTTGGCTGTGATGATGACCCCCTTGCTGAATCCGGTTGTGCCTGAGGTGTAATTGATGAGAAGGACTTCTTCGTTGCTTATCTCCTTGTATTTAACATCATCCTTGGTGAAGCCGTTGGGATATTTGTTGGCGAACAAAGCTTCGACATCAAGACTGCGAGCGACCTCGTTACGTGTAAGTCTCATGTCTGTCTTGAGTGTCTCTATATCTATTACTGTGTGGACTTGAGGCATTGCTTCGCTTTGAAGCATCTCCATGTGAGTGCCGGTAGAGAAGACCACCTTCGAGTCACTGTGGGTGATGATGTTGTGGATGTCTTCGGGTTGGAAGTCCGGCAGGATAGGTACGATGATTGCTCCATAAGTGACCACACCCATATAAACCATACACCACTCCGAACTGTCTTTCGCTACGATGGTGACTTTGTCTCCATGTTCGACACCGATCTTTTCGAGTATCAAGTGTACTTTAGCCGCCCACTTAGCCATGTCTGCATAGCTGTAAGTATTTCCGGTAGAGTAGTTTGTGTATGCTGGTAGAGACCAGTTTTCTTTGAAAGAAGTCTCGTATAGTTTGATAAAATTCTCTTTGACCATATAGTGTTAGTTATTGCACATCCTGTGTGTTAATGTGCAAAAGTATAAATTCTTTCTGACACATGGTGCATCATATCGATTAAAATCACAAATGATAACAATTTGTCTAAAGAGGGTATGGTATATGTTCTGAAATGATTTTAATGTGTTAAGCGATTAATATACAGTTCTTTTTGGTGTGTGGTTCTTGTTTTATTTGGACGTGCTTTTCCTTGATTAGAGAATGACAAATGATACTTTTTTGTCCTTCAATAGAATGTTTTCTGTCCTCAGACAGAAAACATTCTGTCGGCTGTCGGAGGATTTTCTGTCTTGCCTCAGATGAGTTTTGTCTTTGAGGCCGAACTTGTGGGCAACAAAATACATTAAAAACCGGGCTCTAATCCGCGAATATTTGGTTATATTTGTCAGAAAGTAGTAGTTGCCAAGTTGCTTTAGTGCTAAAGGTGACTCGAATGTCAAACGTTTTTAACTTCATTCTATATGGTAAGTTACAAAGAATTAGGGCTTGTCAATACCCGAGAAATGTTTGAAAAGGCAATGGCGGGAAAGTATGCTATCCCTGCGTTCAACTTCAATAACTTGGAGCAGATGCAAGCCATCATTCAGGCTATAGTCGAGACCAAGTCTCCGGTGATCTTGCAGGTCTCCAGTGGAGCTCGTAAGTATGCCAATCAGACTCTCCTACGCTATATGGCTCAAGGTGCGGTTGAATATGCCAAGGAATTGGGGTGTGAGAATCCGCAGATATGTCTTCACTTGGACCACGGAGATACATTCGAACTATGCAAGAGTTGTATCGACATGGGGTTCTCTTCCGTGATGATCGATGGGTCTCACTTGCCTTATGAGGAGAATATCAAACTCACTAAGCAGGTCGTGGAGTATGCTCACCAACACGATGTCACCGTCGAGGGTGAACTCGGTGTGCTCGCCGGAGTCGAAGACGATGTCGTCGCAGAATCACACACATACACTCGTCCTGAAGAAGTCGTCGACTTCGTGACACGTACAGGTGTGGACTCTTTGGCTATTTCGATCGGTACATCTCATGGTGCAAATAAGTTTACACCTGAGCAGTGCACACGTAATGAAAAGGGACAGCTCATCCCTCCTCCTCTTCGTTTTGATATTCTCGAAGAGATCGAAAAGCGTATCCCCGGTTTTCCTATCGTCCTTCATGGCTCTTCTTCTGTGCCACAGGACAAGGTCGATACAATAAACCAGTATGGTGGTAAACTCAAAGATGCCATCGGTATTCCTGAAGATCAGCTTCGAAGAGCTGCAAGTTCGGCAGTGTGTAAGATCAATATCGACTCAGACGGTCGTCTCGCAATGACTGCTGCGGTGCGTAAGGTCTTCCATGACAGCCCTGCCGAGTTTGACCCTCGTAAGTATTTGGGTCCTGCACGTGACAGCTTGAAGGAACTTTACAAACATAAAGTGAACAACGTCCTCGGATCCAACGACAAGATCTGATATGCTTGTCCTCTTGTGATGATGACTTTTTATCTCATCGAGAGGGGGCTTTATCGACTTGATAATATACTACCTCAAAGGGTGTGTCGGCAGGTGTCAATTCTTACCGATGCACCCTGATTATCTTATCTTCTCCAAGAGGGGAACATATACTTTTATGTCCAAAAATAAATTAGAAAAGTTTGCAGAGATGGCTGCTCTTCCCAATGTCTTAGAGTATCCTTTTGGGGTGCTCAGAGAGGGGGCGGCTTTCCCTTACAAGGGACGTTGGCATTCGGAAGTCTTCGGAAATAATAATCCCATAATCCTTGAACTCGGATGTGGTAGAGGCGAATATACGGTGGGGCTTGGGCGTCTCTATCCTGATAAGAACTTTATCGGGATAGACATCAAGGGAAATCGTATGTGGACCGGGGCAACCACAGCGCACCGTGAGGGGCTTGACAATGTCAGATTTCTACGTACACACATCGAGATGCTCACTGAGTTTTTCGCACACGAAGAAGTAGCTGAAATCTGGATTACATTTCCCGATCCACAGATGAAGAAAGTGCGCAAGAGACTTACTTCCGTGAGGTTCTTACAGATGTATAAGAGTATCCTTGATACTGACAGCGGAGTATTGCATCTTAAGAGCGACAGCCCTTTTCTTTATACTTTCACTAAGGCTTTGGCTGAGCACAATGGCTTGACCATAATTGAGGACATACAAGACATTCACAACAATGTGCCGGAGGACTCCGTGCTCAGGATGATCCGTACCTACTACGAGTCTCAGTGGGTCAATAGAGGACTCACGATTAACTATCTGGCTCTGAGGTTGGACAACCTTTCTGAGGCTTCTACCGATCCTGACATCGAGATCGAGCATGATTCATACCGGAGCTACGGCCGTCAGAGACGAAGCGAAATAAACTTACTGTAACACTTGTTGGTTATCTTCACGTACATAACACATTCATCATATAAACTCTAAATTAACAATGTCACTAAAATTATATCCAAACCTTATCCTTGATACACTGCGTAATGTCCGCTATCCGGGTAGCTCGGAAGACATCGTCAGTGCAGGGATGGTCGAAGATGATATTCGTATCGATGGGAATAAGGTCTCCTTCTCAATACGATTTCCGAAGCATAATGACCCTTTTGCAAAGTCTGTCATCAAGGCAGCTGAAAGTACACTCGAAACATTTATCAGCCCCGAGATAGAGGTCAAAGGGAATATCCAGGCCTTATTTCCTGAGCCAAAGGCACCCGAAAAAGCTCCCATACTACCCAATGTTAAAAATATCATTGCAGTATCATCCGGTAAGGGTGGGGTCGGAAAGAGTACCATCACTGCTAACCTTGCCGTTGCTCTCGCCATGCAAGGGTATAGGGTGGGATTGCTTGATGCTGATATATTCGGCCCTTCTGTGCCAAAGATGTTCAGATGCGAAGATGCTCGTCCTCTGCTTGCGGATGTCGAGGGGCGTGAACTCATCGAGCCTGTCGAAAGATATGGGGTTAAGCTTCTTTCGATTGGCTTTTTTGTCAATCCTGAGGATCCTATCTTATGGAGAGGTGCGATGGCGACAAACGCATTAAACCAACTTATTACTCAAGGGAACTGGGGCGAGCTTGACTTCTTGCTCCTCGATTTGCCTCCGGGTACAAGTGACATTCACTTGAGTTTGATACAGACCATAGGCATCACAGGTGCGGTCATCGTGACTACGCCACAAGAAGTGGCATTGGCAGATGCTCGTAAGGGTGTAAATATGTTCTTGGATCCGAAGGTCAATGTCCCGGTCTTGGGGGTGGTTGAGAACATGGCTTGGTTTACACCGGCCGAGCTTCCGGAGAATAAATATTATATCTTTGGAAAAGATGGTGGTAAGCGTCTCGCAGAGGAGATGAATACATATCTCTTGGCTCAAGTACCTTTGGTGCAGAGTGTGCGTGAAGCCGGTGATGACGGTGAGCCGATAGCTCACAATACTGAGACCATCATGGGACTTGCTTTCCATCAGTTGGCAAACAGTGTTATCCAGCGTACCAATGTCCGCAATGAAACCATGGCTCCCACCCAAAAGGTAGAAGTAACTTCATAAATAATCTAATATATGGTTCAGACAAAGACACTTCATCGACTTGGTAGCGTAGTGAAGGGGGTAAATCCTTCAGTATTACTTTTCGTCGCTGCCATCATAGCAATCATCTTGGCGAATAGCCCACTGAAGGATATGTATTTTACGATCCTTGACTCTCCTGTCAATGTGAAGATAGGCGAATACAGCTTATTCTCTCATCATGGACAGACTATGTCTTTACAGCATTTTGTCAATGACGCATTGATGGCAATCTTCTTCTTTGTCATTGGACTGGAGATCAAGAAGGAGATCATGATAGGCGAGCTGTCTTCCGCTCGTAAGGCTCTCTTGCCAATTATCGCTGCGCTCGGAGGGATTGTGATGCCTGTACTATTCTTTTTCCTTGTCGCTCACGAGGCTCCTGCCGTCAGGGGGCTGCCATCCCTATGGCTACCGACATTGCATTTGCCTTGGCTGTGCTCTCTCTCCTTGGTAGGCGAGTACCCGTGGCACTAAAGATCTTCTTGACTGCGTTAGCTGTCGTGGATGATATCGGTGGCATCTTGGTCATTGCTATATTTTACACTTCACATATCGCTTGGACACCACTGCTATTGGGCTTTTTGCTCTTGGGTATTTGTTATCTCCTTGGGCGTAAGGGGCTGGATAAGAGTTATATCTACTATCTTATCGGCTTTGGGGTCTGGACTCTTTTCTTGAGCAGTGGGGTGCATACCACAATCTCGGGCGTACTTTTGGCCTTGACTATACCAGCCAGGGCAACGGTAAGGTTGCCTGAACTCATGTCCAGCATGAAGGAGATGGTCTCCAAGTTTGAGCCCACGTATGAGGGGGGTGTAGGGTCCGACTTTATCTCACATGAAAAGTTGATTACCCTACGTAAGATGGAAAAGAGGGTCGAGCGTACCATCAGTCCGGTGCAGTTCATGGAGCACGACCTGCATCCACTCGTCAACTATCTTATCTTGCCCTTGTTTGCTTTTGTCAACTCAGGTGTGACTTTCGGAGGTATCACGCTTTCGGAATTGGCAAGTGTGCCTTTTGCTATATTCTTGGGATTGTTCTTCGGAAAGACATTAGGTATCTTTGGCTTTACCTACGCATTTCTACGTATGGGGGTAGTTCGTCTCCCTTCAGGTATGACCAGGAGGAATCTTTTCGGGGTATCGATCTTTGGAGGTATTGGTTTCACGGTATCTTTGTTTATCGCCAATCTGTCTTACGGACCTCTTGGGGAAGTTGGAACAGCTCTCCTTAATCAAGCTAAGATCGGAGTCTTTGCCGGTACTTTTGTTTCCGGTGTCGTGGGATACTTTGTCCTTGCAAAGATATTGAAGAAGGAAGAACGTATCCGTATGACGCACTTGAAGTATTGATTAGGTGCATCCATGCTTATGCAAAAGCAGAAAAGGAGTATCATCTTAGTGGTGGTACTCCTTTTCTGCTTTTGTCAGTTATTGCCACCATTTATGTGCTTGTATGCAAAAATCATGATCTTCTCAATCTTCTAAAGTCAGTGTCGATACCTTCTTATCTCTGATAGCGATAGCTTGTAAGTTGCTGATCGGGCGTAGTGGCAACGAACTGTCATATTTTTGGATGATCTTCCGGACGGCTTTTACAAATGGAAAATTGGTATGATGTGGCACTGTGTAAAAGTCTACAATGCCAAGCCCCTCCAGATCTGATAGATCCGGTGCATACTCGATATCGTCCATTAGACGGACATATTCGATGTCTGGTGACAATATCATAGCTCCGGCAGACTCTCCGATGTATGTCTTGCCGTTCAATACTTCGGATGTGATCACCCTGTCTGCTCCTGACTTCCTTAGCTCTTGGAGAAGAAAGAAGGTATTTCCTCCCGTAATGTAGATGATGTCGTTTGTCCTCAGCTTACTTTCTATCTCCTCTATGTGTGCAGAGGAGATGTCCAGCTCTTCAACGATACACTCCATCTCTTCAAGTGCTTTTTTGCCCGCTTTTACGTAGAATGTTACCTTTTCTGTAAGGCTGGCAGTGGGAATGAAGGTGACAGTCTTTCCTTTAAGTTCTTCAGCGGTGACAAAGTCTGTAAATAGCGGCACCACTTGACTGAATGATGAACAGAGAAAAATATGCTTCATGACTAAATTATATCTTTGATTATGAGATTCTTTTTTGTTCAAGTGACAAAGTTAGAAAAAACACTCAGGGCACAATTATACATATCATATTTATGCGAGAAGATAGTTGTATACCCTTAATTTGGAGTAACGAAAGCACCCATGCAAAAACAGGCTTGATTATGAGCGAGATAAATGATGTAAATAAAGTCTTACGACTTGATATAACGAATCGTACGAATCGATACAACGAATCTTACGACTTTTATCGTTAAGTCTTACGACTTGATTTGTCATCAAATCTATCTTGTTACCTTCTGAGGGAAGAATGTGATCAAAGCAATCCATATTTGTTTCCGATCTTGTTTATCCTCCGACAAAATTAAAAAGTCTGATAGATATAAAATTGTACAAATACGACATTCACTCTTCGGCATACATCAGGGAGGCTACTTTCATCGAAGGGGCTTCAAAGAACGACTTAGGGGTAAGGCCGGTGAACTGCTTAAAGTCTCTTATGAAGTGAGCTTGATCATAGTATTCGGCATCGTATGATATCCGATAACTTTTCTCTTCCGGCTGATTCAACAGCATGTGTAGAGCGGTCTGAAATCTGATTACTTTTCCCATCTGTTTGGGAGATAAGCCGATGTGTTGGGTAAATTTACGTTCGAGTTGACGCCTGAATGTATTGTTTTCTTTTGTCAGCACGTTGATCGAGGGACTCCCTTTTGAGATCATCATGGTGTCGATCGTATTTTTGATGATATGGTTGACCATTTGTGGGGTAGTTATCCTCTTGAAAAGTAAGCTTTCTATCATAGCGATACGACTTTGTGTACTCTCAGCTTGGGTAATCAGGTGTATAGCCTGATGGGCAAATTCCTGACCGAAAAGTTCCTCAAGTGGCAGGACTTTATCCGTTATCTCTTTCAAAGGAAGATCGATGAGATTGGAAAAACCATAGGGGTGAAATCGTACAGAAAACGTATCTACAGTCCCTGTGGGCTCGAAGAAGAATGGTTTTACCGGATGACCGAGTATCATCGCACGTGGCTGTATGGTATAGCCTTTGTCTTCGGTGTATGTCCTGACATCATCTGCAAGGTGAAATATCATCTCAATGTATCCATCTGCTATAGCTTTTTGCTTCTGTGGATTAGGCTCTGCGGGTACTTGTAGTATCCAATAGCATTTTATGAAACCTTGTAGATCCGGATGTGGCTTAAATGTCTGATAAATCATATTTCGTGGTGGGGGAGCTTGGGGGATAACTGATTTTTCCGAAACCGCTTATGCAAAGGTATGTTTTTTAGTCTTGGAAGGCTTCTTTTTCACTTCTACTACAACATGATTTGAAGAAATGGAATTTATCAAATTGCTCTTGTTACACACTTCGCTCTATTGTGTATGCTGTATTTAGGATAAATACGTATCTTTGTTTATCTATGCTGTAGATTTACCTATGAGTGGAGCCGAGCCTTGTGTTTCAATGAGATTGTGGTTTGACTCTTGGGGACAGAAATGTAATTCAGATAAGAGTTCAATGAGTTTTTATGATACTACGCAATAAACTTGAAACATTCGGTGAATATACGATGATCCTCAGGGAGGTCTTTCGTAAGCCGGGACGTTGGCGGATGTTTTTCCGAGAGTTGAGGCGTGAAATGTATAGTCTTGGGGTAGATTCACTGTGGATCGTACTTGTTATTTCGTTTTTTATCGGATCCGTCATTACGATACAGTTGGGGATCAATATGTCCTCTCCTTTGATTCCAAAGTTTACCATCGGTTTTACGGCCAGAGAGGTCATCCTTTTGGAGTTCTCTTCCACTATTATGGGGCTCATCCTTGCCGGTAAAGTCGGGAGTAGTATTGCCAGTGAGATTGGTACAATGAGGGTGACGGAGCAGATAGATGCCATGGACATCATGGGTGTAAACTCAGCTAATTACCTCATCCTTCCAAAGATCATGGGGCTGATGTTGATGATTCCCTTCCTTGTCATTTTGAGTATGTTTATCGGTATTGGTGGGGGATATATGGCCTGCATTCTTTCGGGAGATGTACCCCCGTCCGAGTTTGTGAGAGGTATTCAGTTCAACTTTAATACCTTCTATGTCTTCTACTCGATCATTAAGGCCGTCGTGTATGCCTTCCTTATCACCAGCATCGCTGCCTACTATGGGTACACTGTCAAGGGTGGAGCCCTACAAGTGGGTAAGGCAAGCACAAAGGCTGTGGTAAGTAGTAGTATTTCCATACTTGTGGCAGACTTGATATTGACACAGCTGCTATTGGTCTAACGGAGGAAAATCGACAACGCTATGATTGAGGTAAAATCTGTAGAGAAGAAGTTTGATACCAAGGAGGTCTTGAGAGGGATTGATGCTTCATTTAAGGAAGGAGAGTGCTCCCTTGTAATCGGTAAGAGTGGGGCAGGTAAGACTGTGCTGCTCAAGACTGTGGTGGGGTTGATACCGCCCGATAAGGGGGAAGTATTGTACAATAATACCTCTTTGTATGACCTTAGTTCGGAAGAACTTAAGACACTTCGTCAGCAGGTGGGGATGCTTTTCCAAGGCTCTGCACTGTTCGACAGTATGACCATATTTGAGAACATCATGTTTCCCCTTGATATGTTCTCGACATATAAACCGGCACAACGCATCCAGATAGCCAAGGATTGTATAGAGCGCGTCAAACTCTATGATGCGAGATACAAATATCCTGCAGAGGTCAGTGGTGGGATGATGAAGCGTGCAGCCATTGCAAGGGCAATAGCTCTGGGACCAAAGTATTTGTTTTGTGATGAGCCTAACTCCGGCCTTGACCCTGAGACATCAAGGCATATCGATGAGCTCATTCATTCGATCACAAAGGAGTCCAATATCACAACGATCATCAATACCCATGACATGAAGTCCGTCACAAATATAGGGGATCATGTCATCTTTGTCAATAAAGGACGTATAGCTTGGGAGGGTAAAGGTGCCGATATACACTCTTCGGACAACGAAAAGCTTAAGAACTTTGTCTTCGTGAGTGAACTATAAGCTCAAAAGCACCTAAGGATAAGGAATAACAATACATAAGAGAAAATAAAATATGAGTATCGAAAAAGACACAAAAGAGGTTGCTGAAAAGTCACTAAACTTCATAGAACAAATCGTCGAGCAGGATCTGAAAAATGGTCTTAATGATGGGCGGATACAGACTCGTTTTCCACCTGAACCCAATGGATACTTGCACATCGGACATGCCAAGGCTGTGTGCATAGACTTTGGTATAGCTCAAAAGTATGGTGGTACTTGTAACTTGCGTTTTGACGATACCAATCCTGTCAAAGAGGATGTAGAGTATGTAGATGCCATCAAGGAAGATATCAACTGGCTTGGCTTTCAATGGGAAAATGTTTACTATGCTTCGGACTACTTTCATCAGTTGTATGACTTTGCTGTAGACCTTATCAAGAGAGGGTATGCTTATGTCGACGAACAGACATCCGAGCAAATAGCTCAGCAAAAAGGAACTCCCACTATTCCGGGGACTAACAGCCCCTATCGCGATAGACCTGTTGAAGAGAGTCTTGATCTCTTCCGTCGTATGAAGGAGGGAGAATTTCCTGATGGAGCTATGACTCTCCGTGCCAAGATCGACATGGCGAGCTCCAATATGCATTTCCGTGACCCGATTATCTACCGTATCATACATCATCCCCATCACCGCACAGGCAATGAGTGGTGTATCTATCCGATGTATGACTTTGCACATGGACAGAGTGATTATTTCGAGGGTGTGACACACTCTATATGTACTTTGGAGTTCGTTGTACATCGTCCTTTGTATGACTATCTTGTCGAGCTTCTCAAGAAGGACGATTACAGACCTCACCAATATGAGTTCAATCGACTTAACCTTACTTACACTATGATGAGTAAGCGCAAATTGCTTGAATTGGTACAACGTAACCTCGTTCATGGCTGGGATGACCCTCGTATGCCGACCCTCTGCGGGCTTCGTCGTCGTGGATATACGCCTCGCTCCATCCGCAATTTTGTAGATAAGATAGGTTATACCAAATATGATGGAACTATAGACATAGCACTACTTGAGCATGCGGTTCGTGATGACCTTAATGACGTGGCTGAGCGTGCGAGCGTTGTCGTCGATCCGATCAAACTCATCATTACCAACTATCCCGAAGGCAAGGTGGAGTATATGCCAAGTGTAAATAATCCTCAGGATGAGAACAGTGGCACGCATGACATCGCATTTTCACGTGAGCTATATATCGAACGAGAGGACTTCATGGAGGATGCACCCAAGAAGTACTTCCGTCTGACACCCGGTCAGGAGGTAAGACTTCGTTGTGCCTACATTGTTAAGTGCACGGGCTGCAAGAAGGATGCCGATGGTAACATCGTTGAGGTATATGCCGAGTATGATGAGCAGACTCGCAGTGGTATGCCTGAAAGCAACCGTAAGGTAAAGGGTACTATCCATTGGGTGTCTGTTGCCCATGCTTTGCCGGTAGAGGTCAGACTGTACGATCGTCTCTTTACTGTAGAAGATCCTTCGGGTGCAGATGTCAATGATATTGCCGAACTCCTCAACCCAGAGTCTGAGACCATCATCCCTACAGCCTATGCTGAAGAGTGGTTGGCAAAGGCAAAACCGGGTGAACACTATCAGTTCCAACGTGTAGGTTACTTCACTGTTGATAAGGATTCAACGCCTGATCACATCGTGTTTAACCGTACCGTCTCTCTCAAGGATACTTGGAGCAAGGTAAAAGACAAATAAATAGGATTGTCATATAAATCAAACAGATATGAAACATAATTATATTAAGATATTTGCGCTGCTTGTCTGCTCTTTTATGGTGGGTGTTTCTTCTTTTGCACAAAAGAAGAATGTTATCGATCAAGTAGCTTGGATTGTCGGAGATGAGCCGATCTTATTATCCGATATTGAGAAGCAAAGGATATATTACGAAGCAGAGGGGCAGAAGTTCGATCTCAATGCAAGGTGTGTTATCTCTGAACGCTTGGCAATCCAGAAGCTCTTCCTTAATCAAGCCAAGATCGACAGTATCCAACCTAATGAACTTGCAATCTCTCAAGAGGTAAATAGTCGCATAGAGAAAGCGATTAAGGATATAGGTAGTGTTGAAAATCTTGAGTCTTATCTCGGGAAGAGTGTGTCTCAGTTCAGAGAAGAGCTTCGCAAGATCATGCGTGAGGAGTTCACCGTACAGCAAGTGCAACACAAACTTGTTGCAGACATCAAGCTCTCTCCATCAGAAGTAACTCGTTTTTATAACGAAATTGAAAAGGATAGTCTTCCTTTCGTCCCAACGACGGTAGAAACACAGATCATCACTGTAGCTCCAAAGATCTCTCCAAAGGAAATAGATGACATCAAGGCTCGTCTCAGAGACTTTAGTAATGAGATCAGTGCGGGGACAAAGAGTTTTTCTACCCTCGCTCGTCTGTATTCACAAGACAATGCCACAGCTCTTTCAGGTGGTGATATGGGATTTGTCAGTAAGGCCGAACTTGAGCCGGAGTTTGCTCACGTCGCTTTTGGACTTGGTAACAACACAAAAGTTTCTCGTATCGTCAAGACCGCTAAGGGATACCATATCATGCAGCTTATAGAGAAAAGAGGCGATCGCATCAATCTTCGTCATATTATGCTTAAGCCTGAAGTTTCAGATGAAAATATACAAAAGGCTCAGGCTCAACTCGACTCTATCGTCGGACTTATCCGTGCCGACTCTGTCTCTTTTGAGGTTGCGGCCAACTATGTCTCTCATGACGAAGATACTCGTAACAGCAATGGACAGATGGTCAATCTGTATGCCTCGGGTGCTAGTCCACTTTATGGGACATCTAAGTTTGAGATGGGGCATCTTCCACAAGAGATTGCTGCAAAGGTTGTCAATTTGAGGGAAGGAGAGATCTCTGCTCCATTCATCATGAAGGATAAGAACAATAACACTGTGGTCGCTGTGGTGAAGCTCAAGCGTCGTATAGATGGACATAGAGCAAATATCACAGAGGACTATCAGACGGTCAAGGAAATTGTGTTGAATAAAAAGCGTGCTGAGGTCATTGACAAATGGATCAAGCAAAAGCAGAAAGAGACATTTGTGAAGATCAGTCCTGAATATCAACAATGTCAATTTAACTATCCGGGATGGATAAAAAGATAAAGACTCTATATACATTACTCATCCTTGGAGCCTTTATCCTGCTTTCTCGGGCAGGAATGCCTTCTTATGTCGACGAACTGCCGGATTATATCATTCAGTCGATAGATCAGGTAAGAGATTCTGTTGCTCGTAGCTCCGGTAAGGAGCGTATTTTCATAGAGAATGTCGATGTCTGGTCTTACGATAAGGAGATCAACCCTGATGCTCAGGTCTTGAGGGGTAACGTTATCTTTAAGCACAACAACGGTTATATGTACTGTGACAGTGCATTGTTGTATGAGCAACAAAACTCTTTCGAGGCTTTTGGGGAGGTGCGATTTACCCAAGGAGATACCCTCAATGTTTATTGTCGATATATGAGATACAATGGGGGGACTATGCTTGCCGAACTGAGAGAAAACGTAAGAATGGAGCATCGGGGAACGACTTTATACACAGATAGTTTTGACTACGACCGCATCGGTGGAGTAGGATATTACTTTGACAATGGAACGATTGTCGATACATTGAATACTCTCTATTCGGTCTATGGCGAATACCGTACGGACACCAAAAAAGCTATATTCAATGAAAATGTAAAGTTGGAGAATCCTAACTTCACTCTTTACTCCGATACTCTGCACTACGATACCACGACAAAAATTGCGACCATCTTGGGACCTACACGTATTGTAGGAGACAGTGGACATATAGAGACGAATAGGGGTGTATATGATACGGAGCAAGATCGGGCATATCTCCTTGATCGCTCAAGGATGTATTCCGGTTCGAGGTTCATGACCAGCGATTCGCTCTACTATGATCGCAAAAATGGTTTTGCAGAGATGTATCGAGATGTGGTCTTGCGAGATACTGCCGACAAAGTAGAGTTGAGAGGAGGATATGCTGAATACTACGAACACAAAGAATATGGTAAGGCCAAGGATAATGCTTATCTTTTGGAGTACTCTTCCAAAGACACTCTTTATGCTCATGCTCTACTTATGGAGATGATCAAGACTGACTCTCTCACCAAATTGATCAAGGGGTTGGGGAATGTACGTGTCTATCGTCAGGATGTCCAAGCTGTTTGTGATACAATGGTCTACAACTCAAAAGACTCGATCATGAAGTGTCTCGGCTCTCCATTCATGTGGAACGGTAAAACTCAAATTACAGGTGACTCCGCAACCATGTTTATGAGAAATGGTGCCCTGAAGGAAGCTGTCATTGAGGAAAATGCTATTGTTGCTCAAGAACTCGACAGAGTACACTACAATCAAATGAAAGGAAACTCCATCAAGGCGTACTTCAGCAACAACAACTTGGACTCCATTCGCACAGAAGGTAATGCCGAGACAATCTATTACAGTATGGAAAAGGATAGTACACTAAGCTCTCATATCAAAACACAGAGTAGTGCGATCTTCATGAAATTTAAGGACGAAAATATAGAGTTTATCAAACTTCTTGAGCAGACCAAGGGGCTCATGAAGCCGGTTCCAATGCTGATAGACACAGATAAGTTCTTCCCTAACTTTATTTGGTTTTCGGAGGGGCGTCCCAGAAACTTCTCGGACATTTTCCGTAAAACACCACGTCCTAAGTCACCGGGAGCTACTACATCGGAGGAGCCCCAAGAAAGACAAAATGATAGTCAATCATCTATGACCAATGCTACACTTTCGACGAATAAGGAAGAGTGATATCGGAACAAGCCCAAGAAGCCTATATTAAACCACTAGGGGGTGTGTCAAAAAAGATTTTTTGACACACCCCCTGTGGTTATTGAAAAAGTCGTAAGATGTGAAAAAATCAAATCTTACAACTTAGTGATGAGGGGTGTAAGATTTGATCCTGAACTTGTCCTTAAGTTGATATCGAGATTTGAACACTTATCTTGCCCCTTTTCACTATCTTTGTGTTTAGCACAGTGAAATCATTACGAAAAATAACATATGCAAGAAGGATATAAATGTATGGTGATAGGTGTTGCAGGAGGCACAGCCTCTGGCAAGTCTACGCTTGTAAAAAGACTCCATGAAACTTTTGCCAGAGAAGAGGTGGTGGGGTTGTGTCACGACTTTTACTATAAAGCTCATGATGAGCTCACTTTTGAAGAGCGTACTAAGCTGAACTATGATCATCCCGAGTCTTTTGATACGGATATGATGATCGAAGATATCAAAAGATTGAAGTCCGGCCTACCGATACATCATCCGGTTTATTCCTTTGTGGATCATAATAGGACTAAGGAGACAGTACTTGTGAAACCTGCCAAGGTGATCATCATTGATGGGGTATTGATTCTTGAAAACAAGGAGTTGAGAGACCTGATGGATGTTAAGATCTTTGTCGATACCGCAGCCGATGTACGCTTGGGACGTCGTTTGCTAAGGGATGTGGAAGAGCGTGGTAGAGATATGAATTCGGTATTGAATCAGTACTTTTCTACTGTGAAGCCAATGCATGACCAGTTTGTCGAACCATCAAAGAAATATGCCAACCTCATCATTCCCGAAGGTGGATTTAATTCTGTGGGACTCAAACTTCTTATAGATAATATCAAGACGATGCTTCAGGAACTTAACAGCGGAAACGAATGAAAGATTTTATCATTACAGATATTGGCTCAGAGAAGGCATTTCTGGTAGGCCTTATCACACAAGGGCAGTCTGAGGCAGAGGTCAGTGAATATCTGGATGAACTGGCATTTCTCGCAGACACTGCTGGGGTGACTGCAGTGCGTCGTTTTACACAGAAGCTGGAGCATCCTCAGCCTGATACCTTTGTGGGTAAGGGGAAATTACAAGAGATAAAGGAGGCTATTGAGGATGAAGAAGTCGGTGTTGTCATCTTTGATGATGAGTTGTCTCCAAAGCAGTTACGCAACATAGAGAATGAGCTCAAGGTCAAGATACTCGACCGTACAAGACTTATCCTTGATATATTTGCATCACGAGCTCAGACAGCTCATGCTAAGGTACAAGTTGAGTTGGCTCTATATAACTATATGTTGCCCAGACTGACAGGGCTGTGGACACACCTCGAACGTCAACGAGGTGGGGTAGGTATGAGAGGTCCGGGGGAGACTCAGTTGGAGACAGACAGACGTATCATCCTTGATAAGATCGCACGTCTCAAGGAACAACTCAAAGCCATCGATCGTCAGATGAACGTGCAACGGCAAAATCGGGGGAAGATGGTGCGTGTCGCACTTGTCGGTTATACCAATGTCGGGAAATCGACGATGATGAATCTCCTCAGTAAGAGTGAGGTCTTTGCCGAGAATAAACTCTTCGCGACGCTTGACACCACTGTCCGTAAGGTAATAATACATAACCTGCCATTTTTGCTAAGTGACACAGTAGGATTTATTCGAAAGTTGCCCACACAGTTGATCGAGTCGTTCAAGTCCACTCTGGATGAAGTTCGTGAAGCTGATCTTTTGGTACATGTAGTGGATGTTTCTCACCCTTCTTTCGAGGAGCAAATCGAGGTCGTAAATAGCACCCTCAGGGAGATCTTGGGCGATGAAGAAAAGCCTGTTATATTGGTTTTTAATAAGGTTGATGCTTTTACTTATACACCTAAGGCCGACGATGATCTTACACCGATGACAAGAGAGAATATCTCTCTCGAGGAACTCCAAAAGACTTGGATGAACCATTCTTCGCAGACAGATGTACGATTTGTATCTGCAAAGACCGGAGATGGTATCAATGAGTTGAAGAGCCTTTTCTATGATCGGATCAAAACGATACATATGTCTCGGTTCCCCTACAATGATTTTTTGTTTGATACTTATGAACATCTTAATGAAGAAGAATGACACAACTCTCTGAAATAGGTCAAGGCTACCTCCATCGGGGTAGCCTTGATGATTTCTTGTCAGGATGAGTGGAAGATGACCGTTTTTTTAACTCTGTGGTTAAACTTTATGTAACATAAATCGTCTACCTTTACGTACAGAAGACCCGAAAGATATATTAGCATATACAAAACAAGTTATTTTATACCTATAATGAATTCTTTTTGGAAAACCTCAATTATCGGGGTCATTGTTTGTTCAGCCGTTTCAGTTTCCTCCTTGGCACAAGAGGCTCAGAATGGTGTGTCACAGAGGCTATCACTCACTTTGGAGGAGGCACTTGAAGTCGCTTTGACAAAGGGCAACCAAGTAAAGATTGCAGATATCGATGTCTCCAAGGCCAAGTATGATCGTAAAGCAACAATTGCAAAATTATTCCCTTCGGTGAGCCTTACCGGAGACTATAACTACACCCTCAAGAAGCAGATCATGTATCTTGGAGGAGGATTTTCATTTCCGGGTATGCCTGATATAAGTGACAAAGGTATCGAGGTGGGTAAAAACTTCTCTGTCACGGGAGGTGTCGTGGTTGGACTTCCGCTTGTCAATGCTTCGCTCTGGTCTTCGATCACCCTTTCGGCCGAAGCTGTGAATTTGGCACTTCTACAAGCCGAGGAGTCCAGAGAGTCTCTGTTTAATCAGGTGACCAAAGCATACTATGGTGCTCTTCTTGCCCAAGAGTCTCTGAAGGTATTACAACAGACTTACGACAATGCAAAGAATAGCTACAATGACATCAAGAGTAAATATGAGCAGGGGATGGTTGCCGAGTTTGACTTGATCCGTGCAGATGTCGCTGTGAAAAGTATCGAACCCGGGTTGCAGCAGGCGGTTAACGGTGTGGGAGCTACCAGAAGGCAGCTTTTGATCTTGCTCTCGTTGGATGTTGATCAAGAGATCGAACTTTCGGGAGCACTTCGAGATCAGGAAGGGCGTATCTATGAGTCTTACTTTTCGGAACATGTCTTACCTGCAAATAATGTCCAACTAAAACTTGCAAACAAACAGGTGGATATGCTCAAGGTACAGGAAAGGCTTGCAAAAAGTGCATTCTTACCTACACTAAACGTGAGTGGCTTCTACAGATATAGTGCCATGGATGACAAGTTCTCATGGAAGGACTATCAATGGACTCCTTTCTCTGTTATTGCCGTTTCGCTCAATATACCGGTCTTTAGCGGTGGTGAAAAGCTCTTTAAGGTGAAGCAGGCCAAGCAGGCTGTGACTCAAGCCGAACTTAGACGTGCCGACCTTACCAACGTATTGAAGGCTCAGGTAAAGCAGTTCAAGGATGGAATGACGGCTGCTGTCCGAAAGTTGGCTTCGGCTAAGGAAGCCATAATTCAAGCCGAAAAAGGGTACGAGATTGCCCGCAAGCGTTATGATGTGGGGATGTCGACACTCATTGAACTCAACGATGCCAATCTCACCTTGCTACAGTCTCGTCTCAACTACTTTGAGGCGATCTATGACTTCCTGTCCAACGAGGCTGACTACAAAAAGACTTTAGGAGGAAATATCTGAATAAGAAACATAATAGCTTACTAATAATATGAAATTGAAAGAATTAACGATCTCTACTCTCAGCCTTGTTTTCGTAACCGGTTTGACTGCCTTGTCGAGCTGTTCATCAAAATCGCAGGCTAAGACCGAAGAAACACAGGAGATAAAAAGGGTGAATGTGGTGTCACCACGCATTGATGTGGTAGACATAGTGGATTCTTATACGGCTAATGTTGAAGCCTTTGTGAAGAATAATATTGCTCCACAGACTCCAAATCGTATCGGACGAATGCTTGTGGAAGTAGGACAACGTGTGCAGAAGGGACAGGTCGTTGCAACCCTTGATGACTCGTCTCTCAAGCAACAGGAGCTTCGTTTGCAGAATATTCGCGCAGACTTCCAACGCATTGAAGAACTCTACAAGGTAGGAGGGATATCCAAGTCTCAGTACGAAGCTCAGAAGATGAACTACGAGGTGACAGCCAGTGCTTACAATAACCTGAAGGACAATACCCTGCTGAAAAGCCCTATTTCCGGAATCATTACTCAACGTAACTATGACAGTGGAGATATGTACTCTCCTACGATGCCTCTATTAGTTGTCGAGCAAATAGCACCCCTCAAGATCATCATCAATGCCAGCGAGAAGTACTTCACACGAGTGAAAAAGGGTATGGAGGTGGATGTGACATTGGATGTGTTTCCGGGTGAAGTATTCAAAGGTCAGGTCGCACTCTTATATCCGACTATAGACCCCAATACTCGTACATTCAAGATCGAAATACACCTAAAAAATGCCGATAACAGAGTGCGTCCGGGGATGTATGCCAGTGTGAAAATGCACATCAATACCGAGGAAGTCATGCTTTTAGCAGATGTTGCTGTACTTACCTTACCAGGGACAAACCAGAAGTATGTATATGTCTTAGAGGACGGAAAAGCCGTGCATCGAGTGATCAAGACAGGAGATATGGTTGGGCAAGATATCGTCATCATAGAGGGGCTTTCAAGCTCAGATAAAGTTATCACCACCGGTCTTGCTTCGATGAAGAACGGAGAGACTGTACAAGTTGCAATGTAATATCATCGTTTATTTCGAAAGTTATGAGTCTATATCAATCAGCTGTCCGAAGACCCGTCACCACTGCGCTTATCTTTGTCGCAATCGTGATTATCGGGCTCTTCTCACTGACAAAACTATCAACGGACTTGTATCCCAAGATCGACATGAATTCGATCATGGTCATTACGACCTACAATGGGGCAAGTGCCGAGGATATTGAAAATACCGTCTCTCGCTCGGTCGAAAATGTCCTTAACACGGTTTCGAATGTCAAGCACATTAAGTCAAACTCAATGGACAACTTCTCGACGGTCTCACTGGAATTCGAGTCAGGCTCAAATATGGATGTCGCGACGAACGACGTCCGTGATAAGTTGGATCGTATCACGAGTGCTCTTCCGAAAGAAGCGAGTAAGCCACTGATATTCAAGTTCAGCATGGATGATATCCCTATCATGGTCATCTCAGCACAAGCAGTAGAGAGTGCCAAGGGACTTGATAAGATCATCGATGACAACTTGACCAACAGGATTGCTCGTCTTGACGGAGTCGGTTCTGTACAAGTCGTGGGTGCTCCCATACGAGAGATAAACATCTACTGCAATCCTGAGAAACTCGAAGCTTATCACCTCACCGTAGAGCAGATATCTCAAGCCGTTCAGATGTCCAACCGTAATATCCCCATCGGTTCAATAGATATCGGTAGTAAGACTGCGTCTTTCAGACTTCAGGGAGAGTTCGAAAATGTAAAGGATGTCGAGGATATCGTTGTCGGCGGCTTCCAAGGGCGCAATGTCTACCTCAGAGATGTGGCAGAGGTGCACGATGGAGATAAGGAGCGCATGCAGGAATCGTACAATAATGGCATCCCCGGAGGATATATCATAATCCGTAAGCAGTCCGGAGCAAACAGTGTCGCTATATGCAACTCTATCAACAAGATCCTTCCTGAGATCCAGGCATCAATGCCTTCAGACGTCAAGCTGATCAAGGTCATGGACACATCAGAGTATATCACAAATACGATCAATAGTCTTTTGAAGACGATTTTGATCATCTTTGTTGTGGTTATCTTGGTCGTGCTGTTCTTCCTTGGGCGATGGCGAGCCACATTTATTATTATTCTCACAATTCCGATATCACTGATTGCAGCCTTTATTTATCTGATGGAATCAGGCAATACTCTCAACGTCATATCATTGAGTGCGCTATCCATTGCCATAGGTATGGTTGTGGATGATGCTATTGTGGTATTGGAGAATATCACCACACACATTGAACGAGGGAGTTTTCCGAAGCAAGCGGCTATATACGCTACAAACGAAGTGGCTCTATCCGTGATTGCATCTACCCTGACTATGCTTGCGGTGTTTTTGCCTCTGACGATGGTCACAGGATTTACCGGGGTGATGTTCAGACAGCTTGGCTGGGTGGTGAGTATAGTGATGATCATCTCAACCATTTCTGCACTTACACTTACACCGATGTTAAGTTCGCAGATGCTCAGACGTACAGCGCGTAACAGTCGTGTTTATGACAAGATCTTTGATCCTATCAAGCATCTGTTGGACAAACTGGATAAGGCTTACGCAAAGGCCTTGGCTTGGTGTGTATATCACCGTAAGACCGTTATTGTTGGAGCGACATTGATCTTTTTGGGCTCACTCATGTTGATGCCTTTTGTGAAGACTGAATTTCTTCCCGATAACGATCAAGGCTATATTACAGGTACGATAGAGCTTCCGCAGGGGTACAGTAAAGATAAGGCTCTTGACTTTGCAAATATGTTTTCAGAGGAAATGCGTGCCAAGTATCCCGAGGACTTGACCTCATTTAGTTTTACTGTCGGTCAGGCTGATGATGATAACATCTTTGCTGCTTTTCAAGGATCAGGAAGTAACATCATCTCGATTAATGTACTGATGCCTCCTTTTGATCAACGCACGATGACCACGACTCAACTCACTCAGACTTTGAGAGAGGAATTGTCACAATATCCCGTTGTTGAGAGCTATAACATCAAGGCCGGAGAAGGTTTTGGTGGAAGTCCTTACGCTGTTCAGCTTGAGATTTATGGGCATAGCTTTGATAAAACCAATAAGGTCGCAGAGCAGTTTGTCGAAAAGATAAAGAGCAAACCTGCTTGTTCTGAGGTCAACCTATCTCGCAAACCATCTTCTCCGGAATATAATGTTGTATTCGATGACGAAAAGTTGGCAATGTATGGGCTTACCAAGACCACTGCGGCCACTTCGTTGCGTAATGCCATTACCGGGATAACTTCCTCTTATTTTAGGGAAGATGGTAAAGAGTACACAATCAAGGTACGGTATGCACAACAATATCGAGAGAGCCTTGAGTCGATCGAGAACATTCTCATCACCACTCCAAGAGGTGCTACGATACGTCTCAGAGATCTTGGTGAAATCCGAATGAGAGAGACACCTCCCACGATCGAACGAAAAGACCGAGAGCGTTATATGAGTATAGGTATGACGACAGCTTCAGGCTATGCGATGAGTGACCTTGTCACACAATGTCGTGAGGTTATGAAGGAGATTGAGCTCCCGGAGGGTGCTTCGTGGAAGCTTGCCGGACAGTTTGAGACACAGCAAGAGTCTTTCGGAGATCTCTTTGCACTGATGATTCTTATCATTCTTCTTGTTTTTATTGTGATGGCAGCAGAGTTTGAGTCTTTAGTGGATCCATTTGTCATTATGTTCTCCGTTCCATTTGCCTTCAGTGGAGTTATCCTCGGGCTCGTCATCACAGGTACACCAATGGGGGTCATGGCACTTATCGGTGCTATCATGCTTATTGGTATTGTGGTCAAAAATGGTATTGTGCTCATCGATTATACCATACTCTGTCGCGAGAGAGGTAATGGCATACTTGCGAGTGTCGTTATGGCCGGTAAGTCTCGTCTACGCCCTGTACTTATGACCACTGCGACAACGGTGCTTGGTATGCTTCCGCTTGCTTTTGGTCGTGGTGAGGGTGCTGAGCTATGGAGATCCATGGGTATGACCGTAGCCTTTGGACTTACGGTTTCGACCCTGATTACCTTAGTTATTGTTCCTACAGTGTATGCGATATTTGCAGGTAATGGAATCAAACGCAAACGTAGAAAGTTTCACAAAAAGAGAGTTCAAGAACTCGCTCAATAATGCAGAAAGGAGTAATATACAACTATGAATAAATCAAAAGCTGTATTTATATCATGCAATCAGGCTTTCTATGAGCATGTCCTCGAACTTCTTGACAGACTCAACATTCGAGGTATGACATCATGGGAGCAGGTCAAGGGTCGGGGATCTTTCACCGGGGAACCACATTATGGGACGCACACTTGGCCTACATTAAATTCGGCTATGCTGACCATTGTTCCGGAAGACAAAGTCGAGATATTGCTCGACGGGCTTCGAAAGCTTGACCAAAGAGCCGAGCAACAAGGTCTCCGCGCCTTCGTATGGGACATCACCGGAGGTCTCTGACAGCAGGCTTTGATAGTAAATCCCCCTACAAATCAGATTCCGATTTGTAGGGGGATTTACTATTCATAAACTCATATTATTTCAATGGATGGAGCACTATTTGATATGTTTCTGAAAAGGTAAAGTCAGGAGAAAAGATTTTACTCTTCAGAAAGTATTTGTTTGCGTACTCTAAGATACCATATCATTGCGATTGTACCTTTTAGTATTGTTGATAGGGATATGACCCACCAAATGGTTTCGACCGAAGGGTAGTATTCCAGAGCTATGAGGCAGGCAGGGATCCGCAAGAGATTGCCTCCGATACTTATAATTGCGGGAGGGACGGTTTTCCGTATGCCATAGAAGAAGCCTTGAGATGTGATCTCCAAGATCATAAAGAGCTGTGAGTAGCCACTGATCTTGAGATATATGCCACCTGCTTTGAATGCGATAGGATCGGGGACTATGATGCTGAATAGAGCTTCACCTCCGAAGACATACAACATCGTCGAGGCCAAGCCAAAGATGACAGTCATTCGTAGTGTGAATTTATAAGCATCCAGGAGACGTAATATCTTTTTTGCACCATAATTCTGAGAAATGAATGTACTCAGAGCCGTCGCAAAACCTTGGGCTGTGTTCCAAGAAATGGCCTCGAGTTGTCCTCCTGTTGTAAGCGTCAAGACCCCTATATGTCCGCCGGCCAATGATGCCAGTCGTCCGAGATACATATTGATGAATGCAAAGAGGCTATTGAACAGAGCTACCGGTACTCCGATTTTAAATATCGTATAGCACGTATCCCATGATAATTTGGAGAAGAGAGATACACCTCCAAACAAACGGTCTTTGTACCTTATCTGAATGATAAACAGCAGGCAGACGACTCCTTGGGCTATAATCGTCGCAACGCCTGCTCCTTCCAATCCCATGCTGAACACATAGATGAACAAGGGATCAAGTATCATATTTAAGACAAGTCCTATCGTACTGATTACAAATGGAATCTTACTGTGCCCGGCTGCGTTGTAGATGCCTGTAAGGGCTCCACAACTGAATACAAAAGGAAGTCCCAGAGAGGTAATCCTCAGATAATTGAGTGCTCCTTTGTGGATGTGTGGTTCAAGCTCATAGAAGTTGAGTAACGGTGATCCGAAGAGGAGATAAATCCCTCCGAGAAGTAGCCCGATGATCAGAGATAGGTGTAGGTTGTGATTTGCGAAGTGCAGTCCGGAGCCTTCGTCTCGCTTACCTATTGCATGAGCAACAGTCACCTCACTACCTACCTTATTGATCAAGGAGATGGAGCTGGCCAGCCACATGAATACCGACGCCGCACCTACGGCGGCTATGGCTTCACTGTTGAGTCGCCCCAACCATGCCATATCCGTGAAGTTGTACAGCATCTGTACAAATGAGGTGCCGAGTATGGGGAGGGCAAGCTTGAAGAGGTGCTTGGGGATACTGCCTTCGGTGAGTATTTTTGCTTCTCTTATTGCTCCGTTGGACATGGTATCAATTTTCGTCTTTTTTCGTAGATAGCATACCACAAGCAGCAAAGATGTCCTCCCCTCTCGATCGACGAGTGGTACATCTTACTCCATGATCATTGAGATAGTCCTCAAAGGCTTGTACAGCGCGTGGTGACGGTGATTGCAAGTCTACACCGGGGATGGAGTGATATCTGATGAGGTTGACTCTGCAATCGAGTGGAGCAAGCAGTTTGCATAGTGCTTCTGCATGCTGGAGAGAGTCATTGAATCCATCGAATAAGATGTATTCGAAAAAGAGTCTTCTCTGTCCCGAGAAGTCATACCCCTTGAGGGTCTCAATGATGCTCTGTATTGGGAACGCTTTTTCTACCGGCATGAGTGACAGTCGCTCCCGGGCGAATGGACTATGGATGCTTATTGCCAAGTGGGCTTGTTGTTCCGAGAGGAAACGAGTGAGACCGACCTTAGGACCGATTGTGCTTACTGTGATCCTTTTGGGGCTCCATGCCAAGCCCCAAGATGCTGTCATGATTTCCAGAACCTTAGCTACGGCTTCGTAGTTGTCCAACGGTTCTCCCATCCCCATAAATACGATGTTTGTCAGTTTCTCATGGTGCGGTACGCTGAGTATCTGATTGATGATGTCTGAGGGGTTGAGGTTGGATTTGAAGCCCATCTTACCTGTGTGGCAAAAGGAGCAATTCATCTTACAACCCACCTGACTGGATACACACAGTGTGGCTCTGTCCGCTTCGGGGATATAAACAGTCTCGACGGCTTGATCAGGGCTATGCTGTACTTTGAAGAGATACTTCTCTGTACCATCTTTCGATATCTGGCGAGTGATCACATCGTGTCTGCCGATCTCATACGACTCATTCAGCTTTTCTCTTAAAGCCTTCGGGAGGTTGCTCATGTCATCGAACGACTTTACTCTCTTCTGATAAAGCCATTCGATGACTTGCTTTGCCCTATATTTCGGTTCTCCTATTTCGGCGATGATACCATACATCTCATCAAGGGTCGTGCCTAATAATATCTTTTTGCTCATTGCTTCAGTGTTACTGTATCTATATCGTTGTCAAGATTGTACCATATATATCCTGTAGGGGACTCGTAACCCATCTTTTCCAAGAGGTTCAGGTACTGTCTTACTTGTTTTCTGTACTTGCCGTCATTGTGTGCCCCGAACTTGTAGTCGATCACCACAGCTTTACCATCCTTGATGAGGACTTTGTCGGGACGATACAGACCTTCTTTGGTCAATATGTCTTGTTCTGTAAGTGCATCCGTAGAGTACGCCCTATTGAACCAAGTACCTATGATCGGGTGCTTCAGAGCTTCTTTCAACTTTTCAGTGTAGTTCTCTCGCTCTTCCTCCGTCAGTCTTCCCAAGGTCACCTCTTTGTCTATATGATGGGTGAAGTCATCGAGAGTCGTAGTGCGAGACATGATCTCATGAAGGATGATACCCTTCCGGCGGTCAGCTTCGGCTTCGAATGAGAGCGCATAGCCCCTTCGACTGAGCAACAAGTCCTCATAGCGAGGGGTTGCAGTGATCCCTTTGAGCACTCTTTGCTGATCATGTTGTTGGGAAGTTATTTTTGTCGCATTTTTGTGTGTAGGGTCACCATAATGAGAGATGATCACACCTGTGTCAGGGTCCTCTTCGATGTCTATCATGAGATGTTGATTTATAACATCAAGTCTATTGAGGATGATGTCAGCAGAGTTATTTTTTGTGTTTGTGTGGGTGTACACGTGCAACTCCTCCGAAGCTCGGGTGAACGCAACATACAGCAAGTTCAGAGTATCTGTATAGTCTGTCTCAAACTGTGTCTCAGCCATATCAGCCAAGTAGCTTTGTGCGAACTTGGAGTAAGATGTCGGAATAATATAAAATGGCAAGAACCCAAATTTTTTGGGGAGTTGCTCTGCTGTGATGATACGAGGTGAGGCAAGACTTTTCCTCGTTATTTGCCACGAAGCGAAAGGTAGCATGACTACCGGATACTCCAACCCTTTGGATTTGTGTATGGTCGTTATGGTGATACTGTTGGTCCGACTTTCACCCATGTTGATCATGGCAGAGTCTTTGTGCTCTTCCCACCATTCGACAAAGAGTCCGTAAGATCCTATCTTCTGCGACGAGAAAGAGAAGATTATGTCCAAAAACGAACTGACATAAGTCTCATCCTCTTGCGGAATGTACCCAATGATCTCCACTGCTTTTGATATGGCTTCGTAGACCGTAAGACCATAAGAGATGATCTTCAAAAGTCGTTGAGAAAGTGCATCGACATTGATCTCTTTCAGATATCTTCCGTACATCCTTACGTATCGTTCGATATGCAGAGCCAACTCTTTCTCGTATTCTTCACGACCAGGATAAGCGAAGCACCTGATCAGACACATCAAGAAACGTACGATAATGGAGTTGTTGATCAATAAGGCGTCGTCCGATAAGAAATTGAATGACAGTTTATCATCATCTGCATACATCTCTTCCAGTTTGGACAATAAGCCTGCGATCAGCATTCCTTCCGCTCTGTTGCGCACAAGGAAAGCTATGTCAGACGGAGAGTATCCTTGTTCCTTTTGTAGTTGAATCAACTTTGCCTCTATCGATCCTGCGATATCTTCGAGATTTATTTCCTTTCCCTCGATTTGTGTAATTGTTATGTAACCTCTTTCTTCACGTCCGTCGGGTAACTTTTGTGTTGCATCGATGTACGAATGTTCATGTGCTTGGATGTCATCTGTCTTCTCCGTGATTTGTTGGCCATATTGCTCTTGATAGAATCGTTCGAAGTCGTAGGCTTTGTCGAAGAATGCGTTGTTGAAGTCCACTATATTCTTTTGACTACGCCAGTTGTATTCCAAGTTGCTTTCCGAAATAAAGCCGTCAAATTCTCTGTTTATCTTGTATCCGAGCAGTGAGCTATCCGTCCCACGGAAGCGATAGATACTTTGTTTGACATCACCTACGAGCAGATTACGATTCCCATTATCAAGGCTTTCGCGGAGTAGGGGGTTGAAGTTGGCCCATTGCAGGGGGCTTGTATCCTGAAACTCATCGATCATGTAGTGCTTGATACGAGTCCCTACCTTTTCATAGACAAAGGGTAGCTCCGAGTCATTGATGATTGTGTTGAGGAGTTGGTTGATGTCTGAGATGATGAGACAGTTATGCTCTATGCGGTACTCTTCGATGTCATGGATGAGTTCGATCATCCCGGGGATGGCATTGATGTACTTGAGAAGAAGCTGAGAGGTGATGACATCCTGCTTATTTTGCTTGTATGTTTCAAGTACGTTCTTTACCTTCTCCCTGATTGCAAGTTCGTTTGAGTCAAAGAGTGCTTTTACAGAAGCATTTACACTTTTGGCATAGAGAGGCCCATCTTCGTAGCCGATTGCGATGATAGAGGCATTGAAGCCCTTCTTCTCGTCTTCCAAAAATGTCTTTGCGACTTCTCCATCTTCCGTAAGTAGTTCGCCAAATTTGCTCAGATACTTCCGATAACTATCTTGAGGGTTTATGCCATGATGAGCAAAGAATGCAACAATATCCGAACACGCATCGGTGAATGACCGTAAGGCCTCTTCGATAATCACTTTTAGGCCCTGCTTGGCTTCATCTATCTTGTCTGCCGTGATCTCTGTGATATCTTTGAGGATCGGACTATTACTTTCCGAAAAGAGCAGAGCACTTGCCAGACGTTTGATGTCCTCGAACGTGCTCGTATGACTTTCGTTCTCGAGGTTTTCTTGGTACACCTTACTGATCCACTTTCTCAGTGAGGCGATGTTCGGAGACTGTCCGTCCAACCGCTCGATGAGACTTTCGAGCGATAGGGTTATCACATTCTCCGAGTCCATCTCTATACCGAATGCACTCTGACGGTTCATTTCCATGGCAAAGCTTCTCACAATCTCTTGAAAGAAGGAGTCTATCGTCTGGACTTTGAAAGCCGAGTAGTCTTCCAGTATGTTTTTGAGGATCTGTCGAGCCTTGCGGGAGATATCGTTTTCTGTCAGGCTTGTACTGCTCTTCACAAGATCATATACACCGCCCTTGTCTCCGATACTTATCTTATAGAGTTCAGAGAGGATGCGTTGTTTCATCTCTGCCGTTGCCTTATTCGTAAAGGTTACGGCCAATATCTTTCGGAAGGCATAGGGATCATCAGCATTCTCAAAAAGGAGCTTGAGGTACTCTGCTGTGAGGGTAAATGTCTTTCCGGATCCTGCGGAAGCCTTGTATATCTTGAGTGAAGAGTTCATCTATGAATTGTTTCAGCCTTTTCGTTTGGTTTTGGTGTACCCCCACTCATTCAAGTAAGATAGGACCTTATCTACACAAGAGCCTTGTACAATGATCTGTCCATCCTTGGCACTGCCTCCGACACCACAAGCCGTCTTGAGACGCTTACCCAGTTCTTCCAAGTCTTTTTCTTGTCCCTCGAAGCCTGAGATCAGTGTCACTATCTTGCCCTTTCGAGCTTTGGTATCGAGCTGTACAGTCAGCCTTTGTTTTTCGGGGGCAAGGGTCTCCACAGAGAGAAGGTTGCCGAGTTGTATCTTTTGTAGCAGTTCAGAATTGGTCGAGAATACCAATCCATCCGATGTGTCATCGTGTGTATATTTATTGCTTTTAGCCATTGTTTTCAATCTATTATGAATTGCTCTTCTTTCAGATGACAGAATGCGTTCTGTCAGGCTTCAGAAACAATTCTGTCGAGCATCAGAAACGTATCTGAAGTCCGACAGAACCCGTATCGATCAGATATTGTCAGATCTTACTTGCCACTTGTGTGACCCGGTCAAGCGGACATCATGCGGCAGTCTCTTCAGCTTTTTTGTCGGCCTTTTGCGGAGAGAGGACTTTGCGGTACTCGTCTTTGTCAGAGAGGACTTCAAGGGCTTTTTTCAAAGATGCATCCGTTTCTAACCCGATGACGTATTGTCCACTCATACCGAAGTAATGGACAGCCAGAGAGCTCCTGATTTGGTTGATGATTATGGTCTTGTGTCGGATGACATCTTTACGAAGATCGGGGGTGATACTCTGCTCAAGGGCAGCTATGGCCTCACTGCTTTGATCCTTGTATCCTTCGAACTTGATGAGCTCTTTGAGACTCTTGAGGGCATTCAGACTCATTTTGCCATAAGTAAACTTTTCGTTCTCCAAGTAAGTCAGGAAGTCTTCGAAATCTTTTTCTGTGATCTTGATGTCAGAGATACTCTTAGGGGCAGGGAGCCCCTTGCCTTTGAGGTACAATTTGTTTGCAAAGTCGAAGATGTACCCTCCTCTTATCATGTTGAATACCGATACGGGTAGAGTCTCGTCCTCTATCGTGATGTCCGGACGTATGCCACCACCATCCTTCACCAACCTTCCGCTCTTGGTCTTGAAGGTATTGGCGAGACTGTCGGGTATGGCTGCTACCGATCCGTCCGGATTTCGATGCGAATAGTCGAGCTGCTGGATACATCTTCCGCTGGGGATATAGTATCGCGCGATGGTCAGCTTGAGGATCCCATTGTGAGGTAGGGGACGAGTGGACTGTACCAACCCTTTCCCAAAGCTCTTACTGCCGATGATTACTCCCCTGTCAAAGTCTTGTATCGCACCTGCTACGATCTCCGATGCCGATGCCGATCCACCATTGATGAGCACAGCGATGGGTAGATTGGGTGCGATGGGCTTTTCTGTAGTGTAATACTTTTGGGTTGTTTCCGGAAGTTTTCCTTCGGTATAGACGACAAGCGTCTTCTCGGGGACAAACATACTGAGTATCTTGATGGCATCTTCCATCACTCCTCCTCCATTGCTTCGTAGGTCAAGGATGAGACCTTTGAGTTTACGATCTCGGTTAAGCTCGTTGAAGGCATTACGCACATCGCTTGCACTTCTGTTGGTGAACGAGATCAGATTGATATAGCCTATATTGTCGCCGTAGATCCCTCGGTGAACGACCTGATCGACAACGACACTTTCTCTTGTAAGTGTTACCTCTCTCTCCTTTTCCTCTCCGAGCCTTAGGACTTTGACTTTGACTTTTGTCCCTACGGGGCCTTTGAGGAGGTCACTGACTTTAGATACATTGCCCGGAATCACAGATACCCCCTCGATGATCACGAACTTGTCACCTCTCTTGAGGCCACTCTTCTCGGCGGGACTGCCCGGCATCGGATTTTGGACATATACAGCCGAATCTTTCTCTTGTATGTATGCACCGATACCACCGTATATCCCTGTTGTCATGAACTCAAAGTCCTTACTCTCAGTGTCTGTCATGTACTCGGTATAAGGGTCCAACTGAGAGAGCATCGCATTGATTCCCCTCGAGGTCATGTCTTTGATGTTCAAGGTGTCCACATATAAGGACTCTACCCCCGAGAGCACGTATTGAAAGACCTGTGTAGAGCGTCTTATCTCCATTTGGTTGTCGACCTTTTTCTCCTTTTTTGTTTGGGCATAAATTCTTGGAGCACTTACTCCCAAAGTAAGAGTCAGTGATGATAAGAGTATCGTGGATTTGATTATCTGTCGTAAGTATTTCATCGTTATGTGTATTTATGTTTTGATTTTGTGATGTTGAAAAGGAATTGCACAAGGGAGAGATATTCGTGCTTATTCTTACGATTTTGTGCAGTGTTTTGGTTGACCGTTGCCTCTCACATCTTGCCCCCACATCAGTTTGTTGCGAAGGGTATCGTAGAAGGTGTGGATAGGATGGCGGACGATACGTACCTCCTTGTCCGATCTCCATACTTTTATTTTTGCTGAGCCAGGCAGTGGGGTGCTGTAACCATCCGAAGAGAGAAGGATCGCATCATTGCGAGTCGTCACACTCATCTCCAATACCACATCATCAGGAATGACGATCGGACGCATATTGAGCGTATGAGGTGCGATGGGTGCCAATAGTAGAGTGGGGCAGTGAGGGTGGATGATAGGGCCACCGACGCTGAGCGAGTATGCTGTCGAGCCCGTGGGGGTGGCTATAAGGAGTCCATCTCCCTCAAATGTCGCCACTCTTTCGCCATCGACAAGAGTATGGACGCCTATCATGCTCGCTGTGTCACGCTTGAGTATCGCCACTTCATTAAGTACAGGAGGATAGTGCTGCACCTCCCCATTGATCTCCGTTGATATGGCAAGCATACTCCTGACTTCTGTTTCGTAACGCCCCTCGATGATGTCCTCCCACATCTGCCGGAGTTCATTGGGGCAAGTCCCCGTAAGGAAACCTAAGCTCCCTGTATTGATGCCAAGTATTGTTGCCGAAGTCCCTGCGATCAACTTTGCCGCCCGTAAGAACGTACCGTCTCCTCCAAGGCTGATCAAGAGGTCTGTCTTCGGATCATCTTTGACGTTGGAGCTCAACTCATAAGGTAACTTTATACCCATACGTCCCAAGTAACTGAAGAACCCCTTGTCAATCCTCAGTCTATGTCCTTTACTTCCTTCTATGATGTTGTTCATGAGGTCTTTGAGATCCTCTTGAGAACACTTTTGGTGTATCGATCCGATTACAGAAACAATCATTCTATCTGATATGGTTTTATGTACTACGATTTGATCCGAAGACATCTCTGTGGCTGAGATATACTTATCAGAGTAAAGGTACATATTATTTCAGAAAGAACGGTGTACCTGAAAAGGTAATTGTTATGAAATCTCGACTGGTCTCTATTGAGCACTCTTGATTAAATCAGTATCTTGGATGATGTGAAACCTTTCCTTGAGAGGGGAATCCTTTAGGCTTCGCATCGCTATTATATTGTTACATTCAGGTGGGGATATTTCTCTTTTTTTAGTACCTTTCGAAACAAAACACATAGAACAAAACGTTATGACAGATAAATACAAAATTATGGCCCTTGACTTGGATGATACCTTGCTTGATGACGACAAGAAGATATCTCCTATGACTCTCAACGCTTTGCTTGATATCCAAAAGGCAGGGATGAAAATCGTGTTGGCATCGGGTCGTCCTACCTATGGTCTGGAGAAATATGCCAAGGAGTTGCAGTTGTCGACTTATGGGGGGTATCTCGCTTCTTATAGCGGAGGGAAAGTCACATCTTGTTTGGATAATACGATTCTTGTGCGTAATACCATTGACTTAAACTTAATTCCAAGAATCTATGATATTGTCAAGTCGTTTGACTTGCCACTGCTTTCTTATAAACGTAATGCGATCATTACCGAAGATGATACCAACGAGGCTGTACTTCAGGAAAGTATGATCAATAATGGTATGAAGATTGAGGGAGTACGGGACTTTGTGTCTGCCGTCGATCGTCCTCCATTCAAATGTGTGGTTATGGGCTCTCCGGTAGAGATAGCTCAGGTGAGGCACGCACTTGAGTGTGAGTTCCCTAATCAATTGAGTTTTCATAACCCTGCTCCATTTTTGTTGGATATTGTACCATTCAATGTGGATAAAGCCAATGCCTTGGATTTTCTGCTCAAGGATCTTGATCTCGACAAGTCTCAACTTGTAGCTGTCGGAGATAGCTATAATGATGTCGGTATGATCCAGATGGCTGGTTTGGGAGTCGCCATGGCAAATGCCACGGAGGCAGTCAAGCAATGTGCATCTTATGTGACCAAGTCCAATAATGAAGACGGTATCGTCCATCTGATCAATAAGCATATTCTTGGTGAAGAGGGAGGGCAGACTTTTACTCCGGAGGCTCTCAATGCCCTCATGCACAACACACTGATGTCTTCAATAGGGATACAGTGTACTCTACTGCAGAGAGGGCGTGTGGAGGCTACAATGCCGGTAGATATTCGTACGCGACAGCCTATGGGGATCTTGCATGGTGGGGCATCTTTGGCTCTTGCCGAGACGGTCGCCGGGATCGGCTCGATACTCCTGTTGGATGAGAATGAGATCCAGGTCGGTATGCAGGTCAGTGGCAATCATATCTCCTCAGCCCATGAAGGAGAGGTAGTCAAGGCTATAGCAACCATCATACATCAAGGACGTAGTTCGCACGTATGGAATGTGGATGTCGTGACTCAAAGTCAGAAGCTGATCTCCAGTGTAAGGGTGGTTAATAGTATCCTTAAAAAGCGTTGAATTTTAGATTTTGTGTCAAGATATAGGCATTTTAATATTTCTTTTGTAATATAAGTGCTATCTTTACCGAACGTATGATGCATTTGTTCATACGATAGGTACTTAGGTATAATACATAATTTTATTGATTATGGGACTAATTAAAGAATTCAAAGAGTTTGCAGTAAAGGGTAATGTCGTTGATATGGCTGTCGGTATCATCATCGGTGGTGCTTTCGGTAAGATTGTGTCTTCGTTGGTCAATGATGTCATCATGCCACCCATCGGTAAGCTCATCGGTGGTGTCAATTTCACAGACCTCAAGATTGTGCTCACTGATGCTGTGGTCGCAAACGGAGAGGTGGTCACTCCTGAGGTGGCAATCCTCTATGGTAGCTTCATCCAGACTGTGATTGACTTCTTGATCATCGCATTTGTCATCTTCATGGCTATCAAGGCTATAAATAAGATGAAACGTGAGAAGCCTGCAGAGCCCGAAGCTCCGGCTGCTCCGCCTGCAGATGTTCAACTTTTGACAGAGATTCGTGATCTTCTCAAGAAACAACAGTAAGGTCTGTTGCGATATTCCTAGTGATGGATAAAGAGGAGCCTTGAGTCATCAAAAGACTCAAGGCTTCTCTTTATACCTTGTAGATGGAAGATCGCAAATCTTTATGGTCATTGCTAAATTCATATATTTTCTCTATTTTAGCGGTGTTTTATACGATACAAAGCGGCGTGTAGAGGATCGTATAACCTTTTTTGAACTAAGAGTGAAAACCCTAATTTTTTTCTTTCAGAGAACATGGAAGTACGTATCAGTCGTATAGTAAGTGAGCATTACGACTACACGCGAAAAGAAGCAGAAGAATACATCCGTCAAGGAAGAATTACTCGTAATGGCGAAGTCATAACCATAGGAGACAAAGCCTCTGTCAATGATGAAATCGAACTCGACGGTGTACGCATTCCTCTCAAAGGTATATTCAAAAAACTCGAACGTGAAGCTGCAGGTAAAGAGACCGGAAGCAAGTTCAGGCAAAATGATGACGAATACAAAGATGCGTTCAATCCCAAGAGTCGAGAATTGAGAAAAGGGCGCAAGAATGAGTTCGCCCCCAAAAGAAAGGGGAAGAACAGTATGTATTAAGACAAAACTTTAAAACCCATTTATGCTTATAATAGACTGGATCAGACATACTTCTCTCCAGATAGATGGTAGCTACTCTTATGGTCAGACGGATGTACAGGTCTCTGACAACTTTGAGGTCGAGGCTGCTGCCGTCAAGGATCGGCTGGATGGCATTGGCTATGATGCCATCTATACCAGCCCACTCAGTCGTGCCAAGAAGTTGGCACACTATTGTGGTTATACCGATGCTATTGAGGATCCTCGGATCAAGGAAATCTTCCTCGGGGAGTGGGAGATGAAAAAGTGGGCAGATATCATCATGTATGATAATCTTGATGATTGGTTTGCCAACTTCCACAACCTTACTGCTCCCGGTGGCGAAAACCTTCAAAATCTCCTCGATAGAGTCAAGGAGTTCATTCAGGATGCACGCCTCAAGAGACACTCAAGAATAGCAGTCTTTTGTCACGGTGGTGTGATCAACTGTGCCAGATACATGAACTCTGAAATCAGCAAGGCTCTTATATTCAGGGAGGTACCCATGTATGGCTCGATCAATACGATAAAGTATTCGTATTTGGACCAACATGATAGAGTCAAGAGGGATATTTGAGCTCTTTTGCTGTGACTTACTTTAGGATAAGGATACCCAAATAGAGGGGAAAGTTTCGAAGTAAACGGAATTCTTCCCCTTTTATTATATCCGTGCCAGTGAGTGTTTTATCGACTTTTTGAGATTCGGGGATGCCTTCTTCCGAGGTTGTGAGCAGAATGCATTCTGGTACGGGACAGAATGCATTCTGGCGGATGACATCGTCTGTTCCGCTCTCCGACAGAACAGATCGATACGTTTATTGTGGGTTAGGATGTTGAAGGCTCCTTAATGATGTAGATACCAATGTATCCTTTTCCTTTCTCACTGAATGATAAAAGTATGATGGAAGATAAATTGAAGTTTGTTTTTAGACCCTTTATATCGGCCCTTATAGGGTTGGTGGTGGGGTACTCTTTTTTACACTGGGTCGTGGTGATCAAGTTTGGACTCTTACAACCTAAAGATAAGGTTGTCGAACTTGTTGTGCCGGCTTTGCTTTCAATTCTTTTGGTTATATTTTATATCTATCCGAGGGTCAAGGTACTACGCTTACGAGATCATTTTTTCTATGCTGTTGTAGCTTGGGTCGGGCTGGTGATTCCGACTGCGATTGCGCAGGACTATATGGTGACAGTCACAGGTACATTGACAGAGCTTACTTCTGTCAGAGAGATGGATCGGCATAAACCTACAAGGTTTTATAAATTGAGATCATATCATCCGGACAAGGAGATATCCCCCTCTTATGCTACTTATGATGTTAGTGGACGAAACTCTGAGGATTTCAATATGCATCTTTATGTCGTCTGTCCGATCCGAGAGACTCCGAATGTCCCTTATGCCGATACCCCCTCTGTGTGGTTGGGAGAGCATTATAAAGAGCGGATAAGTAATAGGATGAAGCACGAGAAAAAGGAGAAGGCATACACTCTCTTTGTTGAGCAAGGGCGAATAAAGTTTGCGGAGACTGTGACATCTTTCTCTGTCTATTTCGAAAGGATCGATAGTCGCTCGAAGTATCATGATGGATTTATGAAGGCCATCTCGTTGTATCCCGGTGCTGTATCCGACCCCATCATTCTGATGAGGATGAGTGAGTCTCTTTACTCCAAGAACGAGAGCAACAAGCAACGGCTACTGATTGCTCTGCTCATTGTGACGGTGCTGTGGTTCCTGATGTCTGCCATCCCTAAGATCGATCCAAACGAACTGAAAAGGGTGAAAGCTGGCAAACCCGATATGGATGCAAGACGAGAGTGGCACGAATGGAGGACTTTTGTCCTACCTCACAAGGGATTTTTTGTCACCCCGATACTTGTTTACATCAATGTAGGTGTTTTCTTGTTGATGACAGTTTTGGGGCATGGATTTATCTATGTCTCCCCTCAGGTATTGCTGGACTGGGGGGCATGTTATGCTCCTATGGTAATGGAAGGTCAGTGGTGGCGACTATTGACAGCGATATTCCTTCATGGAGGTGTTGCACATTTGTGTGCCAACATGGTTTGGCTCGTCCTTGTGGGGATAGATTTGGAGCATAAGATGAGTCGAATGATGTACTTGCTCATATATTTTCTCTCAGGGCTTTTGGGAAGCCTTACAAGCATCTTGTGGAACGGAGAAGCTGTCGGAGTCGGTGCTTCTGGTGCCATAATGGGATTGTTCGGAGCATTTATAGCCTTACTTATCACCGGAGTATATCCCAAAGGGTTTGTAAAGTCTCTTTTGATAAATGCAGGTGTCTTTGTGGGGATGAACTTACTCATGGGGCTTGCCGGGGGGATTGACAATGCAGCTCATATAGGTGGACTTTTGTGTGGGTTTGTGCTGGGAATCGGTTGTTCGCCATTTCTCAAAAGAGCCCATCATAGGTAGCCTTTTTCGATCATAAAGAGATGAGAGCGGCTGGAGAACTGCCACCTCTTTAGAGTGGTTGATGCTTCAGTTGATCGATGAGCTCGATGTAGAGAGGGTGGGTTACCTCCATGTTCAAGAAGTAGGGGAGGCGATGACCTTGGTGGAGGAGACTTCGAATCTCAGTCGCAGAGATGTCAAAGATGGGGGCGTCGATAACTGTTATGTTTTTCGGTAGGGGCGACAAGGAGCGTGGTACATCGTGACCAAGACGAGGATAGATGAGAATGTTTTCGTCTTTTATCAAGCGTTCTCCCTCATACCATCGGGGGAGAGTCTCAAGGCTGTCCATACCCATGAGCAAGGTAAACTTGTAATCTGGATACTGCTCTCGCAAATGCTTCAAGGTATGGAACGTATAACTTGGTCTCGGTAGAGACAACTCTATCGTGGAAACCTTGAGCTTCGGGTGTTTTCCGATCTGATGAGACGCCCAGCGTACTCTGAAGTCTTCATCGAGGAGGTGTGTGTGTGACTTGAAAGGATTGGCCGGAGTGACCATAAGCCACACTTCATCTACATCCGGATGTAGCTCTGCAACATAGTTGGCAAGGCATAAGTGCCCTATATGCATAGGATTGAACGAGCCTGAAAATAGGACGATATGCTTTGCCATGATGTGCCGGAGTTTATTTTAGTTGTTGATAAAGTCATTGATAAGCGTAAAGGCTTCACCACAAGCTTGAGACAAGTCATCGTTGATCACTGTCTTGTCGAAGTGTGGGGCGTGAGAGATTTCGAACTCAGCCTTCGCGAGCCTCTTCTCGATGACCTCTTCGCTGTCTGTACCTCTGCTCGTGAGTCTGTCTCTGAGAGTGTTTAAGCTTGGAGGCATGATGAATACCGTGAGAGCTTGCTCTCCGTAAACTTTCTTCACGTTGAGGGCACCCACAACGTCTATGTCGAGGATGACATGCTTGCCATGGCTGACTTTATCGTCTACTTCGCTCTTGAGTGTTCCGTAAAAACAACCGGAGTAGACTTCCTCGTATTCCAAAAATCCACCCTCCGAGATACGTTCTCTGAACTCCTCCTCAGTGAGGAAATAGTACTCCTTACCATTGACCTCTGCTCCTCTCGGTGCACGAGAAGTCGCTGATACGGAGAACTCCAGAGGTAGCCCTTGAGCGATGAGGTGGTTGATGATCGTAGACTTCCCGGTGCCTGAGGGGGCAGAGAAGATGATGACCTTGCCTTGCTTCATTGCTTACAGTACGTTTAAGACCTGTTCTTTGATTTGCTCCAACTCATCTTTCATCTTCACCACAATCTTTTGTAGTTCGGCATGATTTGATTTCGAGCCTAGTGTATTTATTTCACGACCGATCTCTTGGGCGATAAAACCGAGTTTTCGCCCTTCTCCTTCTTCGTTGCTATCCATCGTTTTGATGAAATAGTCAAGGTGGTTGGAGAGTCGGCTCTTCTCCTCATTGATGTCGAGCTTCTCGATGTAATAAATGAGTTCTTGCTCCAGCCTATTCTTGTCATAATCAGTCTCGATGTACTTCTGAAGACCTTCTTCGAGACGAGTACGCACATTGTCGATGCGTTCTTTTTCGTAGGGCTCAACTTCTGAAAGAAGACTGCGTATCTTTTCTATGTTGTTGCGGAAGCCTTGTGCCAGAGCCAGTCCCTCCTGCACTCTGAAACTGATATGAGCCTTGATGGCATTGTCCAACGCTTCCATCGTGATGGCTTCATACGTTGCTTCTTCTGTCTCTTCGGTGTTGTTTGAGATATAGACATTGGGCATAGAGAGTAGGGTACGCATAGGGTCTTCAGGCATAGGGATACCGATCTCTTCAGAGAGGTTCTTGAGTATTTCCCAGTACTGTCCGACCAGCTGTGTATCTACTTGAGTTTTGGGAAGATTCGAAAGGTCTTCAAGGGTGAGAAAGACATCGATCTTGCCTCTTAGGAGAGCCTGATTGATACGCTTACGCATCTCCATTTCCAGCGGGCGAAGTGCTGCTGGCACACGTAAGGAGATATCTGACTGTTTGCCATTGACAGATCGTATCTCTATGGTTACACGTTTGTTGTTGGCTTCGACCACGGACTTTCCGAAGCCTGTCATAGATAGTATCATAATGGAAAAACTTCTTTTTTATTTTCTGTTGAAATAATGCTGATTGTGTGAGGTTTACTTCACTCTACCCTTCTTTTGCACTTCTCGATCTATTAAGATGTCCAAAGAGAAGAGGAGGACCCCAATGTCCCTGATGAAATAAGGCATCCTCCTCCTGGCTGACTTTGTATAGCCCTGAGGAAGGATGCCTTTATTGGATTCTGTTTAATTAGAGATTTTTACCATGGCAACTCTTGAATTTCTTGCCACTGCCACAAGGACATGGGTCATTGCGTCCGATACGTTCACCTGCGACATAAGGTTGTTGTTTCTCGGCTTTACCTGCCTGACTCGCAGCAAGGCCTGCTTGATGTCTGGCTTCTTGAGCTTCTTGATACTCGTCTTTGCGCTCTTGATAACGTCTGCGATTGTCTTTTAGTCTTGGGTCTTCGTGAGCCTCCCTCACATCAACGCCTTTTTGTTCTTCGCTTTCTTGCTGAACGACAGGGATCTGACCTCTCATGATGATCGAAGTTGCTTTCTTATTCATCCTTTCGACCATGGTACGGAAGAGTTCAAAAGATTCGACCTTGAAGATAACGAGAGGATCCTTGTTTTCGTAAGAAACATTGCGTACTGCATTTTGCAGTTCATCCATATCTCTGAGGTGCTCTTCCCATGCTTCGTCGATAGTGTAGAGAAGGATCGTCTTTTGGAACGAACGCGCTACACTCTTTGAGTGACTCTCCACTGCCTCTTTGAGATTACATGGGATGTTGTACATCAACTTACCATCAGTGACAGGGACATAGACCGTCTCGATGACATTGCCTTGCTGTTCAAACATATTTTGAAGTACAGGGTCTGCAATAGTGACGATGCGTTCCATACGACGTTTGAGGGTCTCTGTCGCCACGTCCATGATCTTGTCTGTCAATGCATCGGCATTGAGATGCTTGAACTCTTCTTCCGTGACGGGGACTTCCATCGCAAAGACAGTGAAAAGCTCCATCTTGAAGGCTGAGAAATCCCCCTGAGCATACTCTTGGGCAATGGACTCCGCACACTGAGATATTGTATTGAGGACATCAAGACCGATACGTTCGCCCTTCAGAGCGTGGTTGCGACGTGTGTATATGACCTTACGTTGAGCGTTCTTGACGTCATCGTATTCGAGAAGATGTTTACGGATACCGAAGTTGTTTTCTTCGACTTTCTTTTGAGCATTTTCTACAGACTTGCTGAGCTGGCGTCCTTCGAGCATGTCTTCTTCTTTGAAGCCGAGTTTATCCAACATGCTGGAGATACGCTCAGAACCGAAGAGACGCATCAACCTGTCTTCGAGAGAGACAAAGAATACCGATGATCCCGGGTCTCCCTGACGACCGGCACGCCCACGTAGCTGTCTGTCTACACGACGAGACTCATGACGCTCTGTACCGATGATGGCAAGACCTCCTGCAGCCTTGACTTCAGGGGTGAGCTTGATGTCCGTACCACGACCTGCCATGTTGGTGGCTATGGTAACCGTTCCGGTTCGACCGGCGAGGGCGACGATCTCAGCTTCCTTTTGGTGAAGTTTTGCATTGAGTACATTGTGCTCGATTTTCCTCATCGATAGCATACGGCTGAGTAACTCTGAGATCTCGACGGAAGTCGTACCCACGAGGACGGGACGCCCTTTTTCCACGAGAGAGACAATCTCTTCAATGACAGCAGAATATTTGGCTCTGTTGGTCTTATAGATACGGTCGTTCTCATCCTTACGAGCGATGGGTCGGTTGGTTGGGATGACTACCACGTCAAGCTTATAGATGTCCCAGAACTCCTTGGCTTCTGTTTCTGCCGTACCTGTCATCCCGGCCAACTTATGGTACATACGGAAATAGTTCTGGAGGGTGATGGTAGCCTTGGTCTGCGATGCAGACTCGACGGTGACACGCTCCTTGGCTTCGATCGCTTGATGGAGACCGTCGGAGTAGCGACGACCATCCATGATACGACCTGTCTGCTCATCGACAATCATTACCTTATTATCCATCACCACATACTGGTCATCTCGCTCAAAGAGGGTATAAGCCTTGAGCAACTGGTGTATGGTGTGTACACGTTCACTCTTGATGGAGTAGTTGGCAAGGAGTTCGTCCTTCTTTGCGGTCTTCTCTTCTTGGCTGAGATCCATGTTCTCAAGCTCAGACATCTGTGTGGTGATGTCAGGGAGGACGAAGAATTGAGGGTCATCTGTCTTACCGGTTAGCAAGTCGATCCCTTTGTCTGTCAATTCGATTGAGTTGTTCTTCTCATCGATGACAAAGTAGAGTTCGTCTGTCGCGATATGCATATTTCGCATATTGTCCTGCATATAGAACTCTTCAGTCTTTAGAAGTCCGGTCTTGATGCCTTCTTCACTCAGGAACTTGATCAGAGCCTTATTCTTGGGTAGCCCTTTATAGCTTCGGAATAGAAGTAGGAATCCTTCTTCCTGCTCTTTTTTGTCTTCGCTTTTAATCTTTTGTCTTGCCTCTGAGAGTAGGCGTGTTGCCAATGTCTTTTGCGCATTTACCACGACTTCGACGTTGCCTCTGAAGTCTTCGAACATTTGATCTCCCGAAGATTCGATAGGCCCTGAGATGATCAGAGGTGTACGTGCATCATCCACGAGGACAGAGTCGACCTCATCCACGATGGCATAGTTATGTTTGCGCTGCACAAGATCCTTGGGAGATCTTGCCATATTATCACGGAGATAGTCGAAGCCAAACTCGTTATTTGTGCCGAAGGTGATGTCGCAGTTGTATGCACGTCTACGTGCTTCGGAGTTAGGCTCATATTTGTCTATACAGTCTACCGAAAGTCCATGGAACATGTAAAGAGGACCCATCCACTCCGAGTCACGTTTGGAGAGATAGTCGTTTACGGTGACCACGTGTACACCGTTACCGGTCAAGGCATTTAGAAATACGGGCAAAGTAGCCACGAGAGTTTTACCTTCACCTGTTGCCATTTCAGCGATCTTACCTTTGTGAAGGACGACACCACCGAAAAGCTGTACATCATAGTGTATCATGTCCCAGGTGATCTCGTTACCTCCGGCCATCCAATGATTTTGGTAGACGGCCTGATCTCCCTCTATTTTTACGAAGTCATGAGATACGGAGAGATCTCTGTCAAACTGAGTGGCAGAAACTCTTATCTCTGTATTTTCAGCGAAACGACGTGCAGTATCTTTGACGATGGCAAAGACTTGTGGCATGAGCTCATCCAGCTTCTTCTCCATCTTATCCATGATGGTCTCTTCGAGCTTATCGATCTTAGCCCATATGCCTTCTCTTTCTTGTAGCTCAAGGTCTTCGATACCCACCTTCAGATTTGCGATCTCGTCCCTTTCTACTTGGACAAATGCTTGTATCTCATCTCTGAACTGTTGTGTCCGAGCTCTGAGTTCGTCATCAGAAAGGTTAACGATAGTCTTATAAGCCTCTTTGACTTGATCCACAAAAGGAGTGATCTCCTTCAGGTCTCGTTGTGATTTGTTCCCAAAAAGCTTGGTAAGTAGGTTGTTAATTCCCATTAGGTATGTATTGTCTTTTTATTATTTATTCTTTCTTTTAAGGTCTTTAGTCTCAATGACTGCCGAGAGCAGGGAGTCTACCCGAAGTCGGAGGGCGTATACGCAGTATGTGGCAAATAGTTGCCGACACATCCCTTATGTCTAAAGGGGTTGTGATTTTGGCAGACTTGGGATTGGGGTACCTGACAATAAATGTCGTTTGAATGGCATTTTGTTTATAGAGTCCCGAATCCGTTAGATGTTCGGCGCGGATGAATGCCCAATTTGGAAGAAGGTCGAATACTACGTCTCCGCGCTCCTTATGTATCGCGCGGTTGAGACAACTCTGAAATAGGGCATTTTCTCTACTTTCGAGTGTCGCACGCTGTCTCAATTCATAGTCCGTGACGACATACTGTACACCACTGAAGTCCTGCAAAAAGCCTGCTGCTTTCTGCTGAACCTCACGAAGATCCAACTTCTGCGACTCGATCAACTTCCTATTTAGGAAGATCTGTCCATCATTGGTGACTTCTTCGATCCAATTTCCTTGACCATACTGAGCCATGATGAATACGTTCATCAAAGCCTTGCATCTATCGTTGTGGAAATACCCTATGATGTCATCCTGGGTATAAAGCTCACGACCCATGCCATTGCCGACAAGGGCGATAAGCGTCTGAGATAAGCCTGAGCAGATTTCGATTTGTTTCAATATGGAGGCGACCGCTCTGTCCAGTCTGTAATAGGTGTCCAACAACTCCGGTGTCACATCCTGATCCGCATCCGCATGATTTCCGGCAAAGAGGTTGAGGCTCACAAGATCGGGGATCTCATCCTTCCCGATCTCTGTATTGGCAAAGATGAGATCGACAGCCTTTGATAGCTCCTCATTGATGAGAGCGGATTGTTTGAACTTTGTTATCCCTTCTCCATTTTGGGAGAATGAGTGCTTGAAGTTCTGATTTACTCCTTTTCTTAAGAGATAGGGCAACTTATAAAGTTGTCCGTACGCAGGAGACCAAATTGTACTTTTGAGACGTTGGTATATGCCATTCTCACCATCATTGAGGCGGTAGATGTATGGCGGATAGCCATCCTTGTAGTAAGTGGAGGATACCCACTTTCCATTGTAATCATCTATCCAGAATACGCCATCGGCGTGTTGTCCACCACCGATTATTGCCTCTTCCGCATTTGGAGCCAAGCTGTAGATAAGACTTTCTCCTTTGCTTGCTTGCCATAGTTTGTCTGCTATCGTCGGTGCAGAGAGCCGTTTGGGCGAAAGGCGAGACGACGTCGCATATCCGATATACTGCTCGTCGTGAAATACAGAGTTGTGTGCCGATACCTTCCCGTCTGATGCTCTGACAAAAGGTCTGCGGGTGGCTATGCCATTGCCAAGGGCTGTTGTCCCGGTATGTAGTAAGGCTTGGCTTGCAGTGCTGTTGGGCGATAGTAGAGGGTTGTTTACATTATTGTAAACCTGTCCCTCTTCGAGGAGCCTTTTGAGTCCGTCTTCGGGTAGAAGAGGAAATATCTCATCCAACAAATCTGATCGTAGCTCATCGACAGACAACAGCACCACAAGTCGAGGTATACCGGCCTCTACTTGTTGGGTCTGGCACATTGCCAGCAATGCTATGATGGGTACTATCAGTTTGTTCATCAACGTTATCTCGTAGATTTACTGTCGTTTACTCTTGATATAATTCAATACTCCGGAGTAAAGTGCATGATCCACACAGATCAGACCGAACAGTATCGTCATCCCTTCCGGCAGTGTCTGGTAACCGAAGATCACCCCTACGGCACAGAGGAATACCCCTACAAAGTTAATAAAATAGAGCCAATTATTAATCCTCTTACATTGTGAGAACCATATAGTTATTGCCAGGGGTAAATAGAGTGGGGTGAATAGCAGCATATTCAGGTTGGGAAATGTGTGTGGGTGATGAGAGATGAGTCCCAAGAACCAAAGTATTATCCCACATACCGAGATGGTTATGAAGAGCAGACTCCTATACACACTGAGAGCATGAGGTATTCGAGGCTTTAGCATCACGAGAAGGGCATAGACCAATAGTATCCCGATGATCATCGTCGTAGGTGTGATAGGAGAATCTTTCTTTGTGCCCACGGGGCGTGTTTCCTGTACCAAGACCGTCTTTGCTCGCACCAAAGGCTCATTGTTGTCACTTCGGACGGCATGATCCAATTCCTTTTCTAACATGAGTGGTAGAAATGCTGCTTCCGAGAGACTCATTACCTTGTCTGTCTGCGCTCCAAGGGGAAGTTCACACAAGAATGTGTACCAACGATCAGTCCTTGTGTAGTGTCGCAAGATAGACCTGAAGGTCGGCATTTCCTCCATTCCAACGATTTTCATCCCTTTGCTGAACTGTTCGATCAAATCCCTTGGTTTGGTCGAGCAGTTATCGAAATAGAAGTTGTAGATGTAGTCTCTGTTTTCGGGCAAGGCATTCCACCGCAAGAAGTCGTACATCTCTTTTATCTCGGATTGAGAGAGGTTCAAGACTTGTTGGCTCACACTTCTACCCTCGTATCTGTATGCATCAATGAAGTCAGACATGGGGCTTATCCCCAAAGCATAGAGGGGCTTCCCAAGTGCAAAGTTCATCAAGAAATTGGGCTGATCAAACGAAAACAACCCATAATTGAAGACATAATCCTCTTCTCCATTGGTATCCCATATCCTTATGGCCGTATGCCCATAGAGCATGAATGTCTCCAAATCCGATGGCCCACATGTAAGTAGTGCGGCTTTGTATTCAGGGATATCGATGGACTCTTGTGCCCATACCTTTGTGGCCCATGGAGAGTAGCTCGATAGCGATAAGGAGAGGAGTATAAGTAGTGTTCTCAGATGTTTCATTTCTTCTTTTTAGAATAGTTTGGGGAGTTCTTCCGACACGGCATTTCGATTTCGTATCACAAGTTCTTTGGGATAGAGATTGTTTACCCTGTTACCTATGTTTTTTATCCAGCCAAGAGGGACGCCTTTGTATGTGATGCACTCGAAACCCTTATGGGGAGCAAGATTGATGGTATCTCTTTTGAGATAAGCGAGGGCTGTATCTTCATCCACCTCGATATGAGGATAAGGAGCCTGATCAGCTATCATATTACTCATCGCCCATGAATGATGGGGGACGAAATCCTTGCCTTTGACACTACCTAAGATGATACCTTTAGACAGTACACGTACCCTCGCTTTTATTAAGAGGTCTGCGATGACTTTTCCTTGAGGTGAGAGATAGACAAACTCATCCCCCTCGTTCGTGATGTTCACTTGTTCTCTGATGGAATCTTTCAGTATAGAGGGGATCTGAGAGTTTTGGGTCTCTCTTTTTCGATTTCTTTGCTCCTGAGATACCTTTTGTTTCTTACCGGCTTTTTGTAACGCAAATATAGTAAATCCCTCTCCTACTGTATGGTGTGGGAAAAATCTGTACACACCGTCTCGCTCGCCTTTTGAGATCCCCATGGCTTCAGGTGTTTTGAGATCTGGAAAGATGATCTTCGCCACATCATAATGCTCTGAGAGGTACTCAAGCTGAGCCTCGTTCTCTTCTTTATTGTAGGTGCAAGTACTGTATATGAGGATTCCTCCTTGATGTAGCATACGCCATGCCTCATCCAGGATCTCTTTTTGTTTTATACTACATGATGCGACACTACCCATAGACCACTCGTTGCGACTGTTGGGGTCTTTTCGGAACATCCCTTCGCCGGAGCAAGGGGCATCCACGAGTATCATATCGCACATCAGCCCGGATTTTCTAAGTTCGTTCGGATAGGCATTGGTGACAATGACTTCGTCACTGCCAAATCTTGTGAGGTTTTCGTGCAAGGCAGACACACGACCTCTATCCGGTTCATTTGCAATGAGGACACAGGTCTTTGGCAGAAGGCTTCTCAGTAGAGTACTTTTGCCTCCGGGAGCAGCACAGAGGTCGAGGGCAATTTTTGTGTCATCGGACAGCTCCGATAGATACTGTGAGACAAACATGCTTGAAGCTTCTTGGACATAGTACGCTCCGGCATGCCAAAGAGGGTCGATGCCGAAAGTAGGACGAGTGTCAAGGTAATACCCAAGACTGCACCATGGTACGATCTTACCTCCGATGGGAGGGGTGTTCAGTTTGTAAGGATTGACGCGAATGCTTACGGGGGAGGGCTGATTCACAGAGCGACAGAAAGCATCTGCCTCCTGCTGACCGAACGTTGATCCAAACGCCTCCAAAAATGCCTCGGGTATCTTGTAGCCTTGCTCTTCTGTCGCCATATCTTCGGGTATTATATAATCAGGTACAAAGATAAGATAATCCTATCAATGCTTTTAGGTAAATATGAGATATTGACTCAACGCAAAAAGGATGGGGGATAAGTCTGTCGGCTTGCAGTGGATAACTGCCCGTTTGACTCACCCCCCATCCTTGAGGTATCGTCTTGTCCAAGTTCAGAGCTTGAACATAAAAAATGAAGTTATACGACCTTCGTCATCAAGTCAAACGACCTTTGTCATCAAGTCAAACGACTCTCGTAATTAAGTCAAACGACTTTTTTATCGCGTTCTACAACCTGATTTCGTGGCCAAAATGCTTCTGTGCTGGTCGTCGGTTGCTTTCATGACAACCTTTCGGCTTGAATATGATGTATCAGAACTTATACTGAACCATCAAGGTAAGGACATTGTCCTTCAGGTTGCTCTGATAGCCGGCCAAGTTTTTGCTCGTCTCGTTCGTCACGATGTCATAATAGCCTTGTAGCTTCATGCTCTTATTGATGTACCAAATGAGCCCCATACCAAGCGTATTGTACGATAGATCTACGACTCCGGAGTTAGCCTTACCGATTTGATCTCCTGAGAGATTGGTGTTTGGATCGTAGCTATCATATCTGATCACAGCTGAAAAGGGCAGTGTGCCGAAATCTTGTACAAATGTAGCGTACCAGCCATTGAAGTTGCGAATATAAGTGTCTCCGACATAGAGAGTAGAAGAGTTTGGACTTCTTGAACTTAAGGCTGTCCCGGGTTGTACCCCCCAAAGGTATTCGCCCAAGAGCTGAGTCTTGCCAAGTGGTGAAACAACGCTAAATCTCCCCTCTACCCCGAAGTATTCTCTCTTAGCAAAGGCGCCTTTGTTATTTTCGGAAGAACTGAGCTTAAACTCACCATTTTCGACCTGATAAACGTCTTTAGAACCCTGATAAACACCACCGTTGTAGTAAGAGAAGCCGATAGCTCCTTGGAGATTTTCTCCAAACTTCTTGTCTGCTACTATGCGACCAATGAAGTCTTTGCGGCTGTCTGTCTCTCTCTTGATCCCATTACCTGCAATGATGGCAAGATCGAGTTTTAGGAAATCAAGGGCAGAGCCTTTGGAGCTCTGTAGCGAGAGCTTCACCCCAAGGTCTCTCTCTTCGGGGAAGAGTGTCGGGAAGATCTTTGCACGCTCGAGGGTCTCTCTCATGGATGTCGAAGCCTCGATGTCGTATCCGAAAGGTCTCAGAAATAAACCAGTGGTCACACTGCTCTGTCCCATTTTAGGGAGATGAGCATTGAGATAGATGTCCTTGATGGCTATACCCTTCTCAGAGAGATCGACCTGAAAGACTCCGGACATATAACGTTCGGTATAAGCAAGTTTCAGACGACCTCTGCGGACTCCGATTCTGTTCCAATTTTCGGGATCTGCGTCTGTACGCTTTTCTCCGACTCTGAGGGTACTGTTTTCTTCCCCCCACTGCATTTGGGTTTGGATGTAACCGGATATTTTCAGTTTTTTGAGTGCAGAGATCTCTTCTTCGTTCTTTTGCACCTGTGTTTTGTGATCGCTGCACTTTTTGCACTTAGATCCCTCTTGTGCTTGCAGTGTCATGGCTATACCGAGAAAGCCCAATGTGTAGATGATTTTTCTCATTCCTTGATGTTACGTTTATGGAGGTGATTAAATGACATTGCAAAGCTATACAAAGGATATTACAATCTTGTTTAATTTTGATTGTTCTTCTGTTAAATATCCTTGTATGGCTTTGCAATATCAAGCCAAAGGGCATAATGCTTTTTATAAGTTCACTTTAGGATGCATATCATCCCACCATGTGGGATCGTCCTTGAGCCATTTTGCAAACCATGCAAAGATCGAATTGGTCCACTCGATGCGTTTGGGCTCTTCGAGGATGAAGTGGTCTTGGTTGTGAATACGTATAAATTCGACCTCCTTGCCCAAGATCTTGAGAGCATTGTACATCTGTACGCTCTCTCCGTCGGGGACATTGGTGTCTACCGTACCGTGAAGAAGTAGGAGAGGGGTTTTGATCTTATCCGCATTGAAAAGAGGACTTTGGCGCACATACAGATCGGGGTTGTTCCAAGGATAACTGTCGGCACTTGCAACGGTACTGTAACCTACACCCCAGAAGCCTTCACCCCAATAGGAGGAAAGTGCGCTGATCCCTGCATGGCTTATCGCTGCTGCAAAGATGTCTGTTATGGTCTGAAGGTATTGGGTCATGAAGCCTCCGTAGCTGGCACCCATACAACCGATCTTTTTGTCGTTTACAAATGAATGAGCAGCACAGAAGCCCTTGACCGAAGCGACGATCTCATCTGCTGTGCGCTTACCCCAGGCATTGACGTGACGAGATGCATACTCCTGTCCATAGCCGGTCGTGCCGCTTGGGTTGACGATATATACGACATAGTCTTGAGATGTATAGAGGTGAGGAGAGTATGCATTTTCAAATATTCTTGATGTCGGAGCTGTCCCACCATAGTAATAAACAATGAGTGGATATTTTTTATTGGCATCAAAGTTGGGAGGGAGATAAAATCTTCCGGGTACCACATCTCCATTAGGCATTGTGAAGTCCCATACCTTTCCGACTCCCACTTTGTAATCCTTCAGCTTTAGTGCAGAGAGGTCGTAGACAAGCTCTTCTTTATTATTTCTTCCTGAGATGAGGTACATACGGTCGGAATTATTCATACTTTGACCGATGTATGCCATTATCTTACCATCCTCGGAGACTCCGAAAGAACGTACATAATCCTCCTTGTGAGATAGTTTGGTAATCTTTCCGCTCCCTAAGTCACAGCTATATAGGGTCATCCTATCCTCATCTTCGGCTGTGAAGTAAATGTTGAAGAGCTTGGGTGAGATGTAAACGTTGTTTATGGATGGGTTGAAGTCCTTGGTCAGAGTGGACGTTTTTTTACTGTTCGCATTGTACAGATACATCTGCTTGTCATAGGTGTTGGCGATAGCTCCTTCAGGGAGGTTACGACCGATGCCTCCGAAAGCATCTGCAGTGCCTTGAACAAGCAGGATACCGGGCTTCGATGTGTAAGAGACCTCGGAGATCTCGGAGGTCTTTTTGAACAAGGTGTCTGCCTTCATGGTACGGAGATCCAACTCGATAAAGTCTGAGGTATAGAAGGGTCTCTTTGTCGTTATCTCGGATACAGAGAAGATCAACTTGCTGTCATCCATCGACATGTCTTGTAGTGCAGTTGTCCTAAATCCGTATGTGATGGGATTGTAAAGTCCGGTCTGTAGGTCAAACAAAGAGATAAAGTATCTGTGTCTGAAGTTTTGCTCTCTGTCTCCTCTGCCGAGTACTCTTGTGGAGTGCTTTCCTGCTTTTGGGCCTTGTTTGTGATCAAAGAATATCAAATATCTGCCTGAGGGGGACATCGAGAAGTTGCCCTGAGGGATAGAGCTGTGGATGATTTCCTCTTGCTCTGTTTCAGGGTCCAAAGCCACGAGGGCTCTATTTCCATTTTTTTCTCGTGTGAAGTAGAGTTTGTCTTTTCCCGGAAGCCAAGATTCACTTCCGACTTGTCCCAGTGTACGGATCTTTTTGTTGCCTTTATAGAGAGAATACTCGACATTGTGCTTCCCGCCGAAGTAAGTCCTTTTTCCCATGATCATGTACTTGCCCGAAGGAGACACTGAGACTCTCGTGAGGTTGTCTCCATGAAGCATAAAATCGAGATCGATATATCTCGTATCATCCGTCGTGGCCGATATGCCGGTCTCATCGTGTGGGCTCACGTATCTGACACGTATCCCCATATCTATTGTGTCCTTCGAGGTCTCTATGGTACGGATGACGAGTTGGTGCGCTGTAGGTGTGATTGTGACAGATGCTTTTTGGGGTGTCTTTATGGAGTCTTTGTGTACGGCCTTGTCTGATTGGGCAATCATCTTACCATCCAAGAATGCTCTGAAAGGCAATGTGCTCTCGATGAGGATACTGCCTTTTTCATACCTGGAGCTGTTGATGTTGGTCGCATAGGTCGTGATGTACGAAACGTTTTCATCAGCCTTATTCTTTTTCTCTGTAGTAATAAATCCTGACTTGTCCGCAGAGACTATCCGAGCCGATTTGTCTTTGGTGTTCATGAAAGTACTACTACCCAGCAGGCTGTTAGCATCGTATTTTTCTCCATTTATACCGATGCTGTCACTCATGAATGGCGAACGAAAAGCCACTGTCTTAAACGCTCTGAAGTTACTTATGCTGAGCGTGTCAGGAGAGGTCTTTTTAGCTTCTTGTGCCGATGCCATCGTCATACTCGAAGAAGCCAGACCAAGGATTAGAAACTTGGAAAATGAATTCATTTTTAGTTGAAAATATGATTGTTATAAAATAAAATGTCTGACGGTGTACATCTTCGACAGTTCGGAGAGATCTAATGCCTCACGGCTGAGACAGTACAGAGCCGATCCTGAACCACTCATTGAGGCATAGACTGCTCCTCTGGCATAAAGTTCTTGCTTGATCTCTCCGAGGATGGGATGAAGTCCGAACACTCCTGCCTCGAAATCATTTGTGACTGTGTCTTTCCATGTCTCTATGGGAGCCTGAAGCACGGTGCGAAGGTCATATCGAGCCGGTTGGGGCTTGATGCCCGCATAAGCGTCCTTGGTGGATACATGGATGTCCGGTAATACAAGATGTAGATGGATGCCCGAAAGATCAAGATCTATGGGAGACAATATATCTCCGATCCCTTCGGCAAAGTGAGGGGAGGGGGCTATAAAGAATGGACAGTCTGCTCCGAGTTGCTTCGATAAGGCTCTCAACTCGTCATCGCTCAGCGGAAGATTGTACATCTCTCTCAGCATAAGGAGTGCTGTCGAGGCGTCAGAAGAGCCTCCTCCCAGTCCCGCCCCCGAAGGTATCTGCTTACGTAGTATGATCTCCACAGGTGGAAGTGTACCGCCAACATGATTGTTGAGCAAGTCGTAGGCTCTCCATACGAGGTTGTCTCGGGGAGGGCACAAGCGGTCGCAGTGACCGAAGTCTGTCCTCATCTCCTCAGACTCAATGATCTCAAGTGCATCACAGAGAGGAATCGCATGGAAGACAGTCTCAAGGTCATGATAACCGTCACTTCGTTTGTTCACAACATTCAGCCCGATATTTATCTTGGCTTGAGGAAATCTTAGCATCCTTAATATATTAAATGATTTATTTGGACTACGATACGGATGTGCTTGTGAGCACATCCCTATTCCACAAAAATACAGATAATATTCAAGAAATCTTCTGTAAAATTAATTTGAAAATATGCTTTGGGATGATGTGTATATGGCTCTTTAGGGGTCTTTGACAGAAAGTGTTCTGTCTCGGGGCAGAATACTTTCTGTCGAACATTGGAAATATTTCTGTCGAGATACAGATACTCTCTGTATCCTATGCAACTTTTTGTGTCATTTGAGGGTTTTACAAGAAGGGAGACCTCCATGAGAGAGAGCCCATGAATAAAAGATTATAGAGAGTGATGATACAACCTGATTTTATATTTGAGACTTCGTGGGAAGTGTGCAATAAAGTAGGGGGCATATATACTGTCCTAAGTACTCGTGCTGCAGTGATGTTGAAGGACCTTTCGGATGAAGAACGCCTGCTATTTATAGGGCCTTGGATCAAGGGGCGAGAGCTCACAGACTTTGAGCAGGACACAGACTTGACCGAAAAGTGGGGGAAGCCTATATCTGAGATGATACAATTGCCTGTCAAGGTGGGATATTGGAGCATTCCAGGTCGTCCGATGTGTGCCCTTGTGGACTTTAGCAGCCTTTTTGAACAGAAAGGAGACTTATACTTCGAGATGTGGGAGAAGTACGGTGTCCGTAGCGAACTCGGGTATGGTGATTATGATGAGGCATGTATGTTCAGCATTGCCGCGGCCAAGGTGATGATGGCTTGGAAGGAACTGAGTGATCTTGATGGCAAGGTCATATCGATTTTCAATGAGTGGACTACAGGTATGGGGCTTCTGTACCTCCGATCTCACTGTCCCATGATAAGGACAGTATTCATTACCCATGCGACGACAGTCGGGCGTTCGATAGCAGGAAATGGCAAACCTCTGTATGACAATATGCAGTACTTCGATGGTAATCAGATGGCTGAAGAACTGAATGTGCAGGCAAAGCATACCCTTGAACGACTTGCAGCTTATCGTTCGGCAGCCTTTGGGACTGTAAGTGAGGTGACGAATGTGGAGTGTGCCCAACTCTTGGAGAAGCCTGCAGATGTGATAGTACCGAATGGTTTTGAACCCGGTTTTGTACCATCTCCTCCTGATATGAAGAAGATCAGAGAAAAGGCTCGTCATCGGATACTCGACATCACCCATGCGTTGTATGGCAAAGAGTTGGGTAAGGATGCTGTGGTTGTGGCCACTTCCGGACGAAGTGAGTATCGCAACAAGGGCTTGGATGCCTATATCGAAGCCATGGCTCAGGTGGCAGAAGATGAGACGATACAGAAGGATGTCATTGCACTCATCCTTGTGCCCGGCTGGATCAGTGGTGCAAGGGAAGATCTTGCTCATGCTTTGGATATCGGTGGGACTTTTTCCAAGTCTATGAGAGACCCCGTCTTATCTCATAGGCTTAATGCTCCTCATCACGATCCTATCCTTAATCATCTCATGTCTTACAGAGACAAATGGGGAGTAAGGGTGTATCCTCTGTATATCCCTTCGTATTTGGATGGTAGGGATGGGATCGTTGGTATGACATACTATGAACTCTTGTCCGGTGTCGATCTCACTCTCTTCCCGTCGTACTACGAGCCCTGGGGTTATACGCCTCTTGAGAGTATCGCATTCGGAGTCCCCACAGTGACGACAGATAAGTCCGGATTTGGGATGTGGGTAAAGGGACTGTATGAGACACCATCGATCCGGAACTGTGGGGTGGAGGTTCTTCATCGTAATGATCACAATATGAAGACCGTTGCGGAGGATTTAGCTCTCACTATATCGTCGTTCGTCGCTCTACCTGACAAGACACGCAGCGGTGTGTCTGAGATAGCAAAGGGATTGTCTGAGGAAGCCTATTGGGATAAGTTCTACATCCACTATAAGCAGTTGTTTGATCAGGCTCTGAAGCCTTGAGTCTATCTCTGTCTGATGTATGTATATGGAGGAAAAGAGTTAAATTTGCGACTGATTTATAAACAGAATATACTATAGTATGATAGAATATAAGCCCTTTTGGGGCAAACTCCTTAAAATGTTTGGGTGGAAGCCTATTTATCCCGAACGTGTGTCTCGTAAGTCTGTAATCTGTGTCGCTCCTCATACAAGTAACTGGGACTTCCCTTTGGGACTCTGCTACTATCTTTCGATGGGACGCAAGCCTCGTTTTTTGATCAAAAAGGAATGGTTTGTATTCCCTCTGAATCTTTTCTTCAAGATGGTTGGCGGTCTTGCTGTGGATAGGAGCAAAAAGACCTCTACAGTGGATCAGATCATCGAGGGGTTGGCAACAAAAGTAGACTATAATATCGCTGTCACTCCCGAAGGGACTCGTTCAAAGAGAAAAGAGTGGAAGACGGGGTTTTGGCGGATTGCTTCAGGTGCCGGCATCGTGATAGAGTTGGCAAGGATTGATTATAAAAAAAAGGAGCTTGGGATTTTTGAGATCTTCACACCCACCGGTGATATGGAGGCGGACATTGCTTACATTCGATCGAAGTACAGAGCGGATATGGCAAAGTTTCCCGAAAAGTATGCGGAGTAAGCAGTATGAGAACTAAAGATAGGATTAATGTTGCCCTCATCCAGATGCAGCAAGTACAGTGTGATATCGATCAAAATATCTCTCACTTGCAGTCGATCATAGAGCGAGAGTCTATCGATGGGGTGGATTTGATCCTTTTGCCTGAGATGTGGACAACGGGCTTCGTGACAAAGATGGAGGATGGGCTCTCAGATGCTTACACTCGTGGTCTAAAAACAATGAGAGAGCTCTCTCTGAGATATGGTTGTGCCGTCTACGGCAGCCTGCTCAAACTCTTGGACAATGGACGACTTGCCAATGCCGGTGTCTTCGTAGATGTCTCTGAGGGTATAGAAGAGGAGTATCACAAGGTACATCTCTTCGGTCCCGGTGGTGAAGCTAAGTTTTTTGAGCCGGGAGAACGACGATGTCTCGTGGATTGGAGAGGATGGAAGATCTTTTTGTCTATTTGCTATGATTTGAGGTTTCCGGTGTGGATGAGGTATAGCCAAGAGATGCCATATGATATGCTTCTTTGTACGGCCAATTGGCCTTATCCACGCCAGGAGGCTTGGAAAATGCTCCTTCGTGCAAGGGCGATCGATAATCAAGCCTATGTTTTGGGTTGTAACAGGGTGGGGCAGGGACCGAAGACTTTGATCTATCCCGGGGACTCTGTCATTGCCGGACCTAAAGGAGATTTACTTCACGAAATAGTCAATGATGAGGAGCGTGTGATGAGAGTAACTTTGGATAAAAGCGAACTTTCTAGTTTTAGAGAAGTGTTTCCGGTACTTCAAGATGCTGATCCTTTCGAGTTGCTATGACTTTTTTTCTAAGCCTATCTTCCTGATAGGTATTTTGTTAGCTTATCGATGTGAAAAGTTGTGATAAAAAATACAAGAAAAAACGCTCTAAATGTTTGGAAGGTCTGAAATAAATACCTAACTTTGCAGAGCAAAAGAGAAAAGACGGGGTGTAGCGCAGTCCGGTTAGCGCACCTGCTTTGGGAGCAGGGGGTCCCAGGTTCGAATCCTGGTACCCCGACTTAAAACAAAGGCGTTGATAATCAACATGATAAGTTTGGTTATTAGCGCCTTTTCTTATTGTGTTGTCACTTAAACCTCGGGGTTGTTAACAGTTTTTATGTCGAAAAGTATGCTTTTCTGCATAAAACATCTGCAAAATCCCTGCAAATGAATTCAAGATGGCAACGACTAAATTTTACCTTGATACACGAGCAGATAAGCTCAATGGCACGTTCCCTCTCACTATATCAATCAGTCACAATGGAACCTCAGCTCTTTTACCCGTTGGAATAAACCTGAAACAGGAAGAATGGGACCCACGTGCAGAAAAAATAGTGAAGCATCCGCAGCGCCAAACACTAAACACTCTTATATTGAAACGTAAGTTTGAGATTGATATTGAGCTGTTAAGCATGGTCTCTGACAAGCGCATGAAATCATATAAGGCTACCGATCTAAAGCAGCTTATATTGAACCCAAGAGATGCAGGAAAAGAGGATGTTTTCTTCATGGAGCAATTCAGGCGATCTATAGATATGCGCCTCAAGGCAAGCACAAGAGAGGTGTACGAACACACATACAAGAGGATCAAAGCATTTGATCCAAACTATGAGGATATTCGTTTTGAAGACATCAATAAAGAATGGCTATTGAAGTTCGAAGCTTTTTTGGCTCAAACATCACCATCAAAGAACGCACGCAACATCCACCTCCGTAATATTCGAGCTGTATTTAATGATGCTATAGATAATGACTACACAAGTCACTATCCATTCCGGAGATTTAAGATCAGACCTGTCCCGACCGCTAAAAGGTCATTGCCTGTTGAGGACCTCAGAATCCTTTTCAATTATCCAGTATCCGACTCTCAGGTAAAGTATTTGGACATGTTCAAACTCACATTTTTCCTCATTGGGATCAATACAGTGGATCTTGCAGGGTTGCGATATACAGACCTAAGGCACGATCGTATCGAGTATACTAGAGCAAAAACGAGTCGGCTGTATAGCGTGAAAGTAGAGCCGGAAGCAAGAGCCATTATTGATCGATACAGAGGTATTAAATATCTGGTGGATATATCGGATCATTACAAAGACTACCAGAACTACCAAAAGAAGCTCAATAAAGCCCTTAAAAGGATAGGGGAGATTGATGTATATGGAAGGGGTGGTAAATATCATTATAAAGCACTACACCCTGATATATCCATATATTGGGCACGTCATACCTGGGCAACCATAGCAGCAAGCCTCGACATACCACGAGATACCATTGCTCATGCTTTGGGGCATGGTAACAACACGGTTACGGATATATACATCGACTTCGATAGATCTAAGGTTGACGATGCTAACCGCAGGGTCATTGATTGGGTTCTATACGGTAAGAAATAACACTAATACAGACTATCTTTCGACCGTCTTGTATTAGTGTTAATCCCATCGTCTTATCTCTTTTATTCCATTACTTTATCATCTTGGATTTGCAAGTGTTTTGGGCTAGAAATCTTCACTTGATTTTTTCTTTACCTCATCATCCTTTGCTTTTTGTTCTTTCTTAACACGGCTTGCAATAGGGACATTCTCGTAATCCATATATGAAGACAAACCATTTCTTCTAAATGTAATCATCATATTATCTTTGATATAGTGATATGATGTTTCCCCAATAATATCATCAACATAGTAGCCCCGGAAACTATTTCTTCGTTCAGACTGATTGAAAGACATCATCATCATTTCCATTTCTTTTCCAAGGTTATATTCACTGCTTAAAAAGTAAGTTATTGCATATAGGGAATCATTCTCAAATTTTGGAATAAAACTAATTTGTAAATCAAGGCTTTCTGACAGCTTAAAATCATACTTATAGGCATATTGCTCATCTGTGTACACCTTCCCTGCATTCACCAAGCTGTCAAGAAATGAATTAAGTTGCTTTTTGTTCATCCCAAACTGAAAACCCAAAAATAATTGCGTTTCGGTTTGCGGTGCTTGTTCGGCTTCTGCATATGCTTTCTCAAATGCTTCTTGCATTTCCTCTGACTTGCTCTGCTGTTTGCAACCCGAGAAGACGACCACCAGCCCGATAAGGGCAATCATTGTAAATAATAATTTCTTCATTGCATTGTGTTTTGTGGTTAAACTCAACAAATGTAAATATATTTTACCATTCCGTGGCGCTCAGAATAGATAAAATAATAGTGCCTACTTTCATAAGTAAGCACTATTTCAGAACAATTATCTATCTCGGCATCCCTAGTGGACGCAAGAACACGACAAGAAGAGCACTTATTACAAAAATGATGATTATATAACGTAGCACGCCCGACTTGTGATCTTTGATCTTTTCGGTTATTTTGGTCTCTCTGTGCGTATCTTCGGCTCGTGCTGCGACCTTATTAGTTATAACCTCCGTTGTCTCGACATCTTTTGCCTGCTCTGTCGCATTGATTTTGACAAGGGTCTTGCGCTCCATCTTAACACCCCCTTTCGGTGGTGGAAAAACATTGCTACTTGACTTAATACCCCCTATCGGGTCTATCGGTTCGTAGTACTCTGTCTCTGTAATAACAACAGAGCCCGAATGCTCCTTAATCCATTCTGAGATGGTTTTCCGTTCTTCTCGTGCTGTCTCCGAAGTAATCTCTTCTGTCTTGATCTGCACCTCCTCGGAGATTGTTTTGCGCTTGGAGACACAACTACTTAATAGACACGATATGACTATCAAGATTATAATGTTTTGTTTCATATGGCAAACAGGTAATTGTTAAAAGTATAATGATTATTTGTTTTATAAGTTAGTTAGTTATACCTTTGTTGCAGGATAATCATTGCATGGGCATATAAATGAACAACTTAGAACAATATAGCCTCATTGAAATGTCATTGTACATTTTACAGAAGACGGGAGGGCTGGATATATACCACCTGCTTAAGACACTATATTTTGCACAGAGGCATCACCTTGCTACTTATGGCATGCCACTTGTCGCAGATGAATTCCATGCTCTTAAGTATGGCCCGATCCCAACACATTTGTATGACTTATACAAACATAAGAACTCCTCTTTTAACTGCGTCATCGGATCTGAGAATGAAGATGCGCAAGGCATACTCTTTGCCAGACGAGAACCCGATATGGATTATCTTTCCATTGCGGATATAGAGACGCTTGATTATTCAATCAGGATGTACAGCAGTAAAACCTTCCAAGAACTTAAAGAGCTGAGCCACGATGAATATTGGGAGAGGGCATTTAACAACCCTTCAAATCATATCATGTCGCATGTTGACATCGCAAACTCCGGGGGTGCACCGAGTGGTGTCGTCGAGCTGATCAACGAACACAATTCTATCAAAAACGCCCTATCCTGAAATATGCTTTTAGCAGATGGAATGCCGGAACACCTCTTGTTAGAGCGTCTTGTTAATGGACGGGTTTTTCTTATTCCAAAAGATAAAATAAAACATATCGTTTTGAAAAATGGAGATGATCAAGCTGCGAACAAGTACTATATATTCTTGGGATTGAGTTCATCTAATGGAACTTGTGCCGGTGTAATTATAAACTCTCGTATCAACAGCTTTCTCCATCAGGATCGTCGAGATCTGCAAATGCCACTGAAAGTAGACCCTGATCACTCATTCCTCCGCCATGACAGTTTTGTTGACTGCTCTTGTTTGTTCATCGTTAAAACAAGCGATATCTTCCGGCAAAAGTGTGTAGGATCAATAAGTCAAGATGTGCTTTCCGATGTTATGAGCACCGTTTCATCGTCGAAGTTTATCAAAACAAAAGATCTGAAGGAGCACGGTATCATATAGCCACTTTGAAGGCCACACTTGTTTTTCTCTTATAATTCCTTTTGCACGTTAAAGCTCGGACAAGCTTTGGGCGCAAACTCGTTGTGTCCGTGTACCGTTGCGTTGGGATAATCCCATTGCAAGGTCGCTACAAGCTCTCGAAGTGCTATGCGCTGCGCTTCGGTGCGTGTGTCCTTGGGTGTCTTGCCATCCTTGGCGACCCCTCCTACGTAGCATACACCGATACTGTAACGGTTCTGCCCGACCGTATGCGCTCCGATCTGATCTAATGGTCGTCCCTCGTGGATAGTGCCATCGAGGTATATGAGATAGTGATACCCGATGTCTCTCCACCCCCTGCCTTGTACGTGCCATCTACGTACATCTTCCACGGTGTGATGTCTTCCCTCGGGTGTGGCCGTACAGTGGATGATGATCTTATCTATCCGCCTATTGGTTTTCATTTTTCATCTCCTTTCTTTTTCTCGGCCTGCTCCTCTTGGAGTTTGACCTTGCTAACGTTAATACCCATACGTGACATCATAGCCCCCAATATATGCAACTGCATGATCTCGACAAGGAACGGTATCACCTTACTGTCGGGGTATATCTTACCCGCGTTGTACAGCATATTGAGGATGTAGTAGTAGATGATGATCCAACTGAGGTACTTGACCACGACCGATGCCACCTCCACCTCTCCATAGAGGTGGAAAGTGAGGTGTATGAGCACCGTAAGCATGCAGAAGAACCCCATCTTGGTAATGGCATTGAAAGCCTTATTGAATTTGAACTCTTCCCCCAAGACTTTACGGTTTGCCTTAAACCCTAAAAAGACGTCCACTATCGACATAGTAATAAGCAGCACAAGAGCCGTAGATATTGGAGAAAGGATTGAGATGACGAGGGCAAGAGCGCCTATTGTCATCTCCTTAACTCTTAGATATACAGTGTCCATAGTAGCGTAGTGTATGTGGTTAGTATTGCGACAATCTCCGTCCAAAACAAAGCTTTAGATTTCGACAAAAAGGTCTTAATAGACACAATCTCCTCAGCTCTCTTGAAGCGAATGACAAGATATGCGATAAGAAATCCCCATGCGAATAGGAGATAAGGTGTCAACAGGGCGACAAGGAGCTGAGAGCAAATGAGCAAAACAGTTGCTCCAACCGCATGTATCTTAGCTTCCACCGTCTCTCCCTTAAAGTGGGGAGAAACGGCAACAAACAGCATACCTCCGCATCCGAGAAATGCGAGAAACTCAACATCTTCAGGTACTATCTCCAGCATAGCCGGCATGAGAAGGGCAGCACTCGAAAACATCGCAACGCTGAATAGGCTTTTGTGCCTTAGTCGGTAGTACGTTGCGCTGATAGATGATGGTACGCTCTTGTGTGATAGGAGCGTGTACGATACGTAGGCAAGAAGTATCGCAAGTGATAGTAAGATTAGTAGTGTAATCATAGATTGTCAAAATTTAGTGGAGAGGGCATCCCCTCCTTGTAGTTATACTTATTGATTTCTTCTTCCTTTTTCAATCCTCGGATGACCGACTCATGATACTTGATCTTTGTGTCTGCATCCGATGCGTAGACCTCCAATCGGTCAAGCATGGTCTTGACTGTCGCACAAGGCAGCGGAGTAGACATCAGCCCCTCGATGGGTAGAGTTATGGACTCTATACCAAGTGCGATCTTAGCCTCAACAGCTTGTCGAAAGGCTATACGCTCTTGAAGACTCACCCACATTTTTCGCCCCATGAAGGTGAAAGAGTTCACCTCGTCACCATTGTTGTACTCGTATAGCTCCTGAAGTTTCTTTTGCCTTGTCTCTTCGATTGTATCAACCTCAATGACTTCAAGCTTCTTGTTCCACACCTCAAGTGCAGAAGCATTAGGATACTTCTTGTGAAAGGCCACCTGCTCCGCACTCAATGGCACATACACTCTTATAGAGTCCTCATAAGACTCTCCCAAACTATACCTTTCATCCAATTTCCAGCCAAAGGCAATAATTATGCCTTCTCTGATGTAATAATACTGTTTCATAACCCTGCGTTTATTGCGATTGCTTGTATACTGTTAGGTGATGTTGGAGTCTTGATACTGAAACTTGCACCGGAGTTGTTGGAGTAGTGCACTCTATTACCCTTCGTATATACTTGTATCTGACCATCCTTTGACAAAGCCACTCTACTGTCATATCCACCGCCCGGAAGACCACTTGTCTCCTCCCAATTATTACCTCCATTACGAGACCTCACCATCGAAAAATTCGGTCTCACCGCAGTAAGTATCTGCCCATTATCTGATATAGATAGATCTATGCACTTAGTATAGAAGTACCTTATCCTAAAGCCTTGTGCATCGAAGTAATTATTTGACACAACATAATCTCTTCCGATATTGCCTCCAGAGAAAGCGATGATCCGTCGAGGACTCGAAGTTGCATCCATGACAACGTGTTCAGCTTTCGTATTGCTGTAGTACCGGGGAATGTTCAGAAAAGACTCTCCGTAGTCGCTACTGACATGCAGCCCATTCCCCGCCATTACACACATATACATTCCATCAGATGATATATCAATATCATATACCACACCATTCAAGCTTTTCTCTTGTACTGCGCCATTGCGATATAACAGAATCTTTTGAAGACCGGTCCCTTTCATGGGAGCTGCGACAATATACCTGCCATCATCTGACATTGATACATTAGCGTATCCCGATGTGCTTGTCAGGCTTTTGAATGACCGACCAAAGTCCTCACTAAAGAATAACCCGCTATAGTAACCGCAATAAGCGATATATTTTCCATTGTTCGATACGGCAATTTGCCTTGCTATATCACCGTTGAGTGGTAACATCTCCCAAGTCTCACCAAAATCCCTACTTATTGAGGATCCATGCCCATCTTGATGGATAACGATCAGTTGACCCGATTGATAATTTTCGCCAGTAACACCACCCAAGAGCATTCTTCTCCCTATCATATCAGTAAGCTGTTATTAGATACTTGGTTGCCGTCTTGAGAACACTAATCTCTGAGACCTCACCACTTTTCAATTTCAATGATGCCTTTTTACTCACCCAATCTCCGCTGTTCGGCAACGGCAGCTCAAATTCAGCTGTCGGATATACCACAATGTGGAGTATAGAGCCGATCGACAATGTTCCCCCAAGCGAAAAAGAGGATGCATTGCCCGTTGTTACCTCCACCAACCTCTTATTGATTGGTAGATTGGTGAAAGATGTCGCCGTATTACTGCCAACGTTTCGAGCGGACTCAAGAAGAACTGCAATAAATTCTTGCTCTGATCCCGCATAGCCGGCTTCTTGAGCTTGTTGGTAGGCACTCTTACCATCTGCACCTTTGGCGCCATCGTTGCCGTTCGCGCCTTTCGCTCCGGCTTTCCCTTTTAGGCCTACATACTGATACGACTCTTGTCCCTGTACCCTAACTCCGAGACGAGTTCCATCCCAATGAAACTCAAGAGGAAGACCCGGCTCCCCTTTGTCGCCTTTGTCGCCTTTGAGTGATTGCCGTTGCTCTTCGGTCAGCTCCTCGAAGGTCATCTTACCGTCTGCTCCTTTCGCTCCGGTTTCACCCTTGAGGTTGACATACTGATACTCGCCTTGCCCCTTGATACGTACACCAAGCTCTGTACTACGCCAGGCAAACTCAAGAGGAAGACCCGGCTCTCCCTGGTCTCCCTTTATGGATTGTCCCGGCTCTCCCTGGTCTCCTTTTGGTCCCTTAATCCTCTCGATCGGGATAAGGATATGCCAAGAGTCGTCATCCTCTACTTGCCACATCACATTGTCGCCCTGGACGTCGAGCCTAACGGGCTTACCATCTTCGCCGTTCTTCACCTTTGCCTGAATGGCATCTACGAGCAACTGTATCGATATCCGCCCATTCTCTCCACTTGCCTGACAGACAAGAAGAAAATCAAGCAGACTTACCGCACTCAGTAGCGTGAAGTTCTGAATGTCAATCGTGTTTGCGTTTGTATTCATATAATTTATTTTTATATATTTGTGTCGAAACTAAATACTTACAACTATGAGACATCTACTATCTATTTTATTGATTCTTTTTGTGGTCTCCTGCAAGACCGATAAGCCTAACGGCATGCTCAAGCAGGATGCTCAAATATCTATCAATGTCATCTCCGGCACTGCACCTCGTGCCGAGTCCGATGAGGAGCAACCTCTGACTCCTCTTGAGGTCGTTAAGCAGGCTTGGGCTGTGCACCTTATCGGTCATGGGATGACTAAAGATGCGGATCGTGTCATCCATGAAACACAACGAGACCTCGAAAACATTGCAATCAAGATGTTTGGTAGCGATATTATCGGAGATACCCCTCGCACAAAGGGACAACTGCAGAAGTTCTTTATCGGAGGTAAAGATGTCTACTTCACCACCAAAGAAGATAAAGACACAATTGGGTATATCCCCAATAAGGTATTGCAAGAGGCTTATACAAAAGTGATAGTTGCTTACGAAGCTGGCAACTACGAAGAGGTTTACAAACTCTTCCAGAGCGCCTATACCGCCGTTCCATGTACAGGGAAACAATACCGAGAGCTCAAAGCCAAAAATCAACATTGACAGACAGTATTTCTAAAATATTTGAGTGGGTGTGGTCGCTACCGCACCCACTTATTTTTTACACCTCCGCCACACATTGAAAGGCAAAGCCTCCGTCTTCGTAGTTCCCTGCATCATCCGATACTTCGACCTCAAAGTACGTGCCGGTTATGTTTTTTAGCATAGCTATGAGCGTGCCACTCCCTTGTGTCGTAACGGTAGGTACGTAGTTGACATGACCGATATTGTGATAGACCTGATACCTGCCTGTGCTATATCTGGATGCACCGGAAAAAGCACCGAGCTTTTGAAGAGCAGCACCTCTATCACTCACCCTCCCTGCAGCTACGATCTTGATCTCCTTAGCTGGCTTGGTGACGGTGTACCCAACCGTAAACTTTCGGTATCCGGTTGTTGTCTCTTCCGTCTCCTCCATCGGGGTTATAGGATATAGCCCTGTGCGGTAATTGACTGATGTGAGCACACCATTGATGATCTCCTTGTAACTCCCGGTCGGGAACTCCAACAGCTCACGCACGGATGGTATAATCACCCCTGCAAGGACTGCCCCGGGTGGTATGGTAATCTCCACAAGCTCGACCTCCTTGTGGGGGCTTTTGGCGATGTCCTGCATATAGGTGTTGATGATGATACGCACAGCTTGATTATGGGCATTTTGGATATATGCCACCTTTCCATTGTCGTGGGCATATAGGCGGTAGGACGAGCCGTTGAAATAGTTGTAGTTGTCTCGGGTGACGACTATCGACTCCTTAACCCTCGTACCTCCGCTGTAATCCCACTGAAATGGAGCTGCCACGCTGCCACGTATAGATACGTCCCCTGTCTCGCCGTTCATGACAATGTTGGGGGTGAAAGCACCGATTTTGCCGTCTGGGACTTCCGAGATGTCCACTTCTCGCCCCTCAAACAGCCCTCTCTGAGACATAAGCTTACCCTCTTTGAAAATAAACTCTGCAAGATACGCACCGTCTGCAAGCAATAGATCAGTAGCGACCATTTCGAAGAAGTTAAATCGCTTCCAATATGAATCATCACTCCTCCCTGTAGGAGGAACGGTAACAGCAGAGTTGCTGTAATTCTTCACGACATAGGGGTAAGCCCTGTCGTCGCCTGATGCTCGGTACAGTACTATATGTCGCACCTCGTCGTTGTAAAAGTATTGACGTCCTTGTTTGTATGCTCCTGTAGGCACAGGCATAGCCCCGACACGACCGTCAGCACCTTGAGCTTTCACACCGGTGTTAATCCACTTTGTGCCATCCCAATACTCCCAATACCCCTGAGAGTTAATCCTCGGCGCCTTGCCGTCATTACCGTCTTGCCCATTTCGCCCATTTCGTCCGTCGCCGATAATCACACCATTACTCTCGTGCAAGTACTCTGAAGCATATACGGTGCTCTCGTCGATCCATCGATATGTACGCACCTTATAGTATAATGCCTCAGCACTAAATACCACATCCATCGATGATACATCTTTGCGACCCTCTTTGCGATTCCACGTAATGCCATCCGATGACGTATATAACACCATCGATGTACGGATGAGATTGTTGTCATCATCCATGTGAGCAACTGTATACGATGCTGGAGTATAGCTACCTGTCTCAGATACTTTTGACATCACGTGTGATGGGGTTAGATGAGTGCGTTTCGGCACAATCTTATATATAGCCGGAGCACTCCATGTTGGAGAAGATTGCGGATTATCTATGTCATGGAGAGACGGGGTGATCTCGGCACGTGTCTCCCAACACACCGAGCTATCGGCACGTGTGAGACGGACGGTCGTGTATGTTTGCTCATGGGATCCCTTGCGCCTACCTCTGACGGACAGAACAATGCGCCCTCCTTGAGGTATGTGTAGTCTCAGCCCCTCGTCAAATGAGCCATACAGATGTCTATCGTAGAGCGTTTTTGCGGTATAGAGATCGAATAGTCGGAGATATACGCCTTCTCCCGAGTGATCTCGACCCTCGACACGATAGGTTATATATTGCTCCTCTTCGTCCGTCATGTGCGAGATGCTACCCTGGTCCGTATTAATCAGATCAAGTACATAACTACTTCCCTGCCGTGCAAAGCTACGTACATCTACGATACTGATTGTTTCCGAAGGTGCTTGATTACTCTTACTCCACCCTTTCGGGAACCGCCCCATAGGAACCTCAGGCATATTGTCGACATGCATATATCTTGACTCTACATACCTGCCTATACCATCTTTCACAACCGTTACCCGGAAGCTTTGAGGTACAATAGCCTTCCCCTCACAGTTTACAAGGATGTCTACTTTGCCCCCCTCACTACCAACGCTGGTGATTATGATATTTCCGGCATTGATGGTGGCTGTTACTCCAACGGCCGATAGCGTAACAGTATATGCCCCTTCTTCCACAATCTCTGAGTAGAGCAATTCTTTGCTGCCTTTCAATACGGTGATATGCGTTGAAAGATTATATTCCGACACCGTTACTTCTTTTCCACCCGTAACCACTTGATGATTCCCGGTCACAACCTTCATCGATCGCCTTAATTCTGTCGCCCCTTCTTTCACAACCTTGTCGTAGGAAGATAGGGTGACGGAGTAGGGGCTATCCACCTTGTCGGCAATCTCCTTGATCTGCTCGGGAGATAGCTGAAGGATCGTGCCGGTAAAGTACACATTGTTCAGATAGGCTGAATAGCCATCAAGTTGCATTCCGTGCACTCGAAGATTGGAGAGGTCGCCAAACTGCATGGCTATGTTGTGCTTGCCGATCTCCCAATCATTCACCCCCTTGAGGTATCGGGTATAGCTCGTTGTACTGTATGCCGATGCTTGTCTTGAGGTGTCGAAGAAGTTGCCATAAGCAACAAAGTGGCTCATCGCCTTTGGGTGCATATCGTACCCCTCACGGAGAGCGTATCTGACCACACCGTCATTCGATACGGACAGCACCCTGAAATAGCACGTGCCAAATCCCTCGCCTGTGTTGTACACGAGCTTACAGATATCCCCAACAGCAACAGACGGATGTTCGCCTGCTTCCAATTTGAGTTGGAAGGACTTGTTCCCCTCATCCACACTCTCGATGATACCCCCACCTTTTGAATTCCATTCTTCACCCGTGACAACTCTAACTCGGTTGTACCTCAGCTCTGGCACCTCCAAGAATGAGCGCAAAAAGAGACTTTCAAGCTCTGCACGACCTTTGTCGTCTATATGACCTCCGAAGCCTGTAAGTCCTGGTGCATACTCTCCGAAGTTAGCACCCCTAAGGAAAGAGATAAGACCCTCTGCAGTATCATCCTCTTGACGAGACAAGAATCGTCTCCATATCGGACTATCTTTTGCCAAGTCAAGCGCAAGGTCAGCAACTCCTGCCCTTACTTTCTCGGTCACTCTCTTCTTGTCATAAGTCCCTGCTACCGGACCTGCCTCAAATACAGGTCGGGTAATATAGAGATAGCCTGCTCGATCTATTGTTATCGCATCTATATCCGACTTATTGTTGTGAGTATGCCCCTCAACAACCTTGGAATTATTCATGTTGATAACATTGTTAGCAGATATATTAGCCGCCGTAATACCCAACTCTCTGAGTCGCTTACTCCTGGGACGCCCCGGAGTCGTAAACACTTTTACCGTGAATTCTTTCTCATCCATATTAGTCTTTGTATTCGTCTGGTGACAGCTCAACATATGTCACTTGGCCTGCATCAGTGATCACATCTTGAACTTCCGACCGGATCATAAATTTTTTATTAGGTTGGTTAGTATCGATATAAGTACATAGCCTTCCGGTATCTGTGATAACCTCCCCGGAAAGAGTTGTATGCCTTGTGGCGTATTGAGAGTATATGGTTCCCATGAGCAACCGTTCTATCTGTGATGTTCGGCCGGCTCTTGTGAGCTCTGTAATCTGTCTTCCGGTATGGGCATTGAAGTATGCTCCTCTGGCTGTTGGCACACTGCCTTTCGAGCTACCACACACTGTGTCAATATCCAGAGGCTCCCTTGCAAATGGGTTTAACTCTGATGTATACTGCACATCGTCCGTATTTATTGTCTGATCAAACTGATCATTATTTATAAGCTCCAATTTAGGAGGTTGCATGAGTATCCATGAAATCTTATTCCATAGATCACCTTCGTTCTGAACCTCTGTTTTGCTCAGTTCGTAGTCTGACTCTTTACTATGGAAGATCTCCCTATCTCCTATCACTCTATTTATGATTTGCCATCCCTGCAACACCTCAAGCCATAGGTGACCGCCACCCCCACCAAAGTAGGGGTAGGGTATATATTGTCCTGCCGGTGCGCTTCCAATATTCGCACTAAGCTCTCTCCATGTTGGCCCTATAGCTTGTCTATTGGACTTCCATCCGACAACACCGGTTTCTACAAGTCGATCTTCAACATCATAATAAGACAAGTATCCAACTTGATCTTTCTTCAGGGTCCAATATCCTAATGTCTTAGACAAGTCTGTGTCTGCAACAGGAGCATTCTTGGATATAACCTCAGCATTAACCCACGTGTATATATCATCAGACCCATCCGGTTGATACCTCAATGCCACCGGCACATACACAAAGTTTCCATAAGACTTCCAATACGTTTCCCATTCCTTTTGTGGTAGGCTTTCCCAATCAACAGCACCCTCAAATGGATTTACCCTTGGATCCATCAACAATTCAATACTGATACGTATGGACAATCTTTCAGGATCTGCCACCGGCGGTATGGGTACTTTCTGAGTTCGAAATATGGGTTTACCTATGGTTGACATAGTCCCTGCCAAGTCATTCATGAGGTATCCTATTCTCCTCATTCTCACATTTGCTGATCCATTCCCTGCTGGGTGCACCGACACACTTCTGAACATGAGAGCAATGCCTTCACTCTCTTGCCCATCGTATTGTGGTACGATTTTGTAGAATGAACTCAAGGGATTCAACAGTTCTATATTCTTACCCACAGCCGACACCCATAGGGTAAAGCCACAAGCGGAAGTATCCAGCCATCGTTCGGCCGACTCCATATTGTAGTGGTAAGAATAGAGTCTGGCTTCTCCATAAAGCAACCCGTCCGAATTGTTTAATGCCGTCTTTCTTGAGCTTGTAGGGATAGTCCAACACTTCTCTGACAGGAGATTGCCACTTTGAGCATATGTATTCCAGGAGATATTTATGTTATTGTATACGGAGTCTACCCCCATTGTACTGCTGTCTCCATCCCACAAAATGGGATTACCCTCAGAGTTATGATACAACGCATTAAGATCGTACACATAGATTTTCCCACAGCGTTGCACTATCTTTAATCCTAAGGGCTGATATACCCCCTCTAAGACCTCACTTAACTCTGACGCTTCGCCATCTTCGTTGTAGAAGTTGTCACTCCTCACCTTAAGGTCTGAAAGACTCATTCTATTCCCAGTAGGGAGCAATGAGGTGCTTATGAATGCTTCATCAACCCCGGATGTGTTGATGCCACTTTGAGACAGCGCATATCTGAGGATATCATTCAGGGTCTTCATTCCTCCGAGGCCATACTTTAAGCGTTTCAGTATCCCAAAATCGCTAAATGTTAGAGAGACTGTGTAATCCTTCAGACTTTCATACGGCTCCTCATAAAATTCAGGATCCAGCATACCTGACCAATACAGAGCATTATCCCTATAGACATCCATACGAACATCAGCAATGCGTATCGTGTATAAATCCTCGAAGCGACGATCACTGGTGCTGATGACCCTGATGCTGGCAGAGCTACCACATAAGACATCCTCCTTCTTGGTGTCTTGCCATTCTATGACAAGCGGTGATTCTGCATCAAATACAAGATCCTCCACGACATAAGGGAGGTCGGATTTTTGATATATCTCAACCTTCCAGACAACACCATGACGGCTGACGAACGAGCCGGAATATCTGACGTGCAACATATCAGCTACGTGATTTTAAGTTATTCTCCTTCGAAAGGATACCGACAAGGCTACGCCCCTTTATCTCAAATGTCACTCTGCCATCGAGCGATTGTGGAGCATCAGATATCATGGATCTCAACTTATCGAGCGGAGCTATCACCTCAGGATTACTGCTTGCCCCAGCATACTCTCCCACCAATGCGAGAGTAGGGCCGGTTGCAACCCCTCCTGATGCCAATGCAGGTATACCCGCAGCAGTAACAGACGCCAACATCGCAGCCGTAAATCCTGCACCTATACCGAAGCCGGCAAAGGGGATAGAAGCATGAGCCGCCATATACTTAGCAGCTGCCAACTCTTTGAAGCTCGCAGATTCAAGCTTATTGGCCGCTATAACACCCGCAGATACTCCGACACTTGTTGCGGCACTTGTCGCACGTGCTGCAGTAGCACCAACCTCAGCACCAACCTCAGCAGTTTTGGCAATAGTCAATGCCGTACTGGCACCGGTGAGGAGCTTCATTATCTCCAGCACTGTCTTAAAGCCTTGATACAAACTGAGGAAGCCATCCACTACAGTAGTCAACACTTGCCACGCAGATCCGTTACCTTCCACAGCGTCAGTGATCCTTTCTATGCTGTCTCCCATGCCTTTGATCCCGCCCCAACTCTTGTTTAGAGCTTCTTCGCTGGATATAGAGGTCTTTTGCACCTCCTTACCTGCATTCTTGATTGCTTCAGCTTTCTTCTCCCATGCTGCTATCTGTTGATTGATCATGGATGCCTCGTTGATGCTAGCAGTCTGCAGGCTCTCATTTAATACCTCAATATTCTTGGAGATCTCTTTTAGTGTCGATGCACCTTCGTTAACGGTTCCTATCTTGGATACCTCCTTACCTGCATTCTTGATTGCTTCGGCTTTCTTTTCCCATGCCTCTATCTGCTTGTTGATCTCAACGGCTTCAATCTTGGTAGCCTTCTGCAGTTGATCATTTAGTATATTGATGTTGTCTGTAATCTCCTTCAGTGTTTGAGCCTCCGAAGACCATACCGGATCGTCATTTTCTTTCGCCTTACCTGCGTTCTTGATTGCCTCAGCTTTCTTCTCCCATGCCTCTATCTGCTTGTTGATCTCAACAGCTTCAATCTTGGTAGCCTGCTGGAGCTTATCGTTAAGGATTTGGATATTTCCGGTGATGTCTTTTAGATTTTCTGCACCTTCTTTCCAGCGGGGCTTTTCCTCTTTTGACTTCTTGGAGACCTTAGAAGGATCTTTATAATCCTTATATTTATCGAGGAGGTTAGATACATCCGCTCCTCCTTTGTCGTCAGTCTTAACATCAACAGTGACCTCAGCTGTACTCCCACCCAAACCAAGTAGACGCTTCAACCACTCCCATGCCTGCTTAGCCTTATCTGCAAGCCAACTGAGAGCTGCAGACAATTTCTGCATTATTAGGTCTGCCAATGGCTTTATGGCGGACCACAAACTATTAACCACAGAGCGAAAGCCCTCGAAGTGATTATATGCATATATAGCACCTGCAACCAGTGCGCCTATTGCTGTAATAAGTAGCCCTATAGGGTTTGCTGTAAGCACTGCATTTAATATCTTCTGCACTGTGGTCCATGCGACTGTAGCAATCTGCACAGCCTTTTGCGCTACTGCTACACCGATTATTGCAGCTTTATTCTTCACAAAAGCTATAGTAGATACGGCAAATGCTTTTGTTCCACCAATGAGAGCTGCCTTCATTGAGTTGATGCCGGACACAAGCGTGATAAGGCTTGCTGTCGTTGTAGCTGCATGCGCTGCAATCGTCACAAAAGGCAATGCCCCGTTTACGAGTCCGCCTAGTTGCTCTTGTATATCTCCTAATGTATTCTCAAGCTGCTTCTGCTTACCGGATTCCGTCTTGGCCAATTCGGCATTCATATTACCGACATTGTTGGTGATGACTTGAGCCAATACCGCTGCACGCTCCTGTTCCGTACCAAACTTAAGAACCTTTTCCTCAGCTTCGGAGAATGTAACACCAACTTTGGTCAGAGCTGCAACTTGTCCCTGCATGACCTTTCCCATCAGATTCCCCACACCGACGGCATCGGATGTTGTAGCCTCCAAGCCCTTCTGCTGAGCAATAAGGTTGTTCATTGCCGGTATGAGTGTCTCAAGGCTCGCTTTTTGATCCAAAAAGGTAGCCAACTGTTGCGCTCCTGATAGTTGCACTTCATCTCCAACTACACCCAATTCCTGCTGTGCGCTCGCCAAGTCTTTTATACTTTGAACTTCCGCTTGTGTGGCTCCCATTCGCTGAGCCATTATGGTCTCTAACTTTCGTTCAGCTGTTTCCTGAACAGCGTAAGCTGTAGCTAATCCTTTTATCGTCTGATGTAATTGTTGGAAACTTCTTTGTGCTGCATCTATACCGGTAGCTAAAGCTGCAAAATTTATCACACTTCCTTTAAGCTGTTGAGCTTGTTTGAGAGCACCTTCCATAGACTTCTTTAGACCATCTGCACTTTTTGCAAGGTCCTGAAAGCCTTTGGCATCTCCATCCAACTTAAATGTTATCGTTACAGTACTTCCCGCCATATTACAGCTCTTTTTCTGCTAGTCTTTTTTCCAACAATTTCATCCTTTCACGTTGCTCCTGTGGTGTTATACGCCTTCTTTGGAGAGTTGCCTTTTGATCCCAAGGGAATGGGAGCAACTTATCAGGTGTTATCTTATGTTTCTTATCTATGTGTGGCTGAATGCCGATGTATGCTACGGTACGTGTCCGCATCCAGTTATCTTTATACTCGAACTCGCATCGGTCTGCATAGGCCTTATACACTGCCTCAAACTCATCAAAAGTCAATAGACAGAAGTCTGAGTAGCTAAGTCCTATACAGCCTAATGCGATACCGAGATACTCATTGATGGTTAGCGTGCTTTTTTTTTCGCATCTTCGGATGCTTCTGACTTCTCGCTGACCTCTTGCATAGACAGCACCCAATCTGTCATATCCTCCGGAAGGATGACATCTGCAAACTCCTCAAGGGTATATCCGAACTCCAGTTTGTCTGCAGCACAAGCCGAAGCTACACAACAGTACAAGTAGATACAAAGATCTGTCACGCTGTCTGAAGACAGCTCAGTAATCTCCTTTCCCGTCTCTCTCTTAAATCTGAGCATGGCACCCATTGTCGGGCGACAGGGGTAGGAGACACCCCCTACCATGATGTGTCCTTTTTTCATCACTCTACGTTGTCTGTGATTTTAGTTTCATCCATCGTGGTAGGCATACCGTCATTCTCAAGGGAAATAGAGTAGGTGGAGTCATCTTGTGCAGGGTCTGTTCTTTCCAGACTTGAGATGACAAACTTCCCTGCAAGATAAGGTTGCGCACTGTTCTCCCTCTCAAGACATTTAACCTCAACTGACTTTCCTGTCTTCCACATATTGAAAAGCTCTTTGAAACCCGTTTCTGTCTCATCGTAGAAAACCAAGCCTTCCGCACTGATAGACACAGATAGACCGACAACCCCCTTATTCTTCCAGAGTCCTGTAGATACACCGGCACTTGCGGGTGGCTTAACAGCTCTGTCTTTCGTTTCACTGTTGAATGTTGTTGTATGTGTGGTGCAGCTACCGACGGCCTTACCTCCGACGAACAATAGCATATCGCTACCGTTACAATATCCACTTTTTGCTCCCATATTTGCTTAAATTTTGATGTTAAATACTAGTTGCTGAATGTATGCATCAGCTTGCCAGGTCTCCTCACCATCGACAAGAACACAACTCCTCATAGTAAGATCTCCGAGCGTACACTTCTTACCCTCCAAAGCATACCTGACAGCCTCAGCAAGCTCAACCCCTTGCGTGTACTTCTGTGTCAGACAGAGAACTTCTACCGCAATGGTATCCGCTCCTTGTCTGTCCTTTACGGGTACATTCTCTTGGCTGATGCGACGATACACGATGTATGGCAAGTCGGCCTTATCTTCGATAACAGGATAGATCTTATTGGTCTTTTTCTTGACCTCAGCACTCTCCATAAGCAAGTGTCGTATAATCTCTCCTGCACTGATAGACGTCTTATTTACACCCATACTTCTCTGCTGTTTTTACAATGCTTGTTGTTAATTCTTGCCTTAGCTCATTTGTGACCCTGTTAGATGTGCTGTCACCGGCTCGTTTCAGATACCCATACCGCTTTAATTTTCCCGTTGACCTCGACACTTTGGTGCGCCAATGCCTTCGGGTCTTTCGATCGGCTGTACCATCTTCAAGCCACATGAGGACCGGTTTATAGGCTTGTCCTCTGCTGTTGGTATAGTAGCCCTGGTTCTTCTTTTTATTAGTCCCCACTGTAACCTTGAACCCCGCCACACGCTTGAAGACAACGGCCCGAAGGCCTTTCTCCAGTTGCCTGTTCGATCTGATGTCCTGTCGGAGATTTGACAAGGCTTCTTTTCGAACAACACCGGCCACCCTGCGAAATGCCCCCTTTATAGCCTGAAGCCTACGTTTAGGCTCCATGTCGTAAAAGAGCTTAGACAACTTGGAGTCATCGTAATCTACTGCCATACTATTACTCATTCACCCTTTCGCAGACAAGGGTATTAAACCCTCTATCTATGTTGGGTATGATTGCCACAATATTGTACAGATGACCACCAAGCTGCCTGACTCTCCAGTTCTCTTCTACGGGATGAGCATCACGAATGTTGTACTCTATGCTGTAATCGGGAAAGTGTTCCCCAACTTCATTGCTCCTACGCCCTTGCATCTTTACTCGCTCCGCATGTACAGTTCTCTGACGGACATAAGTCACATCTTCTGCACCCATTCGGTCTGTTGCTCTCTCGGGCTTTAGAAGCTCTAAGCGGTGTTTCATTCGTCCTGCTTGCATCGGTTAGACAGTTTTCTGTAAGGTTTGATGAGTGCCTGTAGTGTGTATGGAACCTCACGCATTTCGGTTGTCGATACCGCTTCTCGCTGATTATACCAATGACCCGCCAATAGGAGTATCGCTTGCCGTATTTCAAGAGGTACTTTTCCACCTCCTATTTTCGTAAGTTCTGCAAGGGTTCTATTTACCGATGTCAACACATGAACCTCTGCCACATCTAAGAGATGTTGGAGATAATCATCATCTTCGGAAAACTCATCACTCCGAACATGCTTTTTCAAAAGTTCTATATTAACTACAGACACGTCTCAATCCTCCTTAGCCGTTAATCTTAGCGAGCGCAAATGCCTCATCCATCAATGTGGTAGTACCGTAGTCTGCGTTCATTACGAAGTCTACAGCATCTTTTCTCGCCTGCGAGTAAGGATCCACGATGAAAGAAATGTCACCGAACAATCCCATCGGTTGATATCTCCAGTCTCCAAGACCGATGTACTCTTGACCGATGTAGTTGGTGGTGAACACCGGAAGGCCTGCGATCATGTCGTTTTCACATACCATGATACCACTACCTTTATCCTTGGGGGTAGCCTCGGCGATTGCCTTTCTGGACTTGGTCATGACCCAACACATGTGGTCTCCATCAACACCTGTTTCAAGAACCTTTGCTTTCATTTTGTTGAAGTCAAGGAATGATGGATCTCCGCTCCACTCTGTAGCTCCTGACACCTTGTCGACGAATGGACCCTTGAGGGTAGTAGCATTTGATACTGTTGTGGTACTGAACACAATCTTATTGAGAAGCTTGGAGAATGCCAATGGCATGATTTCTAGAATGATCATCTCAATGATACCTGAGGTACGGTTGATTGTCTGTCTCGTGACAGGGATAGCAATACCTACACGTTGAGGAGTTGCTGTGAGCTTGCTGAGCGTAAACTTTGTATCTGAGAGGGCAACCCCTTCGCCTGCGATAGTTGCTTCCACGGCCTCATAGGTCGGCCAGATGTAGTCACCGGCAAGACCCGTATTAAAGGGCAATCCGACCTTATCCAGGATAAGCCCCTCAGCTAAAGGACGGATAATATCCATAACGTTAACTGGGATGACTCCTGCAGACTGCACATCTGAGACCATCATGAAATCTCGCATCAAACGGATTTCGGTATGCTTCCCGGACTGCGCATTCTCACGGATAAGCGCTTCAGCCTCGGCTTTAGACCCAGGATTGTCTCGCACAAAATCAGCAGCAGACACTTGGATGCGCATCTGAATCATTTGATTGTCTCGGCAGAGAGTGTCAAACTCTTTTTGCTCAGCATCATTCCTTTGGCGAGCCTCTCTCTCACACAAGTCCGCAATCTCGTTAATGCGATCGCAGTTAGCCTGATACTTGTTGATCAGTTCTCTTACTAGTAGAGTTGGTTTCTTTTTCATACTCATTTGTTTTTAAGGATTTATAATTTGATCTTAGCTTCTCTTCGCATTTCGCTGATCTGTGCCAAGACTTCTTTTGGGGTTTCTTTTACCTTTGGGGACTTTAGTCCATCCACCAAGTCTCGCACCTCACAAGATGTCTCAACATAAGCAGGGTTGGCAGTAAGGGTAAAGTCATATAACCCTGTAATCTTCTCTACAACGAATGTTTCCTTTACCACTCCATTTTCAGTGACAGATGACCGACTGACATAACTTAGGTCATAATACTTCGTAGAGAATTGGAATGAACAGCCGTCAAGATCTCCTCTCTTTACCAACTCCAGAGCCTTATCCCCCTCCATAGTATGGGGAGCTTCAAACTCAAAGTATATGCCTTTAGCATCTATACCGTACGTCAATGTCCCTTTACCGCTCTTACTCCGAGCAAGGAGCATCGAGTTGAAATGGAAAAGGGTCATCTTAATGTCTGATGCATCAAGGATATCTTGTGTAATGGCATTTCGAGAGATGATTTCGTACATCTCATACTCGTCATCCTTATACAAGGCTCTTGATGGCGTATCGAAAAGGATAGCATACCCAGCTATCGTGCGACTCTCTTTTCCCTCCTCTTGTGCTTCTCGTATGTGCACCCCTCCGGGTGTGAATAAGCTTCTTGTGATAATTTGATTCTCTTCCATATTATTCGCTCTGTGCTTCTGTTATGATTTCGTTGATACCTTTTAAGTTTGCGGATACTAAGACTCTATCCCCACCTTCCACAGGAGGCTTATTCTCTTTTGCCCTCCATTCGTTGACCGTATATAGTCCCGTGGCTATGGTCTGTGATTGATAGCTGACCTTGCCAGCCAAATCCATAGCATACAAAGCTTCTCGGTTAAACTCGAACTTCCTCTTGTGTGCAAGATCTGCTGATACCAACTTACGCAAGAACTCCACCTCGATCTTTCGGAGTAGGGGGTTAAGAGTTGTTGACAGGAAGGCAGTACTCGCATTTTCGGCACTCTTGTAATTGTTCGAAGTATCGTCAAAGACAAACGATGGATGGACCCTGAAGAAGCGACATATGTCTCTCACCGTAAACTTGCGACTCTCCAAGAACTGCATATCAGAACTACTCATGGACAGCTGGTGATATTGTACTTGTCCCGGGAGAGACACTGTATTAGCACCACCTTTGAACTTCGCATCTATGTCTATAGCTGTTTTCTCCAGCTCTGTATCTTGATACTCCCCAAAGCCTCTCACAGATGTATCATTGGATACAATCCCCTTACTGTTGCCCCCATTTTCGAACCTCTTAAGCGTCTCTCCATCACCACTACTTGCAATATCCAAAGTGATGCGAGCGTATTCCAGCGTGGATATACCGATCTTCCCATCAAGGGAAAAGTTCTTAACATGTATGATCTCCTCTTCGGAATAGACTCCATTAAGTACTGAGCCGGCATTGCTGACTGTGTACGCTCCCGAAGTCTTGTCATGGTTGACTTGAGTAGGGTCCAATAGGCGGAGCTCCAGCAATCCTGGATTTACGTAGTCCCATATTGGGAGCACATACGCATTACCTTTGACATGTAGATGGATTACAAGGGTCTTCCAAAAATCAAATGCATTCATGTCGTTACAAGGTTGCACATTCAGCAGGTAGTGCATACGATCTGACAAATCATCCTCGAAGATTCCACCTTTTAGCTTCTTGTAGTGCATTGGAAGGTTGGCAACACTATCCGACAGCAAGTCTATGCAGCTGTAGACAGTGGCTACGTTGAGAGGATTAGCCCCCAACGACACAAACCGACCATACGTGCGAGGTGTAACAGATGTATCTACAGGCTTTTTAGCAGTAGATCTGTCGCCTCGAAACAAGGTAAATATGCCATTTAATAGTTCCATGTTGTATAGTGCTTCTACTATACCGATGAAACATGGTTTTTGGTACCACTTTTTTCTACCTTTCGTAGTCGATAAAGAGTCTTAAACACATCAGCTTGGTTATAACTCCGTCTATCTTAGCGGTTTGCTTTCTTTTAATTGGCTTTTTATTTTCTAATTTATCTTCGTCGATTATCGCATTTCCGAAGCAATATGCGTTGATTGGGTTGTCATCGATGATTATCTTACCTGTCTTTGCTCCATGCTCAAAGCTTTCGACGGGGGCTGTAAAGTTTCCATAGGTTTGCTTGACCCCCTTAAGCACGTTTGCTGCACCTGATGCAGCAAGCATATTGACAACCTCCTGACTCTTCCATGGGTCATACCCAATGCCAAGTATTCTAATATACTGATTGAGATAGAGCACATACTTAACAATCTCTGAATAGTCAATAACCTCGCCTTTAGTCAGTTTTAGGTATCCCTTTTCTGCCCATAGTCGGTAAAGAGACTCGTTGGGATGATCTGATAACGCCCCCTCGGGAAAGAAGTAGGCCGTATGGAAACTGAATGACTTACCCACTGTGTTGTACATCGCCATAGTGACTGCACTGAAGTCATCACTCTCACTGAGGTCAATGGCCACCATCGCATCCGGACGTCCCTTGATACTAGAGACATTGATGTGTCGGCTGATATGTCGGGCCAGTGTACTGCTGATCCATGACTTCTGTTGGTTCTCCGAATATACGTTCAGTAGCTTGGTCCTGAAAGCCAGCATCGCATCTCCACCGTTACGCAGAGCCTTCCTGTACTCCTGCCGGTAGAAGTCCATACTCACAGTTACGCCAAGATGCGGGTGCACTTTGCGCCACGTATCCTCGCTGTCTTCGGGATCATCCAAATCAGGCTCAAAGATGTGCACAAAGACACTATCGTCTTCATACTCTCCTAGTAGGATCGACTTGTACCCCTGTAACATCTCATAGAATGGTCCATCGAAGACATCTGATGCAGTGGTGATGATGACGGTTAGGGGGTTCTCCCGAACACCCATAGAGGTCGTTAGCACGGTTAGGAGCTCACTATTTCGTGCCTGACTGAACTCATCCAGGATAACGGTACTTGCATTGAGTCCGTCTTTGGTGCGTGCATTGGCCGTAAGACACTGAGCAAAGGCAGATCGATCCTTGCGACGGCTTTTGATGGTTTGTTCGTTTACGACATATCGACGCCCCTTGGGATCAAGTCGCCTCATACATCCCCTTATAACGTCAAAACACTTCTTTGCTTGATCATGGCTATTCGCGCCTGTGTAGCTCTCCGCATTGGCATCCCCATATAGTAGATCATCTATAGCCAAGGATGCACTGCTGGTCGTCTTGCTAAATTTACGAGGCACATATAGCAGCGCTTCACGAACGACCCTTTTACCCTCATGCCAAAAGGCATATATGCTCGCAAACTGAAAAGTCTGTACAGGCGTAAGTCTATAGGTTCGTTCTCCTCGTGTCCCCGGAAAGTATAGGCTTTCATACAAGGTGAAGAACCTTTGTACCTCAGTGACATTAACCCCATACTTGTCGTACATCCGAAGGAAGCGCATAACAGACAACTGCTCGAACAGGTTGTGTCCATCAGGATTGCCGGCTACTTCACGGATATAGCTATCAATCCTTTGGTCAACTTGTTCGAGCTTGTAAGCAGACAGTTCGACATCGGATAACTCCTGTGTGATGTCTACTTTGGCTTGCTTTAGTTTGTCTTTATCCTCTTCGGTCATTCCTTTTTCAGGATGGTGGGTTTGGTTCGCTTCTTGTTTAAGGTCTTTGTTAAGTTCACAAGTGGGTCTTCTTCATCACCACCACCAAGCTCCTCAACGGTCAGCCCCAGAACTTTCATTTGTCTTGTGATAAGCTCTTGACTTTCTTTTGCTATTTTGAAAACAGGGTGAGGCGCCATTTTCTTGCCATACCTTGTCTCCTCCAAAACTGTTGTCTCCTCCAACGTATCTATTTGTTCATTCGACATATCAAGATTACGCATTGCACTTGCAAGAGATTTGATCTGCAAATCGAGAGCCTTGCTGTACGTTTTTTGGGATTTCAGTATCCGAATAATATCTTTTTTGTAATCATCTACCTTCTTTGCCATCTTGTCTTGTTTTTATTCCTCAGTGTCAAAAGTTCCGCAAATCCAAAAATCTTCTCACAAACACGAAAGGGGGCGGGGTGAGATATGCAGGGGTAGGGGGGCTTAAAAAATACCCCCCCCAGGGGCATGGAACTATTCTAAAAACTTTTTAATAAATCCATCAACCTGAACTTTCGCTCTTTCCTTTGAGATAACCTTACCGCTGCGCCCCATCTCCGTGTGTATTGCCACGTGACAAGCCCTACAGACCGACATAAGATTATGAACATCATACATCCGTTGTTCCTTCTCTGTCACGGTATAGGCTTCTTCTACGGGGTGTATGTGGTGAACCTCCGTTGCCGATGTCACACTATCATCAGCGAGACAACGTTCACACAAAGGATTCTGAGACAATTTGCATTTTCTCAACCGCCTCCACCTTTCACTAGAGATCATCTTGTTATATGTGTCATCTTTCGCCATAATCATTAAGACTTTTGTTATTATGCCTCACGGGCACCTCACCAACCGGTTGAGGCTCTACATCCGACAAGGAGGAGAACATCCCATCAATATACTCTGCGTCAGACTCTGAGAGATCATACACTTGCATGTCTTTAGATCGTTGCCTATCAACGAACACCCTGACAAGAGAGGTGACAATCTCACAGGTATTACGAAAGCCATAAGTTCGCTGTGCAAGCTGAAGCTCCTTGTATGTATCCACATCTATAGAGAGATTAATTCTCCTTCTGCCCTTGCCCATATCGTTTACCTGCTCTACTATACCGATGAAACATGTCTTTTGGTACCCGCAAGCGAGTAATAAGTATCAGACACGCATCCCGAGTTTCTTGATTAGTCCTCCGAAATGGCGGAAACCCGTAGGTGGAAAGGACCTGATTAAGCTCCTCATGAGTAATTTTTCTATCAGGACCATTCCATGACTTGATCAATGGCTTCTGCTCCTCGACCTCAAGGTTGAGATACTTGCACACTTCAACAATCTTTCGGCCTATCTCTTGATTCCTCCCGGTACGATTGCCGGTCTCTGCAATAGCTCTTGCTCCTACACCTCTACGGATATGCCAATTTGACACATTCAGCCATCCGGCCTCAACAACTACTAGGACAGACTTACCTGCTTCAGTGCTTGACTTGAGATTATTCAAGTTCTCAAGCACAAGCTCCGGGAATCCGATGTTGGACAGAGATATAGTATTCGCATCTCTTTCATACAAGCAGAACCCCGACTTATCCACATCAGGATCTATCGCAACTATCACGTCATATTTAGTATCAGACGACATCACACTACTCTTATTTATCCTCAACCATTTTCTCCACCTTCTTTGCCGTAAGGGTTGTATAATACTTACCGTTATACTTCCTACTACGAGCTGAGAAGACCACCTTAACCCTATCACCGGTCTTAATATCATCTACCGGATCGTACCACATTGTAGGGAAAAGGACGAAGTACACTTCACCATCGGAGTCATCATCCGGCTCGATAGTAAACTCTCTCTTCTTTAGTTCCCGACCATCCCTTGTAAGGACAAAGGTTCGCTTATAAACCTCTTTAACAACCCCCTTTACCTCTATCATCGTCTTTATACCTAACTTGATTAATAAACTTATCGTACAACTCCTTAGCTTGGGCTTCACACTCCCCTTTGTTAAGGTAGTAGTTACCTCTCATATGACGTTCATTATCTACGTACACCATTACTTCTATGGCAAACGATACAGAAAAGCGATCATTAATAAAGTAGTACACTTCACCCACCCCAGCACGAGGAGCCAAACGATACAACACCCTCCTTTCAGGGCTCCAATCATACCCTAATGCATTAAGCCCTCTTAAAAAGATCTCTTTCTCCTCATTGGTTGCTATCGCTATATGATCAAATGGCAGCGAACTATCTTTATCGTGGATAATAGCCTTGCCTGCCTCAGCTCGCACGACGGAAGCTGACAAACAAACCCTTTCACCATTAATCCGTTCGAAAATACCAATGTGGCTCCAGACCCCTAACGATATAGTAACGATATCTCCTGCACGAATAGCACTTGATATTATCACACTGCTGTCTACAACCTCAGCTTTATACCCTGGTGGTATTGGGATAACGCTTTCTCCCATTACTTTTATCTCTTTCATTTCAGTATTTATTTCACCTCTGCCAACTCCTGTATTTTTCTCGCATTATTATTTACAAGCCTGATTATAGCATCATGATATTCCGTGTTGCTATTGCACACTCCACGAGACTGGACCACCTGAAGAGACTTTAGGCTGAACTCTATAGTCTCGATGCGCTGCCCATCTTTTTTTGCCGACAGTATAAGCCTGTCATCAAATCGAAAATATCTGGACTTATAGACACAATGGTGCATTGCGTCTCCCTCCTGCTTGAACTCCTCTATACTCTTTAGTGGCTCAATAGTCAAGCCTGCACCGGTGATTTTCAGACCATCAAACTTAGAGATGTGATTCTTAAACCCCTTCTTATACGTTGCCTCCTCTTTGGCTAATTCCCTTCGCTCTCTGCCGAGTCGCGCCTGTTCAAAATCTTTTTGTCGTTTCTTTTGGTACAGATCCACATATTTGTCATGCTCTTTTTTGAGATCCTTAGGGCATATATATTTGGCGTTATACACATCCTTTCCAAGACCTTGAAGTGCATCCAAATAATCCACCCACATGCTTGTATCATGTATCGTGTAGTTATTACGATTACATATACAGATTGACCTCCAATACTTATTGACGTTATAGTATGAATGGAAGTAATACCTCAGCGCATCGTATTGTTTCATCTTCAGGAGGGATTCCGCCCTGTTATCGTTGGGAACTTCCACAAACAATCTCAAGGGAGAAACTTCCCCAAAACCCAAGTGAAGATGATACTTTTCGAATTGCTCATGTATCCGGTACTTAGGATATACCCCATCGGCGAAGATGAGGAATGGCGATCTATACAGATCCCGTCCTGAAGGCCTAATCTCCATCTCTCCGGACCAAAACGGAGAGTACAATCCCAAGGTTCGCCTTCTTCCATAAACGATGTATTTCGATGAGTCGAGTACCCAGTGCTGACATATCTCCCAGGTTGTGACCCTGGCAGACTCGCCCCACCTGTGATTTGTTCCCAAGTACACATAGCGGATGAGCTGAAACTCTCCAACGACATCTACTATCGCATAGTACACCTCCTGGTGAAGTTTAGCCTTCCTTGTGTCGCATATGTTGAGCTTCTTGCTACAGTTAGGACACTTGCAGGTCTTTCGTCTTTCATCGCCTTTCTCCCTCGACCACACATACCCACATTCGAGACACGCAATCTCTTTCTTCCTCCTGTAAGCAACATGATCTATCAGGCGACTATATGCCCACTCTTTTTGGGCATCCGTCACTTCAGGTAGTCCCATTGCGAGCTCACACACACGTCTCTGTATTTTTGTTCTCGGTCTCATAGGTCAAACAGTGGCATTTGAATTGATGATGCAACAGGAGAGATCTTTTTCTCCGACTTCCTTTTCCTCTTGATGTCTCCGGTCTGTACAGATGAGTCAGATGACACCACGACACGACACCGTGGTGCCTTGCCGACCTTGATATCCTCTTCGTCATAGTAGTGTACCGCCAGCCCATATACCTCAGCATCGGAAAGACACTCGACCTTCATGTTCTTGACTTCGATCAAGATGTAGTTCAGGCACTCATCGAGAGTCTTGCTTTTATTTTGATACTTGATCGCAAATAGCTCGTCTGTGCTAGCCCTATCCTCAAGGTAAGACTTGACTGCTGCCCTGAAACCTTCACTTACTGCCATAACTTTGTTCAATTTCTTTTTCACGACTTGCCGTATATCGGCACAACGATCACTTACTAATCCCTTTCAAAAAACGATCGACCATCTCATTGAGGTGCGTTTCGGCAAGAGCTTTCGCTTCTGCAAGGGTTTGTGCTTCTCCGACCTTGTGATGCAGATCTCCACTTAGGATCACTGTGTACCTGAAGTATTGCCCGCCCCATCCATCTACATGATACCCAAGTTTGAAAGGGAATCCATGAAGTGGGCAATAAAATTCTGACTTACCAACCTCAGCCCAGTCTTTGAGATGATATCTCAAGTCGCAAAACTCAAGATCCTCCACATTCTCTTCGAAAACATCACCGTCATTACCGTCAAAGTCAAGGTTAACAGTACCTTTCTTTGGGTCATCTCCAAGGGTGGTAAATATCCCGACAACGGTCATTGGAAACTTCGTTGCCTTATATTGGACCATATCACCTATACGCAAATCTTGTATGTTCATATTCTTTTCCTTGTTTGTTTTTAGCTCGTTATCGTCGAGATTATTTTCTTCGTGATAACTTGTTCGTCTTTTTGATTATTTCAACACCTGCGAAGCGTCAGAGGGTAAATTCCGTGTCTCTGTCAGTTGTCCTGCATTCGCAAACTTTCTTTTTCTCGGTTTTACACCATGTCGAGGAACTCCTCGGTATGGTCTCTGTCACTTCCGGTAACTCTCACCCTGGAAGTTGATTTTCGCACAAACCTCCCGAAGTCTATCATCTATTCGAGCTCCGTATCGCTCTCTGATCTGAGTGTCGGAAATGTTTGAGGTGATTATCGTTGTCCGGCGATTGTCGTATCTCTTGTAGAGAAGTTCCAGCAACGGTGAGTATTCGTTACCGAAGTCTTTGACCGATGCAGGGTCGATCCCCATGTCATCGATGAAGAGAGTATCACATGCAGCATATCTCCTGTATTGTTCCTTGTCATCGATGTAAGACTTGCAGAGGTCTATTGCCGTAACCTGTCTGGCGACCGTCCTTAGGTTAGGGTAGGGGCTCTTGTTGTCGTAAAAGTAGTTCATCAGACTGCATATCGCTCTCGCAAATGTTGTCTTTCCGGTTCCGCACTCCATCCCGTACATCAGGATCCATGGTCTCTTACTTTGGATCAGCCACATTGCCACAAGCTTCATCCGCTCGATTGTCGCCACATCTCGAACAAGCTCACCTCCTCTGCGCTTGACCTCGTGCTCATAGCAAACCCACAAGTATTCCTCAGCGACGTCGATGGTGATATGGCTTGGCAACTTAGAGACTGGTCGTATAGTCGCCCCCGATTGTAGGTGGCTCGCAAGAGCGCTGTATGCTGTTCTTTCCATATTTTCGGCTTTGATTTTGTTGTTCGTTGTACTTGTCCTTCACCCATCCCCTTATCGCCATGTAGTCGCTCTTGTACTTGACTCCTTTTGACCCTTTGTAGCAGTCGAGGATGTCGATCAGCTCTTTTACCACATCGTCCCCATATTCCTCGATGAGCTTTTTGTGCTCTTTTTCGGTCAAGAGTACGTATTCGGCATAAGCTTTTTTTTCATCCTCTTTTTTTGCGGGCGGGCTTTTCTTTGGTATATCTTTAGATATACTTTCTTTTGTTCTTATATTCTTATATTCTTTATTTGGGTCATTCGGGCGGTCATTCGGGCGGTCATTCGGGCGGTCATTCGGGCGGTCAACTGAACATCCATAAGAGTCGTAATTACAGATAGTTATAATACATTCTGACCCGTAAAGAACTTTGCGAGTTATAAGACCATCACTCTGCAGGTTTGAGAGGTAAAGTGTTACAGTTGGCTTACTCTTTCCCCAACGCTTAACTAAAAATGGCACAGATGCGACAAATTGACCCGGCTCCAACTCGACTACATGAGAGCGCAAAATCACCTTGGTCTTGACATATGTAGCCATGATAAGCATATCCAACCACCACTTAAGACGGTCAGAATCCTGCCACAACCAATGATTGGTTATATCACGGTTTAGCTTTATCCAGCCACTGTTAATCAGCATATTAGTAACCCTCTCTTTTTAGCTCCAACCTGACCTCCCAAGCAAGCCATACAAGACCGAAAAAGACACCGGACGTCAAAAGCTTCAGATATACATTTCCCTTGCTGAATATGACCACACCTGTCATATAGGCAAAGACTACAAGTACCGTTACAATGCCTGCCATCTGCAGGTTATATTTCCAATTTTTCATAGCTTCATTGTTTGAGTTAAAATGAACCGTAAACTCTTATGATCTCACTACCAAGCACACCACGCTTATACATAGTCCTACCGCAGCATCCACGCTTTGGCTTGAGGGTGCTTACCTTATCTTGTATAATGCCGTTGTCTATATACGTTTGGATGGTACCCCTATGCTTCCCGAGAATACGTGCCGTCTCTGATATGTTATACAGCTTCTTGGGGTGTACGTCATCGATTGTGATGTTCTTTATCATAGCTTTCCCTCCTTTCTGAGTTGGAGTAAGAATTGTCGCCCTTTCTCAGTCCACCGAGTCTGAGGGTTATTGCCCATAGTGCCGTCTGCACGGGTATAGTATTGGGGAATGACTTTGATGTAGTCTTTACCATCATACTTGCTGTACAAGAACCATGTGCCGTTACGCTTGAACTGGATACCGAGGACATGAAGCTTTTGATTTAAGGCCTGTGCGTTGGTTCCGAGATCTTTTGCTATGGCCGTGGTGGAGTAGGTGGCACTGCTATCCATCGCAGCATCATAATACGCTACCTTCGGAGCCTGTATCCGCAGCTGTTCACTTTGTGTCTCTATACATGCTTGCTGTGTCTCTATACATCTTTTGCCCTCCTCGATCCTGCGGTGAAGTATCTCTATCGCCTTGATGATTGCTTCATCGTCGGTGGCGGTCGTTGTCACTCCGTCACGCATGAGCTCTTTGATACGGTCGTTGCACCAGATTGCAAAGGCCGGAGACAACCAGCGGGCAAACTCTATGGCAACATCTTCGTGCATCCAGGTGCCGTTATCTGACCCTCCGTGTCTAACTTGCACTAAGTCATCCAAGTTGCAAATTCGCAACTTGCTTAATTCGTCCAGGTAATCTTTTGCTTGCTGATTTCTAAGCCAATGTGTAGCCGATTTCCCAAAGCTCTTTGCCATTTCAGTGGCATTGACCATCACCGATGATCCTTTTTGGAATGTGATGTCAGAGTTGTTATAGTTGAACGTTTGTATCATATCCGCTTGTTTTATAGATAGGTAGGGGGGTGGCTATAAATGTCACTAAATAGCTTTTGCATAATCTCCCCCTTTACCTATCTTTGTGGTGTCACTAAATAAATTTTGCATTATGAATGATCAGAAAGTTTTAACCTTTGTTAAATCAACATCTTCTTTTAAAGATGGCGAGAAGTATGATTGGTCTGCAGCGCTGAATTCTATCCCAGAAGGATACAGAATTCAAGATATTTCTGTCTCTGTTGCCACTATTTACAGAGGCTTGGGAGCCAGCAAAACCCCCAGCCATGATGTCTTGACGCTTACCGTGTTTTTAACCAAGTAACCATTACTCCACCCACAGATGCTCTTTAAGTTGGTCATAGGCCTCTTGGAGAGCATCTGTGTCATTGTTATGTAGGTATCTGTGATAGGCCAATAGGACCGAATTGCGGAAGTGAAGGATGAGGTTCAGCCTTACAATCTGATCATTATCAAGCCCCATCCGCCTGAATTCCTCAAAGTGTTTAATGGCTGTAGGGCATCCTGGAAAACCCGGGAAACTGATTAAGTAATCTGTCCGCTTATTCTTCTCCTCCTCTTCAACGAGATTTCTTAGTGCCTCCTCACTTCCAGTTAGCACATATTCCAACGCAGGTGCTACTTCTTTCGGGTATAGCGAGAGAATAAGAACAAGCTTTAATTTTGAGTGAATTTTTAACAGTGTGCTATCCATGATTACTCCTTTACTTTAGAAATTACCAATGTTCCATTTTTGAAGTCGGCAGAGGTCACGATCTTGTAGCCGTCTTCCACCTCCTTGTTCGAGTTCATTTGATACGCCAGGGCCTGTGCGCTTCTAATTTTAAGCCCTGAGCCGGGTACATAAATCTTCTTACACCCAGGCTTGATCAGCCTGATACTGTCTTTAGTCACCTTGTTTACCGTCATGATTATTTCGTTAGTTTGTTTGTTAAAAGTTAACTAAAGTGAAACGGGATAAGAAAAAAGCTGTATATTAGTGTCGCAAAAGTGTTGCACGGGCGTTGATTACGTGCTTAATCAGAGATACCACCGTTTCTCTGACAGCCTTTTTTATACCCGTTTAACCTTAGTTAGTTAGTTTGATAATGCAAATATAGACAAAAGTGTATAATAATCAAGTGGAATAATAGACATTTTTGTATGGCTAATAACATTACTGCAGATGTCTCATTGAATATCAAAGAGATAATTGATTATTACAAACTCAAAAATTTCTCTGAATTTGCCAAAATTATAGGAGTTTCCGATGATTTACTCAGCAAATGGAGAAAGAGGAATAGTTATGATATAGACAGAATTGTCGATAAATTTCCAGGCATATCCACAACGTGGCTACTCACAGGAGAAGGAGATATGCTAATCTCGGAAGAGAGTAACATCCTCAAGGATGGCAAAGAACTTGACGAGGAGGATTACCGCAAGGCCATAGCGATTGGCTTGCCCCTTATCCCTGAAAGAGAAGCAGCCTTTAGAGGTGGGGACATTGGAGAGGTTAACTTATCATCTCCCATAGTGTCTTATTGGTATATCCCCAACATACCTAAGAATAGCGAAATCATAACGGTATATGGCAACTCCATGGACCCACGAATACCATCGGGATCACGTATCGCCATATGTCCTTACTCTTTCAGGATCGATGAGCCTACAGCCATCGAGTTTGGCCGAATATTCGCTGTAGTCCTCGAAGACCGAACAACCGGCGAATATCGATCATTTGTCAAGTACTTGAGACGACACACCGACAAAGCCCTTGAAAAGAAGTATTGGGTGGCACGCAGCGAGAACCAAGAAGAGTATGATGACTTCGAGGTCGAGATATCTCAAGTGCGAGGACTCTATGTCGTTGAGTCGATCATCAGCATGGCGAGATGATAGCAGCCTACAATACCAGAGAATTAAGTTAATTATTCGTTTTGCCTCAGCAATGCAAGATCATGAGTTTTTCACACCAGGACATCATAAAAAGAATCAGATATAACTTACCAAAAACGACCTATGAACGCAATAAGATCATAGTCATTGATTTTGAGACGGCTACAAGGGATCATATGCCATGCCAAATAGGAATAACTCCTGTTCATTATAAGAGAGGACTCGGTATGACTGAAACATTCCTTATTAAGCCTCCTCAGAATTACTATGATAAAAGTATGTTCCGGTATCATGGTATACGTCCTGAGATGACAGAAGAGGCTTTTGAATTTCCTGGAGTGTGGAATCAGATAAAACACCATTTTGATGATGCCGTTGTGGTGGCACATAATGCAGTATTTGATTTGAACGTCCTCATGAAAACAATAGATCGATATGAGCTTGAGAGGCCGAAGATAGTAGATGTTATAGATACTTATCACCTCACTGGATTAAAACTTCAGGTAGCTTGTAATGTTATGGGGATAGATTCTGGACTTGCGCATGATGCAGGGTGCGACTCAAGAGCATGCGCTCAACTACTCCAATTATACATGACCGAGGATGAACAGCGTTTATTGGAGCTAAACTCTCTTATGGAAGAGGCATTGGATAATACCTCTAATAGGGGTGGTAGTCGCAAAAAACACTATGGACGTGACGGAGTTAATGAAAGCACGGAGAGCAGTTATCACAAAAAAATAACCATGGATCAGAGTAGCATCTTCTTTGATAAACGAGTGTGTGTAACCGGGGTATATTCCATGATTAGCAGAGATGATATTAAAGAAAGTCTAAGAAAAATCGGTGCAAAAGTAACAGCAATGGTCTCTACTAAAACTGATTTTTTAGTGATGGGTAATGAACCTGGCCCCAAAAAGATGATGACCGCTTATAAACTCAACAGTTCCGGTGATGCAAAGATCTGCCTTGTGACAGAGAGTCAATTGCTAAAAGAATTAGACAGATCCATAGAGATTGCAAAGAATACTCAAGGTTAAATTGCGCCGACAAAGCATAACAGGCGAGATGATAACCACCTACAATGCCAAAGAATTCAGTTAATTATTCGCTTTACCTCAGCAAAAGACAATAATCAACCATCTAACACTTATGACAGCAAAGAGCATTTATCAAACATATAATGCGAATACCCTATCTTTGTAGAAAAAGGAGATAGAGCTATGGCAAAGAAAAGAATAGAGGTTCGCCCGGAGATGTTGAAGTGGGCGATAGAGAGAGCAGATAGGAACTTAGACGAAGTGATGAGCACTGACAGCAAGGTGGAGAGCTGGATACTCGGGGAAAAACACCCAACCCTTAAACAGCTTGAGGATTTTGCAAGCTCCTTTCATATCCCATTCCCATACTTACTACTTGACGCCCCTATAGACGAACCAGTGCCTATACCACTCTTCCGTACTTCGGGAAGGTCTGACACTATGAGTCTTAATCTGCGAGATATGATCGCCAACGTTCGGTATCGACAAGAGTGGGTCCGAGAGTATATGGAAGAGTTAGAATTTGACCCTCTACCCTTTGTTGGCAGGTATGCCGGAGAGAGTAACGTAGACTACAAAGAGGTGGCGGCAGATATTCGTAACACACTCGGGCTGCCGTCTCCCCTCGCTATGGATGCAAATAATTGGGAGGATGCGAAAAAAATACTCAAGCAACACATAGAAGAGGCTGGCATCTTTGTCTCCATAAGTGGAACGGTTGGTACCAATACTAGACGAACTATAGATGTAGAGGAGTGTCGAGGCTTCGTGCTCATAGATGACATAGCTCCATTCATCTTTGTGAATGGCAGAGATGCACAGGCGGCACAGTCGTTTACATTGGCGCATGAGCTGGCTCATGTATGGCTGGGTAATAGCCGCGCTTTTTCTGGAGTATTGACCGAACTTGCAAATGATAAGGATGAAGCCCTTGCAGATAAGATAGCTGCAGAGTTCCTTGTCCCAGAATCTGACTTACTCAGTCTCTCCCCAAAGTCAGGGAATATCCCCTCTCTCGCAAAGAGTTTCAAGGTGAGTCAAATAGTAATTGCACGCCGTCTTCTTGATCTCGGCATACTATCTCGCTCTGAATTCTTTGACTTCTATAGAGAACAACAGCAGAAAGCAAATAAGCCTAAGACAAGTAGTGGAGGCAACTTTTATGCAACCCACAAGTTGAGACTAGGGGAACGGTTTACCGCTTTCCTTAACAGTGCTGTAACCTCCAACAATATTCTATACAAAGATGCATTCAGACTATCTGGGCTATCTGCTAAAACATACGATAATCTCCTCAATAAATCTCACTTATGAACAAGCACCTGATCGACACAAGCATACTCGTTGAAGCTCACCGCCGGCATTACCCTTTTGATGTGGTACCGTCCTTTTGGAATAGTATTCTAGGCATAAAGAATGATGGCAATATTGTTAGTATTGACAAGGTTTTTCAAGAGATTAAAAATGGTGGAGATGACCTGTTGGATTGGTGTAGGACACGGTTGCCTCAAGATTTTTTTCTTGATAGTTCGGTTAGTGTTTCAGAATTTCAACAGATCTCACAGTGGATCAATAATTCGAACTACAAAGAAGAGGCAAAACGGAAGTTTCTCAATGATTCGGTTGCTGACATTTGGCTTATTGCGTATGCTAAAAAGAATGGCTACACAATAGTTACAGAGGAGATCTCCACACCACAATCGAAGAAGAAGATAAAAATCCCCGATGTCTGTGCACAGTTCGGCATCCCATGCATCAACACTATAGACATGTATCGAGGTCTAGGGAAGCACTTCTAAATCCTCTGCAAGCATTTGGCACTGACATCTAAAGATTAATTAAATACTTAAATTAATACGCTATGACACTAACAAAACTTATAATTGCTACCATCTGTATGATGATTTTCGGTGGCGTAATGTTTGGCATTGCAGGAGCTCTTCGCCCGAAGAAGAGAAATAAAAGGGATTGATACCATCATTCCGCAATCTGCAAAATCCCTGCAAGTTCAAAACATAAGAATATAAGAGGTTAAATATCAACGCTATAAAGCTGATTCCTGAAAGCTTTGGGAGCAGGGGGTCCCAGGTTCGAATCCTGGTACCCCGACTCTTTAAGAAAGACATCAATAATCAGTTTGGTTATGGGTGTCTTTCTTCTTTTATGTAATATGGTAAAAACACCTAAAGATCTCGACTCTATAGGTGTTGTAAGAAGTGGTTGAGGTATTTTCGCTATTGAATAATTCACCACAAGGGAAAGGCCATCGTGAGATATCGTCCGACTTCGATCGAGCATCCCGCGTAGAAACCAAATTTTGTATACGTGGCGTATAGGTTTATGTTTTTCAGATCTATGATCATCATTGCTCCGAAATCTAAACTTTTCTTTCTTTCGAAACCTTCATGATCATATTTGCGGAAAGATGCATAGCCAATCACCGGAGCAAGCCTAAATCTGTCGTGAAAGGGAATTTGATACCCTGCATGAAGGAGTGTACCTTTGGTCTTAATCTTGCTGCCAATCCCATCCGAATACTGCTCTTTGGGCAAACCTATCATGTAGCTGATGAAACCACCACAAAAATTTATGCTAAGTACAACACCGAGGTTCGACTCCAGATCTTTTTGCATTTTCATTGTGCCCAGACCTACACCGATGAAGGACTCATGATAGACATCCTCAAAATTGAAAAAGGGGCTTGTTTGAGCTTTGATGGAGCATGACATGAATAGAGTGATAAAAAGAAGGCTGAGCTTTGCTTTCATTGTGATAAAGAGTTTAGAATTTTAGAGTGCCGATTCAAGATACAAATTTTACACGATTGGTATTATCTTAGGTCAGATTTTGATCGTAAAAGAAATCCCTGCACCTTAATCAATGAATGATAAAAGTGCAGGGGGATTAGTTTGTATCTGTCAGGACAATTATTCTTTTAGTATAACATCGTGTGCACCACCTTCTACAATGGATGTGCTGGAGACCAATGTTATCTTTGCATATTTTCTCAGATGGTTGAGATCTGTTGAGCCACAACTACACATAGTAGCTTTCATCTTACCCAAAGTGACAGCAAGGTTGTCCTTCATGGCTCCTGCATACGGCACATAGCTATCTACCCCTTCCTCAAAGGTTAGGCCTTCCTCACCTCCACTGTCGTAGCGTTGCCAATTTTTAGCCCTATTTGAGCCTTCACCCCAGTACTCTTTCACGTAGTTATTCCCTACCTTAAGAACTTTTGTGGGACTTTCGTCAAAGCGAGCAAAATAGCGTCCCATCATCAAAAAGTCTGCTCCCATGGCTAAGGCCAAAGTCATGTGGTAATCATGAACGATACCACCGTCACTACATAGAGGGATATATGTACCGGTCTTTTCGAAGTATCTGTCACGAGCCTCTGCAATTTCAATGACTGCTGTTGCTTGTCCACGACCTATACCCTTTTGTTCGCGAGTGATACAGATTGATCCACCGCCGATACCAACCTTGATGAAGTCTGCTCCTGCTTCGACAAGATAAAGGAAACCTTCTTCGTCGACAACATTACCTGCACCGACAGGGATATCATATCGCTCCTTGATCCACTTGAGACATTCTGCTTGCCACTCACTATAACCGTCAGAAGAGTCAATACATAGAACATCCGCTCCGGCTTCAACAAGGGCGGGAACACGTTCCTTATAGTCCCTCGTGTTAATCCCTGCACCTACCAAGAGGGTTTTATCCTTCTTGTCAGATAGCTCATAAGGGTTTTGTCTATGACTATCATAGTCTTTGCGAAAAACAAAGTAGCAAAGGCGTCCTTGTTCATCTATAATAGGAAGTGTATTGAGCTTATGTTCCCAGATTATATCGTTGGCTTCCGATAGGGTAATCCCTAATTTGCCGACAGTGAGTTTCGCAAAAGGTGTCATAAACTCTTCAATCTTACGATCTCTGGAGTCCGTACTGAGGCGATAGTCTCGACTGGTGACTATCCCGAGAAGTTTGCCATTAGGGTTGCCGTCATCAGTGATCGCTACCGTGGAGTGCCCGGTCTTTTTTACCAATGCAAGTACATCTGCCAATGTGTGTGCTGGTGTAAGGTTAGAATCGCTGGTGACGAATCCGGCTTTGAACTTCTTCACCTTATGTACCATCTCTGCTTGTGAGGCTACACTCTGAGAGCCAAAGATAAATGAAAGACCACCATTTCTTGCAAGTTCGATAGCCAACGTATCATTAGAAACCGACTGCATGATTGCAGAGACGAATGGTATATTGAGGTACATCCCTGCCTCGGGATTATTTTTTGTAAACTTGGTGAGTGGAGTTCTTAGGCTTATGTTGTCCGGAGTACATTGCTTAGTGGTTAATCCGGGGATCAACAAGTATTCGCCAAAAGTGCGAGAAACGTGTTCGGTGTAGATAGCCATATTACTTAGAGGTTTTCAAATTGAGAAAAAACAATTTGCCTACAAAAATACGAAATAATTCTCTGATAACTTACATACCTACGTGCGGAACTACATCTTGCAGGTACAAGTGTAGATTATAGCAACGTAAAGGGGCGGTGTCAATTTGTTGACATCGCCCCTTTGCGTTTACTGGTCTTTCCTAATCTGGAGAAGACTTCTATGTGTTCTCAAAACAGTTAAACTAGTGCTATATTATTCTTCCAAGAAATGCGACAAACTGTCGTGTTCGCCGTCATAGAACTCGTAGCTCAACATTCCTAAAGACTCATCGGGAATGACTGTGAGTCCCTTGCCATATTTACTTCTCCACTTGGTGTACAGTGAAGAGCCTAAGCCTACAAGCCCTTTTCTCTTCTGTATATAGGCTGCCACGTAAGGATGTACATGCAGTGCAAACTTTTTGATCTTTTCGTACTCTACCAAGTGGCGGATCTTTTGTTCCAACTCATCGGTGAAGAACAATGATGGTTGTACCTGACCTGTGCCGTGGCAAGTGGGACAAGTTTCCTCGGTTTCGATCGCCAAAGCCTGTCTTACTCTCTGTCTCGTAATCTGCATGAGTCCAAACTTTGTGATAGGCAATACTGTGTGCTTTGCCCTATCGTTTTTCATGTACTCATTCATTTTTTCGAAGAGCTTCTGACGATTGGCAGCTTGTGACATATCGATAAAGTCTACAACAATGATACCACCGATATCTCTCAGGCGCAGCTGCCTTGCAATTTCTTCGGCTGCTGAGAGATTGACGTCTATTGCTGTGTCCTCTTGTTGATTGCTACCCTTGGCTCTATTTCCGCTATTTACATCGATCACATGCATCGCTTCTGTCTGTTCGATGACCAGATATGCTCCACTCTTATAGGTTACAGTTTTACCAAAAAGGTGTTTAATCTGTTTTGTGACATCAAAGGCATCAAATATCGGACTTGATTCCTTGTATAGCTTGACAATACTTCCTTTGCCCGGATCGATCAGTTCGATGTAGTCTCTTGTTTCTTCCGCAAGCTCTTTGTCATTGATGTAGATATCCGTGAATGTGGAGCTGTAGGTGTCTCTTAGCAAACTTAGCGTACGACTGCTTTCTTTGTATAGTATGCGAGAGGTCTTTTTCTTTGCAATATTTGCTATTGTGTTGTTCCATCTCTTCACGAGCATCCTGATTTCATGATCAAGCTCTGCTACCTTGACCCCTTCGGCAGAAGTGCGTACTATGACGGTTACATTTTTAGGCTTGATGCTAAGGATGAGCTGTTTGAGACGGTTACGCTCTTCGGCTTTTTTGATTTTGTTGGATACTGAGACTTTGTCCGAGAAGGGTAGGAGAACCAAGTATCTCCCAGCAAAGGATAGTTCGGCAGACAGTCTTGGGCCTTTTGTTGATATCGCCTCCTTGGTTATCTCTACCAAAACCTCATCTCCGGGTTTGAGGCGATCGGCTATCGACCCATCCTTATCTATTTCTTTTTCCAGTTTAACTCTTTCAGGTGAGAAGTTCTTTCCATATTTGGCGTGAGACTCGAGGAAGCTTTGTGCAGACAAAAAGTTGCTTCCTAAATCTCTGTAATGTAGGAAGGCTTCTTTTTTGTGTCCGATGTCGACGAAAGCTGCATTGAGTCCCGGCATGATTTTCTTAACCTTTCCGAGATAAATATCTCCGACGGAAAACTCGATGTTTTGTTTTTCCTGCTGGAGCTCTACCAATCGCTTATCTTCCAAGACTGCGATTGATACCTCTTTAGGTTGGACATCAATGATTAGTTCACTTTTCACTCAAAAATAGTTTATTGTAGTAATAAAAAGCGAACAAACCGATGTTATTCGGCTTTCTATCCTTAAATAACATAGGTTTGTTCAGCTATGATAAATCTAAACTCTGTGCTTGAATGAGGATTAACCTCATCAACATTCACACAAGATAGACTAGTATAAAAGCCAGTTCTCAGGTCTTTATTTTTTCTTTTTGTGTCTATTCTTTCTGAGTCTTTTTTTACGTTTGTGAGTAGACATTTTATGTCTTTTTCTTTTTTTTCCGCTTGGCATAGCTTTAATTTATTTAGTTTGACTTTTAGTTATTTCTCTTATTTCTTGTCCAATGTGAACGCCTTAGATGGCTTGAATGCAGGGATCTTGCGCTCTGGAATCTGTATCGTTAAGTTCTTTGAAATATTACGTGCTGTCTTAGGAGCTCTTGTCTTTACGATAAAGCTACCGAAGCCACGGAGATAGACATTTTCCTCTGCCACGAGTGAGTCTCTCACAACATCCATAAACACTTCGACAGTCTCTAGGACAAGACGCTTTTCCAAACCAGTACGTTTGCTAATTTCGTTGACAACTTCCGCTTTAGTCATAACTTGTTTCTTTATTTGTACAATTAATATGTTATATGCTTTTATCTCTGCTTTCTCATAGGGTGCACTTATGGATCGATCGGTGATCATCGATCACTTATAAGGTCTTCCCTACTTGGTTGTCTTGAGGTTGTCTGTGAGTCTTCTCTAAGACTATCGATCTGTCACACCGCAAGGTTTTGCAAAGATAAACCTTTTTATTCGGTTTTCTTATAGTTGATCTCGTTTTTTTTCGTCTAATCACTTATGTTTCTATCATTTGTATGAAGTGAAGAGTGTGACTTTTTGACGAATTGTGAAGTCTCTCTTGAAAGTCTTCAAAAAACTATCATTGCTATCCTAAAAGAAAAAAGACTCGATGTCGCTGAATAGCAGACATCAAGTCCTTTTGGTTTGTGATCAGGCTGGGATTCGAACCCAGGACCCACAGCTTAGAAGGCTGTTGCTCTATCCAGCTGAGCTACCCGACCATCAATTACGGTGCAAAGATAGAAATAAATCTCAAAATACGAAAGAGAATATGGGCTTTTCTTGCCCAAATGACTGCTTTCGTTGGAGCTCCTATGTCTAAGTATTGATAGATGAATAGGATGAGGGAACCTTCGATCCTTAACGTAAAAACCTCCCGAGATGTCTTGGAGGCGTCTCGGGAGGTTTTCTTATTTGTTATTGCTGTTAAGGTTACGCTTCGGCTTCTGCAGGTGCTTCTTCTGTAGCTTCCTCTGCTGCGGGTGCTTCAGCAGCCTCTGCCTCTGCTCTTGCCGCTGCTTCTGCTTCAGCCTTAGCCTTTGCTTCTTCTGCACGCTTTTCAGCGAGAGCTTCGGCCTTAGCCTTATTTACTTCCTTTTCAGCTTCGAGACGCTTCTTGTCTTCGGCCTTCTTAGCTTCGATAGCCTTGTCCTTGATAGAAGCAAGACCTTCTTTTTTGTCCTTGAGCCATGCTTCGAACTTGGCTTTTGCTGTTGCCTCATCAAATGCACCCTTACGGACACCACCTTGGAGGTGCTTCATGAGTAGTACCCCTTCTTTTGAAAGGATGCTACGCACAGTGTCTGATGGTTGTGCACCGACATTGATCCAATACAAAGCTCTATCGAAGTCCAAATCTATTGTAGCAGGATTAGTATTCGGATTATAAGAACCTAATCTTTCAATAAATTTTCCATCACGTGGAGCCCTGCTGTCTGCGACTACGATCTTATAGAATGGGTAGTTCTTACGACCGTGTCTTTGCAATCTAATTCTTGTTGCCATTAAATTGGTTGTTTAGCTGTTTATAAAACTTTGTATGCCATACCCACTCGGGAGATACATCCCTTTTTGGGTATTTTCGGGTGCAAAGGTATTGATAATCTTTCAAATATCAATATCTCTACTGATCTTATTTTCTTTTTTGTTGCTTTTGAAGTTCCATTTGCTGCTTTTGCATCTCCTCAAGGCGTTGCATAAACTTGGATTTCTTCATTGGCTTCTTTTTGTTTTCCTCCATCTGAGCGAGGAGCTTCTTCTCATTGATTGCGAGTCTGAATACTCCGGTCTGAGCGATAGAGATAAGCATCGAAAGGAGATAGTAGTAGCTGAGCCCCGATGCATTTTGGTTAAGGAAAACAAAGAGCATGATAGACATCATATAAGGCATGAGCTTCATAGCTTGCATGCCCGGAGCATCGGGTTGGTTTGCCTGACTGATCTTCATATAGATCACCTGAGTGATGGTCATGAGGAGACAGAAGAGACTGATGTGACTACCGATGAATGGGATCTCGAAGGGGAGATGGATGATGTCGTCGTAAGTCGAAAGGTCACTAGCCCATAGGAAGCTCTCACCACGGAGGTTGATGCTCGTAGGGAAGTATTGATACATCGCGATGAGGAACGGCATTTGGAGAAGCATTGGCAGGCAGCCACCGAGAGAACTTGCTCCTGCACGTTTGTAGAGCTCCATAGTCGCTCGCTGACGTTGCATCATATTGTCATCACCCGGATACTTTTTGTTGATTTCCTCTACCTGTGGCCGAAGGACTCTCATCTTTGCTTGTGCGATGAAAGACTTGTAGGTGAAAGGACTGAGGAGAAGCTTGATGAATAGTGTAAGCAGGAAGATGATGAGACCATAGTTACTGAACATTGTCTCCAGGAAGTTGAAGACAGGTATGACAAGCCAGATGTTGATAAACCTGAACCAGTCTCCCATGTCTACGATCTTTGCAAACTGAGTATCCCTTCCCATATCAGCATCGATAGACTTTAGGAGGGAGTAGTCATTCGGTCCCAAGTACATTGTGAGCATGGGTTGCGCCTCGCCGGTCTTGCCCAAAGGCAACACAAACTTTGACTCCAACATCTTTAGGTGGTTCTCATCTGAGTTGAGTTTGCTGTTGAGTGACACGCTCTCCAGGCCGAGATCACTGTACACAATGGTGGAGAAGAACATATCTCTGAATGCGATCCACTTCACCGATCCACTGATATCCTCCTTGACATCCTTCCCGGTATTTAGTTTTTCGACGTCTCCACTACTATGTTCGTAAGCAAGTCCTGAGTAGTTGCTTTCTGTCTTACGACTCTTCTCATTTTGGTAAATAGGGAGTTTGATTTGGCCATCAAGGTAGAAGGCATTAGAAGCTATCACTTGTTCGAAGCCCTTGTTCTCGACCTGAACATTCACTCTATAACGATCCGTCAGGCGGTAGACAAAAGCCAATTCTCTGCCATTCTCGGTGATTAGACTCATGCGTATGGTCTTATCATCGACCCTCCGAGGGGAGAAGAACAAGTCCTTGGTGTTTATTATTCGGTTTGTATTGGTGATGAACGTGTAGTTGAACTCGGCTTCACCCTCGCGGATGAGCCTCACATTTTCTCCTCTATAGTCCTTGTACTTCTTTAATTCAGAAGAGACGATCATCCCACCTTTGGTCGATAGGGATATTGAGATCGAATCATTCTCGAGTGTGAGTGTCTCCTCTGTCCCTGAGGTCGCTTGTGCAAGGTCGCCAAATACACGCATACGTTCGGCGATAAGAGCAGAGTCACTCATCTCTGTGAGGGGTAGGGTAGTTGGTGCCGTTTCAGCTATAAGGGTAGCCTCAGCTTCTTTCTTCTGTTGTACTGCGGCAATAGAATCGTTGTAACGCTGCTGCTCCGCCAACTGCTCTTCGGATGGACGTCCCAACCATGTGAAGAGCACAAGTACCGCTCCCATGAGGACAAATCCAATGATCGTGTTTCTATCCATTCGTTGTCTTAAAGTAAATTCTTCGTTATGTGTAAAGTTTTGATTTTCTCTATGATGTTTTTAATGTCTCTTACTTGGAGTCATGTTCAGCGATGCTCGCCCTGACGAAAGATATGAATAGTGGGTTGGGCTTCACCACGGTACTATTGTACTCGGGGTGGTACTGTACAGCCACATACCACTTTTTGTCCGGAAGCTCGACAGCTTCGACAAGTCCCGAATCAGGGTTGTGCCCTGAGAATATCACACCGGCTGCTTCAAAGTCAGCTTTGTACTTGTTGTTGAACTCAAATCGGTGTCTGTGTCTCTCTTCTATATCTGTACTGCCATAAGCCTCCGCAATTTTTGTGCCCTGAGTCAAATGACACTTGTATGATCCGAGTCGCATCGTGCCACCAAGGTTGATGACAGACTTCTGATCCTCCATGATGTCTATCACTTTGTGTGTAGTGTTGGGATCAATCTCTGTGGTGTTGGCATCGGTCCAACCGAGGACATTACGTGCAAACTCTATCATGGTGCATTGCATGCCCAAGCATATCCCCAGCATCGGGATGTCGTTTTCTCTTGCATACTTGAGGGTATGTAGTTTGCCATCCACACCTCGTGTCCCGAAGCCCGGAGCGACAACTATGCCATCAAGCCCTTTGAGCGTCTTAGCGACATTTGCCTCATCTATCCTTTCGGACTGGATGTGTTTGAGTACAAGTTTGCGATTATTATATATTGCCGCTTGTTGGAGAGCTTCGTCGATCGACTTGTAAGCATCTTGTAGTTCGACATACTTCCCGACAAGACCGATGACGACCTCATCTTTAGCTTCTTGTTTCATCTTCAGGAAGTCCTTCCACGCTTTTAGTTCGGGCTTTTCGCCGATCTCAAGTCCTACTTTGCGGAGGATAACCTCGTCCATCTTTTGCTCTTGAAGGACGAGTGGCACCTCATAGATCGTGGGCACATCATAGGATTGTACAACGGCCTCGACAGGGACGTTGCAGAAGAGTGCGACCTTAGCGAGGATGTCTTCTTTTAATTCATGCTCTGTACGGAGGACAAGGATGTCAGGTTGGATCCCGACTTCTTGTAGGTGTTTGACAGAGTGTTGTGTGGGTTTTGTCTTGACCTCACCGGCAGCAGCGATGAAGGGTATATAAGTAAGGTGTACACAAAGGCAATTAGCACCCAGCTCCCACTTCAACTGTCGGACACTTTCCAAGAAGGGTAGGGACTCTATGTCACCCACAGTGCCACCGATCTCTGTGATCACAAAGTCAAACTCGCCTTTGCTTCCCAAGAGCTTCACATTCCTTTTGATCTCGTCCGTAATGTGTGGGACGACTTGTACGGTTTTGCCCAAGTAGTCTCCCCGACGCTCTTTTTGAATGACGTTCTGATAGATGCGTCCGGTGGTGATGTTGTTGGCTCTGGTGGTGGAGATGTTCAGGAACCTTTCGTAGTGGCCGAGATCCAAGTCTGCTTCATGTCCGTCGGTTGTGACATAGCATTCGCCATGCTCGTAGGGGTTGAGAGTCCCGGGATCAATGTTGATGTAGGGGTCAAACTTTTGGATTGTCACCCTGTATCCTCTTGCTTGTAGGAGTTTGCCTAAAGAGGCGGCTACAATACCTTTACCGAGAGAAGAAACCACACCGCCCGTTACAAAGATGTACTTTGTGCCACTTGAAGTATTCACTGTATCGATGATTTTTTGAGGTTGATAAATCTTATGGTGTCTACAGTGACAAGTTTTATCTCTGCGATAATGTCTTGGCACTACTTCACCAACAGACAAAGTTACGATAATATAATAATAAATCCATCAAAAGAACGGGCAATCACATATAACTGAACAAGAAAATGCTCCTACCTAAGCTCCCTTTTACACGTTGTATGAAGACTACATTATGAATACTATAGGTTATCGCAGTCGATAGTTGAATCCAATCGAGAGGCTGATGAGGTCAGGATATCCGGGTACGAATGTGCAAGCGAGATCCCACCTGTCAGTGATTTTGTAACGATAGTCAAAATCACCTGCATACCAAATAAATAGATGTTGAAAGATGGCATCTTGTCCTCCTTTGAAATATCCGGGGTCTTTGTATTCCGGTATTTTTAGCCAGTTTTTGCGAAAGATGAGGGTTGGTCCCAAGCCCCCATACAAGGAATGTCGACCGAGGGTAAAGATGCGTGCTCGGAGTCCCAAGTGTACGAATCCTCCTAACTGTGCCGCACAGTCTGAGTACAAGGCTATAGCCGTCTTAGTAAGAATAAAATCCTTGTATATGGGAAGTTCATAGGAGAGGATACCACCAAGATTTTGAACAAAATAGGCCTCCTTATCCAGACGTAGAGGCATGATCGAGGCATTCTCAGCCTCTCCATGTGGATGTATGCTGAGACCAAAGAATCTCAGACCGATGCTTTCTTGAGCTTTGGCCGAGGTGAAAAGCGATAGAATTATTATGAGGATGCAGTACTTGAAAAGCCTTGATTTCATACAGAGATGATTAGCTGTTTGATTCTTAAAAAGTTTGGCGGTAAGTCTAAATCGATCCGATACGTGCTCAGGCCTTTTGTGGTGACTTACGATAAGTCAAAGTTATGACAATACTTAATTGGGAATACATGAGAGACCGAAAAAAAGTTGTAGGAGGAGATAAATCAAGTCGTAAGACTTAACGATGAAAGTCGTAAGATTCGTTGTATCGAGTCGTAGGACTTTATTTACACCATTTATCTCCCTCATAACCAGGCCTGCTTTTGGATGGGTACTTTCGTCACATCAAGTTATGTCTATTTGACTCTCTTCTCGCACAAATATGATGTGATTGTGCTTTGAGTGTTTTTTCCTAACTTTGTCGCTTGAATACAAAGAACCTCACAAACGAATAATATATAAAATACCCTATGGGAATACTACAAGAGAGACTCGCGAAGTTCAATACACCCAAAGAGTACATGGAGCGTGGGCTGTATCCCTATTTTCGTGAAATAGAAGGGAAACAGGGCACTGAAGTAGACATGGGAGGAAAGAAAGTCCTGATGTTTGGCTCCAATGCTTACACCGGGCTTACCGGCGACAACAGAGTGATAGAGGCAGGTGTCGAGGCTTTGCGGAAGTATGGTTCGGGCTGTGCCGGATCAAGATTTCTGAATGGTACGCTTGACCTTCACGTGCAGCTGGAAAAAGAACTTGCCGAATTTGTCGAAAAGGACGAAGCTTTGTGTTTCCCGACCGGGTTTACCGTCAATTCGGGTGTGATCCCTTGCTTGATTGGTCGTAATGACTATATCATCTGTGACGATAGAGACCATGCTTCTATTGTAGATGGGCGCAGATTGTCGTTTTCACAGCAGTTGAAATACAAGCATAACGACATGGAGGATCTCGAAAAGCAGCTCCAAAAGTGTGATCCCAATGCCGTCAAACTCATTATTATAGATAGCGTCTTCTCGATGGAAGGAGATCTTGCAAATCTCCCTGAGATCGTCAGATTGAAAAAGAAGTACGATGCTACTCTCTTGGTAGATGAGGCTCATGGTATAGGAGTCTTTGGGAAGCAGGGCAAGGGGGTCTGTCACCATTTCGGGCTTACCGAAGAAGTGGATCTCATTATGGGGACATTCAGTAAATCTCTTGCTTCGATCGGAGGATTTATTGCCGGTGACAGTACGCTGATTAACTGGATACGTCACAACGCCCGCACATATATCTTCAGTGCTTCGATCACTCCTGCAGCTACAGCAGCAGCATTGGAAGCTCTACGTATCATAAGGACGGAGCCTGAGAGACTTGATCACCTTTGGGATGTGACTCGTTATGCACTCAAGAGGTTTAGAGAAGAGGGCTTCGAGATCGGACCTACAGAGTCGCCTATCATCCCTCTATATGTAAGGGATATGGAGAAGACTTTCATCGTGACGAAGTTAGCATTCGATGCCGGGGTATTCATCAATCCCGTGATACCGCCCGCCTGTGCTCCCCAAGATACATTGGTGCGTGTCGCTCTGATGGCGACTCATACCAAGGAGCAGGTCGATGAGGCTGTTATGCGCCTGAAGAAGTGTTTCCAAGAGTTGGATATTCTGTAAGCTACCTTTTCTGTTTTTTATACGGTCGATGGGATGACTTGTATGTCATCATTGTTGGCTGATCGCGAGAATAGATGTAACTTTGTGGAGATTACAAGTTACTTCGATATATGAAGACAGTCGAAAGTCTATTCATAACAGGCTTGTTGTTATGCACAAGCCTGATGAGTGTTTCCTCATGTGTCAATGGTAGTACAGATGAGGCAGATCGAAGTTTTAGGACCTGGGAAGACATTAAAAATAGTGATACTTTGCGGATAGGGACGACAACGTCCCCATCCGCATTTTTTATATATCGTGGCAAGGAAATGGGTGCTGAGTACTTCAAGATCCGTGACTTTGCAGCAGATAAGGGCTTAACTCTGTCCATAAGACTGTCTCACTCCTTGGATACCCTCAAACAGTGGGTGAGGGATGACTCCATTGACATTTGCATCACTCCTATGGCGATGACAAGAAGCCACATGGAAGATTTTTTATTCTGCGGACCCACACTGAATACTTCATTGGTCTTGCTTCAGAGAAAAGGGGCTCAGAAGGTGGCTTCAGTCCTTGATCTTGCAGATAAAAAGATCCATGTCGTGAGGAACAGTGTCGAGGATTTTCGTCTTCGGCAGATAGAGGATGAAATAGGCCCGGATAAAGACTTCACCATAGAATATGTGGACACCCTCTCTGTCCCTGATCTTTTGACTTTGGTAGCGCAGGATAGTATCGACTACACTGTAGCCGATCGCCATATCGCCGGTATGTTTGCTCAGCATTACAAGGGGTTGGACGTCAAGACAAAGCTAAGTACGCCGATACGCTATGGATGGGTGACTCACAAAGGAAACACCTCACTTGCTGATACTTTGGCGGCCTTTTTTGATAGCAAAAATTTGAGTAGAGAGGCTGAAAATACGATGAATTTTGCTCTTTACTTTGGCGATCCGGTGGCTTACCCCAGATATACCAAGGTCGATATACCTGAGGGGGCAATATCTCCCTATGATGATCTCTTCATCAAAGAGAGCGAGAGGTTGGGGTGGCATTGGACTATATTGGCAGCGATTGCTTTTCAGGAATCCGGATTTCAGAGTGATATAGTGGGGTGGAGTACAGCTACCGGACTTATGGGTATCATGCCGGCAACAGGTCGGGCATTCGGAGCCACTGTGGAAGAACTCAAAGATCCCGCAGTATCTGTCCGTGTTTCTGTCGACTGTCTTTTAGCCATAGCAAAAAGCTATCAGGATATCGAGGATGAGAATGAGAGGATAAAGTTCATCTTGGCTTCGTACAATGCAGGGCCTGCACACATACAGGATGCCCGCCGATTGGCGAAGAAGTATGGTGCTTCGCCGGATCTCTGGGATGACAATGTCAGAGAGTATGTGCTTCTGAAGAGCAATCCGAAGTATTATAATGATCCTGTATGTAAGTACGGCTTCTTGAGAGGTAGAGAGACAGTGGCCTATGTCTCAAACATCATGGCTCGAAAGGATGTCTACAAGGCTATCATGCACAACAAAGAGAAATAGGAATAGAAAGAAATCAGACTTTAATACATCACACAAAATATTGTAAAATGAAAGTTATAAATCTATCGGAGCAACATTCGTTGCTTAACAGATTCGTGTCCGAGCTCAGAAACGTGAACATCCAAAACGATCGGCTTAGATTTAGACGTAATATCGAAAGGCTTGGTGAAATCATGGCTTATGAGATCAGTAAAACATTGTCTTACAAAGAGTATGATATCCAGACACCTCTTGGTATATCTCGTGAGTCTTTGGACGAAGATAAGGTCGTGATCGCCACAATATTGAGAGCGGGTCTACCATTCCACCATGGATTTGGTAACTACTTCGATCGTGCTGAAAATGCATTTGTGTCAGCTTACCGTAAGTACAAGGATAGATTGAACTTTGACATCCATATCGAATATATTGCCTCACCATCACTCAACGACAAGACCATCATACTCTCTGACCCGATGCTGGCAACTGGTGGATCTATGGAATTGGCATATAGAGCTTTGCTCACAAAGGGAGAACCTAAAAATGTCCACTTTGCTTCCATCATTGCAAGTCAGCCTGCAATCGACTACTTGCAACAGCAACTTCCTGAAGACAGCACCCTTTGGGTGGCCGCGATAGATCCTGTGATCGATGATCACTCATATATCGTGCCGGGTCTTGGCGATGCCGGAGACCTCGCTTTCGGTGAGAAGCTGGACTAATCTTTTTCGGATCAATACCTGAATGGATCGTCAACTTGAACTTCTTGCTCCGGCAAAAAATGCAGATTATGGCATCGAGGCCATCAGGCATGGGGCTGACGCTGTGTACATCGGAGCTCCATCTTTTGGGGCTCGAGCCGGTGCCGGAAATTCGCTTGAGGACATAGAGCGTTTGATTTCTTTTGCGCATATTTTCGGTGCAAAAGTTTACGTTGCACTCAACACCATACTCAAGGATGAAGAATTGTCTGAAGCCCGAAAACTGATCCATCAACTCTACAATATAGGGGCAGATGCAATCATCATCCAAGATTATGGTTTGTTGATGCTGGATTTGCCTCCGATACCTTTGCACGCCAGCACCCAGATGGACAATGTGTCTGTCGAACGTATAAAGTTCATCTCCGATCAAGGTTTTGAGCAGGTTGTCATTCCCAGAGAGTTCAGCCTTAATCAAATACGAAGGGTGCATAGGACTCTCCCCGATATCAGGTTAGAGTGCTTTGTACACGGAGCTTTATGTGTCTCTTATAGTGGAAGGTGCTATGCTGCAGCCGAGTTTCACGATCGAAGTGCTAATCGAGGTGCATGCTCACAGGTCTGTCGTCTGCCATTCGATTTGATAGACGGAAAGGGTAGGGTATTGCAGCGTAACAAACACCTACTTTCTATCAAAGACCTTAATCGTACAGAACTGATTGCCGATCTCATAGAGGCCGGGGTTACCTCTTTCAAGATAGAAGGAAGACTCAAAGATTTATCTTATGTCAAAAATGTTGTCTCTCATTATAATCTGGTAATCAATGCTTTTATAGCCGAACATCCTGAATATTCGAGGCGTTCTCATGGAGAGGTGGATTTGAAGTTTATTCCACAGATTGATAGAGTTTTCAATAGGGGATATACGGCCTTTGCCCAAAATGGTCGTAAGGAGGATAATTTGGCAGCCTTTGACAGTCCCAAGTCGATGGGTGAAAGAGTAGGGACTGTCACGTCAATAAAAGGCAGTGTTATCAGGTTACAACGGGAGCCTGGCAAGATCATCTCAAATGGAGATGGTTTGGCATTTTATTTGCCACAGGGAGGCACTTCGGGGATAAAGGTAAATGTTTCAGAAGGAGATAAGATAACATTGAATAAACCTTCCGAAGGCTTGAAAATCGGCATGAGTCTATATCGAAATTTTGATATAGATTTTGAGCGACAGATGGCAAAAGAGACAGCTGAAAGAAAGCTACCGATACACTTTCGCCTTTATGAACAGGAAGATAATAAACTATGTCTCTCTGTAGAGACATTTGATGGTATTCGGACATCGGTTGTAGAATCCATTAAGATGGAAAAGTCGCTGAGTGGAGATGCTATTACCTCTATTACTAATGTCCTCAATAAGTGCGGAAACACTTTTTATAAGGTTTCCGACATCAATATCAGTCCCGGATTGGACGACATCTTCATTCCAAGAAGTCTGTTGACCGGTATGCGTCAAAAGGCTTTGGGACAGTTGAATGACGAATTGAGATCTTTTGCGCTAAAAATACGTCCGACCAGACCTCAACCACTAAACGACAGCACGTATCCTGAAGCTACGGTGAATTATACCGCAAATGTATTTAATCGATCTGCTCAGTTATTTTATGCGAAACATGGCTCTACTGTAACTGAGATGGCTTACGAGATGGAAAAACGATCACAGAAGCCTTTGATGTATACCAAACACTGTATACGTTATAGTCTCGGTATGTGCCCACATTTGCAGGGATATCAAGGCTGCTTTTATGAGCCGTGGCTATTAAAATCAACTCATAGTGATCTTACAATGAGGATATCCTTTAATTGTCAGGAGTGCTCGATGAGTCTCTATAAATATTGATTTTGGGTATTTCCTTTATTGATTTTGGGATTTCCTTTAATCTCTTTTATAAGAGCTTATTCAACATTTATCAATGGGTTTATAATCACCGTTATGTTAAGTTTATTAAGGGCGAGGCAAAGAACATACGGATCAAATCAATATTCATACAAAATAACCATAGAGGTATCTTGAGATTCAACATAGAAAATAGACATCTTAGCATGAGAAATCTCAATATCTTCAAATCTTTTGATTGAAAAGTACTGACAATTATAGAAAACCCTATTAACTTTGTGGGTGTTGAGGTAATTTTACTCAATGAAAAATACAAGACTAAAGCATTAAAGAGCGTTTTTACAATGAAAAATCGAGTAACAGAACTATTTCAGATACAATACCCTATCATCTCCGGTGGTATGGTTTGGTGTAGTGGTCATGAACTTGCAACAGCTGTCTCAGAGGCCGGTGGTTTGGGTCTCGTTGGAGCAGGCTCAATGTATCCTGAGATACTCAGAGGACACATTCAAAAAACTAAAAAAGCAACCAATAAGCCTTTTGGTGTCAACATACCTTTGATGTATCCAGATGTTGATGCTATCATGAAGATTATTTTGGACGAACACGTCCCTATTGTTTTCACCTCTGCTGGTAATCCCAAAACATGGACAAAGACCTTACAGGCGGAAGGTATAAAAGTTGCACATGTGGTGAGTAGCAGTAAATTTGCACTCAAGAGTCAAGATGCAGGTGTGGATGCTGTTGTGGCAGAGGGTTTTGAGGCCGGTGGACATAACGGTCGCGAGGAGACAACCACAATGTGTCTTATCCCTTCTGTAGTGGATGCAGTGGAGATTCCGGTGATTGCGGCCGGAGGCATTGGATCGGGACGTGCCATGATGGCAGCCTTCAGTCTTGGTGCTGAGGGAGTTCAGGTCGGAACTGCCTTTGCGCTTAGTGAGGAGAGTTCGGCTCATCCCGATTTCAAGGCCAGATGTCTCACTCTTCAAGAGGGAGATACGAAACTTGTTTTGAAGAAGGTTTCCCCTACTCGTCTGTTGACGAGCGACTTCCTTACTGCTGTCGAAGAGGCTGAAGGTAGAGGGGCAACGGCAGATGAACTGAGAGAACTCTTAGGGCGAGGTCGTAGTAAGAAAGGTATTTTTGAGGGAGATATGGTAAATGGAGAACTTGAGATTGGCCAAATCAGTGCTGCTATCGACGAGATTTTGCCCGCTTCACGCATTCTTGAAAATATGATTAAGGAGTTTTATGAAGTACAAGAAAAAATCCGCAATTATACTCGATAAGTAAAAACAGACAAGACATATTAAGATAAAAACATGGTGTAGTGAAATTCATTTTCGCTACACCATGTTTTTATTGTTTTGGATAAACAAATTATAAGTGGCTAAGACTTGATGACGAGGGGTGGTGGGTACATAAACAAAGCTGAAGATTGTAAGCAATAGCACACTTAATATCACGAAAGCTCTTTTCTGTATTTACGTCCTACTTTAACCAATTGTCTATTATTGCCCGACCTTGTTCCGTAATCACAGATTCCGGATGAAACTGTACCCCCCAAATCGGATATTTCTTATGTGACAACGCTGCAATATTGATGTCTTCATCATAAGCATCTATACTCAAACAAGAAGGCAAATGCTCTTTGCTGACAACCCAAGAGTGGTACCTCGCTACAAATATAGGTGCTGAAAGCCCTTCGAACAACTTTCTACTTCCGTTGTCACTGATGGTTATCCGGCTTTTGTGTCCGTGTTTTGGCTTCGGCAAGCACTCTATTTTTCCTCCAAATGCAAGTGCAATAGCTTGCATTCCCAAGCAAACTCCAAGTATGGAGTGCGTTTCCACACATCTTAGAATTGTAGGAATCAGGTGAGGAAACTCCTCCGGATGTCCCGGCCCGGGAGAAAGTAGGATATATTCATAATCTTTCAACAAACTTAAATTTTCATCTAAATCCTCTGTATTTATAAACTTATAAGCACAGTCTGTCCGTTCTCGTATGATCTGTACGAGATTGTATACGAACGAGTCATGATGATTGATTATGAGTATTCGTTTCATTTGCTTTGGATTGTTTTTCTCTCCTTTTATTATCAGCCCCAAATTTACAGCTTATTTCGTTATCATACCTACCATACCTAATATCCTCGTTCATTTTGACTGTTTCTCGATACATGAAAAAGATACCAATGAATACATCGCAATATTTATGTTTGTGAATAGTTTTGGGTGATATGGTTGTACATATATAAACACCTTTAGGAGATTAGACATTTGAGTTGACATGAATTGATATATGTATACACATATAATACTCTTGTTTTTATCTGGTATATTATACTCATCATTAAACTTAATATTTAGTTATATTTGAAGGTATAACCCCTCATATGATTGATCCAATCAAATGGTAATCAGTTGTTTGCTCTTATTTTGGTGTAAATATTATAATACTGATAGGTTTTCGCTTACATCTCAATATAAGTTACATGTAAACAAACGTCTTTAAATGTTTTTATTTTGTTTATTGTCAGTTGCTTATATGTATTTTTCTATATGTGGTAACAGTATCTTCTATGATGAGATGTAACTATTGTGATTATGATCTGAATGTATGAGTATATGTGTATATGTATTGTTATGGACTTGTGTATGTGGATATATATGTGTACTTTTACAAATGGGAAATATCTTTCTAAATTAAGATACTTTTAGTGTTCTATGGATCATATTGTTATTCGCATAAAGGAAATAATAGAGCAAGAAGGAGTCAGTCAAATTTTGTTTGCAGAAAAGACAGGCATTAACAAATCGACTCTAAGCCATGTCCTCACAGGACGTAATCATCCAAGCTCCAAAGTCATTCAAAAGATATTGACAGCCTATCCTCACTATAGGCACGAGTGGCTACTTAGCGGTGAATTTCCAATGGTGAAAGAAGGCTATAGAGAGCAACAAGCTAAGCAGACCAATATCCCGTTGTTTACTGAAATGACGGAAAATGTCTTTTCGGAGTCCCCTCATGTGCCCTCTTATCAGCCCCCTACTCTTCAAATTTCGCCTGCACTCACACCCCAAATCGAGGTTGTCACTGCGCAGGTGGCTCGAAAGGTCGAAAAGATCATCGTTTACTACGATGATAATACTTATCAGACTTTTATGCCACTTGAAGACTGAGGTGACAGTACTTGAAGTTATTGCTCGTTCGTCTTTTTTACTACAGGTTAATCTCATTGTAAGTGAATGATTTAATGAAGAGTAATCAAGTGAGGGCATGTGTGATAGGGATACCTTATTTTATATCACTGTGAAGTTTTCTTAGGTTTGAGTATGCTCTGGGAGATTGCTTAGGCTTCAAAATGATTGTGACAGATATGCTGATAATTAAGAAAATATGACTATCTTTGCGCAGAAATTATCCGGTTACCGCACAACGAAAGAAATATAAACAACAAATTAATATACAGCAATGAAAAAGGACATCCATCCTGAAAATTACCGCAAGGTTGTCTTCAAAGACATGTCTAACGAAGAAATCTTCATCACACGTTCGACTGCAAATTCAAGAGAAACCATCGAGATCGACGGTGAGACTTATCCACTCATCAAGGTTGAAATCTCCAGCTCTTCACACCCTTTCTATACAGGTAAGGCTAAGCTTGTCGACACTGCAGGACGTGTAGATAAGTTCATGAACCGTTACGGTAACAGAGCAAAGAAGTAATAAAGTTCATTGCTCCATTTTATATACTTTGATGGAGTAAGAGCTTAGCTAATTGTGATCGGTAGCGTATACCGATGCATAAGGCGAGGGTACATGAGTCTGAAGACAATGCACCCTCGCTTTGTTTTATTCATAATACAGCTGTTTGTTTAGATTATGTCGTTTTACTCCATCAATCAAACGATTTGCGCACTTGCTACTCCCATGGGGAGATCAGCCATTGGCGTCATAAAGATATCGGGGACTATTGCCTTTGATGTACTCAAAAGGGTATTTAAGCCTTTGAGCAAAAAGGACTATGATCCCCTATCCCAACACGTGAGTTATGGATGGATTGTGGATCCCCAAAATGATGAGTATATCGACGATGTCGTGGTCGTCACTTACGTCAACCCTAAATCCTATACCGGAGAGGATATGGTGGAGATATCGTGCCATGGTTCACCGTACATCTTGAGTGAGGTTATGAAGTTGCTGATTGCTTCGGGTGTACGACCTGCAGAGGGTGGAGAGTTCACGAAAAGAGCCTTTGCCAATGGTAAGATGGACCTTAGCCAGGCCGAGGCTGTAGCAGATGTCATCTCAAGTACGAATAAAGCTGCTCTCAGGATGTCTATGAGTCAAATGCGTGGACATTTTAGCAGAAAGATAGAAGCCCTTAGAGAGACCCTTATCAGGTTTTGCTCGTTACTTGAATTGGAGTTGGATTTCAGTGAAGAAGATGTCGAATTTGCAGATCGAAAGGCTCTGACAGATTCTTGTTCTTCGATTTTAGGTGAACTGAAGGAGTTAAGCAGTAGTTTTGAGAAAGGCAGGGTCATCAAAAACGGGATCCCTATTGCCATTGCAGGGGCTACAAATGCCGGTAAGTCTACCCTTTTGAACGCACTTTTGGAAGACGATAGAGCCATTGTCTCGGATATCCATGGCACTACCCGCGATGCGATAGAGGATACGGTGATACTCGGAGGACGAGAGTTCAGGTTTATAGATACAGCCGGTATACGAGATACAGATGATCCTATCGAAAGCATCGGGATTAACAGATCCTTTGAAAAGATCAATCAAGCCTCTCTCACCCTTTGGATGATCGATGCCTCAGACAAAGAGCTTGATCTACATACACTCCTTCAGAACATAACCCAACATGCCTCCAAAAGTAGTATTTGTGCTCTGATCAATAAAAGGGATATAGTGAGTGCCCATGAAATAGAGCAAATAACTCATGTGCTCAAACAGTCAGGCATATCTACGATCATGGCGATAAGTGCGAAAGATCACCAAGATATTGCCAAAGTCAAGGAAGAGATACTCCGACATTTTGAAGATCTGAATGTAGGAGAAAATGATATCATTGTCTCAAATCTTCGCCATGCGACAGCGATACAAGATGCCATGGTTCATCTCGAAACAGTCCTCAATGGTCTTTCTTTAAGTATTCCTGGCGACCTTTTGGCACAAGACCTAAGAGCTGCCATAAACCACCTCGGAGAAGTCGTAGGCAATGTATCTTCAGACGACATCCTTCACTCCATCTTCAAAAACTTCTGCATCGGCAAGTAATTTCTGATTTTTTCTCACTGCGCTGATTTGGCACTTGATACTTGAATCTGCAGATTACGAAGCATATCACTTTTCATTGCTTTCGTCACCCCTACGCCATGATACAGATTTCTCTTGGTACAGATATTTATACGGTATCGAAGATGCTCACTCACTAAATATCACAAAGATTATTTGAATGAATTTAGAATCTATATGTTCGGTGATACAGATTGGAAATCTCTTTTTTATCGCTAGATCTATTAGAACGTCAGAGCTAGGATGCCCATATGTGTTACTTGTACCATAAGAAATTGGGCACAAGAAGCTAGTCCCTCTAGGACAGTCAAAATCATGTGATCTTTTGCTTCCATGGTGAGCAATTTGAATCGTACCTACATTGTTCCACAATCCATCTAGCCATTTCTTCAGTTTTTTTTCCTCATAGTTGGAATCACCATTATAAATACAAGCGACACGCCATTTGAGAGAGTGATCGTCTTTAAGAAAGTCTGAGCAGGAAATAGAACAAGTCGTTAGATTGTGATAGAGTTGATTATGGGCCTGCTCGACCTTCTGATGATAAAAATGATTTCGATAGGCCTTCTGTTCTATTGGACCGGAGTACAACACTAGGGAGTGGGGATTGATTTTGCCTTCCAACTGATCATAGATATCATCCTTTAATTTCGTCTTTACTGATTTATCCTTGATAATATCGTTTACCTTTTGTGGATCTCTCAAGACATCCAAAGCTTCCTCCACGGAAATGTCACGCTCCACTCCTAATGTGTTTTTGAAGTACTCCTGAAAGTCTTTGTCATTACACAACTTTTTTGCTAATTCTTCTCGAAACTCTTTGCTCGAGTAGTAATTAAAAGGGATATAACACCAAAATTTTAGTCCCTTTAGTGATAGCTTTTTTCCACTAGATAAGAGGGGATCAATACTTGAGGTATCTTGATCAAGAAAGAGAATATCTTGGTTCATATTCTCCCTTGGGACATCTTCCTCTACCGAACGAATTCGCCATACTTTTGTCTCTTTATTAAAGTACTCTTCTGGTGATGTTATAATCTGTACGACCTTTCCTTTAATATCCTTCAAGGCTTTGGGAAAGTTGACAAGAGAGAGCAAAATAGGATAATCATTGTCCACATGGGGCAAGACAACATTGCGAACCTCCTTTACACTTTCGATTAGAGTGGGGATTAGAGAGATGTGATCCCAATCCAAATGAGATATGAATAATATATCTATAGTGTCTTTTTTGGAGAAGGCCTGTTCAATTACTTCCTGTTTAATGACTTTCTTTCTTTCCGCTGATAATGGAGTAGTTCCACAATCATACACCACTTTATAGCTCCCCCCATCCGATGTATAAAAATGTTCAGAATAAAATGCCCCCTGACCTACAGGATGAAAAAATCGCTTTATTATATTCATGACTTTTCAAAACAATATAATAACTTGTACATGAGTCCGACTAACTAATACAAATGTACTCTTTCTTATATAAATAATCTATAACATCCATCTGATATTTTACTAGTATTTTCCCTCATTTATACAAGAGATCGCAACCTCAGCTTCTGACTGAGTTACCCGAAAGCTTTCAGACCGCCGAAGCCCTTCTGATCGCAGAGCGTATCGGAATTAAAGAACGAGCCTTTAAGGATTTTCTCAGTCGCAATATCGGGACGCTTTTTACCAAGGAACGACACGGTGTCTATCGAAAACTCGGCCTACAAACCTGATGCACTTTCTGCATTTCTGTATTTCTTCCCCTATTGACAGATTGAAAGTACACAAAGTGTGGATAGTGCCTGAAAATATAGGCCCCATGAAAAAACGTTGTCTAATCTGATGACGACAGTTGCCTAAGGTGATGCGACAAGTTAGACAACGTCAGTTCGATATAAGGAAGAGATATAATGTGTTGATTATTATGATGTTTGTTTTTTACGCATTTTTTAGATGCTTACATTGCTCTCATATGTCTTTTTACTTGTGTCTGGCTCCCAAAGACTTAGATATTGGCTCTTCTTTGCGATTATCCTATTGAAATAGAAAGTGTAAATATATTGATTTACAGATACTTAGTTGTATTGTGACATATTTTCTTAGAACGAACTGGCGTATTTATAGAGTGCAACACCTGAAAGAAGATTGAACGATTAAGAACTAAGAAACGCAATTTAACTGCACAACCTATATAAAACAGTGAGATTGGGATAATTTTTCATTTATTCTATGGGGGCTTCTACCGATTAAAAAGCTAATCGCCTAATTGATAGAGAGGTAAATATATTGCATCGGCAAGTAATTTCTGATTTTTTGTGACTGAGCTGATTTGGCACTTGTTGGTTTACGAACCTACGTTGAGCCTTTGTATCATTTTTCATCCCGAATGTATGTCATTCTTTTTACGTAATTTTGTGGACACTCTGCAAAATAGATCAGAAGTTATGGCTACACCTATATTATCTCTCGAAAATATCACCTTATGCAGGGATGAGAATGTTATTTTGTCCGGAGCCTCTTTGGATATATATCCGGGCGAGTTTGTCTACCTTATCGGTAAGGTCGGATCCGGGAAGTCTACGCTCATAAAGTCGATTTATATGGATATCCCTATAAAGGATGGTGATGCGAGATTTATGGACTTTGATTTGCGAAGGATCAAGAGAAAAAGAGTACCCTATTTGAGACGTAACTTAGGTATTGTATTTCAGGATTTTCAGTTGCTGGCAGACCGCTCTGTATACAAAAATCTTGAATTTGTACTCAAGGCTACCGGATGGAAGGATAGTAAGGAGATTGCTCTAAGGATTAATCAGGTGCTGGATCAGGTCGGCATGGCCAGTAAGGGATACAAGATGCCCCATGAACTCTCAGGGGGAGAACAGCAACGAGTCGCTATATCGAGAGCTCTTCTCAATACTCCGAGTCTGATCATGGCCGATGAGCCTACCGGTCACCTTGATCCCGAGACCGGAGAACAAATCATCCAATTGCTTCAAAACATTGCAGAGAATGGCACAGCTGTACTTTTGATAACTCACAACTATGCCTTGGTGAAGAAATATCCTGCTCGCATCATAAAGATAGACAACGAGAAACTCATCGAGATGCAAATCCAGGCAGATTAAAATGACAATTACGGTACGATATAAACGATGTTGATCATGAAGTTTGGAGGGACGTCTGTGGGTACCTCCGAAAGAATAAAGGAAGTGGGGCGTCTCATCAATGATGCTAAGACGAAGATCGTGGTTCTCTCTGCGATGGGAGGTGTTACCAATATTTTGGTAGAGATCTGTGAACACTTTCGTCATCAAAACCCTCAGGGAGCACTTTCTTTGATCGAAGTGCTATCCGATAAATACAAAGGGGTCATAGATTCATTGTACTCTTCTGCAGAGTCTCGAGTGCGGGTCACGGCTTTTGTCCAAGAGAAGATGGACTATATCGAAAGCTTCAAGAACGAACTTTTTTCAGACTTTGAGGAAAAGTGTGTCTTAGCTCTTGGAGAACTGATCTCCACGGAAATGATGAAAGTTCATTTGGCCGAGATCGGTGTCGCCGCAGTCAAACTTCCGGCATTGGACTTTATGGTGACCAATAAGTTCGGTGAGCCGGATCTTGAACGCATTTCGGAATCCCTCAAGAAGCTACTCTCTCAATATCCTGATACTAAACTTTTCCTTACGGAGGGTTATATCTGTCGTAATGCTTATGCCGAGATCGATAATCTCAAACGTGGGGGGAGTGACTATACGGCTTCTATCTTGGGGGCTTGTATAGATGCGAAGGAAGTGCAGATATGGACAGACATCGATGGTATGCATAACAATGACCCTCGAATTGTCGAGGGGACATCTCCCGTGCGTAATCTTCACTTCGATGAGGCTGCCGAACTCGCTTATTTCGGAGCAAAAATCCTCCACCCTACTTGTATCCATCCGGCTAAGATGCAGAACGTCCCTGTGCGTCTTCTCTACACCATGGATCCATCCGCACCCGGAACATTGATCTCCAATGTCATCGAACCTGAAAAGATTAAGGCGGTAGCAGTGAAGGATGGTATCACAACAATTAAGGTGCTGAGTACGAGACTACTATTGGCTCATGGCTTCTTGAGTAGAGTTTTTGAAGTTTTCGAACGACATCAGACACCCATCGATCTTGTTACGACATCAGAAGTGGCTGTAACAGTGGCGATAGACAATCAGAGCAGACTGGAAGAGATCCTTTCGGAGCTGAAGCGTTTTGCTACAGTCTCCATCGACAATAATATGTCCATAATTTGTATCGCAGGGGATCTCAACTGGAAAAATGTCGGATTTGAGGCGGATATCATCAAAGCTCTCGAAGATATACCGGTACGTATGATTTCTTATGGAGGATCCAATCACAATGTATCCATGGTGATACGTACCGAGGATAAGATAGATGCTCTTCAAAAACTCAGCAAAAAACTATTCAGTCCTAAAAAGTGAATTCTTCCGGCACGGTCTCAAACAATCTATCTACTCCCCCATCACGACGATCATTTCTGAAGACTTGGTGGTATGCTATTCGTCCACATACTTTGGGAGCTTCGATCGCACCACTCATTATTGCCGGAGGGGCATTATGGGCAGACGAGAGCTTTAGGTTTTTGGAGTACTTCTTATGTCTGATCGTTGCTCTCAGTGCTCAGATTTCGAGTAATATCGCAAATGACTACTTCGACTATAAAGGAGGGAAAGACACTGCAGATCGTGTTGGCTTTGAGAGGCTTTTGACCAAAGGGGTTGTGACTCCGGGACAAATGTTCGGTGCACTCGTTATTACGACTTTGACCTGTGCTCTTGCAGGTGGCATTTTGGTCTGGATGGGCGGATGGATTATCCTTTTGATCGGCTTAGCCACACTCTTAGGTATCTTTGCTTACTCTTCGGGACCATTTCCCCTATCCCATCATGGTTTAGGAGATTTGGCTGTTGTTATTTTCTTTGGGCTCATCCCTGTCTTGGGCACTTACTATGTCGTAGCCGGTCCCCCGCCTTTGCATCTCATGTTTTTGGCTCTCGGTATTGGCTTATGGGAGGCTAACATACTGGTCGTAAATAACTATAGAGACTACCAAGAAGACTCTAAAAGTGGAAAGAAAACTATCATTGTGCGTATGGGAGTAAAGTCCGGCCCTCGCCTATATGCACTCAATACATTGCTATCGATCTTTGTGATCATGTTAGGGCTTTATACAGAGGGTAGTACCATTGCAGCTATTATTGTTGCCCTATTATTGACTTTCGTTTGTTTTGTTGCTGTCTATGGCATCCAAAAACTAAAAGGTAAGCGTCTCAATGGACTATTAAAGTTTACCAATAAGGTAGCTATTTTAATGTCAATCATTCTCTCTCTTTCTCTCATTTTCTGATAAACAAGATTAGTAAAGTTCTTTGCTTGAAAGAACAGTGTCTGACATTAAAAATCAGACCTCAGGAGACTCACTTGATCGAGGGTGGTCAGGAAGTCTTTCGTAACAGCCATTATATTCTGCTCAAAAAAGTCGTTTGAATCGATGAAACGAATCATACGACTTTTATCATCAAGTCGTATAACTTGATTTCGAAGGTTCAACAACTTTATTTCTCGAGGTGCATATAGTGGTCGGATTTGAGTAACTTTGCAATCAAGTAAAGAAAGTTTTTCGGTTCATTTTTCTCAAAAAGTATGATACTACAACAGTTGTCCTTGACCAATTACAAAAACATTGAGGCTACAACCCTGTCTTTTTCAAATAAGCTCAACTGTATCATAGGCTCCAATGGGATGGGAAAAACCAACCTTCTCGATAGCATCTACTACCTATCTTTTGCACGTACGTGTGTATATCTGCCGGATCATATGGTGGTGAGAAATGGAGCTGAGATGGCTATATTGGATGGGAAATACAAGATCGGAGATAAGGATGAGCATCTCTATTGTGGTATCAGGATCGGGAAGTCTAAGGTGTTTAGACGAAACAAGAAGGAGTACACCAAGATCTCTGATCACATCGGTGCGTTTCCGTTGGTGATGATATCACCGGCGGACTTCGAGCTCATACGTGGGGGGAGTGAAGAGAGACGTAAGTTTATGGATATGATCATATCCCAAGAGTCATCCCCCTATCTCCTTGCGCTCATATCATATCGTAAACTTCTTGAGCAACGTAACAGCATGCTCAAAAAGCGGAGCTTCAGCACCGAACTCCTTGATATCATTGACGAACAAATGGCACCTCATGCCGAGACCATCATGAGCTACAGGTCTCAGTGGTTGGATAGGATCCGCCCCATCTTTCACGAATATTATAACTATATCTCGGACAATAGCGATGACGTGAGTCTGGTATATCACTCTTCGTTGGAGACTGAAGAGATCGCCGCTGCTGAGACATTTCTTCGGATCTGGAAAGAAACGAGGGAAAGAGATATTGCACTCGGGCACACATCCATGGGACCTCATAGAGATGATTTGGATATGTTGCTCAATGGAGTGCTGATACGCAAGATCGGTTCGCAGGGACAGAATAAGACCTTTATGGTCGCATTGAAATTTGCACAGTTCAGATTGCTACGTATCCTTCAACCCCACAACATGCCTTTGCTTCTGCTCGATGATGTCTTCGATAAGCTTGATGCTCATAGAGTGGATCGCATCGTCAGGCTTGTCTCCGGAGAAGAGTTTGGGCAGATATTCATGTCCGATACCAACCGTAAATACTTGGATCAGATATTGTCGAGATTACCGGAAGCCACCTACTCTATCTTTACTGCCCAAGATGGTGTATTTACCGAAATAAAACCATGAAACGATATACTTCCGAAAGAGTAGATACGCTCCTCAACAAGATGGATGATGAGCTCCCTGTGCTCAAGGCTATAAAGAGACAAAAAGCTCTCGAAGAAGCTTGGACAAAGATCCCTGATAAGACCTTGAGACAGTTGGAGATAAAGGCAACGATAGATAGCGATGGGGTATTGATACTGATGTGTACTTCTGCTGTTGCGCTTGATTATGTGAAACGTCAACGCAGATTCATCGAAAAGTTTCTATTTGACTTTATGCTTGAATGGGAGCTCTCCCAGATCCGAATGACCTTGGAGTAAAAATCAGGGGATGTATCATGTTAGATACATCCCCTGACCTTCTTATTATGGCTATGAATTCTCTTAATTTAGGAAATACCACTTGAAGATAAACGGAGAAAATATCCATAAACTGATGTAGAAGAGTACCATGGAATAAGCGATCTTCGAGATGCGGTTCTGAGGCCGGATATAGGGAGTCTTTACTTTCTCCGAAGGGATGCCGAGAAAGACTTCTCGCCCCATGACATATATCTGATACACAAACCAACCCAAAAGTAGTCCGACACAAATCCCCGGGATGACATCTGTAATGAAGTGTACCCCCAAGTAAATCCTCGAATAAGCGACAGTCACAACGACGGTATACACAGCTATAGAATACAATCGATCGCGAAGCAAAAGAGCTGTAAAGGTGGCTGCCGAAAAGAAGTTGGCCGAGTGCCCCGAGATGAAGCCGTAGCTCCCACCCTTGTATCCTATCACAGTCTTGACCAAGTCCATTGTCTCAGGATGATGTGTCGGTCTGTATCTCTGAAAGAAGGGCTTGAAGATCTGTGACGATATCTGATCTCCCAAAAAGATCAGCAACCCCATTGCAATGAACAGCCACAATATCTCTTTGGGCTTCTGCTTGTAAAATAAAAGTGCAAAAAACACTATACCGTACGGTATCCATGCCAACTTGTCTGAGATGAGATACATCACCGAGTCCAAATATGATGTATGAGGACTATTGAGTAGAAGGAAGAAGTCCTTCTCAATCAAAACCCATTGTTCGAGCATAATCTAATAAGTTGGTAGGTGGAGTAATTAATTTTACAGGTTTGTGAAAACATTGATGACTTCAATGTCAGTAGCAGAGATCCAGCCGACAGTCTTATCGGGTAACGAGACTTCGACAAAACCATTGACCTTCTGCAATACTTCTACTTTCAGTCCGGCATGAATTATTACAAGATCTTGTGAAGACATATCAGGAGCACTCTTGACAGTGACGATCTCAGACATCACAATAGCTCCGGTGTCGTCATGTGAAAAATGGTAAGACTTGTATGCCATCGCATTCGACACACCACAGAGAAAAAGGAAGACAATAAAAGCATAGAAGCTGATCATCCTCACGAGACGTTCTCTACCGAATAAGAACAACAAAAAACAAACAACAGCAAGAGTAAACAGCACAATACCCATTGTGAGCCATGTATTAAGCATGAACCAATGAGACAAGCTGTCCATCCAGCGAGAAAAGAAGAATGTCGGAGCGACATCGATCTTATCCAACGTGCGAGAGTTGGCAAGCTCTATATTATATTTGATATCGGAGTCCGAAGGATCAATAAGGTAAGCTCTCTCGAATGCCAAGACGGCAGGAGCAATTTGATTATCCTTGAAGAAAGCGCAACCGAGATTGTAGTAAAGTTCAGAGGTTGGCTCCGGAGCATTGGTGATGGCTTCTTCATAGAGACTTATTGCTTTAGCATACTCAGCATTGGCATAAGCCTCGTCAGCATCCTTGGTATCCGCCTGAGCAAAGGCAGTGACATACGACAAGGCAAAGAGAAGTAGTAAAAGGTACTTCGACATATATTTTTTCATCTTTCTTATAACTTTTGTGACTCTAAACTTTCAATGACTTCGGCGCATTGGTTGTACAACTGATCTTTTTCACCGACTTCTCCTGTGGGGGTATAGCGGGCGAGTTCGAGTGTAGACAGCACCGAAAGAGTCTTATTGATAAGAGAACTCTCCACACCACGTGCCTGCATGGTCTCTGCTATCGTATCTTTGGAGAGGTTTGATAATGGGAGTTGAAGTTTGCTACTCAGATAATCGGAAAGCCCCTTGAGAAGAGCTTCGAAGTAAGCTGTATGGTCTCCCGAATTTTTCTTCAGAATTGCAAGTTTGAGCCAACGTTTGGCGTGTTTGCCGGCTCTCTTGCTCTTGTATATAGAGAGGTCCCCCATCTCTTTGCGCTTAGCCCTCACGATCGCAAACACAATCAAGCCTCCGACAGCAACGAGAGCATAAGCTAAAACATAAAGTGGCAGGCTGGGGGTATTGGCACGAGTGCTACTTGTAGATCTCTTGATATAACGAATGTCTTTACCGAGGTATTTGATCTCCTGCTTGTCCGTGAAGTTGGAGACGGAGGTCTGAGTCGTCACATCACCCTTGTCTACATGGACTTTAATTTCATCGATCTTTATGGTCTTGTAGGTCGCCGTGGTCGGATCAAAGTAGGCAAAATCAATTTTCGGAATAACAAAGTCTCCTGCATGTCGAGGCACGGCAAAGAACTCTTTAGATTTACTTCCTCTGACTCCGCTGAGTGTAACATCGATCTGATCATCTTCCTTTGGGTCATAGGCCTCAAATCCTTCAGGGAAAGCAGGTGTCGGGATCTGTGTCAGCTTGAGGTTTCCTTCCCCCTTCAGTGTGAGCTTTACAGTGAGGCTTTCATTAGCCTTTACGACTGATTGAGGGAGTTCGGCCGATAGAGAGTACTGACCTACAGCACCATCAAAGCCTTCCGGCTTGGGTGTCGGAAGGGGCTTGACTTGTATGCTGATAGGCTTGGATTTTATTGTTTTTCGTACATTCTGATACGTAGAGAAAAAGCTGTCAAAAATGCTTTCCTCACTGTCAAACTGTGCACGAACGGGTACTGAAACAACAAGGTCAATGGTACCTGATGGTACAACCAACTGACCTGACCTCTGAGGGAAGAGATAGACTTGCTTGATCTCGATGGTACGATAAACCTTTCCTTTATACTGTTCTGCTTTAAGTTGTTGAACTTGTGGAGCCGGTACATCTTGAGCAATGAACCCCTCAAAGTCGGGGAACTTGACATCCTCAAAATTGAAGTCCAAAAGAGAGTAAACTTTGAAAGTGACCAATGTCCCCTCTTGTTCATAGATACTTGTTTTAGATGCTGTCGCAACGACAAAGACATCATTATCAGATATCCCTGTACTTCCCCTACTTCCTCCATTTGTGTTGGCTGCCGATCCTGATCGACGAGCAGAAGAAGGAAAAACCTTGATCTTTCGGCTTTGAGTCTTATAAGTCGCAGATCCGACCATTACTGTGGCCGCAGGGATCTCGTAATCTCCCGCTTTTTCAGCAAGCAAAACATAAGTGAATGTGGTGTGCTGTTCGGAAGTCCGGTTGCCATTGATGATGGCTATACGTTGGCTTGAGGATTGGCTTGGACCGTAGAGTACATTCAGCCCTGAGGGTTCATCCATCTTGAACTTCTTACCATCGGCATTGACTGTAAAAGAGATCTTGAATTGCTCGCCCTCATATATCTCATCAGGGACAGACAATGTAAAATCTGTCTTCCCTTGAGCAAATGCCGAATGACTCCATCCCAAGGAAATAAGGATTAAAAGAAATATGCCTGATATTCTTCGTTTCATTGTTTCTGTGCGAGTGATGTTTACCATTGTTTTTTATTCTTTCCGGAGCGACTGCGTAGTTGTTTCGCCTTGTCTACCTTCTTCTGTGTATCTTTCTCATCCTTCAAGAAGGCTTCAAGGATCTTCTGAGCATTATCCTTGGACATCTTTTCTTCTGAAGGATCCTCTTGCTGTTGGGTTTTATCCTCTTTTTTCTCCTGCTGATCTTGTTGCAGCTCGTTGTTTTGTTGATCTTTGTTTTGATCTTGATTCTCTTGTTGCTTGTCGTCTTGCTTTTGCTGTTGTTGTTGCTGCTGTTGTTGTTTTTGTTGCTCCAGCAGTTTCTGAGCCAGCGCAAGATTATAGCGAGTCTCCTCATCATCCGGGCGAGCTCTTAGTGACTCCTTGTAAGCCTGAATGGCTTCCTCATACTTTTTATCTGACATAAAGACATTACCCAAGTTGTGAGCCACATCCGCCTTTTCGCCGGGAGAGTTCTTTTGCGTCTCCATGAGCGAAGCATATAGCTTCATAGCCTCTTCTCCCCTCTTGGTACTGTAAAGGGTGTTGGCAAGGTTGTAGTTTGATACCTTATCGTTGGGATTTATTTCCAAGGCCTTGCGATATTCTATCTCAGCTTTGGAGTATTCCTTTTTCTTATAAAGCTTGGTCCCTTTGCGAGAGTATTGTCTTACCTCTTTTTGTCCGAAGACGACATGAGATCCTCCCGAAACAAAGAGGAGCAAAGCCATAATTATTAGTCGTTTCATCTTCTATGATAACCAATTTATTCGCCAAATAGTTTCATCCCTCTCAGGTACCTGTTCTTGCGATCAAGATAGATGACATCGAATATCAGAAGTAACAGTGCCGGAATCAGGAAGTAGTGGAACTTCTCATCATAAGCACTATAAACGGTGCTCTCCAATTCACTCTTTTCGATCTTGTCCAGTTCTTTTCTGATGATTCGTGTCGTCGTAGATACATCATTGGCCAGGATATAGACACCCCCACTCTCTTGAGCAATCTCTTGTGCCATCACCTCGTTTATCTTGGTAATGACCATTTGACCGTTTTCGTCAAGAAGATATTTTTGACTTCCTTCAAGCGGTATAGGACCACCCTGAGGTGTGCCGACCCCGATGACATTGACGAGGACACCTTTGTCTTTTGCTTCTTTGACAGCTTTGAGAGCATCATCCTCGTGGTTTTCGCCATCAGTGATGAGGATGATCGTCTTCTTTACGGCTTCATTGCTCGTAAAGCTTCGTACAGCAAGATTTACGGCCTTGCCGATGGCTGTCCCCTGTGCCGCTATGAGATCGGGGGTGGCTGTCGACAAGAACATCTTTGCCGAAACGAAGTCAGATGTTATCGGTAACTGTACAAAAGCATCTCCGGCAAAAAGTATCAGACCGACCTTGTCGTTGCTGAGATTGTCCACAAGCTTCGAAACAATCCCTTTTGCACGCTCCAACCTTGACGGCTTGACGTCATCCGAAAGCATGGAGTTGGAGATGTCCATACATATGATGACCTCTATCCCCTCCTTTTTTACCTTTTCGGTCTTACTTCCCATCTGTGGTCGCGCCAACGCTATGGTCATCAAGACCAAAGAAGAGACCACTATAATATCCTTGACCACCTTACGCTTGAAGGAGAGATCAGGCATGAGGTCTTTCACCAAGGCCGAGTCTCCGAACTGTTTTATGATCCTCCGCAATCTTAGGATACGGAAGAATGAAAACAGCCCCAAAAAGGCTATCGGAATGAATAGAAAAAAGAAATATGGATATAAGAAACGTATCATATATAATACTTATTCTGTTGTTTATGGCAACGTCCTCAAAAGTGTCGTGCGAAGAAGGAAACACAATACCAAGCACACGAGTCCTGCAAGCAAGAAGGGTAAGAATAGTTCCTCCTTCTGAGTAAACGTCTCCACCTTGATTTTTATCTTCTCCATCTTATCGATTTCGCTATAAATGGCTTCCAGGCTGTTATTGTCGGTCGCTCTGAAATAATGCCCGCCTGACTTTTCGGCAATAGACTGCAAAGTGCCCTCATCTATGTCCACGGGAACATTCTGATATTGTATCCCAAAAGGTGTCTGAAAGGGATAAGGTGCAGTCCCTTGTGTGCCCACCCCTATCGTATAGATACGCACACCCAGTGCCTGTGCGATTTCGGCAGCTGTCAGAGGTGTGATTTCTCCCGAGTTATTTGATCCATCGGTGAGCAAGATTACGACTTTGGAGTCTTTTCCCTCGACATCTTTCAGACGACTGATGGCTGTTGCAAGTCCATTACCTATGGCCGTACCATCATTGATGATGCCTGTCTGGATACCCTGCAACAGATTGAGAAGAGTCGCTTGGTCTGTGGTCATAGGGCACTGGGTGAAGCTCTCGCCTGCAAAGACGACTAAGCCGATATTATCGTTGGGGCGCGAAGATATAAACTGTGCTGCCACATCCTTTGCGGCCTCAAGCCTGTTTGGCTTCAAGTCCTCTGCAAGCATACTTGTCGAGATGTCCATCGCCATGACGATGTTGATACCCTCTGTCGTTGAATTGCTTTTGGAATGTGTGCGTTGGGGTCTCGCCAAGGCAATAACCACAAAGATTATACTTGCCAAGAGGAGGGCAAACGGCAACCAGAACAAATGTGTCCTCCAGCCTTTGGAGATATGGGAAACCCCTTTTGTTGTCGACAGTGTAAATGTCGCAGGTACCTTTCTTCTATATATGTAAAGAGCTACCAGCAGCGGGACTACCAGCAACACAAAAAAGACCGACGGATAAGCAAATATCATAGTAATACTCTGATACAGGGTTATAAAGATTTATTCTCCCGACGTTGTCGGCTCACTTGTGATCTCATCTGTCTGTTGAGGACGATTCTCGTTCACAAATGTTTCAGAGAGGTTGAATATCCCGATGTTGTCTTGGGCAGAGGGGATGTATTTCGCAAACTTTGCAAGATCTGCAGTCGACAATATCCTTTGGAGGGCGGTGTACGAATGATCTTTGGTCACACCGAGTCTGAATGCCTCGAGGATCTCTGTACTTGTGCGATCCCAAGTAGCTATGCCATATACTCTGAATATGTATCGACGGAGGATGTCTGTGAGTTCGGTATAGTACTGTTTGGTCTGATTGTTCTCCCATAGTCCCCGACTCTTCAGGGCACTCAGAGCTTCCATCGCTTCTTCGTAAGGCTCTTTCTCAGGCTCCGCCGATTTGACCTCGGAAGCTTCCTTAGGTCTCTTGATGTACAGCCACAATCGATACCCTCCGAATGCCAAGATCAGCACCAAAAGTCCTGAGATGACATACATGAGATAATCTTTCCACACAAAGGGAGTATTCCAAGCCCCCTTTATATCATTATATTGCTCAGGATTGGAGAGATCCACCGGAACCGTATTCACCAGAAGGGTTGGTGTCTCGGATGCTTTGTGAAGACTGTCTCCCACCAGAGCCTGAATATTATCAAGCACATACATCGCAGAGTCGAACGAGGTGATGACGACACTATACACGGCTTCCCTGAGTTTGTCATTGACCTCTAGAGAGTCCACGAGGCCATAGTCGATGATCTCCACCCCACTGACCAGTGTATCCGGAGGAAGGATCAGGCGTGCGGGTGTAGCCTTCTCATGGATCACACGCACCTGCATCTTGACTTGCTCTCCTATCAGTATCTCATTCCTTTCGAGCGTAGGCAGTACCCTCACCTCTTGGGCTAAAGATGAGACAATACCTACGAAAAGACAGATAAAGGCAATGGATAATATCCTTACATTCTTCGTTAAATGATTCATATCTCCTATCGTTTTCGAGTAGAGAATAGACGGATGAGGCTGGGGACATAGTCCTTATTGGTTGCTGTCGATACGAAACTGATATCGTACTTGGAGAATGTCGTCTGCATATACTCACAGATCTCATCCCAGTATTTTCGGTAAGCCGACAACACTGCTTTCGATGAACTATCGATCAGCATCATCTCTCCTGTCTCCGCATCGCGGACATTGAGCAGCCCCACGTCCGGCAGGTTTGCCTCATGTGGGTCGTACACCTGCACCGCCATGACATCGTGCTTCTTGGCTACGACACTTACGGTCGCGTCATAGTTCATCTCGTTGATGAAGTCAGAGAGGACAAACATACTGCAGTGCTTCTTCTGCATATTGTTGGCATATATGAGTGCCTTAGACAGGTCTGTCCCCTGTCCTTCCGGGTTCATCAGTAAGATCTCTCTCAGGATATGTAGTACGTGTTTGCGGCCTTTGGCAGGAGGGATGAACTTCTCTATCCTGTCAGAAAAGAAGAGTACTCCGACCTTATCATTGTTCGTGATACAGGAGAATGCCAGCGTGCCCGCAATCTCTGCGATGAGCTGTCTCTTGGTACGCTCGTGTGTACCGAAGCGTCCACTCGAAGACACGTCTATGAGAAGAAGCACGGTGAGTTCACGCTCTTCTTCGAACACCTTGATGTAAGGCTTGGCATATCTCGCCGTTACGTTCCAGTCTATATCTCGGATGTCATCACCGTGCCGATACTCTCGGACTTCACTGAACGCCATCCCTCGACCTTTGAATGCAGACCGATACTCCCCGGCAAAGATATTGCGAGAGAGATTTTTCGTCTTGATCTCTATGCGCCTTATCTTCTGGAGGAGTTCATTGGTGTCTGTTATCATCGTTCGCTGTATTTTTGTTGTATTGAAGGACAATTTCGGAAGTCTGTGGATCAAGGCACGTCGACCTTGTCCAATATCTCGTTGATGACCTCTTCGGGCTTCAAGTTGTTTGCTTCGGCTTCGTAGGAGAGACCGATGCGATGACGAAGGACATCATGACATACCGCACGTATGTCTTCAGGTATCACAAATCCCCTACGCTTGATGAAGGCATAAGCTCTCGCTGCCAAAGCAAGATTGATCGACGCACGAGGAGATGCCCCATAACTGATCATGTTTGTCAGATTGGGAAGCCCACTCTCGGCCGGAAATCTTGTTGCAAAGACGATATCCACAATATACTTGTGTATCTTCTCATCTATGTACACTTGGTGGACTATGCTGCGAGCATGCTTGATGTTGTCGATGGTCACGACAGGACGGACATCGGCCTTGGTCTCCTTGATTTGATCCAAGATGATCTTACGCTCCTCCTCCTTCGTGGGGTAGCCGACATTTACCTTGAGCATGAAACGGTCGGTCTGAGCTTCGGGAAGGGTATACGTACCCTCTTGGTCTATGGGGTTCTGTGTCGCCATGACCAAGAATGGGTCGGGTAGCTTGAATGTCTCCTCTCCGATCGTCACCTGCTTTTCCTGCATCGCCTCGAGGAGAGCACTCTGCACCTTGGCAGGCGCACGGTTGATCTCATCGGCGAGAACAAGGTTGGCGAAGATGGGGCCTTGTTTGACACTGAAAGACTCATTCTTCTGACTGTATATCTGTGTCCCTATCACGTCGGCAGGCAACAAGTCCGGGGTGAACTGAATACGACTGAACTCAGCATCCATAAGTGATGCGAGAGTCTTGATTGCCAATGTTTTCGCGAGACCCGGCACCCCCTCCAAGAGGATGTGTCCATTGGCCAGCAAGCCGATGAGTAAGCTCTCTCTCAAGTGCTTCTGCCCGACGATGACAGAGTTCATCCCGGTGTCCAAAAGATCCAAAAATCGGCTCTCACGCTCGATAAGTTCCGTCAACGCACGGACATCTACAACATTGTTCTCCATTATTGTTATGTTATGCTAAGTGATTTAATTTAATTCAAACTTCACAGCCCCCAATGGGCTTCTAACAACCCACAAATATAACTATTATAGTATATGTGGGCGCAATGATATGTAGTAAATTTGCCTAAATGACACCACGAGTCCACTGAGAAAAGTGCTCTCGACCCGAACAAAATCAGGTGTTGAAGGAGCGAATTTAAGTCGTATGATTCGATGCATCGAATCATACGACTTTCGTCATCAAGTCTTACGACTTTTTTTGATCGCTCGTTCAAGAAAAAACTCTCGTACATACTCATCTCTTAGAGAATGCTCTACCCTTGTGCATTACCCCACTCGGAGGGATAAGGAGAAATGATCGGCATTTCGGAATGTATTGTCAAAAAATCATTACATTTGCGTACAACTATTCGATGCATATACACAAGCAAGAAATAAGTAACTTTAACCCTGCATCTAACACATTAATCTTAACAACAATAACAATGGGTCGGATCCTGTATGTAATATACATTGTACTGATATTTACACCTCTGTTTGCCATCATCACCATCCTGACTGCTGTGGTCGCTGCCGTGGGAAGTATCATCGGACTTGAACGCTTCGCAACCATGTATCCCGGGATGGTGTGGAGCAAACTGACCATTATCTTGTCCTTATGTCGTATTACCATAGAGGGGAGAGAAAACATCCCCACAGATAAGTATTGTGTGATCGCCTGCAACCATCAGAGTGCATTTGATATCTGGGCCTTGTACGGATATACCCACATCCCATTCAAGTGGGTACTTAAGGGTTCTCTCAGCAGAGTGCCATTTGTTGGCTGGGCTTGTCGCAAGTGTGGATTTATCTTTGTTGACAATTCGAGTCCGGAGAGAGCTGCCAATGTTGTGTACATGGCCAATCAGGTGCTCAAGAACGAATATCATGTCATGATATTTCCGGAAGGTACACGGAGTCCTGATGGCAGGCTGGGGAAGTTCAAAAAAGGGGCGTTCAAGATAGCCATGGATACAGGTGCTCCTGTCATCCCTATATCTATAAGTGGTGCATATCAGATACTTAGTAAGGATGACATCATCCCCAAGCGTGGACACATCCGCCTCAAGATACACCCACAGATAGATAGCACTCAGTATCCTCAGGATGTGAGGGGGCTACTTGCACTTTCGGCAGACACAAGAGCTGCCATAGAGAGTGGAATTGTGCCTTGAAAATCAGGGTCTGCATGACGCTCTTTATACGAATTGTGTCAAATACCTATATATGATTAATATTTATTGTTATAATCGCAGTAAATAATCTTTGATAGGTATGGTTATTATCAAGTATATTACTATCTTTGACAGCAAATAAATACATTCTTCTCTAAAATCTTAAACCCAGGGTCGAACGCCTCTGGCAGACAGCTTGGAGAGGAGTCATAGCTCATCTAAATATTAATCTAATATATTTTATGGCAAAGATCAAAGGAGCGGTAGTTGTTAATACTCAACGCTGCAAGGGCTGCAACCTCTGTGTTGTCTCTTGCCCTACTAAGACACTTTCACTTCACCCTGATGAAGTAAATGACAAAGGCTATCACTATGCCTACATGAAAGAGCCGGACTTGTGCATCGGCTGTGCCAACTGTGGTACGGTATGCCCTGATGGTTGCATCACAGTGTACAAAGTGAAGTTGTAACCGACGACAAGAAGGTGCTGTCAAACTGTGCTTCCAGAGTTATCCTAACACTTCAGGACCGCAGGTGAACGACAGTTCGTTGGTAAAGAACAAAAGGTATTAACGAAAAACAACCCAAAAACTACTATGTCAGAAGAAATTAAACTGATGAAGGGCAATGAGGCCATTGCCCACGCCGCTATCCGTTATGGTACTGATGGATACTTCGGTTATCCTATCACACCTCAGAGTGAGGTTCTTGAAACATTTACTGAACTCGCACCTTGGGAGACAACAGGTATGGTCGTACTCCAAGCAGAAAGTGAAGTCGCAGCGATCAACATGGTCTACGGAGGTGCAGGCTGTGGTAAGAGAGTCATGACATCTTCCTCGAGCCCCGGTATGAGTCTCAAGCAAGAGGGGGTATCTTACCTCGCAGGTGCTGAGCTCCCATGTCTCCTCGTCAATGTGATGCGTGGTGGCCCCGGTCTCGGTACGATCCAGCCCAGTCAGGCAGACTATTTCCAAACTGTAAAAGGTGGTGGACATGGCGACTATCGTCTCATCACACTTGCTCCTAACTCGGTGCAGGAGATGGTGGACTTCGTTGCCCTCGGATTTGACTTGGCATTCAAGTACCTTAACCCTGCGATCATCCTTTCTGACGGTGTGATCGGCCAGATGATGGAGAAGGTCATTCTTCCTCCTATGAGACCAAGAAGAACTGAGGAGGAAATCCGCAAGGAATGTCCTTGGGCTACACTCGGTAAGCCAAGTACGAGAGAGCCTAATGTCATCACATCTCTTGAGCTTGATTCTCAAGTGATGGAGCAGAATAACCATAGATTCCAAGCTAAATACGCTCGCATCGAGGAGCATGAAGTGAGATTTGAGGAAACAATGTGTGATGATGCTGACTATATCATTGTGGCATTTGGCTCTTCAAGCCGTATTTGCTCGAAGACTGTGGAGCTTGCAAGAGAACAAGGTATCAAGTTGGGTCTCCTACGCCCCATCACACTATGGCCTTTCCCAACCAAAGAGATCCAACGCCTTGCTGAAAGAGTCAAAGGCTTCTTGTCGGTAGAACTCAATGCAGGTCAGATGGTAGAGGATGTGAAACTCGCGGTCAATGGTAAAGTGCCTGTATATCACTACGGACGTATGGGCGGTATGCTTTTCTCTCCGGACGAAGTTCTCGATGCTCTTCGCAAAGAATTTAACCTATAAGGCTTTGGCTTGACTTCTCTCACTTGTAAACAGAATATGGCACGCTTCTTACAGATACTTACACTGCTCTTCCTGCTCCTTGCTGTGGCTGCAGTGATTGTGTTTTTTGCCCTTCCGGAGTCTAAGACATTGTTCTATATCCTTGGTGGGACAGCAGTTGGGGTGAGGTTGATATTCTACTTCATCAAGTTCATTACAAGAGCGTGAATCAAGCGGTCTACAATAAAATAAAAATTACAACCCATAAATAATATCAACAACATGGATATTAAAGATATTATCAAACCCGAAAACTTGGTGTATCAAAAGCCAAAGCTAATGAATGATACCCAGATGCACTACTGCCCGGGTTGTAGCCACGGTGTGGTGCACAAGCTCGTTGCGGAGATCATCGAAGAAATGAATATGGGCGAACAGAGTATAGGGGTCGCTCCTGTAGGATGTGCCGTATTCGCATATAAGTACATCGATATCGACTGGCAAGAGGCAGCTCACGGTAGAGCACCTGCTCTTGCAACTGCTATCAAGAGACTCAACCCGGACAAGCTCGTCTTCACATACCAGGGCGACGGTGACCTCGCAGCTATCGGTACAGCAGAAACCATCCACGCTTGTAACAGAGGTGAAAATATCACCATCATCTTCATCAACAACGGTATTTATGGTATGACGGGGGGGCAGATGGCTCCTACTACCCTACCCGGCATGAAGACTGCGACTTGTCCTGCTGGACGTAATGTCGAACTCAACGGTTATCCTCTCAAGATCTCAAACCTTCTTAAGGAACTTGATGGCACATGTTATGTTACAAGACAGTCTGTGCATAATGCCCCTTCGGTAAAGAAGGCTAAGAAAGCTATCCGTAAGGCATTCGAAAACTCCCTCAACCGTAAGGGTACTTCAGTGGTAGAAATCGTTTCTACATGTAACTCAGGCTGGAAGCTGTCTCCTGCTGCATCTAATGACTGGATGGTCGAAAATATGTTTGCACACTATCCAATCGGAGACTTAAAGGACGAGTAAAAAACAAGAACTTAAAGATCAAAGATTATGAAGAAATACGAAATAGTTATCGCTGGTTTTGGAGGACAGGGTGTACTCTCTATGGGTAAGATCCTTGCTTACTCCGGGCTTATGGGTAACAAGGAAGTAAGTTGGATGCCTTCTTACGGTCCTGAACAACGTGGTGGTACAGCAAACGTTACTGTGATCATCAGCGATGAGAAGATCAGCTCTCCTATCCTCAACAGCTACGACATCGCGATCGTCCTTAACCAACCTTCGTTGGACAAGTTCATCAGCAAAGTTAAGCCTGGTGGTATGCTTATCTATGATGGATATGGTATACATACTGAGCCTAAGAGAGATGACATCAAGCTCTACAAGATAGATGCTATGGATGCAAGTTTGGAAATGAACAACACTCAGGTCTTCAACATGATCGTGCTTGGTGGCCTTCTCAAACTTGCTCCGATGGTTGATATCGAACACGTACTTCTTGGCCTTAAGAAGTCACTTCCTGAGCGTCACCATAAACTCATACCTCTAAATGAGGCTGCAATCCTCAAGGGTATGGAGATCATCAGAGAGAAAGAATAATCTCACTTTTAGACAAAGAAATAGCCCTCAAGGAAAACCTTGAGGGCTATTTCTTTTACTTACTTTTAGCTGTATAAATATGTTTATTTTAGAACAGTGAGGAAATGATCGTATTCGAAATATCGAGTCCTCTTTGAGTAAAGCGTATTCGTTCATTGTGCTCTGCCATCAAACCTTCGGAAACATATAAGTTGATCCGAGTCTGCAGATGTGCCGCTTTTTCCTGCCCAAATCTTGACCTGACAGTCTCCAAAGAAATACCGTCAGAGGTACGCAAATGGGTCATCAGGTACTCCTCAAAAGCCAGATCTGCCGTGATATACTCAAAGTCTCGCAACAAAAAATCTTGTTGGGTAAGACTTTCCACATAAAGGGTTAAGTTCGATGGATTGGTCGAACGCCACGGGTGTATATAGCTATGTGCAGATGGGCCAAGTCCGATATAAGGGATGTCCTGCCAATAAGAGGAATTGTGACGTGACCTCATACCGGGAAGAGCATAACTGGAGACTTCATAGTGTTCGTACCCTGCATCTTGTAGCCTTTGGCTCACGGTGTGCGACATCTCCAAACTCAACTCTTCGGGCAACTCAGATATTCGTCCTTGTTCGAGAGCATAGTACATAGGAGTCCCCTCCTCATAGATAAGATGATATGCAGATATATGCGTCGGATGTAGTTTTATGAGCGTATCGATATCCCGATTAAGATCATCAATATCACTACCCGGGATGCCATATATGAGGTCCAAAGAGATGTTGTGTATCCCAAGCTCTCTGATGGCAGTAAACATGGTCTCAGTCTCCTTTGCAGAGTGACGACGGCCTAGTAATTTTAACGTATCATCAGAAAAAGACTGGGCTCCAAGGCTAAAACGATTGATGCCCGACCCTATGATATGTGAGATCCTTTGTTTGTTGTAGTCGCCAGGATTGCATTCAATCGTGATCTCGGCATTGTCTGAGATGTTATAAGTATCTCTGAGCAAGCACATAATTTCACTGATATGCTTTTCAGACAACAAAGAAGGGGTGCCTCCACCCCAGTAAACCGTATCTACGGTATGTCCATCCAGTTCGTACCGTCGGACTTTTAGCTCCCTTTTTAGAGCTTGTATATAGTCTTGCATCTTCTTCAATGTCGCTACTGAGTAGAAATCGCAATAGCTACATTTAGAGACGCAAAAAGGGACATGTATATAAATACCTGCCATCGATCGATGATAATATGAATGCAGATGGATCTGAAAGAGAAAATCTTAGATATCTCTAATATCAGACAACTCTACCAAATTGTTTACTATGGCATATATCGTGAGACCTGCGGGGCTATGTATCTGGAGCTTCTTTGCGATGTTTCGACGGTGAGTGATGACAGTATGTGTCGAGAGATATAGTTCTGATGCAATCTCTTTGTTCGTCATACCCTTGACCACACACACCACAATATCCTTCTCTCTCGGAGTGAGGGTATTCTCCTTTAGGTCTTCTTGCTCATCTACCTCTTCGTACAAGAGTTTTTCGATATTTTCGATGAAGTCATTTTCCTTGTCCGTAATCAAGAACTTACCGTCATAGTTACGGAGAAGTTGCTCATCCATACTGCCCACACAAACAGCGATAAACTTACAGTCAGGGAGTCCCAGACGCTCCTTCACGAGAGGCAACATGACATCGCCCACAACGTTGGGCGATGTTACGACGATATCCGGAGTCTCTGCCTTCAGCAAATCCGGAAGAGTATATATGTCATTGCAAAGAGTCAACTTACTCTTGAATGCAACTGTTTTACGAAACTGAGCTTCCACAAAGTTTTGGATCAGTGTCGAAGGTATAGCGACAACGACTTTATATGTACGTGGGGTCATAAGCCTTCAGTTTAAGTGTTTTTAGGATATTACATGAACTCCTTTTCCAGCTCGATGATAGCAGGAGTAAAGATATGATCCTCGACATCATTATGATCTTTCAACTCCTCTTCGCAAGAGAAGATGTCATGCAGTACTGTGTTCAGTTTATATCCACTTTGAGCCGGATAATACTTGATCAGGATATTTTTGAGTTCCATCATCTTAAGCTCCACCTGATCATGGCGTTTTCGGAATATCTCAATAGAGTACTTTGAGTCCTTGTTACCCTCAAGCAGTTTTTCTACATAAGGGAAAACATACTTGTTTTCATACTGCATATGCTTGTTTACTTCCTCTACGTACTCATCATAAAACTTTCGGATAGCATAAGTGACATCAGGTGGACACCCTTCAATGGCAGAGAAGAGATTCAACCTTATTGTTGGCAATCTATAGTCCAGAAAGTAGTTATGAGAGTTTTGGAGATACCTGATGATCAAAGGCATCGATAATGACTTGTGAAGATCTGAAGCGTCTTTGCCTTCTCTATAGAGCAAGAAGTTTACAATAAACAAGAAAGTCTTCTCGTCCACATCATTCTCTTCACAGATCTCTCGAATGGTTTTCTCCCCTACTCCAAGAGGAATTTCAAATCTGAAAATGAGCAACAACATATTGTAATTCTCACTGATGAGATCACACATCTTGGTGCTCGCTGTATATGTTTTAATCTTTTGCATACTACTGATAAATCTATCTTTTCGTCTGAGTCTATTACAAATGTACAAGAAATGAGACGGTCTACAAGTCGTGATAAATAGCTAATATTAGGTATTTTCAAAGTTGTATTGATCCAGATAAAAACTCTCTCCATCCCAAACACCGTAGCTGAAGAAATGTAGCCAATCCCCAAGGATAACTGCTCTGGAATTGCGAGAAAGCATCAAATCAAGCATTATGTGTCGGTGTCCGAATATAAAGAAATTGACGGTTTGATCTGGATGAGACTTCATATAACTCTGAGCATACTGTATCAAGTACTCATTTTTTTCTCCCTGATACTCATCATGATAGCCATTGTTTTTCTGTAAGCCTTTCTTACGACTGATTTGCGAAAGATTTTGTGCAAGCCCCACACTCCATCTGGGGTGTATCATTGCGTATAATCTTTGGCATACCCGAGAGTGAAAAATCTTACGAACAAGTCGAAATCCTTTTTTTCTAAAATCAAACTCATCTCCATGAGCAATGTAGAAGACCTTACCATCTATTTCGGTTACCAAAGGTCCCCGATGTATGACTGCTCCCAACTCTTTCTCAAAATAATCAAACATCCATACATCGTGATTACCGGTAAAGATATGTATCTCCACACCTTCGTCAGCGAGTGATGCCAATGTCCCTAATACTCTGACATAACCACGAGGTACAACATACTTATAATCAAACCAATAATCGAAAATGTCTCCTACCATGTAAATGGCTTTTGCATCTGACCTACATTGCTCCAGCCAATGAACCAGCCTTCTCTCCACGACCTTGAGGTTCGTATGATAAGGAGATCCCAGATGAATATCTGATATGAAGTATGTTTTTGTCCTCATGTAAAGATAACAAGGAACGCAAGAAATAGTTTAGATCACAAGAAACCGAGTTCTAACTTCGCCTCTTCGCTCATCATATCTCGATGCCACTCCGGCTCGAATGTAAGTTTTATCTCGCATTCTTTTACAGCCTTGACAGCCTCTACTCTCATTTTGACATCCTCAAAGATAAAATCTGCCGCAGGGCAGTTAGGAGCCGTAAGCGTCATTGTTATTAAGACCTTTCCGTTATCCTGCACATCAACATCATAGATCAATCCAAGATCATAGATGTTGACCGGGATTTCTGGATCATATACGGTCTTGAGCATCTTGATGATATCCTCCTCTACCTGTAGAAATGTATTTTGTGTAGTCATATTAATTTGTTTTTTTGTATGCTGCGATAATATATTCAATAGCTTTTCCCATGATGCGATCTTTGGCATTAGGTTGCACATCAAATATCTCGTTCGCCATGTAAATATCGGGAGCAATCCCCTTTTCCAAGCTGACTTTATCTCGACTGTAGCCCTTCACGGCCGAGTATCTGACACGCCAACCATTAGGTAATTCGGAGACTGCCGGCATCCCCCCACCTCCTCCCGAAGGTAGTCCTATGCGGATGACATTCTTGGCTACTCTGATTTTGGATAAAAAGTCATTTGTTGCGCTGTAGCATCCCCTATCCTGAAGCACAACAACAGGCTTGGAGAGCCACCTCACACTTTTGTGAGGCTCTATATATTCAGGCTTCAGTTCAGAAAATTTGTCACGTCCCGGACCGGTTTTGTAAGAATAAAAGCCAACCAGCTCCTTTTGTTCAATGAAATACGAAACAAGTCTATTTGCATTATCTACGAGTCCTCCACCATTACCACGAACGTCAATGATGATGCCATGACAGTCGCTCATGAAGTTGAATATAAAGTTCATGTCGCCCAATGAAGAAGAGAAGCTCTCATAGAGTATATATCCTATCTTGATGTCCTTATCAATATTTGATACCCCCTTGACGTAGCGCATACCACCGGATGACAAGTAATTATCTCCCAATATTTTTTTGCGTGTGTAGTGATTATAGCCTTCACTTGGATCACCTTGCCAACCGTTGTATCGGCCGACATTAAACGTTGAGATGAGATTGACATGACCATCTTTAAGTTCATTCAACATTGTGCTAAGCATTTTGAAGAATCTAAGATCGTCACCCTTGACTACATTTAAGTACCCGGAATAGTGTGTGTACATCGTATCCCAATCCAAGTTCTTCTCATCGAGGTAACAATAACGCTCATTGATGATATTCCACAAGGCATCAAAGTTTTCCTTATGATTTGTATTGAGGGGAGTTTCCCTGACACATCCAATAAAAGACAATAGCGAACCAATCAATAGAACGAAGTATAACAAATGCTTTTTCATGACTTTTTATTGATTAGGGATGATACGAATTTCTGACAAACTTAGATCGTAGGCTACGTCCTCCGGACATTTTGACAAAGTCGAAAGAGTAACCGATAAGAAATAGCACATGGCTTTCTTTGTAACTGATATTGTGTATCATCGATTGATGATAAAGGTGTTCCATACCCAAAGTTATCGTTGCATTGTGTATCGGACAGTCGACTGTCATCCTTTGCTTGAAGTTAAATCGGGCATTGGCAAAAGTGGGAGTCAGCTTAATGGAAGATCTATTTTGTTCTGATATATAGTCGTAGTAAGACTGACCATACTCGGGGCTGAACGTCAAGTGAAATAAAGCCAGCTGAGTAGAATAGCCTAAAATCAAAGGATACGATCCCAAGTGGGCACGATAGACCGCACGTAATGCACCATCTATACCGACGGACGCTTTCAGATTGAAGACATTGTTTGTATTTGAGAGCTTCAGATTACCTTTCGCATTCAGGTCAAGCAAAGGCCCGGCACTGACTCGAAGATTGTGCTTATCATACAAGCTGAAAAGCGGACCTATTGAATACTCTCCCCCAAAATGATAGATAACAGACCCATTTGCAGGGTTTTTAGGTGTAGAAAATAGAGCCTCGATGTCTTGACTCCAATACCATCTCTTCTCCCTCCTTGGAGCATCGACCAACACCTTCAGTCTCAGATCTCCACCGATATGCGTTGTCGGGCTCAGATAGCTATCAGCTATTCTGTTCTGTCCTATCCCCAAGAGTATCTTTGTATGCGTTGTGTGTAGTAAAGAGTCGTATTGCCAAGGATCTCCATGCAAGTAGTTTTTTACCTTGTTTGTGAATTTCTTGAATCCACTATCCTCTGCTTGTGCGTATCCGATAGATGGACTGCTCAATAACAATAATGCCACAACAATCAATTTGCGATACAACATATACCTGCTCTTATCCATGTGTCGATAATAATTTTCAATGATATGATTTACTCTTCGGGTTCTTGTGCATTGAAGTTCAGTCTCTGTTGTCCTGTCACCTCTTCTATGAGTTTGAACGTCTCTTCAATATCCTCTTCAAGCGACACCCCATCAACACTTTCGGTGTTGGTTGCCTCATCGTTATCATCGGACTCTGTTACAGGTACAGGTTTGGGGTCTACTTCCTTGACCTCTATGACGGCATGATTGCTGACCCTCTTTCCTCGTACTTTGATACTACGAGTACCGACAAACTCATCGGCATCGAGAGTGACAACAGACTCATTGCCTTTTCCTGAGCGCAAGAGCACCTCAAATTGAGGGAACATCTCATCAGACAGGACAAGCAACTCATTGTTGGGGCTCATGAGCATATTTTCACGCCTATTCTCTTCGATAGTGAAGCGTTTAATATACCACTCTTTGCCCTCCTTGTCATGGTAAATTAGAGTCCAGACCTTATCGGGGTCATACTTCTCGATGATAAGGATATCACGTTCATAGTGATTGGTTTCGGCAAATGAGGTCGTGTAGCATTCTCCATTTTGTAGGATGACAAGGATCCTATCTTCGCCTAAAAATTCACCCAAAAACTCTCCCCTCTCATCGTAATTGATTCGATTGATGACAGAGTCAAACCATACCATACGACCTCCAAGGGTCGAAGTACCTTTTTGTTTCAAAGAGACTTTGTAGATCTCCCCTTTGGTTAGGATATTCCCTTTTGATCCACGCCCTTTGATCAGAATTTCAGAGAAATCCTTTTCGAACACAAGTTGTTTTTGTTTCGCCTTCGGTTTCAAGACCACTTTTACAGTCTCAGCTTCACCATTAGGGTTAGCTGAAAAGTACAGCACACGAGATCCGGTGTTGCCCATCGTCAAGTCATAAGTCTTATCTCTGTTGACACTGGTGACATTGAATCTCTTGATGTAATTGATACCGCTCTTTCCGTCCTTGTAGATGACGTTATATATTGTACGGTTGTCATTGCGCACAAATCTTGCCACATGGATAATATCCTTGCCCACAAAAGACTTTTCTGCGACCTTGACTATCGTATAAGTACCATCTTTCAAGAAGACAATGACATCATCGATGGACGAAACATTGCAAACGAACTCGTCTTTTCTGAGCGATGTGCCTATAAAGCCTTCCTGCTTATTGACATATAGTTTCTCATTCATCTCGACCACCTTGACAGCCTCGATGGAGTCGAAGCTCTGGATCCTTGATCTACGAGGATACAAGTGTCCATATTCATCCAACAAGTCTTGATACCACCGTATGGTGTACTTACGGATGTTTTTGAGATGAGTGTTGATTTTCTTTATCTCTGTTTCCAAAGATTTGATAAGTTGGGCACTTTTCTCTTCGTTGAAGCGAAGGATACGTGCCATTCGGATCTCGAGAAGCATCTTTAGATCCTCATCATTGACCTCTCGGATGAGTGTATCAAGGACATCTTGTAGTCGGCTTCGGATGTGTCCCAAAGCCATCGTCAAGTCTTTCGCTTGTTCAAACTCAGGATCCTTGTATATCCTCATCTTGATGAACAACTGTTCAAGAGAAACCGAAAGATGACGCTCCTGCACCTCCTGCAACTGTATCTCAAGCTCCCTACGGAGATAGTCCATTGTCCGCTCACAATTATCTTTCAAGACATCACTCACGGACAAAAACTCCGGCTTATCATCCCGAATGACACAGCAATTCGGCGAAATACTTATCTCACAGTCCGTAAAAGCATATAGAGCATCGATAGTCTTGTCGGGGGATGAGCCGGGAGCAAGCTGTATTTCGATATTTGCCTTCTCAGCAGTCTTGTCATCTATCTTTTTTATTTTGATCTTGCCCTTCTCATTGGCCTTTAGGATCGACTCGATGAGCGAAGAGGTCGTACGAGAAAATGGTATCTCATCGATCACCAAGGTACGATTGTCCTTCTTTATGATATTGGCTCTTACCTTGATCACTCCCCCCCTCTCTCCATCATTGTATCGAGAGACATCGATAAGGCCTCCTGTACTGAAGTCGGGATAAAGTTCAAATGTCTCTCCTTGCAAGTATGCCACAGCTGCCTCAAGCAGTTCTTTCACATTGTGAGGCAATATTTTTGAAGACAGACCGACAGCGATACCCTCTGCTCCTTGAGCGAGCAATAGAGGAAACTTCACCGGCAGGTGCACAGGCTCCATGTTAGCTCCATCATACGATGGCTTGTACTCGGTGATCTTGTGACTGAATAGGACCTTTTTTGCGAACGGTAAAAGGCGAGCCTCGATGTATCGGGCAGCAGCTGCGCCGTCTCCCGTGAGGATATTACCCCAGTTACCCTGACAGTCTATCAACAGATCTTTCTGTCCGATCTGCACCAAAGCATCCCCTATACTTGCATCCCCATGAGGATGCAACTGCATTGTATATCCCACAATGTTCGCGACCTTGATCAACCGGTCATCCATACGTGACATGGTGTACAAGATACGACGCTGTACGGGCTTTAGTCCATCTGTTATATGAGGGACGGCACGCTCAAGTATGACATAGGAGGCATAGGACAAAAACCAAGACTTATACATCCCCGTGAGGATATAATTATGCTTGATATCCTTACTCTCCACGGCAGGAGAGATTTCATCGACATACAGTTCATCTTCGACTCTATCTATATCTTGATCAGGGGGAAATGTCATTTATTTATGGGTTAGATATGGGGATAACCGGTACAAAAATAACTCTCGAAGGTATCAAACAATACAGGCAGGGCGATAAGTTTTATCAAGACTTTTTGCATATTCAACGAGTAAGATACCAAAATATAAGGACCAACAAAAGGCCGGTCACCCCAAAGATTACCAGCCGAATCAAGAGTGTGTGCCACAATGAAAATCTCGGTACACACTCTTAGTATGCTCAGAGTGGTCAAACACAAGACAGACATCGATGCGACGCAGATAAGGTCGCATATCATGACACACCATGACAGTCCTAAAACAAATCTGAGCGGTAGGCGGGGTTCGAACCCGTGACCTTCGGCTTGGGAAGCCGACGCTCTACCAACTGAGCTACTACCGCAATAATCATGGCACTCAAGAGTACCTCAAGTTTTCTGCTACAAAAATAGTAAAATTCAAACACAGACCATCGAAAACAAGAGATATTTCTATGATCTCGAGAGTCAGTTCACCAGATTGAGGAACTAAAGATAAAGGATCTCCCGGAAGCACCCGGAATACAAGTGCCCTCCGGAAGCCCTTTATCTCCCCTTACAACATAAAAATAGTATAATCGTTTTGAAGTAAATCTATTGTCAACAGTTTTCCACTCAGTGGTTCTCCACACCCCACGATGAGCTTGAGGACTTCCATCGCTTGGATCGAACCGATGACTCCGGGCAGTGCACCTGGTACATTGATCACTCTACCCTCATCCACACTTCTGTCCACACAGCCAAGATAGTCTCGATAACTTCCGCTCTCATTGTGATTGAATACCGATACTTGCCCTTGAAATCCTTCGACGGCCCCATACACGTAGGGTTTGTGCATTCTTTGAGATACTTCATCAACCAATAGTCTTGTGGCATAGTTATCACAAGCATCGACGATGATGTCATAATCCTTTAGGATCTCGGAGACATTTTCGGCTGTCAGACGGGTCTCATAGGGTTCGAGCCGAACATCCGGATTGAGAGCCGCGAGTCGATTGTAAGCTCTATTGACTTTCGGTTGACCGATCTCTTCGGTGGTATACAATATCTGTCTTTGGAGGTTGGACTCTCCTACCCGATCATCATCGACAAAGCCGATGCGTCCAACTCCCATGGCCACAAGATAGAGCAGTATCGGAGCTCCGAGTCCTCCTGCACCGACAACGAACACCGAAGCCTGAGATAACCTCTGTTGGCCCTCTTTGCCGATCTCCGACAATGCCGTCTGTCTCGAATACCTTACATCCATTCGTCCCAATCCTTCCATACGGGTTCATAGCCCTGAGCTCTGATCGCATCTTGCATCTGAGAGGGTGAACGTTCATCGTTGATCGAAAACTGCTCCAACTCCTTATTTTGCTCGACATAGCCACCGGGCTGAGTGCTACTACCGGCACTCATTGTTGTTGCTCCGATGTGCATGGCCATATCCCTGAACCTTGCAGACTCTCTCGTGGAGAGTGAAATATCCACTTGTGGGTCAAAAAGGCGATAAGCACAAATCAATTGAGCCAACTCTTTATCCGATATCGGATCATTGGGCATAAAACTCCCCACGTGCGGACGAAGCCTTGGTAGAGAGATCGAATACTTGGTGCGCCAATATGTCTTTTCGAGATACCGCAAGTGAATTGCCGTGCAAAAGGCATCCGTACGCCAGTCTTCAAGCCCTAGAAGTGCGCCTATACCTATCTTCTTCATCCCGGCTTGAGCAGCACGATCGGGAGTTTCGAGACGGTATCTGAAGTCTGCCTTGAGCCCTCGAGGATGATAGATAGGATAGTTCTTCTCGTTGTAAGTCTCTTGATAAACACAGATATAACTCACTCCGGCCTCGACAAGTTTCTGATAGTCCTCGACATTCAGAGGCTGGACCTCTATGGATATCTGAGCAAAAAGAGGTCTGAGCAACTTGACCACATCCACATAGTAATCTACTCCTGCAACCTGTGGAGCCTCTCCCGCCACGAGCAAAATGTGTTTGAAGCCGAGTTTGAGTATGGCTTCGGCTTCGAGACGCACCTCTTCCAGTGTGAGTTTCTTTCGGAGTATCTTATTGGCGTGATTAAACCCACAGTAGACACAACTATTGGTGCAGTAATTAGACAGATATAGAGGTTCGTAGAGCTGGATGGTCTTTCCAAATCTCTTTTTGGTCAACGCCTCCGCCTTGATAGCCATTGTATCAAGATATGGTTCGGCAGCAGGTGAAATAAGAGCCTTGAAGTCTTCCGGTTGGAGCGAAGAGGCCGACAGAGCTCTGCGCACATCGGCATCGGTCTTCGCAAAGATCGATGCTTTCGCAGTATCCCAGTCCCAATCCTTCAATATATCGTAAAAGGTCATATATATGAGTCGAAAATGTTAGAAAAATCCTTGTAAAGGAGAAGTGGCAGATGCATAGTCAGATGTCGCGCCCAAACCGGCTTCGTATGCCATACGTCCGGACTTAACTGCCCAACGAAAAGCCTCTGCCATGGCGACCGGATCACTTGCAGAAGCGATAGCTGTATTGACCAAGACCGCATCTGCTCCGATCTCCAATGCCTTGGCAGCATGAGAAGGAGCACCGATGCCTGCATCCACGACAACGGGGACATTGCTTTGCTCGATGATGATCTTCAACAGTTCTTCAGTGACCAAGCCTTTGTTTGTACCAATGGGTGCTCCCAATGGCATCACCACGGCTGCTCCGACCTCTTCGAGGCGTTTGCAAAGGATGGGATCCGCTTGGATATAAGGCATCACAACAAACCCCTCTTTGGCAAGTATCTCTGTTGCTTTGAGTGTCTCAAAAGGATCGGGCATCAAGTATTTCGGATCGGGATGTATCTCCAGCTTGACCCACTCTGTGCCGAGAGCTTCACGTGCCAGACGTGCTGCAAATACGGCTTCTTCGGCGGTATGCACACCCGAAGTATTGGGCAAAAGGTTGACGCCCGGAGCTGATATAGATGTGAGGAGGTCATCTTCGTTTGAATTGTGGGCATCTACCCTCTTGAGCGCGACAGTCACCAATTCGCTCTCAGATACCACGATGGCATCGTGCATTATCTGATTGGATGCAAACTTTCCTGTACCGAGGAAGAGTCTCGAACGAAACTCTCGTCCTGCAATGATTAGATTTGTGTTCATAATATATTTCTGTATCTCATCTGTTTAGTATTTAGGTTGTCCTATTTTGATCTTTTTCTGTCAGGTAGCAGAATTCATTCTACCCTATGACAGAAAATATTCTGTCATTCATCAGACTACCGCATGTCCCCTATCTGATTTTTTGATCTGTGTGATGAAGTCGGCACATATACCACTCATGTCTTGGGAGATGTCCACCACTCCGGAGACTGCAATTCCGGATACCCCTGTATCCATGATTGTTTCCACATCTTCAAGGGTGATCCCTCCGATCGCAATCATAGGCATGGGGTGCCTCAGAGTGTGGTTGAAGATTGCCAACGACTTCACCCCTTCTCCCCCCAAGATCGGCGCGAGTCTTTTCTTTGTTGTTGTCATCCTGAATGGTCCCACACCTACATAGTCACTGCCACAATGATAAGCCCGCAAGAGATCTTCAGAAGTGTTACAAGTCGATCCTATGATCTTGCCATGTCCGAGGAGACGACGTGCTTCCAAAGGAGACATATCCTCGCGTCCGAGATGGACTCCATCAGCTCCCGCGCGTAGCACAGCTTCGACATCATCATCTATGATGAGTACGGCATCATACTGATCACAAAGCTCACGAAGTCTGCGTCCGAGTATGGTGCGTTGCTCTGTGGTACTGTCCTTGAGCCGGAGCTGTATCCAACGTCCGCCTCCCTCCAGCACGGCACTACACCTCTTCATCAGCAGTCTCGGATCATCGGTATTTGTGATGTATTGCAACTTATGATAGCGCAATAATCGTTTTTTATCTCTTCTTGCCAACTTTAGGCCGACGGCCGGTAACAAGTCAGAGTGCGAACTCATCATACGGGAGACCATCCTCTGTGCTTCCTGACATGCCCTGGGTAGGTCGTGTCCTAACGCGAGATACGATGCAATGGCACTTGATAGAGTACAACCTGTACCGTGCTTGGGAGCGCCATGGCGTGCGACCGTAAATGTCATCGGGGACTGATAAGGACGGATGAGCAAGTCATAGACTTTATCCGAACTCTCCACATGGTGCCCCCCCTTGAGAAGGATATGACAGCCGGTGGCATCCACAATGTTTTGTAGCTCATCTTCAGAGACCGTACCGAACCAAGCCTTACACTCAGGTAAATTGGGTGTGATGAGGTATATGGATCTCATAAGGTCAGTAATCTCATCACATCTGTCAGGGGCAAGGACAGCTCTTTCAGCAGCCGTGGCACTGATGATAGGATCCCAGATGATGCGCTTCACTCCTCTTTCCTTGACCTCCTTGATCATGAGAGACAGAGAGAGCAAAGAGGGAACCATTCCTATTTTGGCGATACGGATATGATTACCGGCCAAGTTCAGAGAAAGATTATCTGCGATATAATTCTCTTCGGTAGCTACCGAAGAGGTGAATAAGTCTTTTCTCTGAATAGTAAGGGTTGTGGGGATGGTGACACATCGTACCCCCAAAGACTCTGCCACTCGGATATCTGCGGTGATACCTGCCCCACCACAGGGATCGTGACCGGCAAGAGACAAGATCTCAGTATCGGGATAAGCCCTAAAACGTGAAATCTCCCAGCCTTTCTTCTCCCAAATGTCTCCCAAGACAGCAATACCGTCGAAACCCATTTCGTAGCACCGAGCTATATTGGCACTTGTGACTCCCCCCATTGCCAAGATCGGTGTAGGTATAGCTGCCAATCGTTCTTTCAATTGAGAGAGTTGAGCATTTGCAAGATAACCGGACTTGGAAATACTGTCAAAGACAGGGCTCAATAGAGCGAAGTCCGGGGTAAAAGGCAGATCCGAAAGCTCGTCAAGGCTGTGAATACTTGTTGAGATGATCCGTTGTGAAGCAATGATGGGCAGAGGTAAATGCCTTTTGGACGAGGGTACATAGATCCCTCCGAGGTCAAAGTCTTCAAGCAACCCATAGTGATCACTGATTATGATCTTGTGATGATGACATGATGATACCTCCTCAAGGAAGGATACATACTTGTCGACACCCTTGCCCGGTAGGCGTAGGATCAACGTATGCAAACCCTCCTCGAAGAGTTTATCCGCTATTTCGGCTTCGTATCTTGACGCCTCAGGCGGTGTGATTACAACCTGCATTTTCGTGATCTATTTGTTTGCGTAACTTTCGGCTCGCACGCATCGAACAGAAGTGTTCGCCACACATCGAGCAGAAGTGAGCTGTCTTGTGACCTTCCGATGGCAGAGTCTCGTCATGAAACTTCAAGGCAGTCTCACTGTCGAGTGCCAAGTGAAATTGATCCTTCCACCTGAATTCATACCTCGCCCTACTCATTGCGTAGTCACGATAATATGCCGCAGGGTGTCCCTTTGCCAAGTCTGCTGCATGTGCAGCCAGTTTGTACGTGATGACACCTTCTTTGACATCATCTCTATTAGGCAGGCCGAGGTGTTCCTTTCGTGTGACATAACACAACATAGATGTACCATACCAACCGATCATCGTAGCTCCTATGGCAGAAGTGATGTGATCATATCCGGGTGCGATGTCTGTAACAAGAGGTCCGAGTGTGTAAAATGGTGCTTCGTTGCAGTACTCTAGCTGGAGATCCATGTTTTCCTTGATTTTCTGCATCGGTACGTGCCCCGGACCCTCGATGATGACCTGTACATCATACTTGTCTGCGATCTGAGCTAGTTCACCCAAGGTACGTAGCTCAGCAAACTGAGCTTCGTCATTGGAGTCAGCGATACATCCCGGACGTAATCCGTCTCCGATGGAGATGGCGACATCATACTTGCACAAGATTTGGCATATCTCTTCGAAGTGTTCGTACAAGAAGCTTTCACGCTTGTGAGTGGTACACCAGCTTGCCATGATGGCACCACCACGAGAGACAATACCCGTCACACGATCCTTGGTTAAGGGGATGAAGTGCCAACGTAGACCGGCGTGGATGGTGAAGTAGTCTACCCCCTGCTCGGCTTGTTCGATAAGTGTGTCTCGATAGATTTCCCATGTAAGATCGGCTACTTTTCCTTTCACCTTTTCGAGAGCTTGATAGAGGGGTACGGTACCCACCGGGACAGACGAGTTGCGGATAATCCACTCTCTTGTCTCATGAATGTTGCGTCCGGTGGACAAGTCCATGATCGTATCGGCTCCCCAACGCATCGCCCAGACGGCCTTCTCGACCTCTTCCTGAATGGAAGACGTGATTGCAGAATTACCGATATTCGCATTTACTTTGACAAGGAAGTTACGCCCTATGATCATCGGTTCAGCCTCGGGGTGGTTGATATTTGCAGGGATGATCGCACGACCGGCAGCAATCTCTTGGCGCACAAACTCAGGCGTGATGTATTCGGGCATATTTGCTCCGAAAGACTCCCCTTTCTCTTTTTTGTATTTCTCCTTGATCTGATCACAAAGCTGATTTTCACGGATGGCTACATACTCCATCTCGGGAGTGATGACCCCTTTGCGAGCATAGTGAAGTTGTGTCACTATATGACCATCTTTTGCCACCAACGGCTGTTCGTTGAGATGAGCAAAGCGCAGATGATCCAACGTTTCATCCTTGCGCCTCATGCGTCCATACTCCGAACTTTGCTCCTTGAGACGGACGACATCTTCACGCTCCTCTATCCATCTCTCTCTAAATCGTGGCAAACCTCTCTGCACATCTACGACATAATCAGGATCGGTATATGGTCCCGAGGTATCATAGACGATGACGGATTCATTTTGGATCTTATTACCATCCTCATCGATGGTAGGCGAAAGGTCGATACGTCTCATCGGCACCTTCAAATCGGTGCGACTGCCCTCGACATATATCTTGACAGAACCCGGTAGAGGTCCGGAAGTAATGGTAAGGTCTTTGGTTTGATCTTTTTGTTTCATCATAAATTTATGTAGTTAAGAAGTTTCAAGATTGACATTTCACGAAAATTACCCTCCCTTGGATATACCGATAATGGTGATACAATCCCCCTCTTTTAGTAGTGTCTGCTCCCAGCTGTCTCTCTTAATCACGTGCATATTGACCGCAATGGCGACATACTTCGTGTCGAGATCTTGGGATACAGCAAGAGCCTGCAGAGACATACCTTCGGGCACCTCCACAGAGCGTTTGTTCAGTAATATTTGCATGGTCGGATTCACTATATTTACCATCACAACAGAATTAAGTCTCTCGAAAGCCTTATGGGTGATGGTCTGTACTCGATCACATCAACGTGACGCCTGTGTACACCATAGTGAAATAGAAGAACGGTCTTTACCTACGCCGGCATTATCCGGATCAGGTTAAAGGGTCTAATCTCAGCCACTACTTCTGCAAAACCTGCAGAAACCGTAGCACCCCTAAGTTTCCGAGGGCAAAGTAACATATCTATTTTGATTTATCCAAATCATTACTCCCTTTTCTTGTGATGCATCGAAGATCTTGGGCAAGACAGTAAGTCTGGGTATTTGCTGTCGAACAACAGAATCAGACGAAGGATGATTTATCTGAAAGTGTTGTATCTGATCCCCTTAAATTAAAAGCTTCCTAAGCATATAGCAAACAAAGGGCATATCTTGAACTATCTTGATATGCCCTTCGTTTGCCACAATCTTCTAAATCAAGATTGAGATAAATGGAGATTATGAGTTTCCTTGCGTACGGATGTGGATATCCCTTTGTGGGAATGGGATCTCGATACCGTGGTGAGAAAACTCTTTGAATATCTCATAGTAAAGTTCGCTCTTGAGGACGACAGGCTTCTGGATATAAGAGGAGGTCCATACCACAAGTTCGAAGTTGAGGGCATTATCACCATACTCGACAAACCAAAAATCAGGGGGAGGGGTCTGAAGGACTCCGGGATGCTTCTTCGCAACACCAAGGACAATCTCCTTGACCCTCGCGGGATCTTCTTTGTATGCCACTCCCACAGGATAATGGAAGCGCACACGTCTGTCGTTGTGAGACCAGTTGGTCACATTTCCATTGATAAACTCATTGTTGGGCACGATTACGGAGATATTATCATTGGTTACAATGGTTGTCGATCTCATCGATATTTCCACGACATCACCCGAAACCCCACCGACTTGTATGCGGTCACCGACCTTGATCGGTCTCTCAAAAAGAATGATGATACCTGAAACAAAGTTGCTCGTGATGTTCTGCAAACCAAAACCCAACCCCACCCCGAGAGCTCCAAGGAGCCAACTGAATGCACCTAAATTAAACCCGGCAGAGTCAAAAATAAAGATGAACCCGGCCACAAGGATTATGTACTTGATGATGGAGACAATGGCAAGCCTTGTACCCCTCTCACTGATGCGTCGTCCCAGTATATATTTATCCAAGATGCCACTCAATTTACGTGTCCCCCACACAAGGAGAAGGGACGCGAAGAGCAAATAAAGGAGTGTAAGCACAGTGAAGTTGCTACCTCCGACATCAAAGACAACGAAGTGCATTATTTCCTTTAGTTTTTCCAATATCTCTGTCATATCGAAGCTCATTTGATTACATGGCAAATATAAATAAATCCATCGATACCAATCACTCAAACAAAAATAACTAAGGCTGACACGTTCGACGTGTCAGCCTTAGCCTATCTATATAGATCCGATAAATCTCTCAACCAACGCCCCTTCAGTTAGTGAAAGAGGACCTCGTGCATGATTTCGGCCACTGTCGGATGAGGGAAGACGTGTCTTCTGAACTCTTCGACCTTCGATTTATCCGCAATAGCAATACCAGCCAAGACAATCAGTTCGGAAGCCGGATTACCGATCATGTGGCAACCAATGATGGTATCGTCTTTGTCTGTAATGAGCTTACATAGGCCATTACCACCTTCATTCTCGACGACAAAGCGTCCTGAATATGACATGGGTAACTTCACTACCTTATAGGTCTCTCCCTTTGCCTGAAGATCCTCTTCGGTACGACCGACACCCGCGATCTCGGGATGAGTGTACACGACACCCGGGATCGCTCTGTATGACATGGGATCGTCTGCCCCTCCGAGGATGTGATTGAGGGCTACCTCACCCTCACGAATAGCGGTATGAGCGAGGAGAGAGAAGCCGGTGATATCACCTGCTGCATAGACCCTCTTATCTGAGGTCTGCATATATTCATTGACAACAACAGCATTGCGATTCATCTCGATAGAGAGCGTATCGAGACCCAGACCGGCACTCACCGGTCGACGTCCTACGCTGAGTAGGATACGAGATGCGGGGATCTCTTCTGTCACCCCTTCGGCTGTCTCTACAGTAACGGCCGTGGGAGATACTTCGGTGACTTTGGTGTTGAGGTAGAATTTTATGCCTTTCTTAGCGTACTCTTCGCGCAACATTGCAGAGGTTTCTTTGTCCATCGCTCCGAGGATCTCAGGCATCATCTCGACGACAGTCACCTTGACTCCCATGCTTGTGAATATGCTCGCAAATTCCATCCCGATAACCCCTCCTCCGATGACTACGATGTCTTCCGGAAGTTCCTTGGCATCAAGAGCCTCACGGCTGGTCCAATACTCCACGGTATCAAGCCCTTTGATAGGAGGGATGACGGTCTCGCTGCCGGTCGCAATGATGACGTGCTTGACAGTATAAGTATCTTCACCGGCTTGGATACGGACAAGGCCATTCTCTTCGCCATCAAGTCGTGCTTCGGCATTGACAGTAGTCACTCCGGCTGCTTCCAACTTCATGGCTACACCGGCGATGAGCTTCTTGACAATCTTTGTCTTTCTGGCTACGATGCGTTTATAATCAGGAGCGATCGCGCCCTCCACCTTGATGCCGTATTTAGAGCTCTCCTGCATCTCATCATAGAGATTGGCAGAGTGAAGGAGAGCCTTTGTGGGGATACATCCTTCATTAAGACAGACACCACCCACCTTATTCTTTTCAAACAAAACGGTCTTCAGTCCTTTGCCGGCAGCAGCTGCAGCAGCATTGTATCCGGCAGGCCCGCCACCGATAATTGCGATATCAAAAGTCATAACGGTAAATATGTATTATAGTGTTAGTTTTGGTTTTGTTTCTTCAAAGTTCCTCAAAGATAGTATTTAATCCTGTATGCCCTCATATACGAGCGTGCATCGGCTCGAAAAAAGTTGGACGGTCATACGAGCCAAGGTTTCTGTCGTAATCAGGTCTAAAGAAGCACAGACATCATCTACACTCCTATAGGCATTGAAGTGTAAGAGTTGTTTACCGAAGTTGAGGAAGCGACTTTCGTGTTGTTCGGAAGATAGAGCCAACTGTCCCTTGACTTGTTTGATCCATGCCCTTAGAGTATTTTCCTTCATCCCAAACTCCATCAGCCTGTCCAATTCATCCTTGACGACCTTTCGTGCCTTATCGGCGTTCGATGGATCACAACCGAAATAAATCTGCCACCACCCCGTGTCTGTCAAAGAGGTAAGACTGCTCTCGACATTGTACACCCATCCTCTCTTCTCTCTCAACATGATATTGAGACGAGAGTTCATGCTCGCCCCTGCAAGATAATTCATCAAGAGCGAAGCCTCTGCACGAGACTTCTCGTACATCGTCGGCGCAAAACCTCCTATTATAGTATGCGCCTGATGAGTAGGCTTGGATACGGTAACAAACTGAGACAAAAGATCTGAGGAGACCGTTTCTTCCGATTTTTGGATAAGCTCACCTGAGGGTGCTCCGGAGAAATACTCTTCACACAACTTCTCAAAACGCTCTTCAGAGATCTGCCCCATGCAGAAGCACACCATATTCTCAGCTCTGAAGTGCTTACGAGTATGAGTCAGAAGATCTGTCTGAGTCATCTGAGCCAGGCTCTTCTCATCTCCGAGGATGGGACGCCCAAGGGGATGGTCAGGGTACAAAAGACCATCGAAGTCATCATATATCTGCTCTGAGGGAGTATCTTTGTAGAGGTTGATCTCATCTTCAATGACATCCTTCTCTTTCTCCAGCTCACGCTCAGGAAAGGTCGCATTGAGCACGATATCACTGAGCAACTCCAAAGATCTGCGTACCTCACTGCGAGGAGCAATGGTGTAGACAAAAGTCTCCTCTTTCGAAGTGAAGGCATTGAGCTCTCCACCCACGGACTCCATTCTGTTGAGGATATGCCAAGATTTCCGATGCTTTGTCCCCTTGAATATCATGTGCTCAGCAAGGTGTGCCAAGCCATGCAGACCTTCGGGGTCTTGCCTACTCCCGACTTTGATGGCTACACCACAGTAAATGACCTTACTTTTATTTGGGAAAAGGGCTATGGTAAGCCCATTGGGTAACTTTTTCAGAAAATAGCTCTGCTTAAATTGTGCCGTACTCAAGATAATCTGTAATTTTGTAAGCTGTTAATGAAGCAAATTTACTAATTAACTTCTTTATTTCTCACCGCCCCGATTGATAGATACAAACAAATTGATGGAAAAAGATAAATACACAGATCTATTGAATACGGATGCACTCCGTGACATCCTTCAAAAAGAAGCAGAAGCAGTAAGAAATATCCCCGTAGGTCAAGAGGTAAACGAGGCCATCAAGCTCATCATAGATCAGGTACATCGCAAGGGCGGTAAGGTTGTAACCTCAGGTATGGGCAAAGCCGGTCAGATCGCAGCCAATATCGCAACGACATTCTCTTCGACAGGCACGCCGGCATTCTTCCTACACCCCAGTGAAGCGCAACACGGAGATCTCGGTATCGTGTGCCCCAACGATGTGATGCTACTGATATCAAACTCAGGTAAGACCAGAGAGATACTCGAACTCATAGATCTCTCCCAACGACTTGTCCCCGGCATATCTTACATCTGTATCACCGGCAATCCGGAAAGCAGACTTGCAGAGAATGCCACCGTCGCACTATTCACCGGTGCTCCGAAGGAAGTTTGCCCTTTGGGACTTACCCCGACTACAAGTACAACGGTGATGACCGTCATCGGAGACCTCTTGGTAGTGGGAGTCATGACTGCCATCGGATTTGACTACGAAGCCTACTCGAAGAGACACCACGGAGGTTACCTTGGAGACATAAGTCGTAGTAAGTCAAACTTGTAAATTCTCCTCAAGAACCATTTGATTTGCTCAAAAACCACAGAGGCTGATGCGATGTAAGCTCATCGTATCAGCCTCTGTGGTTTGTCAAACTATTCTCATCCGGGGGATGCCTCAAATTTATGTGGTAGGATCATCAAAATCAATTCAAACGATCTTCGATCACAAGTTCTACGACTTTCATCATCAAGTCGTAGAACTTTTTTCTCTCCTCCATACCCATGCATTTAGAGCCTATTCGCTTTATCTTTTTCGGTCTCAAACCGACTAAACAAACGGTCTGGAAGTAGATAAAAATGATTATATTTGTCCTTCCAATAAATCATATATTTACGCCATGCCAGTAACAGCAGAGTTCTTACTTTTATACGGATCCATACTCGTTATTTTTGGGCTTTTTCTGTCCAAAGCCAGCTTTAAGTTGGGGATGCCCACCCTACTTCTTTTCTTGGGTATTGGGATCTTCGCAGGCTCAGGCAGCTTCGGGATAGAGCTGAACAACCCTGATGTAGCTCAATTCATTGGCGTATTGGCACTGACGGTCATCCTCTTTTCGGGGGGGATGGACACCGACTTCAAAGACATCAGACCCGTCATAGGGCCTGGAGCGGCATTGGCATCGATAGGGGTCTTGATCACTGCAGTACTTACAGGGACATTTATCTATTATCTCTTCTTATTATTTGATGGGATCTCTCTGACTTATCCCCAAGCACTCCTTTGCGGTGCTGTCATGTCATCTACGGACTCGGCATCGGTCTTCTCCATCCTGCGCTCGAAAAGTGTTCAACTCAAGCAGAGACTCAAGCCCACACTTGAGTTTGAAAGTGGTAGTAACGACCCGATGGCTTTCCTTCTTACGATCCTACTCATAGGAGTCATACAAGCGGGAGAGTTCAACACTTGGTCTGCCCTACTATTGTTGGCTCAGCAACTCATATTTGGGACTATCCTGGGGTATGTCTTGGGGAAAGTGGCTGTATGGATGCTCAATCGCTTTGTGCTCCCATCGACATCACTGTATTCTATACTACTTTTGGCATGCTCTTCATTTATCTTTGCAGCGACAAGCAAATTAGGCGGAAATGGTTATCTTGCGGTCTACATTGCAGGTTTGGTCGTGGGGAATGCTCGTATATCGAACAAGAAGACCATCGCAAACTTCTTCGATGGCTTTGCATGGTTGTGGCAGTTGATCATGTTCCTCACACTGGGGCTGCTTGTCAATGCAAAGGATCTATGGAGCGTAGCTATTCCGGCTCTGCTCATAGGGGTGTTTATCATCTTCATTGGTCGTCCATTGTCGGTATTCTTGACCCTGCTTCCTTTCCCAAAATTCTTTACTCTTAAAGCTAAAGCTTATATCAGTTGGGTCGGTCTTCGCGGGGCTGCCCCCATCATCTTTGCCACCTATCCATGGCTTGCTTGTGTCGAACACTCACAGCTCATCTTTCACATCGTCTTCTTCATCACATTGGTGTCTCTCGTGATCCAGGGAGGTACGGTGACTTATATGGCTGACAAGCTCGATCTCATCGACAGAAGTAAGAAGGAGAAGAAATTTGCGAGCTTTGACCTACCCGATGAAATAAAGAGCGCACTCAGCGAGATCATTGTAAACAAGTCGATGATCGAGAAGGGTAATAAGCTCAAAGACCTACCTCTACCTGATCATACGTTGGCACTGATGATACAGCGTGACGGTCACTACAAAATCCCCAAAGGGAATACGGTGCTGAAAGAGGGGGATCATGTCCTATTGATCTCTGATGACGAAGAAGCTCTCTTGGAGTCTTACGAAGAACTCGGCATCACTACTTATAGTCTTGAACGTAATACCTGATCTCATAGACTTGGGAGATAATACAACCCTAATAAAAATAGAGAAACGGGCATACTTTCACTCTCGAAAGTATGCCCGTTTCTCTTAATGCTTAAAGTGGTAGACGCTTTTATCTTCCACCTAAGAGTAAGCCGGCTGCGACTTCATCGGCAACGGACTGTCCTGCCAATGAGGTAAGGATAGCAAGACCAAAGTCAAAGACATAGCCGGGACCACGGCCGGTGATGATCTGACCGACCTTGACCACACCTGAAGTCTTATGGTTTGCGTTGGGTAGTTCGCTTTCAAAACCGGGATAACAAGTAGCATCAATACCATCGAGAAGCCCGGCGTTTGCAAGTACCATAGGGGCTGCGCAGATTGCTGATACCAGTTTTCCCTCGGCATGATGCCTGATCAGCATGTCTCTGAGCACAGAGCATTCTGCAAGATTGGCCGCACCCGGCATCCCCCGGGTAGCACAAGGGCATCAACAAGCTCGTCCTTGACTTCAGAGATTGTGGTATTGGCTATGACTTTCTGTCCGTGTGCTCCTTCGACAGTAAGATCATCAGTGATTGATACTGTACGCACATCAATGCCTCCTCTAAGGAGGACATCCAATGTCCCTATCGCTTCTGTTTCTTCGAAGCCATTGGCAAAAAATAGTAATGCTTTCATGACTATGTTATCCGTTTAATTTTAGTTTGATATACCTGTTTATCTCAATCGGTATCGGTAAGTGATCGTACCGGTCTGATTGTTACTTATTCCTTCAATAGGATTGAATCTCGTGGCTTTAGCTGCATTTATTGCACTACGACGCATTTCCGGACTTTCAATTTTAGTCCTGGTTATCCTAGCTCTAATAACTTCGCCCTGAGGATTAACGGTGATTTCAACCTCTATGTCACCTTCTTCTTGCGCCGTGTAAGCAGGTCTGACAAGCCCACTACCGGCAAGGCTACGACCGGAGAGATTGAATGACCCAAATCCTCCGACACCTTGATTACTTCCACCTTGGGTGACATTTCCATCAGGAGACCCTTCACGTCTGTCCCCTGTATCTCCGCTACCACTACCCTTGGACTTTGCGGTACCGAAAGCTCCCGAAACAGACTTGCTGATAGCCTCACGACGACGTTGTTCTTGGAGCTCCTCCTGACGACGCAGCTCCTCTGCTTTTCGAGCTTCCTCCTCTCGCCTCTTAGCCTCCGTATCCACAGGCTTTTCAACCTTCTGAGGCTTTTTCACCTCTTGTTTGGGTTTGGGCTTTGGCTTGGGTTGTTCTTTAACCTTCTTCTTGGGAGGCGTGACGACAGGAGCCTCTGTGTCCTCTTGGGTGAGTAGCTCTTCGGCTTCTTGTGTCTCAGGCTCAGAGGGTCGAGCGGGAGCAGAAGGTGGTGTCGAAACAGGCTCGATGGGAGAAGGCGTAAACGTCCCCGAAGAGAGGTCGATATCTCCGATATTGACCAATACAGTTCCCTGCTCTTCGATCTTCACCGCTGGTAAGATGATGAAGAAGAGTACTCCCAGCACGAGGGCGTGCAGAATAACTGCGACAATGGCTGCGATGATCTTATTTTGTTTACGATTATTCTCTATCATGATAGAGGATATTATTTGAGCGGTCTTGTCGCAAGTACCATCTTATACTTGTTTTCGACAGCTATGTTTAGAACCTTTACGACCTCCTTGTAGGGGACTGTCTCATCGGCATAGAGGGCAACAAACATTTCGGGGTCTTGTTCGTATGCACCAAGCAAAAATGGCTCCAACTCATCAAAAGTCACTTCTCTATCCTTATCCTTACCTACAGCGACATAATAATGCAGGTCTTTGTCTATGGTGACACGTGTGAGAGGCTTGGCCGCAGTCTGTTGCTTGGACTGTGGCAACAACACTTTCAGCGCACTTGGAATAACGAAGGTAGAAGAGACCATGAAGAATATCAACAACAAGAACACGACGTCTGTCATCGATGCCATGCTGAAGATATCTACGGCTTTGCTTCTTCTTTTTAGCTTCATAACGAATGAGTGTAAATGGAGTTAAGATCTCTTGACGGGTTCGTTGATCATGTCCATGAACTCCAAGGCCTGACTTTCAGACTTGGTGACGACATGGTCGACAAGCCCTACGAGATAGTTGTATGCAAAGAGTGCAATGATCCCTACGATAAGCCCACCGACGGTGGTCACGAGAGCCTCATAGATACCCGCCGAAAGGAGGGTTACGTCAACGTTTGTCCCGGCATTGGCCATGTCATAAAAGGCACGAATCATCCCGGTCACAGTACCCAAAAAGCCTATCATCGGTGAACCGGCCGCGATGGTTGCGAGGAATGGCAAGTGACGCTCAAGCTTTGCAATCTCGATATTTCCGACATTCTCTATTGCAGCCGAGATGTCTTGCATAGGACGGCCAAGTCTTTGGATACCCTTATGGATCATACGAGCTCCCGGTGTACTCTGAGTCTCGCAGAGTGTAAGTGCAGAAGAGATCTTACCTTCCTGTATGTAGTCTCTGATGCGGTTCGTGAAGTGGGGATCAATCTTAGCAGACTTCTTGATCAAAAGCAATCTTTCGACAAAAATATAGCATGCTATGATCGAAAGGAGAAGCAAGATGAGCATGACCCAACCACCCTTTGTGGCAAGGCTCAACAATGTTAGTGGTTCACTCGCCATAACCTCAGGTGTGGAAAGGTTGGGCATAGCTGATGCTACGGTATCCGTAGCGATTTGGAGTAGTACTGACATAAATGTTTAAGTATATGTTTTTGTTTTCTTTTTTATTATCCGGATATGACATCAAAATCCTTTGTGTCCCAACTTCTTGCGATACTCTCGTATCGTCGTCTCCAGTCCCATATACAGGGCATCACAGATAAGTGCATGACCGATGGAAACCTCATCAAGTTCGGGCAAACTGTGGTGTAAAAACTCAAGGTTGTCAAGATCCAAGTCATGGCCGGCATTGAGTCCGAGCCCACACTCCTTGGCATAGCGTCCGGCCTTGACAAATGGTGCGACTGCCAAATTTCGATCCTGATGATACATCTGTGCATAAGGCTCGGTGTAAAGTTCAACCCTATTTGCACCGACTTCTGCAGCATCACGTATATTGGTCAAGTCGGTATCTATGAAGATCGATGTTCGGATCCCTTTGTCATGGAAGTGTTCCAATACTTTCTTGAGAAAGTCAAAGTTCTCACGTACCCTCCATCCGGCATTGCTCGTCAACACACCGGGAGGATCCGGTACTAAAGTAACCTGCTCCGGTCTCACCTCCGAGACCAATCGGATAAAATCTTCCGAAGGATAACCCTCGATATTGAACTCTGTATGTACTACTTCTCTCAAAGCATACACATCGGCATAGCGGATGTGTCTCTCATCCGGACGAGGGTGGACGGTGATACCTTGTGCGCCAAAAGCCTGGGCATCCTTAGCTACCTGAATGACATCCGGATTATTGCCACCTCTGGCATTCCTTATCGTAGCAACTTTATTGATATTTACACTAAGTTTCGTCATAACGTTTTATCTTGATCTATAATGCTGAAAGTGCTTACTATCACCTCAGTTGTACAAATGTAGTCAATTTCGATGAGGTGTGAAAGGAGTTACCCACACGGCGTCTCAAAAGGTCAGGGGATGCTGACCGGACAGCACACATCCTATCCAGCTTCAGAAAAGTTGTATGGTTATCCTTGATCTCCACATCATTTATGAAAACACAAAGAGGCAAACCCTCTTTTCCGGAAGGTTTGCCTCAAAATATGTCTTTCGAAATAAGAGTCGCGAAACTAAGTCTTACTTCTTTGACTCAACGAATGGACGCACTTCGATAAGTTCGCAGTCGAAACGAAGGAGACGGTTTGGGCCAAACTCGCCAAGGTCTCTTTCACCATAAGCAAGCGATGAAGGAAGCCACATTGTGATCTTGCTACCGACAGGGAAGATCTGGAATGCTTCTGTCCAACCTGAGATAACTGAGTTTAGAGGGAACACAGCAGGCTCACCACGGTCGTATGAAGAGTCGAACTGCTTGCCATCCAATGTGGTACCCTTATAGTGAACAACGACAGTATCGTTAGGTGAAGTTGCCTTCGCACCTTGACCTTCTACTTCGTACTTGTACTGAAGACCACTTTCTGTGGTGATGATACCTTCTTCAGACTTATTCTTTTCGAGGAATGTCTTTTCCTCTTCGATGTTTCTTGTCTTGATCTGTGCCTGCATGTCTTCGACATACTTCTGGATGAATTGCTGAGCAGACTCCACTGTCATCTTGCCCGGGTTGTTGACAAGAGCGTCATAGAGACCGGCAGCAACAAGCTTACCATCGAGAGAGTCACCGGGAAAACCCTTCAATGATGCAACAAGAGCGTGACCATTGGCAAAACCGATAGCATAAGCAGCACTGTCGATAGGAGCTTTGATAGAGACGTTTGATGAGACGCCACCACCACAAGAGACCATTGCACTTGCAACAAGTCCGAGGATAGATGAAAATACAATCTTCTTCATAGTTAAATTCTTTGTTTTACTTTTATTTTTTATGTCAGATTATTTACTTCTCAATACCGAGGAGTTCGATGTCGAAGATAAGCGTACTGTATGGCTCGATCGCCTGTCCCGCCCCTCTCTCACCATAAGCAAGATCGTAAGGGATGGTGACACGCCACTTCGACCCCACAGGCATCAATTGAAGGATCTCTGTCCAACCCTTGATCACCCCACCGAGAGGGAACACAGCAGGTTCTCCCCTATTGACAGAAGAGTCGAAGACAACACCGTTGATGAGCGTACCATGGTAGTGGCACTTCACACTATCGCTGAGCGTAGGCTTAGGGCCGTCTCCCATCACGAGGACTTGATATTGCAGACCGGAAGGAAGAGTGGTCACATCTTCTCTGCAACCATTGATCTTCAAGAACTCAGCTCCGGCAGCCTTATTGTTCTCAAATCTTTCTTGTTGTAGCTTCATAAAATATTCATTGATGACCACCTTAGCATCTTCGTAAGAGATCTGAGGATCTTTGTCTGCGAGCACATCATTAAGTCCGGCTACGAAGTCTTCCACTGCTATTGAGTTTACACCCGAGGCCTTAAAGTTATTGCCGATGCTTAGTCCCAAAGCATAGCTTATTTTATCCATATTTTTGATTTTTTATTACAACTTTCGAGCGAAGGTACAAAAAAAATCACTCAAAAGTGCTGTTATACATTATAATTGATTACTAACTCACACAGAATAAGTTCATAAGAGCCACAACGACACCATAAACACCTAAAACAAAGATGATGCTACCGACCCCTTTGTTGAAGTATTTGAGGCTCGTCACGTTGAACCACTCCTTGACTTTTACCAATATGGTAGTGACTATGTACCACCAAGAAATAGCTCCGATGGCGATACCCAGCAACCCCATCAGCAAACTGTAATAAGTCGCTCCCTCAGATACGAAGGAAAACTGAGCAAAGAGCCCGATATACAGCGCGACGATGAGGATATTGCTAAATGTCAATAAAAAAGCAGAGAGAAACACCTGAAAGTCTGATTTCTTCTCATCGGAGTAAAAAGGTGTACCATCAGAGCTATCCTTACACCTCTTATTTCGGGATGGATCCAAAGAGTGATTGCCAAAGAACACATACAGTGCAAAGAGAATCATAAAAAGACTACCGGCCAACTGTAGATGATCTGTGTACTTGAGGATAAAGTCGATAAATGCGCCCACCCCAAGCAGGGTCAGAAACGCATATATAAGGTCGCTGACAGTGGCTCCCAATCCCGTCAAAAGCCCATAGCGTTTACCCCGAGACATCGTGCGTCTGACACACAACATCCCTATCGGTCCCATCGGTGCCGAGACGACAATACCTATCAGTATCCCTTTGAGTAATGTCTGTAACATCCCGATGCCAAGCCTTATCTATTGCTCATCCAAGTTGCAATAGCATCGGCAAGTGCTCTGTTGGACTCGTTATCCAAAGCATTCACCCTAAACTCATTGGGCTTGAGTTCCAGACCGTCGGTACAGACAGCCACTTTCATGCCACAATCATTCATCAGGTATTCATTGAGCTTGACAGCATCCATATCGAGCAAACGCACTACAAAGAACGCTGTCGATGAAGGTAAGATCTCTAAGCCATCGATGGCACTAAGTCTCGCTTTGAGCTCTGTAGCACTGCGGTGCCACTTACGCGCCGGGAGGGTAAACTGTGCAGGGTGAATGAGGATGAATCGGATCGCCTCCACCGCAAAGGCCGAAATGTTGCAAGGAGTACTACTCTCGCGAAGCTCAGCGATGATATTCTTGCGAGCCACGACATACCCCACTCTCATTCCGGGGACATTATATGCCTTTGAAAATGAAGAGACGAGGATCAGGTTCTTGTGATTTTTGATATCTGAAGGCTTCAAGGTCTCCTCTATGACAAAGGCAGCCATGGAAATATCCACGATAAAGGTCACATTTGGATTTTCCTTGAACAGTGTCAAGAGTGAAGTTCGGCTCCAAAGCCTACCGTCCGAAATGTTTGGTGTACAGAGCCAGCAGTATTGGATCCCCTCGAGAGGTAGTTTCGTAATGTCCACACAGCTATCGACCTCGGTTACCTGATGTCCGTTTCGAGCAAGGGCGACTTTGAACTCCTGATGCGTAGGTGAGATGACAAGCGAACTTGCGCCCGCCGTCCTCTTGGCAATAAGGTGTATGGCACCTGTACTCCCGGAAGTCACCAAGACTTCGTCCTCACGCACCTCTATACGACGTGACAAGAGGCGTGATATGGTCTCTGCCGAACGCTCAGGTACAGCACTGATCAAGTCGATATTATCGATCAAGTGCATCTTGAGCTTACTAAGATCGGCTCCGTGCCAAAATACAGTACTAAAGTCGACCAACTGTTTAGTCTCAGTTGTATCGGATGATCTCACCTTTTTCTTTTGCATCATCTATTAAGGATATATAAATTTGTATTTATACAGATAGGATTATTTTACCTTTCGACCAACAAAGATACGTAAAAATATGTAGTCTTGCCACACTTTCGAAGATGCATTCTGTCGAGGCAAAGATCGAACCTCAAGAAACCCATTACCGAACACAAGAAACACAAACTGCAATACCTGTCAAACCCTTATAAATAAAAAGAATAACAACACTCCCCTCCACTCGCATTATGTGTAGAGGATACCAGAAATGCCCTTGGCTATGTAATGTCGCTCAAACAAGTCCTTGGATGCTACAATTTAAGTCGTAAGATTCGATAAAACGAATCGCACGAATCGATTCATCGAATCCTACGACTTTTTTTCTCGATCCATGGCAACCTAAATGTTTACAAAAAGTTTCTGAATCTATGCATCCCAACGCTCTGAATCTCGAAAGGATTTACCTCGGTTTAATCGATAAATGATTATCTTTGCATATTAGGAGAATTGCACTCCTGATTTATCATCGGAAAACTTAGATTATATACACATAATGAGTACTCACGAACTAAGCGAACAAGAACAATTCAGAAGAGAGAGTCTTCAGAAGATGAGGGAGATGGGCATCGACCCATACCCGGCCGCACTATTTCCCGTAGATGGATACGCAGTCGAGGTCAAAGAAAACTTCCAAGATGAGGCCCCTGTGCGCCAGATATCCATGGCCGGTCGTATCATGAGCCGTCGTATCATGGGTAAGGCTGCATTCTGCGAACTACAGGATTCTACCGGACGCATCCAGCTATACATTTCTCGCGATGACATCTGTCCGAGCGAAGACAAAGAGCTATATAATACCGTATTCAAAAAACTCCTCGATATCGGGGATATCGTAGGCGTCAAAGGATTTGTGTTTCGCACCAAGATGGGCGAGATATCTGTCCATGTGCAGGAGCTTTCGGTGCTCTCAAAATCGCTTCGTCCGCTCCCGGTGGTAAAGGTCAAGGATGGTGTCACTTATGATGCCTTCACAGATCCCGAACAGAGGTACAGACAGCGTTATGTGGACTTGATCGTCAATCCTGAAGTGAAGGATATCTTCATCAAGCGCACCAAGGTGTTCAATGCCATGCGTGACTTCTTTAACGAAAGAGGCTATCTCGAAGTGGATACACCTGTACTTCAAAGCATTCCCGGTGGTGCAGCAGCACGTCCGTTCGTGACGCATCACAATGCACTCGACATACCTCTCTACCTACGCATCGCCAATGAGTTGTACCTCAAACGCCTCATCGTGGGAGGATTTGATGGAGTGTATGAGTTCAGTCGCAACTTCCGCAACGAAGGGATGGACCGCACGCACAATCCTGAGTTCACAGCCATGGAGATCTATGTGGCCTACAAGGACTACAATTGGATGATGGATATGACCGAACAGTTATTGGAGCACATCGCTATCCAAGTCACCGGTGGTACGAAAGTAGAGGTAGGTGGGAAGGAAATTGACTTCAAGGCTCCTTACCCTCGTGTATCCATGTCCGAAGCCATCCTCAAGCATACTGGTGTGGACATCACCGGCATGGACGAAGATGCTCTGCGTAAGGTCTGCAAGGATTTGCATATAGAGACTACACCTGCCATGGGCAAGGGTAAGCTCATCGATGAAATATTCGGCGAAAAGTGTGAAAGACACTTCATACAGCCCACATTCATCACCGACTATCCGCTGGAGATGTCTCCACTGACGAAGAAGCACAGAAGTATCGAAGGGCTTACAGAACGTTTCGAACTTATGATCAACGGTAAAGAGATCGCAAATGCTTACTCCGAGCTTAATGATCCGATTGATCAGAAGGAGAGGTTCCAAGAGCAGCTCAAACTCTCCGAAAAAGGAGATGACGAAGCTATGTTCATCGACCAGGATTTCATCAGATCGCTTGAGTATGGCATGCCTCCTACAAGCGGTATGGGTATAGGGATGGATCGTCTCGTGATGCTTCTCACCGGACAAGAGAGCATACAGGAAGTCCTACTCTTCCCTCAGATGAAGCCAAAAGCAGAATAATACACAACGGAGCCATCATGTCGACTGTGATGGCTCTGCCCATTTTTCACTCATTGACCCCGACTTTATCAGACAGACTTATCCGGATGATGGGGTCATGAATAGGAACATTGGAAGAAATGAACACAAAGAAATCTGATTCGAAATGGACTCCGGGTCGTATCGGCATCATAGGTAGTGGCAGTTGGGGGACAGCCCTTGCCAAGATCATACTGGCAACACAGCCGGATATCAACTGGTACTTTCGCTTCAAGGAGACTGTGAGACAGTTCAGACAACATAAGCACAACCCCTCCTACCTCACCAATCAGCAGTTTGAGACCGACAGGATCAACTTCTATACAGACATCCCCAAAATTGTCGAAGACTCTGATACGATACTGCTTGTGACCCCTTCGCCCTATATCAAGAACATATTGGGAAAGATGACACCGGAGATGCTTGAGGGAAAGTTTGTACTCAATGCGATCAAAGGGATAGTGCCGGAGGATAATGTATTGATTTCAAACTATCTTGCAGACGAATATGGTATACCTCTCGACATGATAGGAGCTATCAGTGGGCCTTGTCATGCGGAGGAAGTGGCTTTGGGACGACTTTCGTATCTGACAGTGAGCTGTGCCAACATAGATAAAGCAAAGCAACTGCAAAAGGTCATCCAAGGGCCTCAGGTAATGTGTGGGGTAAGCGATGATGTCACCGGTATAGAGTATGCCAGTGTACTTAAAAACGTATATGCCATAGCTGCCGGAATCTGTCAGGGGATCAGACATGGAGACAACTTCCAAGCCGTCTTGATATCTAACGCCATCGGTGAGATGGCAAGATTCATCGACGCGGTACACCCTCTCGAAAGAGACATAAAAGGGACCGAGTACTTGGGCGACTTGCTTGTGACAGCTTATTCGCGGTACAGTCGCAACAGGACGTTCGGTACGATGATAGGTAAAGGATACTCGGTCAAGCAGGCTCAACTCGAAATGGAGATGATTGCCGAAGGCTATTATGGCACAAAGTGTATACACGAGGTCAACCTCGGTGTCAAAGCAAGCATCCCCATCGCAGACATCGTCTATCAAATCCTCTACGAACGTAAAGACCCCGTAAAGGCGATAGAGGAGCTCTCGAAGATTCTGTCATGACACAAACTGAAAAGACTACCAAAATTATGGAAATGATAAAACTGGATATAAGCAACGCTCTCACGAACGAGAAGGTAAAGGAAGCCTATAAGGCTTTGTTGCCAAAAGGACTTGAGTGCAATACATCTCTGCATAAAGGAGATGGAAAAGGTTCAGACTTCTTGGGTTGGGTAAACCTTCCCTCTGAAGTGTCTCCCGAACTACTGTCTGACCTACAATCGACTGCAGACATGCTCCGTAGGGATTGTGAGTTCGTCGTCGCAATAGGCATCGGGGGCTCATACCTCGGTACGAAAGCTGTCGTAGAGGCTTTGTCTGATAGCTTCGCACACCTCAAAGGTGGAGATACACCTACCCTACTCTATGCGGGCAACCACATCAGCGAGGATTACCTATACGAGCTATTGGAGCTACTCAAAGGGCGTAAGTTCGGACTTATCAACATTTCCAAGTCCGGGACGACAACAGAGCCTGCACTCGCCTTCCGCTTGCTCAAGGCTCTTCTTGAGGCACAAGAAGGTAAAGACTTTGCTCGTGCACACATCGTCGCGATAACAGATGCTCAAAAAGGGGCTCTTCGCTCTCTCGCAACAACAGAAGGCTACAAGACATATGTCATACCCGATGATATCGGTGGAAGATTTTCGGTACTTACTCCGGTCGGACTATTACCGATTGCAGTCGCAGGATTTGACATCAAGGCTCTCGTGCAAGGGGCTTTGGATATGGCTCACAGACTCACCACAGAGACGATGGCAGAGACCAATCTCGCGGTACAGTATGCAGCTGTGCGCAATGCTTTGTACTTGCATGGAAAGAAGATAGAGATACTTGCCAACTTCCATCCCAAAATGCACTTTATCGCAGAGTGGTGGAAACAACTGTTCGGGGAAAGCGAGGGTAAAGAAAACAAGGGGCTGTTCAATGCGGCGGTCGACCTCACCACAGACTTACACTCCATGGGGCAGTGGATACAGGAAGGAGAGCGTAACATCTTCGAAACCTTCTTGAGCATAGAAACACCAAGGCATAAGGTGATCATCCCGGAAGATAAAGCCGATCTGGATGGATTGAACTACATCGCCGGTAAAAGGGTCGATGAGGTCAATAAGATGGCTGAAATCGGCACAAGACTTGCACACTTGGACGGAGGTGTTCCCAACATAAGGATAAGTCTTCCTGAACTCAATGAATACTATATCGGTCAGCTCTTCTACTTCTTCGAAAAAGCTGTCGGAATCAGTGGTTACCTCCTTGAAGTAAATCCGTTCGATCAACCCGGTGTCGAAGCCTACAAGACGAATATGTTTGCCCTCCTCGAAAAACCGGGATATGAAGAGCAGACAGCAGAGATAAAGAAAAGATTGTCGTAAGAGGAACAACATACAATGTTAAAGGACTACAACACAAAAGCTAAAAAGTTACAGCTACCGGAGTACGGACGTCATATACAAAATATGGTGGACTACTGTGTGGATCTGAAAGATAGAGACGAACGCAAGCGTTGTGCCGAGATGATTGTGAACACGATGAGTTCTTTCTTCCCCAACCAAAAGGAAAGGGAGGATTATTGGCAAGTGCTTTGGGATCATCTATACATCATGTCAGGCTTCAAGCTTGATATAGACTTCCCATACGAGGTATCGACTGCAGAGCAGTACAACTGTCGTCCGGCTGCTCACCTGCCCTCTCATCAGAACATCACCCCCCGATACAGGCACTATGGACACAGCATCGATAAGATGATCGACATCGTGCTGAAGATGCCTAAAGGACCCGAGAGAGATGAATATGAGAAGCTCATCGCCATACAGATGAAGCGTGACTACATCGTATGGAACAAGAATAACGTAGCAAATACACGTATATTTACAGACCTCTTTGAGATGTCTAAGGGTGAAATCTACCTTGACGAATTTACTTGTGGTCTACCCGACCCGAAGGATCTACTCAGTACCGGTACACCAAACTCTAATAGCCAACAGAAAAAGAAAAATAACAACACGAAAAAGAAAAGGAAGTAACTTCTTCTCTTCATTTTTTCAAAAAACAACAAGGAGGTACAGTTATGGCAATGTTTGTAATTGAAGGCGGAAAGAAACTCAAAGGAGACATCATCCCACAAGGTGCTAAAAATGAGGCTTTGCAGATCATATCAGCATGTCTTCTCACAGATAAAGAGGTGATCGTTCATAACATTCCGAACATTTTGGATGTTAATAACCTGATCGCTCTTTTGATGGAACTCGGGGTCAAAGTCAGAAAACTCGATGACAGTTCTTATAGCTTTACCGCCGATGACATCAATCTCGACTTTGCCTACTCCAAATCCTTCCTTGAAAAGACCTCCAAACTCAGAGGCTCGGTTCTTATACTTGGACCTCTCCTCGGTCGATTTGGTAGAGCGATCATCGCAAAACCGGGCGGTGACAAGATCGGCAGACGCAGACTCGATACCCACTTCGAGGGCTTTATCAAACTGGGAGCTCACTTCGAGTTTGACAGCAAGCAAGAAATCTATTCAATACAAGCAGACAGACTCAAAGGGACTTATATGCTCCTTGACGAAGCCTCTGTCACCGGGACAGCTAACATCATCATGGCTGCCGTTCTCGCCGAGGGCGTGACAACGATATACAATGCTGCTTGTGAGCCATACATCCAACAGCTATGTAAGATGCTTGTCCGTATGGGAGCCACTATCTCAGGCATAGGCAGTAACCTGCTTACCATCGTAGGGGCAGAGAGGCTTGATGGCACAACGCATGAGATGCTACCGGATATGATCGAAGTCGGCAGCTTCATCGGTATGGCTGCCATGACAGAGTCTGAGATAAGGATAAAAAATGCTTGTATCAAAGAACTCGGTATCATCCCTGACGCATTCAGAAAGTTGGGTATACGTATCGATCAAGAGGGTGATGACCTCTTCATACCCTCACAAGATCATTATGAGATCGAGAGTTTTATCGATGGATCGATCATGACGATAGCAGATGCACCTTGGCCGGGGCTTACCCCAGACTTGTTGAGTGTCTTTTTGGTGGCTGCCACACAAGCGAAGGGCTCGGTACTCATTCACCAGAAAATGTTTGAGAGTCGTCTCTTCTTCGTGGATAACCTCATCAATATGGGGGCTCAGATCATCCTCTGCGATCCACATAGAGCCACTGTCATAGGGCTTGATAAGATGACCCGACTGAGAGCCTCAAACATGGTTTCTCCCGATATACGTGCAGGTATTGCCATGTTGATAGCTGCAATGTCTGCAGATGGTGTCAGCAAGATTGCTAACATCGATCAGATCGACAGAGGATACCAACAGATAGATCTTCGTCTCAATGCCATCGGAGCATCTATATCACGAGTAGAATAATCTTCGTTATGGTCAATCATATAGACAATAGCCAACTCGTCCCTTACGGAAATATTCGCAAAACCCATGGACATAAGGGGAACTTCGTTGTCACGCTGGAAAACGAGGCATTGCTTGAACTTGAACCTGAGTTTATATTCATTGAGATAGACGGGATCCCGGTGCCCTTCAGAGTCCAAGAGATGAGTGGCACGAGGGATCATCTCATCACTGCAGTATCAAGGGTCTCTTCAGGCGAAGAAGCGGAGAGATTGCGAGGAGCAAAGGTCTATGTATTGAAGTCTCTGTATGACGAACAGGTAGATCTCGACAATATGGAAGAGCTTTCTCTGTATCACCTGATAGGGTATTCGGTTATCCATTCATCGGGTGATCAAATCGGGACACTTTCAGCCATCGATGAGAGTACTGCAAATATCCTGCTCATCCTCGAAACAAAAGAGGGAGAGGAGATCTACGTCCCATTTGTAGAAGATTGGATCATCGGTCTTGATCATCAAAAACGCTTGATAGAGCTGGACTGCCCTTTGGAGATACTGGTACTGAACGAAAAGTAAGAGATTGACTTATGAAAACAATACATATCATCAACGGCCCAAACTTGAATATGCTTGGATCAAGAGAGCCGGAAATCTATGGTTCTACGACTTTCGAAGATTATCTCGAAAAGTTGAGGGCCGTCTTTCCCTCATGCAATATCATCTACTTTCAGTCCAATCATGAAGGAGAGATCATTGACTACCTCCAAGATAGCGCCAGGGCATCAGATGGCATAGTGATCAATGCCGGGGCTCTATCTCATTATTCTTATGCGATAGCTGATACCATCAAAGCAATTGCTCCTCCCGTCATTGAAGTACACATCTCTCAGATAGCAACAAGAGAGCCACACAGGCACATCACTGTACTGACAGATGTATGTGCAGGTATGATAATGGGACTGGGGTTGGATGGCTACAGATTGGCGATCGCACATCTCACATCACGAAAATAGAAACACCGAACATGAATAAATTTACCAAGATAGTAGCCACCATATCGGATCTTAAATGTGACATACCCTTCTTGAAGAGTCTTGTCGATGAGGGGGTTAATGTCATCCGTCTCAACTCGGCACATATGTCCAAAGAGGGGTTCGACAAGGTCATCAGCAACATAAGATCTGTCAGTCGGTCTGTAGCGGTCTTGATGGACACGAAAGGGCCTGAGATACGTACAACCACCTGCGATGAGCCTTTGCTGCTTACTACGGGTATGCACATAGACCTTGTGGCAAATCCGGAGATCAAGACGACACTCGAACAAATATCTGTCAATTATACCGGCTTTGTTCACGATGTACCCGTAGGTGCCAGCATCCTCTTCGATGATGGAGAGATCGAGCTTGTGGTACTCGCCAACGAAGGTGACAGACTGAAGTGTGGTGTGCTTAACGATGGGGTACTCGGTGCCCGCAAGAGCGTCAATGTCCCCGGTGTAAAGATCAACCTCCCTTCGCTCACGGAGAGAGACAGGGCCACAATACAGTATTGTATAGAGAATGATGTGGAGTTCATCGCTCACTCATTCGTTCGCAACAGAGAAGATGTATTGGCGATCCAAGAGATATTGGATCAGCACAACAGTCCGATCAAAATCATTGCGAAGATCGAGAACCAGGAAGGGGTAAGTAACATAGATGAGATTATCGATGTGGCCTATGGTATCATGGTCGCACGTGGTGATCTTGGGATAGAGATACCCCTCGAGAAGATCCCTGCCATTCAAAGCATGATCATCGAAAAATGTGTGCTTCAGAAGACTCCTGTCATCGTGGCAACACAGATGTTGCACTCCATGATCAGTTCTCCTCGTCCCACAAGGGCAGAAGTCTCCGATGTGGCGAACGCCATTGTCCTTCGTACCGATGCAGTCATGCTCAGCGGAGAGACCGCTTATGGCAAATATCCGGTCGAAGCAGTCCGCACCATGCGTCGTATCATCAGCGAAGCCGAAACCCATCGTGTATATAGAGCAAGGATAAAACCCGACAACACAAGGATGGACGTCACCGCATTCCTTGCAAATCAAGCCGTAAAGAGCGTCGAGAAGCTGGGTGTGAAGGCCATCATCACCGACAGCTATTCGGGACGGACAGCCCGTAATCTTTCGGCCTATCGTGGCTCGGCTCCCATATATGCGATCTGCTACAATGAGCGGGTCACTCGTGAGCTTGCACTCTCTTATGGTATATGGACAGTATATCAGGAGAGAGGGTCGAGCAAGAGAGGCTACTACATCAAGGCTCTAAAGAGTCTGATGAATGATAAGCACATCGAGAAGGACGACATGGTGGCATACATCGGTGGGAGTCTGCATGATAAGTTGGGTACAACGATGCTTGAGCTCAACAGAGTCAAGGATGCCATAGACTTCTTCGAGAACAAGGAGCAATAAAATGATTGAAGATCATCAAAGACAATTACTTCTCGAAGAGTATATCGAAGCCCACACAGATCCGGAACCTGAGACATTAGCGGCTTTGGCTCGCAAGGCCAACTTGCGACTTGTGAGCCCTCGTATGATGTCGGGGCATCTCCAAGGTCGTCTGCTCAAGATGTTTGTAAGGATGCAGAGACCACGCAAGATATTGGAGTTGGGGACTTATTCTGCCTATGCTACTGCCTGCATGGCCGAAGCTCTACCGGACGGTTCGAGCATCACCACGATAGAGATCTTTGACGAACTTAAGCCGTTTATCACAGATGCCATTGAGAGTCTGGGCTTCTCTGACAAAGTGACCCCTCTCATAGGCAATGCATTGGAGATACTTCCGACACTACCTCTGGAGGAGTTCGACATGGTTTACATCGATGCCAATAAGCGTCACTATGTCGAGTATATTGAAATGATCGAAGACCGACTCCCTATCGGGGCGGTTGTGATAGCCGACAACACGTTGTGGGATGGAAAAGTCATCGATGAGAAAGAGCAAGACGAGCAGACTGTAGCCATTCGGAAGTTCAACGATAGGATGATGGCATCCAAGAAGTTTGAGAAGCTCATCCTCCCGATAAGAGACGGTCTCACCATCATGTATAAGATTTCTGCTTAAAGGGAGCGTTTGCGGAAGGATATATGCTCGTTTTATAGTATTCTGTTATAGGACAGAAAGCATTCTGAAACGCAACAGAAAATACTCTGTCAAATGTCAGAAAACATTCTGTTAGCGACAAAAAAGTCATCGATGCCTGACATAAGGCACATCACCAATGTAAAAAGAAATTAAACCAAAGAATATAGCTTATGGACTCATTAAGAACAACAAAAATATCACGATTACTTCAGAAGGAGTTGGGCGAACTATTTCGTCTGGAAACTCAAAAGATGAGAGGGATGATGATCTCGGTGACAGAAGTCAGAGTATCTCCCGACTTGAGCATCGCAAGGGTTTATCTGAGCATTTTTCCCGAAGACAACTCGAAAGCGGTCATCAAGGCTATACAAGAGCGTGCTGCGACAGTAAGATTCGACCTCGGTAAGCAGGTAGGATCACAGTTGAGAAAGATACCCGAACTCATCTTTCACTTGGACACGTCGATCTCTTATGCCGAACGCATTGACGAGCTTCTCCGTCAAAATCCTACCTCTCCCGTGAGTGAAGACGAAGAGCAGTAAGCACTCTTTGCGATCGGATTGAGATATGAAAAACGAAATCAGTATAGCAAGCTTGATTGCCGGCAGGTATTTTTTCTCCAAAAAGAGTACCCATGCTGTCAATATCATTGCCATAGTGGCAGTGATAGGCATTGCCATCGTGACAGCTGCAATGGTGTGTATTCTCTCGATCTTCAATGGTTTTGAGGGCTTTATCACCTCTCAGATCTCAACCATCTCTCCTGAGTACAGGATAGTACACAAGGATGGTAAGGTCTTCTCTGCCAAAGAGTGTGTGGGCTTACCATCTTTTCAAGAAGCTGTCGGAGAGCATCATACTCTTGCCTTTGAGAGCCAAGCCATCGCCAACTATGCCAACAACCACACGATCGTCAACCTTCTGGGAGTAGACTCGACCTACTTCTCACTCTTGCCGATAGCATCGCTCGTCGTCGATGGGGAAACCGGAGTCGGAGACGAAACCCTACCGACAGCGATGTCGGAGCTCGGCGTAGCAGCAAGATTGGGTGCGGGTATTGGTTATATGGAGCCTATGGAGTTAGTCGTCGCCAAGAGAGAGGGCCGTATCTCCATGACTATGCCGCATAGGAGCTTCAATAAGGTCAGTGTTCCCATCACAGGAATTATCCAGACAGATCAACCTGAGCACGAAAACTTGGTTGTTGTTCCTCTTTCACTCGTCCAAAGACTTCAGCTATATCCCTCGGATGCAGTCACTGCAATTTTCATGGGGAAAATCCAGGACAAGACCAAAGTCAAACAACTACAAGAGGCTCTGCCCAAGCATCTGACTCTACAGGACAAGTACCAACAGTATCCTGATATCTACAAGGTCCTCAAGGTCGAGAAGTGGATATCTTTTGCCTTGCTCATCTTCGTTTTGTTTCTCTCACTCTTCAGCGTCATAAGTACTTTAGGCATGCTTATCATCGAAAAAAAGGAAGATAGCAAAGTGCTGAACATCCTCGGTGCAAGGCAGTCGATGCTGGATAAAATTATTCTCTTTGAGGGGTGGTTGCTCTCCATCACAGGGCTGATTATAGGACTTGTCGTGGGGCTTGGGGTTACTTACCTGCAGCAGATATTTGGGTTTATCAAGCTTGAGAATATATCCTCCGGGGTCTTTATTTTGGATGCCTATCCAGTAAAGGTCATTTGGACAGACATCCTGAGTATCGTCATGGTCATCCTTCTCATAGGTTGGACGAGCAGTGTCCTTGCCCATAAGATCTTTGGAAAAAGGACTATGATCTCGTGAGTCATGCCAACTCACCGATGGTAGGTAGTTTTGTGAGAATAATTAGGGAATTTAGAGTATTTACGTACCTTTGTAAAAGTAAAATCCTTATTGTATCTGAAAATAACTATAATCATATAGATGAAACTATACAGAAAGCGCAAAGTCAAACTACATAGCGAAGGGACAGGATTCTTGATCGGAGTATTTATACTGTTCTTCTTCACAGATATATATCTGTACTACGCGTTGAATTCGAAGATCGCCTTCTATATCGTGCTTCCGATCACACTCATCTTGTTTGGCTTGGTGCTCAACTTCTTTCGTTCGCCCCTGAGGAGGTTTCCTTCGGATCCGGAAGGGAAGGTCATTGCATCCGCAGATGGTACCATTGTTGCCATTGAACAAGTCTATGAACCCGAATACCTTCAGCAGGACTGCATCATGGTTTCGATCTTTATGAGCATCTTCAACGTACATGCCAACTGGTACCCCGTCGATGGTATCGTAAAGTATGTGAGGCACCATGAAGGGCGTTTCATGGCTGCCTATTTGCCCAAGAGCAGTGTGGAGAATGAACGCTCTACGGTGGTCATCCGCACGATGGACAAGCATGACATCTTAGTTCGCCAGGTGGCCGGAGCAGTTGCGAAGCGCATCGTGACTTACCCCAAAGAAGGAGAAGAGTGCTACATCGATGACCATATGGGATTTATCAAGTTTGGCTCACGAGTCGATGTCTATATCCCATTAGGAAGCGAAGTTCTTGTCAAGATGGATGAGAAGGTGACAGGTAATCAGACCATACTTGCCCACCTTCCCCAAGCATAAAGTCACAACCTTGCCACGACGATGAAGATAAGACAGCACATCCCAAATCTCCTAAGTCTTTCAAATGCAACAAGTGGTGCCATGGGTGCTTATTTTGCTGCGCATGGGGCTTTCACCACTGCAATGATTTGTATGGGGGTGGGGCTTGTCGCAGACTTCTTTGACGGATTTATGGCTCGTAAGCTGAATGCCTTCTCACCTTTAGGAAAAGACTTGGACTCTTTGGCTGATGCCATCTCATTCGGAGTAGCACCTGCAATGATGATGACAGTTGCACTCCAACAATTGGGCTTCTTCTTTCCTTGGTTGGCATTTCTTATCGTTCCGGCATCCGTATATAGATTGGCAAAGTTCAATCACGATGAGAGACAATCAACATCATTCATCGGCCTACCTACTCCGGCCAACGCCCTTTTTTGGGCAAGTTTGGCTTACTGGATCACAACTCATGTGACCTTGATAGAAGGACTTCCAAGGATGATAGCATATAAGGTTTACGCTCTTTGGCCGGTACTTATAATCTTTATGTCATGGCTTCTCATCAGCGAGGTTCCGATGTTTTCGCTCAAAGGTGGAAGGCCGACTTGGCAGAAAGACAAGGGGCTGTTCATTGTGCTCGGTGTCGCTGTTGTAAGCATCCCCCTCATGGGTTTGGGAGCATTTGTCCCGACTATCGGGGCATACATCCTCTGTAACCTTGTCGGTCACCTCAGAAACAAAAAATAATGATACATCACACTGTGGTGTGTGACGCATCATTAAATAATCGTTCGATCCAACCCTTATCTAAAGTATGGTCAAAAACAGTCACTGATGTATTCAATATCTCAGGGACAGTCCAGACCTTTTCGAGAGCGAAGCCTCTCAGGATGGCAACCAATACCCTTATCGTAAATCCATGACTGACCAGCAAGATTGTTTTGTCCGTACCGGCATATAGGTCTATCAAGTCATTCAATAGGTCTCTCAGCCTCTGAGCCATATCCGTCACAGGCTCAGTTTCCGGAGGATAGTGCGTCTCGTCATAATCAGGAGGAAAGACCTTACCTTGCATGGAACCGAAGAAGCGTTCTCGCAGTCTCACATCGGGTCGGACGGAGGAGAGGTGAGGGTTCATGACAGCTATACGAGCACAGGTATCTGAAGCCCTCTTCAAATCACTTGTATAGCAGACAGATATATCTATATCCTTTAATCTCAAAGCAACCTGCTCTGCTTCCCAATGTCCCTTTTCGGACAGTTGTCCATCCATTTGCCCTTGACAAATCCTAAAAGTATTCTCGATCGTCTCGGCATGACGCACAATAAGTATCCGCATGGTTCTACTTCTCTTCACTTACACCCCAAGTCAATACTCTATACCTTTACGACTACGGATATTCTTGTCGAAAGGGTGCTTTATTTTACATATTTCAGAGACATAATCAGCCACTTCCATAAGAGCAGGCGTAGCTCCCCTACCCGTCATCACAAGCTCTGTGTTGGCGGGTTTATTTTTCACGAACTCTATCAATGCTTCTTCGGACAAAAACTTATCCCTCACGGAAATGATGATCTCATCCATGACCAAAAGTTGTGGCGGATCCTCTTTAAGTCTCTGAGCAAGATATGGCAGAGCTTCTGCAAGCTCAACCACCTGCACCGAGGGATCTATACGTTTGTCTAACCCCGGATGCCCCTTGGCAAAGTGTAAGACCTCTGCCCCCAAGGCTCTAAGACTGTCGTATTCACAATTTTGATACTTCTCCGGTCTCTTGTGAAAAGAGCAATACAACACCTTGAATCCACCACCCAAAGCCCTCGTTGTGAGCCCTACGGCCGCCGTAGTCTTTCCCTTTCCATTACCGGTATATATGTGTACCAATCCTGTTTCTTTCATACCAATTTATTGTTTTGCATGTATAGGTAAAATCCTATGCTTTTTCTCTTCATAAATCTCTCCCATAGCGTATGTAGCCGGCCTCCTGAACAATGGACCATCAAAGACATAAGTATGATATTCACCATGTTCTCCACAAAGATCAACATCACTCAGCTGTCCAAACTCATTTATAAACTTCTCATCAATGACTCGTCCGAGAAAAACATCCGGCTTGAGATCTGAGCGCATGGCAACGACAAGTGTCTTGAATCCGGACGACACAAAATCCTTGATGAGATCAGGAGTCGTCTCTCCCCAAAGAGGGAAAAGTGGTCGTACCCCGACCTCACTGCAAACACGCTCCACCCAGACCTTATGCTCTTCGAGATAAATATCACCAAAGAGCCCCGTAAAGACTCCTTCCGCCTTGAAGTGCTCCAATGCGCCCTTGAACGCAGCCTCATATCCGTCCGGCCCTACAGTTTGGATACACAAAGGGATCCCCATGGCCTCGGCCTGCTCAATGATGACATCCTCCCCAAAGCCATGCGCTGAAGTCTTTCTCTTCATGTGCAACAGTGCATGCACCTCTGTACCTGGATGATCTTGTAGGTGCCTGAATAAGGCAAACATACAATCTTTCCCCCCACTCCATGAAACAAATATCTTCATTTAATAAATAATGAATATCGTGTCTTAACTAAATATCTCGACAAAAATAACCAATTCTGTCCGCCTCATCAACAAACAGCACTTCAAATAAACACAGAAGAATAACTACCTTTGTACAGACCAATTCATTTATGACACTATGACAGGATCATACGAGAAGAGCTATCGAGAAGTGATAGAGGAAATAAACGCCTTCGGCAAGCGTCGGGAGGCGTGCCTTTTCATATTGGATTTCGAACAAAAGAAAGGGATCTTTATCCCCAATCCTATGGCACAAGAAGAGGTGCTTTTCTCCATCAATGGTAGTACCAACGCTCCCTCCGTTGCCCCACAAAAAGACATCACTCTCCACGCGAATCCGATACCCTACGAAGTGTACAAGGAGAAGTTTGATATCGTCGATCACGGACTCAGACGAGGTGACACTTTTCTTTGCAACCTGACCGTATCCACTCCTGTTCAGCTCAATGCACACCTGAGGGATGTTTTCTTTGCGACTCAAGCTCGTTACAAACTCTATGTCCCGGGCAGATTTGTATGCTTTTCGCCCGAAATATTCATCACCATCAATGCCCAAGGAGAGATTGCCTCACACCCGATGAAAGGCACCATAGATGCCTCCATACCTAATGCTGAAGAAATCATCCTCAACGACTACAAAGAGACTGCCGAACACAATACCATCGTGGACTTGATACGAAATGATCTCAATATAGTATCGGATTATGTACGTGTGGAAAAGTTCAGATATATAGATGCAATTCAGCTCCCAAACGGTCGAGGGCTCCTTCAAGTCAGCTCAAAGATCGTCGGTAGACTCTCTCAGCAGTATCATGATCGCTTAGGAACCATAATAGACCGTCTGCTTCCTGCGGGATCCATCTCCGGAGCTCCCAAGGAGGCAACCCTTGACATTATCCGAAGAGCAGAGGGTGATCCGCGCGGATACTACACGGGAATCGTTGGTTATTATGATGGAAAAACTCTCGATACAGGTGTCTTGATACGCTTCATCGAGGAGGTTGGAGAGGGGCATAAAAACTTTAGGAGCGGTGGTGGCATCACCATCAACAGCAATCCTGAAGAAGAGTACAAAGAGGTGATCCAAAAGGTGTACATTCCTTTGCTTTAAAGACATGATACCCGGCAACAGCTCTTCTACCCTGATCGAGACCTTTGAGGTCGTTCATGGGGTTCTACAACGCGTCGACCTACATCACAAACGTATGTGTAGGAGTGGGCAGATACATGGCTTCTGTCCTCCAAGCCTGGAAGAAGTAACATCAGCCATCTGCGATCTCATACGCCGAGATAATCTGTCCGAGCACCCGTCTTTGAGATGTACCGTAGAGTATCGCACAAACATCATCGGCTGCCGAGCTATTCCATACCATATCAGAGCCATTCATGCCTTACTACTCATCGAATCTACTGACAGTATCGAATATGCCGACAAGTGGAGCGACCGTACCTGTTTTGATCCACTTTCAGCACTCTGCACAAAGGGGCAAGAACCTCTGATCATCCGAGAAAACCTCCTGACAGACACGACATATACCAATGTCGTGATCGAGAGAAATGGCGAATATCTCACCCCCGATCGCCCTCTACTGGCAGGTACCCGTCGTCAGTATTACCTTGATCAAGGGGTAATCCGGACTGCAGACCTCACCATACAAGACACCCTCGAAGCAGATCGTATCCATCTCATCAATGCCATGATGCCATTGGGAGCCCTCACCATTTCTCCGGAAAACATCTCCATTATCTGACAGCAGACATAGCGCAGCGAAATTGAATCTTACGATCTTCGATCACGAGTCATACAACCCTTGTAGGCATCTCATACGACTTTTGAGAGGTTCATTCACAACTTCATTTAAGAGACTATAAAAGTACCTCTGTTTAGCCTTATAATCCAGCAATTATCATTACTTTTGTATTCTGAGTTAGAGTATTAAATCGGCGGAACTATTTGAGGGAGTTTTGGCTGTTTCTGAGTAAAATGAGCCTAATCTATCAGAGAGTTTTGCATAGTGAAGTGATCAATGAGTAATATCAAGATAAACAGAGCATTAGTATCGGTGTTCAACAAGGACGGACTGGAAGATGTCATCAAGTGTCTGTCTCGTCATGAAGTCGAACTGATCTCTACGGGAGGTACACAGGCGTTCATCAATAACTTAGGTATAGAGTGTACGGCTGTTGAGGACCTTACGGCTTATCCATCCATTCTTGGAGGGAGAGTCAAAACCCTACACCCTTCGATATTTGGGGGAATCCTTACACGTCGTGACAATCAAGAGGACAAAAATCAGTGTGAAATGTATGACATCTCACCTATCGATCTCGTCATCGTTGATCTTTACCCTTTTGTCGATACTGTAAAAAATGGAGGCACGACTGAAGAAATCATCGAGAAAATTGATATCGGAGGTGTATCATTGATCCGTGCGGCAGCAAAAAATCATAAAGATGTCGTCATCATCTCGGCAAAGGATGGTTATGCCGAACTAACAAAGATACTTGACAGTCAGAATGGAGAGACGACACTTGAGCAACGTAAGCAATTCGCAAAGAAAGCATTCGCCGTCACAGCACAGTACGACACAGCCATTTCGAGATATTTTGCTCAAGGTTCTCTTGACACAGATGAAGGACTAACTTTATCCTTCGGTCAGTCCGAAAGCCTGAGATATGGAGAAAACCCACATCAGAAGGGCGAGTTTTACGGAGACATCCGTGACCGTTTTGACTTCATCCAAGGCAAGCAGCTCTCATACAACAATCTTTTGGATGTGGATACTGCCGTTCATCTTGTCGAAGAGTTTGACGATCCGACTTGTGCTATTCTGAAACACAATACCCCATGTGGCATTGCGAGCAGAGCGACAGCTCTTGAGGCTTACATCACAGCTCTTTCTTGTGATCCTGTATCGGCTTTTGGGGGGATCATAGTCATCAACAGAGAGGTCACCAAGGAGATTGCTGAAGAGATAGACAAACTATTTTTTGAAGTCTTGATTGCCCCTGCTTATACACAAGAAGCTCTCGACATCTTTGGAAAGAGAGAGAAGCGAATTATCTTGCTGGACAAGAAAGGTCGAGACGACACTGTCCACTCCTACCGAACAATCTTAGGTGGTCTACTCGCACAAGAGCGCGACACTCGCATAGAGACAAAAGATGATCTAAAAGTCGTCACAACGAAGATGCCGACGAAGGATGAGATCGAGACAATGCTCTTTGCGATGAAAGTCGTAAAGTACTGTAAATCCAATGCAATAGTCCTTGCAAAGGAGAGACAGGTACTTGGTGCCGGCTACGGACAGACATCGAGAGTAGATGCTCTCCGTCATGCTATCGAAAAAGCAAGGGCAATGGGATTTGATCTCCAAGGAGCAGTATTGGCTTCAGATGCCTTCTTCCCTTTTTCAGACTGTGTGGAGATTGCAGACAAGGCAGGTGTGACAGCCGTGATCCAACCCGGAGGCTCTATCAAAGACCAACTCTCCATAGACTACTGCAATGAGCACGATATGGCGATGTGCTTCACGGGGATCAGACACTTCAGACATTGAGTAATGCTCTGAATAAGTAACTAAAAGTAGAAACAATAACACAAACGATAACACTAAGATGGGTTTCTTTTCACTTACACAGAAATTAGCAATCGACTTAGGTACAGCAAATACAGTCATTATCCAAAATGGCAAAATCATCATCGATCAACCTTCGTATGTCACGATGAACAGAAAGACGGAGAAGGTTGAATGGGTAGGATACGAAGCTTACAGACGATTTGAAAAGGAGAACAATGACCTGCAGACCATACGTCCGCTTAGGGATGGTGTGGTTGCAGATCTTGTGGCTTCGGAACACATGATAAGGGGGCTTATCAAGATGGCAAACCCCAAGAAGAGATTTCTTCCGGTATCACTCAAAGTGGTGGTATGTGTGCCCTCCGGCAGTACAGACGTGGAAATACGTGCTGTACGCGACTCTGCAGAGAAGGCAGGGGCAAATGAAGTTTTCCTTATCCATGAGCCTATGGCTGCAGCTTTGGGGATAGGTCTCGATGTGATGGAGCCTACCGGCAACATGATTGTAGATATAGGTGGAGGAACGACAGAGATCGCTGTCATCAGCTTGGGAGGGATCGTCTCTAACAAGTCGATCAAGGTCGCAGGAGATGAGTTCACCGCAGATATCGTAGATCATATGAAGATCAAACACAGTGTTCGTATCGGTGAGCGTACAGCGGAAGAGATAAAGAAGAATGTAGGGTCGGCACTTGCGCATCTGGATGATGAACCTGCGGATTATGAGGTGATCGGACAAGACCTTGTCAGCATCTTACCGAAAGCGGTATCTGTCAACTACAAAGAAATATCGGAATGTCTCGATAAGTCCATCACAAAAATCGAAACTGCAATCGGAAATGCACTCGACAACACAATCCCCGAACTTTATGCCGACATCGTAAAGAACGGTATTTATCTCGCAGGTGGTGGTGCTCAGCTCAAAGGCTTGGCAAAGCGTTTGAGTGATAAGTTTAAGATAGACTTTGTGGTGGCGGAAGATCCATTGCACGTTGTCGCAAAAGGGACACATATAGCCCTACAAAACACGACCAAATACACGTTGCTTTTCAAGTAAAAGCATCGATATACCTTTCATAAACCTGATACCAAGGAGGTGTAGAGCCTTTCCTTGGTATCCGTGTATAGGGACAAAGAGAGTGTGCTACGAAAAAAGTCTAATTAAATCGAAGAGAGAGAAAATAGATGCTTAAACTTTTTGAATTGCTCAAATCCAAAGGGTATCTCATCTTGTTTGTACTATTGGAGGTCGTTGCTATTATCCTATTGTATCGGGGTAGCAACTACCACAGTAGCATCATACTCAGTTCGACAAACTTCATCACCGGCAAAATCACTGAAACCGCCACAGTAGCTAACTCATACCTCGGGCTAAAAGAGGCCAATATTACCCTTATGAGTCGTAACGCCCAACTCGAAAGAGAAGTGCTTCGACTCCGAAGTACCATTGAGCGTCTCACCATAGACTCCCTATCCTACCGGAAAGTAATGAAAGACAGTATAGACCAGCCGTTCCCATACGAATATAGAATAGCAAAAGTTGTTGGAAACATCACATATGGCAACAGTAGCTATCTTACCATAGATCTTGGGAGCAAGGATGGGGTGCATCAGGACATGGCGGTGCTTGGAGTTTCGGGTGTCGTAGGCATCATAAAGGCCGTTGGTAAGAGATATGCACAGGTACTACCTGTGACGAACAAAGACTTTGCGATCAGTTGCAAGATTAAAAATGGTGAATACATCGGGATATTGAAGTGGGATGGTGAAACCCCACAACAGTCGCTCCTTACCAACTTGCCTAAGCATATATCGTATGCTCCCGGAGATTCTGTCTATACGAGCAATTACTCCGCAATCTTTCCTGAAGGGATTTTTGTCGGGACAATCTTGGAGGAGGGCTCCTCTATCGACGATAATTTCTGCGCTCTGAAAGTAGAGCTTAGCATGAAACTTGAAAACATCAAGTACGTCTATGTGGTGACCAATTATGATAGAGAGGAGCGAGAAAATCTGGATGCTATATTGACACATAAACGATAGAGGTATGAAAAGAAAGTATATAAGTGTCCTGATTCAGTTGGCCATACTGGTATTTGTTCAAGTTATATTTCTTAACAATATCAGGGTATTCAACTATTTTATACCTTTCATCTATCTTTACCCTATATTCAAGTTATCAGTACACACGCCCTCTTGGATAATAATCCTTCTCGGAGCCATTACAGGGCTAATTTTAGATGCCTTCATGAACACTCCTGGGTTAAACATGGCCTCTGCGACACTGATAAGCTACCTGCGTATGCCTATCATTCACCTATTTTTTGCAGATGAAATGGATAAAGAAGATGAAGATTTTTCCCCCTCGTTCTATTCGGTCAAGGGATATAAATATTTGTTGTATATACTCATACTGTGCTTCTTACACATTGCCGTGTTGCTTCTTTTAGAGGCATTTTCTCTGTCACTATATGAGCAGACAATACCATATATCCTATGCTCTACTCTTATCTCCGTACCTCTCATGATGATCCTGGATGCCCTTTCAGGGTTTAGAAAAAGGTAACAACCATGTCACAGCGGAAAAATTCAAAATACGCAATCCGAAAGTACTTCATATCATCTACATTTGTACTTGTGGTATTGATCTATGTCTTGAGACTTTTTTACCTACAAGTAATTAACTCAGATTACAAGTTACAAGCCAATAGCATCGCATTCCTCCGAAAAGCGGTCTATCCATCACGAGGGATGATTTATGACAATAATGACAAGCTGCTTGTGTACAACAAGTCGACAGCCAATGTCATGGTCATCACGAGAGAAACCAAAGACTTCGACACCCTTGATCTTTGCAATACTTTAAGCATAGACAAAGAATACTTCATCGAAAAGATGAAGTATATCAAAGACAAAAAACTCAACAAAAGTTACTCCCCATACCTTCCCCAACTCTTCATGTCTCAGATTACGTTGGAGGAAGTAGGTCTTCTTCAAGAGAAGCTACATAAATTTCCGGGGTTTTATGTGGAGTATCGTATGGCAAGAGACTACAACTATCATTCCGCTGCACTTGTATTAGGTACGACGGGAGAAGTCAATCAAAAGGATCTTGACAATGATCCATACTATGTACCGGGGGACTACTCAGGACGGACAGGAATAGAAAAAGAATATGAGTCTATCCTCCGAGGGGAAAAAGGGGTAACGGTATTACTTCGTGATGCTCATGGTAGAATACAAGGGAGCTATGAAAATGGCAAATATGACAGAGATGTGATATCCGGACACGATCTCAAATTGGCCCTTGATATTGATTTACAGACCTATGGAGAGAAATTGATGGCAGGCAAGAGAGGTGCAATAGTCATGATAGAGCCTTCTACCGGAGAAATACGCTGCTTGGTATCTGCTCCGAGCTTTGATCCTTCTCTCCTTGTAGGTCGCGAAAGAGGAAACAATCATAAGCTACTTGAACAAGATCCTCAAAAGCCTTTGTACAACAGAGCTATCATGGGCACATACCCTCCCGGATCGACATTCAAACCTGCTCAAGGAGCCGTATTCTTAAAAGAAAAAGTCATCACACCACATACGTTATACTCTTGTCATCATGGCTACCCACTCTTAGGAAATCGCCCTGCTTGTCACCCACATGGCTCGCCGATCAATCTCGTTCCTGCCTTGGCAACCTCCTGCAATGCTTATTTTTGCTGGGGCCTCAGGGCTTTATTGGAGGATAACAAGCGATTTCATAATATCCAAGAGGCTTTTGAAAACTGGAAAGATAACATGGTCAATATGGGCTTCGGCTATAAACTCAATATCGACCTGCCAGGAGAAAGACGAGGCTACATTCCGAATGCCAATGTCTACGACAAGATCCATGCCGGAAAATGGAACTCCAGCAGTATCATATCTATAGCCATCGGGCAGGGCGAAATCCTCACCACACCACTTCAAATCGCAAACCTGGGGGCAATCATTGCCAACAGAGGATACTACTACACCCCTCATGTCGTGAAGGGTATATCTAACTATCCTAAAGATTCACTGAAAATTAAAAAGATGGATACTCATATTCCCAAAGAGGTCTTTGATGTCATAGACGAAGGTATGGCAGCAGCTGTCTTGGGAGGCACTTGTCGAGGGGCTGCCATATCGGGCATATCAGTCTGCGGAAAGACCGGAACGGCAGAAAACGTCCATGGTAAAGACCACTCTGCATTTATGGGCTATGCTCCCAGAGAAAATCCGCAAATAGCTATTTGTGTTTATGTCGAGAATGCCGGATTCGGTGCTTCTTTTGGAGTACCTATTGCTAAATTGATGATGGAGTATTACCTCACCGGAAAGATATCCGAGAGCAGTCTGGATATTGAAAAAAGGATGGTCAATAGTATAGTCCCCTAACCCTGATTATGAATAAAATCGAATCTACATCACTTTTTCGCAACTTAGATTACATCACAGTCGGTCTGTATCTGCTGATTGTCTTTCTCGGTTGGATTACGATCTATGCCGCAGGATATGATATTCAGAATGCAGAGGTATTCGATCTTCACGGTCGCACCGGTTCGCAGTTGATGTGGTTAGGAGTATCTTTCGTATTTATTGTCCTGATCCTTTCTTCAGACGGGACCTTCATCAAGGCATTCACCCCATGGATATATGTGTTTATGCTGTTGTTGCTGATAGTCACGATATTTATAGCACCCGACATCAAAGGGTCACATTCGTGGCTTGTGATCACCGACACGATGCGCCTCCAACCCGCTGAGTTTGCCAAAGTGACGACAGCCTTGATGCTGGCACAATGGTGCTCCAGATACGAATTCAGCATATCAAACAAGCAAGACTTACTTGTCTCTCTACTGATCTTTTTACTGCCGATGTTGATCATTGTACTTCAAAATGAGACTGGCTCTGCAGTCGTATTTGCGACCTTCTTTCTCGTCATGTACAGAGAGGGACTCACAGGGAGTATCATCGCCCTTGGTGTCGTGATAGCACTCATATTCATCCTTGCGATGAAATTTTCGGGAGTCATGTGGGGCGAGACATCAGCAGACACATTGGTTGTTTTATCGGTCATCTACTTATCGACTTATCTTGCAATAGAGATGTATGGGCATCTGCCGCATCTCAAGATCGTTGCAGCAGTCATTCCTATCATCACATTTTCTTCTGCTTTCGTCACATCCTTCTTTGTGGATGTGGACTTCGGCTATGCCGCAATGATCAGTCTGGCTCTCTTCTCAGTATACCTCATCATCAATTTATTTATCAATAGAGGGCGACGATTGGGATTTACTCTAGCATTCACCTTGACTGCTGTGGCATGCTTTATGGGGATAGAATACTTCTTCAACAACGTACTCCAAGACCATCAGCAAAACCGCATTCTTGTATCTCTCGGTATCAAAGATGATCCTGCCGGAGCAGGCTATAATGTCAATCAGAGCATGATTGCGATAGGCTCTGGGGGGCTTACAGGCAAAGGCTTTCTCAATGGCACCCAGACCAAACTGAAGTATGTACCGGAACAAGATACAGACTTCATCTTCTGCACCGTAGGAGAGGAGAGCGGATTTATCGGCAGTACCCTTGTCCTCGCTCTGTACCTCGCACTACTTCTGCGCCTCATATATCTTGCCGAACGACAGAGCGATCCTTTTGCACGAATATACGGTTATTCTGTAGCCTGTATCTTGTTCTTTCATTTGGTCATCAATATAGGGATGGTCATCGGTCTTGTTCCTGTTATCGGGATACCGCTCCCCTACTTCAGTTACGGAGGGTCATCACTATTGAGTTTCAGCATCCTATTATTCATCTTTTTAAGGCTCGACACCCTCAAAAAGGAGCTTTAATCTCATCAGGGATTGATAGCTTTCAACTTCTTTGCCACCTCTTCCATCAGCCATTTAGGCGTAGATGTAGCTCCGCATATCCCTACGTGGTGTACCCAATCAGGTAGGGGCTCGATGATCTCATCAGCAGTCGAGATAAATGTTGTGTTAGGGTTTGCATCCTTGCATATCTGATACAATACCTTGCCGTTCGAGCTATTTTTACCGGCGATGAAGTATATCCAATCCTTCTCCCTCGCAAATTCATCAAGGTCGGGAATACGATTGGATACTTGTCTACATATGGTGTCAAAATACTCAAAATCCACACCATCTGCCATACGTTCACTGATGTTCTCTATCAGCTCGGCAAAACCCTCCTTCGACATCGTTGTCTGAGAAAAGAGAATAACAGGCTTTGAGAAGTCTATTTTTATTATCTCATCCAGCTTCTGTACCACGATAGCCTCACCATTGGTCTGTCCCACAAGTCCATTCACCTCAGCATGGCCTATCTTGCCATAGATCACTATCTGCGCCTGCACATCACGAGTCTCCTCATACTTGGTGCGGATACGCTTCTGAAGCCTTAAGACGACAGGGCAGGTCGCATCGACAATCTTGATATTATTAGCATGGGCAAATGCATATACCTCGGGGGGTTCACCATGTGCTCTGAACAAGACTTTGGTATTACGAAGGCCCTCAAGATCTTTATAATTTATTGTTTTCAGCCCCTTGTTTGCCAGTCTTTCGACCTCTTGGCTATTGTGTACTATCTCTCCCAGACAATTAAGAGAATCCTCTGTCTTGAGCTCCTCCTCTGCATGCTTGATAGCATTGATCACCCCGAAGCAAAACCCCGAAGACTTATTGATTTCTATATCTATCATCTCTTTACTGATCAAGCTGTTTTTTCGACGAACATGCGATAGAGTATCTCATTCTGCTCATCCCTTGTCAAGTCAGAGTTATCCAAGAGGACCGCATCTTCGGCCTGCTTCAAGGGACTTGCCTCACGAGTACTATCGATACGGTCACGTGTCACTACATTTTGATACACTTCATCATAGGTCACTTCCTTACCCAAGGCTCTCAGTTCATCATATCGTCTCTGAGCTCGCACCTTGGCACTTGCAGTGACAAAGACCTTTAGCTCGGCATCGGGCAAAACTACAGTCCCTATATCTCGACCATCCATCACCACGCCCTTCTCCGTAGCCATCTCTTGCTGTTGCTTCACGAGGAACGCACGCACTTCGGCTATCGTACTGATAGGGCTGACCTTGTTGGAGACCTCCATGCCTCGTATCTGATCTTCGACATCTTCGCCATTGAGCAGCAGGCGATTCGCTCCCCCATCCGTCTTAAATCTTAACGTGATATCATCCAAACTCCGGACGATCTCATCTACAAGGGGCTTGTCTCCATCCCAAAGGTTATTTTGGATCGAGAAAAGCGTCACACCTCTATACATCGCTCCGGTATCTATGTAGGTGTAACCTATCCTTTTAGCAAGTACTTTAGCCATTGTGCTCTTGCCACAAGAGGAGTGGCCATCCAGTGCTATATTTATTCTTTTCATTGAAAATATCTGTTTGATTGTGGAGTATCAAAGATAGTCAGAAAATGCGACAGTCCCTTAAAGGCAAAGATGAAAAATAAAATACCCTGCACCATGCCCGATAGGACATCATGCAGGGTATCAATGATCAAAATATATGCTCCTAAGTATTACTTCTTGTCAGAGATAATCTCCAATGAACGATTGATGAAGCTGTCCAAAGAAGCACCTGTAAGCATTCCCTTTGAAAGTAGAGCTAGGTCGATGAGTTGAGAGATGACCTTATTTTCGTTACCAAAGTTTTTGTACACTCCATTGAGCTTATCTTTGATCTCAGAAATCTGCTTTGTGGTCTCTTCGATGTCCTTCTTGTTGGTTTCCTTCGCAGCATCGTCCAAATCTCCGCTGTTTGACTGGCTGTATAGGACATCAAGGCGTGCATCGTATCCCTTCTTGTCGGCAGACAAAGCCTTGTACTCCTGATTGTCCGAACTTACAAAGACCTCGACAATACCACGGATGAGAGCGCTGTCCAGATTGAGGTTTATTTCATAAGAGTCAGGGAAGTCTCCAAATCCCATCCCTTGTTGGAAGCTCGACATATCCTTCATACGACGCATAAACTCGTTTTGCACTACGACGATAGGCTTCTGATCAAAACCTTGGTGAGATGCAGAGATATGGAGATGAGCCTTGGAGAGTTCCGGCAACTGCTGTTCGAAGAGTGCACATACAATCTCCTTCTCCTCCTCAGAGACATTGGCTTTGTCTTTATTCTCCTCATTCTTGGGAATAAGGTTTTCGAGTGTATCGCTATCGACACGAACGTACCTTGTACCTTGTTGCTTCTGTTCGAGCATGCTGATGAACGGCATATCGAGCTGACCGTTTGTCAAGAGGACATCATAACCCTTATCCGTAGCACCCTTGATATAGCTGTACTGAGCTTCCTTATCCACTGCATAGAGGCAGACGACTTTACCGTCCTTGTCGGTCTGTGTGCCTGAGATGAGATTGCGATACTCTTCAAACGTGTAGAGTTTGTCCTCGGTGTTACGCAAGAGAGCAAACTTCTCAGCTTTTTCATAAAACTTCTCATCTGTGAGCATACCATACTTGACAAAGAGTTCGAGGGCACTCCACTTCTCTTCGTAAGTCGCACGTTCGTCCTTGAAGAGTTCGTTCAGTTTGTCCGCCACCTTACGTGTGATATATGCCGAGATCTTCTTCACATTTGCATCACTCTGGAGGTAAGATCGAGATACGTTGAGAGGTATGTCAGGAGAGTCAAGCACACCATGAAGGATGGTCAGGAAGTCCGGTAATATCCCCTCGACAGAATCTGTGACGAAAACTTGATTGCTGTACAATTGAACCTTGTGACGAGAGATATCCATGTTGTTCTTGATACGAGGGAAGTACAAGATCCCTGTCAAATTGAATGGATAGTCGATATTGAGATGTATCCAGAAGAGAGGCTCCTCACTCATTGGATAGAGCTCCTTGTAGAACTTCTGATAGTCTTCATCCTTCAAGTCCACTGGCTTCTTTGTCCATGCAGGCTCTGTGTTATTGATGATTTGATCCTCATCAGTATCTATCATCTTGCCATCCTTCCACTCTTGTTTCTTTCCAAAGATGATGGGCACGGGTAAGAAGAGACAGTACTTCTGTAACAAAGATTGGATCTTCTCAGGCTCCAAGAACTCCTTACTCTCTTCATCGATATACAAGATGATGTCTGTACCTCTCTCACGCTTTTCGGCCTCTTCCATGGAAAACTCAGGGTTACCTTCGCAACTCCAACGTATAGAGGGCTCACTATCTCGATAGCTTTGAGTATAGATCTCCACTCTCTTGGCTACCATGAAAGCAGAATAAAATCCCAGACCGAAGTGGCCGATGATTGATGCAGCATCATCTTTGTACTTGTCGAGGAACTCCTCTGCTCCTGAGATAGCGATCTGATTGATGTACTTATCAATCTCCTCTGCTGACATACCGATACCACGATCAGAGATGATCAGTTTATCATCTTCGATACGGACAGTGACCGACAAATCATCGGTAGACGCCTTGCTCTCACCTTTGGAGACGAGGGTCTTGAGCTTCTGAGTGGCATCCACTGCATTTGAGACAAGTTCTCTCAAAAATATGTCATGATCGCTGTAAAGAAACTTCTTGATGATGGGGAAAATGTTTTCACTCTGTACCCCTATCGAGCCTTTTTTATTCTGATTACTCATGATTAAAAAGTGTGACGTTTATATTTGGTTATATTTTATTTTTGATCTCACTGTATCAAGCAACCCTGCAAGTTCGATGCCAAAAGGAAACATCGTTGCGAAACTCTGCACTTATGTCAGACTGTCTGACAAAATGCCTGCTCCGCATAATGACATCGTCATGGCGTCCGAGCCTCATGCATCATTTTCAAGTCTTTACCTCAGTGGACAGACAAGCTTATGTCGGAGGACAGAGGGCTTTCTGTGACGCACCGGAATACTTTCTGTCTCCCAAACAGAATGAAAGGCACAAGTGTTGCCGAAGGCGGTAGCACATTTGCACAAATAAAGAAATATAGAACTAATCTTTTTTGCTACCTTTGCACCCAAGAACAACACCTAAACCTACTCCATTTTTTAATCGTATTTTTATGACAGAACTATTACAAAGTATCAATCTCACTGAGATTTCCAGTGTGTTTATCGTATTGTTTGCAGTGATCGATATCATCGGAGCGATTCCGATCGTGATCAACCTCCAGGAAAAAGGACAAAAAATCGAGCCTTTCAAGACCTTCTTGTACTCGGCTATTATATTGATTTCGTTCCTTTTCCTCGGGCAAGCACTCCTAAGCCTTCTACATGTGGATCTTCAATCGTTTGCTGCTGCCGGTGCCATCATCCTTTTCGTGCTTGCCATCGAAATGATCTTTGGGGTCGTAGCCTTCAAGGATGACAGCCCTTCAGGTTCTGCGACACTTGTACCCCTTGTATTTCCTCTCATCGCAGGTGCTGCATCGTTCACCACCCTACTCTCTTTCAGAGCACAATACCATGTATCGAACATCATCATTGCAACCATCCTCAACCTACTTATCGTCTTCTTCGTACTCCGCCATGTGAGCTGGGTCGAAAAGATGGTCGGAAAGGGTGGTGTATATGTCATGCGTAAATTCTTCGGGATCATCCTTCTTGCGATGGCAGTGAAGCTCTTTACGGAAAATATATCTCACTTGATAGCGACCATTCAGGCGAATTAAGAATTCGATCACATAAAAAGCATACCACCCCGATGGATATCAGCATGATCTGTCGGGGTGGTGTGTTTTCGGGAGAAGATAATGCTTGCTCATGAGCAAAAAGCATTGATGCATCAAAATCAATCTGTACAACTCAATCAAACCGGAAGTCAAACTCGGTAATATGAGTCTGACAAGCTGATCAAACACCAGATGCACCCATCAAAATCATATTTGAAATATCAACTTCCAGTAGTCTACGTTAATCGTATTTCGCTCAAGAATATCGACAAAAATTGTAACTTTGTAAAGATTTTTCATTCCCTCACGGTGGGATGAAGGACATCCATAACTCATCTAAAGCAAAGCCCTTTAGCACGATAAGCAACAATTGTTCGTCTTCAACAAATGAATCCTAAAAAAATAACCATACTCGGAAGTACAGGCTCGATCGGCACCCAGGCTCTCGATGTCATCTCTCGTCATAGAGACTTGCTCTCGGTATATGCCCTTGTATGTCATAGCAATGTAGATCTTCTCATCCATCAAGCCAAGGAGTTTAAGCCCCAAGTGGTAGCCATAGCCAATGACATGCAATATAAGCACCTCAAGAAGGAACTCTCGGGTGAAAATATTGAGATACTCGTGGGCAATGAGGCTATATGTGATATAGCGTCGTCTTATGAGGCGGACACTGTACTCTCCGCAATGGTGGGTTTCGCAGGACTTGCCCCTACCGTAAGTGCGATGGAGAGTGGACGTACGATAGCCTTGGCCAACAAAGAGACCCTTGTGGTAGCAGGCGAGCTCATCATGCAACTCAGTAGACAGCAGATGTCTCCCATCATCCCCGTGGACTCTGAGCATTCGGCTATATTCCAGTCCATACATGGGGATAAAAAGGATGCAGTATCTCACATCTATCTGACAGCTTCGGGAGGTCCGTTTGTGGACTACTCAGCAGAGCAATTGGAGAAAGTCACTCCCGAACAAGCTCTCAAGCACCCTAAATGGGATATGGGTAAAAAAGTATCTATCGACTCTGCAACATTGATGAACAAAGGTCTGGAGATGATTGAAGCACACTGGCTCTTCGGAGTTCCCCCCGAGCAGATAGAGATAGCCATCCATCGCCAGAGCATCATCCACTCTATGGTAGGCTTCAAGGATGGCAGCGTCAAGGCTCAGCTAAGTCTTCCTGACATGAGACTGCCTATTGCCTATGGTATGTTATTCCCTCACAGAGTAGATATAGAACTACCTCTCCCTTCTCTGAAAGATCTATGTCAACTGACATTCGAAACCCCTCGCAGGGATCTTTTCCCTTGTCTCGATTTGGCGTTTGAATCCATCGAGATCGGCGGGACTGCACCATGTGTGATGAACGCAGCCAATGAGATAGCCGTCGAGCGTTTCTTGGCAGGCAACCTCTCATTCACTGACATACCGCGCCTTATCAGAGGTACAATGGAGAGTATGGGCTCCCGTAACATATCCAATGTAGCCCAGCTCAAAGATATAGATACCGAAGCTCGCCAACGCAGCAGAGCTTGGTCTCGTCACCGTTAAGTTTTTTATTTTTGCACGCAGACATATGAGCATTTTTCTAATCAAAGTACTTCAATTGATCCTTTCACTTGGGATTTTGGTATTTATACATGAGTTAGGTCACTTCCTTTTTGCAAGACTATTCAAGATCAAAGTAGACAAGTTCTACCTCTTCTTTGACCCTTGGTTTTCGATCTTCAAGTACAAGCCCAAAGGTAGTGCTACCGAATATGGCTTAGGATGGTTGCCTCTCGGCGGTTACTGTAAAATAGCAGGTATGGTCGACGAGTCAATGGATACTACAGGGCTCGAAAGCGATCCTCAGCCATGGGAGTTTAGAGCCAAGCCGGCTTGGCAACGCCTGCTCGTGATGCTCGGCGGAGTACTTTTCAACGTCATCTTAGCGATAGCCATCTATTCGGGGATCTCTTACGCTTGGGGTGACACAAAGATCCCAATGCAGAAGATCGATGACAACTTAGTATATTCGAGTGTAGGGCACCGTATGGGGCTCCTCGATGGAGATGCCTTGATCGCTGTGGACAAAGAAGAGATAAAGTACTTCGATGAGTCCGTCCTTACGATGATCGCAAAAGGTAAAACCCTCACTATAAAGAGAGAGGGAAAGCTCCTTGACATTGCAATCCCTTCGGACATCATGAGAGCAATCATCGCTTCCGATAGTGCCTTGTATCGCTTGCGACTTCCGGCAGTGATCGGACAGGTTTTGGAGGAAAGTGAAGCAGAAAAAGCAGGATTGAAGGCAGGTGACAAGATCGTAGGTGTAAACGGAAATTCGATCAAACAAATGGGACTTGTCGCCGCAGAGATATCAAAAAATGCAGGAGACTCCATCTCCCTCTCCATCATCAGAGAAGGAGAGCTCATGAACATCAAAAGTTATGTCGATACGTCTATGGCCGGGTTGGGTGTAATGTTTACAAGCCCTGACCTTATCTTCGGCATGGAGACCGTAAAGTACGGGCTGTTGGAATCCATACCACAAGGCATATCGAGGACAGGTAAAAGGCTTAGCACTTATGTTTCTTCTCTCAAGTATGTCGCCACAAAAGAGGGTGCCTCAAAGATCGGAGGGCTCGGTACGATCGGGAGCTTGTTCCCCGAGAGATTTTCTTGGTTTGAATTTTGGAGCATGACAGCCTTTTTGTCGATCATCCTTGCGGTGATGAACATCCTACCCATCCCGGGGCTGGATGGAGGTCATATTCTCTTCCTCCTATACGAAATGATTACTCGCAGGAAACTGTCTGTCAAGGTACAGGAACGCATACAGATGGCAGGATTGTTCTTCCTACTGTTCCTCATGCTGTACGCCAATGTCAATGACATACGTCGCTTCTTTTTCTAAATGAGGAACAATAGCAGTAGATCAACAAACAAAAAGGAGTGTATCTTCCCTTCGAGTTTTGAAGAGAGACTGGACTTCGGAGTGATCCGAGCAGACCTCAGACGTCTCTGTGACAACGAGGTAAGTCGGCACTTCACAGACCAAATGACGTTCTTGACCGACCCCAAAGAGATCACAGAGCGTCTTACTCAGGTCAAGGAGATGATGCACCTGATGCAATCCGGGAAGGATGTCCCTTCGCTACGATTTGGCGATCTCAAAACTCATATCCATGGGATCAGACCCGAAGGTTCTTTTTTACCTGTCGAAGGAGTTGTCGCCTTGGCTGACTTGCTCAGTGCGTGTGTGGATATCGTCAAGGTGTTCGATCGCCCACAAGATGACGATGATAGCTATCCCACGCTCTCCAAGATAGTATCCGGAATAGACAGTCTGCCCGATATCCGTCGTCGTATTCATAACCTGATTGACGAGGAAGGAAACATAAAGGATACGGCCTCAAAGGAGTTGAGAGAGATTCGTCACGAATTGAGACGTCTCAACAGTTCCATCGGCACAACGATGCAAAGCCTCCTGAAGCATGCTCAGTCTCAGGGTTGGGTAGAGAAAGATGCGCACCCCACGGTGCGAGAAGGAAGACTCCTATTACCGATCGTACCGTCTGCAAAGCGAGAGCTTAAAGGGATTGTACACGATGAGTCTGCTACGGGGCGTACACTTTTTGTGGAGCCGGAGCAATTGGTTGAGATGAACAACAAGATCAGGGAGAAGTTGAGCGAAGAAAAACGCGAAATCACAAAACTCTTGAAGGAATTCACAGGTGTCCTTCGTCCTGAACTGCCTGCTGTCCAACTCAACTGTACGCTCATCGGCGTCCTTGACTTTGCAAAAGCCAAAGCGAGATTGGGAGCAAGACTCAGAGCCATCGTCCCACACCTTACCCCCCACAAGAAAATGGAGTGGTTCGGTGCGAGACATCCTCTTCTCGAACAACACCTCAGGTCCCAAAAGAAAGAGATAGTCCCTCTTGACATCAGACTCTCTCACGAAGATCGTATCCTTGTCATCTCTGGACCGAATGCAGGAGGAAAGTCAGCGACGCTCAAAGCTGTGGGGCTATTACAATATATGCTTCAGTGCGGTCTTCCGATACCGATATTGGATCATTCGACTTGCTGTCTTTTCAAGAAGATATTTCTCAATCTTGGGGATGAACAATCACTCGAAAACGATCTCAGCACGTACTCATCTCACCTGCTCAACATGAAGTATTTTAGTCAAAATGCAGACAAACATACACTCATACTGATTGACGAATTTGGTTCGGGGACAGAGCCGATCATCGGAGGTGCGATTGCGGAAGCTTTACTTAATCGTTTCGTTGAGATTGGTTGCTATGGGATGATCACTACTCACTATGGAAATCTCAAAGACTTCTCTGAGACACACAAAGGGGTGGTCAATGGTGCCATGCTTTTTGACAGACAAGAAATTCGCCCGCTCTATCAGCTCTTCATCGGCAAACCGGGGAGCTCTTTTGCCATAGAGATAGCACGCAAGATCGGTCTCTCCACAGACATCTTGGACTATGCCACAAATCTTGTCGGTACGGACTACGTGATGCAGGACAAGTATCTCCAGGACATCATGAGGGACAAGAAGTATTGGGAAGAGAAGCGGACTAAAATACACAAACAGGAGAAGGAATTAGAACAACTCAAACAAAAACTCAACGAACGTCTGGAAAAGCTCAAAACCGATCGCAAGGAGCTTATCTCCAAGGCTGAAAAAGAGGCTATTCAGATCTTGTCTTCAGCCAATGCTACGGTAGAGAAGACTATACGTGAAATCAAAGAGAAGAAGGCAGAAAAAGAGTCTACTATGGCTCTGAGACGTAAGTTGGAGGAGAAAAAGCAAAATCTACTCAATAACATCACCCAAAAAGAAAAAGCACCCAAAGAAGATAAAACGACCCAAACTGTCACAAAAAAAATAGTGGAAGCCAAGATCGTTGTCGGAGGTAGTGTGACCGTAGAGGGGTCAAACGAAGTCGGCGAGGTCATTGAGCTTATGAAAAATAAGGCTCGTGTAAGAATGGGCAGTTTAGTCATGATACTCCCTATCAGTAAACTCAAACCAAGCATGAGGGAGGCAACGGGGATCATAAAGCGAAAACCGGTAGCTATCGAGAACATGGCAGATGATCGGCGTCTGAACTTCAAGCCTCAACTGGACTGCAGAGGCATGAGGGTGGATGAAGCGATGCAAAGTGTAACCTACTTCATTGATGATGCCATACGTTTTGCCTATTCACCGGTACGTATCCTACACGGTACAGGGACCGGTGCACTGAGAGAAGCTATTCGACAACAGCTATCGGCCATTCCTCTCGTAAAGCGATATAAGGACGAACACGTCGATCTTGGAGGAGCAGGCATTACCGTTGTGGAGTTGGATCTTTGAATAACGACATTTGACAATATAAGATCATTATGTTTGTAGCACAGAAAAAGAGACAAGAGAACATATCTGAGTACATCTTATATATGTTTCAGGTAGAGGACATCATAAGAGCTCTTAATGGAGATGATGAGGCCATCGAGAAGTATGTCTTGAACAACTATAAAAATACCGAAGGTCCCACACAAATTGTTATCGATTGGTACATAACTCTTAAAAATGAGATGGTACTCAATAACCTGATGACTTCGGGACACCTTCCGACGATACAAAATCTCCTTTTCAGGCTGAACACTATCCACCAGCAATTGCTTAAGATGCCCGTGCAGTCCATATATTCGACAGTGTACTATAAAACTTTGCCTGCGATCATTCAACTGCGGTCACTCAGCAATGACACAAAACAAAACGAAATAGAGACTTGCTTTGTCGGTATCTATGGCTATCTCAGCCTAAAGATGCAAGGGAAAGAGGTATCGGCAGAAACCCTTGAGTCAATCAAACAGATCAGTACATTCTTGGCTATTCTTGCAGATAGATTTTGTGAGATAGAGGCCGGTAATATAAAAGTCGATAACGCCACAGAAGTATGAAAAAAAAGAAACAACTCACCGTCTGGCTGACCGGGGCTGGAGGACAACTCGGAAATGCAATCATTCGCAACTTTGGTGAAGTGGAAGGGATCAAATGGTTGCCTACAATAAGAAGTGTTATAGATCTCACCATCCCGGAAGAAGTCGAACGTTTTTTCAACTTCTACAAGCCCGATATTGTTGTCAATGCGGCTGCATTTACAGGTGTTGATGATGCAGAGGTCAATCGCAACGAAGCCATACGACTCAACACCGAACTTCCCGATCAGTTGGCGGCTCTATGTCAACAACACAATAAAATACTTTTTCACTTCAGTACCGATCACGTATTTGGAGGAGAGGGCTGTCCGAAGTCTTCACACCCTTACAAAGAGGAGGATCAACCTTGTCCTGCAAATTTCTACGCAGAGACAAAACTCGAAGGAGAGGCCAGAGTCCTATCCACATGCACTACGGCTTACGTGTGGCGCACAGCATGGTTATACTCCCCTTATGGCAAGAACTTCTACAATATTATCCGTCGCAAAGCTCTCGAGGATGCTAAGTTGAGGGTAGTAAATGATGAGGTTGGCAGTCCGACATCTGCTTTCGGTTTGGCCAAGTCAGTGGTTCGCGTCATTCAAAATATAAAGCAAGGGGATGTGCTCGAATTCGGACTTTACCACTATGCTGATGTCGGAGAAGTCTCAAGGTTTGACTTCGCAAGAGCGATCTTGGATCTAGATACTTTGACCCATAACGTTGAGATCACTCCTTGTAGCCAAAAGGAATATAATACTTTGGCTAATAGACCTCAATATTCGACATTAGACATCAACAAAATCCAAAGCAAGATCACAGATATCTCCCAACCTTGGCAAGAGGCTCTGAAGGAAGTCTATGAGTTGGAACTATCAATGAACTAAGAAAAATATCTACAACATATCATTATATCATGCAGTACAATCAAGCCGAAATATCCAGACGTCGCACTTTTGCCATCATCGCTCACCCTGATGCCGGGAAGACAACACTGACAGAGAAGCTACTCTTGTTTGGTGGTGCAATCCATGTGGCAGGAGCGGTCAAAAGCAATAAAATCAAAAAGACTGCCACTTCAGACTGGATGGAGATAGAAAAACAAAGAGGGATCTCCGTAGCGACTTCTGTGATGGGCTTCAACTATGAGGGCTACAAAATCAACATCCTTGATACTCCCGGTCACCAAGACTTTGCAGAGGATACTTACCGTACGCTGACTGCAGTGGATAGTGTTATCATTGTCATCGATGGAGCTCGTGGTGTGGAGCAACAAACAAAGAGACTAATGGAGGTTTGTCGTATGCGTAAGACCCCTGTAATTGTCTTTGTGAACAAGATGGACAGAGAGAGTCAAGATCCGTTCGACTTGTTGGATGAAATCGAAGAAGAGCTCCAGATCAAGGTTACTCCTCTATCTTGGCCCATCGACTCGGGCGAACGGTTCAAAGGAGTTTACAACATCTATGAGAAGGGGTTAGATATCTACACGCCTAACAAACAAAAAATCTCTGAACGTGTAGAGCTTGACCTCGATAGTGCCCAACTCACAGAATATATCTCAGAAGCTCAAGCAAAGAAGCTAAAAGATGACTTGGAACTCATAAACGAAGTCTACCCCTCACTCGATACCGAACGATACCTAAACGCCGAAGTTGCACCGGTATTCTTTGGTTCAGCACTCAACACTTTCGGGGTAAAGGAGCTCCTCGACTGTTTCGTTCGCATAGCTCCCGCACCACGTGTAACTCAGGCTGAGGAAAGAGCTGTAGATCCATACGAAGAGCCTTTCACAGGATTCATCTTTAAGATCCATGCCAATATGGATCCCAACCACCGCAGTTGTATCGCGTTTGTCAAGATTTGTTCAGGACAATTTGAGCGCAACACAAACTACAAGCACGTACGTCTTGGTAAAAATCTGAAATTCAGTAGCCCGACTGCTTTTATGGCTCAAAAAAAGGAGATTGTCGACAATGCCTTTGCAGGTGATATCATCGGGCTTCCGGATACTGGAAACTTCAAGATCGGAGACACCCTGACATCGGGAGAAAATCTGCATTTCAAAGGCCTACCCAGCTTCTCCCCTGAGATGTTCAAATACATTGAAAATGCGGATCCGATGAAGGCCAAACAGCTCCAAAAAGGGATCGACCAACTCATGGACGAAGGGGTTGCACAACTCTTTACCAGCACATTCAATGGTCGTAAGATCATTGGCACAGTGGGACAACTCCAGTTCGAAGTCATCGAGTATCGCCTACTCCACGAGTACCAAGCACAGTGCCGTTGGGAACCCGTGAGCTTGTACAAGGCTTGCTGGATCTCATCCGACAATCAAGCTGCACTCGAAGATTTCAAGCGGCGCAAGGCGCAATATATGGCTGTGGACATCCACGGTCGTGATGTTTATATGGCTGACAGTGGCTATCTTCTCAACATGGCAAGACAAGACTTCCCTGAGATAGAGTTCCACTTCACCTCGGAATTCTAATGTCCACAATAGTAAATACCGACGTGTGCGACTACTATGACAGGCTTGGCTTAGGTCCACTTTGGGATATTGTCCCTACCCTCTTTCCCAAGACATACATCACAGACCACCTTTTTATTGTGATGTACATATTGATATTGGGATGGAGCGCATATAAATGGTATCAAAAAGGAGTTTCATACAGACTTGCAATCCTCATGCTGTCACCAGCCTTGGTTGTCAGTGTCATACACTTCACTCCGATACTTTTAGTACTACCCATGCTCGTACTTGCTGTTCTGTACCTTCAGACAAGACCCAAGATCAGTGCTGTACTTGTCAGCATAGCGAGTGTGCTAACAATACATCCACTGCTGGGATACTTCCTCATCTTCTTCACCAAGAATAAAAAGGAGTTTGGCATCACAGCCCTGGTAGCCACTATCATCCTGCTTCTTTTGCCACTGACAGTCATGTCTATGGATGCTCTATGGGTCTCTTATAAAGGATGGATAACAGGATTTAGGAGCATCCCGACAGTCGCAGAGTTGCCAAACGAATTTTCAGTCATTCATCTGATTCGAAAATATGAGATATTACCCCCTTGGTTACTCAGACTCTTGGTCATCAATCTCTTTCACATTCAACTCCTGCCATGTCTCAAAGCACGTAAGCTCGAGACTCCACAGAGCTTGTTACCTCTCTTTTCCGGTTCGATTATACTTTTCATCGGCCTTTTCAGTGGTATGAATACCCTCTATACCTCGGTGATCTCAATGTCAGGAACAGTGATTTGGATGTTATTCGGAACTCTCTCCGAAAAGACCAAATATACCCTCGGAGGGGTGACTCTTGGGCTTAGTTACACGGGAATCACTTTGGGGCTCTTTGCCTCAGACACTAACCTTGTGAGCGAACTACTCGTCTTACTACCAATGTCTATCGTGTGGCTTCTCAATGTGTTGGAAATATGGAAATACATATACAAAAACAAAGCTAAAAACGTTTAGTATTATGGACAAATACCGAAACCCACACAAAGAAAGTACACAGAGACACAGACTCTGTATCAATGAGGTAGGGAACTATGGTGAAATGCCATGGTATGATCAACGCAAGCTGTACCGCATTCTCTTTTTCAACGACACTAAGGAAGGATGGAGGTTTGACATCGTGATCCTCACTTTGGTTCTATTGAGTGTCACAGCAGTCTTTATCCATACGATCACCAAGATAGGCACTACCCTTCATCGTTTCCTTTCCATCTTTGAATGGATATGTACCATCCTATTCACGATTGAGTATTGTGTACGTATTTATGCAAGTCTGGAAAAGAGGAAATACATTTTCTCATTCTTTGGTCTCGTAGATCTATTTGCTGTACTACCCAGCTACATAGCCATAGCATTCAGTGGAGCACACTATATGCTCATCCTGCGTAGTGTACGCTTGTTGAGAGTTTTCAAGGTATTACAGATGGGAGCCTTTGTCCGGCAAGGCAAGTTTTTCTCCAAAGCCATTCGGCACAGTTATGAGAAGATCAGCGTCTTCATGCTTTGGATTGCTGTACTTGTATCCCTCCTTGGCACCCTCATGTACATCATCGAAAGCCCGGTTAATCCCAATTACAGTAGCATTCCCAGATCCATATACTGGGCAATGATCACACTCACGACCGTAGGCTATGGGGACATCACACCGATCACACCCTTAGGACAGTTTGTATCTACTGTTGTGATGCTTCTTGGTTACTCCATCATCGCTGTACCGACAGGTATCATCAGTGCCGAAGTGGTCAAGGAGTCTGTCCATGGCAAGACGCACAAAGATCTTTCAGAGCTCGAACCACATGCTTCGGTCTTCTGTCACCACTGTGGACATGAGAGCAATCAACCTCAAGACAATTACTGTGCCATCTGTGGGACACAGTTGATCAAACCCGAGTAGCCCTCATCATCAGAAAGCCATGACTGTACTTATCATCATTCTTGCAATCGGGTTGGTATGGCTACTGTTATCTTCATGGATGAGTAAAAAGGAAGATAAAATAGAACTGCTCCCTATTAACTCCACACAGGTCTCTCAACCTGAGAATCCCTTTTTCCCCCCTAAAGCTCCAAGAGAAGCAAAGATTGAGTTTACTGTGCTTGACATTCAGACCAATGGGCTTATCACCCAAAAAGGGGATATCCCTGATGCGATACAAATCTCATGGTTGCACCTATCGAAGGACTTTCAAGTGATCTCTCACAAAACTCTTCTCATTCGCCAAGAATATCCGGGGAACCCCTCTGCACGTAAAGTTCACAAGATTGACACCCAACAGATCATAGAATATGGGAAAGATGAGTCCGAAGTGAGCAAAATACTTCTTGACAGCATATCAGACACCTCTGTGTTGGTCTTTCATAATGCAGAATTTGATATTCAGGTCCTTTATCGGATGCTGGGACGTCACTATTCAGAAGAAGCTCTCGATACATTGAAGCGAAAAAAGACGATCTGCACCATGCGCTTCGAAGAACACCTTTACGACCAAGAGTTCCGATATTCAAAACTCACTCACCTTGCTCACCGTCTCTCAGACATCCCCTTACCCACCCTGTCAGACCATCCTGTAACCTCTTGGAGAAATGTATGTCTCACTCGCCTCTGTCTGAAAAGGCTCTGCGAACTACACCAAATTTCACATTCATTGCTTCAAACTCTCCTCACGGATTTCGATGTATATCTATCATCACCTTCAGGTTTTCCGCAAGAAGACTGCAAAGCATGAAAATAAACTCTAAACAAGCAAGCGTTTATCATGTGACATATTTGAGAAATTGTCGGCAATCAAACTTTACTCGATAGGACTTACATTTTTCACTCACCACACGGTAAGGATAATACGAGATAACCGAAAAGAAGTATCTTTGTATAGTAAACAAGAGCACTGACAATACGTAATGACACCGAGATATTCCTTTATCATACCACTTTACAACAGACCCGACGAAATCAAAGAATTGTTGGAATCTATTTGTTGTCTTTCAGGCGATATCGATTTTGAGGTTATTGTTGTGGAAGATGGTTCGAAAGTCTCGTCGAAAGAGATAGTGGAGAGTTTTCGGGATCGTATAGAAGTCAGCTACGTGTATCAAGAGAACACGGGACCGGGAGGAGCTCGCAATAAGGGGGCATCTCTGGCTCAAGGAGAGACCCTCATCATCTTGGACTCAGATACGGTGTTACCCACCGAGTATCTCGAAAAGGTAGAACAATCCCGAAGAGAACGCCCTGTCCCTCTTTGGGGAGGTCCGGATCGTGCCAGTGAAGACTTCACTGTCATCCAGAGAGCCATTGATTATAGCATGACTTCCTTTTTCACCACGGGGGGTATCCGAGGCGGAAAGAAGAGACTCGACAAATTCTACCCAAGAAGCTTCAATATGGGGATCGATTGCGAAGTCTATCGATCGGTAGGAGGCTTCAGAGCCATGCGCTTTGGAGAGGATTTGGATCTCAGTATGCGTATCCTTGAAGCGGGATATAGATCTGAGTGTTATGAAGAAGCTTGGCTCTATCACAAGCGTAGAGTCTCATATCGACAGTTTTTCCGACAGGTCTACAATAGTGGGATCGCTCGTATCACTCTCAACAAACTTCATCCGGGGACACTCAAGCTCGTGCATTGGTTGCCGGCACTGTTTGTCCTTGGTCATCTCGTGCTCATTCTTTTGGCTCTTATTCACAACCCTTATTGGCTGATCTTCCCACTCATATATGCACTGTTGATCACCTGCGATCTATTTATCCGTACAGGATGGATGGATCTTGCGGTGCACGGTGTGATTGCTTCTTACGTTCAACTCTTTGGGTATGGATTGGGTTTTTTACACTCGTTCCGTAAGCAAATCCTGATGAGGCAAGGCAACTTCACCAAGTTTGACAAGAATTTCTATGACTAATTTCCAAACAATGAATACACAAGAAGAGATACAAAAAAAGTGGTGGCAACATCGTGTCACACAGACAATAGCAATCGTTATTGCATTTATAGTCATTTCGTTGGCATACTTCTATCCGGCAGTTTTTGAGGGGCGCAAACTCTTTCAGATGGATGGAGCCGGAGCTGCAGGTGTGGCACGTGATGTCGTGGAGGTAAGAGAGAAAACCGGACACTCCCCCCTTTGGACAGGTAGTCAGTTTGGAGGTATGCCGATGTATCAGATCTCTCCCACCTATCCATCGTCAGGTGTTATCAAGGGCATACAAGGCGTCTATCAACTCAAAGTCCCCTTCAATATCCTACCCGGTGAGACTTATCTGATGTTTTTGATGCTCATAGGCTTTTATATCCTTATGAGGGCTTGCCGTGTGCGTCCTCTTCTCTCGGTTTTAGGAGCAATCATGTGGGCCTTCTCCTCTTACTTTATCATCCTGATTGATGCAGGACATATATGGAAGCTGCTTACCCTATCATACATACCACCGACACTCGCAGGTCTTGTACTGGCTTTCCATCATCGCCGATATCTATTCGGTTTTGGGGTAACGGCTCTATTTACCGCACTTCAGATCTACTCGAACCACATACAGATGAGCTACTATTTCGCATTCCTTATGTTTGCGATGGTCATTGCATGGGGTATTGAGGCCTATCGAAACAAAGATTGGAAACACTTCACAAAAGCCTTTACTTCGGTTGTATTGGCAGGTATAGTAGGTGTTGCAATCAACTCGACTAACCTGTACCATACATATAAGTATTCCAAGGAGACGATGCGTGGTGGCAGCGAGCTTACCCTCAACAACTCGTCACAAACGAAGGCACCGGCAAAAAGCAACGGATTAGACAAAGAGTACATCACTCAGTGGAGCTACGGCATTGATGAAATGCTGACGTTCTTGATCCCTGATGCAAAGGGTGGTTTTTCGTCACACATCGGGGTGGAAACTGCATCTATCGGTGCCACAGTACAACATCCACAAGCTTTGCAGTTCATCGCCCAGCAAAACAGATACTGGGGCGATCAGCCATTCACTGCAGGTCCGGTCTATGTGGGCGCATTTGTTCTGACCTTGGCATTCTTCGGCTTCTTCGTGAGCAAAGGGTCGATGAAGTGGGCTCTTGCAGTGGTTACTCTCCTTACCATCATGCTCTCGTGGGGACACAACATGATGTGGCTCACGGATCTGTTTATTGATCACTTCCCGATGTACAATAAGTTCCGAACCGTCTCTTCCATCCTCGTTGTTGCTGAGATGACCATTCCACTCTTCGCTATATGGGGACTATATCTCATAGGACATGATCCACAGATACTGAGAGACAAGAAGGGGGCTACGTATACCTCTTTGATTCTCACCGGAGGAGTTGCTTTGATCATGTGGTTGATGCCCTCACTCAGCGGAGGATTTATCAGCCGCATGGAAGCCTCAGCTTTTGCCAGCTACACAGCACAGCAGCCGGACTTTCAGCTACTTGTCAACGATCTCCAGAGCGTACGTGAAAGCATCTTCAAGGCCGATGCCCTCAGGAGTCTCATCATCATAGCTTTGGGAGCAGGCCTTATTGCCCTACTCTACTTCAAAAAAGTTAATGCAACAGTCGCCTTTGCTCTTATCGGAGCCCTCACATTCATTGATCTCTGGAGTGTGGATAAGCGTTACCTAAACGACAGTAAATATCTCGAAGCTCAGGAAGTAAGTCGACGTGCACATACACGCACTGCTATCGATGATGAAATTCTCAAAGACAAATCCCCACATAGAGTGATGAATCTCACTGTCAGTACCTTCAACGATGCCACGACATCTTATCTCCATAGATCTGTAGGGGGGTATCACGCAGCCAAACTACAACGCTACCAAGACCTCATAGAGGGCTATCTCTCCAAACAGAACACGAATGTCCTCCGTGCTCTCAATACGAAGTACTATATAACCCCCGACTCCACACGCACAAGAGCCATCCTTATCACTGATGACGAAGCATACGGTGCTGCATGGTTTGTCGACCGGATCTACGAAGCCAAGGATGCCAATGAGGAATTTTCAGCCATTGGAAGCCAACCGCTCAATAAGGTTGCAGTACTCGCACCTCCATTTTCAGACAAGGTAAAAGGAATGAGTCTGACACGAGACAGCCTTGCGAGCATATCTCAAACCTCTTATAGCCCCGACCGCATCACCTACAAGGTATCGAGCAAAGCGACGGACAATCTCATAGTCTTCTCAGAAATCTATTATACTGACGGGTGGAATGCAACGATAGACGGCCAAGAAGCTGAGATACTCCGAGCAGACTATGCACTGAGAGCACTGAGAGTACCAGCAGGAGAGCACGAGATCGTCTTCGAGTTCACCCCTCGCAGTGTACGTGCGACCGAACTTATCGCTTACATTGGCACGATAGTCCTCTGTGGCTCGTTCATAGTATTGTTGGTTCTTCACTTTATCAAAAGGAAAAAGGAAAAGAAATGATCACCATCGAAGAAGTCAGAGATATTGCCCTCTCCCTACCCTATGTGACCGAAGAGATGCCATTCGGTCCGGATCATTTAGTCTATAAGGTGGGAGGCAAGATATTTTTGATATTATCTCTGGATGAACCTTACGCTGCAATGAACTTAAAGTGTGATCCCGAAAGAGCCATAGAGCTGAGAATGAGATATGAAGCCGTCCAGCCAGGTTATCACATGAACAAAACACATTGGAATACGATTCGTGGAGACAAGGATATGGACAAAAACTCCGTAATAGCAGAAGTCCACCATTCCTACCGACTTGTCTACGACAAACTCCCCAAAAGGCTCAAGGTTGAGCTGTCCCAAATCGACTGAACAGTGACCATCTATCATATCCAACTGGACGAAGTCCGATCCACAAATTCCTATCTCAAGGCTCTCATCACTGATCGGCCGGACTTGCCTTCTTGGACCGTCGTGTCTACACATAATCAATCCCAAGGCCGAGGTCAAAGAGGCAATAGTTGGGAAAGCGAACCGGGCAAAAACATCACCCTATCGATCCTGCTTCATCCCAATAGATATGATGGGTTCGAGCCTTTTGATCTGAATATATTTGTATCTCTCGGGCTGTGTTCTTTTTTGGACGAGTTTATCCCATCTCAGAGAGTAAAAATCAAATGGCCAAATGACATCTACATCAACGAACACAAAGTAGCAGGTATCCTCATCGAAAATGAATGGATCAATGCCGACCTATCTTCGAGCATTGTAGGCATCGGACTCAATATCAATCAGAAGCTCTTTGTCTCCGATGCACCCAACCCTACTTCTATCGCCCTTGAGACAGGGAACACTTATCCTCTATCTGACATGAGCGAAAGACTACTCTTGCATCTGCAAGAAATCTACAATCAATTACCTTCACATATCACAGAGCTTCGAGAGAATTACCACAGCCGCCTGTTCCGTCGAGATGGGATGACACATGTATTTAGAGACATGGAGGGGCGACGCTTCGATGCTGCAATCATTGGAGTAACACCCGTAGGACAACTATGTCTCCGTCATGTCGAAGACCTTTGCACCTATCAATACGCATTCAAAGAGGTCTCTTTTGTCCTCTGATCCGCCTCACAAACAAAGACATCCCGAATCTTTCTGAAAGTCAATCATAATTTCCCTTCTGCATCACTTCTCCTCATTTTCTGTCAGTCCATGGAATATTTTGGCACACGACAAAAAACAAGTCAGTTAAATCTGAGATAGCTATTACCTTGAAATAAGCTTTGTCCACCATCTCTTTTTACTCGTCTACGACTGTTGGCCATAGATTACACAGTAAGTACATGATTTTCTTGTCCAATCAGATGTTTTTATATATCTTGTAGGGACTTATGCAAAAGCAGAAAAGACATTTATCATAATACTCAAACTATAAAATAGAAACCTAAACTATGCTTAACATTTCACCTAAAGCTCAACAGTTTATTGATCAAGAACATAAATTCGGTGCACATAACTATCACCCCCTCGGTGTCGTCCTATCCAAAGGTAAAGGAGCGTATGTATGGGACGTCGATGGCAAAAAATACTTCGACTTCCTGTCAGCATATTCTGCTGTCAATCAGGGACACTGTCATCCCAAAATTGTGGAAGCCCTGAAAGAACAAGCAGATACACTTTGTCTTACCTCGAGAGCTTTCTACAACGACAGCCTCGGGCCATTTGAGGAATTCATCCATAACTACTTCGGATACGACAAGATGTTGCCCATGAATAGTGGTGCAGAAGCTGTAGAAACGGGGCTTAAGCTAGCCCGTCGCTGGGGCTATCGTGTCAAGAAGATACCTGCAGATCAAGCAATTATCGTTGTCTGTGAAGGTAACTTTCACGGTCGCACGATCAGTATCGTTTCAATGTCGACCGACCCTGATTCGTTCTCGGACTACGGGCCACACACACCGGGCTTCATCAAGGTTCCTTACAACGATCTTTCGGCACTTACAGATGTGATGGAAGAGTACGGTCCTCGTGTGGCAGGTATCCTGGCAGAGCCTATACAAGGTGAGGCCGGAGTGGTTGTGCCCGATGCAGGATATCTTAAGGGTATAGTCGAACTTTGTAAGAAGCACAATGCCCTCTTCATCGCCGATGAAATCCAGACCGGTATAGCTCGCACAGGTAAGATGTTGGCGTGTGACCATGAGGGTGTACGCCCAGATATTGTGCTTCTTGGTAAGGCTATTTCAGGAGGTGTGTTACCTGTGTCATTGGTGCTCGCAGATGACTCAGTGATGCTGACAATCAAGCCGGGAGAACATGGATCGACCTATGGGGGATTTCCACTTGCGTGCAAAGTAGCAACAGCTGCTTTGACTGTGGTAAAAGAAGAAAACATGATGGAGAATGCCGAACGCCTCGGAAAGATCTTCCGTCATGAATTAGAGGCTATTGACAGCCCGTTTATCTCTGTCGTAAGAGGTAAAGGTCTTCTCAATGCTGTGGTCGTCAAGCCTCAAAATGGATACGAAGCATGGAATGTCTGTGAAGTGATGGCAAACAAAGGATTGCTAGCCAAGCCTACACACAGACACATCATTCGATTTGCGCCCCCCTTGTGCATCACAGAGAGTGAGCTCCACGAAGCCATAGGAATCATCAGAGCTGCACTTGAAGAGCTATCTCAATAAAGAATCCACAAGCCACTGCTCTATGGAAAATAAAGCAAAACAGACGACTGATACCGTCTTCATGGTGAGGCCGTACAACTTCACTTTCAATACTCATACTGCTGCAGACAATCATTTTCAGACAGCAGATCCGGAACTCATAGAACGATCGCACGAACTCGCACTCGCAGAGTTTGATGCGTTTGTTTCCCTCCTCAGATCCAATGGAGTGAAGGTAGTGGTGGCAGAGGACACTGCATCACCTGCAACTCCCGACTCGTTGTTCCCCAACAATTGGTTCTCGACGCACGAAGATGGCACGATGATACTCTATCCTATGTATACGGACAACCGCAACAAGGAGAGTTACAAAAATGCACTCTTTCAGACCATAAAGTCAGCTTTCAACCCGACTGCAATCACGGACTTGCGCACATACCGCGAAAGAGGTTTGATGCTTGAAGGTACAGGATGCCTTATTTTGGACAGAGCCAATAAGATTGTCTATGCTTGTCGCTCCGAGCGTATCTCAGAGCCACTACTTGAGATCTTCTGTAACGAAATGGGATATAAGTCGGTGATATTCGATGCCTTGGACAAGGAGGGATTGCCGATCTATCATACCAATGTAATGATGGCATTGGCAGAGAAGTTTGCCGTGATATGTCTCGAATGTATCAGAGATGATCATCAAAGAGCCATGATACTCGATAGTCTCAAAAGTACAGGACACGACATTATAGAGATTTCGTTGGATCAAGTATATAAATATGCAGGGAACATGCTCTCTGTGAGGACACATGACACCGGCTATCCTCTAATGGTCATGTCACGCCAAGCTTATGATAGCCTGACACCTGATCAGGTACGACACATAGAGAGTTACGCTCGGATACTTGCTCCATCCTTGATTACGATAGAGACACTTGGCGGAGGATCTGCAAGGTGTATGATGGGCGAGATCTACAAGCACTCGCAACAATAAAACCGAATTATCAGTTATAGTGTCAAAAGAACTTCAACAAATAAGTAAACTTTATATTATGGACAACATTTTATACGCATTTGAAAGACCCGTAAACGAACCCGTGAAGTCTTATGCTCCGGGAACAAAGGAGAGAGAGCTGCTGAAAGCTGCTGTCTCGAAATGGGAAACTCAAGAGATCGAAATCCCCCTCATCATCGATGGCAAAGAAGTACGCACAGGTGATGTGGGAAAGGTCGTGATGCCTCACAACCACAAGAAAGTCATCGCCACCTATCACAAGGCCGGTCCTAAGGAAGTAAAGGCTGCTATCAAAGCGGCTAATAAAGCGCATAAGGAATGGTCTAAGATGCCTTGGTTGGAGCGTGCCTCTATCATGATGAGACTTGCCGAGCTATGTGCCGTCAAGTACCGTTATGACCTCAATGCTTCTGTCATGGTCGGGCAGTCCAAAAATCCCATGCAGGCTGAGATCGATGCTCCATGTGAGATGATCGACTTCTTGAGATTCAGTGCGTACTATGCCGGCAAGATATATGCTGAACAACCCCTTTCGGAGCAAGGAGTATTCAACCGTTTGGAATACCGCCCACTCGAAGGGTTTGTCTTCACACTCACGCCTTTCAACTTCACTTCTATTGCTGCCAATCTCAACCTCGCTCCTGCGATGATGGGTAACACTTGTGTATGGAAGCCTTCGACCACCTCTCTTCACTCAAACTACTTCCTCATGAAGCTCTTCGAAGAGGCTGGCCTTCCTGCAGGGGTTGTCAACTTCGTACCCGGTCAAGGTAGTGTGATCGGTAAGGAGATACTCGCAGATCCATCACTTGCAGGCTTCCACTTCACCGGCTCTACCGGTACATTCAATGCGCTATGGCAAGGTATTGGTAACAATATCTCAAACTATCGCTGCTATCCCAAAATTGTGGGTGAGACCGGCGGTAAGAACTTTGTCCTCGCCCATCCATCGGCAGATCCGAGAGAAGTGGCTGTGGCTCTCGCTCGTGGTGCATTCGAGTATCAGGGTCAGAAGTGTTCGGCAGCCTCTCGCGCTTACCTTCCTAAATCTCTCTGGAAAGAGATCAAGGGACTTCTTGAAGAGATGCTTTCGAGCATGAAAATGGGAGATGTCAATGACTTCTCTAACTTCATCAATGCTGTAATCGACGAGGCTTCGTTTGACAACATCAAGAGCTTCATCGACCATGCGAAGAAAGCGAGTGATGCGAAGGTCGTCATCGGCGGCAAATGCGACAAAAGTGTCGGCTACTTCGTACAACCTACCGTCATCGAGACAACCAATCCTACATATAAGAGTATGGTCGAAGAGATCTTCGGGCCTGTACTCACAGTATATGTATACGAAGACAATGAATTTGCGAAGGTCCTCAAGCTCGTGGACACATCTACAGCTTATGGTCTCACCGGCTCTATCTTCTCTCGTGACAGATATGCGATTACAGAAGTCATGGATGCATTGAGATACTCTGCCGGAAACTTCTATATCAATGACAAGCCCACCGGAGCTGTCGTAGGTCAGCAACCATTTGGAGGTTCTCGTGCATCGGGAACCAACGACAAGGCTGGCGGACCTCTCAATCTCCTCAGATGGGTCAACCCTCGCAACATCAAGGAAACATTCTTGTCTCCCACTGAGTACACTTACCCATTCGTCATGCCCGAGTAATGAATTGGGAAGAAGTCTCACAAGGTTTATCTAACCGACAGGACTGACACCACGATATAGGGGTGAGAGTAGTGTCTTTGGACATTTACTCTCACCCTTTGTATATATGGAGACACAATACATTTATAATCAAACAAATACCAATTTTATTAACCTGAGCCTGATATAAGAACAAGCATCAAGACAAAGGTCAAGAAGAGGGGCATCAAGTTATTCGTTACATCAGACCTCTCAACTTGAAAAGATACAGCCTTTGACTTACGGTCAGTGGCCATCTTTGACATTGAAATAAACACAGAGCCTGTCACGAAGATAAGACCTCACTAATGCCTGTCCTTAAATCATACGCTCATGCAACCACTAAAAATGATGTCACCAAAGATCATCTTAAGCCTTTTGGCCGGGGTAGCTATCTCCGGCGAAGTGGTGGCGCAAGAGACACCACAATGGGTACGACACACCGCACTCTCTCCCGACGGTAAGGTCATCGCATTCACCTACAAAGGAGACATTTTCACTGTCCCTACTCAGGGTGGACGTGCTACCCAAATAACATCACACTCTGCACACGACACTCAACCCGTATGGAGCCCCGATGGGACAAAACTTGCTTTTGCATCGGATAGAGAAGGCTCTTTCGATGTATATGTAACCTCCAGAGAAGGTGGTACGGCAAGGCGTCTGACTTTCAACAGTGTCGGCGAACGCCCCGTAGCTTTCAAAGACAATGAGCATCTAATCTTCGATGCAAATATCCGCCCAGACACACAAATGGGGATATTTCCCTACCGTAACTTCACACAGCTTTACAGCATCTCGGTATCGGGAGGTCGTCCAACCATGTTCAGTGCCCTCTCTATGATCGAGCCTTCGCTCAAAGGGGATAAAATACTCTATACCGATATCAAAGGATATGAAGACCCTTTCCGCAAACATCATACCTCATCCATCACCAGAGACATTTGGCTTTATGAGAAGGGTAAAGGTCATAGAAAGTTGACGTCCTTCAAGGGCGAGGATCGCAATGCGTTGTGGTTAGCCAATGAGGAAGCCTTTTACTACACATCAGAGCAAGATGGCACGTTCAATATTTACAAGAGACCTATCAATGACGGAACGCCTATCCAGTTGACCACATACAAGGATCATCCGGTGAGGTATGTCTCCACAGATAACGCCGGCAACTTGGCTTACTCTTGGAATGGACAATTGTATTATCTCCCCAAGGGTGGTAAGCCATCGAAGGTCGCAATACAAGTGTATTCAGACAACGCTCCGATGGACACACGCACCATCAAGTTCTCCAACGGTGCAACAGAGATGGCTCTATCTCCGGACAACAAGGAGATTGCGATCGTCGTAAGAGGAGAAGTCTTTGTGACCTCTGTCGAATACAACACTACCAAGCGCATCACAAACACTCCCCAACAGGAGCGAAGTGTGGTATTCAGCCCGGATGGTCGTAAGCTCGTATATGCCGCTGAGCGTGATGGCAAATGGGATATTTTCATGAGTGAGTTAGTAAACAAAGATGATCAAGGGTTTACCTATGCTCGAGAACTTAAAGAAACAAAGCTCACAGACGATGCAAAGCCTTCTTTCGATCCAAAGTTCAGCCCAAACGGCGAAGAAATTGCCTTCCTCAGAGACCGCACAAGTATCGTAGTGCTCAACCTGAAGAGTAAGCGCGAGCGTGTAGTCATGGATGGTAAATACAATTATTCGTATGCGGACGGTGACCAGTGGTTCGAGTGGAGCCCTGATGGAAAGTGGATCGTAACCGACTACATCGGCATCGGAGGATGGAACAACAAGGATGTTGCTCTTATAAAAGCAGACGGCTCAGGAGAAACACATAACCTCACACAGAGTGGTTATTCTGACACAAACGGAAAGTTTGTACTCGGAGGTAAAGCAGTAGCGTTCTTCTCGGACAGAGCAGGCTATCGCAGTCATGGTAGCTGGGGCTCCGAACAAGACTTGTACATGGCATTCTTGGATCAAGAGGCTTTCGATCACTTCAATCTATCCAAGGAGGAGCGTGAACTCATAACACCAAAGAAGAAAGAGGAGAAGAAAGAAGACACAAAGCAAAAGAAAAGTAAGAAGAGTAAGGCTAAGAAGGTCGAAGAAAAGCCCGTCAAAGCACCATTCACATTCAATTTCGATGGTCTTGACTATCGTACCGTACGTATGACCAGAGCTTCGGGCAGTCAGTCTGACTTTGTCATGGACTCAAAGGGCGAGAAGTTGTACTATATCGCACACTTCGACAATGCAAGCAACCTCTATGAAGTAGACCTCGTCGCGAAGTCAACAAAGGTCCTTCTCCCCAATGTAGCAATGGGCTCGCTCACTCTCGGCAAGGATGACAAGACTCTCTATGTCATTACATTCAAAGGCATACAGAAGATCGAAGGAGGCAAGCCTAAGGCGATTACCTATGATGCCAACTTTGACTATAAACCTGAAGAGGAGCGAGAGTATATCTTCAACCACGTCGTGAAACAAGTCGAAGATAAGTTCTACGATCCGAACCTCCACGGTGTAGATTGGAAGATGTACGCAGATAACTATCGTAGCCAGCTACCTTATATCAATAATAAGCATGACTTTGCTGATCTTCTTTCAGAACTTCTCGGCGAACTCAATGCATCTCATACCGGTGCTCGCTATGCCGCCCGTGGCTCATCGACCCCAACAGCATCTTTCGGTGTCTTCTACGATGAGACGCACAAGGGGGATGGTCTCAAGATCAAAGAAATCATGAAAGGTGGTCCTCTCGACAGATCTAAGACCATAGCTCGTGAAGGTGTAATCATACTAAACATCGATGGCGAGACAATCACTGCAAACACCCCTATCGAAAAGTATCTCAACGGCAAAGTTGGTAATCGTGTACTCGTGACGTTCTTAGACCCGAGAACCGGCAAGAAAGCAGACGAATACATAAAACTCATTTCACAAAGTAGTGAGTCAGCCCTACTCTATCGTCGTTGGGTAGCTCAACGTGCAGAGATGGTGAAGAAGTGGTCAAACGATAAGATCGCTTACATCCATATCGAAGGGATGGATAGCAGGTCTTTCCGCCAGACTTACAAAGATCTGCTTGGTAAATATCGCCATTGTGATGCTGTCGTTATCGATACTCGTTTCAACGGCGGTGGTTGGCTCCACGAAGACCTTGTCATCCTCTTGACAGGTAAGGAATATGGCCGATTTACCCCTCGTGGCCGCTATATCGGTAGTGACCCATTCGCACAATGGACCAAACCTTCTGCTGTCCTTATGGGCGAAGGGAACTACTCGAATGCTCATGGCTTCCCCGTCGTATATAGAGAAATGGGTATCGGTAAACTCATCGGAGCACCCGTGCCTGGCACAATGACCGCCGTATGGTGGGAAAGACAGATCGATCCATCCATTGTTTTCGGAATTCCTCAAGTGACAGTAACCGACTCCAAAGGCACAGTGCTCGAAAATACACAGCTCGAACCCGACATTACTGTATATAATACCCCCGAAGAGTATCTACACAACGAGGATACCCAACTCAAAACTGCTGTCAAGGAGCTGATGTCTAACACAAAAAAGAGGTAATAACGATACTGTCCTAAAAAAGTGTGTAAGCCCCATTAGTCCTTAACTTTGAGGTAAGAAAAAAATAAACCTAAGAACAATGGAGCTTACAACAACACAAAAGTCGGCATTTATTTCTGAAATGCTATCATCAGAGGCAGGTATTAACGAACTTATCCGTGTACTATTGGACACCTTCTCGAAGCAAGAACGTGCTCTCTTTGTCGAAGAGCATGAGGGTGAACAATGCAATGGTTTCCGTCCTCGTCGATGGCGAGGCTACGGCTGTAGCTTTGAATTACGGATTCCTCGAACACGTTCGGGGAATTTCCAACCCCTGATTTTGGGAATCCTTTCCAGCCAAGAGAGCGAACGAGCCTTGTTGTTTCACGAGCTTTATACCCGAGGCCTTTCGTGCGAAGACATTGGTTCGGTGTGCGAACGGATCTACGGCTATCACTATAGCAAGCAGCAAGTCAGTTATCTCACCAACACGAGTAAAGAGGAGATCTACAAGTGGTTGGAACGCCAACTGTCGCCCCACTATTTGGCGGTGTACATCGATGCTACCTTTGCCTACACACGGCGGGATGATCGTGTGGCTCAGGAAGCCTATTACACGATGTTGGGGTTGCTTCCTGACGGTAGTCGGGAGGTGCTTTGTGTGGTGAATCATCCCACGGAAGGAGCGTTGAATTGGGAGGCAGAGTTGAAAGCCCTCAAAACACGTGGAGTCGAACGTATAGACCTGATCATCTCAGATGCTTTACAAGGGATTGAACGAGCCATCGCCTCGGCTTTCCCTCACTCCTCCCATCAGCTGTGTGTCGTTCATTTCAAGCGTCACGCACTTAATGCCGTATCGAAGAGGGACAAGGATCGGATGAGGCAGGAGTTGGAAGACTTGTTTCCGATCTCGGGTACAAGTCTTACACCCATCAAGGCATTTGAGAAATTGTGTACATTTGCAGAACGTTGGGGGAAAAGCTACCGGAGCCTGCTCTCCTTGTCGGCACCTCGCAATATAAACTACTTCACCTACCTGATGTTCCCGGAGGGTGTTCGTCGTATGATTTACTCGACGAATTGGGTGGAGCGTCTCAATCGCAGCTATAAGCGTACGCTGCGTATGCGTGGGGCTCTACCCTCGGCTGATGCCGTCGTCTTTCTCTTGGGCTCTGTAGCCCGAGAAATGACCGAAAGGACTTACGCAAGGAGGTTACCCTATTTCCAAGAGTGGAGCACCAAATAAATGAGTAATGAGTAATAACACGAAAAACTCAAAGTTTTTTTCCCCTGGGGCATGCCCCAGGGGAAAAAGTGTGTAAGCCCCCAATAGCAGGAAAAAGGCAGATAGGAGTAAACCCTACCTGCCTTTTGATCTATTTTTTGTTGCTATGCAGCTTACTCATTCCATACACAGCAAGCAAGAGAAGCCACCAAATTGCGGTCACCAAAGCCGTTGTCGATACGGCTGACATTGATCCAGAACTTGTTCTCCTTGAGATATTCAAGAGGGAATGCCGCCTTCGAACGTGGATAAGCATGTGTCCATTCGTCTGCAACCACTTCGTATTGTGGGTGTGGAGCATTCTTAAGAACATTATCCTCTTTATCAGCCTTACCATCGATGACCTCCTGGATCTCTTGTCTGATCTTAGTCATCACTGCGATGAAGCGATCAAGTTCGGCAAGACTTTCACTCTCTGTTGGCTCAATCATGAGTGTGCCATGAACGGGGAATGATAAGGTTGGTGCGTGATACCCAAAGTCCATGAGACGTTTAGCGATATCACTTTCATCGATATTACTCATTTCCTTAATCTTACGACATTCAAGAATGAGTTCATGCCCTACACGTCCTTGTGTACCGGTATATACGATACCATATTCCTTTTCAAGGAAAGCAGCCATGTAGTTGGCATTAAGGATTGCAACGGCTGTCGAACGCTTCAAACCAGCTTCACCAAGAAGTCTGATATATGCGTAAGTGATACCGAAGACGACAGCACTACCGAATGGTGCTGCAGACACAGGAATACGATCATCCCCATACATAACAGAGTGTGAAGGGAGATATGCTTCCAAGTGCTTAGCCACACAGATGGGGCCTACACCGGGACCACCACCACCATGAGGGATAGCAAAGGTCTTATGTAGATTCAAGTGACAGACGTCAGCACCGATAAATCCGGGATTGGTGTATCCTACTTGTGCATTCATGTTTGCACCGTCCATATAGACCTGACCACCACAATCGTGAACAATCTGGCAAAGTTCGCGGATCTCAGGCTCAAAGATACCGTGTGTAGATGGATAAGTGATCATCGTACCTGCAAGACGATCCTTGTTTTCATGAGCCTTCTTGCGGAAGTCTTCAACATCAATGTTACCATTCTCGTCACAAATGGTCGTCACGGTCTTGTAGCCACACTGAACTGCACTTGCAGGATTTGTACCGTGAGCAGACGATGGCAACAGGATAATGTCTCTGTGTCCCTGACCGTTCGCCTTGTGGTATTCCATGATGGTACGAAGGCCGGCATACTCACCCGACGCCCCTGAATTAGGCATCAAACAAACAGCAGGAAGCCCTGTGATCTCTCCAAGGAGAGACTTTAGTGTATCGAGCATTTCGATATAACCCTCGGTCTGGTCTTCGGGAGCATAAGGGTGCATCAGTGCAAATTGGGGGTTGCTTAGGATGAAGAGTTCTGAAGCCGCATTAAGCTTCATTGTACAAGACCCCAAAGAAATCATAGAGTGAGCAAGAGATATATCCTTACGTTCAAGTCTCTTGATGTATCTCATGAGCTCAGTCTCTGTATGATAGCTGTTGAAGACTTCGTAAGTAAGGAAGTCTGATGTCCTCTTCAAGCCACCTTCGATACCATTCCACTCAGATGGCACATCCACAGTAGGAACAGTCTCAATACCCTTACCTTGCGCAAAGATATAGAGAAGTGTACCCAGGTCAGTCTCCTGTGTTGTTTCGTCAAGGCTGATACCGATCGCGCCATTCTTGAAGTAACGAAGATTCACACGACAGTCAAGTGCTGTTGACTTGATTGCCTCACGTTCTACCTCACTGATGTTGGAGATATAAAGGGTGTCAAAGAAAAGCTTATTCTCTTGCTTATAACCAAGGTCTTCGAGCTTTTCGGCCAAAAGTACTGCATAAGTGTGGATACGACCTGCTATGTCTCTCAAGCCTTTAGGGCCATGATAGACGGCATACATACCGGCCATCGAAGCCAAGAGTGCTTGCGCTGTACAGATGTTTGATGTTGCCTTTTCTCTTTTAATATGCTGTTCTCTCGTTTGGAGCGCAAGTCTGTATGCAGGCTTACCATAAGTATCCTTTGAGAGTCCAACGATACGGCCGGGAATATAACGCTTGAAATCATCAAGAGCTGAAAGATAACCTGCCGATGGACCTCCGAAATACATCGGGATACCAAATCGTTGAGTTGTACCGAACACGATGTCTGCTCCCCATTCTCCGGGAGGTGTGAGGAGGACAAGAGAAAGTAGATCCGCTGCGACTGCCACCTTGATCTCTGCAGCCTTTGCCTTTTCGGTGAACGCCTTGTAGTCGAAGATCTCACCTCTTTCGTTAGGATATTGGAGGACTACACCAAAATAGTCTGCACCGAAGTCAAAAGACTCCAATGAGCCGACGACGACTTCCACATCCCAAGGCTCACAACGTGTCATGATCACCTTCAATGTAGACTCATATACATCATCCGCCACGAAGAGCTTCGCTGCATTCTTCTTTGCACGGCTGCGAGTGTTCAACATCATTGCGGCAGCTTCAGCACCGGCAGTGGCTTCGTCAAGGAGAGAGCAGTTGGTGAGAGGAAGAGCAGTGAGATCAGTGATCATCGACTGGAAGTTGAAGAGAGCTTCGAGACGCCCCTGAGAGATCTCAGCCTGATATGGAGTGTAAGAAGTATACCAAGCCGGATTTTCGAGGATATTACGCTGGATCGGAGCAGGGGTACAAGTGTCGTACCATCCCATACCGATGTATGACGAGAAGACCTTATTCTTAGCACCAAGTTCGTTGATGTGCTCGATAAGTTCGCGTTCGGTCATTGGTTCAGGGAGATTGAGAGGAGCATCGAGGAAGATGTTTGAAGGCATGGTCTGCTTCATTAGTTCTTCGATACTTTTCACTCCGATCTTATCCAACATTACTTTCTCATCATCAGGGCTTATCCCGATGTGTCTGATTGAAAAGTCGTTTGTGTTCATCTGTTTATGCGGTTATTATTAGTTGATTTATTCTCATAGTTTATTAACTGATGACGAAGGCAAAATGTTTATCATTTGGAGAAATAAGGGTTATTCCTCTTCTCGTAGCCCACAGTCGTTGCAGGCCCATGCCCCGGTAGCACAACAGTGTCATCGGGGAGGACGAACAACTGAGCCGTTATCGCCGAGATCAATGTGTCATAATCGCCTCCCCAAAGGTCTGTACGTCCTATACCCATATTGAATAAAGTATCTCCGGCAAAAACGACTCCCACGGTATTTGCATAAAAGACGACATGCGCCGGAGAATGCCCGGGGACAGGCAAGATTTTAAGTTCGGCATTACCGAAAGCAACACTCCCCCCCTCGCTCAAAGGGACAGGCGACATTTCCGCTACGGGAATATGCCCAAGTCCAAACAAGCGAAGTTGATCCTTAAGAGAAGGCAGCATCTCTATCTCCAATGCGGGCACTTCAAGATCCAGGCCCCATTTTTCCTTGACAAAAGGAGCCCCGATACAGTGATCAAAGTGTAAGTGTGTACATATAGCCCTGACCGGCTTAAGGTTTTTCTCCTCTACAAATCTTGTCAGAGCTACCTCTTCATCAGGAGTGAAACACCCCGGATCGATGATACAGGCTTCGGCAGTCTCATCCCAAACAAGATAAGTCTGCTCTCCGGCAAAATTAAAGGTAAATGAGTGGTATTGTATCATAATAGAATCAAGAATGGTTAAAGAGGTAGATAGACAATCTTCTTTGTCTCGAAAAACTCTTCCTGAAAAATGTCACTCAGATCCTCGACAGAGACAAGGTTTCGAAACGGATGCAACTCGGCCTGAAGATCCCCTCCTTTGAGAGCTATCACACCATTGGGCATAGAGTTCCTTTGTTTCCTTGTATCCACCAACTTTCGAGCAATGTCCACAAGATCAGAAGTCTGCATGGCTGCCCTACTGACAACAAAATCACACTTATCATCCTTGATGCTTTCAGCCCTTCCATGCACACAAGTCACATTTTTCAGACCGATAGCCTCAGCAACTGCAGTCACTACTCTGATTTTCTTGCCGATGCTATCTATGAGTGTAAATCGACACTGAGGAAAGAGTATCGCCAATGGAATGCCCGGGAATCCGCCACCGGTGCCGATATCAAATATCTTACTCTCGTCTCTGAAAGAAATGAATTTTGCGATGGCAAGCGAATGCAAGATATGGTTAGTGACAATGTTATCAATGTCTTTTCTGGAGATGACATTGATCTTTGTATTCCACTCCTCATACAAAGAAGGCAAAAGCCCCAACTGCCTTACTTGCTCAGAAGACAAGCCGGGGAAGTACTTCGTGATTGGCGATAAGTCTACAGTAGTCATGTCTCAGATAGAAATCGACTTAATTGGCCATTTCGGACAAAAACTTGATACGAACCAGCCTGATATCCTCCTCTTCGTAATCGGGACCCAACTCCTCCAAAGCCTTTTCGAGGCTGTCTGTCTCGGAGTTCTTGAAGTACTCGTATATATCTTCGATATGCTCCTCATCCATCACATCGGTGATAAAGTAGTTGAGGTTGATTTTTGTACCACTATATACGATTGTCTCTATTTCGTTGAGAAGTTCGTCGAAGTCCAAGTCAAAGGTATTTGCAATATCCTCCAACGACACCTTACGGTCGATAAGCTGGACGATGGAGACTTTCAGTTTTGACTTATTGGGGACTGTTCGGATACGGATATCTTCAGGGCGTTCGATCTCATTTTCTTTGACGTATTCATCAATGACCTTGACAAACTCTGTACCGAACTTCTGAGCCTTGTTCTGTCCCACACCGGATATGTTCTGCAACTCCGTGAGTGTAATAGGATAAAACGTAGCCATATCCTGCAAACTCTGTTCTTGGAATATGACATAAGGAGGCAGATCGAGTTTCTTGGCAAGCTTCTTTCTCAGATCTTTAAGGATAGAGAAGAGCTGTGGATCGGTCGCACCTCCGCTACTACCACTACTCTTGACCTCTTCTACCTGTTCGTCATCATCTTCATCAGGTACAGAGATATTGAATGATGTAGGGGTCTTGATGAAGCTTTTCCCTTTCTTTGTAAGCTTCAGGACTCCGAGTTTTTCTATGTTCTTATCGATGTACCCATTGATCATTGCCTCTCTCAAGATAAGATCGAGTACCTCAGAAGACACCTCCTCACAGCTACCGAACTCTTCCAGTTCATCGTGCTTGAATGTCTCTATGTCAGATGTCTTTTTACCCAATAGAAAATCCATCAGGTATTCTGTTTTCACTTTTTCTTTCAGGGCTGTGATGCCCTCCAACATGTTAAGCAGAGTCTCTTTTGCTTCCACTTTTTTTCTTTTATTCTTACAGTTATCACAGTTATGACAGTTGTCATGCTCATATATCTCTCCAAAGTAGTGGAGGAGGTATTTTCGTCTACATATGGAGGTCCGAGCATATTCGGCTGTCTCCATGAGGAGCTGACGACCTATCTCTCTTTCATTAGAACTCTTATTTTTGTTGTGCAAAAACTTATCCAGCTTCTGCATATCTTTATCACAATAAAATGCTATACAGATACCCTCTCCTCCGTCTCTTCCGGCACGCCCCGTCTCCTGATAATAGCCCTCAAGACTCTTAGGGATGTCGTAATGGATCACAAATCTCACATCCGGCTTATCTATACCCATACCGAAGGCAATGGTTGCCACGATGACATCTATATCTTCGTTGAGGAAAGCATCCTGACTCTCGGAGCGCAGGCCGGCATCGAGTCCGGCATGATAGGCATGAGCCTTGATACCATTGGCACAAAGGATCTTTGCGAACTCATCGACCTTCGTACGGCTCATACAATATACGATACCCGTCTTGCCCGGATTACTCTTGATGAACTTGATGATCTCGCGGTCCACATCGTTCGTCTTCTCCCGCACCTCATAGTACAAGTTTTCTCTGTTGAACGAACTGCTGAAGACATCTGCTTCCACCATTCCGAGATTTTTTTGTATATCTCCCTGTACCGTAGGTGTAGCTGTTGCGGTAAGAGCGATCATCGGTCTACGATGTATCTCGTTGACGATCTCTCGTATCCTCCTGTATTCGGGTCTGAAGTCATGCCCCCATTCGGAGATACAGTGAGCCTCATCAATGGCATAAAAAGACACTCCGATGGTCTTCAAGAAGTCAATATTCTCTTGCTTCGTCAACGATTCCGGAGCCACATAGAGCAATTTCGTCACGCCCGACTTCAAGTCCTCCTTGACCTGATCAAGTGTCACCTTATTCAGCGACGAATTGATGAAGTGAGCCACCGCATCATTTTCCGTATGCTGACGTATCGCATCGACTTGATTCTTCATGAGGGCGATGAGCGGAGATATGATGATCGCCGTCCCATCCAGCATCAATGCAGGAAGTTGGTAGCACAGAGACTTACCTGCACCTGTGGGCATGAGCACAAAGGTATCTCGTCCATCAAGGATATTCTCGATGATCTGCTGTTGGTATCCTTTGAAGCTGTCAAATCCAAAGTAGTGCCTTAGTTTTTGATGTAAAATCTCTGTTCTTTCCATAAATCCCGATCAGTTAGATAGATCCGACAGGCAAAAGAGGATCCCCCCACACTGCCCAATCTATCAACTAAGTTAGGTATTTCATTGAGTATTTACAATATGTTCGATGTCGGTATGTCGAAAATGTTTTTCGGCATACTCTTTCGTGATGTGTAGCTCACTCACATCCTGCGAAGGTATCTCATACATCGCATCCATCATAATACTCTCAAAGATAGACCGAAGCCCTCTTGCACCGATGTTGTACTCTTGAGCTTTGTCGACAATGAAGTCGTAGACCTCATCATCGATCTTGAGATCCACGTCATCCATCTCCATGAGTTTGCTGTACTGCTTGGAGATCGCATTTTGGGGCTGAGTCAATATTGTCCTCAACGTATCTCTATCCAATGGTTGGAGATAAGTAAGGATAGGAAGACGGCCTATAATCTCAGGGATTAGCCCGAAAGCCTTGAGATCCGAAGGTGTCACATACTTGAGAAGATCGTCCTTGCTGATATCTTTTGAGTTTTTGCCGGCTGTGTAACCGACCACACGAGTGTTGAGACGTTGAGCAATCTTTCGCTCTATGCCATCGAATGCCCCACCACAGATAAATAAAATGTTCTCCGTATTGACCACGATCATCTTCTGCTCGGGGTGCTTACGTCCACCTTGTGGAGGCACATTGACATCTGTCCCCTCAAGGAGTTTGAGCAGACTTTGCTGAACCCCCTCGCCACTGACATCCCTTGTGATCGATGGGTTGTCACCCTTACGGGCTATCTTATCTATTTCGTCGATGAAGACAATCCCACGCTGAGCAGCATCCACATCATAGTCTGCTGCTTGGAGAAGGCGTGTCAATATACTCTCCACATCTTCTCCGACATAGCCGGCTTGTGTAAACACAGTGGCATCCACGATGGTGAAAGGCACCTTCAGGAGCTTGGATATCGTCTTTGCAAGCAATGTCTTTCCGGTACCCGTAGGTCCGACGATGATAATGTTGCTCTTGTCGATCTCGACCTCATCTTTATCTTCGCTGTGATAAAGATCTTCCAGATGAAGCAACCTTTTATAATGATTATAAACGGCAACGGCCAAGGACTTCTTCGCAGCTTGTTGTCCCATCACGAAGAGGTCGAGATACTCGACGATCTCCTTAGGCTTGGGTAGCTCACTCATCTGATGGATCTCGAATGAGTCCGGTCTGATCTGTCGCATAGCCTCCTGCACTGCATTGTGAACAGAGGTGGCACATTCGTTGCAGATATTTCCCACAGGTCCAGGCACGAGGAACTCAAGCATCGACTCGGGTCGCCCACAGACACTGCAGGATTGTTCTTCCTTAAACTTATTGTTTTGAGATTTCTTTGCCATTGTCCGCCTTACTCCTTAGTCTTCTTTTCACGAACAAGCACCTTGTCGATCATTCCATACTTGAGAGCCTCCTCCGAAGTCATCCAATAATCTCTGTCGCTGTCTCGCTCGACCTGCTCCACACTCATGCCTGAGTGATCGGAGATGATCTTATAGAGTTCCTGCTTGACTCTGAGGATCTCTCGGGCTGCGATTTCAAGATCTGAAGCCTGCCCTTGCATACCTCCAAGAGGCTGGTGGATCATCACGCGAGAGTGTGGCAAAGCAAAACGTTTGCCCTTCTCTCCGGCAACAAGAATGACAGAAGCCATCGAAGCTGCCATGCCGGTGCATATCGTGGACACATCACAACTGATATATTGCATCGTGTCGTATATACCATAACCGGCATATACCGACCCACCGGGCGAATTGATATAAATCGAAATATCCTTGCCCGGATCGCTTGTATCGAGGAAAAGTAGCTGAGCTTGAATCACATTGGCCACATAGTCGTTGATAGGAGCACCGAGGAAGATGATACGATCCATCATCAATCTGGAAAACACATCCATCTGTGCAATATTTAACTGTCTCTCCTCGATAATACTTGGAGAGATATATCCTCCACCCTGAGCTACGATGCTGTTGTAGTCATGGAGCGTCTGAGAGCTGATACCAAGATGCTTGGTAGCAAACTTCTGAAATTCATCTTTTATGGTGTACATATATTTATTGTGATTATAGAGACACACGAAGAGGTCTCATCTTGACATTTCAGGACTAAAGGTATAAGTTTTTTCGCAACTGACAAGCCGGCGATGAATATTCGCTCAGAGATTGTCATATTTATCTTTCGTAAGACTCTCATAGGTTATATAAGAGCAAAAAAGAAGATCTCTCGATGCTCTGAAAAAAGTCGTAGGACTTGATGAAGAAGATCGTAGAACTCGTGATCGAAAGTCGTAAGGATTAATTTTGAAGATCCTACGACCTTGTGTTTTGGGCATTGCAAGCTGATAAATTGGGAAACACCGTCGGTTATGGTATATGTTTTGTAACTTTGGGGTCTGATACAATCACTAACGCAAAGATAAAGACATGATCATCATAAGAGAAAAATCTGCCCTCATGGAGGCAGTCAAGAGAGCAAAGTCTGAGGGTATGACTATTGGCTTTGTGCCAACGATGGGGGGGCTACACGCCGGTCATCTCAGTCTTATCGAACGATGCAAAGAGGAGACCGACTTCTGTGTCGCAAGCGTCTTCCTCAACCCGACACAGTTTAACGACAAAAATGACTTGGTCACTTATCCTCACGACCCCGTACAAGATGAGGCCCTCCTCCAACTCGCGGGCGTAGACATCATGTTTGCCCCTTCGGCTGAAGAAATGTACGAAGCCGGAGAGACTGCTCCTAAGTTTGACATCGGCAGAGTGGCAGAAGTCATGGAAGGTGCCCACCGCCCCGGCCACTTCGAGGGGGTCACATGGGTAGTGAGCAAGCTCTTCAGACTGGTCAATCCGGACAAAGCCTTTTTTGGTGAAAAAGATTTCCAGCAAATAGCAGTTATTCGTCGCATGATAGAGGTATCGGAGGATATGAAAGAGATAGAAATTGTCCCCTGCCCTGTCATCAGAGAGGCTGACGGCCTTGCAATGAGTTCGAGAAACAACAGACTTTCAGACGAGCAAAGAAGTGCTGCGCCCAAGATATTTGAAGCTCTTCAAGCGGGTTCAGAGGCTCAAAAGTCGGGTTCAGATGTAGATGAAGTCCATCGGCTTGTGGTCGATATGATCGACAAGCATCCACTCCTCAAAGTCGAGTATTTCAGCATTGTCGATGGTCGTACTCTCGAAGACGTAAAGACATGGGACGAAGCAGAAGATGTAGTCGGATGCATTACGGTATTCTGCGGAGAAGTGCGTCTGATAGACCATATTCATCTCACTTCCAAAGGATAAAAGCCATGAAAAGGCTCATAGTCCTCACCGCACTGACAGTCTCCACACTCATGTGTGGCCAGGCTGTCGGAGCTTCGGCACAGGCACAGCCTGACAGCATCATCACAAAGAAGTATGAGGTACGTGCCGTCTGGCTTACAACGATATTCAACCTCGACTGGCCCAAAAGACCGGCACAGACACAGAAAGATGAGAAGAGACAGCAACAAGAGTTGTCTGCTTTTCTCGACAGGCTATACAACGCAGGCATCAATACCGTCTACCTCCAAGTCAGAGGGAGGGGTGACTTGATATACCCCTCTTCGATAGAACCCATAAGTCCCGCTATCAAAGGGAAATACTTGCCTTCACTGTCTTATGATCCTCTGAAATATGCAATCGATGAGTGCCACAAGAGGGGTATGAGAGTCCACGCTTGGCTTGTGACATTACCACTTGGCTCCGCGTCTTATGTCAAGACTTTGGGCTCAAATGCATACGTCAAGAACAACCCAAGACATTGCCTTAAATACCAAGGTGAGTGGTATATGGATCCTTCTTCAGAGGAGACCATCAAGCACCTAAGGAAAATCGTGAAGGAACTGGCCTGCAAGTATGAGATAGATGGTGTTCAGTTGGATTACATCCGCTATCCTTCGAACAAAGATGACTTCCCCGACAGGCAAACTTATGCCAGATCCGGATCGAGACTCAGCAAAGAAGAGTGGCGTAAAGCAAACATCAACAGGATAGTCTCCGGCATATACGAACAAGTCAAAGCAATTCGTCCCGAGATAGAAGTCAGTGCCTCCCCTCTCGGTAAGTACAGAGAAGTGAAATCATTGGGCGAAGTGGGTTGGACAGCTCTCGAAAGCGTACATCAAGATCCTCTTCAATGGGAAAAGGAGACAAAGATAGATGCGTTGGCTCCGATGTTGTACTACAAGGAGAAGTTGTTTTATCCTTTCGTGGAGGATTGGACGAATGTATTTAAGACACCGATCATCGTCGGTCTTGGATCCTACAGATTGATGAAAGGGGAAGGGAATTGGAAATTGGATGAGGTCTTGGCTCAGGTCAGGTATGTCCAACAGCATGAAAAGACTTCGGGGATGGCTTTTTTCCGAGCAGATCAGGTGGTATCACCTACATTCGGTCTTTATGAGCAACTCAAAGACAGCTTATTTGTACGCCCCACCCTTCCACTCAAAGCAGAGGGCAGAGCATCTGACACAAAGCCCTCACAGATAGAAATCAAAGAACAAAAGGATGGACTTCATCTGTCTTGGCAGTATGATGCATCAAGAGATGAAAGAGTCATGTATGTCATCTACGTTTCTACCAACGAGGAAGTGAATGTCGATCGTGGCAGTCACATGGTCGCCAGAAGTCTTACAAATGAGATCCTCATCCCATGGAAACAAATTCCTCAAGACAGCCTTATCACATTTACCATATCCGTCTACAATGTCAGAAATGGCAAAGAGACTGTCTCTGCAGAGAAGCATGCTTACTATAGGACATCAGACCCAAAATAACCCTCTGCTCGGCTCATTGTCAGAGAAAAACAAAAGAGAATATCTCAGCATAATATTTGGTATATTTGCATTAGCAATAAATAAATCGAAACTATGGCAACTATAAATCCCAACGAAATGTATCGCCTTAGAGGTGTTTCTGCCGACAAAGAGGAGGTACACAACGCGATAAAAAATGTAGACAAAGGACTCTTTCCTCAAGCCTTTTGCAAGCTCACTCCGGACTTGCTTGGTGGCGATCCCGAGTATTGTAACTTGATGCACGCCGATGGTGCAGGGACAAAGAGTTCGTTGGCTTACTTGTATTGGAAGGAAACGGGAGATCTATCCGTATGGAAAGGGATTGCACAAGATGCCATAGTCATGAATATCGATGACCTGCTTTGTGTGGGCGCAACAGACCGAATACTTTTATCATCAACCATCGGACGCAACAAGAGACTCATCCCCGGAGAGGTCATCGGAGCTGTCATCAATGGGACAGAAGAGATACTTCAGTCGTTGAGAGATCAAGGTGTAGGCATACACTCGACCGGTGGAGAGACTGCCGATGTGGGAGATCTTGTACGCACAATCATTGTGGACAGCACCGTAACTTGCCGTATGCGTCGTGACGAAGTCATAGACAATGCAAACATCAAGGGAGGCGATGTCATCGTAGGCCTTTGTTCGTATGGACAAGCGACTTATGAAGATGCCTACAATGGTGGTATGGGTAGCAATGGACTTACGTCTGCACGACATGATGTATTCGGGCATTATCTTGCAGAGAAATACCCTGAGTCGTACGATACAGGACTACCTGATGATGTGATCTACTGTGGAAAGAAGAATCTCACCGACCCTGTACCGGGTACAGGTGTTGACTTTGGGAAGTTGGTCCTGTCCCCTACTCGTACTTATGCCCCTGTGATCGCAGAAGTCCTCAGACAGCATAGAAAAGATATTCATGGCATGATCCACTGTACCGGAGGAGCTCAGACAAAGGTTATGCATTTCGTCAAAGGGAAAAGGGTCATCAAGGATGCTTGGTTCGACATCCCCCCATTATTCAAAACAATCATGGAAGAGGGGAAAACACCGGCAAAGGAACTCTACAAAGTCTTCAACATGGGACACCGCATGGAATTGTATGTGCCTGCCGATATAGCTGGCGAGTTGATTGAGATCTCTCGTAGTTTCAACATCGATGCCAAGATCATTGGTCGTGTTGAGGAGACGGAGCACAATCAACTCATCTTGGATACGCCGTTAGGACGTTTTGAATACTGATGTCAATGGCAGAAGGACTTGATATACTCAAACGGACAGAAGGTCTGAAGGAAAGGTTCGCCGAGGTCACGACGATGATCTCGGATCCTGATGTGATCTCTGATAGGGCGAGGTTCGAAAAGCTCAGTCGTGAGTACAAAGACTTGGAAGCGATCGTCGTCACGACAGATAGGTATAGGTCACTTTTGGATCAGCTCCAAGAAAATAGAGAACTCCTATCTTCAGAAAAAGATGAGGACATGGTAGGATTTATCAAAGAAGAGATATCCTCGATTGAAGATGAGATCCCTCACCTTGAAGAAGAAATAAAGCTACTCCTCGTCCCCAAGGATCCCGAAGACAGCAAAAACACCATCATCGAGATACGTGGGGGCACGGGAGGCGATGAGGCCGCACTCTTTGCGGGAGATCTGTACAAGATGTATGTACGTTACTGCGAATCTCGTGGATGGAGATGCACGACAACATCAATGAGTGAAGGAACTTTGGGAGGATTTAAGGAGATTGTTTTCACTGTCGAAGGGGAAGGTGTCTATGGCACACTCAAGTATGAGTCCGGGGTGCATCGTGTGCAACGAGTGCCGCAGACAGAGACCCAAGGGCGTGTACACACCTCGGCTGCCACAGTGGCTGTATTGCCCGAGGCAGACGAGTTTGAGGTAGACATCAAGGAGTCTGACATACGTATAGACCTTTTTTGCAGTTCCGGAGCCGGAGGTCAGTCCGTCAATACGACCTACTCTGCCGTTCGGTTGGTACACATACCCACCGGGATTGTCGTGCAAAGCCAAGACGAGCGATCTCAGTTGAAGAATAAGGCCAAGGCCATGACCGAACTACGGACACGCATCTACAACCTTGAACATCAGAAGTATCTGGACGAGATAGCCTCCAAGCGCAAGACCATGGTCTCGACGGGTGACAGGTCGGCTAAAATACGTACCTACAACTATCCTCAAGGGCGTGTCACCGATCATCGTATCAACCTCACTCTGTATCAACTCAGCGATATCATTGGAGGTAATATACAACCTCTCATAGATGCCCTCACAGTGGCTGAAAATGCAGAGCGTTTGAAGTCTGCAGAACTCTAATAACCTAACCCCAAAAGTTATGCATAAGATCATATTTGTAACAGGAGGGCAACGCTCGGGTAAAAGTGCTTTTGCACAAAACCTTGCAGAAAGTCTTTCGGCTCATCGGATTTATCTCGCAACCGCAAGGCACTGGGATGCAGACTTCGACAAGCGTATCAGATTGCATCAAGAAGCAAGGGGGAGTGGCTGGGAGACACTGGAGGAAGAAAAGTATCTCAGCAGGAACGATCTGTCGGGTAAAGTCGTTCTACTCGACTGTATAACACTCTGGCTGACAAATATTTATCACGACAACGAATACAAGATGCAACCCACCCTGTCGGAAGCTAAAGAAGAGTGGAACAAGTTCATCGAACAAGACTTCACCCTCATCGTGGTGAGCAATGAAATCGGCATGGGGCTACACCCCATAGATGAATCCACACGTCACTTTGCCGACATACATGGGTGGATCAATCAGCATGTGGCATCATCCGCCGATGAGGTCTATCTGACCGTCTCAGGCATACCCGTAAAGATCAAATAATGAGTTATTAAATACCCTCTTTGATGAAAACATTTGACGAACAACTCTGGGAAAAAATCAATACTCGCACCAAACCTTTGGGCTCTTTGGGCAAATTGGAACAGATTGCCTTCAAAATAGGTAAGATACAACAAACCCTTTCGCCAGGGCTACGCAACCCGGCAATGCTTGTCTTTGCTGCAGACCATGGCATAGCAGACGAAGGTGTCAGTCCCTGCCCTAAAGAGATCACGTGGCAGATGGTGCAAAACTTCGTCAACGGAGGTGCCGGTATCAGTGTGTTCTGCAAGCAACACAACATCCACCTGAGAGTAATCGATGGCGGTGTGGACTATGACTTCCCCGAAGAGCTCAATGTAGAGAGCTGTAAACTGGCAAGAGGTACACGCAACATGAGATACGAACCGGCGATGACCATAGAACTCTGTCAAACAGCGATGAACAAGGGAGCTGAGTATGTCCGTCAAGAGTACGAAAGAGGATGCAATGTCATTGGCTTTGGAGAGATGGGCATCGGCAATACCTCTCCGGCCTCACTTCTTCTGCATAAGTTTGTGGGTACTCCTCTCGACGTCGCAGTCGGGAGAGGAGCCGGTCTTACCGATGATGGTCTGAAGCATAAATACAACATCCTCAAAGAAGTCTCAGAAAAGTATAACCCTCAGACACCTCTTGAAACCCTTGCCACTTTCGGAGGTATAGAGATCGCTATGATATGTGGCGCAGTCCTTGAAGCCAAACGACTCAATATGTTGATCATAGCCGATGGTTTTATCACCTCATCCGGCTTCTTGGCAGCCTATGAGATGCAGCCAGATATCTTGGACAATGTCATCTTCAGCCATGCTTCAAAAGAACCGGGACATAAATCCATGGTCGAGTACATGAAGGGTGACCCTATCTTACACTTGGATCTCAGACTAGGTGAAGGGACAGGAGTTGCTATCGCTTACCCCATCATACAGTCAGCACTTGTCTTCCTCAACGAGATGGCGAGCTTTGACGAAACCGGAGTTTTTGAGGTCGAGAAACATAGGTAATCTCATCCAAAAACGTCTGAATAAAAAGTATTTCACCCTAAATATTTTTGAAAAAAAGTATCAAATCGAGATAAATATTTCGGCTTTGTCCGACAAGCGACAGAATTCGTTCTATCACGGAACAGAAAAAATTCTGTCGGGGCACAGACGAGGCTCCACTCTACAACACGAACCAATAGATTGCCGTTGATCAATCTTTCCTTCAACAAACACTGACAACCGCGATGCGTAAGGCTCCAAAGTATCTTCTCGTAGGTCGAAACCAGCTGAATTTGCTTCGACACGCCTTCCTTTTTTACAGCAGAATACCTATAGGAAAGGTAGACTATTCGGACGAAAACCTGATTAAGGCTTTTCGTTACTTCCCTCTCGTAGGGATTGTGGTGGGAGGCATTTCGGCATTGGTATATGTATTGTCTGATCTCGTCTTACCACAGTATGTCAGCATACTATTCGGTATCATTGCGGGCGTCGTCATGACGGGTGCTCTTCACGAGGATGGGCTGTCGGACTTCTTCGATGCTTTCGGAGGTGCTCATGACAAAGAAAAAGCCTTGGAGATCATGAAGGACAGCCATATAGGAGCTTATGGTGTGTTGTCTCTCATCATGATTTTTCTTACGAAGTACAGCCTCCTTCTATCCATCCCTTCGACTTATATCCCTTGGATATTCATAGCCTCGGGAGCTTCGGCTCGCCTGATGTCAATCATAACCTCAAGGCTCTCGACCTACGCGAGGAATGAAAATCAACGGAGCAAGTCACTACATCTACGTATAGGGATAGACAATGTCACCACCGCTATCGCCACCCTCTTTGCCATAGCCCCTTTGGCACTGCTGCCTTGGCAAGTCTCAGCTGTCGCCGTGCCAATATACACAATCATATTGTTTGTGATGAAATGGTACACAGAGCGACGTATAGGAGGATATACGGGAGATACGCTGGGAGCTCTCGAGCAGTTTTGCGAAGTCGCTTTTTATCTCTCTGCAAGCGTAACGCTTGGTATATTCCCCTGAGCTGTCCATGCCCCTCACCCTACTACGTCATACTCAAGTAGCCGTACCTCAAGGCGTCTGCTATGGTCAAATGGATGTAGCCCTGCGTACATCCTACACGGAAGAATGGGCAGAAATATCTTCACGCCTTGGCAAAGGGTTATTTACAAAGGTATATTCAAGTCCGTTGTCAAGATGTAAGCTCCTTGCTGATCATCTGAGTCCGGAAGTCATAGAAGACTCAAGATTGATAGAACTCAACTTCGGGGTCTGGGAGGGATGGACGTGGGATCAAATCTTCGAGACAAAGGAAGGGAAAGAGTGGTTCGACGACTACATAAATACATCCACGCCAGACGGAGAATCTTACAAGGCTCTCGTGGAGCGTGTACGTGATTTCATCGCAGACTTGCCACGAAAGGATGAGGACATCCTGATAGTCACTCATGCCGGAGTGATCAGAGCTTTCATGCACTTACTCGAAGGCATCAGCATAGAAGAGGCATTCCAGACAACCATAGACTATGGGCAACTCATCACTTATCAAGACATTAATCTCTCCACTTTCAGCAAATAACAGGCAATGAAGAAACTCCGTCCTATAATGTTCGTAGGGACAGGCTCCGATGTCGGGAAGTCTGTCATCAATACGGGATTTTGCCGTATGTTCGTGCAAGATGGGTACAGTCCTGCACCATTCAAGGCGCAAAATATGTCCCTCAACAGCTATGCCACCATAGACAACCTCGAAATCGGTCGAGCACAAGCAGTCCAAGCCGAAGCGTGTAAGATACCTTGCTGTGTAGAGATGAACCCTGTCCTCCTTAAGCCGACAAACAACCTCACATCACAGGTGGTCCTCAACGGCAAACCTTCGGGCAACAAGTCAGCCTCAGAGTATTTCAATGAGACCGATAGGGATGCCCTGTTTGAAGAAGTGATCAAGTCCTACAATACGCTCAGCGAGAGGCATAATCCTATCGTTATAGAGGGAGCCGGAAGTATATCGGAAATCAATCTTTGGAAGAAAGACATCGTCAATATGCGTGTTGCCCTCAGAACCGGAGCTGCGACTTATCTTGTGGCAGACATCGACAGAGGGGGGGTCTTTGCGAGTGTGTATGGGACGATTGCACTGCTCCCAAAGGAGCAAAGAGAAGCCATCAAAGGGATCATCATCAACAAGTTCAGAGGAGACCTCAAACTGTTCGATGAGGGGCGAAAGATCATCGAAGATCTTACCGGTATTCCGGTCGTAGGTGTCGTCCCTTATGCCAAGGATATATTCATCGAGCAAGAGGATGGCGTCGCCATAGATCACAGTAGCAGAACCCCTGTCGCAGACAAGATAAACGTAGGTGTGGTACTTCTGAAGTATATGTCCAACTTCACGGACTTCAATATGCTTCAACAAACACCCGGCGTTCACCTCTACTATTCGGATGATCCGATGACTCTCTCACAAGCAGATATCATCATCATCCCGGGATCCAAGAACACGATATCAGATCTCATCGTCCTCAAAGAAAAAGGTATAGACTCGGTGCTCCGACAGCATATAGCATCAGAGAAATGTCTCTACGGGATATGCGGAGGCTATCAGATGATGGGCGAGAAAGTACTCGACCCACATGGTATAGAGGGCTCCATCTCCGAAGTCGACGGTCTTGGGATCATCCCGACAGTAACGGTACTTGAAAAGGGTAAGCAAACAAGTCAATGTACATTCAACTTTGTAAAAGGTAATGCACAAGGACAGGGTTATGAGATACATGCCGGCAAGACGACGACAACAACCCCTCGCCCTCTTTGCCTTCTGAGCAATGGAGAAGAAGATGGCTACTACCTCAACGACAAGGTATGGGGAAGTTATGTCCACGGTATATTTGACAATGCATCGGTGATTACCTCTGTCGTCAGACAGATCGATGCAACATTCACGTCGGGCATTGACTACAAAGCCAAAAAAGAAGAAGGATACGACCAGTTGGCACAACTCATTCGGGATCACATTGACATTGATTACGTTTATAAGACTTTGGAACTATGATTACGGGACATGGAGATGATGCTTACAACTACCCCGATGGGATCATAGGCGACTTTAGTTCGAATGTCCCCTACTCCCATCATGGCACCCTTGTGGCAGAGCATTTGTGCCGGGAGGTATCTCGTATTCACAACTACCCCGATCCACAAGCACGCCAACTCACACAAGCCCTTCGAGAGCATCATCACCTAAATGAGGGTACAGATATCTTGATCACCAATGGTTCGGCAGAGAGCTTTTATCTCCTTGCACATCTATTCTCGGGATCAAAGAGCATCATCACCTACCCTTCGTTTGCAGAATACGAAGATGCTTGCGCCTTGTACAAGCATGACATAACATACCTTGATCTAAAGGAGATCAACATCTCGTCTATTGCAGGTAGTAGGACTCTGTGGTTCGCCCTACCCAACAATCCCGATGGATACATCATGCCTATCGAAAAGATCAGAGCTTTGTGTGCCGAGCATCCGGATACTTTTATCATCATCGATAATGCCTACGGAGAGTTATGTCCGTCGTCTGCAGATCTCATCCCTCTACATAGCGAATTTCCCAACCTTATTTCAGTACACTCTCTGACCAAGACCTTTGCCATACCGGGTCTTCGACTGGGCTATACCATAGCATCTACAGAAGTCGTGTCGGCATTGCAGTCCTATCGCATCCCCTGGAGTGTCAATAGCCTCGCACTTAGTGCCGGCCTTTTCATTGTTCGCAATTATAACGGACTCCGCCCCGATGCTCACGCTCTCTGTGACGAGTCTGAACAACTGCAGCGAATGCTTGGTGAAATACAGGGTCTCGAAGTCTACCCCTCTCTGTGTAACTTCTTCCTCTGCAAGCTCCTGAAAGGTACTGCAGCGGACCTCAAGGAATATCTGGCAACTCAGCACAAACTACTGATACGAAACGCCGACAACTTCAGAGGACTCACAGCACAACACTTCCGAGTATCGGTGCAGGGGGATGATCTGAACAGTCTCCTCTGCCACGGTATAAAGATGTACTTACAAACGGTCTAAAGTATGGCATTCGACTTCGATCTACTGATCCCTCTATTCATCGGATTTACACTTGATAGCATCATAGGTGATCCCTATCGTCTCCCACACCCGATACGGGTATTTGGCAATCTCATAGCCTTCTGTGACAAGAAGTTCAACCAAGGGCTTCACAGGAAAGTCAAAGGGGTACTGGTCGCAACAGTACTTGTGCTTCTCACTTATGCAGTCTTTGCACTTATTGAATGGTCTTTAAGAGACTATGATATCCTGAGATGGACCGTTAATTCCGTATTTTTCTTCTACGGTATATGCAATAGAAGTCTTATCGATGAAGCTCTGAAAGTCGAGAAAGAAGTCAACAAAAAGGATATCACCTCCGCCCGGCGTCAAGTAGGCTACATTGTCGGACGGGATACATCCAACCTGTCTTTCCAACAGATACGTACAGCCACCCTTGAGACCCTTGCCGAAAATCTCAGCGACGGTGTGATCGCTCCACTCTTCTTCTATGCCATCGGTGGTGTACCTCTGATGATGGCGTACAAGATGATCAATACGCTCGACTCAATGATCGGTTATAAGAATGACAAATACAGAGACTTTGGCTGGTTTGCGGCGAAAATACTTGACGATACCGCCAATTACCTTCCTGCACGCATCACCGCCCTGCTGATGGTGTCCATCCCTCCGAGTGCGAGGGGATTTCGATCGATCAAGCGGTACGCCCGTCACCACTCAAGCCCCAACTCTGGTTATCCCGAATCAGCCCTGGCCGGGATACTTGATTGTCAGTTCGGTGGACCCAACATCTATCACGGAAAACTGGTCGAGAAGCCGTATATAGGCGATAGCCCAAGAGAATTGACACATACGGACCTCATTAAGTCTTGTATCATCAACGCCCGAACAACGGTGATAATGATACTACTAATCTCACTATTGAGTATAACGATCTCAAACCTCCCGCTATCACTTCAATGATCCTCTCCAAATAAAGATATCACTGATGGCACCCGAAGTATCAACTTTTTCAATGTTCAAAAGACCCTCAGAGTACCATCTTGAATTTGAACTTGGGAAGACAGATAAATCAAGTGTTGTTGTGCGATTTTTGCTAAATTTGCAGAACTTACGATACGTATATAACATAGTTGGAAGGCCTTGAAGCCTTACCGATACCGAATAACTACAATACAGAGATGTTGCAGAAGAAATACAAAAACTGGGAACGCATACTTAGCTATGTCGTCTTTTTACTCTCCACAGTGGTTTATCTCATCACGATGGAAAAATCCTCGAGCTCCTGGGACTGCCCGGAGTTCATCATAACATTTCACAAGTTGGAAGCGGGGCACCCTCCGGGAGCCCCATTCTATATGCTTGTGTACAATTTCTTCTCGCACTTCTTCCCCGGTGATCCATCGTCCATATCTGTGGCCGCAAACGCGATGAGTGCCATACTGAGTGGTCTGACGATCTTGCTTCTTTTCAGGACGATAAGTCACCTCATACGCAGATCTATCATGGTCAGAGAATGGGGAAGTATGCTCTCCGAACTTCCGACCCAAAAGGTGTTAGTATCTCTCGGAGGAGCATTGGTGGGATCACTTCTTTATGCTTTCACAGATACATTTTGGTATAGTGCGGTAGAAGCAGAGGTTTACTCATTCTCCTCCTTCTTCACCGCCCTTGTCTTCTATCTAATGTTGAGATGGGAAGATGTGGCTGATGATGAGGGCTCTGATCGCTGGTTGGTCGCTATTGCGTACCTCATGGGGCTAAGCATCGGAGTACACTTGCTCAACCTCCTTGCTCTCCCTGCCATGGGGCTTTTGTACTACTTCAAGAGGTATGACAACCCTACCCTCAAGGGTGGTATCATTGCGACTGTACTATCATTTGTCCTCATTGCCATCATCATGTTTGGTATAGTACAAGGAGTTCCTGAAGTCGCAGGGTGGTTTGATGTCTTTGCTGTCAATACGCTCGGTCTGCCATTCAACAGCGGGCTCGTGCTACACATCATTCTTCTATTCACAGCACTTATCGGGACTTATATCTCGACCCTCCGTCGACCAGCCAACCTTATGCTTATACGGATAGGATTTTTGGCATCGGTGATTTTGATGGGTATCCCATTTATGGGCTCGGGGTGGATCATCCCTACGCTCATCATCATAGGACTGTCGATATATCTCTTCAAAGCCTCAAGCCTGCACCTGCGTACCATTAACGTGATGGTCATTTCGATGTTTGTGTTCTTCCTTGGCGTGTCTACTTATGGGGTAATACTCATTCGTGCCAATTCGGACATCCCAATGAACCAGAATACACCTTCAAATGTCTTCTCTCTCCGATATTACCTCTCCAGAGACCAGTATGGCAAGAGTCCGTTACTGTATGGTCAGTCTTTTGCTTCTCTTCCTGCGTACGAAAGTGATGGCTCAATGAAGACAAAAGAAAGTACCGTATGGAAGCCGGCACAGAAAAATTCTCCGGAAGATAAGGACCGATACGAGGCAACGACAGTGCGAGAAATAGTCTATCGTGACGACATGAATATGCTCTTCCCTCGTATGTACAACAATACACAGCCTCATTACCCTGAGGGTTATAGGTTGTGGTCGGACATGACAGGAAAGACAATGAATGTCGATGAGAGGGGCTCGTATAAGAGCGTCGAGGTACCGACCTTTGGTGACAACCTCAGATACTTCTTTGCATATCAGGTGAACTATATGTATTGGAGATATTTCTTGTGGAACTTCAGCGGTCGCCAAAATGACCTTCAAGGACAAGGCGAAATCACCAAGGGGAATTGGATAACAGGCATCCCATTCATTGATGCGATTTTCCTCGGACCACAAGACGACCTTCCTGACTTCGTCAAAGACAATAAAGGCTACAACAGATACTATATGTTGCCGTTGATCCTCGGATTGCTCGGGCTTTTCTATCAGATCAATGGACGAAGGAGAAACAAAGAGGCATTTTGGATCACATTGGCTCTTTTCTTTATGACCGGATTGGCCATCGTCATCTATATCAATCAGCCCCCTTATCAAGTGAGGGAGCGAGATTACTCTTTCTCAGGTTCATTCTATGCCTTCTCTATATGGATAGGATTTGCGGTGCCTGCCATATACAGTCTCATCGAACGTTATCTCAAAGACAGAAAAGCAGCAGGAGCCATCATTGCCACAGTGTTGGCAATGGGGGTACCTGCATTGGTCCTTGCAGAGAATTATGACGACCACAACAGGCACGGCAGACGCTTGGCTGCAGACTTCGGGCGTAATTACTTGGAGTCTTGCGAGCCTAACGGCATCATTTTCTGTAACGGAGACAACGACACATTCCCTCTCTGGTATGCTCAGGAGGTAGAAGGTGTACGCAAAGATCTTCGTGTCTGCAACACCTCTTACTTGCAAGCAGATTGGTACATAGAACAGATGAGGAAAGACTCTTACGACTCTAAAGCTCTCCCGATCGCTTGGGGCATGAAAGAGTATGGGGGCGAAAAGAGAAGTTTGGTCTATGTCCTACCCCTTCTCAAGGACACCGTAGATGTGGCGAATGCACTTGCATACGCAGTGTCAGATGATCCAAGACTGAAGAGGATACCTGAGATTGCACAAGAGATAGATCATATCCCAAGTGGCAAACTAAGTTTTGCTTACAACCCTGCAGAACTTTTGGAAAAGAAAATCATCTATCCTTCAGACTCCGCACTTATGGGTGACCAAAAGATGCACTTTGACTTCTCTCAGAAAAAGGTATTGGGCAAGCACGAACTTACCATCCTACACATGTACGAGCAGAGCAAAATGACCAGACCGTTCTATTACTGTATCACTGTGGGAGACTCTGAGCGCTTGGGCATGACGCCCAACTTCCGCCAGACGGGTATGGCTTATCAAGTGATGCCCTTCCGAACACAGGGGACAGGAACCGAAATCGATGTAGATCGGATGTATGACAATGTCAAGAATAAGTTCCGTTGGGGTGGTGCCGACAGACCCGGAGTATATATGGATGAAAATGCACGCCGCACCTGCGAGACCTATCGAAACATGATCTTTGCTCCGCTTGCAGATGCACTCATGGCAAAGGGAGACACCATACGCGCCAAGGAAATCCTAAACCTCTCATTGGAAGCGATCCATCCGGGAGCTGTACCTCACAATTACTCATCACTACCTTTGATCAAGTCTTTCTACAATGCCGGCGACATCGCAAAGGCAGAAGAGATCTCTGCCGCATTGATAGAGAGCGGACTAAGCGCACTGAGATGGTACTATCGTCTTGACACAAGTAAGTTTGTCTCCGTGATCAGAGAGATCGAACTACAATTATACATCATCAGCGAGCTTTTCGAGTTCAACAAAGTAGAGGGCACACTCAAGGAGAAGTATGGAGCGGAGTTTGAGACTTATGAAAAAGAGTACATGCAGTTGAGATCATTCATGGATCGCCAACAAGGCTAAAACAGCCCCCAAAACGGATATCTATGTTGATCGAACGTCCGCCTCTATTCTATCGAATATGCTTCCCTCAAGCCCTTTGGCGCATCAGACAGAAGGGCAAGAAGGTCGTGTATCTGACTTTCGATGATGGTCCTATCCCCGAAGTTACACCATGGGTACTTGAAGTGCTGAGAGAGCGTAGCATCAAGGCCACTTTTTTCTGTGTCGGTGACAATGTCCGCAAGCACCCTGATGTCTTTCGACAAGTACTCGACGAAGGACACAAGGTAGGCAACCACACCTTCAATCATATTCAAGGGATAAAAGTTAGGACAAAAACCTATATCGAGAACACAGAAAAAGCAGATGAGCTGATAAACTCACCCTACTTCAGACCACCTCACGGACACCTTCGTCTGAGGCAACTGCTCAAGCTACGCAAGAAGTACAAGATCATCATGTGGGATCTCGTCACTCGCGATTATAGTAAAAGGATGACACCCGAAAAAACACTCGACAATGTCAAGCGTTACGTCAGAGATGGCTCTATCATAGTCTTTCATGACTCACTGAAAGCGGAGAAAAATCTCAGATATGCTCTTCCTCGAGCATTGGACTATCTCCTTGAAGAAGGGTACTCGTTCGAATTTTTACCCTAACCCATGAACGATGTGGTCTTAAGACTCGATGATATCGCCACAGAGTTGGGGATAGATCGTGTCGGGGTGGCATCTCTTATGTCCCCTGTCGAAGATCGATATATGGACAAGTATGACAAGTGGATTGCCGAGGGCAAGCACGCGGACATGTCCTATCTTGTCGAACACCGTTCGCTCAGAGAAGATCCACGTACCCTGCTTCCGGAAGCACGTACCATGATCGTGTGTGCGGTTAGCTATTATCCGACAGCACTACAAGCTCCCGATGCACCACAGATATCCAAGTATGCTTATGGCAGGGACTATCACAAGGTGCTGAAAAAAGTCCTGACCTCTTTTGCCGAACGTATGACAGATACATTCGGATCACATACCTATAGAGTGTGTATTGATACAGCCCCCATTTCCGAAAGATATTGGGCACAAAGAGCCGGAATAGGCCACATTGGGAAAAATCAAAATCTCATCATCCCCAAAATTGGCAGTTATATTTTCCTTGGAGAGATACTGACCAGTTTGGATCTCACGCCATCCGACCCCGTTCATCGCAGTTGTGGGAGCTGTACCAAGTGTATCGAAGCCTGTCCTACCCAAGCACTATCATCAGAAGGGCTTGATGCCCGACGTTGCTTGTCTTATCTGACGATCGAGCACAGGGGAGAGATTCCATCCGATTTACGCGCCGCTCTCGGCTCACGTATTTATGGATGCGACACGTGTCAAGATGTATGTCCCTACAACCACCGACCGATCAAGACACGCCTCTTCCCGGCATCATCCAAGATTCTGACCCTGTCGGAGGATGATATCCGAAACTTTGATGAAGAGACATACGCATCACTCTTCTTCGGTTCGGCAGCTACCCGAGCTAAGTACGAAGGAATGAAGCGAAACATCGAAATATACTTCGAAAACAAACGAAGAAAGGAGGAGTGACTTTAATCACTCCTCCTTTCTTCGTTTTAACTCTTTGTAGACCGGAATCCCCACAAATGCTCCACTCATGAGAATGATCACAATGAGCGGGCCATCGATCCGAGGACTATTTGTCAGCAATATATAGATCAAGAAAAACCACAGCAAAACGATACAAACGATCTGCGAGGTAGACAGTCGACGACGAGGCCTTCTGCTTTTAAGATGATTATTACGCTCCAAGTCCGTTACTGTTTGGGTTCAGAAAGAGATAAAGTGCCAAAGCCCCTAATATGAGAGCCACAATAAGTATAATAACAAGCAGTTGTACCCATAGTGGAGCATCCTTCATGAACGGCAAAGGACTGTACCACTTTTTATTGTCGACGGTGTCAGAGCCGGGGATCTGCCCTCCTGCAATGAGAGCATCCACAGCCTTCTGCCGATCAGAGCTACGTACCATGACAGATACCCCTCTATCTCCGAGATAAGCACTTCCGACGGCACTGTATATGGTCTCACCTTCGACAAGAGCCTCTATGTCATAAGTAGACAAGTACCCCACTACACCATAAGCAGCCTGCAGACTGTATGTGGTATAGACCTCGACCAGTGTCACAGGATCGTCTGCCTGAGACATTTGATTTTCAAGACCTTGTTCTTTCATTTCCATCATATCATTCTGTTCTTGAGGAAAGACTCTGCAACAGCCTTTCCAAGGTTAGTACCCTGAGTGATCCTATGTGCCAATCCTATACCTTCGGACAAGCCTCCGGCAAGATGCAGACCGGTATAAGTACTCTCCAACTCCCTCATCCTCTCCAGTCGCTGTTCGGACGAAGCCATATACTGAGGGATTGCCTTTTCGTACCGAGAGACATGTATCAGACTTGGCTCTACCTCCTTAGGGATCTTCATCATGTCATAAAGTTCGCCCAGCCCGATCTTGACAATCTCATCCTCTGACAAGCCTCTGAACTCATCGGCATTCCTTATACCCTCCATAAATATAGTAAACAATGCGCTATCATCATACGGCACACGCCCACGAAAACACGAAGAGGGAAAAAGAATACCCAGGATTTTCCTTTTTTCTCGACTCGGGACAAGCCCACCGAAAGCATTTCGCCTTACACTCGGCAGGTGATCAAAACCGACAGCAATCTCAGTGATCGGAGCATATTCGAGCGAAGAAATGGGTAAAAGTGACGAAGCGATCTCCTTCGGTAGCACATCCTCAAGCAAATCTGCCCGTACCGTGGAGATCACATGGCTGACCCTCACAGCAGAAGCGACATCACCGGTCTCATAGGTGATGTCCCAGCAATTGGGAGACACATACGAAGTGGTGATCTTCTCTACCCCCGTGAGGATCGTCCCCATACGAGAGATCTTCGTCACAAGTGCGGAGACGAGATTTTCGAGCCCTCCCTCTGCCGAGAAGACCTCTTTTGTGGCTTTCCGATCTCTGTCCGACTTAGGCTGTTTGGCTTTTTTTATCGCTCCTTTTATGAAGCTCCCATATTCTTGTTCGAGCTGATACAATTTTGGCAAAGCAAACTGTGTTGTGAGTTTGAAAGGATCACCTGCATAAATCCCCCCGATGAAAGGATCTACGGCATAGTCGACAAAACTCTGTCCCAAGCGTCTGGCAGCAAGATCACCCACACTCTCATAGGGATCAGTACCCTTCTTACGAAAAGGCTCAAGAAGTATCCGAAACTTATCTTTCAAGGTAAAGAGAGGCGTCAAAAGTCCCCCTACAGGCCCCGAAGGGATCGTATGGAACCTCTTTCCCTTCCATATCCATCGATATGCAGCCTCCTTTTGGGCCGTCTCCAAGACAGCAAGAGGCGAAGCATACTCAAATAGTTCTGCCACCTCGGAAGTAGACATCGCTCCCGTATTGGGCCCGACTTCAAAAGTGTAACCCTTCTCTCTAAGGGTGCGAATCTGCCCTCCCACTCGATGTTCTTTTTCAAACATGATGAAGGGGATCCCCGCTTGTTCGAGCCGGGCGGCAACAGACAAACCCGTGATACCGGTGCCTATGATTGCCACTTGAGGCTCTGATTGTTGATTCATCAGCATTCTACGATATATTATTTTGAGCTCCTAAAATTAAGACTCAAGTTGTACAAAACTCATGCAGTGTGGACCAAGGTAAAAGCATACAGTCGCGATAGTAAGTCCGACACAAGTAGTTGCTTCAAGAACAAAAATAGCCCGATGGGGGTTCAAGGTCAAAGGATCCTCGCAATTAAGTCTTACGACTCGTTTCATCAAGTCTTACGACTTTCGAGATCGAATCTTACGACTTTTTTGAGAGGCTTTACACCGCAATGTACCAAGTCAACAACTCCGACAAATATAGTTCTTTTCAAAAAAGGGTGAGATGTACACAACAAAATTTTACCAAAGCTCGGCAAAAATAAGACCAACTTGGCATCGTTAAGGCCATTTGGTGAAGTCATATAGTCTGAGGATCAAATATTTTTCGTACCTTTGCTATGCTTTTTCAAAAGCCCTGTCGTGTGATGGGAGATTAGTGAAGAGGCTAATTTTGAGTAACACAAAAAACAGACAAGAAATGAAAACATTCCAACTATCAGCAGAAGTTCGTACGGACTTAGGCAAGAAGGGCTCTAAGGCTCTCAGAAAACAAGAGCTTATCCCTGCAATCCTTTACGGATTCAACGACAACACAGCTCTTACTGTGTCTCAAGATGCAGTACGTAAGCTCATCTACACTCCTGACATTTATCTCATCGAGATGACTGTCGGTGGCGCAACAAAGACTTGTATCCTTCAAGACATCCAATTCCACCCCGTAACAGACAAGATCCTTCACATCGACTTCCTTGAAGTCAAGGCAGACAAACCTATCATCATCGAGGTACCTGTCGTCCTTGAAGGTCATGCTGTCGGTGTACGTGCCGGTGGTAAGCTCAGCCTCGATATGCGTAAGCTCAAGGTTAAAGCTCTTTACAGCAATGTTCCTGAAAAGTTGACTATCGATGTATCTAAGCTCGGCCTTGGTAAGACTATCCAAGTAGGTTCGCTCAGCTTCGAAAACATCGAACTCCTCAACGCAAAGAACGCAGTCGTTGCTGCTGTACGTCTTACTCGTGCTGCTCGTGGTGCTGCTGCTAAGGCTGCTCTCGAGGCTGAAGACGAAGACGCTGAAGAAGGCGAAGAGTAATCCCCCCTTATCGCCTGTATACAAAACAGACAATAAGATAACATCACAGGAAAAGGGTCAAGAGACACACGATTAAGTCTGTCCTTGGCTCTTTTCCATTTGTGTCGGCACAGGTTGCCTCTCCAACTTTTATGATAGAGATAGAAAATACTATAGTCAGTACCGAAGTCATAGAGACGTTCTTCTGCTGTGACCTGAAGAAGTGCGGTGGAGCTTGTTGTATCGAAGGAGAATCCGGAGCTCCATTGTTGGAGGTAGAGAAGGATTTGATATGCCAAGCCTACCCTCTCGTCGAACACCTCCTGCCTCAAAAGAACAAAGACTACATCTCCGAGCATGGTCTCATGTACTATGATGGAGACGGAGACCTCGTCACAAACATCATCGATGGTGGCGAGTGCGTCTTCACCTGCCCGGAAAAAGGTGGAAGCTGTCGTTGTGCATTCGAAAAGGAATACAACGAGGGGAAAAATGACATCTTTTACAAACCAATCTCTTGTCATCTCTACCCCATAAGACTGACACAGTACACAGACTTCATTGCAGTGAATTATCACCGTTGGTCACCGATCTGTGAGCCGGCAAGGGCTCTCGGAGAGAAATTGGGACTTAGGTTATACAAATTCTTGAAAGAGCCATTGATACGCGCTTTTGGCGAAGAGTGGTATGAGAAGTTGGAACAAGAGGCAGAAGTCTATTTGAATGCCTTAGAGCAAGAAAAAAAGGACAAGAAATGAGTAACAATAAATATCTCATCGTAGGACTGGGAAACGTGGGGGAAGAGTACTGTGGGACTCGTCACAACATCGGCTTCAGAGTGGTCAATCACCTTCATCCCGAGGGTATCCCTGCCTTCGTGGATGGGCGATATGGTGCGACAGCCCGCATGAGGGTCAAAAACAAAGAATTGGTTCTACTCAAACCCTCAACATACATGAACCTCAGTGGCAACGCCGTCAGGTATTGGATGGAAAAAGAAAACGTAGCCCTCGAAAATGTATTGATCATTGTAGACGAGTTGGCTCTGCCATTTGGTACCCTGAGACTAAAGACAAAAGGAAGTGCAGGAGGGCATAACGGTCTCAAGCACATTTCGGCCACTCTCGGTACCGAAGCCTACTCACGACTGAGATTCGGTATAGGATCGGACTTTCACAAGGGTGGGCAGGTGGATTTTGTGCTATCACCTTTTACTGAAGAAGAAGAAAAGGAAATCCCTGCATTTTGTGATGAAGCAGCAAAGATCATCCATTCATTCTGCCTTGCAGGACCTGCCATCACAATGAATGCTTTTAACAAAAAAGGAGTAGGCAAAGCTCCTCAAACACTACGCCCAAACGATGAATGAGGTCAGGATAGATAAGTGGCTCTGGGCAACACGTCTGTTCAAGACTCGCTCAATAGCGGCAGATGCGTGTAAGAAAGGCAGGGTTTTTGTAAGAGATACTGCTGTCAAACCGTCAGCAATGATAAAGGTCGGAGATGTCGTTAGGGTACGTAAAGCACCTATCACACTCTCCTTCGAAGTACTTGCACTGACCCAAAACCGTATGGGAGCCAAGCTCGTACCAGAATTTCTGAAGAATATCACGCCACCCGAAGAGTATGAAGCTCTAGAACTCCAAAAGCTTTCGGGATTTGTGGATAGAGCAAGAGGCACAGGGCGTCCGACAAAGAAAGAGCGACGAGATTTGGAACAATTCATCACTCCCGATGACTTCTACGACTGGTGGAGCGATGATGAAACAGAAGAGGATGAATGATCGTAAATCATTCATCCTCTTCTGTTTTCTTTTTTACGCTCAACTTGTAAAGCGTCTCTGCCTCCTGCTCGAATCGTTCGACATCCCTATCATAAACATCCACCGTCCAAATATAACCATTGACATCAGTATCACTGTCTATCGTGATGGCACCATAATTTCGCAGAAGCATCATCACGGGATTGATGTAGTCAAAATCAAACTCCAACACATATCTTGTGAGCAGCTCGTGCTCGACAATCTCTGCAGCATCGAGAGCTTCGAGTGCCGCCGCTTTATAAGCCTGAATGAGCCCTCCTGTACCCAACTTCACCCCACCAAAATAACGAATGACAACCACAAGAGTATTGGTAAGCTCTTTACTATGGATTTGACCCAAAATTGGCTTGCCCGCTGTAGATGATGGCTCTCCATCATCATTGAGTCGCTCCACCCTACTCTTCTCACCACATACATATGCCCAACACACGTGACGGGCATCGTAATACTCTTTACGTATCGCTTCGATATGCATGGCTGCCTCCTCCTCCGAGGATATCGGAAAAGCAAAAGATATGAACTTACTCCTCTTCTCCGTAAAAATACCTGATGACGATGCAGCAATCGTTTTGTAAGAAAATATAAGACCTCCCATACAATATTGAATGTATCAAAGCATCTTTCGAAGCACAGATGTCCAATCCTCTCCGTTTTCGGGACAATAAGTCACAAAACCTAAAGAGCGTGCCACACGGACATTCTCGGGTCCATCATCAATAAACAGTGTCTCACCGGGATCTATACCGGCATCTTTGATAATGTGCTCAAAGAGCCTTATCTCAGGCTTGCACATCCCCAATTTACACGAAGCATACACCTTCTCAAAGTAGGTATCGAGAGGTCTGCCATTCGGAAGAAATGTGGGAGAGTTTGCCCACTTATAGACATAGTCGTTGGTATTTGAGATCAAAAAGAGACGAAGATCCTTGGGGAGTTCTTCAGAGATAAAGTCAAACTTGTACGGTTGCACCTCTCTCACGAAGTCCAACAGAGCCCTGAACACATCCTCCTCAGATATATTACGCCCATAAACCTCGGAGAGTTTCTCGGCGAAAGAAACCGAATCATATCGTCCCAGTTCGAGGTCAAGAAAAAGCCCCGATTGACAATAAGGATCAAGCATCTCATCAGCATCATGTATCCCCAAAGAGCGGAAGTGTGCCACGCTCTTATCTCTGGTCAACCTGATGAAAATCCCCCCAAGGTCAAATAGTAAATTCTTTATCATAAATCGTGTATCATTGAGTGCCCTGCTCCGACATCGAGGCAAGCCTCCGCAAAGGTCGTAAGAAAAACGGAATGTTCCCTAAAAACAGATAAAAGAAAAATAAAAAGATAAGGGACTGTGTCGAAATCATAGTCACGACACAGTCCCTTTTATCTTATTCCAAGCTTAAAGGCTGGGGTAAGTATTATTCTTCAACAAGAACGAAGTCTTCCTTACCTGCACCACAGACTGGGCATACCCAATCATCTGGAATATCTTCAAACGCAGTTCCTGGAGCGATACCGCCATCTGGGTCGCCTTCAGCTGGATCGTAGATCCAACCGCATGGTTCACATAGCCACTTTTTCATGTTAAATAAAGTCTTATAGATTAGTAAAATTTTCTTCTGTTGTAAGACCATTTACACATAGCCTCACATTGGGACTTCAAAGATAACAACAATTTTGATACTTTGAAAGAGTTGAAAGGACATTAGCTCATTTTAAGTCTCGTTCGATGACAAAATGAATAAGAATACTCAATCTCTCAACTCCTGTTTTTTAAAGTTACATCCTAATATAAAAAAGGGCAGTATTGTTCTATAGAATCAACACTGCCCCCAATAGTAGCGACTTATTCTCTTCAAAATCGCCCCTCTTGACAAAGAGACAAACAATTATGATGGATTATAGGTCATCTTCGATAGCGGTAGACTTAGCGTAGGCACTTGGTTTGGCCTCGAAGAAGTCTGTCTTGATGAGATTTGCATTACTGTACTGAGACACCCACTTCATGCTCTCTGGCTCATCATCATAACCTTCATAGATAGTACCGAGATTGATGCTACGAGACCTCTGGTTAGCGAGATATTTGATATAATCTCTGACCATTTGCTTATTCAAGCCTTCGATCTCATCACCGATGACGTAGTCCCCCCAGTTCATTTCTTGCTCTGCACCCTCCTTGATCATCTCACGATAGATGGTCTTATTTTCTTCCGTAAAGAGTTCAGGCATCTCATTTTGAAGCTCGAGGATCATTGATCTGAACAACCAAAGGTGGGTGTTCTCATCACGATTGATGTATCTAATCTCTTGTACCGATCCGGGCATCTTTCCATTACGTCCGAGATTGTAGAAGAACATAAATCCGGAGTAAAAGTAGACACCTTCGAGGATATAGTTGGCCACCATGGTCTTGAGCAATTGTTCAGGACTCTTGTTTTCTTGGAACTCATTGTAGATGTCCCCTATAAACTTGTTACGAGCAAGGAGGTGCTCATCATCCTTCCATTGATAGAGGATGGTCGTACGCTCTTCGGGCGAACATATCGTATCCAGCATATAGCTGTATGACTGAGAGTGTACAGCCTCCTGAAACGCTTGTATGGTGAGACAGAGGTTAACCTCGTTGGCAGTGATATACTCTCCGACATAAGGGAGATTTGCGGTCTGAATACTGTCAAGGAAAATAAGGAACGAAAGAATCTTGTCATAAGCAACTTTCTCTTGAGGAGAAAGAAGACGATAGTCCTTGACATCCTGACTCATGTTGATCTCTTCCGGAATCCAGAAGTTGTTCATCGCTTGTCTATACCAAGCCGAAGCCCAACTGTACTTCATGTTATTGAAGTCGTTAAGATTGGTCGTATTTCCATTGATCAGACGACGCTTATTCACCTCGACGTCACCGTACTCGTTGAAAAGAGCTTTTTTCTTTAGTTCTTGCATATCTTGTCATTTTTTGTTGTTAGATAATATAGTGATCCTTGGAGGCTTAAGCGGAGCAGGTCTCGCACTCTTCGACTTCAAGAGATTTGCTTCGGACGTAGTAGAGGGTCTTCACCCCTTTGCTCCATGCCCTCAAATAAAGATCCATGACACCTCGGAAGGTGACAGTCTGATCGATATACAGATTGACAGACTGTGCCTGATCCAAGTGACGTTGACGAACGGCTGCTGCATCAACGACCCAGTTTTGATCTATCTGATGAGCCGTCTTATAGAGCCAAAACGTATCATCAGACAGTTGTGGAGCGACACGAGGGACGATACTTCCCTTCTTCTCTTCGAGGAAATAACGATTCATAACCGGGTCAGTACCTGCCGTAGTACCGGCAATGATAGAAGTCGAGCTTGTGGGGGCTATCGCCATCAAGTAGCCGTTGCGCATGCCTTTGTTATGCACCTCGGCAACAAGAGCCATCCACTTCTCATCATTATAGTTACGATCTCTGAAGTAATCTCCATTGTCCCAGTCACTACCCTTGAAGTGAGAGTACATACCCTTCTCTTCAGCCAAACGACAAGAAGACTGTATGGTATAGTAATTGATCTTCTCAAAGACTTCATCCATAAACACCAAGTGCTCGTCACTCTCCCAACGGATCCCATGCTTGGCGAGCAGATGATGGTATCCACTCGTACCCAACCCTATGGGGCGCATTCTCTGATTGGTGATCTCCGCATAGGGGATAGGATAGAAGTTTAGGTCGATGACATTGTCCAATGCTCTTACAATCGTGCTGATGACTTCCTGCATCTCCTTGTCATCTTTGACATTGATATTACCGAGGACAAGGGAAGCAAGATTACAAACGACAAAATCCCCGGGGATTGTCTCTTCGACAACGATATCTTGCCCATCCTCGACCTTGATGATCGTTTGCTTTGTCTTGATGGCCTTCTGATTCTGGGCGATCTCAGTACATAGATTCGAACAGTAAATAAGCCCCTGATGCTTGTTCGGATTGAGTCTGTTGACGGTATCTCTGTTGAAAATAAATGGAGTACCTGTCTCGACGGCAGACTTGATGAGCAACCTCATGAGATCTTTTACCTTGATGGCACGCTTGGAGATGCGGTTATCTTGGAGACATTCGTTATAACGTCTCTCCCACTCTTCTCCGTAGTAATCTTCGAGACTATACCCCTTGGCTGTTTTGACTTCATGAGGGCACATCATGTACCAATTACCGTCGATATCCTCCTGTACCATTCGCCAGAACAAGTCTGGGAAACAAACTCCTGGGAAGACATCGTGCGCCTTCATGCGATCGTCACCATTATTGGTACGGATCTGAAGGAACTCAGGCATATCCTTGTGCCAAACATCAAGATAAATAGCAACAGAGCCCTGACGCACCCCAAGCTGGTCGACAGCAATGGCTGTATCATTACAGAGTTTGATCCACTTCAGGACTCCACCTGCCACACCTTTGAACCCCCTGATATCACTTCCCACAGCACGGACTTTGCCCATATAAATGCCCATACCACCACCAAACTTGGAGACTTGGGCAAAGTTATTGATTGTCCTATATATACCTATGAGACTATCTGGCATCACGTCCTCAAAACAGCTGGAAAGCTGACTGAGTGGCTTACGAGCGTTGCTCATCGTGGGCGTAGCCATAGTGACCTTGAGTGTGCTGATGATGTCATAGATCTTCTTTGCCCACTCGACCCTGCGCTCGCCCTCAGGGATGGCAAGGTGCATCGCGATCCCCATGAACATCTCTTGAGGTCTTTCCAACAACTGATGGTTGTGATTGGTGATCAAATACCGTTTACAGATCAGATGTAGAGAACTATATGTAAGAAGATTATTGCGTGACTCATTCAAGTAAGCCTCAAGCTCTTGGACATCATCGAAGTTGTAAGCATCCAGCATATATGCACCATACAGCCCTTCGTTGGTGAGGTAGCGTAGCTTATCGTGCAAGGAAGTCAATCCGAGGTCATGCTCCTGCTGTCTGATACTACGCTCTGTCTTCAGTAAAAGTAAGCGAGACGACACAAACTCCCAGTTGGGAGCTTCCGGTGTGATGAGTTCGACAGAAGCTTTGATAAGGGTATCAAGGATATTGACATCGTCCTTGTAGAAAGCCTGAAACTTAACCAACAACAGCTCCAGACTGTACTGACGTGCGCTATAAGAAGCCTGAACATCCTTCAAGAGACGGATGATTTCCTCATCACTGATGATCTTCCTAAAGTTTTCGATCACAGCTCGGAACTCCCCTCGCTTGTCTCGATAGAGGATATAAGCCTTGGCCACTTTGTAGTAGCCTCTCTTCATCAACTCCGTCTCAACCATGTCCTGAATAGTCTCCACCGTGATGGAGTCTCTTCCTACAAGTTGTTCACCAAGATATTCACAGATAAGATCCAGGTCACTATCTTCTATCTTCTCTTCACAAGCCAAAAATGCTCTGTTTATGGCTCTCTTAATCTTGTCAAACGTAAAGTCTTCCTGCCGGTGGTCTCGCTTAATTATCTTCATTATTTCAGAATATTAAATCATTAGTTCAAGAAAAAACAGGCGGATATACACCTGTCTTTTCACTGTTCAAAAGTAGTAAAAATTTTTCCAATTTCGGCTTGCCAAAGACAGAGAAGTAACGAATAAATAATAAAAAATCAAAAGAGGATATTTGACAAAACCTCGTCAAATATCCTCTCTCTATTGATTCTCAGAGGGATGTTGCCATCCTCATTTCTTTATGATCAGTGATCGAGCAAGTCTTTGAATTTTTCTTCCCAAAGTTTATAGAAGTTACGTGTCTTCGCATCAGATGTAGAGGCTGCACGCTGACGATAGAGCTTACGGACATCGTTCAGTTTGGCAAGAATTGCCGGCTTCACTTCATACTCTGCAGGACGAGCCGGCATGATATTGATACGCACGAATGAGGTCTGATCTTGCTTATGCTCTGCACCCAAAGCACAAGAAGCACAGCTATGACAAGGCATTGTGGTGAAGAGCGCATCGACGGTCTCTTGTGCTTCGGTCAGTCTCTTCTGTGCCGAAGCAGCCGCTGCACTCTTTGGCGATCCATAAGCAATGAGAGTCCTGATGCCGGCATCCTCGATGGCAATATCGATATCCGAGAGCTTGCGACCTGCATAGGATGCAGCATAGATTTCACGAGTCGCGTCATTAAGCATCTCTTCGAGAGAATACTTTGTACTCTTTTTGGCACGATTACCTTCGATCACGCCGAGGAGGCGGTATGGTGCCAAGAGGTCTGAGATCACAGAAGGCACTATCGCGTAGTAGACAGCCGCAGCCTTTGCGTGACCCGATGCATCATAACTCTGAAGGGTCTCGCTATCGTAGAGCCAATTGTTCATCTCTCTAAGATTAGAGACAACCCACTTGATGGCTTGTTTTTGGCGAGACTTATCGACATAGTACACAGGATACTGTCCATCCCCTTGTCTGTTTTCGTAGTACATACGACCACCCACAAATGGAGTGACATGTCTGAGGTGACGGAGGAACTGTTGTACCATGTCTCTGTGAGCTTCTTCGAGGTTATCAGCCCTCTTACCGGGTTCACTCAACCACTCCTTGTAGTGCTTCATGATGTACTTCATGTTAGAGATCGCGTTCGTACCGGCCTTGATCTGATCGTTACTCAAGTCTTCTGTCTGAGCGGTAGGGTCGAGCGTGATGATCTGCTGAGCACCGAAGACATACATAGGGTCATGTTTCTTTGCATCTATCCAAGAAGAAAGCACAGAGTACTCATCTCTGAAGTCCTTTGCGCCCGGGATGAGACGATAACCCCAGTTGATGGCATGGATGTCATACACACCGATGAGGGGTGGAGTGAGTCTTACCCCTTTTTCAAAGTCTCCGGGCTGTGCTACGAAGTTGTTACGAGCATAGTCCATGATACTTGGAGTAGTACCATACTTTTGGGTAAAGGCAGGATCTCTGAGCTGCTCCACCGTAAATGCGTGCGAAGCCCCCATGTTGTGCATCAGACCGAGGGTATGGCCTATCTCGTGTGCAGCCACATATCTCATAGACTCCGCCATCACTTCGTCAGGGAATCGAGTCGTGCGGACACGCTTATCGACAGCAGCGGTCTGGGTGAACCTCCAGTTGTGTAGGAGCTGTGTGAGGTTGTGATACCAGATGACATCGGCATTGAGGATCTCACCGCTTCGTGGGTCTACATAGCTGGGGCCCATGGCATTGGCAATGGTTGTCGTTGCGTACTTGACACAAGAGTAACGCAAGTCATCGGGATCAAAGTTTGGATCCTCCGCAGCAGATGGGTAATCCTTGACGATGACAGCATTCTTGAAGCCGGCCTGCTCAAAAGCGATGTTCCAGTCCAAGATACCGGCCTTGACAGCACCTTTCCACTTTGCAGGGAAGACAGTGTCGACATAGAACACAATAGGCTTGATAGGCTCTACGAGTTCGCCTCTGAAATAAGCATCCTTATCCTTAGGCTCGAGCCTCCATCTGTGGATGATTTGATAAGGATCAAGTTTGTCGAGGTTCGTCGTAAATCTCAGGCGATTAGATGAGAAGTAACCCACTCTGTTGTCCTGAAGTCTCATACGCATAGGCTCTTCAGGCAAGATCACCACCGACCTGTGAGTCTCGATGGTATAGGCCTTATCCATACTGCGGAAAGACATGATGTTCTTGACTTCGACATTTTTTGGGAAACTCTTCACGCTACTGAACTGCGAAGCCTGAACGATCTGAGTACCACCATTACGGCCGGCCTTGGCTATGGGAGAAATATTGGACTCCGCACCCAAGAAGAAAGAAGTCATGTCAATGACAGCATTATCGCCATTGCTCACAACGACATCAAACACCCTGAGGATAGGAGCACTGAAATTTTTCTTGAACGATGGTGCGATAGGATCATCCTCATCAATAGTATTGACAGTGGGGACATAATACATGAAGACCTTCTTGCCCTGTTTTTCCAACTTGAAGAGGAGAGGATCAGTCACCATCTGCCCGGCAACGAAGTCTGTGTTGTCCGAAGTCTTAGAGATACGATTGGAAATCAACAGATCCTTACCATAGATGGAATCATTGAGCTCAAAGTAGAGCTTATCATCCTTCAATATAGTGCGCACCAAGCCATCGGACATTGAAGCCCCGGCTGTGAGCTCCGAATACTTTCGAGCATCCTGAGAGGGTGCTTTACCTTGATTTTTCTCGGCTTCCTCTTTAGCCTTCTGACGCTTACTCTTGAAGATTTTCTTGACATTGATGTCCACAGGGCGTTCGGGCACAACACTTTGAGCCGAAACCTCCATGCCACCCAATGACACAACGAGCAAAGCGGGTAGTAAAAAACGATGTTTCATTGAAAGATTTAGTTTAATTATATGATATATATATTGTGCGCAAAGATAGCATAATTGAGCGACAGAGATAAGCTGCAAACCAAAAAACGACAATAAATTATGTAATAATATCATCATTTGCGATATGTGTTCGGATGCGAATGCACAGCATGTCAATGCGACAGTTCGTCAGTTTTCTGTACGACGGCAGAATGCATTCTGCTCCGCAACAGTATACATTCCGGCGCAAGACAGAATCCTCACCTCCACTCGTCTTATGCTGACAAAGCCCACTTGACAAAGTCCCCAAACCCAAAAGAAAATATATCCACGCAATAATCGTATCGTTTAGGGAAAGATTGAGTATGTTTGTACTTAGATCATTGAACAAGTTAATCGTACTTTCAGTATATGTACAAACGTATTTTCGGAGTTTTATGCTCAACCATCATATCAGTCACCGCCCTTCATGCTCAGTCACCGACAGTGCCACCGGACTCTGTCAGCCTGGAAGAGGTGGCTCAGATCATCACAGACTCGCAACCCCTGCAGCTTCACATCGGTCGATGCAAGGCACTCAGACATTATTACAGCGGCGACACCTTGTTCATCATACTCAATGAGCAGGCGAGCTACATACCATTCAGGACAGAGAGAGTAAAGAGTATCTATGACCGCCTGGGAGAGCTCTATGGTCGCTATGGACACAGTCCGAAGAAAATATGTGTCCGCACCAATGAATACAACATCGAGGACCTCATCCCCATCGCCTTTGGTGGGGAACGGAGAAGAGGTCGATGGTCCGATCTCACCACGGGCAACAACAGACAACGACCATTGGTGACTCCTGTCGATGCGATACATACAGCCTCTGCCGCCCTTCAAGGGAGACACCTGGCTCTGTGGCGGAGTCACGGATACTTCTACGACAACAAGTCAAAACGCTGGAGGTGGCAACGCCCACTCATGAACGGCACGATAGAGGATCTCCTCAGCTTCTCCTACATGATCCCATACGTAATACCGATGCTCGAAAATAGCGGAGCGATAGTACTCCTCCCTCATGAGAGAGACCTTTCTGCCCAAGAGTACATCGTGGACAATGACAAAAGTCATTTTACCAAGGGAGAGTATGTAGAGACCGACAAAGGTTGGGAAACAGTATCCAAGGGCTTCGGATACACCCAAAGCCTTTGGAAAGACAACGAAAATCCATTCAAGTCAGGGACAAGTCGTCTACACTTGTCATCGACACGCAAAGAGAGCGAAGTACGATGGCACCCCACCATCGTCAGGGATGAGACCCTTGCGGTATATGTCTCTTATCAAAGCTTTCCCAACAGCGTGGAGGATGCACTCTATACCGTACATCATGCGAGGGGGACTTCGTCTTTCAAGGTCAATCAGACCATGGGAGGAGGGACTTGGATTTACCTCGGATCGTTCCCTTTTGAAGCCGGGAAACGTGATCAAGGCATATCACTTAGCAATATCTCACGAGACAAGGGGAAGGTCATCTCTGCCGATGCTGTAAAAATAGGCGGTGGGATGGGCAATATCAAACGTTCGATGCCTGCAACAAAAGTGAAGAGGAGACGACGCTGGGTCAAAGTACCGGCTTCGCCCGAAGTGACGAGTGGCATGCCACGATATGCGGAGGCCGCCAGGTATTGGATGCAGTGGGCAGGTGTGCCGGACTCTCTTTACAACGGATTCAAGAGCCAAGACGACTACACTGATGACTACAAGAGCAGATCTGTCTGGGTAAGCTACCTCACCGGAGGCACGGCGATCAATCCCAACAAGGAAGGCCTCAATATCCCCATTGATCTCTCCCTTACCCTTCATACCGATGCAGGAGTGCGCGAAAACGTAGATGATGTGCTGGGGACATTGGCGATCTTCAATACAAAGTGGAACCAAGGTCTCTATCCTTCCGGGATGGATCGACTCATGGCGAGAGAACTCACAGACATTGTTCAGAGCTATATCGTACGAGATGTCCGCGTCTCTCACAACCCGGATTGGAAACGCCGTGGGATGTGGGACAAGAACTACTCCGAGGCTACCTGGGGCAGTGTCCCCGGGGTACTGTTGGAGCTCTTGTCGCACCAAAACTTCAAAGATATGTGCTATGGACACGACCCTGCATTTAAGTTTACCGTAGCGCGTGCGATCTACAAAGGCATACTGCGTTACTTATCGACAGAGTATGACCTGCCTTTTGTGGTACACCCTCTTCCGGTTCGACAGTTTTCGATAGATATCGATGCCGAGGATGCTCTGGCTCGACTCTCTTGGCATCCCACACAAGACAGCATAGAGCCTACGGCCACTCCCTCTCATTATATTCTCTACACGGCTATCGATGAGGGATATTTCGATCAAGGTAAGATCATAAAGAATACCACTACGACCGTACCCATCGCACCCGGACGGAACTACCGCTTCAAGATCGTTGCGGCGAATGAGGGTGGAGTTTCTTTCGAGTCTGAAGAACTAAGTTGCGGTATCTCACCATTCGCAAAGGGACGAGTATTCGTGATCAACGGCTATGACAAAGTCGCAGAGATGGAATACAACGAGACAGAGAGAGTCTTTGCAGGTATAGGTACAGCCATCACCGATCGTAGAGATATCGGTATGCCAACGGACTCGGGTCGTCCACAAGTGATCGAAGGCAATACTTTTGACTACATCAAACGACATGGAAAAAGTTTATTGGATGCCGGCTACTCTTACGGCTCGGCTTCTAAAGCATACATACGATCTTATCCCGATGTGTTGGAGAACTACGATGTGGTCGACCTCTTGCTCGGGAAGCAGAAATCTAAGCAAGCTATACATCCTGCAAGACCTGCAAGATTTGCCCCATTTGATGAGGAGATACGCCTTGCACTCGAAGCCTTTGCTTTCAACGGCGGTGGTATCCTCGTATCCGGCTCTTATCTAAACTCCGTATTTGCCCCCGAAGACCTTTCGTCAGAAGCGGATGCTGTCAGAGCTTTTGCTCGCAACATATTGGGCTACGACTATCCTCTTCCAGTCAGTATCACAGAAGGTAGTAGCATACAAACGGAGCACCGCAACGAACAAGACAGACGCACATTCGTACTGACCGAAGGCACTGAGTGTGCACCCATCTTCCCTGCCGAAGGTGGTGGTCGTGTGCTACACTATAAGGAAGATAACGTAGGTGCAGGCTCATTCTTCAGAAGAGCCCACCGTGCATGTGTGATAGGCTTCCCGATAGAGAATATCAAGGGAGATGAGGATAGATCAAAGTTTTTCAAAGAACTCATCCCCCTACTCATGAAAAGATAAAGAAACATCCGTACGATCGACAAAATCAAGTCTTACGACTTTCATCATCAAGTTTTACCGCTCGACAATGAAAGTCGTAAGATTCGATTTCACTCCTTCTACACATTCTTTTTAGACGAGTGAAGCCTTGTACAGTTAGTTGATAAGAAGGATTGCCGCGGGCAAAAACAAGCGAATGAATTATTATGGTTAACTTTGAACAAATTACCATTGTAATATGAGAACTATCGTCATTGCCCCGGAGTGTGAGAACTATCGTGACTTTGTGGAGGGATTGGATCAATCCTTTCACAGAGAGGGGACGACCATCTACAAAGGGCGAAATGAGATCAAGATCTTCGAGCTTGATAATGGCATCATACTTAATGCAAAGAGATTCAAGGAACCCAATCTCATCAATAGGTTTATCTATGCAACATTCAGAAAACCCAAAGCAGTACGTGCGTACGAGAATGCCATCCGAATGAAGGCAATGGGTATAGATACCCCTGCCCCTATCGGCTACATGGTTCATCGTGCAGGACTCTGCGTGAAACATAGTTATCTCGTGACATTTCAAAGCCCATTGAGCAGAACGATGTATGAGTTTGGGGACAGCGATCTCAACGGTCGTGATGCCACGGTAAGGGCTTTCGCTCGATTTGCAGCAGATCTTCACAAAAAAGGAGTATATCATAAGGATTTCTCTCCTGGTAACATACTCTTTGATGAAGTCGAACCGGGAGAATACTCTTTCTGCGTGGTGGACATCAACCGCGTGAAGTTCGTCCCGGTGTCTCTTGAGGATGGATGTCGCAACTTCTGCAGACTATGGGGTAGAAAAGCATTCTTCGAAGTGCTCTCGGACGAATATGCAAAAGCTATAGGTGCAGACCCTCAGAAAGTTCGAGATCTCATATTTCACTACCACAAAAAATTTTGGAAAAATCGCTACAATCACTTCTGATCAAATTATCTTTACTCTCAACCTAATATGCCCAAAACAAAGAATTACCCTGACATAAGTCTGTTGGTCACGACTTATAATTGGCCACAGGCATTGGAGCTCGTACTCAAGTCAGCCCTCTGTCAGACTATACCGCCCGACGAGATAGTCATCGCCGACGATGGTTCAAGAGAAGAGACAAAGACATTGATCGATACCATCAGAGAAAGTACATCCATACCCATCGTACACGTATGGCAGGAAGACAAAGGATTTAGAGCGGCAAAGATCCGCAACAAGGCCATAGCTCGATGTACCAAGGACTACATCGTCCAGATTGATGGGGATTGTATCCTTGAGCGACACTTCATACAGGATCATCTGTCACTGCTTAAAGAGAATAGATTTCTGTGTGGACGGAGGGTCTATCTTGACCCTAAGGCGACCGAGACCACATTGAGTAGAAAGAAGCTCTCTCTATGGGCTCACCCCTCTTCGATAGACTATCGAAGCTATCTCAACAACATCAGGTCAAACACCATGCGACAACTCTTTGCAAAGTACTATGGGAGAGGAGTCTTGGACTATATTTCGGGGTGTAACATGTCCTATTGGAGGAAAGATATCCTTGCTATCAATGGTTACAACGAAGCCTACGAGGGATGGGGCGCCGAAGATGATGATGTCGTCGTGAGACTCTTCAACATGGGTGTCGAAAAATGTTGTATCAAAGGAGGTGCAGTCCAGTATCATTTGGAACACACGTACAATAGTCAGGACAGACTGCAGATCAATCGAGAACTTCTGAAAAAACAACTTGAAAAAGGGACTTATCGCACTGAAAAAGGGGTAAGTCAGTACCTATAAGCCACGGTATATCAATTTTAGATCATGGTAACAAAAGAGCAACACAACTCGTCCCCCAAGGTAAGTGTCATCATATCCACATACAACTGGACTGAAGCCTTGTATGTCGTCGTCAGGTCATTTTTCGTACAGACCTATCTTCCAAACGAAATCATCATAGCCGATGATGGTTCGAGAGAAGACACACGAGATATGATCGAACTACTTCGCACACAATCTCCTATACCCATCGTACACGTATGGCAAGAAGATGATGGATACCGCAAAGCCAAAATCACCAATAAAGCGATTGCCAAAGCTACCGGCGATTACCTTGTCTTCGTCGATGGAGATTGTATCGTCAAGCGTCACTTTGTCGCCGATCACCTCTCGATTGCAAAGCCGAACGGTTTTGTCTGCGGAAGGCGCATCTTGCTCTCTCCAGAGATGTCCGAAAAGACACTTGCCGCAAAACGCCTCATACCTTGGGAAGGGATACTCCCGCCATCATTCAGAATCTTTTCGAACACCATGAGATCAAAGCTCATACGTAAGCTTTTTGCCAAATTCTATGGCAAAAAGGGGGTATCTCATGCCTTGGGTTGTAATCTTTCTTTCTGGAGGGACGATCTGATCAAGGTCAATGGCTACAATGAAGCCTATGAGGGCTGGGGGGCCGAAGACTTTGACATCATCATCAGACTCCTTAAGAGTGGTGTCGAAAAGTCTTGTCTCAAAGGAGGTGGTGTGGTCTATCACCTTCATCATGAATCGTTCAGCACAGAGAGGTTAGACATCAACACAAAACTCCTCGAAGAGCAGATGGCCTCCACATCGTACCGTGCAGATCTCGGTGTAGATCAATATCTGTAAGCCTCTACTCGTATGAAGATCCTGAAGCAACTCCTCACACGCTTGTCTCCGAAGTGCAACATCCTCTGGACCTTCAAGAGGTATCATGGCTATTATCCAAAGTTAGAAAAGCCCCAAAGCCTCGACGAAAAAATACAGTGGCTGAAGCTTCATGTACACCCTTATGACCCGATCTACACACGATGTGCTGACAAGTGGGCAGTAAGAGCGTACATCGAACAAAAGGGAATGGGACACTTGCTCACACCCCTAATCGCAGTGTATGACAGTGCGGATGAGATCGACTTCGAAAGTTTACCGAAGAAGTTTGCTCTCAAGTACAACTTCGGCTTCGGGATGAACATTATCTGTAAGGATAAGGCTACCCTCGATGTCTCCAAGGTAATCAAAAAGCTAAAAAAATGGGACAGACGGAAGTCTCACCTCACTCATGCGGAGATGCACTACAAAGACATCCCTCATAAGATATTGACTGAGGCTTATATCGAGCCGGATGAGGAGCAAGAGAGTCCTGTGGACTACAAGATATATTGCTTCAATGGTGTTCCCTATTGCTGCATGCTCTGCTTCGACAGAGGGAGCGGACAGACCAAATTCAGGTACATCGACCGGGATTTCAACAGGCTACACATCGAATACGGCGATGAGGGCGAACTTCCTGCAGACTTGGACCGAGAGATGGTCTCCAAGATGTTTGATTACGCTGATGTACTATCGCAAGATTTTCCTCTTGTACGTGTAGACTTCTACCTATCTCAAGGTAAAATATATTTCGGAGAACTCACATTTTCTCCTGCCGGAGGTCACGACCGCACACGGACTCCCGAGGCAGACCGCATGCTGGGTGAGAAGCTCACACTCCCACCCTCTCTTCGTACACGATAAGATAAAAAGTGGAGGGATATGTGCCTGCGATATTCAGGCTCATATCCCTCCACTCTTTTTTATACAGAGTAGGAAGATGAGACTTTTCAATTTTTCTCCGACAGGAACAGAAATATTTCCACGCGTTGGCAAAATGCTTTCTGTCCGGCGACAGCATGTATTCTGACACGCGACAGAAGAACGAGAGACAATCTCATTGTCCAAGTCATACGTCAGGATTTTTTACGTCGCAACGAAGCCTCTTTCAATTCGCTCGGACACTCATCTACCTTCAAGATACCATAAGGACTCCAAGTAACTTTCTCTGAACGAGTTTCTTTGCGAAGTTGGTTGTTGAACTTCCATCCCTCTTCCGTCACATAGCCTCTCTTGTGATCGAGATGCAGCATCGTGGCCTTGTATCGAACAAGTTTGCCCGTGATACCGATATTGGTCAAGCGTTCGCCCAGCTGTCTATCCTGCCCGCCGTACTTCATACGCTCATCCATACCATTGACTGCCAAGATATGCTCCTTGTAACACGAAGAGTTATTTCCATTCCACGAAGCCTTCACGGTAGATACAGCATTCATGAGAGGAGGGATGATGGGACACTTCGAGAGCTTGAGAGACTTGACCTTCTCTCCCTCGACGAGTTTGTTTAGCTCATCACGGTCAAAAGCTCGCCCACTCCTTATGTCCTCATCCGTGAGTGCAAGAGAGATGCCCATCGGCAGACGAACAGCGCCACCGGAGAGAAAACGATGAGGAGACTTATTGTCCCAGTGCACCTGCAGATAATCCTTGCGAGGGATACAGTCGCCATCGGTGAAAACGAGATAATCTGCCTCTGCCTGCATGATAGCCATATTGAGGATGTCACACTTATGGTACCCCGTATCTTCTATCCAAACGTGCTTGATGGGGTAAGTAGCCCATGTCTTGGCATCGTCTATCACCTGCTGTGTCTCCGGCCCTGATCCGTCATCGGCAATGATGACCTCAAAGTCGGTGAAAGTCTGCATGCTGAAGCCTACAAGAACCTTGTGCAACCATAGGGGTTGATTGTATGTCGTGAAAATAACGCTTATCGAAGGACGCATAATTGTTTCGTTACAAAAAATGATGCGACAAAGGTAGCATAAATTTAGATATCGTATCTAAGTCAAGTCTTTGGACTTGTACGAATTTGGCATCGACATTAATATTATATTCGGATTATAGTTGTTATATTTGTGAACATGAGGCATAGCCCGAGTATTTACCTTCAAAAGAATAATAGAGTATGAACTTTTTGACTAACGAAAAATTAACGATCGTGGGAGCTGCCGGTATGATCGGCTCGAATATGGCACAGACAGCAGCAATGATGCGCTTGACTCCAAACATTTGCCTTTACGACCCATTCGCCAATGGGCTTGAGGGGGTGGCAGAAGAACTACGACACTGCTCTTTCGAAGGTGTCCATATCACATTCACATCAGACATAAAGGAAGCCTTTACCGGTGCAAAGTATATCGTATCATCAGGTGGTGCGCCCAGAAAAGAGGGTATGACTCGCGAAGACCTCCTAAAGGGTAATGCTGAGATCGCAGCACAGCTCGGTAAAGACATCAAGGCATATTGTCCTGACGTCAAGCATGTCGTCATCATCTTCAACCCCGCAGACATCACCGGTCTTGTGACCATGCTCTACGCAGGCATCGATCCATCTCGTCTGACGACCCTTGCAGGTCTCGACTCTACCCGTCTTCAGAGTGAAATCGCCAAGCACTTCGGCATCGAGCAAAGCAAGGTCACTAACACCCGCACTTATGGTGGTCATGGAGAACAAATGGCAGTCTTCGCATCTTCGGCAAAAGTCGATGGGACTCCTCTCACCGATCTTATCGGTACGGATAAACTTACAAATGAGGCTTGGGCAGCCCTTCGCGAAAGAGTCGTAAAGGGTGGTGCAAACATCATCAAGCTACGTGGTCGCTCGTCCTTCCAGAGTCCATCGTACGTATCCATCGAGATGATCAGAGCTGCCATGGGTGGCGAAGCATTCAGATGGCCTTCAGGTTGTTATGTCTCCACCGGTGGGTTTGATCACATCATGATGGCGATGGAGACAAAGATTACCAAGGATGGTGTATCTTACACCGATGTCAAGGGCACCGAGACTGAGATGGCAGAGCTACAAAGCAGTTACAAGCACCTCTGTGATCTCAGAGATCAAGTCATCGAGATGGGGGTCCTACCTCCGGTAGATAAGTGGCACACTATCAACCCTCACATCAAGTAAGATAAGGACAAAAGGCACACAAAGCCCAAGATAACAACATCTGACTCCGATCAGTGATGTCTCTCCCCGACAATAAACGGGAGATGACGACTGGTCGGAGTTTTTGAATGAGAAAACCATACATATTTTTTCAACCTAAGTCAATATTTATTTTATGAAGAAAGTTCTTTTACCATTCGCCGGAATGGTATGTGCAACGATGCTCTTCACAGGTTGTCAACCACAGAAGAGCCAAGAGAAAGAAAGAGTGGTCGTGCCAGGGATTGACACGACTGCCATGGACAAGAGTGTAAACCCCAAGGCAGACTTCTACCGCTATGTGAATGGTGGATGGATGGCTGCGAATCCACTCAAGGAAGAGTACGGTAACTATGGATCGTTCCATGTCTTGAGAGACTCGGCACAGAGCATCGCTCGCTATATCATCGAGCACTTGGATGGCTCTGTGGCAGGCTCCGACGAAGCTAAAGCAAAGACCCTCTATACCCTCGCAATGGATGAGGACAAGCTCAACGCAGACGGTGCGACCCCTGTGAAAGCCGCATTGGAGCGTATCGATGCTATCGGTGACATGGATGGTTTGGTTAACTTCCTTGCAGAGTCTGCAAACAACGGCAACCAGTTCTTATTCTACACTTATGTGACCATAGACAACGACAACAGCAGCCGTCACATCCTTGAGCTTGCACAGCCTTCTCTAATCATGGGCGACCAAGACTACTATCAAGACGCCCCTAACTACAAGAACTTCCAAGAGGGGTATCTCACCTACATCTCCAAGCTCTTGACACTCTCTGGCGCGACCGAAGAAGATGCCATGAACATCGCCAAAAATGTCTATGCCACAGAGAAGAAACTCTCAGATATCCTCTATACCAAGATCCAACTCAGGGAACCTGAGCTCAATTGGAACAAGACTGAGAGATCTGCCTTCCTATCGGCATATAAGTTCCCATGGGAGACTTATTTCAACCAAAGAAAGGGTCTTGAGAACTTTGAGACACTAAACGTTGCCCAAAAAGACTACATCAAGAAGTTTGATACCTTCATCAACACGATCGCCCTCGAAGACTTGAAGAACTACTTCAAGGTCATCACCCTCAACGGTGCGGCAGACTACTTGAGTGAAGACTTCAGAAAGGCATCCTTCGACTTCAGTGGCAAACTTATGAGTGGGCTACAAGAAATGCAACCTCGCTGGAAAGAAGCCGTAGAGCTTGTCGATGACACCTTCGGTGAAGTTGTGGGTAAGATCTATACTAAAGAACACTTCCCTGCAGCAGCTAAGGAGCGCATGACCACACTCGTCGAAAATCTCAAGATTGCTCTCTCTGAACGAATTGCTTCTCTCGAATGGATGTCGGATGAGACAAAGAAAAATGCACAAGAGAAGTTGGCGGCATTCAAGGTAAAGATCGGCTATCCTGACAAGTGGGAGGGCTATGCAGAGCTCGAAGTGGATGACTCGTCTCTATATGCCTTTGTATCTAAGTATGGCAAGTATCAGACAGAAAAGAACATAGCAGATCTCAACAAGCCTGTGGATGTCAACAAGTGGTACATGAACCCTCACACCGTCAATGCATACTACAATCCTACCACAAACGAAATCTGCTTCCCTGCAGGTATTCTCCAGCCACCATTCTTCAACCTTGATGCTGATGATCCTGTCAACTATGGTGCCATCGGGGTCGTCATCGGTCATGAGATGACACACGGATTTGACGACCAAGGTCGCAAATACGACAAGAATGGTAATATGAGCAACTGGTGGACGAAAGAAGACGAAGAGAAGTTCAATGCTTCGACAGCTAAGTTGGTCGATCAGTTCAACCAAATTATCGTAGCTGACGATGTACACGCTGATGGTCATAATACTCTTGGCGAAAACATTGCTGACCAAGGTGGTCTTATCGTAGCCTTCGAAGCTATGAAAAAAGCAATGGGCGATAAGCCGCAAGAGCTCATCGATGGCATGACACCCGAACAAAGATTCTTCATCGCCTATGCAAGAGTATGGGGACAAAATATCCGTAAGGAAACCATCCTCAGACTCACCAAGGTGGATGTACATAGCCTCGGTGAATGGCGTGTCAACCAAACTCTCCGCAACATACCGGCGTTCTACGAAGCATTCGATATCCAAGAAGGAGATCCTATGTACCTCGCACCTGAGGACAGAGTATTGGTTTGGTAACCCAGACTCTTAAACATCAAAAAGCGACGGCGACCTGAGTACATACTCAAGTCGCCGTACTTTTTGCGATGTCTTCATCTCCATAAAAAGTCATGCAAAAGAACAAATCTTTTCGGGCAATCGTCAGAGCTCGACAAAAAATATGCCTACCCGGATGATCTATCAGGATAGGCATAGCTATTAGCCTTTGATATAGGCTACTAAACAGTCAACATAAATTACTTTGATCGGATCAAACTCATGAACTCTTCACGAGTACGCTGATCCTGGAAGACTCCTGTGAAGTCACTCGTGGTTGTGATTGAATTTTGCTTCTGTACACCTCTCATCTGCATACACATGTGCTGTGCCTCGATGACGACCATTACTCCCATAGGATTAAGTGTATCTTGAATACAATCTTTGATCTCTGTAGTGAGACGCTCTTGCACCTGCAATCGACGAGCAAATATATCAACAACCCGAGGTAACTTGCTCAACCCCGTAATATACTTATTGGGGATATAAGCAATGTGAGCCTTGCCAAAGAATGGTAACATATGATGCTCACACATCGAATAGAAGTCTATGTCCTTGACAATGACCATCTGCTGATAATCCTCTCTGAACATCGCCGAACGAAGAACTGCAGCCGGATCTTGACGATACCCTTGTGTCAAGAATCTCATGGCCTTAGCCACTCTTTGAGGCGTTTTGACCAGCCCCTCACGGTTGATGTCTTCTCCGAGAATATTGATCGTAGACTTATAGTGTACGGCGAGATCGGATATGATTTTTTCTTCTTCCTCGTCTGATGTTTTTTGGGTATGATACCCTTTTGATGTGTCTAAAATTGACATGCGCTATATTTTAGTTATAGTTGTTGGATAAACACTTGATCCCTCACCACAATCATTTCCTTGGCATAAGAAGGAGCTGCTGACTTAAGCTGATACATAGCCGCTTGAGCCTCTTGATAAGTAAGGAAGTTGCCGACATGGAGTCGCCAAAATGGAGCCTTATACTGCACGTAGGTACTGTACTCCGGCTTGACTTCAGCGATACGACGAGCTCGCTCTTCTGCGATATTCTTACTGTTTGAGCGATTGCCACTATACACTTGAATGCGATAGCCTTTCATCTTCGAATATCCATCTTGGGTATCCATCGCGATGAAGCTCTCGGGGCGTTTGCCTACGACTCCTCTGATGTATGAGGACTGAGTGATGGTGACTTTACCCTTGTTGGCTCCCCCCTTTGTCAAGAGGTCAAAGATACTCTGTACGGGTGCTTGTGCAGATAAGTTTATGACATTATTTCCTACGAAAAGCACCACAAAAAATAAAATATAACGTATGGAATTTCTTACTCTCATATTCATGATCTTATGTAAAAAGTCATCTATTCGCTCCGCAAAGGTACTTTATTTTTCGCACTTGGTGGGAAATTCAGCTGTCTAACAGCCAAGTTTACTTCTGATCTGCTGAAGGAGGGTCGAAGGTAAACGTTTGGCAGCATCCCTCAAAAAGCTCTCCATATGCCTTTTTTTCTTGTCCTCGGAGATCTCCAGGAAGGGAACAAGAATAGCGGACTCCTCTACCCCAGAGAAATCCGGATTGATAGAAGTGCCAAAATATCTCATTGTCGAAGATAGCCCCATATAGGCATTTACAAGTGGTGGAATATTGACTCCGAGAGTTCTAACTGCCTGATTCAGTCTGTGGTAATCCTCTTTGAAGTCGTTCCCTCTTACCACATCTTCCAGACATTGTATAGGTGTATCTATGGATATGGGATTCAGAGGAGTTACGAGCTCGGGAGCATTGGTAAAATGTGTCCTGAGAAAAAACAAAATGAGGTCTCGGGCTTGGACATTGTACTCTTTGTACATCGTCACTTTACCAAAGAAGTACTCATACTCGTGGTACATCATAGAGACAGCACCGAGACCATCCCAAAGATTATCAAGTGCAAAAATAGATTTAGGAGAAAGGCGTGCTTGTTGGTACTCCAGCCTAACAAACGATCGGCCAAGCTCTATTGTCTTGGGCAAAAACTCTTGGACAAATAGTGGTGAAAGATCAAAAATTTTAGCACTGGCGATATCAGGCTTGCCGTCTATGATCCTGATATCCTCACCCAAAATATATCGATACCCCCCTATAATCTTTTTGTGCTCAGGATCCCATACAATAAGTTGTTTGTAACCATCGACTTCCAGATCGAAGCGATCAATATCCACCGATTGCCCCGAACCACCTCCATAATATCTGAAAGCCTCCTCACGCAGTCGTCCGAGCTCTCTCATTACGTTGGGAGCTTCGTGAGCACTGAATGTATATATTTCATTGCCGGCTCTATTTGTCTTCCGCAACAAGAGACCTGAGTGTAATTCCTTGGCTATTATCTCTGTGGGGATGGGAGCGATTATTGGTTCCGGGGTCATAGTATTGATATTATCGGAATTGAGGCTGTACGGGTATAGTATAGATGTAGTCCTTGAGAGACTGAGCCCAAGAGTTGTCATCTTGGACATTCTTGTCAAGATCTCCCAATCGGATTGGCTTACCGATGTAGATATTGTAATCTGTCCCTTTGGCTCTGAAGAGTTCATCAGGGAGCAAAATCAGTTCATAGTTAAACTTCATTCCCAAGCGAACACGCCTTCGTGCCCACTTGTAAAAGTTTGGACTGTTCTGACTGTCAAAAAAGATTGGCACGATATCTCTATCATACTTGCGTGCCATCTTGATAAAAGAGTGAGACCAACGAAGGTCTCTGATATCTCCAGTCTCTTCCTCTCTCGAACAAAGTCCGGCCGGGAAAGTGACGATTTGTCGATCAGAGGACAGTGCTTCCTCGATCTTTTGAAGGTGTGATCGACTCTGTCGACCATATTTATTGACCGGTAGGAACACGTCTCCAAACTGCGTTATACTCATCAAGAGATCATTCACAAGAAAGTTGATCTTACCTCCGTAAAACTTACCCAGCACCGAGGTGAGAATAACCCCATCAGCTCCTCCAAGAGGGTGATTGGATATGAAAATATACCGTCCACTCTGAGGTAAAAGCTCGCCATTGTGTACACTGACAGAGAATCGCAAAGCCTCCATGACTTTGTCCGCAAAAGCCACTCCATCGACATGGTTCTGAAGGGCGAGTATGTCATTGATTTCATCTTGATGAATGAGCTTTTCAATGAGCCTTACTACCCATTTTGGTAAGTAGCCGTTGTACTTCTGTCGGATGATCTTTGCTATCTCGATCCTTTTCATCTTCTGTAGTCCTCTAAGAGTACCCCCTTGAGAGTCAGCATCGACAGGTCATGCGCCTTGAAGTATGCACGTGTATCGGCTTCGTCTTTTTTCAACTGCTCGGCAAGCTCTTGGATCGAATCAAACTTCTTGTCTTCGCGCAAAAAGTGTCTGAAGCCTATCTCAATCTCTCTGTCATAAAGATCTCCCGAGTAATCGAGTATATAAGCTTCCAGACCAAGTCTATGAGACTCGTCGATGGTGGGACGACCACCGTAATAAGCCATTGCCGGGAGAATTTCATCCCCCACCCTTACCTCTGCGATGTAGATACCGATCTCCGGAAGGTAAATATCAGGGTCAACGGGCTGAATGTTTGCCGTCGGATAATCGATGGTACGCCCGATCTTCTGCCCATGCTTTACTCGGCCTTTGAAGCCATACGGACGACCGAGTAATGTCTGTACTTTGTCAAACTCACATGAAGCCACAAGCCTTCTGATCACGGACGAGCTCACAGTCACGCCATCGATGATCATAGGAGTGATTCGCCTCAAAGAGATCCCCCACGACTTGATGTAGGCGTCATAATCATCAAGACTCATGTCGCTCCTACGGCCAAACCGATTATCATACCCCATGACGAGATCTGTGAGCCCTCCACGCTCCATCAAAGGTGAGATAAAAGCATGCGGCTCTATGGCAGAAATTTCTTTGGTGAAGTGTATCACTATAAGGTGATCCACCCCCATCTCCGCTATCAGGTTGATCTTATTCGCAAGTGAGCTCAACACCACAGGAGGAGTCGCTTCTGGAAAAAGTACCTTGGCAGGATGCTCATCGAACGTGATCACGAGGGATTCTCCCTTTATCTCTTTTGATCGCTGTATGAGCTCTGAAAGAAGTTTCTGATGCCCCCGATGCACACCATCAAAAAAACCGATGGTTGCAGCAATAGGAGTACCATCATGATACGATATAAATTCGTCTATTTGGCTATAAATCTTCATTCTTCGTTATAATACTTATCTATTTATCTTCTGATCCACTGTTGAGGATTGAGTTTTGTCCTCTCTTTCCATATCTGAAAATGTAACAATGTCGCACCTCCCATCTCAGGGTCTGCAAAAACCTTACCGAGAGCTTGCCCGGCTGTTACCTTGTCACCACTTTTGACATACACACTCGTGATATTGCTGTAAACGGTGAGATAGTTACCGTGACGAATGATTATGGAATTGTTGTATCCTTCGACCACAAAAATCCTCGTGACCACTCCTTCGAAGACAGCACGAGCCTCTGCTCCGGCTTGTCCTTGAATATCTATTCCGTTATTGTTGACTCTGACATAAGAGAGACTTTCGTGAGCATGTTCACCGAACGAGCTCACAATCGAATATCTCCCTGTGATCGGTACCGGTAGATGCCCCTTGTTATTTTGGAAGTTCCCAGACAACTTGACCTCATCACTATTCATCTGATACTGTACAGGAGCCTTCTGGCGTTTGGCGGTAGCCGTCTTTGTCTTCGAGGCGGTTGTCGTTGTCTCTTTGGACTTCTTTGCCTTTGCAGCTCGCTCGGCCCTTTCTGCAGCTGCAGCAACCTCCTTCGCGATCTGTTGCTCAATCTCTCTATTCAGAGCCTCGGCCTGCTTCCTCTTTTTATTCAGCTGAGCCTTGAGCTCCTTTTGTTGTTTGTTCAGCTTATTTATCTCTTGTCGACTCTCCTCGGTACTTTTTTGGAGATTTGCCCTCTCGCTTTCACGCTCATTAAGCAATGCGGTCTTCTCCTGAGCCTGTTTTTGGATCTCCTCCTGCTTACCCTTCACCCGAGCATGGATGCCTCTCAATCTCACAGCTTCCTGCTTCTGCCAAGTCGCATAGTCCTTCAGATACCTCACTCGTCTCAATCCATGAGCAAAATCCTTTGCCGACAAGATAAAAAGCAACTGCTCCTCAGCATTATCTCTACTCTGCATTGCTTGCAGAGACTTGACATAAGCCGATTGCTTCACACTGAACTCCCCCAAGAGACTGTCGAGTTCCAACTGCATACGCCCCGTCTCTCGAGTCGCCTCCTCTATCTCAGCGGTCAGAGTCTCGATGACCTCCTTACGCGCCTTGATTTGCTGATTAAGGAGGTTGAGTTTCTTCAGACTGACACTCTTGGATTTATCGGTATCCTTTATGAGTGCTGAGATCTTGTTTATCTCCTCGTTGAGTGTTTTTCGTTTACTCTCCAACTGACGCACCTTCCTTGACTTCTGAGCACATAGATCTGCTTCAGAAAAGGGAACGAGAAGTGCGATAGCAAACAGAATGAATAAGAGACGTTTCATTATTTATCCAAATCGATTATAAGGTCTTTCAGTTGATCCACCGTCATTCTCTTATATCCATCAGGTATCGAGGTATCGACACGTTGACTGAAGCGAGTAGAGATATTGTCCAGCTGGATCTGTACCTTCGCTTGCTTCCGCACGTCGGTGGGAATCACGGTCAAGATCATAGACTTGGGATAGGGACGTATCTGAGGCGAGATCAGCACAAAGTCAGAATATTCGATGTTGATCATCTCTCCACTCGGCAAAGTTACAAAGCTACGGATAAGATTGAGCCCATTATCAAAGTCATGTATGATCCGATGCTTTTTATCTTCAAATCTATATAACCCCTCATGAGAACCAATAGAAAAGTCCATCCCCTTGAGGGCACTACCACCAACAAGTTTGTTTGAAAATGGTCTATGATGTGCCATTGCTGTCAGTATGCGAGGATCGATGTTATAGGCCTTGAGTTCTCGAGAGAGAGTCTCAGAAAGATTATCCAAAGCCAACCCTCTCTTTCCCATACGGTCTATGACGGTCAGATTGTTTTGAGTCACGGTAAGTTTACCGGCCTCCATAAGTCCAAACACCCGAAGAGAAAGCACAAACTCCTCATCCCTCTTGAGGGACCATCGTGCACCGACTCCGACCTCCTTGCCATCAAAAAGAGCCGAGATATAACCTTTGGCATCAATGACTTGTGGCTCCTCCTTCTGATTGTATGTGCGCAAAAAATCTCCCTTCGAAAGAGCCTCAGCACCGACAGTCCTAATCACAGTTGTGGCACGCCTCGATGTACCACACCCTGTCATAAAAAAAAGAATCAGCAAGAACAATGCCTTACTTCCTCCACCGGCCACAAGGCTACGATATGATATATTACTGAGCATTTTTCGATTTGATTTGTTTGATTCTATCATTCAACACTTCGGCTTTCCCTCCGAATCGGATAGCCTTTTCGAAGGCAGTGATGGCCTCTTCGATCTTACCCAGCTTGAAGAGTATTTCCCCTTGATGTTCATAATAAACATGATTAGGCACTTCCTCATTACTGATCGCACTGTCTATGTATACCTTTGCGAGTGCATATTCACCCTTCAGATAAAGCACCCAAGCATAAGTATCCAAAAATGTCGGAAAGTTGCGTACTCGTTGTACCGCTTTGCTGGCCAACTCTTCAGCTTTGTCAAGATCCTCTTTCGTGCCATGAACAGCCAAAAAGTAAGCGTAATTATTGTGCGCCAAAGGAGTCTTGGCATACTGTATCGCCTCCTCGTAGTAGTTTCTTGCCGAATCATACCGTCCGGCTTCCGACTCTGCATCAGCCTTGATCAGCATGATATCACCATAGTCGGGATCCGTCTTTGGCACCATTTTTATGGCTTTGTCAAGGACGATCTCAGAGCTCACCTTGTCCTTCGATTCTCCATAACCCATGAGAGCAAAAACGTAGTATGTTCCCTTGTCCGGAAAAACACCCATTGCGACTTCCGAGAGTTCGATGACCTTTTCCGTCTGATGAGCCTGAATATATTTCTCGATGAAGTAGGTATAAGGAAAAGTCTCCTCTGTCTTCGCATCGATCATCTTAGAGAGCAGAGTCTCACCTTTTATCGAATCTCCGACAACGAAGTAATTGTTCGCCAAGGAGAGTTTGATCCCATCTGATTGCTCATAGACCTCGATCAAGTCCTCTTGAACCGGGATGAGAGCCTTGGTCATTGCAACCTTATCCTGACTTGCAGACATACTCTGGGACATCAACTTCTCGATGTCAGCAGGCTGTGCATCTTCTGTGTGTGCCATCTTTTGTATCTCCTTAGCAGCACGTACATAGTCATTATCGGCGATGTGTATGTACACAGAAAGTTCGTCCAATATCGGAGCATCGGCAATGTACCTCCTGGTCGCCTTAATCAGGCCTTTGGCTTTTGCCACCTCCTCTTGTGAGAGATAAAGGTAAGCAAGATAGGAGACACTCTCCAAATCCGTAGGCATGCTTGCGACCTGCTCCTCAAGGAGTTTTCGGGTCTCATCGATCTTTCCCATCTCGGCCAAGATCTTAGCTTTCTCAAAGATCAAAAGATGCTTTCCCTGCCCCATTTCTATCAATCTATCCAATATCTCTATGGCGGCCGAGGGCTCTCCTTTTCTCCTGTAAACTTCGACCAGTCGTATGAATGAGGATTTGTCATCAGGATAAGCCTCTGTGAGGGCTTTCAAGGTCTCTTCAGCCACGTTGAGACGATTTGTCCTGTAAGCCATTTCAGTCAAAGCCTCTCCGATCTCCTTGTCTTGTCGTCCGGAAAGGTCGAAAGCACTCTGCATCATCGAAAAAGCCTCCGACTGCATCCCTATGGCTGCAAAACCCAAAGCCAAATTATACCGAATAGAGGGTTGAGAAGCATCCATCAATCCCGCCATCCAAAGGTGATTGAAGCGTGCTGACTCATTCCCATCTCCGGGAGTATCAAGAGTCAGGGACTTCAGATACAACTGTTTGCTGACAAACTTATCTTCAGCGATCACTTGAGAGTCGATCTCCTGTGCCAACAGCTCCGATGAGAGCATAAAGAGTACCGCAACCAGAAAGAACTGTCGAAATCTGGAACAAGAGATTTGGCTATATATATTCTGAAAAGTCATCCTTTTTGATTTGTCTTCTACCCACAAGGATTGTGTCCCCGGAGTATTATTTAACGATAAAGTTAGTGAAAATAATTGTGATGAATTTCACCGGAGCAAGTAGATCAACCAATTTGGACACAGACGAGAATATCCATCATCCCCATGATGCGCGAAAAAGGCGACACATAAGAGACCGGATCATCTCATTATGTGTCGCCCCGAAAGCGTTTATGCTTGGATCAGAATACCTGATTACTCAATGATAGTCACCCATCCATGCTTGTCTTCCGCATCTCCATACTGGATTGCACGAAGAGCATTATAAAGCTTGGTACATACAGGGCCGGCTTCACCTTCTTTTGCAAGGACATAGCTGTGGTTGTCATCGAGGTCATCGATACGAAGGATAGGGCTGATGACAGCTGCTGTACCACATGCTCCGGCTTCGTCAAATTCTGCAAGCTCTTCGACCGGGATTGGACGACGCTCTACTTCCATACCAAGATCTTTTGCAACCTGCATCAGACTCTTGTTTGTGATAGATGGAAGGATGGACTCAGACTTTGGAGTGATGTACTTGTTACCCTTGATACCGAAGAAGTTTGCAGGTCCGCACTCATCGATATACTTCTTTTCCTTTGCATCGAGGAAGAGAACAGCCGAATATCCCTTTTCGTGAGCAATGTGACCTGCCTTGATACCGGCTGCGTAGTTACCACCCACCTTGATCGTACCTGTACCGAGAGGTGCCGCACGGTCGTACCCACGAAGGATAGCCATAGGAGTTGGCTTGAAGCCGTCCTTGAAGTAAGGACCTACAGGTGTAACAAAGATGATGAAGAGATACTCATTGGCTGGGCGCACACCGACCTGTGGCCCTGTACCGATCACAAGAGGTCTGATGTAAAGTGATGCACCTGACTCATAAGGAGGAAGGTAATCGATATTGAGCTTGACAACCTTAGTCACCATTTCAGTGAAGAGTTCGACAGGCATCTCAGGCATCATGATTCCTTCGCAAGAGCGGTTCATGCGGAGCGCATTTTCCTCTACTCTGAATAGACGAGTCTTACCGTCCTTACCCTTGAAAGCCTTAAGACCTTCGAATGCCTCTTGTCCATAGTGAAGACAAGTAGCAGCCATGTGCATACTGATGTTGGTGTCTTGAGTTTCCTCGATCTCACCCCACTTACCGTCACGGTAGTAACATCTCACATTCCAAGCTGTTGGATAGTAACCAAAGCTCAATTTTGACCATTCAATTTCTTGCATAGGTTTGTTCTGTTAAGTAGTTAGTTGTTAGGTATATTACTTTGTTTCTTTGTTCCTCTTTTCTTCTTTTCCAGCTGAGCCTTCAGAGCCTCGATTTCCTCCCCTTGATTTTTGATTGTAAGGAGTAGCGCATTGAGTTCCTCATTCTCTATCGAGCTGGGATACTGGGCTTCGACCCTCAGGTGAAAATCACTAAGGATGTTCATGTAATTATTGAAAGCATCGTAAGGATTTTCATACGGACTGAATAGTCGAACGTCCTTATTCGTGGTGGTCATATACAAGAAGTGATCACTGCTCTGCAAATATAGCCAATCTTGTAATAATCTTCGGTCTTGACTGAGACGAGTTCGCTCTCCCCAGTCAATAAGTTTTCTGAAAGCCTCCGACTGAAGGGCATTTCCCAGCCAAGTGCTGGTATTTTTCTCTTCCTCCGACCATGAGATTGCAAAGGGGACTGACACCACCCCGACAGGTTTACAGTCACGAATAACTTCCGATGGAGTTGCAAACCTGAGCCCTTTTTCATCAAAAAACCTCGGCAGGGCTCTGAAAAAGTCAAAGATGCCCGATGTAGTAGGCTGAGCCTGCCCGAAGACCTCGTAAGCCATATCAATATAAACAACCTCTTCGTCCTCCGGCAACTGCCCCAACCATCCGGCAAACTTATCGGCAGTCAAGGGATACTCTCGCCAGTCATAACGACTGAAGTTTTTGAGGATATCATCGCTGAACCTTTGATTGCGCAGAAAGAGTGGAAGACCTTTAGGAGTGGCTGAGTTATATAAATAATTGGGGCTCTTCCAGCCTAAAATATGCTTGGCACCTTCCGTAATGATCCCCGAAAACCCCATCTCTTCAACCTCTGTTGCGATCTCGTCCGAATAGATGAGCTCGGTATTTCGGAAGACCTTCGGCTCCTGCCCAAACATCATCTTGATCTTGCGAGAGTGCATCTCTACTTGAGATCGGAACTCGATAGGATCTCCCAATGCCGACAAACTGTGTGCATAAGGCTGTGCGAGAAACTCTACACAACCGGTTTTACTGAGCTCGACAAAGCTATCTATGAGCTCAGGGGCAAATATCTCAAACTGACTGATAGCTGTCCCTGATATGGCAAACGATACCTTAACTGCTCCATCGGACTTCTTGATCATCTCGAGGAGCATTTGGTTAGCAGGCATATAGGTCTCTCTTGTTATACGCTTGAATATCTCTTCGTTCTGAAAGTCATCAAAGTAGTAATGATCATTCCCGATGTCGAAGAAGCGATAACGTTTCAGCCTGAAAGGCTGGTGTACTTGGAAGTTAAAGCATATATTTTTCATGTCTATGTCCCTCTTTTAATATGTCTGTGTTGTCATCCCGGTCACCTTGTCATAGATACGGCGCACTTTAAGTCCCGCATCTTCCCACTTGATACTGTTGACTTCCTTCAATCCCTCTTCTCTCATAAACTGATTGAAGGCAGGATAAGTGACCAATCCATATATGGCATCCGCCATAGCATCTGTATCCCAATAGTCTACCTTGATGGCATAATTGATGATCTCGGCACAACCCGATTGTTTTGAGATGATCGACGGCACACCACACTGCATGGCTTCGAGTGGAGAGATACCGAAAGGCTCGGATACCGAAGGCATCACATATACATCGCTCGCCTTGAAGACCTCATAGACTTGTTTACCTTTCATGAAACCTGTGAAGTGAAAACGATCCGAGATATTCCTCTTTGCAACAAGTTGGATCATCTGATCCATCATGTCTCCACTACCGGCCATGACGAAACGCACATCCTTTGTCCTCTGCAATACCTTTGTTGCAGCTTCGACAAAGTATTCACAACCCTTTTGCATCGTTATGCGCCCAAGGAAAGTCACGACTTTCTCCTTGACTCCACGTTTGTCGGAGATGGCAAGGATATTCGGACTGAGCGGAGTGACGGCATTATGTACCGTTGTGACCTTGTCCGGACTTTGATGATACTTCTCGATGACTGTAGCTCTGGTAAGGTTACTGACTGTGATGATGTGGTCGGCGTTATCCATACCATCCTTTTCGATCGCATAGACAATGGGGTTGACATTGCCCCTACTCCTGTCGAAATCCGTTGCATGGACATGTACTACGAGAGGTTTACCTGTGACGATCTTGGCATGTATACCTGCAGGATAGGTCAACCAGTCGTGAGAGTGTATCACATCAAAGTCAAGACTCCTTGCAATGACACCTGTTACAATAGAATAATTATTGATCTCTTGATGAAGGTTGTCCGGATAACGCCCCGAGAACTCTATGCACCCTAAGTCATCAGTATGTATGTAACTAAAGTCAGCATAGATATGATCCCTGAAGTTATAATAAGTCTCGGGGGACATGAGATGTCCGATGCGCTCCTGCACGTAGTCACGTGGATGATCACGCCAAACGACAGGCACTTGTGAAGCCCCTATGATATTCATAAAAGACTTATCTTCATCACCCGAAGGCTTAGGGATCACAAAAGTCGTCTCTAAGTCCTGCTGAATGCTCATACCTTTGGTCAAGCCATAACTCGCAGTACCCAATCCGCCAAGTATATGAGGAGGAAACTCCCATCCCAACATCAATGCCTTCATGTATAATATCTCTCCTCAGTTTTGTTACTGTTTACTGTAATATGTCTCGATGGCTTCATTCTCTTGATAGAAGTCATTAAGACGATTTTGTATTCGAAGTATGGCAGCTATACTCCCCGCGTAGGAGATCCCACCTCGTCCGACAAAAGGAGGCGTGGCGTCATACATCTCACTGAGTGTACCGATGCCATGCAGTGTTAGCTCGTCCTCAAACGAGATCAGCACCCTTTCGACGAAAGAGACCCCGCTAAGTTTGAAAAGTTTGAGATAAGCACTCAAATAAGGATACATCAACCACGGCCACACGGCACCTTGGTTAGAAGCATACTCTCGCTCGTGTAGTGTGCCATTGCAATACCCTCTGTAATACGGACTCTTCGGGCTCAACGTACGCAAACCCTTGGGTGTAAGCAGCTCCTTTGTAACGATGTCCAGCACCGAACGCTGCAAATCTCGAGACAATGGAGAATATGGCAATCCTGCAGCAAAAATCATATTGGGTCTCACATTCCAATCCTGAGAACGCCCCTCACAGACATAGTCAAAGAGATAATTATGCTCATTGACAAACACCCGAACGAATGACTCTGCTACCTTCTCGATCAGATGAGACAGGGCCTCATCCTTCTCACCGGCCAGTTCTTGATAGAAACAAAGAGCGTTGTACCACAACGCATTTATCTCCACTATATACCCTTGTCGATCCACCACCGAAACCCCATAGATCTTGCCATCCATCCATGTCACGGGCATACCATCCTTGGGGATGACATAGAGGAGTCCATTCTCCATCTTTTTCATCGTCGGATGGTGTCCGTCAGTGAGGTAGTTAATGATCGTCTTGAGATATGCGCCATACTTCTCACGCGTTTCGTCAAGGCTCCTCCACTTTGAGTAGTCTTGCATCGAAGTGATGACCCAAAGTAACGTATCCGGATGCTGAATCCCTCTTATCGTATCATCTCCTTCTCCGGTACCCATGAAATGCACAAGAGCCGGCCAAGCCGTCTCAAAGATCTCATCAAATCGGTCGGGCTTACCGATGCCGAAAGTACACGCGGTAAGATTCATAAACTGATCCCTTGCCTTGACCCCAAACCATGGATACCCGGACAAAAGATAACACTGTCCCTCTCCTTTTTTGAGATAAAACTGATCGGCAGAGTTGATCAGGCAGTTTGTGAAGCTGTTACGAGGGATGCGGACCTGTATATTTTTTTCAAAAATATCGTGAAGTTCTGTCGGATCGGTAGGCTCATCACCGGCGACAAATATGACGGACTCCCCCTTCCGTATATTACACTCGAAGTAGCCCGGTGTAGGCAAGTCCTCGACACAGGCGTGCCCTCTCTCCTGCTCTTTTTCATAGAAGAAGTCCTTATACCAGATGGGAGCATGATGCCACTCCACCGGGGTGGAGAACTGCATATAGAGCTCAGGGTAACCTTCGTACAGACACATGGAGATACCATTCTCTACGGTCTGATAGTCCCAATTTATCGCATCATTTTCGGTAGTCAGCTCCTTCACGTTACGAAAAGCCAATATCGGCCTGAACCTAAGTATCGTAGGCGAATGAGCATCAAGCAAGGTATAGCGAATGAGTACCCTGTTGGTGCCGCGAGAAAAGATAATCTCTTTGGAGAGTACCACCCCACCTACCCTATACAAAGTCTTGGGGATGATATCTATATCGAACTCCCTTATGTACTTGTGCCCATTGGGGGCGACAGTCCCATCCTTGTACTTATGCACGGCAAGATTGAACTCTGCGCCATGCTGTATGACCGTCTCATCGAATGAGGAAAGAAGAACGTTGCCATGCCCATCCATAAAAGGACTGGGGACAACAAGGAGACCATGATACTTTCGAGTATTACACCCTACGATCGAAGAAGCGTGATAAGCACCTCGGCGATTTGTGCGAAGTATTTCTTTGCTGAGAGACACCTCCAGGTTACTCATATTGTTTCGGTCAAATTTCAGATACCCCATACCCGGACGCTAATTAAGTCATTATCACTTTCCATCAATGGTCAAATTTACTTCATTCTTTCGACATTATCAAGCATTTACTTTGACGGATACATAGCGACTGTTCAAATGTCCCAAAACAGCAATCATACACGCTTGAAAGCACACGAAATAAACAAAACAAAAAGGACTCGTCCAGAGAGGTTTCAGCACCACCTCTGTACGAGTCCTTCGACTTTTTATGGGAGAGATTTTATCTCTCAGAAAATTCACTTTCTGTGTTTGCCAACTGATCCCATGTCATGGCCACTGTATTTGTCTCCACGATCACGCCATTTTCGACCATGAGGGACTTCAATCCTTTTGTCATCCCCAGAGCCTCGATCAGTTTTTCACTTTGGCTACCTCCTCTGACAGTGACATCAGCCGATACACCGTCGATATCTGCGTAGAGTCTTGCTTCTGCCGTATCTGCATCGACACATATCGAAACGACTTGATGCTCAAAACTACTGCTCAACCAAGAGTTCACCATACGCGACTTGGCATCGCGCTTAGACCATAGGACCACAAGAGTAGCCTCTTTTGCACTGACTTCTTGCAGGTCTATGTCGTCCACCTTGATACTTGGCATTTTTTCTCCCGGGTTGTATCCGATACCGGGATCTGCTGATGTGTCTGCTGCCGAAATAAATAGGGTGGCAAAAGCTACAAACAGCATCGAAAGCATACCAAGAACGAAAGTTTTCGATCTCATAAATAATGAATTAAGTTGCACTTAACCTCTGTGCACTTCTTGTCTCAAGAAGGACAACGAGGCTTCCGAGTTTCGGAAGAACACCATCCGCTGACGGTGGCAAATAGCTCACAAAGATACCAACAATCGAGCAAACAGCCAAATCGGTCAAATCCTCACACGCTCCGTCACATTACAGAATCACCTTCAGATAAGGAAGCTCATAAAATCAAATCAAAGGATTCGAGAAATCAAATCTTACGACCTTTGTCATCAAGTTTTACGAATCGATTTGTCGAATCAAACGACTTTTTCATCCCCCTCGAAATCCTCCTTTCCAGATAGATTAACAACAAGCCAAATACACAATTCTCCAAATCACACTAATGTGTTTCGACCGGTGTGACAATTTTGCCCCCTCAGCTCACACCTACCGTTCATCTATTTTTCGTATCTTTGGATGATAGTGCAACCTCATTTACTTGGTTATGATACAGAAGAAAAATATCAAGGATATATTCAATAGGATAAAACGTCTCAATCCCTTTGCAGTAATGGGAGTGATAGGGTTATTGGCACTCCTGTACCCTGACGAGGATAGCATCTTCAGTCAGATCGAATACAGTACCCAACTCAAGTCAATGACAAAGGAGCGCGATCGATTGAAAAAACAGATTGAGGAAGACCGTGTCAAGTTGGATCAACTTCGGTTCAAAAAGAGCAAACTGGAGAAGTATGCAAGAGAACGTTTCTTGATGAAGGCGGACGACGAAGATCTATATCTCCTCAAAGACTAAAAGCATCTCTCCTATGACAGCAAAAGGACTACCTCCGAGAGTAGCAACAACGATACTCTATCTCTCATTTTTACTCATCATCTTGGGCTCTGCCCTTCACATCCTGAGACTGGGATGGACGGTGTGGATTTTCATCATCGGTGCGATAGGACTCACCTCCTATTTTCTTTCGGCTTCACTCACAGCAAGGGATGGGAGTGTGCGAGAGAGACGTCTCAACAGAATGGGTTTTATCGGTTCGCTTTTTTATGTCGTAGCCGGAGGGTTTATGTATGAAGCATCCAACGTTTGGATCGTCCTCTTTGCGATAGCTTCCATCTATGTGATGTACAGCTTGCTGGCGAAGCGATGATGCGTGCTTTGATAACGATTACAGATTAAGATTTTGATGGATAAAAGACTGGTCATCATACCGACATACAATGAGATAGAAAACATCCGTAATATCATCACAGCAGTACTCAGGCTGGAGATGCCTTTTGATGTGCTTGTCGTCGATGACAACTCGCCTGACGGCACGGCAGCAGAGGTCAAGATGATGATGAGTGAGACTCCGGAGAGGATCTTCCTACTCGAACGCCCCGGAAAACAAGGACTCGGCACAGCGTACTTGGCGGGGTTTGACTGGGCGTTGGCACAGGGCTACGACTATATCATAGAGATGGATGCGGACTTCAGCCACAACCCCGATGATCTCTCGAGACTTTACGAAGCTTGTGCCAAAGAGGGGGCGGATGTTGCCGTGGGATCACGCTATTGTAACGGAGTCAACGTCGTCAACTGGCCACTCGGCCGAGTGCTCATGTCTTACTTTGCCTCCGTGTACGTACGCATGATCACAGGGATGGATGTAAGAGATGCCACAGCGGGATTTGTATGCTACAAGGCCGAAGTACTCAGGACAATAGAGCTGAACAAGATCCACTTCAAAGGCTACGCCTTCCAGATAGAGATGAAGTACACATCGAAGCTGTGTGGCTTCACGATCAAGGAGGTACCGATCATATTTGTCAACCGAGTGGTGGGAACATCAAAGATGAATACCTCCATATTCGGAGAGGCTCTCTTTGGGGTGCTGAAGCTCCGATGGTGGGGAATGACAAAACGTTTCCCTCAAAAAGGACAACAGAAACTCAAACAGTAAAAATCGGACACACGACTTTATGAGTAAGATAATATGGATAAAGGATGCCCTCATCATCAACGAGGGTAGAGAGTATATAGGTTCGATAGAGATCACAGATGATCGTATCTCAAAAGTATTGGAGGGTGAAGGGATAGAGTCTCCACGTGATGTATCGGAGATGATCGATGCAAAGGGGATGCTATGCCTTCCCGGCGTCATTGACGATCAAGTACACTTCCGCGATCCGGGGTTGACTCACAAAGGGTCGATCGAGACTGAAAGTAAGGCGGCTCTCATGGGAGGTGTAACTTCTTTCATGGATATGCCGAATACCAATCCTCAGACCACTTCGATAGAGGCATGGAGAGATAAGATGGCTTTGGCAGAAAGCAGATCTTTTGCCAATTATTCGTTCTACATGGGAGCGACCAATGACAATGCAGATGTACTCAAGGACTTGAACCTTCGTCACACACCGGGGGTGAAAGTATTTATGGGAGCATCGACAGGCAATATGCTGGTGGACAAGGATGAGACCCTGAGGCGCATATTCTCCGAGTCCCCTGTACTCATAGCCATACACAGTGAGAGCGAAGAGATCATCCGCCAAAACAAAGAAACCTATACCCTGCAGTATGGTGAGGATGTACCGGTACGATTTCACCCAGCGATAAGAAGTGAGGAAGCGTGCTATGAATCCACTCGCAAGGCTGTTGCCCTCGCTCGTGAGACAGGAGCAAGACTTCATGTCCTACACCTCTCGACAGGAAAGGAGTTGGAGTTCTTCAATGCAGATCAACCTCTGACGGACAAGAAAATCACGGCAGAGGTCTGTGTGCATCACTTATGGTTCGATGACTCTCAGTATGAGACTTTGGGGACTCGTATCAAGTGGAATCCTGCCGTAAAGACAGCAAAAGACAGGACTGCCCTGAGGGAAGCAGCAAAGACGAGACTGATAGACATCATAGCCACCGACCATGCTCCACACCTACTTTCTGAAAAGGAGGGGGGGCACTCAAGGCAGCATCGGGTGGTCCCCTTGTTGAACACTCGTTGGCGATGTGTCTCGAACTTGCCGATCAAGGCATCTTCTCTCGTACGGATGTGGTAGACCTCATGTGTCACAGACCGGCCACTCTATTCGGAGTAGAGGAGAGAGGCTATCTCCGTGAGGGCTATTTTGCTGATCTTGTCCTCGTGTCTCCGAACAAGCCTTGGATGGTAAAGGATAAAGATGTACACTACAAATGTGGATGGACCCCTCTCGATGGTTCAATCCTTCACAACAAGATCGAAACAACAATCCTCAATGGCACGATCGTAGTGAAAAACGGTGAGTGGCAAGGTGTTCGTGCAGCTAAAGCACTGGAGTTTGAGCACCGTAAACGTTGATAGGCACAGAGATTTTTATGTATACCAATATAAAAGCGTTCCGCTATGGCTTACTCGTCCTCACAGTCTTGATCCTAATGGAAACACCTCTCATGGCTCAGGTAAGGGATCAAGTCGAAGCTGAGTTTCGCAAACGTGATGCAGTAGAGAAGTATGACGACAGTGATAATGACAGACGAGGCAACCTCCATGCCAGTTATCTCGTACGCCGTACAGGAGATGTGAGACCGGCCTTTGCCGACACTTTGAGGCTGAACTACTTCCATCGTTCATCGATAGAGGGAAAAAGTATAGCGGAGGCTTATACCGGCACGTATGCCTCACCCTATCAGTCCAAGATATACTTCGACCGCCCTATCGATCAGTGGGGAGACTTCTTCTTCACCAATCCTTATGATCACCTCATACATAGAGGGAAGGACATGAGGTTCTTCGATGTCAAAGTACCTTATACCCTTCTGTCTTATGTCAAAAACGGAGGGTCAGACAATGTGGAGGAAAACTTCCATACTTTGTTTTCGAGCAATCTTGGCAAGAAAATCAATGTAGGGGGGCAGTTTGACTATGACTATGCCAATGGCTATTACGCATCGACAAAGTCAAAAAATGTCACTTACAGAGCCTTCGCATCATATCTGGGCAACCGCTACCAAGCCTATTTATCTGTAGGCAACACCAATACCATAAACATGGAAAATGGGGGCATCACGGATGACCGCTATATCACCAATCCGGATGACTTTACCGAAGGTCGGCGTTCTCTTTTATTGAAAGATATTCCTACGAAATATAGAAATGTCTGGAACCGTATCCACTTCGGATCGGCTCGTCTCAATCACAGATACTCATTGGGGATAGCTCGTACCGATAGTATCAAAGATGGTGACAGCGTAAGGCTTGTGGAGCACTTTACTCCTGTCACATCATTCTTCCACGATGTGCATTATGAGAGAGGGCGCAGGCGTTTTTTGGGTCAGGATCAAGAGCTGTTGAAGGATTTCAAGGAGCCCATACTTCCTCGTCCTTTGGATGCAACCTATTACCCTAACGACACACTTCTCCTGACAAAGATATCCAACACCTTGGGTATTGAGTTGCTGGAGGGTTTTCATAAGTGGGCGAAGTTCGGCATTGCAGCATTTGTCTCGTTCGATCACAAGCGTTATGAGATACCACTATATGGTGTCTATGACGATAATCTGAACAGGACAGAAAACACCTTTTACGCAGGTGGGCGTCTGAGCAGTAAGAACTTCAAAAACTTTGGCTACCGAGTACAAGGCGAATTTGCATTTGCAGGAGCACAGATAGGAGAGCTACGGATAGATGCCGAAGCCAACAGCAGGCTGAAACTCTTCAGCAAAGAGGTCTTACTTGATGTTCATGGCAACTTATTCAACACTCCCCCATCCTATATCTTGCGCAGATACAAATCCACACTACATGAGTGGGACAGGGACTTAGTGATGATACAAAGACTGAGAGCAGGGGGACGACTACGCATTCCCGTTCTCAATACCGAAATCCATGCCAACTTCGAAACCATACAAAACCCAATGTATGTAGATGAGAAGTCTCAGCCGAATCAGTCGAAGACGAACTTTAGGGTGATTGCAGTCGGTGTAGATCACAGACTGAGATTAGGACCTCTCAACTGGGAGAATAGCTTGGTCTGGCAAAACTCCAGCGACAAGACTGTCGCTCCCCTACCCGATCTTGCGGTGTATTCGAACCTATATCTTAAGGCTTTGGTTGCAAAGGTCATGACTATACAGTTTGGTGTAGATGCGAAGTATCACACTGCCTATCATGCACCATACTATGATCCGACGACACAGATGTTTAAGCCCCAAAGCGACATCATGCTCGGAGGAGATACTCCTATGATGACAGCTTATGCCAATGTACACTTGAAACGTACAAGATTTTTCATTCAGTACTACAACTTGTCATCCAAGCTTTTTAAACCAAATTACTTCTCAACTGTTCATTATCCACAGTACCCTGCGATCGTGAGACTGGGGCTGGTCGTGGACTTGCGTAACTAAGAAGAGGGTGATGAAAGATATCGTAGGTAAATATCGCTTATGGGGGATCCTGCTGACCGTAGTGATTGTTTCAGGTTTGTTTTGGGGCATTCGTTCTTGTAGCGAAACTCCGAAATCCCGGGATCTTGCGGACATCACAAGATTAAAGGTCGGGGTCGACTTTTCGCCTATCGATTTCAATATTGGCAAAGATGGAAAATTCAGCGGTCTACAGCATGACCTCCTTACCTTATTGTTGCCTGATACCACAATACAGTGGGTACCATTCAGTTCGAGAGCAGAAGCTCTTGAGGCCCTTTCTTCAAATGACATAGAGCTCTATGCGACCTCTTTCGCCTGGTCTACCAATGAGACTTTGGAGGCTCTCATGACGACTGCACCGCTGTATGTATCGGGCTTTGCCCTCGTGCATCGTCCGGACTCAATGAGCAGATCATGGACAGAGATCTTTGATGAAATGCAAGACATCAAGATCTCCATCCCCAAGGATGCAGATGACATCAAAGTGTTGCTGAAAAACCTACAAGACTTTTCGTACCCTACCATCGAGATAGAAGAGCACAACGATGAGACTCCCGAAAGTCTGTGTTTGGCAGTCTTAAAGGGAGACATAGACTACACCGTATGTGATCGAAACATTGCTCAGGCTATAAGCAAGCGAGTAGAAGGCCTTGTCGTCGAGACGGGTATAGCCTTTGATCTTCACCAAGTATGGGTGCTCAATGACAATGCTTCTGAACTCCTTCAACTCATAAACAGACAAATAGAACAAAACAAAGGCTCCTCAGAATGGAATAGAGTATTGAAAAAATACGGATTGACTTCTCACTGAGCCATCAAATAATTTTACCACCGATGACTTTCTACGATTTTGACTTAGACGACAGGGTATTGGATGGGCTTGACGCCATGAATTTTGTCAAGCCTTCGCCGATACAGGAAGCAAGTATTCCCCCTATCCTTGATGGACACGACGTTATTGCATGTGCACAGACCGGTACAGGCAAGACTGCTGCATTTGTCCTACCGATACTCAGCCTCCTCTCGTCAGGCGAATACAGTCAGGATCATGTCAACGTGGTCATCATGGCTCCTACAAGAGAGTTGGCCCAACAGATAGACCAGCAAATCGAAGCCTTCTCTTACTTTGTGAATGTCTCAGCTGTCCCTATCTATGGAGGTACAGGAGGTGCAGAGTGGGAGCAACAAAAAAGAGGTCTACGCCTCGGTGCCGATATTGTCGTCGCCACTCCCGGTCGTCTCATTTCGCACCTCAACCTTAACACGGTAAATCTATCGGAGGTGAGTTTCTTTGTCTTGGACGAAGCCGATAGGATGCTCGACATGGGATTTTATGACGACATCATAGAGATCTACAAGCACCTTCCGGAGTCTGTGCAGACCATCATGTTCTCTGCCACCATGCCGGCAAATATCCGCAAGATGGCAAAAGAGATCATGCGTAATCCTGTAGAAGTGAATATAGCAGTGTCAAGGCCTCCTGAAAGTATCAATCAAAGTGTATTTTACTGTCATGATGAAGACAAGTCTGCACTGTTGATCGACCTTTTCACAAGGCTACGTCCGAAGCGTTGCATCACATTTTTTGCATCCAAGGACAGGGTCAAGCAGATGAAACGCGAGTTGTCTATGCGAGGATTTAAGGCCATGGATATGCACTCTGATCTTGACCAAAGTGTAAGAGAAGAGGTGATGAGAGACTTCAAGGCCGGAAAGATTGAAACAATAGTTGCGACGGACATTATCTCTCGTGGTATCGATGTGGAGGACATTGAGCTGGTTGTGAACTTCGATGTCCCACATGACCCCGAAGACTACGTACACCGCATCGGGCGTACTGCACGTGGGACGAACCTCAAAGGCGCTGCGATCACCATCGTCTCATCCAAGGACAAGCGTAGATTTTTGGAGATCGAAAAGTTTTTGGGTTACAAGGTAAAGATCAATGAGCTACCTGAAGGTATAAGGCCTCCGGACAATAGCGCTCCCAGCAACAACCAAAAGCGAAGCAATAATCGTAGAAAGCCCTACAAAAAGAAACCGGCAGAGACCGGAGCGAAAACCACCTCTGCTCCCAACAAAGACAAGGAGAATAAACCTCGTCGCAGACCAAACAGAAGAAATAAAAATAGAAACAACAATCCTAATAAGCCAAAGGATAAAACCAACGTATGAAACCAATTTTCGAAAAGTCAGATATACAAACTCTAAAAGATCAATTATCCACACCTCGTAAAATCACCCTTCTCTCCCATATCTCTCCTGATGGAGATGCTGTCGGATCTACGCTCGCTCTATCAAAGGTACTGAAGACTCTTGGCCACGAGACCAAAGTCGTCTATCCGAGCTATTTTCCCGAAAGTTTTGTCGTCCTCCACGGTGTAGAGGATGTTATCATTGCCCTCGCTAAACATGATGAAGCCATCCCAGCTATAGAGTCTGCTGAGATCATCTTCTGCATGGACTTCAATGAACCGAAACGTGTAGAGAGCTTAAGTACTGCACTCCAAGAGTCAAAGGCATTTAAGGTATTGGTAGACCATCATCTACACCCTCATCCGTTTGTGGACATTACCTTCTCATATCCGGTACAGTCCTCGACCTGTCTCCTACTCTACCATTTGATCGAAGAGTTGGGCTGGATGAGGCACGTCGATCAAGATGTGGCAGAGGCCATATACTGGGGCATGATGACGGACACCGGCAACTTCTCATACAATTCGGAAGACCCGGATATATACACCACAATCTCTGCACTGCTTGAGAAAGGCGTCCGCAAGGACTTCCTCACTGCAGCGGTACAACGGGGATTTACCGTCGATAAAATACGTCTCAATGCTCATGCGATAATGAACAACATGAAGGTTTACTCCGAGTACAAGACAGCCATCATCACCTTGACCAACAGAGAAAAGATGGACTTCAACTATCGCGTAGGAGATACAGAAGGACTTGTCAATGTTCCCCTCGAAGCTAAAGACATCGAACTCTCGATCTTCATCTTCGAAGTAAACAACCTCACGAAACTCTCTCTAAGATCCAAAGGAGACTTCCCCACCAATATCTTTGCCAAAGAGTTTTTCAATGGAGGTGGTCACAAAAATGCTTCAGGAGCAGAGGTCTATGACACATTAGGCAACACCTATGATCTGGTCATGAGAGCTCTGAAGATCATGCATCCATAAAAATTTACCGTCATCACGCCCAACAAAATAAAAGCAAACAACTCTACCCAAAAGTTGTATAGCTTAGTATACCAAACATTTGACATCATTTGTTCGACATCAGCACTCAGACAAGCTCATACGAACCATCCGACACAAGATCACTGAACTAATGGACGCAAAGATAACACCACTATCCCTGTCTCCCCTTTTCCCGGATTTGGAAGATCATAAGCCACTGATCATCTCCGGCCCGTGCAGTGCAGAGACAAGGGAGCAGATACTCCTCTCGGCAAGAGGTATTGCCGAGGCCGGAGTACGTGTCTTCAGAGCAGGTGTGTGGAAGCCTCGCACTTACCCCGGAGGATTTGAAGGCATCGGCGAAGATGCCTTGAAGTGGCTTGTCGAAGCCAGAGAAGAGACAGGTCTGAAGATAGGTGTAGAGGTTGCGAGCCCATCCCACGTGAGAGCTGCGCTTGCACACAAGGTCGATATGGTATGGATCGGGGCGCGCACGACATCCAACCCGTTTACTCTCGATGAGATTGCTCAAGAGCTTCAGGGGCACGACATCGCAGTGATGGTCAAAAACCCCATTGCTCCTGACATGCACCTTTGGCTCGGAGCCATACAAAGGCTCAATTCGTATGGACTTACACGTTTGGCAGCCATTCACAGAGGCTTCGGACCAGGGCATAAGACCCATTACCGAAATCTCCCGATGTGGAAGATTCCGACACGAATGAGACAGCTCTATCCTCGACTGCCCTTCTTCTGCGACCCAAGTCATATCACGGGAGATCGTACACTCATTGCCGAAGTGGCTCAAGAGGCGATGGACAGGTGCTACGAAGGACTTTTCATCGAAGCTCACTGCTCTCCGTCCGAAGCATGGAGCGATGCAGCCCAACAGATCACACCCCTCAGACTCAAAGAGATCATCTCCGGACTCAAGATCGGAGACTGTAACCCTTGCTTGGGTGAAGATATCGAACGCCTTCGTCAACGCATAGATGAGATCGATGATGAGATCTTACGTCTTCTTGGCGAAAGAGCCGGAGTCTCTGACGAAATCGGGCATTGGAAATCGACAAACTCAAAGACGGCCTTTCAGTCCGAACGCTACCAGTCGATGATGATGGATCGAGAACGAAGGGCTGAACGATACGGTGTATCACCCGAACTTGCAAGAGACATCTTTGACCTCATACATGATGCCTCCCTCAAGCAACAAAGCGAGATCATAGGTTAATACTAACGTAAAGAAAATACGAAACCGCATGGAAATAAAGGAAACAAAAATCCGTCTGGAACGAGTCGTTGCCTATGCCAGACACGGAGTGATGCCACACGAGACTTTGGTCGGAAATGAGTTTTATATCACCCTTGAAGTTGTGTTTGATGCCACACAAGCCATGAAGGATGATCAACTATCCGGAACGATCAACTATGCAGATCTCTACACACTCATTCAAGATGAAATGAAAACTCCGTCCGAGCTCATTGAGCATGTTGCAGGTCGTATCCTATCCAGACTTGAGAAGGAATACCCCATGATCATGGAAGCTCTCATAGAGATCGAAAAGAACTCTCCCCCGATCCCAAACTATCAGGCTCAGCGACTCTACTTCTCGGCCAAAGCAAACTTCAACAAGGGCAACAAGTAAAAGCCCCGTCTGAATTAGGGCTTTATCGCTCAAATAAAACGACATCGGCGGTAGTCAAAATGCATGACTACCGCCGATGTCGTTTTGGATTGTATGAGTGTCCGATTTACTTCACTAAGAAAAGATAAACCGGGAAGTGATCGGCATAGCCACCTTGGTACTGTCCACCGACGATGGTACGCTTGGGATAGCCCTTGTAACGTCCACTTTCTTGTGTGAGCATCTTATCATTGAAGATAAAAGCCCCGAAGCCTTGAGTCTTGCTGAATAGAAGTCTATATCCGTCTTCTTCAGGAGTATTCACCACGTTTCCGGAAACCATCATCATATCAAAAAGGCTCCAGACATCTCTGTACGCAAGTGTGCCGTAACCAGCCTTGTAAAGGTCATACATAGGAGTATAAAGATCTGTACCTTGTAGATCCTTTGTCTTGTACTTGATGCTAAGTCCGTCCTTCATGCTTGGGCTGACAGGGTCATCATTGAGGTCACCCATCATGATGATCTTGGCAGTGGCATCCGTAGACAAGATAGAGTCTGAGAGATGTTTCATCGTCTTAGCCGCAGCCAAACGACGAGGAGCAGAAGCTGCCTCACCACCCGAACGACTTGGCCAGTGTGCAACCATGAAGTGCAATATCTCACCGTCAGCCTTAGCCTTGACATACAACACATCTCTGGTCTTGATATCCTCTTCACCGGGAATGATCACAGGCTGTGGATGAGAGTGAAGAATCTCCATACGGCTCTTCTTGTAGAGCAATGCACAGTCAATACCTCTATGGTCGGGGGAGTCGTAATGTACGATGCCATAGCCCCTATCCGCCAAAGCAGGCATTGCGATGAGATCTTCGAGGACGCCTCTGTTTTCGACCTCAGCCATACCGAGGACATCCGGACCTTGGGCAGTTCCGATCTTTGCAATGACACTCGACATGTTGTGCAACTTTTGCTTGTATCTTGTTTCGTCCCAAGCATTCACTCCTGATGGGGTGAAGTCTTCATCTGCATTCTCTTGATCGATAGTATCGAAGAGATTTTCCACATTGTAAAAAGCGATACACAACCTCTTGCTGAAAGACTGCTGAGCATAAGCAGACACAGAGAGGGTTAATAAGATTGTAGCAACGGCTACAGAAATAATTTGTTTCATATCTATACTGAGATCTAAAGATTGATACTTATACTGTTTAGATTGTTATTATACGTTCGTCAATAAGCCTGTCCAAGATATATCGGGACGTCTCCATAGGGGTCTCTCTCGGCTGTATATAAGTAAGAGAAAAACCTCTGCGCTCCATCCCCCTGAGCCACGTCATCTGACGTTTGGCAAACTGATGTATGGCGATCTCCAACGCCTCCTTCATACTCTCAAAGGTCCGTTCTCCGATGACATACTCGGTCACGAACTTATATTCCAAGCCATAGTAAATCAGGTCTTCGGCAGAGATCCCCTCATCAAGCAATCCCTTTACCTCTTCTACGAGCCCTTCTCTGAGCCTTGCATCAAGGCGAGAAGAGATCCGAGCACGTCTCACATCACGGTCGACATCGATGACAAATATCTTTGAGGTCAAAGCTTGATGCTCAGTGTCAGCCGAAGTGATGGGGTGCTTGGCTCTATACTCCGCTATCTCTATGGCTCTGATGACCCTTTTTTTGTTTTCAGTATCCGTTGTATTGTGCAAAGGTCCATAGGATGCCAGCATCTCAACCAATGCAGGCAAGTCATGATCCTGCAATTCAGTCCTCAAAGCCTTATCCTCCGGCACATCAGGAAGATAGTATTCGCCAAGTACAGCCTCCATGTACAGCCCACTCCCACCACAAAAGATCTTAGGCTGTGCCTCCGGCAGTTCGTTGTATATGCGATGGAAGTCCTGTTTGAACTTGTATATGTTGTACTTCTCTCCCGGCTCACAGATGTCAATGAGGAAGTATGGGACTTGTACGCCATTAACAACATAGTCACCAAGATCTTTCCCCGTGCCTACATCCATCCTTCGGTATACCTGACGTGAGTCTCCACTGAGTACGACCCCATCCGTGAGATAGGCAAGATGAGCCGCCACGGAAGTCTTCCCACTGGCTGTAGGCCCCATTATGGTAATCAGTGTTTTGGTCTCTGCCATACGATATTCTGTACTATCAGCCGTGAAAGAATATCCTCCTTTTTACTTCGATGCAAATAGTTTCTCGGGATATTCGCCTGCCTCTACCAGCTTTTTCAGATTGGCAACGACGACGGGGCGATCCTCCGGATAAGTCACCCCAAACCACTGAGACGAAGTCTCCAAGACATCGCATGTAGCCTTGGATGTCGTGATCAAGTCATTGACTACCGAGGGGATATAGAACTCTCCTTTGGCACTGTCTATATTTTCTTTCAAAAAGTCAACGAAAGCCTTCTCCGAGTGCACAAAATAGTCCGGCGTAAATCCCCACATATTCATTGAGACGAGAGTATTGTCTGCAAGTGGGGTCTTACGACCCTCTTCTTTGAACACAATTTGGCCATCGTCCCCTCTTTCGATGTCCTTGCGTTCGACCACAGTCCTCAGTTTGCCATGCTCGTCGACACTGCAAACCCCTCTGGAGACCGTGCCACTCTCACTCAATGTATTGCCGAGATAATACCCGACCATACAGTACTTGCCTTGAGTACCTTCCGCCTTGGTCAATGCATCTGCAAGGACTTGGAAGCTGTGCCGTCCATAAAAGTCATCGGCGTTGATGACAGCAAAGGGTTCTTTGATCACTTTTGCTCCCATCAAGACGGCATGATTTGTTCCCCAGGGCTTCTCTCTACCGGCAGGACAAACAAATCCTTCGGGAAGATCATCTACGGATTGATATACGATCTCGACAGGAACAATGCTCTCATATTTGGCAACAACTTGCTCCTTAAACTCTTTGGCAAAGACCTCTCTGATCACAAAAACGATCTTGCCGAAGCCTGCACGGACGGCATCATAAACGGAGTAATCCATGATCGTGTCACCTCCCGGGCCGACACCGTCAAGTTGCTTGAGTCCGCCGTAACGTGTACCCATCCCGGCAGCAAGGATAAAAAGGGTTGGTTTCATATCTTTGGTCTATTTCTTTTACAATATGGCTTCTCGTATTCTGATCATCTTCTTGAGGAGTGGTTCCATGGCATCGAGCCTCAACATATTGGCCCCATCCGAAAGAGCCTCCGAAGGCTCGGGGTGTGTCTCGATGAATAGACCATCGGCACCCACTGCTATTGCGGCAGAAGCGATCGTATCTATACGCTCGGGGACTCCCCCTGTCACTCCACTCGAAGTGTTGGGTTGCTGGAGAGAGTGCGTTACGTCCATAACTACCGGACAGTCATTTTCCTCCTGCATCAAGGGTATCCCTCTATAATCGACGATCAAGTCTCCATAGCCGAACGAAGTCCCACGATCGGTCAATATGATCTGATCATTGCCACTGGATCTCAACTTGTCGGCTGCAAACTTCATCGAAGACGGAGCAAGGAACTGTCCCTTCTTGACATTAACGACTTTGTTTGTCTTTGCCGCAGCGACCAAGAGGTCTGTCTGGCGACAAAGGAATGCCGGTATCTGCAATACATCGACAAACTCAGCTGCCATCGCAGCCTCATGAGCTTCGTGTATGTCCGTCACCACGGGGACACCAAACTCCCGACGCACCTCTGCCAATATCTTCAGTGCCTTTTCGTCTCCAATACCGGTGAATGAGTCAAGTCTCGAACGATTGGCTTTGCGATACGACCCTTTGAATATAAAAGGGATAGACAGTCTGTCACATAGAGCCACAAGGGTCTCTGCAGTCTTCATGACGACATCTCTCCCTTCGATGGCACAAGGCCCGGACATTAAGAAAAATTGTCTCGCCTCCCTCAATTTTGTGATTAGTGTAATATCAGTCATGATGTAAAGTTATGAAAAATATGAGAACCTCATGTGAGCCAATCGCACAATAACATCGGCTCAATATAAGAAACGGAATTTACAGTGATTTAATATCGAAGACGAGAACTTCTGAGAGGCAACAGAAAACACTCCTTCAGGCGACAGAATACTTTCTATCGGACAAGAAAAAACATTCTGTCGTATGACAAAACCTCCTATCAATATCATTTTGACTTTGACTTGGATTACTTCACGACACGCACATTGTTCAACCTCGCAGGAGAAGCCAAAGGGACAGACTTCTCCTTGATGATACTCAATGTCGTCGGACGAGCAAACATGGAGGGCACCGGCAATGTCATCGTATGCCGATGGTACTCCGTCAGGGATTCCATAGAAAAGCCCAACAATCCACCCCAACGACTATAAACCTTGAAGAGCAAGGTGTGCTTGCCCTTCGATAGGGGAATCAGCACAGTACGTGTGGAGACAGACTTGTCATCCATAGGTCGAGCGAGATCACCCTCGAAATAAGTTCCATCAAGATAGATCAAAAGACCGTCTCTGTAAGATAGTCGAAGTGGGAGTTCGACAGCCTGCTGTGCCTCAATCTCATAGCGCAAGTACACGGCCGTACGATCGTAAACATCACTCTCATACTTCATGGTCATAGGCTGTGCCTGCCACTTCACTTTGTCCGAGAGTCTGTGCGAGAGGATAACATCTGAGACACTTCCAAAGAGGCCTCTCTGAGTGACGACATTCAGTGCTTGCCACTTGATGGTCTTGGGATTAAACTTCACAGTCTTTGTCTGTTCAGAAACAAACGTATGAGTCACGCCCTCATTTTCATCAAGGCCTAAAACAAACTTTCTGCCCAATTCCTCGTCGGTGAAAGCAACCTTGACCTTTTCCCCTACCGAGGGTAAATGCCATTGATAGCCAAGAATACTTCTGAAACCGGAATAATAGTCTACAGCCGACTGAGCATACAAGGGTGTGGCATTGAGAGGAGACAGCGTCTTGTGCTGACAAATGGGTTTGTCGACACGCAAAGGCTCATCAAAAGTAACCTTTACGACAGTCAAATACGGACGTTGTCCCTCGATATCGAGCGTCAAAGAAGCCCCTTTTTGTCTGATGATCTTGACATTTCCCTTGGCATTTAAGATCTTAGCTTCCTTGATCGGGGTGAGAGTTCGAGGTAAAACAGTTGTATGTCGGTCTTTTCGGAAGAATAGATAAAGATCCTTTTTGTCTTGAGAAAGTGTGGCAGAAGGGACGTCTGTCGAGACCTCGTAAGGTGTAGGCAGGGTGTTGTATATCGCTTCACTGATAGGCTCTAACTCCTTGCCGATAGCAGATAAGACTTCATACTCGAAAGGGACGATACCACCATCACCCATAGGGCCGATATTGAGCAGATATTTACCTCCACGAGAAACGACATTGACAAGGTCCTCCAACTTCTCATTTACTTTCGTGGAGACTTCTCCTCTCTCTTGCCACGAACGATAGCCCCAGGTCTCAGGGAAGATCGAAGCTGCGGTCTGCCACGGAAGTATCATATCATAGTCAGGGAACTGATTGTCAGGCATAACGCAGAAGTCCGCATAATCATTGCCCAAACGACCGCTCACCATGCATTTTGGCTGAAGCTTGTGCACCAGTCTGTATAGCTCCTCACTCTGTGCGGGCAAGAGAGACCCCATATCAAACCACAGTTCATCGACGGCTCCATATTTGGTCAGAAGTTCTGTCACCTGAGCCATATTGTACTCGTGATGGGCAGGTGTGATGGGATCGGCATTGTGAGACGAAAAAGGCACAGCTGCAGGGAAGTGCCAGTCGATGAGAGAAAAATAAATACCGAAGCCCAAACCGTTACGATGGCAGGCTTCGGCGAGCTCACCTATCAAATCCCGACGTGCGGGTGTGCCATCAAAGGAGTTGTACGACGTGGTCTGCGTGTGAAAAAGACAAAAACCATCGTGGTGCTTTGCCGTCATGACGACAGACCTCATACCTGCCTTCTTGGCAAGTGCAACGATGGCTTCGGCATCGAAGTTTTTGGCATCAAACTCCCTCGTATAGGCTTCGTACCAATCCGAAAAACCGATCCCAAAGGTGAGTATCTGTTCGGAATACCCCTCTTTCACGGGATTACCGTTCCATACCCCGGCAGGTATCGAGTACAGCCCATAGTGTACAAACATCGAGTACTTATCGCCCCACCAGTCTGCTTTCAGCGAGAAAGATGAAAGAAGCATCATAGAAAGTAATGCCAGCCAAATTTTTCTCATAACATTAAATTTATTTTCTAATCCAAGCATAACGCCCACCCGGCAAAGGTCTGATCAAGCCATCCAACTCCAAATCGAATAACAAAGCCGATACCGTTGAGAGGGCTTCTCCAGTACGATGTACAAGATCTTCGACACTGATGTCATCGACACTCTTGAGCAAGCGGACGACAGGATTGTCTGCTTCGGTACTTTCGTCATCATACTCCAACGGAAGTGATTGTTGCTTCGGTTGAGAGACAAGTCCGAGATCCTCAAGCATGGCTGAGGGAGATGTCAGTATGCTTGCCTTCTGAAGCTCGATCATTCTATTGCATCCCTGCGAATTGGCATCAAAATAACGCCCCGGGACGGCGTACAACGAACGACAGTAATCGAACGCTATATTCGCAGTGATCAGTGCCCCTCCTCTCTCTGGAGACTCCACCAAAAGTGTGCCGGACGATAGCCCTGCGACAATTCTGTTTCGAGAGACAAATCGTTGCTTGAGTGCCTTTGTATTGAAGGTGTACTCGGTGATTATTCCACCTCCTTTGTCGCACATCTCTTTTGCCAAAGCCGTGTGAGCAGAGGGATACAAGGTATGATGTCCATGAGCCACGACGGCAACCGTACGTAGCCCACACTCCAAGGCTATCTTATGAGCTGCACAGTCCACCCCATAGGCCAAGCCACTGACAATGACAAGATCCGGACACAAATGAGCCCACTCTACGAAGACCGTACGTAATACATCCTCGGCATAAGGAGACATACGCCTCGTGCCAACAACACTGATCATCGGAGCAGAAGGCACCGTACCTCTCACATAAAGGACTAATGGAGCATCAAAACAAGAGGCCAACATCTTTGGATAAGGTGCTTCACCCCAAAATAGCGGGGTGACAGCCCCCTGCATCCTCTCGATCAAAGCCATCTCTTCCTCTGCGGCTCGATGAGCCGTAGGGCTGTGTAGAGCGGAGACAAGTTTACGTCCCATACCGGGGACTTCCAGCAGTTCATCTGCCGATGCCTCGACGACGGCCGACGCAGAGCCAAAATGCTCTATAAGGGACTGACTGATGATAGAGCCGATCCCATCGACACAACTAAGGGTCAATAAAGCAACCTGTTCCCTACTCCACTCCATAAATTATTATGCCTTCGTCACATAATCAGCGATCATCTCATCGAGATACTCACCTCTGGTAAGTACACCATCCTTGACAACGACGACAGAGATCTTTCCCTTGGCTGCGATCTCCATCGTGCCACAGTTGATGACATCTTGTTCGAAGATCAACTTCGGCCCTTGCTTGTGCAGATTAAGTCCCACAAAAAAGTGATCACCGCTGCGCAAAGACTTTTTGTAGTCGATCTCCACACGTGCCACCATGGCGTCATAACCATTATCGTGCATTCTGGAAAAATTATCCCCAAGGGTCTCTAAAAATTCGTGACGAGCATGCTCCATATACCTCTGATAGTTTGCATTGTTCACCACCCCCTGCAAGTCACATTCGTAGTCTCTCACCTTCATTTCGATGAGGTAAGCATACTTCTTTTCAGGCAGTTTCTTCATCATATAGATTTGCGTGTTTGTATGTTGTTTTCAATATTTCTTCCTTTCCTCCACCTCTCTCATGACATAGAGGCGGTCTCCCGGACGGACTTTCTCCGGCACGAGACAAGAGAACTTATCCCCCTTGAGTACCTTCTCGCGTGCCTTGTCGTCGATGCGCATATCATCCGATCCCAAGAATACTGCGCCCGTTGTAGGACCGCTCACCATGAGTTCTTCACCGGCATCGATATAGCCACTCTCAAGTTCGAACTCTGCCACACTGATGTTACTGAAAAACTTCACGACCTTACCCACATTGACCTTGACACGTGTGGCAGACGAACCATACTTGTGGGTCCATTCACCAAGTCTCTGGCCGAGGTAGTACCCATCCCAAAAGCCTCTGTTGAAGACCTTCATCAACCTCTGATCCCAGTCATCGATACGCTCCTGCGTATAGTCGTCATTGATGTACGCATCGATGGCTTCGTTGTAGCACTCACATACGGTGCGCACATATTCAGGCCCACGAGCACGCCCTTCAATCTTGAAGACCCTCACTCCGGCATCCATCATTTTGTTCATGAAATGAATTGTCTTCAGGTCTTTGGGGGACATGATGTACTGATTCTCGACATCCATCTCGACATCTGTCTCTTTATCCTTGACTGTAAAACCTCGACGACAGATCTGGTTGCAAGCCCCTCTGTTGGCCGAAGAGTTCATCTCATGGAGACTGATATAGCACTTACCGCTGACAGCCATACAAAGAGCTCCGTGCGAGAACATCTCGATACGTACAAGTTCGCCATGAGGCCCCCTGATCTGTTCGGTCTGTATTGCACGGTAAATGTGTTCGACTTGATCAAGATTGAGCTCACGTGCCAACACCACAACATCAGCAAAGCGAGCGTAAAACTTCAGTGCCTCCACATTAGTGATGTTCAGTTGTGTGGAGAGATGCACCTCCACGCCTCTGTCATAAGCATAAGACATCGCAGCGATGTCCGAAGCTATAATTGCCGATACACCGGCCTCCTTGGCAGAGTCCACGATCTGATGAAGCAGAGACATATCTGAGTCGTAGATAATTGTATTTACCGTAAGATATGTCTTGATCCCCTTAGGCTCGCAGATTTCGACGATCTTCTTCAAATCCTCAGTGGTGAAGCTCTTAGAGGATCTTGCCCTCATGTTGAGCCCTTGGATACCGAAGTAGACCGAGTCTGCCCCTCCTTGTATCGCGGCATATAGTGCATCATAGCTCCCTACAGGTGCCATGATCTCGAATTCATTTCTATTATAACCCTTCATATTTTTAGTACATTCTTACCTTGTAACATAGATATTTAAGAGTACAAAGATAAGAATTAAAGGGGACATCCTGAAGAGATAATCTAACGTTCGACGAAACCTCATACTACGAGTCAACCCGCTCCCGCAAAAGTTCAAACAGAGGATAAAAGATCAAGCGATCAATCTATTCCGGCAGGCAACAGAAAAGATTCTGTCAGACTCCAGAATACATTCTGTCATACGACATAAAGCATTCCGAAGCCCGACAGAACGTAATGAAAGAGAAGACTCTCTCCCCGTATGAGCAGGGAGCCGATCGGTAGTATTCTGAACCTCCGCCCCTCTTATCACCGGGGAGTGACAGGAAGCAGTACCGATACCATTGTTGCCGAAACAGTCTCTTGACCATTAGCCCAAACAGAAAGAGCCATACTGACCTTTCGGTCCGTGACCTCAAGCACTTTGCCCCTCAATTCCAGCTCCACGCCTATCGGTGTCGGGAGTCTATAGTTCACATTGAGATTAGCCGTCACATAACGTAAAGCCGGAAGCGTACCCATCTCTCGCCCCACATGCTTATAACCGGCAGCAGCTGCTGTACCATTACCATGACAGTCGAGGATGGCAGCGATCAATCCCCCATAGACATTACCGGGAAATCCACCTGTATGATGCTCTTCGGGGCGAAAGTATGCAATCGTCTCTCCGGCATCCTCATCACACCAATAACTCTTGACATGAAGCCCATGCTCATTCCCCCACCCACAACCGAAACAATGACTGAACTCGGAAGGGTAATACTCTTGAAATGCTTTTTTGTCCATCTTCATTCGTATAAAAAAAGGATGCCCATGTCCTCTCTAAGACAGGGCATCCTCTTATTTAAATCATAGGATTATTGATCCACAATTACATTTGTTCGGGTTTTCCTTCAAGTTGGAACTTACCGCTGCCCAATCCCTTGAAAGTATAAAGCCACTTTGTATTCACGCTCTTTTCACGGATCTCAACTCTGACCTTGTACATCTGATCGATACCATTGACCTGAGCTGGATTTGCAGAATATCTACGTGCAAGCACCATCTGTAGCCCCTCGATAATACGCTGAAGTCTTATCTTTTTCAACTCTTCGGGCGTCTTACCATCTTCTTCGGGTCGCTCTCCGACAGTCTTACCACCATCGATATTGAAGTTTTTGTAGTATCCACTGCCGCCGAACCAATACTCTTCGTTATCCTTATACCTCTCACTGATGTATCCGGGGTGATTCTGCTTGACCCAAGCATGAAGATAAGCAAAGTCTTCAGAGGTTAGTTCGAAATCAATCGTAGGATCAAAGATCCAAACCTTACCGGTGTGAATAAACTGTGAAGTCTTTGCTTGAACAAGAGGTGCCGGAGCCCAAACCTTGTTTTTCTTCTCATACTTCACAGCATCGACAGAAGTTGTCTTCTTAGCACTATTGTAGAAGGCATAAATCATGATGTGCGAATCTCCCTCTTTTGCGTAGGGATACTTCTGTGCAAGAAGCGTAGGGATATAATCTTCAGGCTTTGTAGATGGTGAAAAGTTGGCAAATCGCTCCAGTCCCATCTGTTTGAACTCATCCCATGAAATGACATAGTACTCTTTTCCGGCCAATTGACCATTGACTGCAAATAGGATCTTATTTTCTTTGTCTATGGTCAGTTTGATCAAAATTGAGGTGGCAGATCCGGCCTTCGCCTTAGCAGCATTGATGAGCGCAGTGATCTGCTCTTTGGTCAAATCTGTCAGAGAGTTAATCCCCAAAGCATTTATATCCTTTTTGTTAAGAGCGACAAAAGCCCTTTCTCCCAACGCCGAGATCTTACCATCTATAGGTAACACTTCATTGTAAGTGACATTAACAGAAGACCCCTTACCCCACTCAGGATACTTAACTTTTAGAAGATGAGGCACCATTTCTTGAGCTGTCACATTCTGATCAAAGGCTTGCATGGCCTTGAATGCTGCCGCATGTGGATTGGCCTTATCCAAAAGACCTGCAATCGTATTGTAGTCTGTAGCCGTTAATTCATATGAAGCAGTCTTCTTGATAGAAGTCTCCTTGCTGTCTATATCCTCATAAATACCTTTCATTGGATCACATGAAGTGAATACAAATGAGGCTGCAAGGATGGCTAAAGTAATATATTTCTTCATTTCTATTTACTTTATAATGATGATACTTGTGTTAGAAGTTGATACGAAGACCTGTAGCCCAAGTACGACCGAAGCCGTAGTAAACCAAAGCAGTGTTTTGGTCGTGGCGAACACCGTCTCTTGCATCTGCAATGTACTCGGTATCGAAGAGGTTGTCAACATTCATGTACAATGTCGCTCCGAGCGAACCAACCTTGAACTTATATGAAGCCCCAAGGTCTACAAGCATATAGTTAGGAAGTTGCCATGCATCGACCTTGTCAGATTCCTTTGTTCTGTTGACAGGGTCAAAGTCTGCATAGTTCTTACCGAAGTAGTTTGTATTGAGGTTAAGTTTAAAGCCCTCAAATACTTCCCAGTTGGCCCCCAAAGAAGCGGTAAACTGAGCAGAGTTACCGACATGTACCCCCTTGATGAAAGCCTTGATGTCAGCAATCTTTGTCTGTGAGCTGTCAAAGATAGACGCATCTACGTCATCAGACCAGATCCAGTCTCCGAGCGAGAGCATACCACGAAGTTCGAGTGTCTTAAAAGGATTATAAGTTGCTTCAAGTTCAATACCCATATGGCGAGCGTTGAGACCCGTAATGTTGGCGACTTCGTTATTACTCAATGTCCTTGTGATCCCTTTGTCGAGCCACTTTGTGTAGTAAGCATTGAAGTCAATCTTAAGGTTTTCGTTACGGAAGCCATATCCAATCTCTCCGGTAAGTACTTTTTCATACTTAGCTCCGGTGTTGATTTCCGAATTGTACTTGAAGAATACAGATCTGAAGTAAGGAGCACGTGTGAAGTACCCGGCATTCACGAACAAATTATTATTCTCATTGACCTTATAGCTAAGCCCAGACTTGATACTCCAAGGGAGATATGAAGCCCACTTTGAGTTGATGGACTCACCCTTTTCTCTTAGAGCCTCAGGTTCTGCAGTACCGCCAAGATTGCGATATCTGTACCCTTGATGAGAAAGTGTTGCAGAAACAAACCCATTGAAGCGTTCGCCAGTAAACTCGGTCTGTGCGAAGAGGCCATTCCAAAGGACTTCACCGATATTGTCATACTCCACATGATCGCCCACCTTCAATGCTTGATAAGGGGCATGATACATAAGTTTCTTACTTGGATCTTGAGGCTCGATGTAGTAGTCTGCTCCAAGAAGGTCAGAGATGACATTACGGTGAATACCTTGATAGAAACGTGCATCATAACCGGCAGTCAACTTGACACGATCGCTCAGTTTATTGTTGTAAGTAGAGAGGACACCGTACCAGTTGTGTGAGTTGATCGCATTTGCAAAGATGACCTTAGCACCTGTGTTTGAGGCACGGTTATCTGCGATGATCGAAGCATAGTCGATAAGACCATCATTAGTAAGTCTTGTCTCCGCTGTAGGAAGGTTGGTATTTCTGTCGAAGTACATCCAGTTTCTTTTCTCACCGACAATACGACGACCACCACCTCTCGCTACAGAAGCATATACCGATGTATAAAGCTGGCTCTTCTCGTTGATATCCCAGTAGTGATTGAGAGACATCTGTGGCTTGTGGTAGAAGTTGTAAGCAAGAGTTGTTTCTTTGCCATTGATATAACCATAGCCGATGTTGCGACGACCTCTGTTAGGATCGTTCTTTATATCCTCGATACGAGACATAAGGCCTCTTTGGTTGTGCCACTGAGGAGCACCGAACGCAGTGAATGACAGACGATGAGCATCGTTTAGCACCTTCGAAACGTTGATAAAGTATGACCAGCCGAGGAAAGAAGTAGCGTTGACATAACCATTACCACCATTGCGAGCACCTGCGACAGTAAGAGCCCAACCGTTGTCCATAAGACCGGTAGAGACATTAAAGGTAAACTTATTGTAACCGTCATTACCGATACCGGAGTAGAATGAGCCCCCTTTCTTTGCATCTGTACTCTTCGTTACCATATTGATGGTACCACCGACAGAAGAAAGGCCAAGCTTGGAAGCCCCCAAACCTCTCTGTACCTGAATGAAGCTGGAGACATCAGAAAGACCGGCCCAGTTTGACCAGTAGACCTTCCCACTCTCCATGTCATTGATGGGGATACCGTTGATGAGGACACCGATATTATTGGAGTCAAAACCACGAAGATTGATACGTGAGTCTCCAAATCCACCGCCCCCCTTGGTAACATAGACAGATGGTGTAGACTTCAATAGCTCGGGAAACTCAATGTTTGGAGCTGCAGTCTCAATCTTATCTATACTGACGTTTGAGAGAGGGACAGGAGTGATACGGTCTTTAGGCACGACCGAAGCAATGACACTTACTTCTTGCAGACCTACAGCCGATGGTGAAAGATAAATAATTCCGAGATCTTGTTCAGCAGCCTTACCGACTTTGATTGTCTTTGTATCGAAGCCGACAGCACGGATCGTTAGAGTAGCATCTTTAGCAACCTTTAGGGTAAACTTACCGTCCACATTAGTAGTCGTTCCGGTCTTTCCGGACATGACAGTAATACCCATCAAAGGGTCATTGCTACCTTTTTCAAGCAGCGTCCCCTTTACTGTTACCTGAGCCATCAATGTCGCACTCGACATGAGTACCAACATTGTAGTCAAGATAGACATCCAGACTTTTCTGTTCATAGTTGAGTGAAGTAGATTAATAGTTTAGAAATATAGTTTTAATTCAATATAATAGTTTGAAAATTAGTACAAAGATAGTGAGTAATTAGGAATTAATAAAACTCACCAATAATCTAACGTAACAATGAGAGATGCTGTAGAATAAGGTTGAAAAAAGGCATTAAGCATTCAAAGAAATCCCCTTCCTGGACTCCCTCAGCTTGCGTTGAGTGAACCTCTGCACTTGTGTGTTGGTGATTTTTGAACTCAAGAAGTCTGATATTGCCTGCGCATGATGAGGGTATAGAGAGACTATCGTCCATGCTATGCCCATAGAGACGTAGTAGTCTTCATCATCTTGCATGGACTCCAAATGCTCCAAAGCAAATGATAAAGGAAGATAACCTCCGGGGATCAGCCTGATCAAAGGGACTATTGTCAACCTGCGAGCAAAAGGGTCAGGGTTGTCCTTGTGCAGCGAGACATACTCCCGAAAGATCTCTGCTCCCACCTCATGCTTTTTGCATACAGTCTCGATCACCCCCAAGAAGAAGTCACTTGCACCCCAACCATCCACGCAATCGAAAAGGCGATCATAGAGCTCTCGTATCTCTTCTTCATTTGAGACCTTTTCGGCAGCCACACCGGCAAAAAGGAGCTTGTACTCAAACCTCTTCAATGCCAATGGGTAAATCTCCGCAACCGCCTCCCGGAAAGACATGATTTTACTCAACGGCTTTATTGCACTACGCACAAGAGGGATCCTGATACCCATAACGGTATCAGGATCCCTGCTTATTTTGAGACGTCTGTCAAACAAAGCTTTCTTCTCCTCTGCACTTGCATTGAGGTCCGAAAGGATTTGTCGGACTCGTGGGTCTGTCATGTTTATTGAGGCAGATTAGCTTAGCCCTTCGATATTTCCGTTTACGATGTCGATGTGCTCTGCGCTTGGCACCTTTGGCAAGCCCGGCATACGCATGATGTCACCCATGATGACGATGATCATCTCAGCACCGGTATTGACCACGATGTCGTGCACCTTGAGGATAAAGCCGGATGGAGCACCCACCTTCTTGGGATCGCTTGTGAATGAGTACTGAGTCTTCGCGATACAGACAGGATACTTGTCGTAGCCGAGCTCCTCAAGCTGCTTGAGTTTCTTCATTGCAGAAGATTCAAACTCCACTGCTGATGCGCCATAGATTTCTCTCGTGATGGAGGTCACCTTGCTCTTGATATTTTCCTTTGTCTCATAGAGGTATGCAAGAGGGCAAGAAGGCTTATTCTTGATGGTATCCACGACAATATTTGCAAGATCGACAGCTCCCTCACCACCTTCGGCAAATGCGTTGTTGATCGCAAATGGGAGATCCATATCCTCGCAGTGCTGGCGGATGGTATCGATCTCTTCGTCCGTGTCGGTAGGGAATCTGTTGATACAGATCACCACAGACTGCCCGAACTTACGCAGGTTGGACACGTGCTTGTCCATGTTGCTGAATCCTCTGCGGATAGCTGATGGATCAGGTTCTTTGAGCTCTGTCTGATCTTTACCACCGTGCATCTTGAGTGCCTGAGCCGTAGCCACGAGGACTGTCAACGCCGGCTGAAGCCCTGCCTGACGACACTTGATATCGAAGAACTTCTCTCCACCCAAGTCAGCACCGAAACCGGCTTCTGTCACGGTGTACTCACCAAACTTCATGGCCATCTTTGTCGCAATGACAGAGTTACAGCCGTGAGCGATATTTGCGAAAGGTCCACCATGGATGAAAGCAGGTGTACCCTCTGTTGTCTGTACGAGGTTAGGATCGATGGCATCCATAAGGAGGACGGTGATCGCACCACCGACACCGAGATCTTTGACCGTGAATGGTGTACCGTCTTTCTTGTATCCGAGCAGGATATTATCGATACGTCTACGGAGATCGTCCATGTCTGTCGCAAGACAGAGGATAGCCATAATCTCAGAAGCAGGTGTGATATCAAAACCGGCTTCGGTAGGAATACCATTGCTGATACCTCCGAGACCTGTCAGGATGTTACGAAGGCTACGGTCATTGACATCAAGGACGCGCTTCCATACGATACGGCTGAGGCCATTCTCGTTGTTACGATTTTGGTAGGCATAGTTATCGAGAAGTGCCGCAATCATGTTGTTGGCCGAAGTGATGGCATGGAAGTCTCCCGTAAAGTGAAGGTTGATCTTCTCCATCGGTAGTACCTGAGCATAACCACCACCGGCAGCACCACCCTTCATACCAAAGCATGGACCAAGAGAAGGTTCTCTAAGGGCAACGATGGCTTTTTTACCGATTTTATTGAGACCGAGAGCAAGCCCGATGGATACGGTAGTCTTACCGATACCCGCTTTGGTAGGAGTGATTGCCGAAACAAGAATAAGCTTACCTTCCTTGCCCTTCTCCTTGAGGAGGTTCACATCGATCTTTGCCATGTGATTCCCATAGAGCTTCACGGCATCGGCAGGGATGTTGATACTTTCGGCCACTTCCCTGATGTCTTTTAGCTGAGTTTCTCTCGCTATTTGGATGTCTGATTTCATAATTAGGTTGTTATATTAGTTTGTTGTATTCTTCAACTACGGATTAAACATATAATCTGACGCAAATGTTTTTGTTATCATTGTTTTTGTACCTCTTTGGCGATTGTTGTGGGAGAAATGAGATCTCAATCACCATCCGGTGTGCGAGACTGCAGAGCAATCCTCTTGAAATCAGCCCATAGGAGATCTCAAAAAAAGTCGTTAGACTTGATGATGAAAGTCGTTAGACTTGATAATGAAAGTCGTTAGACTTGATGATGAAAGTCGTTAGACTTGATAATGAAAGTCGTTAGACTTGATGATGAAAGTCGTTAGACTTGATAATGAAAGTCGTTAGACTTGATAATGAAAGTCGTTAGACTTGATGATGAAAGTCGTTAGACCTTTTTATCCGGCTTCTACCACAACAAAAAAAGACAGCCGTCCCGACTGATCATAGATGTCGGAACGGCTGTCCTTCTTTTGTCCTATGCCGAAAGGGACAGTCTTTATATCTTATATGTGAAGCCGAAGCTGATAAGCTCGTTGTACTGCAATAGCTTCTTGAATGACTTGTCATCTGTGATCACACTGTCATCAAATCTCAAGTGAAGATTGATTCGAGTCGAGAAGTACTTGTTGATGGAGAAGTTCAACGTATTTTCGAACTCTGTCTCGACGTGCTGAAACGAAGTGTTGTAGAAGACTCTTGACTGCCAAGTCACAGACTGTGACAAGTCGAAGTCCAACGCCATACGGACGGTAGAACCCAAGCGGAGCTTATGCTTCTCGTCCGGAAGGAGACCGATCCTGGCCTTGTCGACATCATTCGTATAGGTATAAATGAATGTCACCGCGACGGGAGAGAAGTTTGCAGTGAACTTCAACTTCTTGAATGGGTCGTTGAACTTCTTTTCCAACTCGTACTTCATACCGGGTCCCCCATCTATGATGAAAGGAGCAAATGGCTGAGTCACAAGGACACTGTCTTTGTTTCGGTTGCGCAACAACTGTGTACGCAACTGCGTATCCAAGGTGTAGTACCAACGCTCGTTGAACGCCTTGAGACCAAAGTTGGAGACTATACGGAAGAGGTCTTCGGATATCTTGAACTTACCGATAGGCTCATTGGGGCTGTTGAAGAAGCCGAGCTTGGACTCAAGTTCATTCACCCACTTCACATTATCTTTGGCATAACTCAAGTTGAAGTAGTTACGCATATTGAGGTTCAAGCTGTTGTTGCCTCCCTTGTACCAGTTGTCGGACATCTGGTTTTGTGAGAACTGGATGTTACTTTCAAACTTGGTGGTCCAGTAAACCCTTTCGATGACTTTCTTTTCGAGGTCTTCGGTCTGCTGGACGAGAGGCGCATTGTTCACAATGGCCAATTCGCCTTGGTATCCCGTAGCACTGACAAACTGAGAGGCCAGCCTATCCTGTGGCAACATCGCACTTGTGAGTTTTACGATCCCGATATTATTCTGCAAAGCATTTGATCTCACTTCCCGGACGATCTTCACCTCATTCTTGAGAGATGGCATCTTGCCTTTCTCGAAGACTTCTTGAGCCATCAACTCCTGCGAGTAGGCATCCAATGAGTAACTGTCCAATTTGTATGGATCTTGCTGATAGACAGTCCTCAGGCCCTTGGTGTCCAATCCTGTTTCGTTGAGCATCTGCATATCGAAGACAAGAGGTGTGAAGAGCTGAGAGAATGGCACATCATTCGAGTCTCCCAAGACCATGACTGCAGGACGACCGATGATCTCTTGTGCTCTGGAAGGCAACGAAGATGCCATTTCCTTATCTCCCAAAATCCTGGAAGCATAGTGTGGGATATAGGTCACAGTATCGGAAGCAGGTGTCTCTTGTATGGATGCGGGACTCTGTGCAGATACAGAGAAAGCTGTAGCAAGCCCGATCACACCTGCGATGGAAAGTGTACTTAATGTTTTCATTATAGTAAATGTCTAATTGTCAGTTGTCAAATCATGTACTTTCTGCAAAAGTACAAATAAAACAAATCTCTGACTGCTAATTCGCTACCCGTTTGTAACCTTTAACATGGTTTAAGCCCCTAAGATCGGTCTTCATAAGTACATCCTTTGAGTCTCAGAATAACGTTCATTTAGGATAATTCTCAAAAAGAAGAAGGCTGTATCGTATACACAAACCAACGATACAGCCTCCTTCTGATAGTATACTTTTATCTCCTCTGACGAGACAGCTCAGAATGCCTTGCGGATGGAGAAGCGAGCATAAGCCTCCCTCTCAAGTCCTTCTCTGAACTTGGGATGAGCGATGCTTGCCAGTGCCAATGCTCTCTCTGCCTCTGTGCGTCCGAATAGAGGTGCCACACCATACTCGGTGATGATGTAGTCCACATCATTGCGATGAGAAGTCACGACAGCTTGATTTGAGAGGTTAGGCGCGATACGAGAGACTTCGTCATTCTTGGCTGTCGAAGGCATCGTGAGGATGCTCTTTCCACCCTTGGAATATCTGACTCCACGCAGATAGTCGAGCTGACCTCCGCTACCACTGTACATCTTGCCTCCGACCTTCTCTGCACAGACCTGTCCATAGAGGTCGACTTCGATACAAGAGTTGATGGAGATGAAGTTGGGATTCTCTCCCACGACGTGAGGATTATTCATGTAATCGACGGGATAAAGCTCAAACTCGTCATTGTTATTGATGTAATCATAGAGTGCCTGACTCCCCATGACGAATGCTGATGTCACCTTACCGACATTCACGCCTTTGTACTTGCCGGTGATGACACCCTTACGATGAAGGTGCATGACACCATCGGTAAACATCTCTGTGTGGATACCCAAGTCCTTGCGATCGGACAGTTTGCCCAATACGGCATCGGGGATGGCACCGATACCCATCTGGAGTGTCGCATAGTCAGGAATGAGGGCAGCACAGAAGTCTGCAATCTTACTGTCGATCTCAGACTCTCTCGAGGCAGGGAGAGTATATGGGGCTGACTCATGCTCTACGATGATATCGATCTCATCAGCACGGAGGAAGTTGTCTCCACCGATGTATGGAAGAGCAGGGTTAACGACAGCCATGACCTTCTTTGCAGCACGTGCAGCCGGCAAGGTGAAGTCAGAAGACAAGCTGGTGCTGTATCGTCCTTGTGCATCGGGTGGTGTCACTTGGACAAATGCCCAATCAGGCTCAAAGGTACCTCCGGGCAGGAAGAGCGATGGCACATAGCTGAAGTGTGTGGGGATATAAGCCGCTCTACCTTCACTCACAGCTGTACGCATCTGAGGGCCGAAAACAAACGGAGCCACCACACGCATATGATCGGCACATTCAGGAGCGACGTGTACGGGATCACCTAAGAAGATCATCTGAAAGAGCGTAAGGTCTCGAAATCTATCCTTTTGCCTTACCAATTCTTCAACGAGACAGTTAGGAGTGACAGCAGCATGACCAAGGACGATCTTTTCGCCATCCTTCACGTGAGCTATCGCCTCAGAGAGACTAAGTTTAATCGTTTTGTTCATATTTGATTATTTGTAGATAATAGGCACAAGTTTCGCCTGCAAAGATATTATATAATCCTTAGATACACAGCCCCTAAAACAAGAAAACGCAACCTCTCCTTGAGGAGAGATTGCGTTTTCATCATATTATTTTTGAGTCACATCAGATTACTTTTGGATGTTTGGCAACTCAAGACCGTATCCCTTACGCTTGTCGAGAGCCTTGAGGAAGAAGCCCATGACAAGAGCAAGGACACCAAGACCTACGAGCATAAGAAGAGCGTAAGTATAATCGTTTGACACAGCGGCAACTTCGGCAGTGATCTCACCAGAAGCAAGCTTTGCTGCGACATCTTTGTTGGTCGCATCGAGCACGTTACCGATAAGAAGTGGGAAGAGCCACAATCCGATATTCTGAATCCAGAAGATGAGTGCATAAGCCGAACCGATCACCTTGCTATCTACAAGCTTTGGTACGCTTGGCCAAAGTGCTGCAGGCACAAGAGAGAACGACGCTCCAAGTACCAAGATGGTCACAAACGCAAGAGTGATACCAGCAACGTTGTTACCCTTGAACTGTGGCAATAGGAACGCAAATGTCAAGTGGCAAGCGATGAGAAGGAGTGAGCCCAACATAAGCATGGATGCTGCCTTACCCTTATTGTCGACATATCTGCCGAGGATAGGTGTAATACCCACAGCAAGAAGTGGGAACACAGAGAAGATGGACTCTGCCGACTGGCGCATATACGACATATAGCAGAAGCCGACAAGAGAGACAATGGCCAAAATAAGAAGTACATATCTGAGTGTACCTTTGGTGAAGTTGCTCATGAACGAAGTTCCTGCCACGATGAGCATCACGATGTACTGTACATAAGCCACATTCTGAGAAGCCCAATACGAATCAGCAGCCGGTGGAATGAATGAAATGTTGGACTGAAGCATATTCACCGCATACTTCTGGAATGGGAAGATGGCAGAGTAGTAAAGTACGCAAAGAAGTGCGACAAGCCAAAAGACACCACTGGAGAAGATCTTACCAAGATCACTGAAACGGAAGGGATCATCCTTCTCTTCTGCCTCACCTGTCTGTGCATCGAGCTTCTGATCCATGAAGAAGTAAACGATGAACATGATCAATGCAATCATGAGGAGCACCAAAGCAAATGCTACCGAACGCGAAACATCGGCAGGAGATACCATATTGGCAAACAATGGAGAGAAGATCATTGTCGTAGCGACACCAAGACGAGCAAGTGCCATCTCAGAGCCCATCGCAAGGGCAACTTCCTTGCCCTTGAACCACTTGACGATACCTCTCGATACTGTGATACCCGCCATCTCGACACCACAACCGAAAATCATGAAGCCGATGGATGACAACTTAGCCGACGCAGGCATACCTTGATAAAATGGAGACACCCCGAGTTCATCGAAAATAGGCACATAATTGAGATTGTCTGTGAACCATCTCTCAAGACCCGAACCCATGAATCCCTCAGTGACAGCATACCAATTGATGGAAGCACCGATGATCATCACAACTCCCGAAAGAAGAGCAGTGAATCGCACACCGATCTTATCCAGAATGATACCTGCAATGATAAGGAAGAAGATGAAGACATTAAGGAATGTCTCCGAACCTGCATACGTACCGAACGCCTTCGAGTCCCAACCTCTTGTAGACTCAAGAAGATCCTTGATGGGAGACAAGATGTCCATGAAGATGTACGAGCAAAACATCGCAAAGGACAGCAATAGGAGAGCCGTCCATCGAGCTGCAGAAGAGTCTCGCAGCGTCGTGATAGTAGTGTTGTTTACCATAAGGTGAAAAAATAGTTTATAATAGTATGTTTATGTTTCAGGTCACATACCACAATTCTTGTAGTAGCCACAAAAATACACTTTTTCGGTTAATAAGGCTAAAGCTATCTCGTTCTTTTTCATCTCTATTTACATTTCCAGTCACCACTTTCGGGATATTACTAACAAATAAGGTTGAGAGTTGATGAACAGTCCTCAAAAACGTTGTGCCTAAAAGCCTTGCTCCATAAAAAAACAGAACAAATACAAATGCTCAAAAAAGGATATCAAAGTATCCAACACCTGAGGATAGTACCACTTTCTTCATACTAACGAAGCCACTGTTTATGATGGTATTCTCAAAAAGACATCAAAAGGTGCGTATCAGGACGAAAGTATTCTGATTTTTTAGCCCTGTAAACGCTTAGAAATCGTTATTTTTGTGCGATAAGATCACATTCAGCCTTTTGGTAACAAAGATCATGCGATAGCAAACATGAGAAAGAACAACAAGTCAAGTAAAAGAGCCGAAAACAGATTCGGAACAAACAACATATCAGCATTCATTCGTAACATCTTCAGCGGAGAGACACTAAAGGACAATATAGCTCCGATAGTGGGTATCGTGTTGTTGGCACTCTCTGTATTTTTGATCTACTCTTATGCCTCATACTTAATATTTGGCAGTGATGATCAAAGTATTATGACAAGCAACGCCATCGATATGGAGGAAGCTGTCAAGAGCACAGCAAATCCCTCGGGTTTCAGAGGTGCGTACATGATGCATTTGTTGGTCAATGGCTGGGTGGGGCTATCGGCGGTAATCATCTTTGTCTATATGCTATTCCTCGGTTTCAGCATCGTGAGAAGGAACAATATGCGCAAGATACGGATGTTGATACTCGCAGCAATCAGTATATTTTGGCTTTCACTTTTCTTCACGACGATCCTCCACCCATGGAGCGATAGCTTCTTCTTCAGACCCGGAGGCATCATAGGAGTGGAGATGTATGATTACTTGAGGGGGCAGATCGGTACGTTTGGTATCATCTTGTTACTTGTCACCACAGCTGTGATCACGGGATTTGTATTCTTCAGCATCGTACGAAAGAAATATAAGGAGTGGACATTGGCTCAAAAAGCTGAAAAAGAAAGTCCCCTCCCAACAGAAGGTCTGAATGTCGATGAAAAGAAAGAGAGATGGTGGAGTAAACTATTACCGAAAAAGAAAAATACGGAAAAGGCGGAAGTGCCGACGATAGTAGAACCTATCGAAGATACCGTCCCCACAGAAGACCTTTCTGCCGAGGAAGCTTATGACAGGGCCTACCTTGAACCTATCTCCGAAGAAGTAACCTTAGCCAAAGGAGATGATAAAGATGAAGTAGAAGACATTAACCCTGCCGGAAGTTATAATCCATCCCAAGAGACTCCGGAGGGACTTGACATAGAAATCATCGATACAAGGAAAGAAGATGTCGGTGCAACCTACACCTTGTCTCCTCAGGACAAGGCAAGAGAATTGGTGGCTGAGTTGGGTGAATATGATCCCCGATTGGATCTTGGGCAGTTCAAAATGCCTACATTCGATCTCCTTGAAGATCGGACAGTCACAAATATAAGCATTGATCACGAGGAAGTTCAGAGAAATAAAGAGAGTATCACAGAGACCCTCAAAAACTTTGGTATCGGGATCAGTTCTATTCGAGCGACAGTCGGCCCTACCATCACCCTTTATGAGGTAGTTCCGGAGTCCGGTGTCAAGATATCCAGAATACGTAACCTTGAGGACGACATAGCACTGAGTCTCTCAGCTTTGGGGATTCGTATCATTGCCCCCATGCCTGGTAAGGGGACTGTGGGTCTCGAGGTTCCGAACAAGAACCCTCAAGTTGTCGGTATGAGATCCGTGATAGCTTCAAAGAAGTTCCAAGAGGCTACTTACGACTTACCTGTGGCTTTGGGTAGGACCATCACCAATGATATTTTCACCTTTGACCTCGCCAAAGTGCCCCACTTGCTGGTGGCAGGAGCCACAGGGCAAGGTAAGTCGGTCGGGCTAAATGCCATCATCACCTCCCTACTCTACCGCAAACATCCGGCAGAATTGAAATTCGTCATGATTGACCCTAAAATGGTAGAGTTCAGTGTCTATTCTGCAATAGAAAAGCACTACATGGCAAAACTTCCGGGGGAGAAAGACTGTATCATCACAGACACTAAACGAGTCGTCACGACCCTTAACTCTCTATGTCAGGAGATGGATGAGCGATACGAACTCCTTACCAAGGCAAAGGTTCGTAACATAAAGGAATATAATGCCCTATTCAAGGGACGCAGTCTTAATCCGGCAAACGGACATAGATTCATGCCTTACCTCGTAGTCATCATAGATGAGTATGGAGACCTTATCATGACCGCCGGGAAGGAGATCGAGCTACCTATTGCCCGTCTTGCCCAAAAGGCTCGAGCTGTCGGTATACATGCCATCATTGCGACCCAACGCCCGACTGCAAGTATCATTACCGGGACAATCAAGGCAAACTTCCCGGGGCGTATATCTTTTAGAGTCTTCTCGATGATTGACTCTCGTACGATCTTGGATGCTCCCGGTGCAAACAGACTTGTCGGCAAGGGAGACCTTCTATACTCACAAGGTAATGAGTTTATACGTGTCCAGTGTGCTTTTGTGGATACTCCCGAAGTTAATAGAGTAGTAGATTACATCTCTTCACAAAGAGGCTTTGCACATGCCTACGAACTTCCGGAGGTTTCCGCAAATGAAAGTAGTAATGGAGATTTCCCGGGAGCCATAGATATGGATGAGAAGGATCCTCTCTTCGAACAAGTAGCTCGGATGCTTGTTCTGGAGCAGCAAGGCTCAGTATCTTTTATCCAGCGTAAGTTCTCGATAGGTTACAACAGAGCCGGTCGTCTCATGGATCAGTTGGAGGCAGCTGGTATCGTAAGTGCCCCTGATGGCAGTAAAGGTCGCGAAGTACTTGTCAAAAGCGAAGAACATCTAAGAGATATTCTTAGCCAATTCTAACCCCAAACAATTCAGATACGAATATGATACGAAGCTTATTAATAGGTTTTCTCCTGTCTGTCACAATGGCTTTAACTGCTCCGGCACAATCGGCCCACTCTCCGATACAACAAGCCATAGCCAAGCTTGATAGCAGCAAAGGACTTTGTATAGAGTTTGACATGATATTACCCGGAAATCAAGACGAAGAGACAATCCATGGAACTTACTATGCTCTGAAGAATAAGTTTTATATAGAGACATCCGAACTAAAAGCCTGGTACAACGGAAAAGAACTTTGGATATATCTCTATCAAAATGGAGAGATCAATCTATCTCATCCCGAAACTGAAGAAATTATCGAAATAAATCCTCTTCTTGAACTCCCACGTATTTTCTCTGAAGAATACAACTCTACTGTCTCAAACACCTCTGTCGGACACTCGATCTTGGCCAAACCTCAAAAGAAAAATAGGAAGTCTATCGAACACGTAATAATCAGAGGAAACAAGAAAAACCCTATTAAAACCATAGAGGTTAAGGAGAAAGGCATCAACAACAAAATCACAATACAAGTTAAGAGTGTTAAACAAAACATAAACATCACTCCTGATACTTTCATCTATACATCTGATAAAGAGCCAAATGTAAAGGTCATAGACCTGCGCTGACAAACAAGAATATTAAACAATAATAGACTCTATTTGGTTGAAACATAGTAACTAATCTAAATTATATACAGCAAATTAATTTATGAGCAATGAAAATCTAAAGACCCGTTGCCTGATCATTGGTTCCGGGCCGGCTGGATACACAGCTGCGATCTACGCATCAAGAGCAAACCTTGAACCTGTCCTTATTGAGGGGATCCAACCCGGAGGACAGCTTACCACAACCACTGAAGTCGAAAACTTCCCTGGGTACCCAAAAGGCATAACCGGTTCTGAACTGATGATTGACATCAAGGAACAAGCAGAACGTTTTGGCACCAAAATGCTCACTGGCACAGTGACAAAGGTTGATCTTCAAAATCGTCCATTTACAGCTACCATCGACGATGGTGCTTACGAGATCAAAGCCGACACACTCATCATCGCAACAGGTGCAACAGCCAAGTATTTGGGCTTGGAAGACGAAAAGAAGTATGCAGGTATGGGCGTAAGTGCTTGTGCTACCTGCGACGGGTTCTTTTATAGAAACAAAACTGTTGCAGTAGTTGGTGGTGGTGATACAGCTTGTGAAGAAGCAATTTACCTCTCCTCTCTTGCAAAGAAAGTCTACCTCATCGTACGTAAAGACTACCTGAGAGCTTCTAAGGTAATGCAGGAAAGAGTAATGGAAAACGAAAAGATTGAAGTACTCTTTGAACACAATACCATTGGTCTCTTTGGTGAAGATGGAGTCGAAGGAGCTCATCTTGTAAAGAGAAAAGGTCAGCCGGATGAAGAGATGGTTGATATAGCTATTGATGGCTTCTTCCTTGCCATTGGCCACACTCCAAACACTGATCTTTTCAAAGGTGTTCTTGAGCTCGATGAAGTAGGTTATGTCATCACAAAGGGACAAACTCCTAAAACCAACATTGAAGGTGTGTTTGCAGCAGGAGATGTTGCTGACCCAATTTATCGTCAAGCTATCACAGCAGCAGGAAGTGGTTGTAAGGCAGCGATGGAAGCAGAACGTTACATCTCTGAACACAAGCTATAACTAACCTCATATCGTAAGATTATAATTAGTCAATACAACTCAAAGTAATAGCTGTAGTGCTCTGCACTGCAGCTATTACTTTTTTATCCGACTCATTTCTGAAGCAACTGAGATAATGGCTTAGTATGTATCTTGTAAGAAATTGCTTGTAGAAAGAAAAAATAAAATATGATCGATGTCTCATTCTGCCGATGGTTATACACAGCCATGACACGTGCCAGCTCCAGACTATACTTCATCTCACCACCCGATTTCATCTTCGGGAAATAGACAGATGATTACTGATCACACCGCAAAGATAAGATGAGACTCAAGGCCCCGAGTCGATTATCGTCGATTGCAGTCCTATCCTGTCGATTATCATCGATTAAAGTCGAATGAGTAGAAAGGGAGTGATCAAGGGGCGATCGGATCGGCAGGGAGCTAAACAAAAAGAGAGAGCTTCGAAGACATCTGTCTCCAAAGCTCTCTCGACTGTAAAAGTGGCGGCTACCTACTCTCCCACTTGCGTAGTACCATCGGCGTGATTGGGCTTAACTGCTCTGTTCGGGATGGGAAGAGGTGGATCCCCAATGCTATAGCCACCTTAATTATTTCGTTATTTCCCTCTCTTCTTCCTGACCGTTTCTTTACACCGGTCATCAGAGAGATATATTAAGGCATATCTGACAAGTCCAAGATAGAGAAGTAGAAATCGTCTACTCAAAGAAACTCCCCGAAAACCTCTCGGTCTTCGTTCGTCCCATTCTCTCGATTCATCTCGCGCAGGTTCGATGTCTGTTCTATGAGACCGAACCCATACGAATTCTTTACACGTATACGACTTCGTAACAGTTTGGAACATCTGTGTTACTCTTTTCGTTTTGCTTATGATTTTTCTCTTTTGTTTCCTTCTATTCTTTTAGGTCCTTTACTTCCTTCAGGATCTTCTGAAACCCAAAAAGAATACAAGAAAACGATATAAAGCGTTCGGGCTATTAGTACTACTCGGCTTTTACATTACTGCATTTACACCTGTAGCCTATCAAGGTCATCGTCTATAACCACCCTATAAAGATATCTAATCTTGAGGAGGGCTTCGTGCTTAGATGCTTTCAGCACTTATCCTTACCGTACGTGGCTACTCGGCAGTGCTCCTGGCGAAACAACCGATAAACCAGTGGTACGTCCAACACGGTCCTCTCGTACTAGTGTCAGACCCTCGCAAATATCTCGCGCCCACAACAGATAGAGACCGAACTGTCTCACGACGTTCTGAACCCAGCTCGCGTGCCACTTTAATGGGCGAACAGCCCAACCCTTGGGACCTTCTCCAGCCCCAGGATGTGACGAGCCGACATCGAGGTGCCAAACCGCTCCGTCGATATGAGCTCTTGGGAGCGATCAGCCTGTTATCCCCGGAGTACCTTTTATCCTTTGAGCGATGGCCCTACCATACGGAACCACCGGATCACTATGCTCAAGTTTCCTTCCTGTGCGACTTGTGTGTCTCCCAGTCAAGCGCCCTTATGCCATTACACTCTGCGACCGGTTACCAATCGGCCTGAGGGCACCTTTAGAAGCCTCCGTTACGCTTTTGGAGGCGACCACCCCAGTCAAACTACCCACCATACATTGTCCTCGCAATCCGCGAGTTAGTATCCAAACATCAAAAGGGCCGTATTTCAACAACGACTCCACAAATACTGGCGTACCTGTTTCTCAGTCTCCGGCCTATCCTACACATCTAATGCCCAAATACAATGTAAAGCTATAGTAAAGGTTCACGGGGTCTTTTCGTCCCGTTGCGGGTAATCGGCATCTTCACCGATACTACAATTTCACCGAGTTCGCGGTTGAGACAGTGCCCAGATCGTTACACCATTCGTGCAGGTCGGAACTTACCCGACAAGGAATTTCGCTACCTTAGGACCGTTATAGTTACGGCCGCCGTTTACTGGGGCTTCAATTCAGAGCTTCTCCATAAGGATGACTCCTCCTCTTAACCTTCCAGCACCGGGCAGGTGTCAGACTATATACTTCATGTTTCCAGTTTGCATAGCCTTGTGTTTTTGTTAAACAGTCGCCTGGGCCTATTCTCTGCGACCTACGTCTCCGTAGGCGTCCTTTATTCCGAAGTTACAGGACCAATTTGCCTAGTTCCTTAACCGCGAATCGCTCGAGCGCCTTAGTATACTCAACCCAACCACCTGTGTCGGTTTACGGTACGGGTCCCTACATTGATTAAAGTTTAGCGGTTTTTCTTGGAAGTCTGCTTACGCCCTTATCACTTCCCCCGAAGGTTCCGTGTACTATCAGGTTCGACTCTCGGTGCGGATTTGCCTACACCGATCTTAATCTACACCCTTCAACCTACTATTCCGTCAGTAGGCAGGACTGTCACTACTCCGTCACCACATCACTCAATGCGGGAGTATGGGAATATTAACCCATTCATCCATCGGGTACGCCTCCACGGCTATCCCTTAGGTCCCGACTAACCCTGATACGACGAACGTTGATCAGGAATCCTTAGTCTTTCGGCGAGGAGGATTCTCACCTCCTTTATCGTTACTTATACCTACATTTGCTCTTCCAAATAGTCCAGTACAGGTCGTCCCTGTGCCTTCTACCCTTTTTGGAATGCTCCCCTACCGATACTTACGTATCCCACGGCTTCGGTAGACAACTTATGCCCGATTATTATCCATGCCACAATCCTCGACTAGTGAGCTGTTACGCACTCTTTAAATGAATGGCTGCTTCCAAGCCAACATCCTAGCTGTCTGTGCATCGTGACCGCGTTTAATACAACTTAGTTGTCATTTCGGGACCTTAGCCGATGGTCCGGATTCTTCTCCTCTCGGACATGGACCTTAGCACCCATGCCCTCACTCCTTGGCACTGCCTATAAGCATTCGGAGTTTGTCTGGACTTGATAGGCGGTGAAACCCTCGCATCCAATCAGTCGCTCTACCTCTTATAGTATATTCCAAAGGCTGCACCTAAATGCATTTCGGGGAGTACGAGCTATCTCCAAGTTTGATTAGCCTTTCACCCCTACCCTCATCTCATCCGAAAACTTTTCAACGTTTAACGGTTCGGTCCTCTATGTAGTGTTACCTACACTTCAACCTGGACAAGGGTAGATCACTTGGTTTCGCGTCTACTGTAAATAACTATCGCCATTTAAAACTCGCTTTCGCTTCGGTTCCGTGTCTTAAAACACTTAACCTCGCTATTCACAGTAACTCGTAGGTTCATTATGCAAAAGGCACGCCGTCACACATTAATTGTGCTCCGACCGCTTGTAGGCAGACGGGTTCAGGGTCTATTTCAATCCTCTCGTCGAGGTGCTTTTCACCTTTCCCTCACGGTACTTGTACACTATCGGTCTCTAAGGAGTATTTAGCCTTGGGAGATGGACCTCCCGGATTCACACAGGATTACACGTGTCCCGCGCTACTCAGGTATCTCGTCATGCAGGTCTTCTGTTTCGAGTAAAGGGCTGTCACCCACTGTGGCCGGCCTTTCCAAACCGTTCCTCTACATACCTCCTGTACACTTTGTTCGAGACCCTACAACCCCGATATTGCCGAAACAACATCGGTTTGGGCTCCTCCCCGTTCGCTCGCCACTACTAAGGGAATAACTATTGTTCTCTTCTCCTATGGGTACTAAGATGTTTCAGTTCCCCACGTTCGCTCAAACACGCATCGTGTCTGTGACGTGCCGTTAAACACGTCGGGTTGCCCCATTCGGAAATCTGTGGATCAAATCGTATGTGCCAATACCCACAGCTTATCGCAGCTTATCACGTCCTTCCTCGCCTCTTAGAGCCTAGGCATCCACCGTCTGCCCTTATCTGCTTTATATCGAATCTTTACCCGGTGTCCCGAAGGACGCCAAGTTATGTCTTCAATAGCAAATAAGTAACTTCCTAATGAACTATTACGTTTATTTCGTATACTTCGTAAACTATACTCTTTTAAAAGTATAGCGCCCGAGATAAATCCTTCCGCCACAACCGTCCGACTTGCGCCAAACAGCCGAAGCGTAGAACTCGCTTCTCTCGTTTACGTTTTCTATTCTCTATTCTTTACTTGTCAATATGTCTATGATCGCGTTTCTGTGACACTCCCCGATACTTCTATCGGCGAATGTGGGTGCAAAGTTAAGAACAAATTTCCAGCCTTGCAACACCCAAAGGAAAATTATTTTGAAGAGTCAATAAAAACAGGACAAGTATACTCTGCCTCAGCAAGGGCTATGTGTCACAACATCAACTCAAAATGAAACAAGCAATATACCTATGTAGCATTGCTTATGAGGAATCAAAAAAGAAGTTTCTGAGTTTTCTCTCGGCAGACAGAACATATTCTGCTCTGTACCGGAAGATATTCTTTCAAGGTAAAGAACTCCGTCTGATACACAACATGAAAGTTGACCTTGATATAGAATCTCGGGGAAATAAGCAAGAATCTGATGCACCTAAGACAACTGCTGAACCAAAGCCTCGGCACATCGTTCTCCATCGATGGCCGCTGAGACGATACCACCGGCATAGCCTGCCCCTTCGCCACAAGGATAGAGACCTTTGATGCTTATGTGTTGGAGCGTTTCCTCATCTCTGGTAATTCTGAGGGGAGAGGAAGTACGGGTCTCCATACCTATCATCACGGCTTCGTTGGTCAAGAAGCCCCGACTATTCTTTCCAAATGTCTGAAAGCCCTCGCTAAGTCTCTGACTGATGAATTTTGGCATCCAATCTCGCAAGGAAGAGGAGTTCAATCCCGGTGTGTATGAAGTCTTGGGAAGGTCGGTACTGAGTTTGCCATTCACAAAGTCTACCATTCGTTGAGCAGGTGCGACTTGGGTCTGTCCACCCTTGAGCCAACAAAGTCGTTCGAGTTGCTCCTGCAAGTTGAGCACAGGAAGAATGTAAGCATTGAGTTCTTTTATCTTGGTTGGAGAAAGGTTGGCATTGATAATGCGCAGTTTTTCTTCTAACTCATAGGGTTCGACGACATAAGGGCTTTTGATCGCACCACTCATCACATCTTCGGGACGAACTTCGACAACCATCCCTGAATTGCTCCACCTTGACCCACGATTGGCAGGAGACATCCCATTGACTACGACCTGCTTGAGGTCACTCGCCGCAGGGACAACAAAACCTCCGGGACACATACAGAAGCTATACACTCCTCTCTCTCGGACCTGGGTGACAAAACTATACTCGGCAGCCGGGAGATAACTTCCCCGTCCCTCTGAGCTGTGGTACTGTATCTGATCGATAAGGTGTGACGGATGCTCCAATCTCACCCCCATGGCCAGTCCTTTAGGCTCTATGTGTATGCCATAGGCGGCAAAATACCTGTACACATCCCTTGCGGAGTGACCCGTTGCAAGAATGACATCTCCAAGGATGGTCTTACCGTTGGCTGTCTCTACCCCCCGGACTCGCCCCTTAGATATAATGAGTCCGGTCATCTTGGTATCGAAATGGACTTCACCGCCACAGCGGATGATCGTCTTTCGGATGTTTTCGATGACCAAAGGGAGCTTATCTGTGCCGATATGTGGATGAGCATCATAGAGTATCGCACCACTTGCACCGTGCTGGCAAAGGACATTGAGGATCTTATCAACACTACCCCTCTTCTTGCTTCGGGTGTAGAGTTTACCGTCGGAGAAGGCCCCTGCTCCACCTTCACCGAAATTATAGTTGGACTCGGGATCGACTATATGATCCGTACCTGTGAGGGCAATGTCACGCTTGCGACGATGAACATCCTTACCCCGTTCGATGAGGATGGGCTTAACCCCCAACTCTATCAACCTGAGAGCCGCAAAGAGCCCGGCAGGACCGGCTCCCACAACAACAGCTTGCCGCGCCGAAGAGACATCGGGATAATGAGTGGGGATATACTCGGTCTCAGGTGCCGGCTCACCGACATAAACATCGACTTTGAGGTTGATAGCGATATTCTTTTGTCTTGCATCAATACTTTTCCTGAGGACCCGAACGGTGGTAATGTCGTCGTAGTCCAACCCATAGTGTTTGGCGACATATGTCTTGAGATAATCTTCGTTGCTTGCAGTCTTGGGATTGACTCTCAGTAGGTATTGATATACCATAAGTGTTGATGTTTAAGTAGATTGATATTTCTTGAAAAAATAATATTTGTCAGGCTACGAAAGGATGACACTCACAACGAGTTGGGCGATAATCACTCGCATAAACATCGCCAAAGGGTACACTGAAGCATAGCTGACTGTAGGGATGTCGTCCTTGGCTTGGTTGTTGAGATAATCCAGAGCTATTGGATTTGCCATCGTACCACACAGAAATCCTCCGACCGCGCCATAGGTATACTGAGTGTATTTCAATGCGATGATACCCACAAGAAGTGTAGGGACAACAGTGAGTAGAGCACCAAGCCCGAGCCAAGTGACACCGTCTCCACTCATAAGGGTGGCAAAGAAATTGGCTCCCGAAGAGATCCCAAGACAAGCAAGGTAAATAACGATACCCATGGAGCGCACCATAAGATTGGCACTCTGAGTGATGTACGTATTGAGCCTCAAACGTGGACCATAAGCCCCCATAAGGATACCGACAATGATGGGTCCTCCGGCAATACCAAGCTTGATCCCATTGCTTATCCCGGGAAGTATGATAGGAATACTTCCGAGGGCACATCCCAAGAATATACCCAAAAAGATACTGATGAGATACGGGGTATCAAGCGGTCTGAGCTGATCACCGATGCGTTTGGCAAGTCTTTCAACATCCTCACTTCGTCCGACGACGGTGAGTCTATCGCCGATCTGAAGTCTGAGCGTAGGGGTCGGAACAAGGTCGATCTCAGCTCTATTTATACGTGTGACATTGATGCCATAGCGATTGCGGAGTCTGAGACTGGAGAGCTTGACGCCATTGAACTCAGACTTGGTGACGAGCAGACGACGAGAGACGAGCTGGATATTTTCGTCAGACTCCCAATCGACTTGCTCCTTCTCGGTGGCTCTACCGCCAAAGAAACTCGTAATGCGAGGAGCATCGGCTTCGTCGGAGACGATGATGAGGTGATCCTCCATCTCCAAGATAGTGTCGGAAGAAGGTTGAGAGATACGTCCTTTGCGCCATAGTCGTGAGATGATGAAATCGACGCTGAAAAGGTCGTGAATCTGAGAGACAGTCTTACCTGCGACCTCGGGATTGCGGACATAATACTCGCCGACAAAATGGTGGGGCTCATCACCTGTCACCGGAACATCTTTGTGTGGGAAAAACTTCTTGAGCAATTCAAGCACAATGATCACCCCTATGACACCGAAAGGATAAGTAATGGCCGTCGCCAGTGCCATGTCGGATAAGGTACTATTGAGATCAAGGCTGCTTACAGACTGAGTGACTGCTTGCTGTGCTGCACCAAGGGCAGGCGTATTGGTCACAGCTCCACTCAGAATACCCATGAGTCGCTCAATCCCCATATCCGAGACAAAATAAAGTGCAATGACGGCAAAAGTAGACAAAAGAATAAGGCTCAGCCCCCACATATTGAGGGCTAAGCCTTTTTGTCTGAAAGAAGCGACAAAGCCCGGACCAACCTGTACGCCTAAAGCATAGACAAACAGGATAAGTCCGAAATTTTGTGCAAAGTGAAGCATCTCTTCATTGACCTTCGCTCCGAAATGAGCCGCAAATATCCCGACAAAAAAGACACATGCCGACCCCAAGGAAAAGCGAGAGATCTTCAACTTACCGAGATAAAGCCCAATACCACTGACCAGACATATCAACATCAGTGTCTGAACCATGGTGCGAGATGTCCACAGAGCTGATAAAGCTTCTGACATATGGTGTTTATGTTAGTTCGAATTAAAGCATATCACCGAGCTTGCGGTATCTGGTCTTGGCAGTGGCGGCATCACCAAGTCTGCGCACCTTATCTTCCTCATACTCGGTATAAGTACCTTCGTAATAGAATGTCTTACCATCCCCTTCAAAAGCAAGGATATGAGTACAGATACGGTCAAGGAACCAGCGGTCGTGAGAGATCACAACTGCGCATCCAGCAAAGTTTTCGAGACCTTCTTCGAGTGCTCGGAGGGTATTGATATCGATATCATTGGTAGGTTCGTCAAGAAGCAGGACATTGGCTCCCGAACGTAGTGTAAGTGCCAAATGCAGACGGTTGCGCTCACCACCCGAGAGCACTTTGCACAACTTCTCTTGATCCGAACCGGTGAAGTTGAATCTGGAGAGATAAGCCCGTGCATTGATTTCCTTGCCACCTACCCTTATCGTATCTTGCCCTCCTGATATAACCTGATAGACAGACTTCTCGGGATCTATATCCTTGTGGGTTTGGTCTGCATAACCGATGGTGACGGTCTCTCCGACTTCAAACGTACCGGCATCGGGTGTCTCCATCCCCATGATCATCTTGAACATGGTCGACTTACCGGCACCGTTAGGGCCGATGACACCGACGATACCGTTGGGAGGAAGCATAAAATTGAGGTCTGTGAAAAGTGTCCGATTTCCAAAAGACTTGCTGACACCTTGTGCCTCGATCACCTTATTACCAAGGCGAGGACCATTGGGGATAAAGATCTCGAGTTTTGCCTCCTTCTCTTTTTGCTCTTCATTCAGGAGCTTTTCGTAAGAGTTGAGACGAGCCTTACCCTTTGCTTGACGAGCCTTGGGAGCCATACGTATCCACTCCAACTCTCGTGCAAGAGCCTTGGCACGCTTACCGGATTGTTTATCTTCTTGCTCGAGACACTTGGATTTTTGCTCAAGCCAAGAGGAGTAATTACCCTTCCAAGGGATACCTTCCCCTCTGTCCAACTCAAGGATCCATCCCGCAACATGATCGAGGAAGTATCGGTCGTGGGTGATGCAGATGACCGTACCGGGATAACGTTGGAGGTGCTGCTCCAACCAGTCGATACTCTCCGCATCCAAGTGGTTGGTAGGTTCGTCAAGGAGTAGGATCTCAGGCTGAGAGAGAAGCAAACGACAGAGCGCGACACGTCTGCGCTCACCACCCGAAAGATGATCCACAAGTTCATCCCCGGGGGGACAGCGAAGAGCATCCATGGCTCTCTCGACACGAGTGTCGATGTTCCATGCATCGATGGCATCTATACGATCCTGAAGGGTAGCCTGACGTTCGATGAGTTTTTCCATTTTGTCCGGATCATCGAGGACATCAGGGTCTGCAAAGGCATTATTGACTTCCTCAAACTCTTTAAGCAGAGCCACAGCCTCACCGGCTCCCTCCATCACAGTATCCTTGACCGTCTTGCCGTTGGTAAGCTGAGGATCTTGCTCGAGATAACCGACACGGTACTCGGGAGAAGCATACACCACTTCTCCGATGTATTCCTTGTCTATACCTGCAATGATCTTGAGCAAGGTAGACTTACCGGCTCCGTTAAGACCCACAATACCGATCTTTGCGCCATAGAAAAAGGATAGGTATATGTTCTTGAGTACTTGCTTCTGTGGCGGGTATATCTTGCTGACTCCCACCATTGAGAAAATGATCTTCTTATCGTCTGACATGATTATGTTGTTGTTTGAGCGAACTTAATGTTCAAAAAAGTGATGCCAAAGTCTTATCCAATGCAGTTACAGCTCGATCCAAGTCCTCCTCGGTATGAGCACCGGAAACAAAGATGGCTTCAAACTGTGATGGTGGGAGATAGATACCCTCTTCGATCATCTTTCGGAAATAACGTGCGTACCTCTCCGTATCACAAGAGCGAGCATCATCGGCATTATTGACATCCTTCGAAGTGAAGAAAATAGTCGATAGCGTACCACTTACGTTGTATCTGAGGTGATCCGGATACTTTGCGACAATAGCCGAAACTTTATCCGAGAAGTATCTTGCTTTTTGTTCCAAAGCTTCGTAAGTACCAGACTTTGCTAATTCGTCAAGCATGGCACAACCGGCAGCCAAAGCAAGAGGATTGCCCGAAAGAGTCCCAGCCTGATAGACAGCCCCATTAGGAGACAAGACATCCATGATCTCTTGGCGCCCTCCGAAAGCCCCGACAGGGAGTCCTCCACCGATGATCTTCCCAAGACACGTAAGGTCGGGAGTGATGCCGTAATACTCTTGTGCGCCCCCTTTGGACAATCTGAACCCGGTAATGACTTCATCAAAAATCAAAATCGTCCCTTGCAGCGTACATAGATCTCGAAGCTGCTGCAAGAAAGCCACATCAGGAAGGATAACCCCCATATTGCCCATAACAGGTTCTAAGATGACTGCGGCAATTTGTCCCGGATATTTTTCAAAAAGAGTACGTACCGACTCAATGTTGTTGAACTCCGCGACAAGAGTTTCACTGACGATACTCTTTGTCACACCGTTATTCTGAACCGAAGAGAAGGTCTGTACCCCTGAGCCTGCTTGTACCAAGAAGCCATCACTGTGACCATGGTAACACCCGTCGAACTTAATGATAAGGTTACGTTCGGTATAACCACGAGCAAGACGGACGGCACTCATAGTGGCCTCTGTACCCGAGTTTACCATACGCACCATATCCATACTCGGGAAGAATGCCTTGATCTTCTGAGCCATCTCTATCTCCTGCTCGACACAAGCTCCGAAACCTGTACCTCTCTCGACAGCAGTCTTTACGGCTTCGATCATGGCAGGGTGTGCATGCCCCAAGATGTGAGGTCCCCAAGAGGAGATAAAGTCAACGTACTCGTTGCCATCGACATCGAAGATATGCCCAGCCTTACCGTGCTGAATGTAGATCGGCGTCATACCTACCGACTTGAATGCCCGTACGGGGCTATTCACCCCCCCGGGGATGTGCTTGCAAGCCTCTGCAAACAATGCTTTGGATCTATCAAATATCATAGGATATCAAGGATTGTTACGTAGATACTGTGCTGCCTCTTTTGCAAAATAGGTCAAGATGATCTTAGCTCCGGCTCTACGGATAGAGAGGAGACTTTCCATCATCACACGATCATGGTCGATCCACCCCTTTTCGGCAGCTGCTTTGATCATTGCATACTCTCCACTGACATGGTAAGCAGCCATAGGAAGATCGTATCTCTGCGAAGCCTCATGTAAGATATCCAGATAAGCGAGTGCAGGCTTGACCATGATGATGTCTGCCCCTTCGAGGATATCCTGCTCGATCTCACGAAGAGCCTCACGCCCATTGGCGGGATCCATCTGATACCCCCTCCGATCACCAAACGAAGGTGCAGAGTCTGCAGCTATACGGAATGGACCATAGAATGCCGAACTAAACTTCGAAGCATAAGACATGATGGGGATATGAGAGAAACCAGCCTCATCAAGCCCCTTACGGATAGCAGCGATGCGACCGTCCATCATATCTGAAGGAGCAATCATCTTGGCACCACAGCGAGCCATCGAAACCGACTGTTGAACGAGATACTTCACTGTCTCATCGTTATCAACCTCATGACCATGAAGGATGCCACAGTGACCATGATCTGTGTACTCACACATACAGATGTCGGCAACGGTGATCATATCAGGCAAAGCCTCTGTGAGTGCTCTCAAACCCTGTTGTACAATACCGGTATCATGCAGTGCTTCACTTCCTGTCGCATCCTTGTGAGCGGGGATACCGAAGAGCATGACACTCTTCACACCCAAATCGTACAATTCCCTACACTCCTTTACAAGTTCATCGACAGATAGATGGTACTGCCCGGGGAGAGAACTGATCTCCTTACGAATACCTTCTCCATGCACCACAAAAAGAGGGTGGATGAAGTCCGATGGATGTAGTCTTGTCTCACGGACGAGATCTCTCATGTTGGCAGAGGATCTGAGTCTTCTAAGTCTTACTTCTGGATACATAAGTCTAAAAGTATTATATGGTTATATTGATTATTCTCTTTTTATGCTGTCTACAACGACTCGTACCACATCTTCAGGATGTGGGCTTGCCGCTTCGGAGATATTTTTATAGCCGTATTGCTCCAATTTCTCTGTCGTCTTGGGGCCTATACTTATTGCCAAGAACGTATTCCCGACGACCCATGGAGCATTCTTTATGGCCTCTATCCATGAGGTTACTCCGGAGGGGCTGTAAAATACAAAAAAGTCAGGACATCTTGATAATCCTTGGAGCATTTTGGAGAATAAAGGGTTAAGCACCGTCTCATAGATTGGGACAAGAAAATAGTCAAAACCGTTGGTCTGAAAACACTCCTTCAGGTAGAGTCCTGCAATATCTGATGTGGGTTGGACAAGCGTTGTCCTTATATCATTCTCGGCATCATACTTCTTGAGTAAAGGAAGCAGCTCAGCAGCCAAGCCTTGGGAGGTCTCTATTGAAGGTCTGAACCAAACCCTTACTCCCTCGGACTCCAACAAGCGTTCGGTGGACAGACCGATGGCCACAGTCTTCCCCTCAGGAAGCCCAAATCGATCAATAAAATGTCTCGCTCCTCGAGGCGAAGTAAAGATGAAGCACAACTCTCCCTCTCGTCCAAAAGCACCCTTGTCAACTTCACAGGGTCTCGTGATGATCGGAGCCATACACGACAGCTCAATGTCTGAGACGATCGACTTGATCCCCTCGACGATGTCTTGTGCCATCTCCTGCTCTCTACCTATGATACCAAACTTCATGGTCTCTTCAGCGTCTCTGCAATCTCTGTTATAAAATCATCGTGTAGAGGATACTCACCAGAGAAGTCATGGCGCATACCGCCCATACCTTCTCCGAGTGCAAAGAAAGCAGTCCCCTTGACCACATTTCCCTCAAGTGTACAGAGCACTCCAAATGGGATGGCACAACCGCCCCCCAGTCTATTGAGCAACTGTCTTTCGTAGTGTGTCATCTGATGCGATACCAAGTGATCCACTTCACGAGCAATGGCACAAGCCTCCTCATTGTCCTTGGCACACTGAATAGCCACAGAGGCCTGTCCGGGCGCAGGGGCAATGACTTCAGGAGAGATATAGTAAGATATTTCGTGCTCCAATCCAAGCCTCTTTATTCCTGCGGCAGCCATGATGATGGCATCATACTCCCCATTTCGTAGTTTTGAGATCCGTGTCTCGACATTCCCTCTGATGGGACCAAAACTCGTGCCGGTGGCTTCATCACCGAGGGCTTTTGTCAACTGAGCCACACGGCGAGGGCTTGATGTTCCTATCCGCTTGCCACGGAGATCCTTGATATCCTTGACCTCAAAGTTGGCAATCACGACATCCCTCGGATCGTCACGCTCCATCACTGCGGCAAGACACAGACGATCATCCATATCCACAGGGAGATCCTTGAGACTATGTACCGCAAAATCTATGTCATGAGTGACAAGCTGTTCTTCCAACTCCTGAGTAAATAAGCCCTTGGAAAGCGTATTTGAATGCAGAGCAATGTCCAGACGCTCATCTCCCCTTGTAGAGATGACCTTGACCTCCACCTCCACTCCACACGCGGTCTCTATAGATCTTTTTGCCTCGTAGGCTTGCCAAAGAGCAAGTCGACTTCCCCTCGTACCGATAACATACTTTCTTTTCATAGAGAGTTACATCGTTAGGAGTTTTTTGACGACATCTGCATAGACCGGATCCTTGGTCTCCTCTGTAAGTCTCCTGAGCCTTGTGATCATCGTTGTCGAATACAAGTGAGAGAGGTGAGCACAGTGCTTCCGGACCTCATCCGCCACAGCACTGTCCATATCCATACTGATGTTCGCCAACTCTTGTGCCAATATCTCTTCGGCATCACTACGCACCAAGCTGTATACATCCCTTATCGTAAGCCCCTCACGCCACTGTTGAAACTCTATGATGGCCGTATCTATGAGTTCTCTCACGCCCTCGGGTATCATTGCATTGGCTCCTGAATACAGCGACCCCAAATCATCGATGCAATACAAAGAAATCCCTTCGATCTCTGCCGTATCCTCTGCCACATTTCGTGGCAAGGCCATATCGAATATGTCCACCGGCATCATCCCCTCTGAAAAGGATGATTTATCGATGATCGGTGTCGAAGCCGAAGTCGCCACCCAGAGCCAACGCACCCCTCTCAAAGCGGTAGAGAGGGTATCTCCATGATATACCTGAGAGATCTGATGCCCCTCTGCGCACTTGACAGCTCTATCAGCAGTCCTATTATAGATCGCAATATCGGTGACGCCAAGAGACTTGAGACTCTGTATCACAGTGACAGCCATCTGCCCTGCCCCTATGATCAAGGTACGCCCCATCTTGAGACCATCACCGTACTTACGCCTCATGAGCTCGACTGCAGCGGCTCCTGCCGATGCATTGACGGCCTTGACGGGATGAGTCGTACGCACGACCTTTGCGACCTCCAAAGCCTTGTCAAAGAGACGGAGGATGATATTTGTCGTCACACTGCCTGAACGAGCAAGGAATAAGGCCTCCTTGACCTGCCCCACAATCTGTGTCTCACCCTGCACAAGCGAACGGTAACCCGACACAAGAGCAAAGAGGTGATGTACTGCTGCCTCTTCGGACAAAAAGTAAAAGTAGCGTCTGTGGGTATTGGGCATCCTCTTGTACTCGATCACAAATCGGATCAAATGGTGCTCCAGCTCCTTCTCATCCAGATCACTATCCACATAGATCTCCATACGATTGCAGGTGGAGACCAGCACGCCGCCATTGATGATCTTCAGCGACTTTGCCCTGCGTAGGAAATCGACGACCTCCGCAGGCTTGAAAGAAAAAGCTTCTCTAATATCTATCGGAGCTGTCTTGTGGTCAACTCCTACTATTGATAGCATCTAACTTTATCCTTGGTTGTATTGAAAATAAACCGCCGAAGGCGTGCCCGATCTATCGACCGAGACACGCCCTCTTTGTGTACTTTGTTGTTATCTGCGTTGTCTCAGATTACTTATTGATAACCAATTCTTGACCACGCTCTTGGTAACGCTTAGCGACAACATTCCAGTCGATGATGTTCCACACTTGCTTGAGGTGCTCAGCTCTTCTGTTTTCGTAATCGAGGTAGTAAGCATGCTCCCACACATCGATACCCATGAGCGGTACGAGCCCCTTGGTGACAGGGTTACCTGCGTTAGGCTCCTTCACGATCTGGAGCTTTCCGTCCTTGTCGCAAGCCAACCAAGCCCAGCCCGAACCAAAGACAGTCACTGCCGCAGCCTCGAACTCTGCCTTGAACTTCTCGAAGTCTCCAAATGCGCTTGCCATAGCATCTGCAAGTTCGCCGGTAGGAGCACCACCACCGTTGGGGCTGAACTGTAGGAAGTAAAGGATATGGTTGAGATTTTGACCTGCATTGTTGAAGATACCGCCGTCGGACTCCTTCACGATAGTCACAAGATCCTTATCTGCGAAAGGAGTGCCATCGATAAGTTTGTTGAGGTTATCCACATAAGCTTGAAGGTGCTTGCCATGGTGTAGTTCGACCGTACGCTTGCTGATTACAGGAGCAAGAGCATCTGTTGCATAAGGAAGTTTTACAAGTTCGAATTTCATTTTTTTAATCTGTTTAGGTGTTTTAGCCCCATTGTGCTTGCTTACCACAGGGAGACTGCTGTCCGTAGACTTGTCAGACATAAGGGTAAAAGCGGAGAGTATAATAGCCACTCCCACTGCGACAAAAGGCGATATTCTGTTCATTTTAATAAGTTTTGAAATCAAATCACTCTTATAACATTTCGAGAATAAAAAAGGTTCAAAAAAAGTCGTTAAACTTGATAACGAAAGTCGTTAGATTCGATGACGAAAGTCGTTAAACTTGATGATGCCGGTCGTTAAACTTAATCCTCCAAGTCATGCCACTTGTTTCACAAAGAGATCTCACGCAAAACAAACCTTGAATATAAAGGCCATACGAAAAGGTGTTCCGTCATCCAAATGAGAGTTAGGGTTGAGCAAAAAAAAGAGGGAACCCGACCTGACAGACAATAGCCTTTTTGTCGCATCAGGTGGGGCTCCTCATTCGGGGAACTGATCAGTTTACCCCAAGTTCGTTACAACACAGTGTCGAATCCTCCTATACGCCTTCTTTCCGTGTCAAGAGAAGGATGTTCTCCACGTGATGGGTATGAGGAAACATATCAACGGGCTGTGATATCTCAACCTCATAAGCATCAAGCATCTTGGCAACATCTCGGGCTTGGCTGGCAGGATTGCAGCTAACGTATACGATACGCTTAGGTGCTGCACGGAGGATTACGTCAACAACATCATCATGCATACCGGCACGTGGTGGATCCGTGATGATGACATCCGGACGACCGTGTCGACGGACAAAGTCGTCGGTAAGGATGTCCTTCATATCCCCGGAATAGAAGAGAGTGTTCGTGATGCCATTGACTTCGGCATTGATGTGCGCATCCTGAATAGCTTCAGGGACATACTCTATACCGACAACTTGTCGGGCCTGACGAGAGACAAAGCTGGCAATAGTCCCTGTACCCGTATAAAGATCATACACGAGCTCCTGACCGGTAAGCCCGGCCAACTCTCGGACATAAGAATAAAGGCGATAAGCTTGTTCGCTGTTGGTCTGATAAAAAGATTTGGGGCCGATCTTGAAGCGCAAGCCTTCCATCTCCTCCCAGATGTGATCTGCGCCACTGAAGAGATGTACATCCAAGTCTCCGAAGGTGTCATTACGCTTCTCATTGATGACATACATGAGTGATGTAATCTCAGGGAAAGCTTCTCTGAGGGCTGTGAGAAGAGACACCCGCTTCTGCTCGTCTTCTGTCGCAAAGACGACAACAACCATCAGCCCTCCAACCGTGGTATTGCGTATCATGAGTGTCCTCATAAAACCGGTCTGCTCACGCAGGTCGAAGAAAGGGTATCCCTCATGACTGTGACAGTAATCTTTGACAAAGAGGCGAATCTTATCCGAGATATCATCCTGCAAGAGACATGTCTTGATGTCCAAAACCTTGTCAAACATACCGGGGATATGAAAGCCGAGTCCCTCACGCTCATGTATATCTTCGACCGTACCGATCTCTTCGGCAGTGAGCCATCTGCGGTTGGAGAAAGTGTACTCCAATTTATTACGGTAGCGATAAATCTTTTCGGATCCGAGGATGGGTCTCGTCTCCTTGACACTCACTTTACCGATACGCTGAAGCTGATCATTGACCTGCTTGTCCTTGGCGGCAAGCTGGAGATCATAGGGGATGTGTTGCCACTTACATCCGCCACAGACAGTGAAGTGTGGACAAGGAGCAGGGATGCGTTGGGGTGATGGCTCGACAAGCCTCAAAAGTCGCCCCTCGGCATAAGCCTTACGACGCTTTGTCAGTTGGATATCAACCTTATCTCCGGGAGCCACAAAGGGTACAAAGACCACCCTCTCATCCGGCAGATGAGCAATACACTTACCCTCAGCGGCTATGGATTCAATGTGGAGATTTTCTACTGTTACTGGAGCTTTTTTGTTCCTTGCCATTCGTTATTTAGTATTCTGTGATTATTGTATGACTTAGCTTTGTTGCTTGTCTCTTATGACGAGATAAACAGATAGGAGTATCAAGAAGACACCGATCAGACCTCCCACACTCAGAAACTCGTCAAAAACCATGATCCCTATGACCAACGCAGTAAGGGGTTCGAGCGCTCCGAGAACAGAGGTCTTGGAGGAGCCGATGTGCTTCACGGCAACGATCAATGTAAGGTTGGAAAGGATCGTCGGCACGAGTGCCAGAAGTATGGCGTTCATGTAGTTGTCAAAACTACGCAGGGGCTGTATGTAGCCTTGATTGAATATGGAGACTGCGCAAAACAACACACATGCCACAAGCATGACATAGAGCGTCGTCCTAAACCCCGGAAAGCGAGAGAGTCTGGTGTGCTTCAGTTCTACGATATAAGCGGCATAAGTAAACCCCGAAAAGAGGATCATTGCAACACCCCAATAGGAGACCTCTCTCCCCATCCCTGCGGCGGACGAAAGAGAAATGAATGCCACTCCTCCGATAGCCAAGAAAATGGCCAGTATGGACTTGAAGGATGGTCGTTTACCAAAAAGCACAAGCAGAATCAATGCGACAAAAACAGGATAAGAGAAGTGTATCGTTGTTGCAAGTCCGCTCGATATGTAGGTATAGCCAAGCAAGAGAAACCATGCCGAACAGAAGTAAAACAACCCTCCCAAGATCAGGAAAGGAACATCTTTTCGAGAGATACCAAAAGGAATCTTTGCGAACAACATATACACCGCAAGACCTATACTGCAAAACAACGTCCGATACACCAAGACATCTGTGGCCGAATAACCATCTCGGAAGAGAGGCAACACAAAAAGTGGAATAAATCCAAATGTACATGCAGAGATTATCGCTGCGATATAACCCCTGGCCGTACTCTTCTTATCCTTATCTACTTCCATAAGTCAAAACGGTTTATTTTATTAGATACAGAAAAGCCCCGCTCCCACATGGAGAAGCGGGGCTTTCCGTGTTGTTAGATATTACTGGTTGGATAGATATGCATGCATACCTGCAGCAGCATCACGCCCATCTCCCATTGCCAAAATAACTGTCGCACCTCCACGCACAATATCTCCGCCGGCGAAGACATCCTTGAGGTCCGATTGCTTGTTCTCTCCCACGACGATGGTACCATGTCTTGTGACATCAAGACCCTTGAATGTACGTGGGATGAGTGGGTTGGGAGACACACCGACACTGACGATGACTTCGTCCACCGGTATCTCTATGATATCACCTTCGATAGGCTCAGGACTACGACGTCCGGAAGCATCAGGCTCACCCAAACGCATACGTTGAAGTCTCATGGCACAGACCTTACCCGTACCATCATTGAGATACTCAATAGGATTATGAAGTGTCAAGAAGTCGATATCCTCTTCCTTCGCATGGTGTACTTCTTCAAGACGAGCAGGCATCTCCTCTTCACTACGACGATAAACGATCATAGCACGATCGGCACCAAGTCGCTTTGCAGTACGTACAGAGTCCATGGCAGTGTTACCACCACCGATGACTGCCACATGGCGACCTCGTGACACAGGTGTCTCACTGTCTCTACTGAATGCGCCCATGAGGTTTACACGAGTAAGGTATTCGTTACTCGACATGACACCGACAAGATTTTCGCCAGGGATATTCATGAATTTAGGCAATCCTGCTCCGCTACCTGCAAAGACACCTTTGAAGCCTTCGTCATGCAAGTCTTCGTAAGAGATGGTCTTGCCCACGATACAGTTAGTCTCAAACTTCACTCCGAGCTTGCGCAACTTATCAATCTCAAAGTCTACGATATCATTCGGCAATCGAAACTCAGGAATACCGTATCTCAACACACCGCCGACATCATGTAGAGCCTCGAAGACGGTAACATCGTAACCATACTTTGCCATATCTCCTGCAAAAGAAAGCCCTGCAGGTCCGCTACCGATGACAGCAACTTTAATACCGTTGGGCACAATCTCAGGTTCGGAGATCGCTACATTGCCTGCAAGTGTGGCTTCGCGCTCATAATCCGCAGCAAAACGCTCCAAATATCCTATCGCCACAGCAGGTTTGCCGAGCTTGAGCGTGTATATACAATTCTTTTCGCACTGTTTCTCCTGAGGACAGACACGCCCACAGACTCCCGGAAGAGAGCTGGTCTCTCGGATGACTCTTGCAGCCTCCAAAAACTCTCCTCGCTCTATATTCTTGACAAATGTAGGAATATGGATGCTCACAGGACAACCCTCCATACAAGTAGGGTTGGCACAGTCGAGACATCTCACCGCCTCAGCTTGTGCAGCTTCAGGAGAAAGACCTTGGTTGACCTCCTCGTTGTTTTTGTTACGATAATTACCATCAAGAGCAGGCATCACGACACGAGTAGCATCCATCCTGTCTTTGGTCTTTACACTCTTACGAAGGGTTTCTCTCCACTCCTCCTTACGTCTTTCCGTAATTAGTTGATCCACCATTTTTCTATCAGTGTTATTGTTCTGAAAAAACCTCTTCCCTTATTTACGAGTTTCGCTATCTCTGTATGCATTCATTCTCATGAGCATCTCATCGAAGTCGACTTTATGTGCATCAAACTCAGGCCCATCGACACAGACAAACTTGGTCTGTCCATCCACGGTGACACGGCAAGCTCCACACATACCGGTACCATCGACCATGATCGTGTTGAGAGAAGCCATGGTAGGCACCTCATACTTCTTGGTCAAAGCAGACACAAATTTCATCATTATGGCAGGACCAATAGTCACACAAAGATCGACCTTTTCACGCTTGATGATCTCTTCGATCCCATCAGTGACAAGACCTTTCTTTCCATAACTGCCATCATCCGTCATGATCACGACTTCGTCGCTATGCTGACGCATCTCTTTTTCCATGATCACAAGATCTTTGCTACGAGCCGCGAGTACCACGATCACACGGTTACCGGCTTTGTGCATGGCTTGGACGATGGGATAGAGGGGAGCAACACCGACACCACCACCGGCACAAACTACTGTACCGAAGTTTTCGATGTGTGTAGCTTGTCCGAGAGGGCCGACGACGTCATGGATATACTCGCCGACATTGAGTTCGCACAACTTTGCAGAGCTACGCCCCACATTTTGCACAACCATTGTAATTGTACCTTTTTGGACATCAGAGTCTGCAATGGTCAGAGGGATACGCTCACCTCTCTCTCCTACACGGATAATTACGAAGTGACCTGCTCTGCGAGACTTTGCGATACGTGGAGCTTCCACTTCAAACTTTACGACACGTTCGGATAGATACTCCTTACTTACGATTTTGTTCATAATTTAGAATTAAAAATATCTATTGCCCCCAGTGCAAGGATGTCACTCCGGGGCTCACCTTATAGTCAATTATAGGTATAATTCCGTAATTCGCCCAAAGGTAATAATTATTCGCAAGATAAACCGTAACTCTCACTCTTAACAAAGATAAAGAATGCTATATAGCAACATTCACAACGAACAATTATTCTCCCTATTAGTGGGGATTTAGTGCTCATACATCATACGGTAGTAATCCTGATAAGCACCCGAGGATACCTCTTCCAACCACGCTTGATGCTCGAGATACCAAGTCACGGTCTTCTCCAGCCCTCTCTCAGGTGAATAACTTGGCTCAAAGCCCAACTCTTGGCTGAGTTTCCGAGCGTCAATGGCGTACCTCGTGTCATGTCCGGGGCGATCCGTCACGTACGTAACCAAAGCCAGAGAATGCCCCTCCTCGCGAGAGAGTGCATTGTCTACCAGTCTTATCAGAAGCCTGACCATATCGATATTCTTCATCTCATTATTTCCACCGATATTATAGGTCTCCCCTACCCTCCCCTTGTGCAAAATAGCATCGATGGCATCGACATGATCATCCACATACAGCCAGTCTCTGACCTGAGAGCCATCTCCATAAACGGGGATCGGCCTACCTCTCAGGATATTGAGGATACAGAGGGGGATAAGCTTTTCGGGGAACTGATATGGTCCATAGTTGTTACTGCAGTTACTGATCACCACAGGCAGACCGTAAGTATCATGATAAGCCCTGACGAAGTGATCCGAACTCGCCTTGCTGGCGGAGTATGGAGAGTGTGGATCGTAGGCTGTACTCTCCGTAAAGGGGGCATCTGTGGCAGACAGACTGCCATATACTTCATCTGTGGAGACATGGTAAAACAACTTACCTTCAAAATCTCCATGCCAAGCATCACGAACTGCATTGAGCAAGTTTACCGTACCCAAGACATTGGTACGCACAAAAGCCAAAGGATCCTTGATGCTCCTATCTACATGGCTCTCTGCCGCCATATGGATGACATGAGTCACAGGATATTCGCCGAACAGAGTTACCAAGCCCTCAGCATCAGTGATATCCAACCTCCGGAAGAGATAGTTGGAGATGCCCTCCAGTACCGACAGATTTTTGAGGTTGCCGGCATAGGTGAGAGCATCTACATTGATGAACAAGTACTCCGGATATCTCGGTACAAGTCTCAACAACAAGTTGCTACCTATAAACCCTGCTCCACCCGTCACCACAATGACCTTTTTGTACTGCCTCAAGTCTTTCATATTGTTTTGGAATAGTGCGACAAAGATACAAACTTTTCGACAGAGCAACGATGGCGATTTGCAACACCATTATTTGAACAGGATGTCCTCTATCTGCCGTCTTTTGGAGTATGGCATCCTCTTGGCATATCCCAGACGAAGAAGGATGGTGGGATATTTCTCCGCAAGATTGAGCTCCGTCGCCAAGCATCGGGACAACGCACTGACCTCATTGGGCTGATTCATGTACGCATGTGCGATACCGAGAGCTGTTGACTTGAGGAGAAACCTTTCGAGCACTCTTCCCAAGGATATCCACTCGGCACGAGTGTTATTTCGAGTCGTGAAAAGGACAAAAAGAGCCGAAGACTTGATCTTTCGACGGTCTGCCTTGTTTTGAGTAGCCTCATTGATCGCAGAAGAGATGAAACATTTCGCAATAAATCTCGGCACATTCGGAGCTCCAAAGACGGCATAGCTCAACCCATCCAAGGTTTCATCCTGGTGCTTTTTGTTGTAACGCATCCAAGATTTCAGTTCGGCTTTGAAGCTCGGTTCCCTCATCTGGTGAGTATTGCCTTCGCATACATACCGAGCTATCACGTCATAAGACTTAATCCCGTTGGGATAAAGATGTAAGTCGACACCATCCTCCAAGTCTATGTCTGCCAGCGCTGCCATCCCCTCCTCTGTTATCATACCTCCGTCATAGACACTCCTATTCGTCTGCCTCAAATCAATTTGATCAAAAAGAGAGACATCCTTCTCATCACCTTTGGTATCTCCTCTCAGCAGACAAACGGTGATGATCCCATCATCCGAGATCGATACTGAGGGAACATAACCAAGATACTCCGCTGCCAAACAAAGATTTTCGGTGGCACAGCCGAGACTCACAAAGAGTTCTCGATTGTCCGGATCTACGACAGGAAGAGATTTCGTGTAATCGGGATGTATCTCGATCTGCCCCACTCCTATCCTAAAACGCCATGGTTGGGTGTTGTGACCCGACGGTGCTTTAGCCGCCTGCCTGATCATAAACAAGGAGGCCTCATATTCGGTCGATAAGTGTCTCATATTTTTTATGTTATTGATGATAGATATCCCAGTAACGTACTATTTATTTCGTATGAGCGGAGAGCCATAGATCTATGAGCAGATCCATCCCTTTTGTGATTTGCTCCCACCCATCATCACTGCGCAAGGAGATTCCATTGTATGTCTCTGTGCGTTCTTCGAGCAGAGCAAGATAACTGATAGAAGCCGAAAGAATAGTGGCCATCGTAGCGACCTCGCCCCAAGGTGCCCCCACAAGACGACTGACCATTTCAATGAGACGCCCACCACTAACCTCTCTCTGCTCCCGAAGGTCATCGATGAATGCCTTCTCACTCGACAATTCCCAACGATGAAGACGCTTCAGCACAATATCCTCTCTCAGCAGAGAAAGCTGACGTCTGAACAAAGCCTTCAAAAAGGATGCGACATCCTCCACACCCTCAGGAGCCGAACGAACATTTCCCCAATAATCCTTTTCAAGCACAAACCTCGCTATCAGTCCGTCAAGACTCTCGAAATAGCGATATATCAAGACCTTGGAGATCCCGGCTCTTTGGGCAATGGCATTCACCCCCAAAGCCTCAAACCCCATATCACCAACAATCTCAGCGACGGCTTCAAGTATCTTCTTCTCGGTCAATTCTCTATCTTTCATCACATCACAGTTTGTTACGAGTTTACAATGACAAATATATGTTACCTATCAGTAACAAGCAAACTATTCTTGCAAAAAAACACTATCTGAAGTGAGTCTACCATCGGAGGGCAAAAAAGTCTTAGGAGGAAAGAAATCGAATCTTACGACTCTCTTCATCAAATCCTACGACTTTCTTCATCGAATCCTACGACTTTTTTTCGTAGCACCATCACCGAAAAAAGGAGGCAGAACAAAAGATTTACATTTTTTCACTCCAAGCTTTTGCTAACGCACACAAAAAGAGCTACATTGCAAACATCAGGACTGAAAGACTGAAGAAAATCAATGAGAACGAGCCCTGTCTTTGGCAACAGAAAAAAGCTGTTGTCTGTGGGGTGATTTACAATTTCAGAAATCTACAAAAACTTTTAACCTCATGAAGACGAAACTAAACCCAATCCTTACGATTCTACTCATCATACTGACTTTCGGATTTGTGGCTTGTGATAATGACAACCCAATTCCGACAGATAATCCTTATGCTCCCGAAGGAATGATGTTTCTGCCCGTCCTTAGACACAAGCCCGACATGGAGAAGATCAATCAGATCGAAAAGACTCGAACTGGTCGTCTGGAGAAAAAAATCCCCGCCGATCCCGACAATAATCAAAACTACACCCTCTACGAGTACTCATACAAGGGCATGGAGATCAAAAGCATCCAATATCTCATCCATCCGACCAAAGGGACACTCCTTGAAGCTAAGGTTACGGTACGCAAAGAAGACTCTACCCTCAAGGACTACAAAGAATTGTTGAAGAAAAAAGGATTCAACGATGAGCATATATTGGCAAAGCGTTTTTCAAGCCTTGCCGGAGAGATCGAAGATGGACTTTTTGCTCTGATTCGCTCCGATGAAGATGAGGACGTATTGACGTTTCGTCAATTCGGAAAGCAAACAGAAGCCCACCCCACCTTGGCATCCTTCAACGAAGAGTGGGACGAGATCATAGGCAACCGATATTTCAGCCATGAGAAAATCAAGGAGAAAGAAGATGAAAAAGGCAGCCACCTTGCCAAGACTGTGATTGTCGAACATGGCAAGCACAAAGGACGCATCAAAGCGGCTTTCTTTGCCGTGGCTGAGACAGAACGCCCGATGCTTTACAGGATATATGTATTCGACCTCGACTCCGAAAATGAGAAGTTCGGGACTTGCAAGGAGCTACTCTTCTGTTATGATGACCCTGCATTGGGATTTTACGTAGATGCTATACAAAAGGAAAGCATTCCGACAGGAGAGTTTTTGAGTCTTTATAAGAAGGCTGGCTACAACACTATCAGCTATGATGAAGACTACAAATTCAAAAACTCTGAGAAAAAGCTGACACATGCCGTTAGATCCATGATATTCGAAGAACTCAGAAAAGAGTCGATATTGATGGTCAAACTGTACAAGGAGGACTCCTTTTAAGAGCTTCGCTTGAGCCGGCACTGTGTTCCCATACACCTTGACACTTCGACAAAAAGAACTCCCCTGATGTAATCTTGTCACAAGGCATCAGGGGAGTTTGCGTAAAGTCAGATGTTTCGATAGCAAGAACTTATAAATATTGGATAACGAAACGGAGATTATCCCTTGAAATATTGTAACTTTGTCAATCACTGTGTAATAATATCACACTACAAGATATAGAATAGATAAGACAAACGACACTATTTAGAAGTCAACATGAAACATGGTTATGTCAAGGTAGCAGCTGCCGTTCCTTTTGTACGAGTTGCAGACTGCTTTTACAACATCAATCGCATCGAGGCGATGATCCGTCAGGCTCAAGAAAAGAATGTAGAGATGCTATCTTTCCCCGAGCTTTGTATCACCGGTTATACTTGTGGAGACCTTTTTATGCAGCCGTACCTCTTGCATCAGGCGGAGGTGGCTTTGTGCGAGCTGGCAGAGCGAACCAAGGATACAGATGTCTTGGTCTTTGTAGGTATGCCGATCCGTGCAGAAGAACGCTTGTATAATGCAGCCATCGCACTCCAAAGTGGCAAGCTCCTCGGTGCCATACCTAAGACATATCTACCTAATTACAGAGAGTTTCAGGAGAAGAGATGGTTCTCTTCGGCAGTCGAACTGACATTTTCGCGCATCCGCATCGGAGACTATGAAGTACCCATCGGACACAACCTGCTCTTCAAATATAAAGATGTGGGGGTCGGTGTAGAAATTTGTGAGGATATGTGGACAGCCGTCACTCCGGGGACACGACTCGCATTGTACGGAGCACATATCATATTCAACTTGTCGGCAAGTAACGAAAATGCAGGCAAGCACGACTATCTCCGCTCATTGGTCTCCAGCCTTTCGTCCCAAGGCATCATGGGGTATGTCTACTCTTCGTGTGGCTATGGTGAAAGCTCGACCGATCTCGTATACACGGGTAAAGCTTTCATCGCAGAGAATGGAGTTATCTTGTCTGAGATGCCTCGTTTCAGGTACGAAGAGCGTCTTCTTATCAATGACATCGATGTATCTCGTATCCGTACCGAAAGATTGATCAACAGTTCTTTCAAGTCTGCGGCTTCGATGTACGCAACGGAAGATATGTCAATCATCCCGTTCTCCCTCAAAGAAGAGGATGGCGACTACGACATGACACGCCCCATCGATCGCAATCCGTTCATGCCCTCTTCGGCCAACTCGGACGAGCGTTGTGAAGAGATGTGGGATATCCAAGTGGCTGCCCTCACTCAGCGTATGGCTCACCTCGGCACAAAGAAGATCGTCCTTGGTGTCAGCGGAGGCTTGGACTCAACATTAGCTCTGCTTGTAGCAGTAAAGACATTTGACCAACTCGGGTTGGATCGTAAGGGGATCATAGGGGTCACTATGCCCGGACTTGGCACCAGCAATCGCACCTACAACAACTCAAAAGAGATGCTTTCTCTATTAGGAGTTACGATGAAAGACATATCCATCGCAGAGGCTGCGCTGAACCACCTCAGAGCCATCGGTCACGATGGCAAGACTCAGGATCTCACCTACGAAAATGCTCAAGCCAGAGAGCGTACTCAGGTTCTTATGGATCTGGCAGGCATGGAGGGCACATTCGTATTGGGGACAGGGGACTTGTCGGAGCTTGCATTGGGCTGGTGTACGTTCAACGGTGACCACATGTCGATGTACAGCATCAACTCATCTCTCCCCAAAAGTGTCATCCGCATAATGGTAGACTACATAGCACGTGAAGGCGGTTACGGCATCGAGCTGGGACACGTCCTATCAGATATTGTTGCTACACCTATCAGCCCCGAGCTGACAACGGATGTCGCAGGAGAGATCACCCAACATACCGAGCTCGTCATCGGCCCTTACGAAGTTCACGACTTTTTCATCTACCATTTTGTGTACAACGCTTTTTCGCCCAAGAAGATATTCTTCATGGCACAAAAGGCCTTCAAAGGCATCTACACCAGAGAACAGCTCAAGAACTGGATGTTGATTTTTGCAAAACGCTTCTTCTCCCAACAATACAAGCGCAACAGCATGCCGGATGGTCCTAAAGTGGGGGTCGTCACCCTCTCTCCTCGTGGGCCTTGGCGTATGGGCAGTGATGCTTCGTCAGCAATGTGGATAGAGACGATAGAGAAGTTTTAATCAGGGAAGACCGATACAGAAAATACATAAACGATAGAAAATATAGATGATAGCATTAAATGACTTAGCCATACAGTTTGGCAGCAGAGTCCTCTTTCAGGATGTCAACCTAAAGTTTGTACAAGGCAACTGCTACGGTATCATCGGTGCCAATGGAGCAGGTAAGTCCACACTATTAAGAGCCATCAGTGGCGAACTCGACCCTACTCGTGGCACGATCACGATGGGTCCGGGCGAACGCCTCTCGGTACTCAGTCAGGATCACTTTGCTTTTGAGGATCAGACCGTCATGAATACAGTCTTGACAGGACACACCGTACTATGGGACATCATGCAAGAGAAAGATGCATTGTATGCCAAGGCAGACTTCTCTGACGAGGATGGCATCCGTGCTGCCGAGCTTGAAGAAAAGTTCGCAGAGATGGAAGGTTGGAATGCTGAAAGTGATGCAGCCATCCTGCTCAGCGGTCTCGGCATCAAAGAAGACCTGCACTATTCTCTCATGAGCGAACTGAGCGGTAAACAGAAAGTACGTGTACTCCTCGCTCGTGCACTTTATGGCAAGCCTGATAACCTCCTCCTCGACGAGCCGACGAATGACCTCGACTTGGAGACTGTACAGTGGTTGGAAAACTACCTTTCGAACTTCGAGAATACCGTACTTGTCGTCAGTCACGACCGCCACTTCTTGGATACCGTATGTACTCATACCGTGGATATCGACTTCGGCAAAGTACAGCAGTTTGCGGGGAACTACAGCTTCTGGTACGAGAGTAGCCAGCTGGCTCTTCGCCAACAGCAACAACAAAACAAAAAGGCTGAAGAAAAGCGTAAAGAGCTTGAAGAGTTTATCCGTCGCTTCAGTGCAAACGTAGCTAAGAGTAAGCAGACCACCAGCCGTAAGAAGATGCTCGAAAAGCTCAACATCGATGAGATCAAGCCATCATCAAGACGCTACCCGGGCATCATCTTCAGTCCGGAAAGGGAGGTCGGCAACAAGATTTTGGAAGTCAAAGGCCTTACGGCCAAACTTGGCGACGAATACCTTTTCAAAGATGTGAACTTCAATGTCGAGAAGGGAGACAAGATCGTCTTCCTCAGCCGTGATCCAAGAGCCATGACTGCATTTTTTGAGATCATCAATGATGCACAAGCACCTGTATCAGGGACGTTCGAATGGGGACAGACTGTCACTTCAGCTTACCTTCCATTGGACAACAGCGACTTCTTCAACACGGATATGAATCTCATCGAGTGGATCTCTCAGTTTGCTCAAGACACCAACGAAGTCTACTTGAAGGGTTATCTCGGGCGTATGCTCTTCTCGGGTGAAGACATCTTGAAGAAAGCCTCGGTCCTTTCCGGAGGCGAGAAGATGAGATGTATGATCTCTCGCATGATGCTCAAGGATGCGAATGTATTGGTCCTCGATACACCGACAAACCACCTTGACCTTGAGAGCATACAAGCCTTCAACAACACCCTCAAGTCTTATCCCGGCAATATACTCTTTGCCAGCCATGACCATGAGTTCATACAGACAGTGGCGAACCGTATCATAGAGTTCGGTCCACATGGCACGATCGACAAAATCATGGATTACGACGACTACATCACCGATCCCCTCGTGGCAGAGATGAAAGTCAAGATCTATGGCGAATAAGTCAACCCTCAGATAGTATTTAACCATAAAAACATTGTCTTGGTATGTTTAACGTAGGAATAGTAGGAAGCGAAGGATACGCAGTAGGTGAACTATTCAGCCTGCTCATCAACCATCCTGACGTCATCCTTCGCAGGGTCTATGCCCCCGGCAGAGCCGGTACTGTGGTCAACGACGTCCATCCCGGTCTTTTTGGCGAACGCCGAATGGAGTTCACAGATGAGGCTAAGTTTGACGACTTGGATGTACTCTTCATCTGCCTTCAGACAGGAGCATCCAGAGCATTTCTGAACACGCACAAACTACCTGACAATCTCAAGGTGATAGACTTCTCCTTGGAGCATCGTCTCCCAACCGAAGGTGTCGATGGAGGTTTTGTATATGGCTTGCCGGAGTCTTACCGACGTCGTATATGTAGTGCGGACAGGGTCGCCGTACCGGGGTGTTTTGCCAGCTCGATAGCCATCGGCCTGATCCCACTTGCGAAGCATTTGCTCCTCAATAATGAGATACACATCCACTCCGTTGCAGGCAAGACCGAAGCAGCCGCTCGTCCGAGAGAAGGCTCGCCGTTGTCCTACAATATGCTGTTCGATGACTTCTCGATCTACCGACCATTCGTCCACCCTCAGATCGACGAGGTGCGCAACACGCTGTGTGATATCCAAAAGAGTTTCCAACAACGACTCAACTTTATCCCCATGCGTGCCAACTACGCCAGAGGTATATACACATCCATATATACCGAATGTAACGTAGAACTACACACGATAAGAGAAATGTACGAAGAGTACTACGACGATCACTCGTTCATACACATCGTGGACAAATTCCCCGATGTCAGGGATATTGCCAACACCAACAACTGTCTGCTCCACCTTTCCAAGCACGAAGGCAAACTGTTGATCGTCTCTACCTTGGACAACCTCCTCAAAGGAGCCGCGGGCACAGCCATACACATCATGAATCTCATGACAGGCCTCGTAGAGACGACAGGACTGAGGGTAAAATCCTCTTCATTCTGACAGTTACGACCACCGATACAAAATGAGGGTTAGTGGGTAAAATCCACTAACCCTCATTTTGCGTTGTATCGCCTTCGGATCATTGTCAGACCAAAAACTATAATTGTTTCGCCATACGACAAAGCACATTCCGGCACGAGACATAATGTCTCCTGCCCCATACCGGAACGCATTCTGTCTTCCATCGGAAAGGCTCATTTCATTCTTTTTTTCGGATGAGTCTCAGATATTTTGACACCCTTGATAAAAGTAGTATCTCAGAGATAAAAAAATATCTGATAATTTGTTTGTTAGGTCGTATTGATGTACTAACTTTGTCACCGCTAACGGTTAAGTATCGTTTCGATAATCTAACAAACGAGTATAAATTCAATAACCTAAATAAACGACAAAATTTTCTGTTATGAAGAATGTCCTCATCATCGGCTCAACAGGACAGATTGGTTCCGAGCTTGTTATGTACCTTCGTAGTATTTACAAAGATGGCAACATCGTTGCCGGGTATATCCCATCAGCTCCTCCCACAGGCGAACTCTTAGAGAGTGGTCCTGCAGAGATCGTGGACATCACCAATGCTCAACAGATCGCAGATGTCGTCGCAAAGTACAACGTAGACACTATCTACAACCTTGCTGCCCTACTCTCTGCTGTCGCTGAAAACAAACCCCAACTTGCATGGCACATCGGCTTGGGCGGATTGTTCAATACTCTTGAAGTGGCTCGAGAAAAGGGCTGCGCTGTATTCACTCCAAGTTCTATTGGTGCGTTTGGCCCTGAGACACCAAAGGACAACACCCCCCAAGATACCATTCAGCGCCCTAAGACCATGTATGGTGTGACCAAGGTGGCTGGTGAGCTCCTCAGCGACTACTACTTCAAGAGATTCGGTGTAGACACACGTTCGGTAAGATTCCCCGGTCTTATCTCATACATTGCACCTCCGGGAGGTGGTACTACCGACTACGCAGTAGATATCTACTATAAGGCGATCACAGATGGTAAGTTCGTCTGCCCTCTACAAGCAGGCACTTTCATGGATATGATGTATATGCCTGATGCTTTGAACGGTATGGTATCTCTTATGGAAGCTGATCCATCACGTCTCATCCACCGCAACTCGTTCAACATCGCCTCCATGAGTTTCGATCCTGAGATGATCTATGCAGCCATCCGTAAGCAAATCCCAACATTCGAGATGACTTATGAGATCGACGAGCTGCGCCAAGGTATCGCAAACTCTTGGCCAAACTCTCTCGACGACTCTTGCGCTCGCAGCGAGTGGGATTGGGCTCCAAAGTACGACTTGGACTCAATGACTGTCGATATGCTTGCTAAGCTCCGCGAAAAGTTGAAGTAAAAGAGTTTTCCTCCGCAAGAGACTCGATAAAACGAACCACCTCCGACAGCATAATCACAACAGTTGCCGGAGGTGGTTTTGCATATGGGAAGTTTATTATTAAAAGTTTTTTGAAGATTTTCCTTCTCTGCATTTTACCGTATCCTGAAGTGGGAACTTACGAGTCTTTCATAAAAGGAATTGTGAGACACTTATTTGCAATTACAATAATCTTCCTTGTGCAGTATCTTATATGACCATCTCCAAGGGATATGGAAAGAATGTTACGATGACCCTGATTTTATCACGGATCGTTGGCTGGATCGAATATAAGTTTACGGAAACAAATACTTATATGAAGACATCTTACGATGCATTATCACACAACACCTCTGTGGAGCAAGGCATCTATACTCTTGATCTCTCGGAAGATAATACATTGACACTGAACCCTCAAATATCTAACATCTCCAGCGTGAATTATATTATAGTAAACCAGACTCGCTCGGAAATGACTTGGCAAAAGGTTGGCACGACATATTCAAAAGGGATTTGAGGAACAAACTACCGACACTTCAAACATATTGAACAATAACCATAGGATCAGACTGAAGGTATATTTTTTAACACATCATCAATGAAAAATAAGAATCATTTCTTGAGCACTGCTTTCATATTCATAATGCTCCTTTGTTCCACTTCATCTTGCAACAAAAAGAATGCAGTTTTTTCAAAAGAATTGGAGCGTAAGTTTGAACGAATAGAGATCAATAAAACCTTTTCATTGGACACAATTCAAAACGAAGAATGGACTCATTTTTGTATAGTGCTCCCTTACATGAACTTGGACTCTCTGATCATAGCTAATGGAATTAAATGTAAGGAAGAGGACTTGTTAGAACTAAAAAGTTTGACAATGTCAGACAATATAAACACCCTGCTGTTCTTAATGGACAACACGCTTAAAAGGACTGAAATTCTTTCACGCTCTATAGCTGACTTCTCAGACATTGTACAGATCCACTCCATCATCTTTGAGCGTAAACAGACATTAACGATCAACAATGATAGATCTGTAAGCATCAGCAAGGATTTTTAGATTGCCTTGTTAGTTTTTTAGCCCAACCTATACCGTGCTGTCAACAAATGTGGGAAAGCAAGAGATACCGCATATGAAGACGGCAAAAAGTATTTCTAGGTCAAAACAAAAGCCTTTCTTTAGGTGACAACCATTTAGTCCTAAATTGTTGTACTTGACGATTGAACATAAAGTCTTGACATTATTGATAATTCCAGTGTAAGATGAGACAAAAAGTATTAACTTTGTGAAGTTATTTAAGTACTTTGAAATAAAGTGTCTTATCTGTCGGGCTGCAAGGCTTCCTAGGGGTAAGATGCATGAATGATCATATTATGAATATAAATATCACTTTTCCCGACGGCTCGGTACGTGAATATGCTTCAGGGGTGACTGCATTGCAGATCGCCGAAAGCATCAGTAGCAGGCTGGCACAAGATGTACTTGCAGCGACCGTCAATGGGAAGATCGTTGACCTTTCTCGTCCTATTACAGAGGATGCAGAAGTGAAGTTGCACAAGTGGGATGATGCCGAGGGCAAGCATGCTTTCTGGCACACAAGTGCTCACCTGATGGCAGAAGCCCTTCAGGAGCTTTACCCGGGCATTAAATTCGGGATCGGGCCTGCTATCGAAGCGGGTTTCTATTATGATGTCGATCCGGGTGCAGATGTACAAATACGTGAATCTGACCTACCTGCCATCGAGAAGAAGATGCAAGAGCTTGCAGCTCAAAAGTCTACTCTCGAGCGCAGAGAGATCTCCAAGAAAGATGCTCTCGACTATTGGAACGGCAAGGGAGACGAGTACAAGGTCGAACTCATCACCGACCTTGAAGACGGTACGATCACGACTTATACCCAAGGTGGATTTACAGACCTTTGTAGGGGACCACACTTGATCAATACTTCGCCCATCAAGGCGATCAAGCTCCTCAGTGTAGCAGGAGCTTATTGGCGTGGGGATGAGACTCGTCGTCAGTTGACCCGTATCTACGGTATCACTTTCCCAAAGAAGAAGATGCTTGACGAGTATCTCGAACTCCTCGAAGAAGCAAAGAAGCGTGACCACCGTAAGATCGGTAAGGAACTTGAACTCTTTGCATTCTCTCAAAATGTGGGAGCTGGCTTGCCATTGTGGTTACCAAGAGGGACACAGCTACGTCTCTCTCTCGAGGAATATTTGAAGAAGATCCAAAAGATCCACGGCTACGAGCAGGTGATGACCCCCCATATCGGTCATAAGAATCTCTATATAACCTCGGGGCACTACGCGAAGTATGGAGCAGACTCATTCCGCCCGATACAGACGCCACAAGAGGGCGAAGAGTTCATGCTCAAGCCGATGAACTGCCCTCACCACTGTGAAGTATACAAGACAAAACCTCGCTCGTACAAGGATCTACCTGTACGTCTCGCAGAGTTTGGCACGGTCTACCGCTACGAACAGAGTGGTGAGCTCCATGGACTTACCCGTGTGAGAGGGTTTACTCAGGATGATGCTCACCTCTTTTGTCGTCCCGATCAGATCAAAGAAGAGTTCATCAAGGTGATGGATATCATCTTCATCATCTTTAAGGCTCTTGACTTCGAAAACTTTGAAGCTCAGATCTCTCTCAGAGACAAAGAGAATAGAGAAAAATATATCGGCTCGGAAGAGAACTGGGAGAAGGCTGAACAAGCGATCATCGATGCTTGTCAAGAAGTGGGACTTCAAGCAAAGATCGAGTACGGAGAAGCTGCATTCTATGGTCCTAAGTTGGACTTCATGGTCAAAGATGCTTTGGGTCGCAGATGGCAGTTGGGTACGATACAAGTGGACTACAACTTGCCCGAAAGATTTGATCTCGAATACACCGGTGAGGATAACAAGAAGCACCGTCCGGTGATGATCCACCGTGCACCTTTCGGCTCCATGGAGCGTTTCGTAGCGGTACTGATCGAGCACACAGCAGGTCGCTTCCCTCTTTGGCTGGCACCTGACCAAGTGGCGATACTTCCTATCAGCGAGAAGTACAACGACTATGCCTATGGTGTGGCAAAGACTTTGGCACGCAATGACATCCGTGCATACGTCGATGATCGTAACGAAAAGATCGGTCGCAAGATCCGTGACAACGAACTTAAACGTATCCCATACCTCCTCATTGTCGGTGAGAAAGAAGCCGAAACTAACAGTGTATCTGTGAGAAAACATGGCGAAGGCGACTTAGGTTCGGAAGAAATTACTATCTTTGCGAACCGTATCTTGTCGGCAGTGGACGAACAGATGAACTCTTGGAGAAAGGAATAACTCCGAGAAGACTCTGATACACACTGTGTTTTAGAAGAAAAGATCGTTAAACAATTTAATTATACTGAATGGCAAACATTAGAAAACCTCAGGATTCAAAAGAACAGCATCGTATCAACGATCGCATCCGAGCAAAAGAAGTGAGGTTGGTCGGTGATAACGTAGAGCAAGGCGTCTATACACTTGCAGAAGCTAAGCGCATCGCTGATGAGCAGGATTTGGATCTTGTGGAGATTTCTCCTAATGCGGATCCTCCTGTGTGCAAGGTGATGGACTACCAAAAGTTCCTCTATCAACAGAAGAAGAAGCAAAAGGAGCAAAAGGCCAAGTCTGTCAAGGTTGTTGTCAAGGAGATTCGTTTCGGGCCTCAGACGGACGACCACGACTACAACTTTAAGCTCAAGCACGCCAAAGGCTTCTTGGAAGATGGATGCAAGTTGAAGGCTTATGTCTTCTTCCGTGGACGTTCGATCCTTTTCAAGGATCAAGGCGAGATGCTTTTACTACGTTTCGCAACAGATTTGGAAGAGTTTGCTAAGGTCGATCAGATGCCTGTACTTGAAGGGAAACGAATGATCATGATGTTTTCTCCCAAGAAAGCCGGAAGCGGAAAGAAGAAAGAAGCCTCTAAGGCTAAGGCTCAGGACGAACAAGAAGACAACGAGGAGTAAAGAGTTAGGTAAGATCACACGACCTTACTGACTTTCGGATAAAACAACAAATTAGGACGATAAGGCATATCGTCTGATATGAATATTTACAACTTAACAAATTAGTATTTGGAATGCCTAAAATGAAGACTATTTCCGGTGCCAAGAAGAGGTTCGCCCTCACCGGATCAGGTAAAATCAAGTGTAAGCATGCGTTCAAGAGCCACATCTTGACCAAAAAGACTAAGAAGCAAAAGAGAAACTTGACTAACTCATCTCTCGTACACAAGTTCGATGAGAAGAATGTCAAGACAATGCTTGGTCTTAGATAAGACAAGATGTTGTACACCACCGAAGGTGGGATGGACGTAACTACACTAAAAGATTTTTTTAACAGAGTGTTGAGCTGTTTGAACTAAAGAGTCTAACCACAAATATAGACCGCCCACACTCATAAGATTTTTAGAAACTATGCCAAGATCAGTAAATCATGTCGCTTCAAGAGCGAAGAGAAAAAGAATTTTGAAGCTTACCCGTGGTTATTACGGAGCTCGCCGCAATGTGTGGACAGTAGCGAAGAACACATGGGAAAAGGGTCTTACTTATGCTTACAGAGACCGTAAGAACAAAAAGAGAAACTTCCGTGCACTTTGGATCCAGCGTATCAATGCTGCTGCACGCCTCGAAGGTACGACCTACTCAAAGCTTATGGGAGCTCTTCACGCTAAGGGTATCGAAATCAATAGAAAAGTCCTTGCTGACCTTGCGATGAACCACCCTGAAGCATTCAAGGCTATCGTAGCGCAAGCGAAGTAAAAAGAGTATATCATACTTATATCACACTTACTCGCAATATCTCTTCGTCGATGATATTGTACGGAAACAAACGGCAATCTGTCCTCTGGTAGATTGTCGTTTGTTTTTTTGTTTTTCTGTATCTTCATCAAAAATACTCGTAATATGGGCGCAGACATCTTATCATCGCAGAACGAACTATTGGAGGATTACACACACTACCTCCTACTGGAGCGCAACCTCTCTCAGAATACGCTCCAAAGCTATGGTAATGATATCAAACACCTACTGTACTTTGCAGAGAAAGAAGCCAAAACAGTACAAGAGCTGACCTATGATGATTTACAATCCTTCGTAAGCTATCTCTACGACCTTGGAATAGCACACAGTTCAGTCGCCAGAGTTATTTCGGGCATCAAGTCGTTCTATCGTTTTTTGGAGTTGGAGGAGGTTGTCTCGGACAATCCCACTTATTTACTCGAATCACCCTACATCGGTCGCACATTACCCGACATCCTGACTGTCGAAGAGATAGATGCTTTGATCTCATCCATAGATACCGATACGGACATTGGTGTAAGGAATGCCGCCATCATCGAGTTGCTTTATAGTTGTGGACTACGTGTCAGCGAACTCTGTGCCTTGACCTTTCCTCAGTTGCACCTTGAAGCAGGCTTTGTCCAAGTGATCGGCAAAGGAAACAAAGAGCGTCTTGTCCCAATGTCTCCCGATGCCACCGCACGCATATCCGCCTATCTGCCTATTCGCCAGCGAATCGAAGCGAAACCGACGTTTGGGCATCACCTCTTCCTCAACCGCCTTCGCACAGCCATCAGTCGTCAGATGATCTTCATGATCATAAAAGACTTGGCAGAAGTGGCAGGAATCAAAAAAAGCATCTCACCTCATACGCTAAGACATTCGTTTGCAACACATTTATTGGAAGGAGGAGCACACCTACAAGCAATTAGAGAGATGCTCGGACACGTCAATATCGCAACCACAGAGATATACACCCACATCGATCGAAGCAAATTGAGAGACGAAATACTGCAACATCACCCCCGTAATAAATAAAAACTTTGTAGCTTTGCCTTTCAGATTACATGACTGATATAAGTTCGACCTAAAAAAGCACTCAAAGAGAGTAATAACAAGCAGACAAATCTCACTTTTGATGGATCCACTCTTGAAGTTCACGCAGAAAGAGCACACTCTTGACTACCCCAAAGTACAGGATTCGGAAACGAGGTTGCATAACTCGATTTCGAGCGTTATGCTTAATCTCTCTTAGGACGCAAGCCATTATGTCGAAAAAGTTTACACAAGGTTACATATAGTAGTCACAGCAGAACTTAAAATCTCTGATACGGAAGCATGAATATGTATGATTTCATTGTTGTTGGGGGAGGACTTGCCGGGCTATACACTGCTCTCTTCCTTAGTCGGGAGGGAAAGGTTGCATTGGTCTCGAATCGTTCGATAGAGGAGAGCAACTCATATATGGCGCAGGGAGGTATGGCGGCAGTCATGACCAAAGAGGACTCTCCCTCTCTGCACTTCCAAGATACTATCGAAGCTGGTCGAGGACTATGTGATTCCGAAGCTGTCAAGATATTGACGGAGGAAGCTCCTGAGCGCATCAAAGAACTCATCGAGCTCGGGATGCTGTTCGATACGGAAAGGGAGGGACAGCTCGCTCTGGGTCTAGAGGGCGGACATCATCGCAAACGTATCCTCCATGCAGGAGGTGACGCCACCGGTCGTATGGTGACATCATTCATGATAGAGCAAGTGAGGGCTAATGCCAACATAGAATTACTTCTCGATCATCATGTCCTACGTCTCCTTGTCGAGGACAATAAAGTCTACGGTATCCTCTCATACAGTCATACCACCAAGAGCATGGAAGCCTATCTATCGCCCATCGTCGTTTTGGCTACGGGAGGAGCCGCTGCACTATATGCTCCGACAACCAACCCTCCTCAGTCGCTTGGTGATGGCATTAGCATGGCCTACGAGGCCGGTGCCGACATTATGGACATGGAGTTTGTACAGTTTCACCCGACAGCGTTTTACACCCCGGACACCACCTCTTCATTTTTAATCAGCGAAGCCGTGCGGGGAGAAGGGGCTTATCTCTTGGACTCCGAAGGAAAAAGGTTTATGACCGGGCTGCATCCACTGGGCGAATTGGCACCGAGAGATACTGTCGCACGAGAGATATTCAAAGTCTTGAAGAGAGAAGACTCTTCTCACGTAACCCTTTCATTACAACACCTTGATCCCGAATATATCAAGAAGCGTTTCCCATCGATAGCAAAACACTGCGAACAGTTTGGCTATGATCTCTCCAGACAAATCCCTGTAGCTCCTGCCGCACATTATACCGTGGGCGGGATAAAGGTCAATCTCGAAGGAGAGACTTCCATCAGAGGCTTGTATGCTGTAGGAGAAGTGGCATCGACCGGTGTCATGGGAGCCAATAGATTGGCCTCCAATTCGCTTATAGAGTGTGCGGTCTTCGCACGGCGCATCGCAGATGCCGTCAACGTTCAGTGCCTGGATGATATAGAGACACTTCAAGAAAAAGCTCGGCAGATAGTAAAGTCATACTCATCCATATCACATCAAGAGAACGACAAATGGAACGACAACCTCTCCTCTTCCCTTCTCGCAGAACTCAAAGTCTTGATGATGCGGAATGTCGGCATTATCCGCACAGAGAAACAACTATCCGAAGCTATCAGCTGGATCGAGACCAAGCTATCAGAAATAGAGAGATATCGCACCCATTATCTCAGTGCGAATGTCTTATATATGAGATTTCGAGTGGCTTGGCTGATAGCAAGGTCGGCTCTCGAACGTTGCGAAAGCCGAGGTGGGCATTACCGCAGTGATTACCCTGAGACTCTATCGGACGATCACGCCTACAGAACAGAAATAAATAAGCACAAAATACTAAAAATCCGACTTCACAATGACTAAAAACAACTCAATGTTCTATCAACACGTTGATAGACTCATAACCATAGCTTTCGAAGAAGATCTCTTCACAGGTGACCTCGCAACCGATGCCATTATCTCTAAGTCCAAACAAGTCACAGCCATAATGACGGCGAAAGCTGATGGTGTGATCTCGGGTCTCGAAGTGGCAAAGATGGTGATTGACAAGCTTGGTGACAATACGTTTATCCCTCTTGTCAGAGATGGTGAAGCCGTAGTCAAAGGGCAAGATATCGTAAAGATCATTGCCCCCTATGCACAGCTATTGAGTAGCGAGCGCATCATGCTCAATTTTCTCCAGCGCATGTCAGGTATCGCTACAATGACAGCTCGTTGTGTCGCAAAACTTGAAGGCACTCACGCTCGCCTCCTTGACACCCGTAAGACCCTTCCCGGTCACCGCCTCACAGACAAGCTCGCTGTGAGACACGGTGGGGGTACCAATCATCGTATGGGGCTCTACGACATGGCCATGCTCAAGGACAACCACATCAAAGCAGCAGGCAGCATCACAGATGCCGTTCGTCAAGCAAAACAGTCACTACCTATATCCATTCAGATCGAGGTTGAAACCAAAGATATTGATGAAGTACGCGAAGCTCTCGCAGTCGGCGCTGATATCATCATGCTCGACAACATGTCCTTAGAACAAATGACCGAAGCAGTAAAACTCATCGATGGACGTGCCAAGACAGAGGCATCAGGCAATATCACACTCGAGACCATCGCAGGCGTAGCTCAGACAGGGGTCGACTTTATCAGCATGGGCGCACTGACGCACAGCGTCAAAGCTCTTGACATAAGCATGAACTTCACAGACCACCCATACTAAAAGACTCTCAAAACTCATGAATCAAACAGAACTTAACACCAAGTACGAAAGCCTTTACAAAGAGATAGAGGAGCTAAAGAAACAAAAGAATGCTGTCATCCTCTCTCACTTCTATACTCGCCCCGAAGTACAAAGAGCTGCCGACTATCTTGGAGACTCATTAGGACTTTCCCAGCAAGCGGCTGATACCACGGCAGACATCATTGTCTTCTGTGGTGTGCACTTCATGGCAGAGACCGCATCTATAATTTCGCCCAACAAAAAGATCCTCATCCCGGTAGAAAATGCAGGCTGCACACTTGCAGAGAGTGTTACCGGTGCTCAGCTTGCTGAATGGAAGTCCAAGTACCCAAATGGTATCGTTGTAAGCTATGTCAACACCTCTGCCGAAGTCAAGGCACATACCGACTACTGTGTGACATCAGCCAACGCTTTGAAGGTTGTACAGTCTCTGCCTAACGATGTTCCTATCCTCTTCGGACCGGACAAAAATCTCGGGGCTTACATCAATCGCATGACCGGGCGAAACATGGAGTTATGGCAAGGAGACTGCTATGTCCACAGACACATCACCCCGGACTTGGTACTCAAGTTTATCGATCTTTATCCAACGGCGGATATCCTTATTCATCCCGAGTCTGTAGCTTGCGATGACCCCAAGGTGCTGAAGCATGAGAGATGCCATGTAGGCTCGACAGCGGGGATCATGAAGCATCCCGCACAAGCCAATACAGATACATTTGTTATTGCCACCGAGCCCGAGACTCTATATGAGCTCAGACGCATCTATCCTGACAAGACTTTCATCCCCATAGCACCGGAGCATACTTGTGAATACATGAAGCTCACCACTCTCGAAGCACTCAGAGATGCTCTCTTGCATGAACGTTATGAAGTCAAGGTTGCTCCCGAAACTCGTAAAAAAGCCATTGTCTCCATCGAACGAATGATGAACGTAAAGTAAGTCCAAACATCCACTCAATATAATATCCATATCTCCCCCTTACTCAAACTTAGATCCCCTCTCCTGTATCAAGTTTAAGTAAGGGGAGTTTCTTTTACCGTTCCCTAAAAACTCCTCCTCACCTAATCTATCATCTCACTCGCCGGATAAGTCAAAATACATCCAAAAATCGTGGCCAACTTGAATCCCATCCTCAGGTTATAATGATTTAGAACAAACGCTCTTGCCGCAAACTCTCCTTTTATTTGTAAATCTACCATACCTTTGTTACCTTTGCAGGGATTTAATGATTAAAATCACTTAGGGGTGCTGTAGGTTTTACGGCTGAGAACAAACCCTTAGAACCTGATCGGATAATGCCGACGTAGGGAAAGTATTTAGGTTATGTGCCCGTCCGGGCTTCGACATATCACTTCAGATCATCTAAAAACTCCTACCCCTTCGTACGCCGTCAGCGTTTCACGGAATTGTGTCTCGTACTCCGATAGGGATTGATCATTCGATCAGAGTTATTCACTGTTTAAATCTGTTATTACAATAATGGTTAGAAAAAGTATTTCGATGCTGTCTTTGGCTATCCTCTTCGGAGCGATGACCACAAGGCTAATGGCGCAAGAGATGAAGTACGACATCAAAGATGAAGTCGAAGTCCTCGGTACTCGTCCGGGCGAGAAGACTCCTGTGACCCAACACCGTATCAAAGTGGACGACCTCACCAAGAAGTCCATCGCGTGGGACGTCCCTACCCTACTACAAGGGACGCCGTCTCTTGTTCTGTCGAGTGATGGTGGCATCATGGGAGGCTATACCTCATTCACCATCCGTGGAGTAGATGCTTCTCGTATCAATATCACGAACATGGGTGTTCCCCTCAATGATAGCGAGAGCCAGACGGTCTTCTGGGCAAATATGCCAGACTATGGCTCACGCCTTGATGACATCGTCATCGTCCGCGGAGCAGGATCTTCTACATTTGGAGCAGGATCTTTCGGAGCGACAATGGATATGCGTGGACGCAGACCAGCAAGAGAAGCAGGCGCACGCATTGCTACATATTGGGGCTCTTATGGTCTCAACCGCAATATGGTGAGCCTTGAGTCAGGTCGTCTGGCGAATGGATGGGCTTTCAGTGGTTATCTCTCCAAGATCAAAAGCGATGGGTATGTCGACCGCACAGGTGGCAAGGGTACAGCTTACTATCTCCATGCATCGCACAGAGGTGAGTCCACAAGCCTTGACATCATTCACAACTATGGCGAACAGCAGACGGGTATAGGCTGGAGAGGCCTTTCAGACGAAAATAAGGAGATCTTCGGCCGTCGTTTCAACGAAGCAGGGCTCATCAATCCTTCCGAGGCAAAAAAAGACCCCTCGGTAGCAAAGTACCACTACAATACAGACAATTACAACCAAGGTCACACCTACCTTATCTTCAAGCAAGACCTTATGCCGGGCTTGAAGTACGGTGCCACACTCCACTACACCAAGGGTGACGGTTATGCACACGAGTACCGTACAGGACGTAAGTTCAAGGACTATGATCTTCCTACTGTAGACGGCAAGAAGAGAACTTCACTCATCCGTAACAAACACTTGGACAACGATTTCTATGGTGCGATCATCAACCTTGACTACAACCGCAATGGTTTGCACCTCTCTGCCGGTGTTGCAGGCAACAGCTATACCAACCATCACTTCGGAACATTGGACTTTGTCATGGACAAGACACCGGACTTCATCCCCGGCCAAGAGTATTACCGCAACAAAAGCAAGAAGTCTGACTACTCTGCTTATCTCAAAGGAGAATACACCATCTTCGACAACACTCTCCTCTACGGAGACATCATGTACCGTCACATCACACATAAGATGAACGGCACAACAGACAGCTTCAACGATGTCACGAGCAAGCTCGATGTCCTCGACTATGATCTGAAGTACAACTTCTTCTTGCCTAAGGTCGGTATCCACCAGACCATCAACCGCAACCTCAGCGTTTACGCTTCATTTGCAATGGCTGGCAAGGAGCCTACTCGAAAGACATACACAGAGAGCATTAAATCTGAAAATGGCCTCATATCTCACCCAAAGCCTGAGTTCTTGATGGACTACGAATTGGGCTTCAACTGGAAGGTCAAGAATTTTGCCCTCAGCATCAATGGCTACTTTATGGACTACAAGGATCAACTCATCGTCAGCGGCAAGTACAGCGATGTCGGTGAACCTATTCACGTCAACGTACCTAAAAGTTACCGTACAGGTGTGGAAGCATCAGTGTCATGGGACATCCTCCGCTCACTCTTCGTGCAGTCCAACTTGACCCTTAGCCGCAACATCATCAAGAATTATGAGTTTGTTGAAGGGGACAAAAACTGGAACCCTCTCTCTGTCGTTCTTGACGAAACTCCAATAGCTATGAGTCCATCGGTAATCTTCAACCACACCATCGGCTGGTCTCCAATCAAGCCTCTCCAACTTCTCCTTACGGGCAACTATGTCGGCAAAAGACACATGGACAACTCCGGCTTGGAAGATCGTACTCTGCCAGCTTATTACACATCAAACCTCAAACTCAACTACAGCCATTCACTCTGCTCCGGTCGTAGCATTACCCTCTCATTCCAAATCAACAACCTCTACAACCAAGCCTACGACAACACAGGCTACGTAGAAGGGTACTATGAGAAGAAGGGTGAAGAGATCATCAGGAAGGTGGGTAATCGAGTCGTATGGCCATCGGCACCTATCCACTTTGTTGGTGGAGTGACCATAGATATCTAAATCCAACAAAGTCTCTAAGGGACAATTTCTCTCGGCTCACAATCACAACACATAAAACCTAATAGGGTGTATCAAAAAAGATTTTGATACACCCTATTTTATGCTTAGCTCCCACAAAAGTGCATAGCCCCTAAAGACAGAAGTTGAAAGCAAGGAAACCATTTTATAGTCCGGAACCCAAAGGCTCGATCAGAGGACAGCAGTTTTGAGACTATGACACAACTATCTTTCCCTACTTCAAGGCTCCTATATCTATCTTGTGACAGAATGCATTCTGGCATGGGGCAGAAAACTTTCTGTCGGGCATCAGAATGCATTCTGCCCAACGAACGACCAACATTTCTCTACAAAAACAATACGCAAACACCCAATGTCAAAAAGAGATACAGTGTGCTCGTGGTGACTCTTTAACAAGCTGACTTCACTCAGTGGGCGGAAAAGGCCTTTGGAAAAGTCTTTTCCTTATATTCTTTTTGAGAAGGCAGATATTTTTCATAAATTCGACGATGTGTTAGCTAAGCACGAGGGACATTGAGATGAAAGTCACAGTCAATGGTGAGGAGATACATGTGTATGAGGGGGCAAGGGCAGGAGACGCAGTGCGTACCTACCTCTCCGATAGAGGGGCCTCTACCCCTCTCTCATCCTTGCACATCTGCGATCGTTGGGGCAATGAGATTGACCATGACGGTAGTATCAACAGTGGGGCTCAACTGATAGTCACAATCAATACTGATTCAATAAATCTAAAAACAAACAAATGATGAAACGAACAAAGGCCTTAATGGTACTTGCCACTCTTGCGATGATCGTAAGCAGTTGTGGTACTATGGGGAGGAAGGCCCCCATCCGCAAGTCTGACCGACAGATCACGATCTTGGCAGTGAATGATATGCACGCAGCCATAGACAACTTCCCTCGCCTGGGATACATCACGGACAGTCTTCGTGTGATATATCCTCATCTTCTACTTCTTTCGGGCGGGGACAATCAAACCGGTAACCCCGTCAATGATCAGTATCCTGAAAAGGGATTGCCTATGATCGAGCTGATGAACGCCATGAAGTTTGACATCTCGGCAGTGGGAAATCACGAATTCGATTCGAAATTGGAGGGTTTTGCTTCGCTATCAAACAAAGCGAACTTCCCCTTCCTATGTGCCAATCTCACGCAACCCGAAGGCTCCGATTTCAAGATCAAGCCATATCACATCTTGACTACCGGCGATGGTGTGAGAGTGGCAGTGGCTTCTGTCCTGCATATCAACAGCACCGGCATACCTGACAGTCACCCGGACAATGTCAAGGGCTTTGTCTTCCTTGATCCATTCAAGGTGGGGCAAGAGCTGATGCATCTCAAAGACAGCGCAGAGGTCTTGATATACCTCAATCATTTCGGCATCGAAAATGATGTCGAGCTTGCGAAACTATTGGATCCGAAAGCTACACCACTCATCATAGGGGGACATTCGCACACAAAGGTGGACAAGGAATTGATCGAAAATGGAATCATGATCACTCAGGCGGCAAGCAAACTCAAATTTGCAACACTCATACAGCTCACACTCAAGTCGGATGGGAGCATAGAGCGTAAAATGAAGCTCATACCTGTGGGTAAGCAGGGAAATGTCCGTCGCGATCTAAAAGAGCTGGTAGACCGATACAACAACAGCCCCGAACTCAAGCAGGTTATTGCGACAGCAGAGGAGGACTTCTCGAGTCACGATCAACTGGGTTATCTCATGGTCGATGCTCTTCGTGCGGGGACAGAGACGGACTTGTCTCTGATCAATCCCGGAGGTGTGCGCATAGACCGCTTACCTAAGGGAGACATTAGCATCATGAATGTATATTCCCTCGATCCATTCGGCAACGAAGCTATTGTCCTTCATCTCACAGGCCAAGAACTGCTCAACCTTCATTATGCAGCGTTCGAATTGGACAATAGGATGCCACTCTATCCATCAGGCTTCAAGTCAGAGTATACCATCAATAAAGATGGCAGTCTCAAGGAAGTAAAACTCTTCAATGCCGACGGCACACCTCTTGATCTCAATAAAACTTACTCAATATCGATGAATAGTTACATCACTTCGGTGTATAAGTACGAACATAAGGATCAGGGTCGGAGTTTGTTCGTTACCACTGCGGAAAATATGATCGAGTATCTGAAGAAACTCAAAGTAGTGCCAAGCTATCAAAAGGAAAACAGAGTGAAAGTAAATAAAGAGAAGTAACCACTAAACCTCTCTAAAAGATAAATACAAATAAAGTAAAGCGAACTCTTCAAGAAAGGTTGTCTGAGTTGATGAAACAAGCTAATTTCCTTGATTTCGAATATCAAACACCTTCGGTTCGGACATAAAACGCTTTATGCCGAACCCATACCAATAAGATATCTGGAACAATCTGTCGGATGTTTTTACCGATGATTGTTCCATTTTTTAGTCGGTCAAATTGACGGAGATGAAAGGGCGTTTGAGAAAAGAAAAAAGTAACTTTGTGTACTCAAAAATAAAATCTACAAAAATCAATTTATAATGAATATCACACATGAAGAGTTGTCGCTCCGTTGCCAAAAGGTCAGCAAGGCTCTGATGGACAATGATTGCGAGGCTGTCTTACTACGAAGCATCCCCAACCACATTTACCTCACGGGAAGCGTATTCTTAGGATTTACTTTTCTCAAAGCCGGGGAAGCTCCCATATTCTTTGCCGAAAAGCCGTCACAGGCATTGGCCGGGTATGACCGTGCTCACCTGATCCGAAAACCGGAACAGATGCCGGAGATATTGGCCGAATATGGTTATGAGATCAATGGCAAAACCTGTATCGAATCTTCTACCCTGCCCTATGCGGAGTACCAACGGCTGAGCAAAGTATCGAAAGACGGAACTTTTTCCCCCATCGATGCCTCTGTACTCATGCGTACCGTGCGAAGTGTCAAGACTTCTGTCGAAATCGAGATCATTCGCCAAGCCGCTCTCCCACACATGGAGATTTACAAGATAGCCCCCTCTCTTTTTAAGAAAGGGATGACCGACCTTGAATGGCAATTCGCCATCGAGTACGAGATGCGTAAGCGTGGTTCGATCGGTGTGTTCAGATGCTTTGGGCCTCGTATGGAGATATTCATGGGTAATATAGCAGCAGGTAACAATGCTAATATCTCTGCCCCATACGACTTCACGATGGGTGGACAGGGAGTGCCGGCAATGCCTATGGGTGCTTCGGGGCAAGTCATCTCAGAAGGCATGACACTCATGCTCGATATGGCTGGTAATTATAGTCCCTACAACACCGACATCACTCGAGTCTATGCCTACGGTAAGGTAGATCAAAAGGCTATCGATGCCCATAATCTTTCGATAGAGATGCACCGTTACTTTGAATCCCAAGTGAAGCCCGGGGTCGAGCTTGCAGAGGTCTATAACCACTGTACAAAGATGGCAGAAGAGGCCGGTCTGTCCGCACATTTCATGGGACAAGACCATCAGGTAAAGTTCGTCGGCCATGGTGTAGGCATAGAAATAAACGAACCTCCGGTGATGACACCCAGATGGAAAGGAGTATTTGAGCCCGGAATGGTGATGGCATTCGAACCAAAGTTTGTCCTTGCTCCTACGGGCGCACTCGGTATCGAAAATACTTACCTGATCACCGAGACTGGTGTCGAAAATCTCACTCCTCTTCCGGAGGAAATTGTTTACTTGTGAACCAAACCACTTTTATCAAAGTAACAAAGCCATGCAAAGAAGATTATCCATACTATTAGCCCTTATTTTGGTATTCAACGGACTGTTCGGAACAACTATGTTCGGAGCAGAGAATGGTAAGGCAAGGAAAATACGTCCGGTAAAGAATGTCATCCTCATGATTGCGGATGGAGCATCCCTTCCTGCGTTGTCCTTGGCTCGCTGGTACCAACGCACTCAAGATCCGAAAAATACTCGTCTCCATCTGGACCCTTACCTTTCAGGCACGATCTTGACATACTGCTCGAACGCTCCCATCGGAGACTCGGCACCGACGACCTCTTGTTACATGACAGGTATTCCGTCCATCAAGGGTTTCGTGTCTACATATCCTTATTCGGACGGAGCCAACGATCTTATACCTCTCGAAGCTTCAAGGGAATACAGCCCAATCATGACTCTTTTGGAAGCCACAAGGATACTTCAAGATCGTAAGACCGGCTTGGTATTCACTTGTGAGTTTCCTCACGCCACACCGGCAGACTGCTCTGCGCACAGTTACAACCGTAAGCGTTACGAATGGATAGCACCCCAGATGATACACAGCAATCTCGATGTAGTTATCGGAGGGGGAGCATCACTCATCACCCCCGAGCGTAAAAAGACATTGGAAGCACTTGACAACAAGGTCTATCTTAACGACCTCGAAGGCATGAGGGCCCATGAAGATGGCAAGATGTGGAGTTTGTTTGGAGATATGGATATGCCTTACGACATCGACAGAGATCCTCTTAAGATGCCGTCTCTCGCAGAGATGACATCAACAGCCATCAAGCATCTCGATGACGATGATGAAGGCTTCTTTCTCATGGTCGAAGGAAGCAAGGTGGACTGGGCAGCTCATGCCAATGATCCTGTTGGTATAGCGACGGAGTTCCTCGCTTTCGATAGGGCCTGCCAGGTCGCTCTGGACTTTGCAAAAAAGGATGGCAACACTGTCGTCATCATGACCTCGGATCATGGTAACAGTGGACTAAGTATCGGTGTGCAAGGGCTTAACAACTACTCCGGAGCTTCTCAAGAGAAGCTCTTCGGGCCACTCGTCAGAGTGAAAAAAACAGCTGATGGCATTGCAGCGATTTTGCAGGAAGTTCCCTTTGCCCAAGCCTCCGAGATCTTCCGAAAAGAAGCCGGCATCGAGCTTACTACCGAAGATTTGGCACAACTACAACACGTCGATGGTTACAAACAAAGTCCACTTCCTGTCTCCGAACGCAACATCGGCAAGGGGAAAAAGGAGGCGTTATATTCAGGCTCTTTATCATCATTTGTGGCGCACATCTTCCGCAAGAATATGTACTTCGGGTTTACGACATTCGGACATACGGGAGAGGATGTATTTTTGGCAGTCTATGCCCCCGAAGACACCCAAAGGATGATGGGCTTCAACACAAACATCGAGTTGCACGACTATATGCGGGCTCTCCTCGGCCTTGAAACAAGCATGATCACACTTACAGATAAGTACTTTGCTCCTCATGACAAAGTCTTCAAAGGAATGAATGTGACGATCAAAGGGAAAAAGCCTGAGGACAAACAACTCATCGTAAGGCACAAGGGCAAAACAATGACCATCTCGGCGTTCTCTACGGATGTACAGCTCAATAAGAAAAAGTTCAGAACCAAGACACCCGCCGTTTATGTAGACAAAAAAGACTTATTCTACATCGACATATCTCTCTTGGACGAACTGAAAGACTAAACCTTACAACGATCCGGTGCCACCTTGGAGTAATCTTCTCATGGTAGGCACCGGAATCTTTTTTGGCGAGAAACAGCAAAGTATTCTGTCTTCGAACAAAAATCGTAAATAACTGACTTCAGGATTATCTCTCCGAGAAACGTCGGTAAAGGTCGATGACCCGACCATCAATGGTATGGCTATCCACCTTCCGGGCAGAGGATAAGTCAGGAGCTTTTATCCCCTCTTCAAACAAATCGAAGGGAGCTTTTTCTATGCGTGCCTCATCCCAAAGACCTGCCGAGATAAAAGAAGATAAAGTATAACTACCACCTTCAACAAGGAGAGATGTCTTTTCGTCTTTCATCAAATGAGTCATCAAGCCATCAAGCATCTCTTCCTCACGGTCGACAGCAAGCACCTTGAAAGTGTGATGATCGACAGCATCCATTGTTGCTTTTGTAGTCACAACCGTCCAACGTTTGGCATCATCATAAGTAGCCAACACATCAAAACTTTCCCCCCTCGGATCAAGGACAAAGGGGGCCGGATTATTCCCTGTCCAAAGCCTATTTGAAAGACGAGCTCTATCTAAGAGTATTGTCCTTGCTCCCACAAGGATAGCAGAGTGACGGCTACGCTCTCGATGTACGAGCATAGCACTGAAAGGACTTGAAAATATGATTGGGCTTCCCTCCGTCCTTTGTCTGTCCATATAGCCGTCTTGGCTCTGTGCCCACTTGAGGGTGATGAATGGACGATGTCGTTCCTGATTGGTCATAAACACCCTTGCAACTTCTCGACACTCAAGTGAGAGACAGCCCACAAGAACTTGTATGCCATTACTTCTCAAGATATCTATCCCCTTGCCGGCAACAAGGGGATTGGGATCTGTCGTACCAACAACGACACGAGGCACACCTCTCTCGACAAGCATAGAAGCACACGATGGTGTCCTTCCCACATGTGCACAAGGCTCCAAGGTTACATACATTGTGGCATGCTGAATGAGAAATTTATCCTCATCTCTGACACTTCGAAGACACTCGACTTCGGCATGCCCTTCACCACGCTTTTTGTGATAGCCTTCACCGATGATACGCACATCGTTAGGATCTTCGTCGTACACCAACACAGCTCCGACATGAGGATTAGGACTGACGGATTGAGGTTCCGCCTGCCGTGCCAGTTGTATCGCTCGTGCCATAAATCTCTCGTCACATAGTATCATAAGCCGATATTTCAGGGATAAGTCTTAAATTTGTTCCCAACAGAGGAAAAGCCTCTGTCCGAAATGACATGACCACCATCAGAAGCCTCAAAGAGTATATTGCCGAAACCTTGAGTTCTTACTACCCCACAGAGGAAGCGGAGAGCATTGCTCGTCGTCTGCTCGAATCGGCCTACGGAGTGTCCTATCCGATGCTTGTGATCACACCTCCCAAAGATACACAAATTCATGAGGGGCAGAAAATGATAGAAGGTTGGATGGAACGCCTGCTGAATCACGAGCCACTGCAGTACATACTCGGCTTCACGGAGTTTGATGGTCTGCGTATAAAGGTGGCACCCGGAGTGCTCATCCCAAGACCGGAGACAGAGTACTTGTGCGAACTCATCAGGGAGAGGTTTGCTCCCACAGCAAAGAAGAAGTTGCATATCCAAGCCATAGACTTATGCACCGGAAGCGGTTGCATCGCATTGTCCCTCTCAGCCTCATTTCCGAACGCAGAGATTGAAGCCGTCGACCAAAGTGATCTCGCCCTGATGACAGCTCGGAACAATATAGAGGCACACCCTACCCTTGCACCACGTTTGAATCTTATCAAAGCTGATTTGCTTTCAGAGACATTCATCCCGACTTCTGAGCATTATGACCTGATCGTGTCTAATCCTCCTTATGTCCTCGAAAAGGAGCGGACGGAGATTCATCCACACGTACTTGACCACGAGCCATCCATGGCACTTTTTGTATCTGATGAGACTCCCTTACTCTTTTACGAGGCTATACTCAAGAAGTTTGCACACATCCTGAGTCCCGAGGGCTTGATAGCTTTTGAGATCAACCAATCCTTGGGACACGACACAGCCAACCTATGTACCTCTCATGGACTTATAGCAGAGGTCGTGCAGGATCAGTACGGCAGGGACAGATTTGTTTTTGCGAAACACAAAACCAACGAATGAATGGAGGAAAAAGAGTTCAAACGCCTACTTTTGAAAGCCGAAAGCTACTGTATCAGGGGAGAGAAGGCTCCTCTCGAGGTTGTCCGCAAACTTGAGTCTTGGAGCGAGGGGAGGATCGATCGAAATGAGACCGACCTCATCATAGCCAGACTGATGGAGGAGAAGTACCTTGATGTCCAGCGTTATGTATCAGCCTTCATATCAGATAAGGTGAAGTTCAATCGCTACGGACCGATCAAGATTCGGTATGCATTGAGGGAAAAAGGTATAGATGACTCGGCGATAAACGATGCTCTGAACAATGTCGAAGAAGAAGAGTGGATCGAAATCCTCACAGCCCTCTTGACCCAAAAGCAACGTAGCATCCGCACCGATAACCCTTACGAAATCAGAGACAAACTCTTCCGATCGGCATACAGCCGAGGATTCCCCTCTACTCTCATCAATCGAGCCTTACGGCGCATCAATATGGATGAAGTCGATGACATGGATTAAGCCCCTCATATCTTTTCTGTTTCCGGCGTATTGTATCTCTTGCCACGAACGATTGCCAAAGGAGCACCATCATATCTGTGAAAAGTGCTTCGAACAGCTCCCTAAATATGAGGGTCTGGAGACGTTCTATCATCCTCATGACCGGATAGAGGGCTTCGTGCCATTCTCTGAAGTCCGCTCTGACCTGATCTTCACAAAGCACTCTGTCACAAGGGAACTCATCCATCTCATGAAGTATCAAGGTTTTCCTGAACTCGGATATAAACTCGCTCGAGATTTCGCACTCAGACATAAAGGTCTCGGACACTTTGCCGACATATCGGCCATCGTCCCTATACCGGTAGCCCCACGAAGACTTAAGACAAGGGGATACAATCAATCCTCATTCATCGCCAAAGGCTTCGGCGAGATATACAGGTGTCCCGTTATTGAAGATGTGTTGTGGCGGACATCGGGCAATACCCAAACAAAACGAGACAAGGAGGCCAGATGGAAAGCGATGGATGGTGTCTTCGAGGGACAAGAGGGGACTCTTGCCGGCAAGCGCATCCTATTGATCGATGATGTCCTCACATCAGGAGCAACGGTCATCCATGCCTCCAAAGCGTTATATGACGTCTGCGGAGCCGAAAGTGTCTCGATCTACACTTTGGCTCTGGATGTTTATCTATAAAAATCCTACAAATCATCGTGAACAAAACACCCGAGATATTAGTTCTGTATCTGTAAGCACACCGGAGAGCAGTTTCACCAATTCGGGAAATAATTGTAACTTTGCTAAGTTTTGCTAAACACCGGTATCAGCTCCGCTATTTACCACCACGTAAGATTATAGAATGAGACAGTTAAAGATCCAAAAGTCAATAACAAATCGTGAGAGTGCCTCACTAGACAAGTACCTCCAAGAGATCGGTAGAGAAGAACTCATCACCGTCGAGGAGGAAGTACAACTAGCGCAAGCAATCCATCGAAATGATGCGAACTCACAACGATGCCTTGAGAAGTTGGTAAGAGCCAATCTTCGATTTGTGGTGTCTGTTGCGAAGCAGTACCAAAATCAAGGTCTCAGCCTCCCTGACCTTATCAACGAAGGTAACCTCGGACTCATCAAAGCTGCCGAAAAGTTTGATGAGACAAGGGGCTTCAAGTTTATCTCCTATGCCGTATGGTGGATCCGCCAGTCGATCCTTCAGGCCTTGGCAGAGCAGTCACGTATAGTGCGCCTTCCCCTCAATCAGGTAGGTAACATCAGCAAGATTCAAAAAGCAGTCACCCGATTTGAGCAAGAGAACGAGCGTAAGCCTTCATCCGAAGAGTTAGCTCACGAACTCGACCTATCAGAAGACAAGGTGATAGAGACAATGAAGATCAACGGCCGCCAACTCTCGGTCGATGCACCTTTTGTAGATGGTGAAGACAACAGCCTCCTTGACGTCCTCGTCAATGATGATGCACCGATAGCGGATAGGGATCTTATCAATGAGTCTCTATCAACAGAAATCGAAAGAGCACTCTCAACCCTCACAGAAAGAGAAGCAGAAATAATCAAAATGTTCTTCGGTATCGGAGGGATGCCGGAGATGACTCTCGAAGAAATCGGTGTCAACTTCGGGCTTACTCGTGAGCGTGTACGTCAGATCAAGGAGAAAGCCATCCGTCGCTTGAGACAGAACAATAAGAATTCGTTATTGAAATCTTATTTGGGTTGATCCATACAGCTTAGTCAGTGTGATGATTTTGAGGCTTTTTGTGTCGCCTATCATCATTTGGGCTTGCAAAATAAAAGTAAAAAATGTACCTTTGCACACCGTAAGTGTGATAAATAAAGAATAGAGACGAAAATGAAAAGAACATTTCAACCATCAAATCGCAAGAGAAAAAATAAGCATGGTTTCCGCTCAAGAATGGCTACAGCAAATGGTCGTCGTGTGCTCGCAGCTCGTAGAGCTAAGGGTAGAGCTAAGCTTACTGTCTCTGACGAGTACAACGGTTAATCAATAAGACCGTAGTCAAAGAAAAAGAAATAGGATATCTTTTAGATGTCTTGTGTCGCAATCCGCACATGTAGGGTTGCAAAAAAGCAGTGATAATGGAGTTTTATCTCTTATCACTGCTTTTTGTTGTCCCCCTCTCACCAATCTATGAATATGAGAATATGACTCGCTACACAGCAAAAAAAATAGCAGTGCCAAATTCATTTGGCACTGCTATTTTTTTATTTATTAGGTGGAATATATTTATCCCATCATAAGCTTAGTGATTGCTCAAGTAGTCAGATACACTTTCGTGCGTCCCCTTCATGGCATCTTTACCTTGGCTCCAGTTTGCAGGACAAACTTCCCCAAACTCTTCGAAGTGACGGAGAGAGTCTACCATACGAAGAGCCTCATCCACATTACGTCCGAGTGGAAGGTCATTGATCAAAAGGTGACGAACGATACCTTGCTTGTCTATCAAGAAGAGACCTCTGTAAGAGACAGGGTCACCTACGCATACGAGGTTACCATTTTCATCATAATCTTCTTCAGAAGCAAGGACTCCGTAGTTTGTAGAGATAGTCTTTGAGAAGTCTGAAACGATAGGATATTCTACACCCTTGATACCACCTTGGTTGCGCTCTTGATTCAACCATGCAAAGTGGGAGAAGTGAGAGTCCACAGAACAACCCACAAGCTGTACATCTCTCTTTTCGAACTCAGCCAACTTTTCTTGGAAAGCGTGCAACTCAGTAGGGCAAACGAATGTAAAGTCCATAGGATAAAAGAAAAGGACAACATACTTCTTACCGATAAATTGCTCGAGGTTGAAGTTTTCAATGAATTCGGAACCCTTAACTGCTGTAGCAGAGAAAGAAGGAGCCTTCTTACCAACTAATGTGTACATAATTTTTTAATTGTTTATTTGTGATTTAACGCGTTTTGTTTTTCTACACTGTTTATACAACAAGCCTACATATAGTTTTGTTGCGACAGAGCTATCACAAACAGAGAATTTCAATAAATTTCAAGTCTTGGACAACTTTCGGACCAAATAACTATCTTTGTAACACAAACTACTCATAACACTACACCTCATAATATATTGAAGGCTACAGAATGGAGTCGATCCGTCAGATATACAAAATAGGCAATGGACCATCCAGCAGCCACACCATGGGTCCCAAAAGGGCTGCGGAGCTATTTGTCCAACGCCAAAAATCAATCCCAACATCTTACAAGGTTACACTATATGGAGCTCTGGCTGCAACAGGCAAAGGACACCTCACCGATGTCGCGATCTTGGGTGTCCTTGCTCCCCTCGCTCCCACCGAAATAGTATGGGAGCCCAAAATGGTGCTTCCTTTTCACACCAACGGGATGAAGTTTCAGGGCTTGGACACTGACAAAAATATAGTCGAAGAATGGATTGTGTACAGTGTAGGGGGAGGCTCCCTCGCAAACCCCGAATTTGATGAGCGGAAGGCTCAACAAGTCTATCCTCACCATCTCATGGCGGACATCATGGACTTTTGCTACAAAAACCATGTCAACTATTGGGAGTATGTAGAAATGCATGAGGGGGTAGAGATATGGGACTATCTCGCAGAGGTATGGAGGGTCATGAGAGCAGCCATCGAAAGAGGACTCGAAACGGAAGGAATACTGCCGGGAGGGCTAAACTTGAGGAGAAAAGCATCGGAATACATGATCCGATCAAAGGGCTACAAAGACAACATCAGTACCCGCGGGATGGTCTATGCTTATGCCTTAGCCGTAGCAGAAGAGAACGCTGCAGGTGGGGTCGTTTCGACAGCTCCTACATGTGGATCCTCCGGTGTCGTACCAGCAGTACTCTATCACCTTCAAAAGTCGAGAGACTTCCCGGACAGGCGGATATACAGAGCCTTGGCAACGGCAGGCATCTTTGGAAATGTGGCGAGAACTAACGCCTCAGTATCCGGCGCAGAAGTGGGATGCCAAGGCGAAGTTGGCGTGGCTTGCTCTATGGCGGCAGCAGCGTCTTGCCAACTCTTCGGAGGTAGTATCCGTCAGATCGAGTATGCTGCAGAGATGGGGCTGGAACACCACCTCGGGCTTACTTGTGATCCAGTCTGTGGCCTTGTACAGATACCTTGTATCGAACGTAACGCGTTTGCGGCAGCGAGAGCCTTGGATGCCAATACGTTCTCAACATTCTCAGACGGTTCGCACCGAGTATCATTCGATCAGGTTATTGACGTCATGAGACAAACAGGACACGACCTGCCAAGTCTCTACAAGGAGACTTCCGAAGGCGGATTGGCGACACATAAATTCAACTGATAATTCATTACTTTTACTTCATATCAAGACATTATGGCAACGATATACAAAAATCTCTCTGATCACGACCAAGAAACAATCCCTTCGGGAAAAGGGCACAAATTTGCGATCGTCGTATCTGAGTGGAATTCGAACGTAACCTTCTCGATGGCAGATGCTGCTGTACAGCAACTCAAGAGAAGCGGCGTAGAGGAGAATGACATTTCAGTACACTATGTTGCAGGAAGTTTTGAGCTGATCTACGCTTCGACTGCAATAGCGAAACACCCCACCCCTCCCAGTGCTATCATCGCCATAGGATGTATCGTACGTGGAGAGACCCCGCACTTCGACTACATCTCTGAGGCCGTGGCTGTAAATATCGGGAAGCTTAATGTGGACTATAACACTCCCGTGATCCTTGGGGTACTGACCACAGACACAATGCAACAAGCACTCGACAGATCCGGTGGGAAGCATGGCAACAAGGGAGATGAGGCTGCTGTCACAGCCCTAAAACTCGTTAAAGAATTTGCGTTATAAATTATTTATCCTAACTTTGCAGGGAGTTTGAGAAAACTAAGTGCTTGACTTCTGTGGTCAAAGCAATGGGCAGTTACCAGAGTGGCCAAATGGGGCTGACTGTAACTCAGCTGGCTTACGCCTTCGGTGGTTCGAATCCATCACTGCCCACTTTTTAAACTCTTTATGGCGACAACCTTCCTGTAAAGAGCTTCTTAGAAGTTGATGCGTGTATCAACTCTTATCTTCAATTTCATCTTAAAATAGTAATTTATTTTTCACCAGAGGGTGTTTGTCGTCCGTGTGACGCAGTGGTTTGAGGTAACTCCCGGAAAGAGTCTCGTACCTCCCTATGTATTATCTTTATTGGGATTATACGATACTATCTTCACGTGTATCCAAACATTGTGGTCATGGTTCATTCACTTGCTGCACATCATTCGATTAGTCTTCAGATTAGTCCGATTGTTGGGACAGTCCCCTCGTTATTTAGCCGAAATCTATGGCACAGACTTATAATATTTTGGAGCTTAATGCCATGTCTCAGGAGGAGCTTATAAAGATCGCTAAAGAGCTTGGCATCAAATCTCCGGAAAAACAGCAGCCAAACCTGCTTGTCTACAGTATACTCGATGAACAAGCAGTATTGATTGCCAACAAAATCAAAGAGAAAACTCCCGAAAAGAAGCAAAAGGCAAAAACGCCTGAAAAGTCTACCAAGGCCCAAAAAGAAGAAAAAGCGGAAGTAAAGACTGAAAAAAACAATTCCAAATCTCAAAAAACGACTTCTCCCGCTCCCAAGACTCAATCAGAAGACAAGACTGATGTGCCACAAGCAACAACCGAGCTTGCGGAAGAGACCGATCTAAAGAAAAAAAGAGGTCGCCCCAAGAAACAAAAAGAAACTGCTCCACCGGCAAAACCTATTCAAAAAACAGCCGAAGGTAGCCAGCAAAAGGAAGAAAAGCCAGAAGAGTCCAAATCGAATAAAACCGACGAGCAACCCCAAATGGTATTCGTCCACAAGGACATCATCCCTGATACGCCGATCTCTTCCCCAACTGTAGAAGAGGAAAAGTCGGAAGAACCACAAGAGAAGACTCCTCAAGAGCCTAAACAAGAGGAGAAACGCCCACTGGTATTTGTAAACAAAAACGCAAGTAGTTCGTCTGTCCTTGATCAGATGATGGACATCATAGCCCCTACATCACAAAACGAGCAAAAGAATACTCAGACGAAGCAGCGTCCACAGAATAAAGAGGCTAAGCAATCTTCTCCTCAGCCACAACAAGCTCCACAGGTTCAGAAACAACAGGTAAAAGAAGCACCTGCCAATAGCCAATCCAACAACACAAAGCAGCAACAACAAAACGCTCCACAAGATAAGTATTATGACTTTGGGGACGCGCTCAGAATGGTTGGTGTGCTTGAGATAATGCCCGATGGCTATGGCTTCATCCGTTCAAGCGACTACAATTATCTCACATCTCCGGATGATGTATATGTATCTCAGTCACAGATCAAGAACTTGGGTCTTAAGACCGGTGATTACATCGAAGCCATCATAAGAGCACCAAAAGAAAAAGAAAAATACTTCCCTATGCACAAGGTCGTCAAGCTTAACGGCTGCGAACCTGAACGTGTCAGGGACAGAGTGCCTTTCGATCACCTCACCCCCCTATTTCCTAACGAAAAGTTCAAGTTGGAAGCACCTTCATGCGATAAAGTCTTCGACAAAGTCGGTGTTCGTATCGTTGATTTATTCTCACCTATCGGTAAGGGACAAAGAGGGCTTATCGTGGCTCAACCCAAGACAGGTAAGACAATGTTGCTTAAGGACATCGCGAATGCTATTGCTCACAATCATCCCGAAGTCTACATGATCATCCTGCTCATCGATGAGCGTCCTGAGGAAGTGACAGACATGGCAAGTAGCGTGAATGCAGAAGTCATTGCTTCGACATTTGACGAACCGGCCGAACAGCATGTAAAGATTGCTGATATTGTCCTCAACAAAGCCAAAAGGCTTGTTGAGTGCGGGCACGATGTTGTCATCCTACTTGACTCGATCACTCGACTTGCACGTGCATACAACACGGTTCAGCCGGCTTCAGGAAAAGTACTTTCGGGTGGTGTCGATGCAAATGCACTCCAAAAACCAAAAAGATTTTTTGGAGCTGCACGAAACATCGAAAATGGTGGTAGCTTGACCATCCTTGCAACAGCACTTATCGATACCGGATCAAAAATGGATGAAGTCATCTTCGAAGAGTTTAAAGGAACCGGAAATATGGAACTCCAGCTCGATCGTAAGCTCTCCAACAAACGCATCTATCCTGCCGTCGACATCATGGCATCCAGCACAAGACGAGACGATCTGCTCCAAGACTCCAATACCCTCAACCGTATGTGGGTACTCCGTCGCACACTTGCAGAGATGAACTCGGTAGAGGCGATGGAAGAGGTCAAGAAGCGAATGGAGACAACTGTCGACAACATCGAATTCTTATACTCAATGAATGATTAAGAGGTCATGAACATCCACTTAACATCAAAAAATAATGGTCACATCCTTCAATGGGTGATGACCATTATTTTTTTGTTTTCAGTTGCAAGGGTCGATGCTCAGAGCAGTCAAGTCGACCTTCAAGTCATGATGGAGCACTATGGACTGATCGACATCCAAAGCATTGACTCCACGATCATGGTTGATCTGAAATATGCTACGACAGACAACTTCATGAGGAAAAACATGTATGGGTCTCTCCACAAAGCCTACATCCTTCCCCATATGGCCGAAAAGCTAAAGAAAGCCAACAGTCTCCTCAAAGCCTTGAGCAAGGATAGCCTTTGCCTCATCATTTATGATGCCGCTCGTCCCCAAAGCGTACAGAAGGATATGTACGACCAAGTCAAGGATACCCCTCAAAAGGTCTATGTCGCACGTCCGGACAAAGGAGGACGTCACAACTTTGGGGTAGCGGTGGATCTTTCGATTTGGGACAAGAGGACCAATAAGCCCATGGATATGGGCACCCCATTCGACCACTTCGGTGAAGCTGCTCATGTGGACAAAGATGCTCTACTTATCCAAAAAGGGCTACTGAAGAAAGAGCACATACAAAACCGTCAACTCCTTATCAGCATCATGAGGCAAGTGGGGCTTCGTCCCTACCGAAGAGAGTGGTGGCACTATGAGGAACCAATGTCTATTTCCGAAGTGAGACAACGATTCAAGCTATTAGACTTTTAACCAACGATCTCAATAAAAGACAAAGCCCTGTAAGGATTAACCTTACAGGGCTTTGTCTTTTATCTGTTTGTTTTACTCTTGTGGTGGGAACCACGATGCATACATCTGATAGTTGTCTGCGATGCGCTTGTTCATCGTACGAGCTTGTTCGGGATCGACCATCTTTACAAACTTTGCAGGCACACCGGCATACAGAGCCCCGGCAGGGATCTCAGTACCCGAAAGCACCACACTTCCCGCAGCCACTATCGCCCCTGCTCCCACGACGGCATTGTCCATGATGATGGCTCCCATGCCTATGAGTGCTCCCTCCTCGACCTTTGCACCATGGATGATGGCGTTATGTCCGATGGAGACATTGTCTTCGAGGATGGACACCGACTTCTGATAGAGCGTGTGTATGACTGCCCCATCTTGCACATTCACATTCTTTCCGATGCGGATGCTGTTCACATCACCACGCACCACCGCAGAGAACCACACACTACTCCCCTCACCGATTACCACATCGCCCACGACGACGGCATTCGCAGCAAGGAAGCACGACGAATGGATCTCCGGAGTAAAGCCTCTTACTGTCTGTATGATTGCCATTGGGTTCGCTTTACTTTGTTAGAGGCAAAGTCTTGTTGCGCAACCACGCAGCCTCTTCAGCAGAGAGGAGAGGAGACAACTCCCTATACACCCTTTCCTGATAGTCATTGTACCACTTGATTTGAGGTGCCGACATCATCGATGGCTCCACCAAAGTATTATCGAGATAGCAAAGGGTCAAGGTCTCGAAAGCATAGAATGTGCCATCTATCGTCTCGTTATAAGGGATCGTACGCACAAGATTTTCGATGCGGATACCATACTCGTTGGCGAGATAGTAACCGGGTTCATTCGAAGTCACCATACCGGGACGAAGTGTTGTTGGATTTTCGTCCATACGGATATTCTGAGGTCCTTCATGCACGTTGAGGAAGTGCCCCACACCATGCCCTGTGCCATGACCATAGTTCTGGCAGTTGTCCCAAAGCGCCTTACGAGCAAGGATGTCGAGCTGAGAGCCCCTCGTGCCTTGAGGATAGATCGCTGTGGCGATATCGATATGTCCCATGAGGACACGAGTATAATCTTCTTTTTGTCTCTTTGTAGGATTACCATCGAGGGAGATCGTACGAGTGATGTCTGTCGTACCATCATTGTACTGGCCACCCGAGTCGAGGAGCAACATCCCCTTACGCTCGACCTTGTAAGCCGTAGGATGCTCCGCACGATAGTGCACGATGGCCCCATGACCGTTGTAACCTGCAATCGTTGCAAAGCTGTCGGAGACATAGTAGTCACCCTTTGCACGGAACGATGCAAGGACTTCACCGATCTCGACCTCGTCAGGAGTACGACCTTCGTCAAGCTCCTTTTCGAGCCAAATGAAGAAGCGGGTAAGTGCCACACCATCGCGTTTCATGGCAGCCTGATAACCACGATACTCGGCTTCATTCTTACAAGCCTTGAGCAGAGTGATCGGTGACAACTGGCTGATCACGGTACAGTGTGCAGGGACTGCCGATGCGAGAGCAAAGTTGGTACGAGCAGGATCGAGGACTAAGATCGACTTCTCACAGAGAGCAGGCACATCGTTGTATATCTCTGCATAAGGCTTAATGACCACGCCACTGCCTTCGAGATGAGCCTTGACTTCCGGAGTGATCTTCTCAGGGAATGTGTAAAATCTCACCTCATTACGAGTGATCATACCATAAGCAATTCCCACGGGGTTGTAGTCCACATCCGTACCACGCACGTTGAAGAGCCAAGCGATCTCATCCAACATCGTGATGATCATCGTGTTTGCACCGGCATCATCAAGAGCCTTACGCACATCAGCCACCTTGTCCTGGACACTACGACCGGCATACTCCAGAGGTTGGATGAAGAAGGGGTGCATGGGTATCTGAGGCAAAGATGTACGCACCTCGGCGATGAGATCTTGATCTGTCACGACCTCTATACCTGCGACAGTTAGTTCTCTCTTGTAGCTGTTGGCCTCATTGACAGAGATCGCTCTACCGAAAAATCCGACTTTCTTGATACCACCCTCTTTTCTCAAAAACTGAGGGATCGAAGGGGTCTCAGGCAAACCCATCTTGAAGAGTTCGATGGTCGTACCTTCGAGTTGCTCTGCCCCTTGAAGGAAGTAACGAGAGTCTGTCCACAAACCTGCACGGTCAAGTGTCACGACGACCGTACCTGCCGAACCGTTGAAGCCGGAGATCCACTCTCTATCCTTCCAACACTCGGGGACATACTCACTCAAGTGACAGTCCGAACTCGGGATAATGTATGCATGGATATCTGTCGCTTTCATCTTCTCCCTCAGGGAAGTCAGCCTTGCTTTGATTTCTGTAGTCATAGGTTATTTGTTTTTTATTGAATATTTGTTGATTTGTTATCTATGTGCGGGTCTCAAGAGATCATTGACGGTCTTGACAGGCTCAAATGTAGATGCAGGCACTTCAACGAAGGCCGTACACCACTCGGACATGGCACCGTTCCACAGTCCGGGGAGTTCGAGAGCCTTGAGTTCCTTACCATCCTTGCTCTTATAGCTGATGAATCCTGTCTCTTCGTTGACAAACGCAGTGAGATTGAACTTCTTTCCCTTGTAGTCCCTCACACAGCAGACAAGATCCACGGGGTTGAAGTACTTTCCATTCTCGAATATCTCCCTCATCTGCGGATCATTCATGTTGATCTGAGTGCTCTCCAAGATCTGAAGCGAAGTCGTGCCATCATCGTTGCGGACAACATACGGTCCCCCTCCTGGTTCAGACTCATTGCGCACCATACCACAGACACGGATGGGACGGTTGAGTATCTTACGAAGGGGTTCGATGCATTCCGAAGCCACTCTCCCCTCCAGCGACGGAGTCTCTATGGCAAAGGCCGTCTGTAGGAAGTCTCTGATTTCGGGTATGGCCGCCACCTTACGTTTGTCATCGTTGAGGATACGCATATACTCGTAGACCTTATCTCTCAGATGGATGAGGTATCCTGCAAGTGCCTTCTTATAGATGATGGTTTCACTCTTGTATCTGTCGGGGACAACATTATCTATATTCTTGATGAAGATCACGTCCGCATCTATCTCATTGAGATTGCGGATGAGAGCACCGTGTCCTCCGGGGCGGAAGACAAGCGAACCATCCTTCTCTCTCAAAGGGATATTCTCCATATCCACTGCGATGGTATCCGTCTCAGGCTTTTGGATGCTGTAGGTCACATCATAATGCACCGAGAAGAAGTCCTCCCACTTGGGGATCTTCTTCATCAGCAAAGAGCGAAACGGATCGATGTGATCCGGAGAGATCGTAAAGTGCAGACGCACACGCCCCGACGTATTCTTGGCATACAAAGCTCCCTCAGCGAGATGCTCTTCCATGGGAGTTCGAGTACCTTCGGGATACGTGTGGAAAGGGATGAGTGCCTTAGGCAAATGGCCATAGTTGAGCCCTTTGGACTCGATGAGATTTTCGATGATTGCCTTGTACTCCCCCTGCTGGTGGAGCTTCATCATCGTCTTCCAGTTGTTCACAAGACAGACGCGATTGAGCGTATCTCCGAAGGCAAAAGTCGAAAGATTGTCCAACAATTCTCGAACAGAAGGAGGAGCCGTATCAAGGTCACCCTCTTCATCTGCCAAGAATTTAAACAAGTCCTTGAACATCCTCGAAGCCGCACCCGAAGCCGGGACAAACTTCACGATCTCGGAGCTTGGTTCTTTGAGGACTCTGCTCCACTTATCGAGATAAGTATTCAGTTCCTCTTGGGACAAGGAAGTGATACCACAAGTATCATCCGCAGCCTTGATGATATCGAGAAAAGGGAAGCCCTTCTCAAACCTTCTGAGCTGTTTCTCCACGGTGGACTTGGATATATTTTTCGCCTTGATCTGCTCAAGATCTTCGGGTGTCAATTCAAATGCCTGCATATCGAGCTAATGTGTTTATCTTTTCGAACGAGACCGCATGTCTCTAATCACAAATATATCACTTTTCGTCTGCATAGCCGTGAGAATTTCACTCAGATTTTAGGGAGGGAGCCCCCTTTTCCGAAAGAAGACACCGTGGCACACCGAAAAAAGATATAGGAAGCGAGAAAAAAGGTCGTAAGATTCGATGACGAAAGTCTTACGAATCGATGAAACGAGTTTAACGACTTTTTTTGTACCCCTTTTTGTCACACAAAGCTTCATCTTACTATCCAAGCCCCTCTATCCATATTTTTCGTATCTTAGTACTCGTAATGGTGTGCAAGGTCACACCGACACAAAAGGATAGTAAAAACATCTCTCCATCCCACGATGAGGAGACCAATGCACAGATAACTACGTATGAAGAATTTTATTTTCACCAATCCCACAAAACTGATTTTCGGTAAAGACTCAATAGCTCGTATCACAAACTTCTTGCCAAAAGACGCAATCATCCTCCTGACTTATGGTGGAGGCAGCATCATGAAAAATGGCATCTACGATCAGGTCATGGAGCAACTCAAGGGCTTCAAGGTCGTTCCTTTCGGAGGTATAGAGGCCAATCCGGACATTGCAACCCTCGAAAAAGCCATCGAACTGGGGCGTAAGGAAAAGATCAACTTTATCCTCGCTGTAGGAGGTGGCTCGGTCATCGATGGAAGTAAACTCATCGCCATAGCCATCCCTAGCACCACACCTGCATGGGACATCGTAAAGACCGGCAAGTTTGAGGGAGCAATCCCATTTGGTACAGTGCTCACAGTACCCGCGACAGGCTCGGAGATGAATTCGGGAGCCGTGATTTCGAACCGTGAGACAAAGGAGAAGTTCGGCTTCTACGGTACTTTCCCCCTCTTCTCAGTGATGGATCCGACCTATGCCTACACCCTATCAAAGCACCAGATATCCTGCGGTATAGCAGATGCGTTCATGCACGTCTGTGAGCAGTATCTCACCTACCCTGACCAGAGTGGCGTGATGGACAGAATGTCTGAGGGGATATTGCTCAATCTCATTGACATCTCAAAGTCTCAGGACAAGCTTGCAGAGCACGATTACGACACATTCTGCGAATATATGCTCTCAGCGACCATCGCTCTCAATGGTTTCCTCTCCATGGGTACGGCTCAGGACTGGTTGGCACACATGATCGGACATGAGATCACAGCTCTTACGGGTATCACACATGGGGCTTCGCTCGCGATGGTGTACCCTTCGGTGCTTCGTGTGATGAGACCTCACAAGGAAGGAAAGATCCTACAATATGCCAAGAGAGTATGGGGTATAGAGGGTGACAACACCGATGAAATCGTGACAAAAGCAATCTCAAAAACCGAAGAGTTTTTCCGTTCGCTCGGGCTTGCGGCAAACATGGCCGAAGGCAAGGTGGATCAGAGTGTGGCGGACGAGATCATCCGACGTATGGAGGAAAGAGGTCACAAGTATGGCGAAGGCCGTATCGCCTCTGTCGAGGAGGTGAAAGTGATCCTCAAGGACTCATTGTCCCAAAAGTAAATGACAACCGACCCTAAATAACTTTGCGACAGAGATGGCAAGGACTCAAACATATCCGGTACTCTTCAGAATTACGGTCTTGGCTCTTATCATCACGCTGTTTACCGTAGGGTGTGCATCCAAGGCCGACAGTGGAGAACTGATGATCGAAAAAGATCTCATAGATGCGATCCCCGTGAATGGTGGCACATACCGAGTATTGGTACGCTCCGGAGAGGTGTGGACCGCAACAGCTTCGGACTCTTGGTTCAGGACAGAGAAGAGCGACAGAGGGGTCACAAGGACTATCGTGACCATTGTCGTCGAGCCCAACATGACGACCAACGAACGTAGCGGACAACTTACGTTCACGACCGAAGCAGGTGCCTCGAAGGCCATCACTCTGAAGCAACGTTCAGGTGACATCGAGCCGGACATGATCGACTATCGCCTCCCGGTGATCTTCCACATCCTATACAGTGACCAGAGTAAGCAGGAAGATAAACCTTCAGGTGAGTACATCGCGACCCTCATGGAGAAAGTGAACAAGTACTATCGTCCGGTGGGAGATCCGAGGTTCGGTGAACTACAAGAGGAGGATCGACTCAAGCTCCCAAGAGATGCAAGTGACACGAACCGTCCCAATATGGGAGTGGAGTTCGTCATGGCACAGAGTGCACCTGACGGCAAACCTCTCCCAATACCGGGGATCAACCGTATAAAAGTAGATGCTCCGGAGATCAAATATCAAGACGTCTTGTATGACAAGAAGGGTGGGATATATCAAGGCATGGCTTGGGATCGTAGCAAGTACATCAATGTCTTTGTCTTCAGATTTAAACGAGAGACTCAGGGCGATGGCAATGCTCCGGTTGGAGAGGTGCATGGTGCTGCGTTCTTGCCCTCTCTCGTGAAGGGAAAGAACATCCCCGGTTTTTCAGACTACGATGCTCGTATCCTCGATGAGCTCAACCACTGCATCGTGATCAATACAGTGGCATTCCATAAAGAGGAAAACACTCAAAGGGAACTCTACAATCCGGCAGCGACATTGTCTCACGAGCTCGGGCACTACCTCGGGCTATATCATACATTCTCGGAGAATGAGCAACACAATGCTCTCCTCGATGATTGCGTCGATTCGGATCACTGTGACGACACCCCTTCGTACAACCGTAAGGCTTACGAAGTGAAGAGGCTGCAATATGGCAGCAAAGACAGGTTGACACCGCTACAGTTTGACGAACTGCTACAACGCACGAGTTGTGCACAAAAGAGATATTATGCCACAAACATCATGGACTATGACATTTGCCATCAGGATGCTTTCACAGCCGACCAGCGCAAGCGTATCCGCACGGCACTGTATTATAGCCCGTTGATCCCCGGTCCAAAGTTCTTCAGCAAGGAAGAGTTGCGCTCTGAGGGAGGAGAGATTGTTCATCCGCCGGTAGTTGTCTGTGGGCCACATCATAACCACTAAACAAGGAGAAAAAGGACTCTCTCTGAGATGATCAGAAACAGGGGATACATATACTTTATGCTTGTCTTTGCGGTGCTTCTATCGGGATGCAAGCAGTCTGTCTCTACCGTCGGAACCATAGAGATAGATGCGGATAAACCTGTACTACATGAGGGTAAGCTACCTGTCGGGATCACTCTCGGGGGGCTGAGCAAGAGTGGAAAAGATCTCCTGAGTCCAAACATACTTATCAACAGTGGTTTCGAACTTGCACCAAGACTTGAAAACTGTAGGTATGACTTCTCAAGGCAGTTGCTCACTACGCCGAATGGCTATACGACATTTTATCCTGTGCCTGAGCTACTGTTTGGTTGGAAGTCAAGAGGTGGATTTGTATCTCTTCAAAAGTCCGGCGAACAGTCCTCGGTCAATCAATACCATCTCAGTCTACAACCCGCGAGGGACTCTTTACAGAGAGTCGAGGTCATAAATACCGCAGCCTTTTCGCTCTCGAGAGACAGTCAATATACTTTCAGAGCAAGGCTCAAGAGTTCGAGTGACTCTCTGTCCATAAGCGTTTGTCTTGCGGACACGGCTTGGATGCCGGTGTCTACACCTCAGCGTATCAATGCAGGTCAGATGTGGACTCCGGTATCTGTGACTTTAACGTCCGAAAAAGATGTTTCGCAAGCTCATCTTATGATAAAAGTCGAGGGGAGAGGCACCTCCTTTATAGATGACATCAGACTTGTGCCACAAGGTACAGAAGAGTCTCATGGATTGAGCGGAGAGCTATTGAGATTGATCAGAGAGTTTGACCCGGGCTTTATGAGATTTCCGGATGGACGGACGGCCAACGGCTTTTTCATCGACACCTACCCCGAGTGGACGAGATGGATGGAAACCGAAAGCAGACGTCCGATATGGACGCTGAATCAGCAAGAATACACAGGTGAGTTTGGGCTGAAAGACTTTTTGTCCTTGTCGAAAGAGTTACGAAAACCTCCTATTCTTATCTCGAACATAGGGATCACAGACAGAGGAGCTTCGCCAAGAGCTGAAAACATCAAACTGCTGGATGAGCGAGTAGCATCACACATCGCTTTGGCTCAATACCTCCTCAACATCTACGACATCAGCAAAGACTCTGTCCACCTCTCACCTGCGATACAGCCGGGATATGACATGACCAGCTACGACTATTTCAGGCGTTTCAAAGTCATGAGCGAGAAGTTCAGAGACAATGAAATAGCGATTGACCTGATCAGTTCGGGAGATATTACGAGCTTTCAGAAGTTCAGCAATTATATTTTTGATGTCCCTTGTACCCCTATCTCCTCTCCTGAGCTGTCAGCCATCGTCCCCGACATCCACGATGACGAAGCTATGCTGCGCCAGCCAATCATGCTTGGAGAATGCCATTTCAGCGAGTCCGATAGCTCACTCTTCGTCCCCAAACTTATTCTTAGAGCAGCATTCTTGATCAATGCAGAAAATCAAGTGTCCCATCTCAGAGGTCTGACCGTCACCCCATTTCTTGCAGAGGTGAACGACGGAGCAAAGTATCCCCTCATCCATGTCGATGGAGGCAGATATACTCCGACTGCCCTCTACCACCTGATGAAAGCTTTCATTGCGATGCGAGGGACGACTCTGAGATCTCTAAACGAGCATACCCCTAAAGATCAAAGCCCTTGGTCTCCGCTCTATGCCTCTCTTACCTCAAGTGCAGACAATAAAGTCTTCTACCTCAAGGCGGTCAATACAACTCGTCACCCCCTTCCTTATAAAGTGCTATTCAAGGGGAAAGACTTTTCGCCTAACAAAGTCAGAAGCCTCCACTTTATTCCAAAAGGTAAAACCACAACCACGGAACTGAAGGATTTTGACCATTATTCGACAGTCTCGGACGAAAGAAAGCTCGACACCTCCGACAAGGAGTGGCAATACACATTTAAGCCTTATGAAATAGTGTTCTTTGAGTTTACATCTCGTTAAAAGCGTTCATCATAATGGATATCATTGCGGTACAAGAAAGGGGGGAGACACTCTGGCACGTCGTCAGCAAGAGAAGAGTGCTCGAAGTGATACCAACAGCCGTGTTGGATGCAAGATGTATGTCATCCATTGAGATATCCAAAATGATCTCTCTGCAACTCATCGACAAGCTACCACAGACATTGTGTTCGGTCACGATTTATGGGAAAGAGGATACGCCACGGAGCCGATATACTTTGGAAGAAGCATTACTCCAGCACTTTGACTGCTCGATAGAGATCAAGAAGTATCATCAGTCCGTGGCAGAAGTCCTTTGTGGCGATCGTTCGGGCATCATCGCCACCATCGGAGAGACCTCTGACATGTGGAGGTTTGATGGTTCGAAGGTGACCGACTACAATCCATCATTGGGCTATATCTTTGGAGACAAGGGGAGCAGTACGGTCTTGGGAAAGACACTCATATCCGCCCTACTGACTGAAAAGATATCAACAGATGTGGTCAATGCGTTTTGTATGAGGTTCGGTATCGACATGGAGTGGTTACTTCATCAGGTACAGAACGATCAACTACCCAAAAAGTTCTTGTCCTCCCTGCTCCCGTTCATCAACGATCATAGAGAGGAAGCATCCATTAAAAAATTGATAAACAACACCTTGGAAGATTACCTCAGAATGGACATACTGCCTTACTCAAAAGGTGAAGAGGTACACTTCATCGGAGAGATGAGTGTTTTGTACGACAAACTTCTTTCCGATACGTGTCAAGGCTTGGGCATCCGAATGGGCAAGGTCTTGGCGTCTGTGACAGACACTCTATTATCAACACACATATCCCAATGAATATCAAATACGTCCTCGCTATCCTCTTGCTGATAACGCTCCGGACATGGGAGACTTCGGCACAAGTCAAAGTCGGTGCCGAACGTATCGACGAGATACTCATCTTCACACATGGTAAGCGCATCGGCATAGCCACAAACCATACCGGGATCCTCAATACCCCGGCTCAGACTCACATTATCGACACCCTTCTCAGTCGAGGGGTAAACATCACAGCACTTTTTGCACCGGAGCATGGACTTCGAGGCAACCACGATGCAGGAGCAGTGATCAAGTCCGGCAAGGATGAAAGGACCGATATAGTCGTACATTCTCTGTACGGAACAAATAAACGCCCTACAAGACAACAACTACAAACAGTCGACATGATGCTCTTCGATATGCAGGATGTCGGGGTAAGATTTTACACCTACATCAGCACGATGTATTACATCATGGATGCCTGTGCCGAGTATGGTGTACCTTTGCTCATCCTCGATCGTCCCAATCCTCACGATACTATCGATGGGGCGGTACGGAAAGATCGGAAGTACCGATCGTTCGTCAGTCTCCTCCCGATACCTGCCGTGCATGGACTTACCCTCGGAGAAGCAGCCATGATGATCAATGGTGAAAGGTGGTTGCCTCAGAAGCGCAAGGTCCCCCTCTATGTACTGACAGTCCAAGGATGGAAGCATGGTCAGCCCTACTCCCTCCCCATCCCGCCAAGTCCAAACCTCAAAAGTGACAAAGCCATAGCTCTATATCCCACGATCTGCTATCTCGAAGCGTGCTCGTGGAGTGAGGGGAGAGGGACTCCCTTCCCTTTCGAACAAGTCGGCTATCCCGACAAACGTTGTGGCGCACACTCTTTCATCCCTACTCCTATGCCCGGAGCCTCCGAGCCAAAACACAAAGGAAAGAAATGCTATGGTCCGGTCATCAACAGCTACCGCAGCGGACAAGGCATAGACTTAGACCTCCTGCTGTCTATCGCCAAAACCTCCAAAAGCTATGGCATCACCCTCATCTCGAAGCCCAAACTCTTTGATCTCCTCGCCGGCAATGGCTTACTACGAAAGCAGATCAACTCAGGAACTTCAGTGAAAGAGATCCGAAGGAGCTGGCAAAAAGACATCGAAGAATATAAGGCCATGAGAGCCAAGTATCTCCTTTACGAAGATTATGACACTACCCCATCCGACTCATGCAATATAAGATAGTTTCCCCATTCAAGCCTACAGGCGACCAGCCACAAGCGATCGAAAGCATCGTCAACAGCATTCGTTCCGGAGCTCACAAGCAGACCCTGCTGGGTGTAACCGGATCGGGTAAGACATTCACTGTCGCCAATGTCATAAAAGAGCTTGGGCTTCCCACCCTCATTCTGAGTCACAATAAGACTCTTGCAGCACAGTTGTACGGAGAGTTCAAGACATTCTTCCCTCACAATGCTGTGGAGTACTTTGTCTCCTATTACGACTACTACCAGCCCGAAGCTTATCTCGCCTCTTCGGACATATACATCGAGAAGGACATGGCCATCAATGCAGAGATCGAAAAATTGCGACTCAAAGCAACAGCCTCACTCCTCTCCGGGCGCAACGATGTGATCATCGTCTCCTCCGTCTCTTGTATCTATGGTATGGCTAACCCTCAAGCATATAGCTCCAAGATGGTATCCATCAAGGAAGGAGATACCATCGAGAAGGATGTCCTCCTCCGCAATCTCATCGATGCCTACTACATCCACAATAAAGAGGACTTCAGACCCGGAACATTCAGGTCGAAAGGAGATACGATAGACATCTTCCCTGCTGTCGAAGGATATGACGGTATAGCTTATCGCCTCGAACTGTGGGGAGATGAGATCGAACGCATTACAAGCTTCAATCCCACAACGATGGAGGAATTTGGTAGACAGGACAAAGTAAACATATATCCTGCCAACCTGTTCGTGACGACAAAAGAGCAAATAGCCATAGCTCTTGAACAAATAGAGGCTGACTTGGAGAAACAGGTGGCATTCTTCGAGAGTATGGGCAGAAGTGCGGAGTCTGTACGTCTGTACGAACGTGTGACAAACGACATGGAGATGATACGCGAACTGGGCTACTGTTCAGGGATCGAAAACTATTCCAGATACTTCGATGGGAGAGCACCAGGCGAACGCCCCTATTGTCTCTTGGACTATTTCCCTTCGGACTTTTTGCTCGTCGTCGATGAGAGTCACGTCACTGTGCCACAGATACATGGCATGTACGGAGGTGACCGCTCACGCAAGATGAGCCTGGTGGATTACGGCTTCAGACTCCCTGCCGCGGTGGACAATAGACCCCTTAGATTTGATGAGTTCGAGTCTCTCGTGGATAAAACGATCTTTGTGAGTGCGACTCCGGCAGAGTATGAGCTCCAACAGAGTGAAGGGATCATCGTCGAGCAGATCATACGCCCCACAGGCCTTCCGGATCCTGTCATAGAGGTACGTCCGACAGCCTTCCAAATCGATGACCTACAAGAAGAGATACATCTACGCATAGAGCGCAACGAACGTGTCCTCGTGACAACGATCACAAAGAAACAAGCCGAAGAACTATCAGACTATCTCAGTGACAATGGCATACGATGCGAGTATATCCACAGCGATGTCGACACAATCCGAAGGGTCGAGATCATGGAAGGTCTCCGAGCAGGAGAATTTGATGTGCTCGTAGGGGTCAACCTCCTACGTGAAGGACTCGACCTGCCGGAGGTCTCTCTCGTAGCAATACTTGATGCTGACAAGGAGGGATTTCTACGTTCACACCGCTCGCTCACACAAACCGCAGGTCGAGCCGCTCGTAATCTCAACGGCCTGGTCATCTTCTATGCCGATGAGATCACAGAGAGTATGCGCCTCACAATAGAAGAGACAGCCAGAAGAAGGGAAAAACAACTTGCCTACAATGCCCAACATGGCATTGTTCCCAAACAGATTGTCAAAAAAAGTGCATCCATACTCGAACTTACCGGGGGATCATCGGTCAAAGGCGATCAGAAATACGATCTAAGCACAAAGAGGGGAACTATGGCAGCGGAGTCCAAACTTACTTATCACTCATCAGACACGTTGGAGGAGATGATCGAAAAGACACGTACCGCGATGCTTCAAGCTTCGAAAGAGCTCGACTTCATCTCGGCGGCTCAGTATAGAGACCGCCTTCTGGAGCTTCAAGCCCAAGCTGAGCAGCAAAACAAATCCAAATAAATCACAGACACATCTAACAAATAAATTGCGAAGAGGCATCAGATACTGTCCTAAAAAAGTGTGTAAGCCCCGTAGCTCTTAAATTTGTGGTAAGAACAAAAAACAAACTAAGAACAATGGAGCTTACATCATCACAAAAGTCGGCATTTATTTCGGAAATGCTGTCATCGGAGTCAGGTATTAACGAACTTATTCGTGTATTATTGAACACCTTCTCCAAGCAAGAACGTTCTCTTTTTGTCCAAGAACATAAAGGTGAACAGTGCAATGGTTTCCGTCCCCGTCGATGGCGGGGCTATGGCTGTAGCTTTGAGCTTCGCATTCCACGTACTCGTTCAGGGAATTTTCAGCCCCTGATTTTGGGCATCCTCTCCCATCAGGAAAGCGAACGCGCCCTCCTCTTCCATGAACTTTATACCCGAGGACTTTCGTGCGAAGATATTGGCACGGTGTGCGAACGCCTCTATGGTCATCACTATAGTAAACAGCAAGTCAGCTTCCTCTCCAACACGAGTAAAGCAGAGATATACGAGTGGTTAGAACGCAAATTGTCGCCCCACTATTTGGCAGTATACATTGATGCGACGTTTGCCTTTACTCGGCGAGAGGATAGTGTCTCTAAGGAGGCCTACTACACGATGCTGGGCTTGCTTCCTGATGGTAGCCGCGAGGTGCTTTGTGTGGTGAATCATCCCACAGAGGGAGCATTGAATTGGGAAGTGGAGTTGAAAGCTCTCAAAACTCGGGGCGTAGAACACATAGACCTGATTATCTCAGATGCCTTACAGGGTATTGAACGCGCTATTTGCTCGGCTTTCCCTCAGGCAGCTCATCAGTTATGTGTTGTTCATTTCAAACGACAAGCACTTAACGCCGTGTCAAAGAGGGATAAAGCTCAGATGAAGCAGGAGTTGGATGACTTATTCCCTATTCTGGATACAGGACTTACTCCCATCAAGGCATTTGAGAAATTATGTACATTTGCAGAGCGTTGGGGCAAGAATTACAGAAGTTTACTCTCTCTGTCTTCCCCTCGCAATATAGGCTACTTCACCTATCTGAGGTACCCGGAGGAGGTTCGTCGTATGATTTACTCAACGAATTGGGTGGAGCGTCTCAATCGCAACTATAAGCGCACGTTACGTATGCGTGGGGCTCTCCCCTCGGCTGATGCCGTCGTATTCCTCTTAGGATCTGTTGCCCGAGAGATGACTGAGAGAACTTATGCTAGGAGGTTGCCCTACTTTCAAGAGTGGAAGATTAAATAAATGGATAATAACAACAAAACCACAAAGTTTTTACCACAGGGGCATGCCCCTGTGGTAAAAAAGGAAAACAACTACTCTTACACACTTTTTCGGACACTACCAGGCATCAAAAGATTTGATGCCTCTTCTCTTAGTGTACTCTGAATACATACGCTACAAAGTAAGGAGACTTATTAACTCGAAGAAGTAGTACCCAATAAGATAAAGCGGACAATAAAAAAGTCACAGTAGAGTCTCCACTCTACTGTGACTTTGGATTATTTGGGAGTTATCCGTATCAGAAACTATTTCGCTTCAGATTCATGGATGTACTATCGCATATGGATTAGTTCTGAGCTGTTGTTTCTTTGCCTTCTGAAGTAACGACCATTTCAAAATAACGATGATCCTTCAAGAAGTCCTTCAAGTACTGCTGGATGCTCTCCGGTGTGATCTTTCTGAGAGTATCGAGGTAAATAGGATGGTTATCTTCGTTGTCATAGAACTTAGCCATGATGATACTCAACCAATAGCTATTCTCATCTTGGCTGTCTTGGTAACGATTTTCGATGTTCTTGACAGTCTTGTCAAAATACTCCTTATTGATACCATTTTCAGCCATCTCTTGGAGTTCTTTCTTGATCTTTTCGTTAAGAAGCTGAACCTTTTCGGGAGCTGTCTTGAAGTTTATGAAGATGCTTGCTTGACCCTTAGGATACTTACTTATACTTACCCTTGCACTAACACCATAAGTACCACCTTCATCTTCTCGGATGGTTTTTTGATACTGCTGTGTAAGGACTTCACCCAAGATAGTAGTCTTAAGTCGAGTCTCAAGGTCATATGGCATTTGACTTACATAAACATCATAAACCTCAGCCATTCTTGTATCTGCATTGATAGAGAAATGCTTGATAGAAGGTGTCTTTGTTATGCCTGTAGCTTGCTCATAGTGGCTGACATCCTTTCTCTTCAACTTTGGAAGAGAAGCAAGATATTGCTCTACAAGAGGCTTGAGTGTAGCTTCATCAAATGTACCGATGATGAAGAAAGAGAAGTCGCTGGCATCAGCAAAACGCTCTTGATAGATCTGCATGATACGATCATAGCTGACCTTGCTTAGATCTTCTTCCTTCAATGGTTTGCGAAGCACATCTCCAGGGTAGAGCATCGCAGGAATACTGTCAGAAACAGCACTCATAGGGTCTGCGGCGGCACTTCTCAAAGCCTCAGTAATATTTTGCATGAATGCTTCGTAAGCATCTGCATCCTGTCTCTTTGCTGTCATGTTGAGGTAAACAAGCTGGAACATTGTCTCGACATCCGCATTGTTAGATGAACCGGAGACAGTTTCTGTGAACTCACCTACTCCTGTACCGGCAGAAGCGACACGACCTGTAAGCACTCTTGAAAGCTGAATATTGTTGAAATTACCGATTCCACCGAGATCAACTACACCGTCCATGAGTTTCAAATTCTCGATATCATTGCTGATATTCAACATTCTGTATCCACCCGGGCTGATACCGGAAAGAATGATCTGGTTCTCCTTGAGATCGGACTTCTTGAGGTACACCTTGGCACCGTTGCTGAGTGTCCAAAGAGTTGTCCCATAAGGAAGGTTCTTTTTGACCGATACGACTTTACCCTTCTTTGGTAACTTTTCGATCAACTTTTGGCTTGATACTTCCTCCTTGTAGGGTTCAACGACTTGCTGCAGAGCCGCATTATACTGAGCGAGGAGTTCGGCCTCTGTTGGATACTTGAGTGTCTCCTTTTCAGGAGCCATCATCATGATGAGAAGATTCTGACCGTGAGCCAAATCCTTGAGATATTCATTGACATGTTGTACTGTCAACTGTGATGCAATCATCTTGAGGAGTTGATTTTCCATTTCGATGCCGGAGATGCTTCCCCCGTCAATGAAGTAGTTCTTATACTCTTCTGCATAAGATCCGTTGCTTCTATTAGCTTTATTCTTCAAAGACTCATCAGAAGACTTCAATACATTAGTGCGGAAACGATCATATTCGCTTGCAGTAAACCCGAACTCTGTAGCACGCTTCAACTCTGCGACAACAGCATTCAAAGCTTCCAAATACTGACCTTCTTTGGCTGTGATATCAAGACCAAGAGCACTCTTGGTCTTCACCAATCCCATGAGATTACCGTTTGAAAGACCGGCTGAAAGGAATGGAAGGTTAGGCTTTTGCAAAAGTTCAGCAATACGCAAGTTGAACATGGATGTAGCAGCAGCACTGAGGTAGTTGAGTGCAAGCCCCTCCGCAGAAGCCTTTACATCACTCGGTGTGACCTCTCTTGCATAGCTGATAGAGATAGAAGTCGAGGTAGCTTCAGGATCTGTCTCAATAGCTACAATAGGTTCTTTATTGTCAGGCACCTGAGTGTAGAATCTTTCAGCAGCATTCTCAGGCTTCTTGACATCCATAAACTGCTCCTTAATCTTCTTCTCGACATAATCTACGTCAATATCTCCAACAATGATAAGGGCTTGTAGATCGGGGCGATACCACTTCTTGTAGTAATCCTTGATCTCTTGGTACTTGAAGTTAAGTACGACATCCATACTACCGATAGGAAGACGCTTACCGTACAAGTTGCCGTTAGGGAACACACGAGGAAGGATCTTCTCGATCATCCTCATGGAAGCATCCTGACTTCCTCTCCACTCTTCATGGATAACCCCTCTTTCATCATCAATTTCTTTATGATCGAGAGTGATGTTGTTACTCCAGTCATGAAGGATAAGAAGGCACGAGTCCACAATACCTTGTCTTGTGGTAGGTGCATCCATGATGGTGTATACAGTCTCATCAAATCCGGTATAGGCATTGAGGTTGGCCCCAAACTTTACCCCGACACTTTCGAGATAGTTAATAAGGTTCTTACCAGGGAAATTTTTCGTCCCATTGAACGCCATATGCTCAAGGAAGTGAGCCAAACCACTTTGGCTATCTTCTTCGAGCATGGATCCGACCTTCTGAGCAATATAAAAATGTGCTCTATTCTTAGGTTGATCGTTGTGGCGAATAAAGTAAGTCAGACCGTTGTCCAACTTCCCATATCTCACCTGAGGATCAATAGGTAATGGCTGTACCTGTCCCTGAGCATGCAGACTCTGAAAGCCCAACATCAAAAGGAGCAAGAAGCCAAAGCTCTTAATCTTGCTGAATGACATACTTCTAATTCGTTGTTTTTAAGTTTATAAGTAATTCGGTTTATAATTATGGATACAAAGCTATAAAAAAAAGTACTATAACAAGTATATATTGCATAGTACTTAATCTCCCTTACGAGTTAATAATCTATAATTCGAACAATGATCATCATAGGCCATTAAAAATCAAAGACTTTTCACTCTTTCCGACCTCCTGAAATCACCCCCGATCCGTAGCATATAGAAGAGCCACTGTCATAAATAGTGCAATACTGCCCAGGGGCTATACCTTGTATCAGAGCTTCGGAGCGAACCTCGTATCCCGATGGGACTTTGATCAGCTTACCCTTGGTGAAATCCGGCGTATGTCTCACCTTAAAAGTGATGTCCAATGGTGTACCATCCTCAGGCATGGGATCAATGGAGATGAAGTTCATCCCTCCGATCTCGACGACATTACCGTACTGTTCGATAGGGTCATATCCTCGACTGACAAACAAAGTATTTGTCTGTATATCCTTACGAACCACAAACCAAGGTCCTCCACTCAACCCCAAACCTTTGCGCTGACCTATGGTATGAAACCAAAAACCTTCGTGCTCACCGACCTTCTTTTTTGTCTCGAAGTCGATGATATCTCCGACCTTTGTACCGAGATACTTCCTCAAGAAGTCGTTGTAGTTGACCTTACCAAGAAAACATATCCCTTGACTGTCTTTTCGCCCGGCTGTCACCAAGCCTTCTCGTTTGGCGATCTGTCTAACTTCAGACTTGGGCAAAGCTCCAAGAGGAAAGGCTGCTTTGAGCAACTGAGGATAAGTTATCTGAGCCAAGAAGTCGGTCTGATCCTTTATCGGGTCTTTTGCTGCAGCCAAGAAATGAATGCCATCAATAATACGCTTATCGGCATAATGCCCTGTAGCAATGGCATCATACTCATGCCCCCAGTATTCATTGAAGTAGCCAAACTTGATGATTCTGTTGCACATCATGTCCGGATGAGGCGTAAGGCCTGCCTTGACTGTATCGATCATATATTTGACGACATAGTCCCAGTATTCATCGTGGAGGGAGACAATCTTGAGAGGACAATCATACTTACGAGCCAACCACTCGACCATCTCTATATCCTCTTCGGCAGGACAGTCCGGAAACTCTTCCCCCTCCATACCGATACGGATATAGTAGAGATCCGGACGGAGCCCTTGCTCGCACAGCAGGTGCAGAGCAACTGAGCTGTCCACCCCACCCGAAAGAAGTACCGCAGTCTTCATGATACCTTCGAACCGGGGATAGTGTCAGAGAGGGTTGTCAGAAGTGTCAATCCCCCCTTGGGATCGACGGCCGACAAGATCATCCCTTCAGAAACAATACCTCTGATCTTACGAGGAGCAAGATTGGCCACGAAGCAGACCTGCTTGCCGACCAACTCTGCAGGATCGGCATAATGCTCTGCAATACCCGACAAGATCGTACGCTTCTTAATACCATCATCGATGATGAAGTGTAGCAACTTATCCGCCTTGGGTACCTTACTGCATTCCAAGACCGTACCTACCCTCATATCGACCTTGAGGAAGTCATCGAACGGCACATCAGCAGCAACCGGCTCCACAGTGACAGGGTCATTTGCTTTGTTAGCCTCTCTGATGGCATTCAGTCTGTCGATCTGAGCATTGATTACATCATCTTCCAATTTATCAAAAAGGAGTGTTGCAGGTTGCAACCCGTGCCCCTCTGGAAGAAGATCCAAAGAGCCGATGATAGACCAAGACGGTTCCTGAGACATCGAGAGCATCTGACGGAGTTTCTTCATAGAGAAGGGCAAGAATGGCTCCATGAGGACAGCGATGTTTGCCGAAAGTTCGAGAGAGATATTGAGGATGGTAGCGACTCTATCCATATCCTCTTTAGCGAGTTTCCAAGGCTCTGTATCTGCGAGGTATTTATTTCCCAGACGAGCAAGCCCCATAGCAGCACGCTGAGCATCACGGAAGTGATAATTATCGAGAAGCTCGGCGACCTCCGTCTTGATCGATTGTATCTGAGCAAGAACTTCCTTGTCTCCCTCTGTAAGATCACCTCTGTGAGGCACCTTTCCATCAAAATACTTGTGGGTCAATACAACGGCACGATTGATGAAGTTGCCAAGAATCGCCACAAGTTCACTATTGTTACGCGCTTGGAAGTCTTTCCAGGTAAAGTCATTATCCTTTGTCTCAGGCGCATTGGCAGTGAGCACATACCTGAGGACATCCTGCTTGCCTGCAAAGTCCACCAAATATTCGTGAAGCCATACAGCCCAGTTGCGTGAAGTCGAAATCTTGTCCCCCTCAAGGTTCAAGAACTCATTTGAAGGCACATTGTCAGGCAAGATAAAAGAACCTTCTGCACGCAACATCGCAGGGAAGACAATACAATGAAACACGATATTGTCCTTACCTATGAAGTGTACCAACTTTGTGCCCTTGTCTTTCCACCAAAGCTCCCAATCATCAGGGCGAAGTTCCTTGGTGTTCGAAATGTATCCGATCGGAGCATCGAACCAAACATAAAGCACCTTACCCTCAGCGCCTTCGACAGGCACGGGGATACCCCAGTTGAGGTCTCGGCTCACAGCTCTTGGGCGAAGTCCGAGATCCAACCAGCTCTTACACTGACCGTACACGTTTGCTCTCCACTCCTTATGCCCCTCAAGTATCCACTCTTTCAAGAAGGCCTCATGCTTGTCCAAAGGTAAATACCAGTGCTTTGTCTCCCTCATCACAGGTTTTGCCCCGGAGAGTGCAGATTTAGGCTCGATAAGATCTGTAGGATTGAGTGAAGTCCCACATCTCTCACACTGATCACCATATGCCCTATCATTGTGGCAATGAGGACAGGTACCGATTATGTATCTATCGGCGAGGAACTGTTGCGCCTCTTCGTCATAATACTGTTCGGTCTCGATTTCAAGAAACTCTCCCTTATCGTACAACTTTCGGAAGAAGTTCGATGCCATCTCACGATGCGTATCGCTGGTGGTACGAGAGTAGATATCGAAACTGATGCCGAAGTCTTCGAAAGCCTTCTTGATCAAGGCATGGTATCTATCCACGATATCCTGAGGAGTCACCCCCTCTTTCTGAGCACTGATAGTGATAGGCACACCATGTTCATCAGATCCCCCGATGAACAACACATCCTCGCCTTTCATTCGAAGATATCTTGCATAGATATCTGCCGGGAGATAGACCCCCGCCACATGTCCTATATGCACAGGACCATTGACATAAGGCAAAGCCGAAGTGATAAGTGTACGCTTGTAGTTGTTATTGCTCATAAGATATTGTGTGATATTTTTTGTGTGTATGATTTGACTTAGACGACAAAGTTACAAAAATGAACTCAATAATGTTTTTTCGCCATCAGGCAGATAAAATAAAATAGGTCTCCTGCAATAAGCAAGAGACCTATTTAGATGTCTTAGGGTGGAAGACGGGGTTCGAACCCGCGACACCCGGAACCACAATCCGGTGCTCTACCACTGAGCTACAACCACCATGTAAAGATTGACTGTTCCTTCCAACAGCGATGCAAAGTTATGAATAACCTTTTAAATATGCAATACTCCGCTGTTATTTTACGTCATCATTTTATACCTCTGAGATCATTACCCGTCATCATTTGCGTTATTATCAAGAAAAGTAGGACCACTTCAATACCCCTTACAAAAACAAGTATGAGTGACCGTTTTCTTGACAAAAAAGAATATCTTTGGGCTACTGATTATTCAAAATAAAATGAGTTTTCTCACCCTAACCTGAAACATCCCTAATGGACTATTTTGACAAAGCTGACATCGCCATCACCATCTGTGACAAAGAAGGTATCATCATCGAAATGAACGAGCAATCAAAGAAAGTCAATCTGAGACCCGGACAGAGCACTCTAGTAGGCTCCAATGTATTGGATTGCCACCCGGAGCCGGCCAGATCGATGCTCGAAAAGATGATGCAAACACAGACAAAAAATGCTTATACGATCGAAAAAGGAGATATCAAGAAGCTCATCTATCAGATCCCATGGTATGACGAAGCCGGAGCGTACGCAGGCTTTGCCGAACTGTCCATGATCATACCGTTCGATATGCCGCACAAGATACGTAAGCCCAAGTCTTCAAACGAGTAAAAGAAAGATCCGTGTCCAAAGATTCTCCCTTCGGAGTATAGACACGGATCTTTTTTATTCCCTTCCTCTGTGAGGATCAATCTTTCAGTTCGAACGGGTACACTATATCCTCCAAGAACAACCCCTCGGCCGGAGCTGTCGTTCCTGCCAACGACCGATCCTTGGCCACTATTGCAGCCTCAAACTCATCGACGGACATCTTCCCTCGACCGACCATGAATAAGGTCCCCACAGTAGCCCTAACCATATTCCTCAAGAAGCGATCGGCTATGATCTCAAAATACCATTTATCAGGCACCACTTGTACCCACTCCGCCTTGTATATTGTACAGATGTGTGTCTTGACATCCGTATGCTTCTTACTCAAGGTTGTGAAGTCATGAGTACCGAGCATTCTCTTTGCTGCCTCATTCATGCTCTCAAAGTCGTACGTCCCACGCAGACGAGTCTCATACATCGTCGTGAAAGGATCTTTGCTCAGACTTACATAATAGCGATAACGGCGAGAAGTAGCATCAAAACGAGCATGTGCCTCACCATCTACCAAGTATATCCCAAATAAAGAAATATCGGCAGGAAGGAATCGATTGAGGTGCGATGTCAGGTCGGCTCGCTCTGACTTGCCCAACAACTTCGGAAGATCGAAGTGTGCTACGGCATAACGAGCATGGACTCCCGTGTCTGTGCGCCCTGCCCCCGTAATAGAGACCTTCATCCTCAATATCTTTGAGAAAGCCTCTACCAAGACTCCCTGCACGGTCCGCCCCTTGGGCTGTATCTGCCACCCCAAGAACTTTGTCCCATCATAAGAGAGCGTCACGAAGTAACGGCATCTATCTTCCATACGGTAAATATAGTACAAAAAAATACACTCTACCTAAGACCATAGCCCGTCGATAGAGTGTATCTGAATTATTATAAGCATACCGAACTCAGGACATTGACAAAGTAGTCACAGAGAATAATCTCTCATCACCACTGTTTCCTAAAAACTAACTTAGTCAAAAACAAGACCTCAGAGTCTCCAGAAAGGAGGTGTTCCAGCCGCACCTTCCGGTACGGCTACCTTGTTACGACTTAGCCCCAGTTACCGGTCTTACCCTCGTGCGATCCTTGCGGTGACGCACTTCAGGTACCCCCGACTTCCATGGCTTGACGGGCGGTGTGTACAAGGCCCGGGAACGTATTCACCGCGCCATGGCTGATGCGCGATTACTAGCGAATCCAGCTTCACGGAGTCGAGTTGCAGACTCCGATCCGAACTGAGATAGGGTTTGGAGATTCGCATCCTGTCGCCAGGTAGCTGCCCTTTGTCCCTACCATTGTAACACGTGTGTCGCCCCGGATGTAAGGGCCGTGCTGATTTGACGTCATCCACACCTTCCTCGCGCCTTACGACGGCAGTCTCGTCAGAGTCCTCAGCTCTACCTGCTAGTAACTGACGATGTGGGTTGCGCTCGTTATGGCACTTAAGCCGACACCTCACGGCACGAGCTGACGACAACCATGCAGCACCTACATACATGCCCCGAAGGGAAGTCAGGCTCTCGCCAAACCGTCATGTACATTTCAATCCCGGGTAAGGTTCCTCGCGTATCATCGAATTAAACCACATGTTCCTCCGCTTGTGCGGGCCCCCGTCAATTCCTTTGAGTTTCACCGTTGCCGGCGTACTCCCCAGGTGGATTACTTATCGGTTTCCCTTGGGAGCATACCATATATCGCATACTCCGAGTAATCATCGTTTACTGCGTGGACTACCAGGGTATCTAATCCTGTTTGATACCCACGCTTTCGTGCTTCAGTGTCAGTTGCGGTTTGGTAAGCTGCCTTCGCAATCGGAGTTCTGCGTAATATCTATGCATTTCACCGCTACACTACGCGTTCCGCCTACCTCATCCGCACTCAAGCTCCACAGTTTCAACGGCAAGACTATGGTTGAGCCACAGCTTTTCACCACTGACTTATGAAGCCACCTACGCACCCTTTAAACCCAATAAATCCGGATAACGCTCGTATCCTCCGTATTACCGCGGCTGCTGGCACGGAGTTAGCCGATACTTATTCTTAGGTTACTTGCTTACAGCTACACGTAACTGCTTGTACTCACCTACTAAAGAAGTTTACAATCCATAGGACCGTCTTCCTTCACGCGACTTGGCTGGTTCAGGCTCTCGCCCATTGACCAATATTCCTCACTGCTGCCTCCCGTAGGAGTCTGGACCGTGTCTCAGTTCCAGTGTGGGGGATAAGCCTCTCAGCTCCCCTATCCATCGTCGACTTGGTGAGCCGTTACCTCACCAACTATCTAATGGAACGCATGCCTATCTGTCAGCAATAAATCTTTCCTAAAGTCCCCATGCGGAAACCAAAGTGTATGCGGTATTAGTCCGGATTTCTCCGGGTTATTCCCCACTGACAGGCAAGTTGCATACGCGTTACGCACCCTTACGCCGGTCGCCACCAAGATTAGCAAGCTAATCTCGTGCTGCCCCTCGACTTGCATGTGTTAAGCCTATCGCTAGCGTTCATCCTGAGCCAGGATCAAACTCTCCATTGTTGAAATAAATTTGTTTGTTGTTCCTTCAGCTCTAAGATCCGTTCTATCGTTTTTGACCTGTTTTTAAGTAAACATTGACGTGGCAATGTCGGATACTTGTCGTATCCTATATTCCCTTGTACTACTTGTCAATCTTTAATTGTCCTTCGTTCAATATGTCTATGATCTCGTTGTTATTCCTTGCTCTTGCAAAGTGATTGCAAAGGTACGAAGATTTTTTATTCTCGCAATAGGTGAGCAAAGAAAAAAACACACAAAATGAGTTATTCATCCATCATCAGACATCTACCCATACGCAGTATATCGAAGTAAAAGTTTTGATTACGAGGGAGTCAGCATTCCGGATAGGGACGGAATATTTTCTGATACGAGACAGAATACTTTCTGTTAGGCTCCAGAAAGTATTCTGTCGGATGACGGATTAGACTGAGACTTATGTATCTGAGGGCTGTCTTGACCGTAACAAAAACGTAACAGAAACGACCCAAAGGCTTAACCTCGTCACTCTACCTTTGCAGCGGAAGAAAGGGGGAAGCCCCAAATATAACAATGACAAACTTAATACTCAGACAAAGAAAATGAAGAAAGTACTTATAGCTTCGATCCTGCTGACAGGCATCTCTTTCGGCGCAATGGCACAAAAGATCAAGGGGTCGGATACAGTCTTGCCACTGTCTCAAAAACTTGCAGAACAGTATATGAAGAAACACCCGAAACAGTCGGTCGTCGTGACAGGAGGTGGTTCGGGCGTAGGGATCTCTGCCCTGCTTACGGGGACGACAGAGATAGCGCAGGCTTCTCGAAAGATAAAGTTCGACGAAAGGCAGAAGCTCCAAGCCGATGGCAAGAAAGCCAAGGAGGTAGTGATTGCTTATGATGCTCTCGCCGTGGTCGTGCACCCGTCGAACAAGGTCAGCCAGCTCACCAGAGAACAGCTCCAAGACATCTTCACAGGCAAGATCAAAAACTGGAAGGAGGTCGGTGGCGAAGACATGAGGATCGTGGCTTACTCCAGAGAGACTTCTTCGGGGACATACGAATTCTTCAAGGAAAGTGTCCTCAAGAGCAAGAATTACATGAACGGCATCATGAGTTTGCCTGCCACAGGAGCCATCGTGCAGTCCATCAGCCAGACAAAGGGCGGTATCGGCTACATCGGTTTGGCTTACCTCAACAAGGAGGTCAAAGCACTCAAAGTGTCTTATGATAAAGGGAAGAAGTTCACCATGCCTTCCGTGGACAACGCAAAGAACAAAAGTTATCCCATCATGCGCCCACTCTATTACTATTATGAAGTGAAGCAGGAGAGCAAGGTATCGGATTTCATCCAATATACCCTTTCGGCAGAAGGACAAAAGATAGTGACAGAGATTGGTTTCATCGCAGTCAAGTAAATACCCGATCACGTAGATGAACACAAAGTCATTGAGACATTTTTTCGAGAAAGTCGTCGAGGGGTTGCTACGGTTCAGCGGGACCATCACAACCCTCGTGATCCTACTCATCACCGTATTTCTCTTCAAAGAAGGGTTGGGACTGTTCTCCTCCCCTTCCGTAGAGAGTGGTTACAGCCTCTACCTGCACGCAGACAATGATGTGAGGGGACTAACCCCGACAGAGATCAAAGAGGTCTTTGATGCCGAGATAACCGATTGGGCAGAACTCGGAGGGCAAGCAGGGGAGATTGAGCCGTTCCGATTCGAAGAGGTCTTCAACCTTCATGCAGAAGAGGAGTTTGGCGAAGACTATGCCCTCCTTCCTCAAAAGTTGGAAGAGAAGATACAGGAGTCGCCCAACATCATTGCCTACCTACCTGATAAGTATGCCCCCGAGTCTAAGTCTGTCCGTCGACTGCCTGTGGAGGACATCTCCCTGCAAGACTTCTTCATGGGTAAGGAGTGGCTACCGACCTCGACACCTTCACCTTTATTCGGGATATTACCACTCATCTTGGGGACGCTCCTCGTCAGTGTCGTGGCTATCTTGATCGCTCTGCCTCTGGGTTTGGGAGTGGCTATATACTTGTCCGAACTGGCAGGGAAGCGCACCAAACGAGTCATGAAACCGATGATCGAACTCCTGGCTGGAATCCCCTCTGTGGTGTATGGCTTCTTCGGCTTGGTGGTGCTCGTACCGATAGTCCAACAGTCCTTCGGGCTTGATGTGGGTGAGACAGCATTGGCAGGAAGTCTTATCCTTGCGATCATGGCACTACCGACGATCATCACCGTGGCAGAGGATGCGATGAGCAACACCCCTCGTGCCATGCGAGAAGCGAGCCTTGCCCTCGGAGCAAGCCACTGGCAAACGATCTACAAGGTGGTCATCCCCTACTCTGCTTCGGGGATATCTGCCTCTGTGGTGCTGGGCATAGGACGAGCTATAGGTGAGACGATGGCGGTGCTCATGGTGACAGGGAATGCCGCAGTCATCACGCTTTCGCTTTTCGACTCTGTACGCACCATCCCTGCCACGATAGCGGCCGAACTCGGAGAAGCCCCCGCAGGTGGCGCACACTATCAAGCTCTCTTCATGCTGGGTTGTATACTCTTCATCCTCACGATGATAATGAGTATCGTCAGCGAAGTTATTTCCAAACGACAACCCAATAAGGGGGTATAATCGAACTCATTACTATAATGAATAAAAAGACGACACAAAAGATAGCATTCCTCACGCTCAGAGCGTTGGGTCTCCTCGTCATCGGCATCCTCCTGTGGATACTTGGCTTCATCGTCTACAATGGAGCAGGAGTGATCAGTTGGGAATTCCTGACGACAGCTCCCGAAGAGGGCATGACGGCAGGTGGCATCTTCCCTGCGATCGTGGGCACCCTCTATCTCATCGTTGGGAGCATGATCTTTGCCTTCCCACTCGGTGTGATGTCGGCGATATACACGAGCGAATATGCAGGTAATGGCAAGATCGTGAAGTTTATACGAGTCATGACGAACAACCTCAGCAGTATCCCTTCGATCGTGTTCGGGCTCTTCGGGATGGCTCTATTTGTGAATACACTGGGTTTCGGAGACTCGATCCTCGCCGGATCCATGACCCTCGGCCTGCTCGTGCTACCCGTCATCATCCGTACGACGGAGGAGGCACTCAAGGCCGTACCTCAGTCTTACCGAAGTGGCAGCCTTGCGCTCGGAGCAAGTAAGTTGCAGACAATAGGCAAGGTGGTTCTGCCGGCCGCCTTCCCAAATATCACCACGGGTCTCATCCTATCCATCGGTCGTGTCTCAGGAGAGACGGCACCAATCCTCTTTACAGTGGCAGCATACTTCTTGCCGAAATTGCCCTCAGGTATATTTGACCAAGTGATGGCACTTCCTTATCACCTCTACGTCATTGCGACCAGTGGCACGGACATCGAGGCCTCCCGCCCCATCGCCTATGGTACAGCCCTCGTACTGATCCTCATCGTCCTCGGCATGAACTTGCTGGCGACATGGATGAGAAGACACCTCGAAAAGAAAGTAAAAAGTTAAACGACAATGATAGAAGCAAAGAACATCAATTTTTACTACGGATACTTCCACGCTCTCAAAGGGATAAGCATGCACATCAAAGAGAAGACCGTGACAGCATTCATCGGACCTTCGGGCTGTGGCAAGTCTACGTTCCTGCGTCTGTTCAACCGCATGAACGACCTTATCCCCGACACCTCCCTCACAGGCCAATGTCTCATAGATGGAATGGATATATACGACAAGTCCGTGCAGATAGATGACCTGCGCAAGAAGGTGGGCATGGTCTTCCAGAAGCCCAACCCATTCCCCAAGTCGATCTTTGAGAATGTCGCCTACGGACTGAGAGTGAACGATATGGGAGACAAGCACTTCATTACCCAAAGGGTCGAAGAGTCGCTCAAAGCCGCAGCTCTGTGGGACGAGGTGAAGGACAAACTGAAGAAGTCGGCGTTCGAACTCTCAGGAGGTCAGCAACAAAGGCTCTGTATCGCCCGAGCCTTAGCCGTCTCTCCCTCAATCCTGCTCATGGATGAACCGGCAAGTGCTCTCGACCCCATCTCGACCTCGAAGATCGAAGAACTCATCCACGAGCTCAAGACGGACTACACCATCGTCATCGTGACACACAATATGCAACAAGCTGCTCGTGTGAGCGACAATACGGGCTTTTTTATGCTGGGCGAACTCGTCGAGTACAGTGAAACAAAAAAGATGTTCCTTAATCCCGAAAAAATCGAAACTCAGAACTATATCACGGGAAGATTCGGATAAAAAGCATCATCTCTTCAACGAAATATGAAACATACAGAAAACGAAATGCTGGCACTTAAAAACAGTGTCAATGACATGTGGAGACTAGTCATCTCTCAACTCGAAAAGGCCAAGCACGCCTTCCTGCACAACGACATCGAGACGGCTCTGGAGATTGTCGCGAGGGAGAAGCGTGTGGATGCATTTGAACTAAAGATCGACAGCGATGGCGAGAACTACATAGCCCTCTACAGCCCCGTGGCAATAGACCTTCGACTCGTGCTGTCGCTCATCAAGATCAGCAATACCCTCGAACGCATCGGAGACTTCACAGTGAGCATCGCCCGCCACGTGATCGAGGAAGACTGCAACAAGGTCTCACCCAACCTCATCGAAGACTTGCGTATCGAGAGGATGCTGGACGTCCTTCAGGCTATGCTATCCGAAGCCTTCGTATGTTTGGAGACGGAAAACACCAAATTTGTCGGCAAGATACTTGCGAAGGACGAAGAGGTCAATCAGATCTACCGCTCTGCCATCGACACCTTGACCAAACATATGGAGATTCACCCCGAGGACATACACTGTGGACTCCAACTCCTGCTCCTCATCCGCAAGCTGGAACGCATAGGCGATCACTGTAGCAATATCATCGAAGAGATCGTTTTCTATGTCGATGCCAAGGTCCTGAAGCACAGTGGATCGGACAAAAGTCACATCCTCGAAGAGGGACAGCCCGAGATCGACCCAAACTTCAATATTGACTAATCCCAAGACAAGCACATACCTTACCGACTTGGCGACCATCATTCCACATCAAACCGATGGCCTCCAAAAAAGTTAGACAACTTGATGTGACAAGTTAGACACCCTTTGTCACCAAGTTGTCTAAACTTAATTTCATCGCCTTGTACATCTCATTTCAGAGCGTACGAGGGAACACGATGAGATGTTTCCACTTTATTATCATCATTATTGAGTACATTTGTGCATATTTCAACAAGTTACCCGACCACTCCTATGGAGCACTCCATCCTCATCGTCGATGACGATCCTAACATCTCTGAAATCCTCGAATTCAACCTCAAGAATGAAGGCTACCACGTCGTGTGCAAACCCTCTGCCGAAGAGGCTCTCAAAGTCATTAATGAGGGCTTCGATCTCATCCTCCTCGATGTGATGATGGGAGGAATATCGGGCTACAAGATGGCTGAACAGATAAGGCGTGAAGGCAACCTCACACCCATCATCTTCATCACCGCCAGAGATACCGAAAATGATTTATTGACAGGCTTTTCAGTGGGTGGTGATGACTATATCTCAAAGCCTTTTTCGGTCAAGGAAGTGATAGCCCGTGCCAAAGCCATCATCAAGCGCAGTCAAAATACCCCTCAGCAGAGGAAAGGGGTAGAGACGAACAAACTCACATTCGGCCCGCTAAGCATAGATATAGAAGCTAAAGAACTCATCCTCCAAGATGAGAAAATAGCACTGACAAAGACCGAACTGGAGATACTCACCCTCCTTGCCTCTCACCCAGGACGGGTCTTCTCACGCGAAGACATTATCGACAGAGTGTGGATGGAGAGTACCTATGTGACAGAACGCACGGTAGATGTCCACATCACAAGGCTTCGGAAGAAGCTCGGGATCTATTCGGGAGTCATCACGAACAAGGTCGGCTACGGCTACAGATTCAACACTGAAATCCTATGAAAATCAAGTACAAAGGCAGGATTCTCCTCTACTTCTCGATCCTCTTTGCCCTATTTACGGCAAGCATCATCGTATTTGAGCGTTCCCAGGAGCGCAAGTTCAAGCGAGCGGTGTTGGAGGAGAAGCTCGACACGTATACCACCTTTATCCACAACGAAATAGAGAAAGCTGCCAGTACCCCATCGGAGGGAGCGTTCTTTGATCTGGATCTACCGAAAGAACTGCGTGTCACCCTCATTGACAGATCGGGGAAGGTGCTTTACGACAATTCGATCTCCGATATCGGAACACTGCCCAATCACCTCGATCGTCCTGAGATCAGCGGAGCGAGCAAGCAGAAAAGGGGGCAGGACATCCGCCTATCCCTATCCAACAACATCAAGTATCTGTACTATGCCAAAGCCTACGAGGGGCTGTTCATCAGAGTGGCCCTTCCTTTCGACACGAAGCTCTCGAACGAACTGAAGTCGGACAACACTTTCTTATATTATATCATCGTCCTTTTTGTGGTCTCTCTTCTGTTTATGAACCTCTTGGCAAACCGCTTCGGGAAGTCCATCAAGCAACTTCATAGCTTTGCCACAGCTTCCGAGAGGGACGAATTACCACAGTTGTCATTCCCCGACGACGAGCTCGGAGAGATCGGACTGCGCATCACCCACAACTACAAACAACTGAAAGAAAAGCAACTCGAGATAGAGATTGAGCGTGAAAAGTTGCTACAACACGTACACAGTTCAGAAGAAGGGATATGCTTCTTCAACAGTAGGCGCGAGGTAGAGTTTTACAACGGTCTCTTCATCCAATACCTCAACCTCCTCACCGAAGAGCCCACCAGCAACCCATCCCAACTTTTCGAAGATCCGATATTCGGCGAAGTGGATGCTTTTCTCAGATTCCCATCGGGCTCTTATCTCGAGACGGTGATCAGCAAGCACGGCAAGGTCTTCTCGCTCCATGTCAATATCTTTGAGTATGGCGGCTCCGAGATCATCCTCAACGACATCACGAAGCAGGAGAAGATGCGCCGACTCAAACAAGAGATGACGGGCAATATCGCCCATGAGCTACGGACACCCGTCACGAGCATCCGTGGCTACCTCGAAACCCTCTTGGAGCATGATATGACATCAGACAAGGCTCGACACTTCATCACCCAAGCCCACCGACAGACCCTCAATCTCTCCGAACTCATACAAGATATGGGGCTGATCACGAAGATGGAAGAAGCCCCGCAGTCCTTTGTCCAAGAGCACGTGAACATCATCGACATCCTAAGACGGATCAAAGAGGAATACTTCTCTCAGCTCCAAGATAGAGGCATAACAATGTCGTGGGACATCCCGGAGACCTTGTCCATACAGGGCAATACAAGTCTGATCTACTCGATTTTCCGCAACCTCACAGACAATGCCATCAAATATGCAGGGGGACAGATAGAGATTCGTATCGTCAAGTACAATGAGGACGAAGAGTATTATCACTTATCATTCTACGACAGCGGAGTAGGCATCTCGGACGAAAAGCACTTCAACAGACTTTTCGAAAGGTTCTACCGCATCACCGAGGGGCGCACACGAGACAGCGGAGGCACAGGCTTGGGACTATCTATTGTCAAGAATGCCGTCCTCCTGCATAAAGGAAGCATCACCCCTCGCAATCGTGTCGGCGGAGGTCTGGAGTTCCTCATCCGTCTGCACAAGTAATGGTCTCTCCTTGGGTGAGCGAGCGATCACATATGGTATAAGGTAAACTTTCTGTCGAGAGACAGAAAACATTCCGTCACGGGATAGAAAGTATTCTGTCGAGGAGCAAAATGTAGACAAAGGGCTGACAGATACAAACAGCACCCGACATTGACGATGTCATAGTCGTGGTGCTGCATGCATCACTTTTTATGGTCCGAAAGGTTCAGATCAAACACTCGAGCTTAAACCTATCGAGTACTCGAATTTCCTTCTTGTTCCACTCGATGACGCCATCGCTTACGAGTTCACCGATCGTGCGAGAAAGAGATGGTCGTTGGACTCCGAAGTGTTCGGCCAACTGTGTCAGAGTGCGTGAGAGGCGAAATGAGGGGGTCTGCGGTCTCGTGTTCTCGAGGATGAAAAGAGCCAACTTTCCTTTCAAACTCTTGATCGACATCATCTGCACCTTGTTGGACAAGAAGACAGCTATGTTCGACATCAAGCGCATAAAATTGAGCAAAAGACGTTCATTAGCATTCATCTCCGAGAGCCACTTGATCCTATCTATCACGTAGACAGTGGTATCTTCGGCTGCTATGACATCAACAGGAAACATATTGCGGTCGGCAAAAAGGAAGGCGGGCGCAAGCGGGCGCAAGGCTTCAATGAAGTCGATCTCGACAACATTGCCCTCCTTGGTGATCATCTCCGTACGCACAAATCCCGACACCGGCAGCAACAACTGCACGACAGGATCGCCCTGTCTCACGATGTACTCACCCTTGGCATAGACCTTAATCACCGTGGTGCATCGCTCCAAGATGGTGATGGCATCTTCGTTGGTGAGTCCGATAAAGAGGGGGCCGGCAGTGATATTGATGTCTTGCAGTCTCATAATTCACCTTTGATTAAAGAAACATTATTCAGTCTCCTCTCTTGTTCTCAGAGAAGTCCACGATGAGCCCCATCTCGACCACACCCACAAGTAAAGTATCTTGTGAAAGATGTCTCAAACTTATCGTGTAAAGTCCAGATGTGGGAAACTTACGAGCCTCATCGATTGTATAAGCAGTCTGAAAGATATTGTAACCCGTATGTGCCATGAGCTTATCAGGAGCTTCGAGAGACCACATTACGGTCTTTACATCGAAGTGTCTATGAGGATCTTCGTAGACTATACCGATCGGCAGAGTCTTTAGTTCGAACTCGGGTGAGTACCTCAAAGATGCCGTGATCGTGTATGTCTTGGTCGTGTCCGTCACGTAGAATGAGTAAAACAACTCGTCACTCATCCCCCACCCTTCAGGAGTGATCGTCCTGTACTCCGAATATACCCTCGGTCTGATGCAGGCAGAAACAAGGAGGATGAGCAACAATAAGCTACTCATCCTTAATTTCTTATATCTACACCATGCTGTCATACCCGAGTATCCGATGAACTGCCCCATATCCAAGGGAGATCAGTTCTCCTTAGATGCCTGTTCCTTATTTCGAGGTCTTTGTTCACCCTCTTCGCGCTGGCGAGATCTGGAGTTACGACCATTTCGAGAGGACTTGTGCCTATTGCCGTTTTGCTCTCCGCCATGATGCTCTTGTGCAGAAGCACGAGGAGTTGCTTTTTCTCCGGACTTGCTCTCTTCCCCCCCATTAGCTTTCCTTCTGCCCTTGCCCTTACGGCGTGGCACAGCATCGAATCTGGTGAGACTATTCTCATCAAGGATGTCGGTAGAGTGGCTCTGTCGCTGTGTACTCTCCTCATCCAGAAGGAGAGAAAACGGCTTGTCGCCCCTCTTGTTCATATTGAGAATCTGAAACACCCTATGTGTCGGCAGTGCTACGATCTCACTACCCTCCTTGGGATTCTTGTTCACATAATATACGGTACTTGAGAGGGCATCGCTCTTGAAGTGACGGAACACGCCCTGCTCTGTCTCCAACTCAATCTCACGAGACGGCATACGCTTCTGAGCTTCATAGTAGACATCTACCTCGTAGTTGAGACAACACTTCAACTTGGCACACTGCCCGGCGAGCTTCTGAGGGTTCATCGACAAGTCTTGGAGCCTGGCAGCATTGGTGCCGACAGAGACAAAGTTGGTCATAAATCCGGAGCAACACAGCTGTCTCCCACAAGGCCCTATCCCTCCGATTCGTGCAGCCTCTTGACGAGCCCCGATCTGCTTCATCTCGATACGGACATGGAAGGCTTCGGCCAGCTTCTTGATGAGCTGTCTGAAGTCCACACGACCATCAGCGATGTAATAGAAGATGGCCTTCTGCCCATCCCCCTGATACTCTACATCACCGATCTTCATGTCCAGTCCGAGATCAATTGCTATCTGACGAGAGCGTATCATCGTCTCATGTTCGAGAGCCTTGCATTCCTCAAACTTCTCGATGTCCGTAGGTTTAGCGATGCGGTAGATGCGTTTCGGCTCACCATTGTTGCGAAAGTTTGCTTTTCTCATCTGGAGTTCGACCAGTTTTCCTGTCAGCGACACTGTACCTATGTCATGTCCGGGCGTAGCTTCGACAGCCACAACATCCCCCTTAAAAAGAGGGAGTTTCAAGCTATTCAGATAATACCCCTTACGAGTGTTCTTGAACTGTACTTCGACATAGTCTTCGACGTTGCAGCCCTTCGGCAGATCACTGAGGTAATCGAATGTATTTAATTTGGTCTTCATACAACCACAACAACCTTGAGCAGTCATTCTGTTACACGAAGAGCCATTATTATCTTTGAATTTCATTTATTCTATTTCAAATGTTTGATGTCATTGAGGATCAGTCTCCCCAACAGCCTAATGCATACAAATTTACTCTTTTTCCACGAAAGTATGTCGAATATGGTTTTTATACCTAAATATTTCGGAGAAAATAGGGAGCTGTCCTATTTTAACGAAGATGCCTAAACCCTGATGGTATCTCGGATGACTCTTTTCAGAATTTATGTAGGCCACACCAAAGAAGGTTGTACACTCACAGACACCACACATACCCACATTTAGGTATTTGCATCAAATTAGATATCAAACAATTACACAATTCCACACATAAGTAATAACTTTGCGGCGCAGATGCACAAAATTAACAACCTATAACTACACAATTTCATCATTATGAAAGGACACTATCTATTAGTGCTTGCGGCGATGATGGGACTTGGGGCTCCTGCCATGATCAGCAAAGCGGACACTCCGAACACCCAAAAACAACGCCCAATGACCGACGCAAATATCATCGGACATGTGTTGGACAAAGTCACCGGAGAACACATTCCCGGCATAGCTATCTCTATCAAGGGGACAAGCTACGGCACAACAACCGACCGCTCGGGTCACTTTTACCTCAGACACCTCAAGCCCGGCACCGTCACTGTACGTATGCAGGGTGTGGGCTACCTCACACAAGAGAGAGTCATCACAATAGAAAAGGGTAAGACCGTCGAAGTCAACTTCTATGCCGAAGAGGATGTACTCAACCTCGATGAGGTCGTGGTCTCTTCCAACCGTCAGGCGACCCTACGCAAGTTCGCTCCCACTCTGGTCAGTGTTATAGATGATAAGATCTTCAGTGCGGCGAATGCAGTAAACCTCGCACAAGGCCTTACGTTTCAGCCAGGTATCCGTGTCGAAAACAACTGTCAGAACTGTGGCTTCAACCAAGTACGTATCAATGGTTTGGACGGTAGGTTTTCACAAATCCTCATCGACAGCCGTGCGATCTTCAGTTCGCTGGCAGGGGTATATGGTCTCGAGCAACTACCTGCCAATATGATTGACCGAGTCGAAGTCGTCCGCGGTGGTGGCTCTGCCCTCTACGGTTCAAGTGCCATCGCCGGTGTCATCAATATCATCACCAAAGATCCGACACAAAACAGCTTCACTTATCACCAAAACCTTACAATGACAGGTGGCAATAAGGCTGACAACACACTCGGCTTCAATGCTTCGGTCATCGGTGCAGACAGCCGTATAGGTGCCATGATCTTCGGTCAGACCCGTGCCCGCAACGATTGGGATGCCAACGGCGACGGCTTCAGCGAGATCGGTAAGATCTCCAGCCGTTCTTTGGGTGCTCGCACTTACTTCAGCATCTCGGGACAAGATCGTGTCGTGGCAGAGGTACACGCCCTCCAAGAGTCGCGCCGTGGTGGAGATCGCCTCGATCTTCCGGTACAAGCGGCTTCGGTAGCAGAGAGTACCGATCACACGGTCTATAGTGGTAATGTGAAGTACGACCATTTCTCCGAAAACACCAAGCACCACCTGCAACTCTACGCTTCGGGACAGGCTATCGACAGAGGCAGTTACTACGGTGGTGTGGGCGACGCTGCACTCAAAAAGTTGGGTACAAGTGAACAAGAATTTGGTGTCAACTTCGGAGACACCAAGGGTCGTACTTACCTCGTAGGAGCACAGTACACGTATGAATTCGACAAGTTGCTCTTCATGCCTGCACAACTCCTCCTCGGTGCAGAGTACAACTACGACAGTCTCAATGATGTGATGCCACTACGTTTGTTCGAAAAGAATGACAAAGACGAGCAGCTCTTCCCTCCTATCAATCAGACCATACAAGTATGGAGCCAGATGGGTCAGATCGAGTGGAAAAACGATATGTTCACCTTCCTCCTCGGTGCTCGTCTCGATGAGAACTCTGCGGTGAAAAGCAAAAGCGGTGGCATCAAGCCCATCCTCAGCCCTCGTGCAACATTGAGATACAACCCAAGCGAGATGTTCAACTTCAGAGCGACTTATGCCAAGGGCTTCCGTGCCCCTCAGGTATTTGACGAAGACCTCCACGTAGGTGTCGTCGGTGGTGAAGCTCAGAGAGTGGAAAATGCGCTCGACCTCAATCCCGAATACAGCCACAGCTTCAGCCTCAGTTCGGATATGTACTTCCGCATAGGTGAAGTGAAAGCAAACCTCCTTGTCGAAGGCTTCTATACCAAACTCGTGGGTGCTTTCAACAATGAAGAAATCGAACAGAAGAATGGCATCACATTCTTCAAAAGAGTCAACGGCTCCGATGCCAATGTCTACGGTATCAACATCGAAGGTCGTCTCGCATGGGACAAACTCACTCTCCAAGGAGGCTTGACGCTCGCAAAGAGCCAATGGGAATACGAGCAGGAATGGGGTAACCGCAGTCTCCTCGTCGGTGAGACAGAAGATAACTTCAAGAACATTGACACCGGCGTCGAGCATGGTGCAACCACCCTTGAAGGCTTCGTACAGACAAAGGATGGCGAAGCGGTAAGCTACACTCAAATCGGCTTAAATACCAAGGAGATGCTCCGCACACCAAATGTTTACGGTTACTTCACCATCGGCTACAATCCTATCAAAATGCTCAACCTCTCTTTGACTGGTAACTACACAGGTCAGATGTTTGTCCCTCACACCATAGAAATCGGTAGAGGTTCAGCGACAACCGACATCGAACTCATCAAGCAAAACCAGCGCCCCGACACGAGAGGTGAGGATCAAGCACCACGCTGGGACAGACTCGAGAAGTCGCCATCGTTCTTCGATCTCGGTGCGAAGATATCTTATGACATCCCGATCTTCGCTTCGTCCAACCTCCAGCTCTACATCGGGATGAACAACATCCTCAATGCCTTCCAAAAAGACTTCGACTCTTTCGGATTCAGAGATAGTGGCTACATCTATGGACCTACACTCCCGAGATCTTACTATGCAGGGTTGAAGCTCAACATCTGATACCTCTTGAGATAACCCGATCAGCATAAGAGGCTGTGTCGTGGCGTATGACAAATACGCAGACGACACGGCCTCTTTCTTTGGCTCATTCATAAGGAAGGCATCCCCTCTCGTTCCGCAAGTCACAGAGTTGTACAACCTTTTTTTCATAGTATGATATTGAGAGCAAGGGAGGTGCTTGAGAGGATATTAGCCGATTTTTGCTATTTTTGCAGGGAAATTAGACGAATTCATTTATAACCAATCAATATGATTACATCAGACCAACTAAGTCAATTGTTGGAGCGCCGAGATGCGCTGAGGGGGTATCTTTGACATCGACCAGAAGAGAATACAGCTGGAAGAAGAAGAGATAAGAACCCAAGACCCACATTTTTGGGACGATCCCAAGAAAGCCGAAGCACATATGCAGATCATCAAGTCCCTGAAGAACTGGATAGAGGGATTTGAGAACGTAGATAGCATCGTCGAGGAGACCAAGCTTTCCCTCGACTTCTACAAAGAAGAGCTCGTCACAGAGGCCGAAGTGGACGAGAACTATGCCAACGCACTGAAGAAAGTCGAGGAACTCGAACTTCGCAATATGCTCCGTCGAGAAGAAGACCGTCTCGGGGCAGTCCTCAAGATCAACTCCGGTGCCGGTGGTACCGAGGGTCAGGACTGGGCCTCGATGTTGGCACGTCTCTACCAACGTTGGTGTGAGGCACACAACTACAAAGTCACCATCACCAACTGGCAGGATGGGGATGAGGCGGGCATCAAGACAGCTACCCTTCAGATCGAAGGAGATATGGCATATGGTTTCCTCAAGAGCGAAAACGGGGTGCACCGTCTTGTACGTGTCTCTCCGTACAATGCCCAAGGAAAGCGTATGACTTCGTTTGCTTCAGTCTTCGTCGTTCCCCTCGTGGACGATACCATCGAGATTGAAGTCAACCCTGCCAATATATCTTGGGATACCTTCCGAAGCGGTGGTGCGGGTGGACAGAACGTCAACAAGGTCGAGACCGGAGTGCGCCTTCGTTATATGTACACAGACCCGGACACTAAGGAAGAGAGGGAGATCATCATCGAAAATACAGAGAGCCGTTCGCAGCTCAACAATAGAGAGAATGCCATGCGACTCCTCAAGAGCCAACTCTATGACCTTGAGCTCGAACGTCGTCGCAAGGCTCAGGCTTCAATCGAAGACTCCAAGTTGAAGATCGAATGGGGCTCACAGATCCGCAGTTACGTTTTCGATGACAGACGCGTCAAGGATCACCGCACCAACTACCAGACCAGTGATGTGAACAAGGTGATGGACGGCGAGATCGACGACTTCATCAAGGCTTACCTCATGGAGTTCGGTGGTGGTGAATAACACTACATTCATTAAAAGAATCTGTAAATACAAATAAATAAACCAATTATCTATGGCTACTACAGCAGACTTTAGAAATGGCATGTGCCTCGATATCGATGGAAGCTACTACTTCATCGTCGAATTTCTTCACGTAAAGCCCGGTAAAGGTCCGGCTTTCGTACGTACAAAGCTCAAAAACGTGGAGACTGGTCGTGTCCTCGACAAGACTTGGAACTCAGGTGTCAAGGTTGAAGAGGTACGTATCGAACGTCGTCCATACCAATACCTTTACAAGGATGAGATGGGGCTAAACTTCATGCACCCTGAGACATTCGATCAGATCCAGATCCCAGCCCAGAGCATCACAGGTGTAGACTTCCTAAAAGAAGGAGATATGGTCGAAGCTATGGTGCACGCTGCGAGCGAAACCATCCTTACTTGCGAACTACCAACTCACGTCACCCTCGAAGTGACTTACACAGAACCGGGCATCAAGGGCGACACAGCGACCAACACCCTCAAACCTGCGACTGTGGAAACCGGTGCAGAAGTACGTGTACCCCTCTTCATCGAGACAGGTGAAAGGATCATCATCGACACAAGAGACGGCTCTTACCAAGGTCGCTCAAAGGAATAAGTATCCGTCTACCCACCAATGGGATGACGTCAAAAAAGGTCGTTGTCGAAAAGCTCACTTTTCGACAACGACCTTTTTTCGTTTCTGATCATCTCGGCATTCTGTCGTACTATACATACTTGTCTCCAGAAGCAAGATCTGTAGTATTATCTCTTGTATGATTTAGACCTTTTGGTTAGCTTTGTGGTGTATAATATCCTTAATCACATCTCATGATAGTTCGTCTATGACGGCCTTCAAGACACTACGAAAACACCTATGGCTTCGACTATAGGCAAATTAAAATTAAGGGGGACTTATCGAAAAGTATGCCACGAAGAGTAAGGAGAAACTCTCCGAATGAAGCTCTTTGCAGGCAGAGGGACGAAAATAATATATTATCAACACCTATGACTTGTAGATCAGCTATGAGAAAACTTATCTATGCGACACTCGCCATGATGCTCTGTGTGCACTTGTCGGCGCAGACCAAAACATTCAAGGGGGCATGGTTTGAGGTCTCTTATCCGGATGCCTTTACTGCCAAAGGCTCTCTTCCCTCTTCTACGACTGAAGAGAAAGGCTTCGACAGCGCATTTTTCATTTCGCCTGATGGGGATGTGGAGTTCTATATCTTCTCTCCTCAGTGGGATGGAGAGGCGACAGACATTGCCCTAAAACCCAACGAGAGGGAAGCAGGCCGACAGGTAAAAGAGACCAAAACACAAACCATAACTTACCTGACCATATCTGCCAAGGATGGCAGTTATACGCGAAGCTACCAAGAGACCTTCCACAAGCTCGAAAATACCAGATGGATCGTCGGCATCAAGTATCGCAATCAAGAGGCATACAATCGCTACAAGAAGGCTTATCTGGCCTTTAAGGCTTCGTTGTCGCAGTTCGCAGATGGATTATAAACCTTGACAATAAAACGAATTTATTATGAAAACTATCTATTTACAAATTCTATTGGTCATCGGGCTTTGCTCAGTCATGTCTTGTAGCTCAGGCAAAAGTGGTCAGACGACAGGTGAAAATGAAAAAACATTCAAGTCTACGAGGTATGCCAACTTTACATCATCGAATGTCATCGCACTACAAGACAGCCTACTTTTTCTGTACAACATGGAAGAAGATGAGATGATACCTTTCCACCTTGATGAGCCCGACGAAATATTCAACTTCACGTTTGGCCCTGAGGGAGAACAGACACTTTACTACACCGTCGTTAGAGACGGGATCTTGTGGCTTCGTAAGGCAACCTTCTCAGATGAAGGAGCTAAGATCGAAGATCTTATCAATATGAACATCCCAAAAGAGAAGTGTATCACTGAAAGCTACGGCAACAAGAGCACGTTGAAATATAAGGATGGCATGCTTTTGATGAAAAGTGATTTTAGCTGGGAAGTTTATGCATTTAGCACTATCAACGTTTATTCCATTGCCGACGGTACCCTCTCGATAGCTGAAGATCATACTGTATTCGAAGATGCCCCTTCGCTCATTGAAAATCAATTTAAGACAGAGGGAGGGCAACTCTTTTACCTACACAATGGTCAGGGGTACAGCCTCACCGACAAGCTGGGTCTAAAGTTGGATGACTACGAATATTCAGCCATAGATCAAATTGAATATATGGATATTTCACTCTCTCCGGATGGATCGAAAGTTGCATTCGTCGCAATCACCTCTTTTGGCGATTTACCACATGGTCCTCTCTGTATTGCTGACTCTGATGGAACGAATCAACAAATCTTGAAAGACGATGGAGCTGCGTACTCCAAGGGCTTCAAATGGATCGGGAACAGCTTGTTTTTCATCGATGAGGATGAAGAACTGATCCCCGAGAACGATTCTGATTGCACCACCTCCTTGTTCTCGACCAGACCGGAGATGGGCAATACCGGTTATAGCATCTTCAAGTCGATCAGGTATTTTGACATCAAGCCATCGGCAAAAATACAATAATACCCTTCGAGTAAATATGAGACGAGTATGAAACGAACACGTCTTATTCTGCTCTGAATCTTGTACATTGGCTCATCATTCGCACAGAGCCCCGCAAAGACAAACAAAACAATAAACATAAAAGAAATCTCCGGAAAAGGGTGAGCAAAAAACTTTGTCACTGAGGACATAAAAGATTTTGTAACCAATTAAAATAAACTTTAGTCATGAGACTCCTAAGTTTCTTAACCATACTCATTTGCATGGCTACGGTATCCGCACCAGCATTTGCACAAGAAGAGGAGGTAAACACCTCAGTATTCTATTCGTGTAGGCTCAAACAGTTTGATATACAATTGACCTATGACGAAGAGAATACTTCCGCATCCGTACTCGAACTCAAATACCCAAATGGCGGCATAGAGACATTCGATTATATGGATGGCTCTGAGCAAGCAAATCGTCATCGATTGAAATGCGAACAAACCGGCGACCGAGCTATGATCTTGACAGATAAGAGCGACAAAGGCATCATCAAGATCACACTATCTCTGAAGGGTAAAGAGAAGACTCTGATATTGGATGCGAGGCCACATCCAACGAGCATCGATGTTTTTGTCTCTGATGATACCGGCAGTGATACCAACCTCCGCAATGCGCCCAAGGGTAAGATAGTGGGCAAACTACCCAAGTCCGGCACCTACATGATGAATATATGTGATGCCACGAACGGTTGGTGGCGCATCTGTAGCAACGAAGTGTCTGCCTACACGGATAACATGGAAGGAGAAATTCCGGCCGGTACCGAAGGTGTGGCTTGGATACACTACTCTGTACTTGGTACAAGCACGCGCAACTATGGAGGAGAGACCCTGCATCTCAGAGATTCCCCATCAGAAAAGGCACGTGTGACTTACTCATTCAAAAAAGAATTGGAACTTCGTCCTATTGAGGAAGACGGAAGATGGATCAAGGTCGAAACAACTGACAAGAAGCACCGTGGCTGGATAGACTCCTATTGGCTATGCGGTAATGCGCTCACCACTTGCCCATAAAAGGAAGTGACTCTTCCCAAATAAGAAAGCTGTCTGATGGATGTTACTTTGAGATACTACGAAACTACATCCATCGGACAGTGTCATTTAAGCCGGTAAATGTAACATCTTGAAGACTCAAAAGCGCCCTCGGACAATTACGACAAAATTGCTTCCCTCCCCAAAGATAAGGATGTCCAAGATTGCAATATGTTTAGATAATCTTTGTTATCACTTTGGATGAATTTTAGGTACTTTCTACTCTTGTTTTAGGTCGTTGGTTGGTATCGTGTGTTGAAGATATTGACAAAGACTTGTATCGACCAGGCATTAACGTCGTGCCAAAAGTTCAACCTTAGAGTCCTTTTCATTGTTTACCTTTGTACAAGGGCACAACATATTTATCACTGCCCGTTGATGAACTTATGAAAGACAAAAACGACATACAATCTTTCAAGACGGATCGGCCGTTGATTGTTTTCGGAGCTACGGGGCTGTTGGGTAGTCAACTCGTCTTCATGGCTTGTGCCGATAGATTTTCGCCACACCTTATCCTGCATGGCTCACACCTTCCAAGACTGGAGGGTCTGAAAGCTGAGATCCTCGAGGCTGGGTTTGATGGTATCGAAGTGACGATCACCACGGACACGGATGAGGCTTGCAGGCAAGGCGGATACCTCTTCTACTCTCGCAGCGTACAATCGGGTAAGCAGACACGCGAAGAGATGTTACTCGACAATGCCCCCACTGCCAAAGAGACAGGACTGGCGATACGAAAAGCTCCTAACTCGATCCACAGGGTGGTATGTGTATCAAACCCCTCGGACATCATCGGCCTTACACTGTTGATCCATAGCGGTCTTGCTCCCGAACAAGTCTTCTCCATCTCTGCACTGGACACCACTAGATACATCAGAGCGATAAAAGAAGTACTCGGTATAGAGCGTGAGGACATGAGCGGCGTGTACACCCTCGGTAGCCACGATATGTCGATGGCAGTGATGAGAGACACCGTGCGTATCAAAGGATGGTCGATAGATAAGTGTATCTCCGAAGGGTTGATGACCGAAGAGGATTGGAACGAGATCCAAAATAGGGTTGTCAATGGTGGCAGAATGGTCATTAAGAAGAGAGGACATACAGCGTACCAAAGTCCGGCTTACCTTGGTTATCAGATGCTCCTTGCCTCGGATGAAGCTGTATTCCCCTACCCATCAGCGAGATATCACAACTCGTCACTTTTCCCACACTGTTTTTTATCACTTCCGACAATCATCGACAGCAAGGGATGCCGTCATCAGCGACAAAGTTACACGGATAGAGACATAGAAGCACTGAAACGCTCTTATCAGTCGATCCGAACTCTGAGAGACATTGCCATCGAACATGGACATCTTCCCAACACCGCCTTATGGGAACAGAAGCTGCAAGAGCAAACCGATGAGCTCATTCTGAAAGAAAAAAGTAAAAATATCTGATCCAATATTTTTATCTTTGTTTGAGGTTAAAGTTATTTACATGGAGGTAGACATTTTTCATCATGTTAAAGATATATACGCAAGAACAGATATTCAATCTTGAACAGTCGGCAACAAGTGCCAAGGGCAACTGCTCTTCGCTTGATCTATGTGAACAGATGAGCAATGCCTTCTGTGCTCAGTTTCAGAGGGATTTCAAAGGGACTCACAGGATTGTCATTTTTGCGGGACCGGGGGCGAATGGGGCATTGGCTCTTGCGATCGGTCGTATATTGTCCAACTTCAACCACACCATCGAGGCTGTCGTGCTGAATCCCTCCGGTTTGCTATCGGACGACTGTCTCATAAACCAGCGTCGCTTGTCTCAAAATCAGGCAAATGTCAATGTGAGGGAGGTCACCACCTCCTTCAACCCTCCCATGATCCAACCTGAAGATATCGTCATCGATGGAATGTGTGGGATAGAGATGAACATGCCTTTCGAGGGAGATCTTGCAAACGTGGCAAGATACGTCAACAAGATGGCAAAGACGATCTTGTCGATAGACATCCCTTCAGGTCTGATGTCGGAAGACAACAGCAATAACAACATGGAGAATGTTATCAAGGCGACATACACGTACACATTTCATGGACCTAAGTTGGCATTCATGCTGTCTGACAATGCTCCCTACGTGGGTGAATGGAAGGTCATAAATATCGGGCTCGGAGACAGTCAGCCGGACAAGCGCACGAAGTATTATGTCTTTAGTTCGTCAGATATGGAGGAACTACCTCGAAGAGAGAAGCATACGTGCAAGTATGACTATGGACGTGTGGCACTCATAGCAGGTAGTCAGGGTATGATGGGAGCAGCGATTCTCGCCGGAAGGGCTTGTATGCGTTCAGGAGCAGGACACTTGACCGTACACATCCCAAACGGGACCGAGCATATCATACATACAAGCTTGCCGGAAGCCGTAATTTCGAGAGACAAACACTCGGAGTACTTCACGATGTTTGACAATGCGCACATCTATGATGCCATCGCCATAGGACCGGGACTGGGGCGCAACTTTGATTCTGCTGCAGCCCTTGAAGGCTTGCTCTGCTACTACAAGAAGCCCATTATCATAGATGCTGATGCCATACACCTTCTGGCAAGCAATAAATCTCTGCTGAACAAACTCCCCGAAGACTCTATCCTCACGCCTCATGTAGGAGAGTTTGATGCACTGGTGGGAACTTCATCCAACGATTACGAAAGGCTCATGAAAGCATCCCAAATTGCCGTTGATCACCGTGTAAATATCATCCTCAAGGGAGCTTATACCGCAGTGTGCTCGAAGAGTGGTAGGATCATATTCAACACCTCAGGCAACCCCGGTATGGCCACTGCGGGGACAGGAGATGTCTTGACAGGGACTTTGCTTGCACTGCTGGGCAGAGGACATAGCCCCTTGGTGGCGTCTCTCTTTGGCACATTCATTAACGGATATGCCGGGAATCTCTATGCCAATGACTTCTCTGAAGAGAGCCTCATAGCAAGCGATATCATTGATTATCTGCCAAAAGTCTTTAAATATTTTAAATCTTCGGACAGCTTCTATGGCATGTAATCCGCAAATTATTTGTACATTAGTATTTCTCACAAAAGAAATACTTAATCGACAAGTTAATAGCCATGAATGCAAAAGGAAATGGGGTTGGTTATCAGAACGAGTATGTACTTAACAGAGCCTCCGTACGCAGTATCTGGAATCAACTGACAACTTCGAAAGGTCTCTCTGAATGGTTCGCTCCGAATGTCCTCATCGACAGTAAAAGCATCCGTGTAGAGTGGGATGAGCTCGGAGATCATCGAGAGGGTACAATCACAGACATAGAGAATGAAAAACTGATCAAATGGATATGGAATGACGACAAAAAGTCTTATCTCTCCATGGAGATCGTCAAGACCGAACTGACCTCGACAGTCTCGCTCCTCGTCGATGATCACGACATCGAAATGGATGCTGTGACACTCGAACAACTTTGGGAACGTCATATCGAAGAACTTCGACATAGCCTCGGCATAGAATAGGCTCTTTCTCTATTGTATTTCAACGTCCTTTTTCGTTATCTTTGTACTCCGTAGAACAGACCGATATTTTTCACCAAAGATTATGTCATAACTGTATTTCGTGAGTATTAAGAAGCTCTATATATACATCATCAAGACCTTCCTGCCTCTGTTGCTGGTATCCTTTGCGATCTCATGGTTTGTTGTGATCATGCAGTTGCTGTGGCGTTTTGTGGATGACCTTGTCGGTAAAGGTATTGATGCGGTGATTTTTATCAAGTTGATGTTCTATGCAGCCATGACTGTGGTGCCATTGGCCCTCATCCTTGCCATCCTTGTGGCTTCGCTGATGACCTTCGGCAACTTGGGTGAGCGATTGGAACTTCTTGCGATGAAATCTGCAGGTGTGCCTCTCTATACGATCATGAAGCCGATATTTATGTCTGTGGTCGTAATAGCGGTGGGATTATTTGTATTTCAGAATGACTGGATGATTAAATCTCAAGTCAAATTCTGGGCATACTATTTTGCCATCCGAAACAAATCTCCGGAACTTGCAATCCCTGAAGGGGTCTTCTACAAGGAGTTAAGAGGATACAGCATCTATGTCAAAGAAAAAGACTCCAAGGCAAAACTGCTGAAAGGTGTCATGATATACGACTATAAGTCCGGCATCAATGATGCAACAGTAATCGTTGCCGATTCGGGGCGTGTGTACTCGACAAAAGACAATACAGCCCTGATCCTTGAACTGTATCATGGAGAATCTTTCAAAAACCTAAGATCTCCCAGCTATGCCAATCCACAAGAGCTGATGCCATACCTCAGAGAGAGATTTGAAATGAAAGAGGTGCATATATTATTTGATACGAACCTCGATAGACCGGATGAAGATGTCATTGCATCTCAGTTTGTGGGAAAAAATATCGTTCAGCTTAAGGAGTTTTCAGATTCTCTTAGCCTTATCGTAGACTCATTGGAGGTGATCTCAGCAAAAGAGATCATCAATAGCTCATACCAGACAAGATTCTTACCGGAGTCGCCGATGTCACGGGTTGAAAACAGCTATTCGATGGATCATGACACAGAACAGAGCATTTCGGAAGAGAAACTAAATACAACGAATCAATCCTCCCACAGCCTCTCTATTGCAGAGATATATCCCTCAAAGTACTTACAGCTATCAATCGAAGAACAGAAAAACTTCTCAATGACCCAAAGATTGGCTACTATGGGAATGAGGGAGAAAAAAGACCTTTATACAAAAGCTGAGGAATTGGTCTCACAACAACTTGCCACAAGCAGTTTCACTCGTTCAGAAAGAGAAGGCACTCTGAGCACAATGCGTAAAAACGAGTTTGAATTCCATCGCAAGATGACCTATCCCGTTGCTTGCTTGGTGTTTTTCTTCATCGGAGCACCTTTAGGGGCCATCATTCGAAAAGGGGGGCTGGGGACACCGATCGTGACTGCCGTTCTGTTCTTCATCGTATACTATGTCTTGGAGACCATGGGGCTCAAGATGGCAAGAGATGGCAAAATTGAGGTGTGGATAGGGATGTGGTTACCATCGATCGTTCTTTCTCCGATCGGTCTGTGGTTGAGCTATATTGCCACAAAAGACTCAACAAAACTCAACTTGGACAACTATATCAACACGATGCGCAAACTTTTGGGCACATCTACTGCACGTAAGATTGAGTTCAAGGACATAACGATGATCGAGGTGAATCACACACAAGCAACCAGAGACATCTCCATATTGGAAGAGGCAGTCAAGAAGCACCTCTCTATGCCTTCAATGTCCTACTTGGACTTTTTCCTCGACAACGAAAAGCATCAACAACGACAAGAGATATTTGAACTGACTGAAAAGATCGTGGAGAACTTGTCTAACTCCAGAGATTATCTCTTGATCAATAGACTTGCCAATTACCCTTACCTAAAGGATTTGGCGCGCACAATGAGACTCTCCAATAAGTGGGGCAACATCACACTGATGATATTATTCCCATTGGGTCTATCTTTCTATGGCATCTATCTGTACCGAAACAAGGCGTATAGAAGAGAGCTTGAAAACATAATCAACACCAACAAACAAATGTTGGAACTCATTCCTCCCAAAAACAATTAAACAACACAATACCGTCATTATAATGGAAAGAATACTTAACACGATCGAAGAAGCCATCGAAGACATCAAAAATGGTAAGATCATCATTGTTGTCGATGATGAAGATCGTGAAAATGAAGGAGACTTTATTATTGCTGCAGAGAAGGTAGATCCTGAGATCATCAACTTCATGATGAGATATGGACGAGGAGTCCTATGTACACCGATGTCCGAAGAACGATGTGCAGAGCTTGAGCTGCCAATGCAGGTACAAGAAAACACATCGGTATACGAAACGCCTTTCACTGTGACTGTCGACCTCATAGGACATGGCTGTACTACAGGTGTATCCATGTACGATAGAGCCATGACCATCAAAGCACTCGCCGATCCCAACACCAAGCCGACAGACCTTGCCCGTCCGGGGCACATCAACCCCCTAAGGGCTCGCAGCAGAGGAGTCTTGCGTAGGGCGGGACACACCGAGGCGGCAGTCGATCTTGCAAAGCTTGCAGGGCTTCAACCCGTGGCTTGTTTGATCGAAGTTATCAACGAAGACGGAACTATGGCACGTCTCCCTGAACTTCTTGAGATTGCAAAAAGGTTTGACTTCAAGATCATCTCCATCGCAGATCTCATTGCCTATCGTCTCAAGTCAGAGTCAATCATGATAAAAGGAGTTGAGGCGGCTCTTCCTACAACCTTTGGAGACTTCAGAATCATCCCATTCAAACAAAAAAGCAATGGTGTGGAACACGTTGCCTTGGTAAAGGGAGACATCAGCAATGGTGCTCCGGTCTTGGTGCGAGTTCACTCGTCGTGTGCGACAGGCGATATCTTCGGTTCTCAGCGTTGTGAATGTGGCGAACAGCTTCACGCTGCGATGCACAAGATTGAAGAAGAAGGCCGAGGAGCAATCATATACCTCAACCAAGAGGGACGTGGCATCGGACTTTGCAATAAGATACATGCTTACAAACTCCAAGATGAAGGAATGGACACCGTAGAAGCAAACATAGCTCTCGGTTTCCAGCCGGATGAAAGAGATTATGGCATAGGTGCAGAGATGCTTCGGGCCATCGGTGTACAGAAGATGAAGCTCATGACCAACAACCCGACCAAACGAGTTGGATTGGAGTCATATGGACTTGAAATCACAGAGATTATCCCAATAGAAGTAACACCAAACAAATACAATCGTTCATACCTCCAAACAAAAAAGGATCGTATGGGACACGATCTTCACAAGCTATAAGTCCAAGGGACTTATAGCTTGTTATCTTTAATATCTATAGAAAAGCATAAATACTCATGAAAAGACCAATCAAAGGACTGGCCATCCTTATTTTGTTGTGCGTACTAGTGGCCTGCAACAAAAGGGTTGTTTTGGACGAGACATCATCAGCTGAAAGTTTGAAAGAAGTCTTGATCACAACACACTTCACATCTCAAGCCTCAGGATTGCGCTCAGATATAAGCGAACGAGCGCAGTACATCGCTAAAGATATAAGACGCATAAGCTTCAACGATATCAGGATAATCTTCTATTCAATGAATGAAGCAGAAGTTCCCCAAAGCGTGTTACATCTCTTTGACAAAAAGGTCAGTTGCGATAAAGGAGTGTTACAAGGGACGGAAGGGATCATCTCCAAGACAAACAATGGAGCCTTCGCTCTAACACTCAAAAATCTGAAAGTTCCTGCCGGAAACTATAAAGTCCTAATCGTATGCAATCCTACTGATGAGGTTAAAGAAAGGACTGCCATCGGAGAGAACTTCAGTGCACTCCGCTCAGATTTTGTCAAGCAACCCTTTGACAAAAACAGCAGGCTATTGATGCAGTTTTACACTAATGCTGATCAACTAATCAAGATAACAAAGGAAAACTTCGACCAAACTAAAGAGAGTCAACCTCTAGAAATAAAAGCAGAACTAAAGCCAAACTTTGCCTATGCTTCCATCTTTTGGGACAATATCAAAGTCCCAACCAATCACCGGATAGAGACTCAGCAGATCATTTTTCTAAGGGATGTATCAAACAAGAAGTTCCGACTCTTTCCGGAGTATCAGGAAATAGACTTGGACAACGGACTAAAAGGTCACTACCCTGTCGATGCAAACTTCAACGGTTATCAAGATAAGTCCTGGGAAGATCTAAAGGAAGATTTCGACTACATTAAAGATTATCGCGACACCGGTATTTATCAGAAGATCGTCACACGAGATGTGGAAGAAAAGTTTCAAGGCTTCATAATTCCCGAAAACACCGTTGATGGCTCAGATCTCAGTGCGAAAAATGTGACCAGATTGATCGTTGGGATTACTTATTCACCGGATCAGGATATTCCTCTCGGAGAAGATTGGCTGACAATCCGTGGCAAACATTACTCAAAGGCAGCATTTGAAACGTTGATAAGAAAAATAAAGCAAAAGGAAAGTCAAGAACAATCGTCAGAAGAAAAAGAATTACTGAAAATCTACACTACCCTCAAACCTCATTTTGACCGAGTAACCGGAAGCAACATTTTCGGTTATTCATCAGATGATGTTCAGTTTTACAAGAAGGGTGTCACCTACTATGCCATTCCTATACGACATTTCAAAGACAACGAACTCTCTACAAAGAAAAAGACCGGTCGCTACGGAGTCGTCCGCAATACCCTATATATGATCCACATTGCAAGTCTCTCTCAGATTGGTTTCGGAGATCCACTGACAATACCACACGACACAGCCTACGACACAGAGGGAGTCAGTGATAGTAATCTGAGCATCACTACCCCTGATATTGTCGAATATACAGTCGATCTATAGCCTACATCTCCACTGAGAGAATATGAAAACAACCGCCGAACACATGTTACTTGAGTTCGGCGGTTGTTTTTATACGGAAAGTGCAGTCTTATGCTTCTGCTGTCACCTCTTCTTCCTTATCGATGAAGGTCTCCATACCGGCCTTAATAAGGATATTGTACCACTTCACGAGTTTCTTGATATCACCATTATGGACACGATCTTTATCGTACGAAGGATATGCAGTCATCATAAACTCTTTGAGCGTATTAGCGTTTGCGCATACTGCCTTCTCATCAACCTCTGCGCCTGCATGCTTTTCCCTGATTGCTTCCATAACGATACCAAGAGGCACGTCATCCTCTTCTGTGTAGATCGAAATATCAGAGAGAGAGACGATACGATCCTTTGCAAAGACCGGAATACGCTTCTTCGTTTCATCTACTTGTTCGACAATGAAAGGCATCTTATTGCCCGATACAATTACAAACAATCCAGGCTTTCCTGAGATTGAAAAGACTTCTTTTAGTTTCATTTTCTATTGTATATAATATTATGCTTCGATGCTCTGATCAAAGACTGATCGGCTCACCGCCTCCAGCTGCTTTATGATCGAACACTTGTTGTCATTCATTATGTGAATATCAGCATGTTTGATGAGTTCTGCCTCTTTCATCTGAAGCACTTTGACTCGCTCAAACCTCTGACTATCCTTATCTCCATCACGACGTATGACGCGCTCCCTACGCATCTCTTCAGGTGCATCCACGGCTATCGTTACATCACATCGCTCATTAAACTTCGAAGAAAAAAGGATCGCACTCTCCATGAAAACGACCTCCGATCCGGAGAAAGCCTTGCACCAATGATCAAAATCCTCAAGAAGAGCAGAATGTATAATCGTCTCCAAACGGGTCTTTATATCGAGAGAAGAAGATAAGGCATTTGATAGTTCAGTCTTTCTGAGTCTTCCCTCTGTATCAATCGGATCAAGACCTATCAGTTCAGCAATCTGTGTACGCACTCTGGGGATATAATACATCTCCTTCGCTACATCATCACAATCGTAGACAGGATATCCGAGATGTGCAAAATAACGCATCACAACACTCTTCCCTGACCCTATCAGCCCACAGACCCCTATCACTCTTGGCTTCATTGACATCATTTCTCCTCAAGGATGTACTCCACTTGATCAGGCTCAGCCTGTATGACATGCACATAGTCCGGATACTTGATGATCTGAAGCTTAAGCTTACCTTTAGCCGTCTCACTGAAGTCTCCGACATCCTCGAGTATAACTTTTATATCCGATGCCAACAATTCATCTGCCTTACTCTCCGGCACCACACACACAACATCCACCATGGAGGGGAAGAGACGTAACGCATATTGTGGATGAGCATACTCAAACGACACCGGTATGGAGAAGCGACGTTGTATGAGTCTCTCCACCTTGACGCTCACTGCGACCTCGGAAGGTGTGAGAGCTACACCTTGAGGTGCAATAAGAGGCATCTTAAATACAGAAGACTTATCAAAGTCTGCAAAAGTAAGCGTATCTGTACGAATGATCTCCAGGGTGTCTATATCGTTTTTATTACCATAGACGATGACCTTATCCGGTTCGAGTGTGAAGTCTGTGATGATCGTTCCGGCAGATGGGATTATTTGTCCCTTAAAGTCGATGGGGACTTCTCTTTTGGCTTTCGGCGAATAGCTGAATCCGATATACTGAGGACTGAAGGTGATTATCGTCGATCGTTTACCATTGATGCTGAGCCGACTGATGAGTTCGTTCTCCAAGACATCCGTAGTCCATTCATGATATCCCTCCCTGCTCTCATCCGGAGTGAACGAAAGTTCAATGGGAGCGATGGCATTGGTGATCGAGTAGTTGAAGAGCTCAAATCCATTGTCCCTCACCTTGACCGAAATATACTCAGGTAAGTCCTCAGACACGGCTATATCCGAAGGTATCTCATTGACGACGATGGGGATCTTGATCGTATCTTCATAGGTATCCTGCAAGGTCTGCAAGAACCACAGAAGCAAAGAGATCATGAAAAACAAGAAAAAAAGAAGGGTCTGCTGATTCCTAAAAAACAGCAGAACCTTCTTATAATCTTTGAAGAGTCGTCTGATACCTTTCATACCATGACTTCTTATATCAAGGGAGTATCGATCTTATCTACCTTTCTTTGCAGAATTATCTGCAACAGCATAGACAGAGTTCAGATCGACTTTAAACTTCACACCCTCCCATACTTCGATGACGACGATCATTGTCTCACGGTTAAGTTCACGGATTGTACCATAAATACCCCCGGCAGTGATGATCTTATCACCGACCTTGAGGGCTTCACGAGCCTTTTGGACATCTTTTTGCTTCTTTGACTGAGGGCGAATGATGAAGAAGTAAAAGATGACCACCATAAGGACGATCATACCAATTTGCATCAATCCGGAGTTGGCAGATGCGGGGGCTTGAAGTAGAATGTTCAGAAAGTTCATTGTCTTATTTTATTAAAGTGTTTGTCATAGCACCTTACTCTCCCAAGATACGTCCCTCTCTCTTGAGCTGGGCGATCATCTCGTGCAAGATACCATTGATAAATGTTGTGCTGTTGGGCGAACTATAGTAACGAGCCAAGTTCAAATACTCGTTGATGGTCACACGTGTTGCGATGCTTGGGAAAGCAATGGCCTCTGTGATCGCCAACTGAAGGATGATGAAGTCCATCTCACTCACACGTTCACGATCCCAATTCTTGAAGTAAGTACTGATGAGATCCCTGTACTCGTCCTTGTTCTTCATCGCCTTTGCAAGGAGTTCGGTACCGAAGGACTCCTCGGCATCGCTCATATACTTCGGCTTGACAAAAGCACTGAAAGGCTTGTCCTCACTCATCCCATTAAAGACCTTGACAACAAATGTATAAACGATATCGATGTCATCATTGAGGTATACAGATGTATTCTCCAGACACTGCCTATAGTCCTCAGAGGCTTGGATATGGGTGCGATAGATAGGCTTCCAATACTGACGCACAGCATCAAGATTGTCCCTCTCCTCTACTGTGAGTGCCACTCCTTTCGCTACGACAAGCCCCATGACTTTATTGAGATACTCCTCCATATCGTCTCGATCGAAGGCGTAAGTATCATACATACCCATGAAGTCCTCATCTGACTCGATATATCTGATGAGAGCATTGTCTGCAAGCCCTCTCAACACCTCTACAGTCTGCGCATCGGGAGCAATCTTGCTGATCTCGCGCTCCAATCTCTTGCGCGCAACTCGCCCCACTTGGATCGGAAGTCCACACATATGGATGTACAACTGGTAAGACTTGTCCAAAGCCAATCTCAAGGTCGATAGAGCCTGAGTGCTCGTCATGCCGCAGTCGTGGTAGAAGTTGTATAGTATCTGTAGAACCTTTATTCGTATCAGTAGACGATTTATCATCGAAGAGATATATGATATTGTTGATAATAACTTTGTTGATCTTACATAGCTCTGAGAGCAAAGCCTTGCCACACAATGATCAGACAAAAGTGTCGGTGCAAATTTAAGCATTTTGAGCCTAAAATACTAATGACAAAAGGCCTAACAGAGGTCAGACAATGACGTGTCCCCTAAAAATAAGCTCAGAGAGAGAAATTGTTGCTTGACAAAGTCTCTCTCTGAGCTTATTTTCAGGGGACAACTATAACGTGGCAATGAGAGCAAGATTCAAGTCAAAAAAAGTCGTAGAACTCGATATCGAAGATCGTAAGATTTGATCTCGCAAGTCATATGATTTAATCTCGAAGGTCGTATAGCTTGATCTCGCAAGATATATGATCTCACATCGTTCATCATATACGCTTCCTATCTCTTATGGTGACAGAGACCTTCTCTCATCCGAGGGGGATCATAACCCCCACCCCGGATTCTGCTGATTCGCTATATTAGGGTTGGTCTTTATGTCATTGCTTGGAATGGCCCAGACAAACTTATCATGTCCTGCCGGAATCTCAAGATCAAGTCCGGCACCATTATAAAGGAATGGAGTAGCTCCACCGCTCAAAGTCTGAGGAGAGTGACGCTTCATCGGCATATTCCAACGACGGAGGTCCCAAAGACGGAAGCCTTCAAATGCCAGTTCTCTCGTACGCTCATCCCGGATCTCTCTAAGCAACTTATTTCCGGTTGCATTGACTCGACCCAATCGACGACTATAACGCAACTGATTGAGATACTTCACCGCACGGTCTGCATCTCCCGACATATATGCGGCCTCTGCTGCAATCAAGTATTGCTCTGCTATACGAAAGACTTTAGGATTGGTCAATGAGTTGGGGACATACCCCCCCCACACACTGTATACACTCCCAATCAAGGTCGCAAAATCAACATCTCCCTTGAACTTTGAGATGACATTGAGGAGATAAGTCTCACCTTGGTAAAAGCAGTTTTGCTTCTCAAAGTATACCTTCTTACGGATATCTGCATCTGAGTACAAGTTGACCATCCATTGAGAAGGGAGATAGTCGGGGTTATTACGGAGTCCATGCTCCTTCTCATAAACCGTAGTAGCTCCATAATAATTGGAAGTATTGGGAAGCTCATCAGGCCTTTGGATCTGTAGTTGTAAGATTTCTTCTGTAGAGAGACTCTGATGCCACATCAGTCTGAAGCTCTCCTCCACAGGTGTGGACAATGTATAGGTCCCGGAAGATATCAACGCTTCGGAAGCAGCCAAAGCTCCTTTCCAATCAGACATATAGAGCTTGATACGAGCCTCTAAGGCAAGCACGGCATCTTTGGTAATATTGGATGCCATGGGACGTCCATCCATGGCTCCCAAAAGTCTCTTGGCTTCCTTGATATCAACGTTGAGGATATGCTCATACACGGCCTTGTTGGTTGCACGAGCAGGCATACCATACTGGTCGTATATCAATACAAGGGGCACACCCAAGTCTGTCTCCGCAGTCTCCGCATTGTATGGCTTGGCGTACCTGATGGAGAGATTGAAGTAGTAGTACGCTCTCAAGAAGTGACCTACACCGGTAGCTCTATCGATGATAGCTCGATCTTCTGCAGTCTTGGCAGGGATCTGAGAGAAACGAGGAAGAGCATAGTTGATGTTCTTGATACGATTGTAATACGCATGCCAGACACTTCCGAGATCCTCATTGGCAGCCTTGAAAGACTCCCAAGCATAAGCATCGACCATATTGTTGGCAAATCCAATAGACGCATTGAGTTGATCAGCTTGGACATCCTGAAGATTTTCGAAGATCCCCTTCTGAACCGTACGAAGCCCGGCCATAAATCCGGCTTCCCAAAACTTGACATGTTCAACAGTTTTCAAGGACATGTGCTCCGGTATGGCATTCGAAGGGAGTCGATCCAAGTTGCATGATGACATCATCATCAACAGCATCATGATGACACCAGGGATTGTTTTCAAATATATCTTATTCATGTTTTCTTATACATTCATTAAACTTAGAAACTCAACTCTACCCCTAAAGTAAACTGTTTCGTGTTAGGATTTACACCTCTGGAGACATTACTGTTATCTTCCGGATCTTGTCCTCTATACTTCGTAAATGTAAGGAGGTTGCGCCCTGTCAGGTATATCTTGGCTCCGGTAAGGACTTTTTGTTTGTCGATCAGATTCTTTTGGAAAGTGTATCCCAAGGTGACATTTTTAAGCCTCATGAATGAAGCGTTCTCAAGGAAGCGAGTGTCATACGAAAGAGCTTCTGAATACTTTCTCTGATATTCGAGACTTGGATATTTTGCATCCTGAAGTGGCTTCTTCCAGTAGTCCATCACTTCTTTGTCCTGTACAAAGCCTTGTCCGGCATACTTCATCGGATTTTCGATATAGTATCGGTCATTCGAGATCATATGCTTACCCAAGATAAAGGCGAAATCAGCTTGTAGAGATAAGCCCTTCCAATTTCCGGCAAGACCAAAACCTCCCGAAATAGGAGCATAACGAGTCACTCCCGTATTTTGCTCAAGTCCATCAGAATATTCGGAAGTGAGGAGCCCATCATCTGTATGCTTCACCTCCGGATGGATGACTCCATTTGTGTCGGTAGAAGGCAAGTACCAACGTGGATAACCATTCTTCGGATTGATATCCTTGAAGATAGGGAGCACATACATGATAGGCTCACCTACAATATACCCTATACCGGTCTTGGGTGCAATCCAAGAGTCTCTACCCTGAAATAACTCAAGGACCTTATCCTTATTGTAGTTGAAGTTAGCGTAAGTAGAGATTTCGTAGTCCTTACCGGTCAGAAGGTTTGCAGTGATGTTGAGGTCAAGCCCCCTGTTTTGATACTTACCGATATTCTGTTTGATAAAGGCATAGGCACCCGTCAATTCAAGACCTGAAGTATAAGGATAAGGGACATCCATCAACATATCCGAAGTCAAACGATCGTACAACTCGACATTGATATGCAACCTGCTGAACACATCAAAGGTCACACCCAAAGTTGTTTTACGCTGTCTCTCCCAGCCAAGATCAGGATTTCCGGGGCTCACAAGTCCCCAACCCTTTATACCATTGTGTTGGCTATAATTCCCTACAAGAGCGAGAGATTCGTAGTAGTCGATGTCCGCATTACCCTGAGTACCTGTGCTCAAACGGACATCAAGAGCATCTATCCAATCGACTTGAGCCAAAAATGACTCTTTCTTGGCCTTCCATAGAAGTCCGGCAGACCAAAACAAGCCGTTTCGTCTATTAGCTCCAAAGACAGAAGATGCATCATTACGTAACACTAAGTCTACAAAGTACTTCCCTGCATAATCGTAGCCAAATTGGCCGAAGAAAGACAAGTAAGCATACTCATAGCTGGTCTCTGTGATTCTTTTGTCTTTTGTCGCGGCAGAGAGTAACGTAAGATTATCGTCCACAAGACCGGTACCCGAAGCTCCAAACCCATCTACACGAGAGGCGGTATACTCATGGCCGGCAAGAAGGGAGAAGTGATGATCGTCCTCTATGTTAAACTTGTAGTCTGCAACGGTATTGGTTGATAGTGAGTTGCTCCCATTGAATGATCTGGTCTTGCTTCCCTGACCTGCATTCTTCAGGAAGGAAGGCTTCGACAAGTCACTATAAATGTTGTAACCGAGGGTTACCCCTAACTGAGAGCGGATCTGAAAGTTCCTGAAGGGACTGATGGTCACATTTCCAATAGTGTTCAGTACGACATCATTGGTATTGTAGACATTCTTTGTCACAACATACTTGGGGTTGTAGAAGAGGAATACGGCGGGTATGACACCTTCGAAGATTTCATTACCATTCTCATCGTATGGGGTATAATATGGAGCGATGAATGGCGATAACCCACCTCCCAAACTGTTCGAACCATAGGGACTGGTCTTTGTATCAGAATATGCCAAACTGGCGTTGAGCCCGAGCTTGATGTAGTCGTTCAACTTGCTGTTGACATTGAGACGAGTGTTCACCTTATTGTACGAAGAACCGGCTCTGAGCCCTTGCTGATCAAATATACCGAGAGAAAAGAAGTAATTGGTTTCATTTTTACCTCCGGAGACATTGATATCCGCCTGATAAGTAGGAGCATTACGATAGAAGTATTTATACCATTGGGTATTATTCTTACCAAACTTATTCTTCATATCTGTAAGAGCAGATCCGGTCACAATACCGAACTCCTCCAACATCTTGAAGGTCTCATCTGTATTCTGAAATCTGTCATAGTAGCTCGTGTTTGCAAGCGAAGAGATACCATACTGCGCACGGGCAGTGATCTTTGCTTTATCTGCCACGGTACCGCGCTTTGTAGTGATATAGATGACACCGTTTGCCGCTCGAGCACCATAGATAGAAGTTGCAGCAGCGTCCTTCAAGAACTGCATACTCTCAAAATCATTGGGGTTCATACCTTGGATGACACCGGCTGACACAGGCATACCATCAAGGATGTATAAGGGTGATGAACCCGAGCTGACAGATCCCCTACCATGAAGTCTGATGGATGCTGTCGCACTTGGCTCTCCAGAAGAAGTGGCCACCTGAAGCCCCGCCACCTTACCTTGCACAGCATCGAAGATGTTGGCCGTAGGTTTTTCTGCAAGTTCTTTCGAACTAACTTTGACAATAGACGCAGATGTGGCTGCAACTTTTTTAGATGCATAACCGACGATGACAACCTCCTCAAGAAGCTCCGAGGTGGGCTTCAACTGGACTCTCATCTTCGCAGTTGCGGGAAACTCTTGAGTAGCATATCCCAAATAACTGAAGATGATAATATCACCGACATTGGCCTTCAACGTAAACTCACCTTGAAGATTGGTCTGGGCGCCTACCGCAGCATTATTCTTGAGGCGCACCATTGCCCCCATCAAGGGCTCGTTGTTTTCATCCACCACGAGACCCTTAACAGTGATAGCCTGTCCGAAAGCTGTTCCGACTGTGATCATCAACAGACTCAACAGCATCAGAAATCGATTTTTCATACCATTATTTTTAATTATTTCTATTCTTTTTTGATGTGAGTATTCTCATAAACCTTCGTGTCCCAATAAACGTAGTCCAAGACTCTCTTTGACGTAGCGGACAATTATGTTTTAAGCCACTCTCGGTCTGTGCATCCCATTTGGCACGTAGCTCTACCTGCCGGCAACAAAATGCAAGCAACTGACTCAGCGAGCAACTTAAGTTCCAACTCACATTTCTCTAAATTATCCTTTACGAATTACAGAGAGCTCTCATGGAGAAGCAATGTCTCGACAGTCTCTCATCAGAAATCACTGAAAGGACGTATGGTGAACTTATATTTATCAGTGTTACCTAACAGTACAGATCTGTGGATCTTAGCTGAGGCTTGATCAAATTCCAATCCTTGCACCTTATACTTATTGAATCCCGATGTTGCATAGGCATCAGATGCAGGATAAAATCCTTGTGTACCAAGATTTACTCTGGTTCCTTTCTGATACCCGGCAGCAGGGAAGACGCGTTCCTTGTTTTTAGCTTTGTCTTTATTCCAAAAAGCTTCATCAGCAATGGTATCCAAAGTAATTTTGGCATCTGCACCTATCAGACGAGCGGTGACCTTGAGATAAGCATCGTTGCTATCCTTCGAAAGACCAACGACTTGATACCTATAGGCTGTACGCATGGTGTTACTCTTGTCTATAAACTTGATCCCATAGGCAATACCATTCGATACTGATTTATACTCTGCTGTATAGTCCTTTTCGACTTGATCTTTCCCGACCTTGATCTTTTCGACAACACCGGTCTTTACACTCTCTGAAGTAAAAGAGATGTTCGATGATTGAGGGACAATACCTAACCATTCACTTGCCGAAGGGAAATGATATTTTCCGACCAAGAAAGATTCAGCAAAAAGAGCGGTTGCGTCATTGAACGCAAATACCCCAAGGACATCCGCGGTATGAGCAGAAGCAAAGCTCTTACCATCTTTGGCTACACCATACTCAGAGACATACTCGATAGCCATTTTGTTCGGATCAAACACACCAGGCTGACTGCCACCCCCACCGGCGACTTTAGAAATAGTAAATGTCTTACCTCCGAAGACAATAATAATAGCCGCATCTGTCTCCGTAATTGATAGGGTATGAGTAGCATCCAGACCTTTAGCACGTACTCTTTCACCATTTTCATCTCTGAGATCCTTCCAAGTAGCGCCGTCATCAGTGCTGATCTGCCAATATCCATCACCTGTAATCTGCACTCTTGGCATCTTTCCATCTTCAGCTTTTGCTCTGATAGGTTGGCCTTGAGCATCTCTCATAAGCTCTCCATCAATAGTCCAGTAAAGGGTACCATTCATTTCTGTGACAGAAACATTAGGAGTCTTTCCATTGCGACCGTTCATCAGACTCAACTTGCTACCATCCGACATGATCAGATCATAACCGTATGGTTTCTCAATCCACTCCTTGATAAACTTCTTACCTGCTTCAGCATCAATCAATCCTTGAAGAGCCTCGATCCTTGTTCTTGCATTTTTCATCAAGTCTTCCAACTTGTTCACACGAGCTTCCAGCTCATCAATCCTGCCATAGATCGAGGATAGATCCGTACAAGACACTGCAATAAGTGATAGTAGGAGTACCCATGTAAGGTTTACTATTTTCTTCATATTCAGTTTATATAAATTAGTTATTATTCAATCAATAGTTGTACGATAGTGTCAAGACAAGCCTATCGCTATGCGTTATATTGAGACCTCTCAAAAACGAAAAGTCAATCTTCGCCCTCTTATACCCCAGCCCGGCGCCACATGACCAATGCCCGGTCGATCGATTGCCAAGCTGAACACCGGCTCTGAGACTGAGCAAATCATAAAGGATATACTCGGCTCCCATATTGGCCTGATAGACTTGGACATTTGTTGGCATAAAGAATGATCGTCCTCCTATCAAAGTGACCAACTTGTGATTCTTACTAAATAATGTTGTCAGATCCGCTGTCAACTCAGCCTTGCTCGGAAGTGTGTACCACTCGGAAGATGAGTAATACAACGGAGTCCCAAAATCCGCTACACGAGCTGCTATGTTAAGCAAAACATCTGTCTCAGAGATTTGAAAGTCTTTCAGGTAGTTTGCTCCAATACCAAAAGCTCCTGCATAGGCCGCACGACCCGTATAGCTCTGAATGAAAGAGCCGGTGGCAAACACAGAAAATCTTTTGCTTATCCTATAAGCATATCCCAGGTCAGCAACCCAGTCAAAGGGATTGTACTCCAATGGATCTTGATTATCAAATTGACCGGTCGAGACCTTGTGAGACAAACCTCCCTGGTAACGGAAACCTGCATAAAAAGCATGTCGATCAAAAAACTTTTGCCCTACAGATATGGTCGCCTTTTTAAGACGACCGTCTGCGGCCCCATATTTAGGGAAGAGTACCCCATTGGCAGAGACCGTAAACTTGGTGTCTTGATACACAATCGAAGCGGGATTGATGTATAGATAGCTTCGATCCGTATTCATCAGTGCAACTCCTCCCATCGCAGCTGCTCGAGCATCCACGGGAGATTCGAGTATTGGCAATAGACGAGTCTGAGCGAGAGAGGTATTGGAAGTAGCTATCGCTCCCAATATCAGTATGCCAAGACAGCACCTACGCAATAAATCAGTCTTCATATTTTTCATTTTGGCTTACAATATGTTCTTATTAAGTCAAGAGACGATCGGGTCATCTTTTAAGTATACTACGGACAGATTCTTTCTCTCCCGTCTTTATGACCAAGACATAGGATCCCGGATTCAATGTTCGCAGATCCACAGAGGTAATACCGACAGTATTTGCCTTGACCGCCTCGTGCAAGATCAACTCTCCATTGATGCTCTGTATCTTCACCTCAGCACGTTTATGCTTAGGGTGCAACCAGATATTAAGTACCCTCTCCACCGGCAATGGCCACACAGAGAGGACATCATCCGTAACATCCTCGGTAACTTTCACTTCGATCGTTGTGCTTATCGACTTGTACCCATTACTTGCGGTGATGACAACGGAGGTGTTTCCTGAGTTCTCTCCGATGATGAATAAGCGACCATCCTTGTCAATAAAGGTGCTTGCGACAGAAGGTTTTGTAGAAACGGCCTTAAAACTCAGGGTCAAGTAATACTGCTTCTCAAAGAAATCAGGCAAAGCCAGTTCCAAAGGACCACTCTTTACTCCGACCAAAAGGGAGTTGATGGTTGTTTTCATGACAGGTGTTTGAACATGAACGACCCTGAATGGGACATCAAAAGTCTTGGCAAGCCCCAACTCATCCTTTAATGTCAATTTACAGATATGTTCACCCTCTCCCAACACCGGACGAATAGTGAGTTCGATACCTTTCGAAGTCTTCTTATGGGTAACCCCACCTCTGTCACCTGAGATCTCATAAGTCCACGAATGTCCATCTTTTTCTTCGATTTCGAGTAGATAGCTATGATTAGTATCTATGACGAGAAGGGGCTCTTGGGGGAGGTTCGTAATCTCAGGAGCATGATTGGTCTTTGTCTCCCCGACAAAAAGCGAAGGCTCAGAGATATTTCCCCACTTGTCATACGCTACGAGTGCGAAGTGATAAGCTTGTCCCGGCTTCAAATAAGGGACAGTAAAGCTCATCTCATCACCAGGCTCCGTTCCGGATCCACTGATAAATCCATTTGCCGTTCCGGAGACATCCCCTACCCTCATATAATTATCTTTCGTCAGCTCCTTATCTGAGACGTACAACTTATATCTCAAAGGCTGTTTGTCATCCTCATCCTTGGGGACGTTCCAGTAGAGTGTAAGCTCTGTAAAGGCATTTTTTGTTGACTTTTCAGCGATAAAGACAGGCTTCTCAGGAGCCTTTTTATTGTTTACCAAAGTGACCGCGGCATAAGCATCGATGGTTCCCACGCCGAGTTTACCGGCATAAGTTGGATTGACCTTGTCCAAGTCAATAGGAAGAACAGATGCCAATATGCGTGTCTTCAAGTCCTCGTTGGTAAACCCCGGGCCTCCAAATTTGGAAAGAACCAATGCTGCGACTCCGGACACGTGTGGGCAAGCCATGGAAGTACCGTGGTAATAATGATAAAGAGCTTTAGGCTTCATGTCAGGAGCCATAGTGCTGAGGACACCGGCCTTCTCGCCATATCGTTGCATATCTCCACCGGGAGCAGAAATATCTACCCAGTTTCCATATGTCGAATAACTTGCTTTAGTGAAGTTTGGAGCGATGGCAGCGACAGCCACGACACGCTCGTACGAAGCCGGAGGTGTGGGGAAGTCCACATTATCATTTCCGGCAGCAAAGAAAACGACTCCACCCTTCATCGGAGCATCTTCTCTCTGTTGTCCATATCTTGGATCAGAGGTATCAAGCACCGTTCCGGCCTTGTCGATGAAGAAGTCTATCGCTTCTTTTACGACAGTAGGGGTCTGTTCCACTCCGGAAGCAAAAGGATAGCCCCAGGAGTTTTGAGAGATGGTAGCCCCATTTAATGCTCCATATATAATCGCATTTGCAATGTTTTCAGCAGATGCACCTTTTGTCGTGACACCGTCAGGATTAGCCCTAAGGATGGCTGCAGACATGATACGGACACCGGTCTCTTTGAGATCTTTATGATTTCCGCCGGCTACACCGCTCACCCCTATTCCGTTATTGGATCTTGCTCCGACCGTACCGGCAACGTGTGTACCGTGACCGTCAGGATCAGGACGAATATCTCCGGTCAGGTCAACGAAACAGAATCCATGAATATCATCCTTACGCCCATTACCGTCATCATCAATGCCGTTCTTCTCTTCTGCTTTATTTACCCATAGGTTGTCTTTCAAGTCCGGGTGGGTAACGTCGATCCCACCATCAACGACACAGACGATGACATTAGGCGTACCGGTGGTTATTTTCCAAGCATTGAAAAGATTGATGTCACATCCCTGTTTTGCCCAATACTTATCACCCAAATTGTTGTAATGCCACTGCTGTGACAGCATTGGATCATCAAATGGAAGCTCTCCGGAACGAATAAAATCATAGACGGGAGACTCCCCCTGAGGTGCTTCAAAGACTTCAGCCTGACAAGAGTATTCAACCGTCTCAATACCGCCCACATTATTCATGATCGCAAAAGCATCGATGAGAGCAACTTCCTCATCAAATGTCACTACAAACCAACGATCGAGTCCTGCTTCCTTCAGAGCCCCCTCATATTTACCGGATGGAAGGACAAGCCTCTCCACCTTATTGGCTTTCATCATCCCGAAAGCGGCAGACATGGCCGTAGGCATGCTTGACATCTGCACGCCTCCGGCATCCACAAGTTTGATGTCTCCGAGAAGGCCCTCACTTACCTTGAAGATAAGTTTACCGGGATAAGCACTCTTAGGAGCAAACAAAGAAGCTGATCTTCCGGAAGCAGAGCTTTGGGTAGTCCCTGCGACATGAAGGTCTGCCTGCCTCTCTTCTTTACAACCATAGAGTGTAATCAAGGCAGTGAGACATCCAAGGATCAGAGTATTTATATTTCTTCTGTTCATATATCTATATTCATATTCATAGCACCATATTGTGTCAGATACAAGAGTATCAGTCACCTGAGGTCCTACATCTTACTACAACAAAACACATATATTCATCGCTGTGCCCCCAAAAGCCGGTCTTGGCGTACGACTTCATCGTACATTGCCGACAAAGTTGCATTCATCTGAGCCGTAGTTTGATGACTTAGATCACGATGGAAATAACTTATTGCCAGTACCGGCATCAAGTCCAAGACCGAACTGAATCGTGTACCGCGAGGCATGATCAAGATTTTCTTCTCGTCATGATACCACTGAGTTATTCCATTTTGTTCCTTTATGTACTTGAACCCGGAGGCTGCCAAAAGATTCTGGAACTCTTCGGTCAGATAGTACTTACCCTCAGATACGAAAGCACCAAGATGCACATCATCAAAGACTGCGACCAACTGGTCGAGACGATCAGCTATGGCACCTGTAGCAGGATCTATCTTGTCCTCATTCATCCCGAAGATACGAACCACAAGGGGGCGCTTCTCCGGAGCGACAGAGTACTGAGACTCTTTTATAATCTTCGGATCCTTTTCACTCGGTGTCTCATAGTCGACGGTAGAGCCGTCAGCAAGTTCACTTTCCTTGATCTTGGCATATGTCCAACCCTCAAACAAGTACTCATACTTGTCGAATGGGAACGTCTTGAAGGTCTTATATGACTCTGTCTGTCGGCCTCTTGACTTGAGCGTAATGGTAGAAGGCTTGGTTGCATCCTTATTGATTCTGATATCCACTCCATACGCAGCTTCAAGGTTTGAGCCCGAAAAACTCAAGATCTGTCCCGTAGGATCCGTAGTATTATTCGAAATAGAAAATCCTTGATAAGTCAAAAAGTCCATGAACTCATCCGATTGCAATATCTCCGGTTCATAAGAAGTCATTACGATATTGGTAATCAAGCCAGTCAAGGTATTGACACTGTAAAGGACACTGTGATACACAGGTGATGCGTACACAAACTTGACCGAAGCAGAGCCCGGAAGTCCGAGCAAGCCACCGGAAAAAGAGTACTCCAACAGATAGTTACCATTCTTCTCCTCAAATGCTATGATATTGTATGGAGAAGATCTTCTTTCCAAAAGTGGCAGGGCAAACTTAGCCCCTTTATTACTCGATTGTTGGGTAAAGTTGACAACCATAACCTTTCCGGACACAGACACATAAATCTGTGCTGTACGAGCCCGGAGAGTCGTATTGGCTTGCGCTATAACCTGGATAAAGTTGTCTATACGATTGACCCTTAGCCACTCTTTCCCCTCCTCGACCTCAAAGATCCACTCGGCCTCATTAGATCGGATATCGACCAAGATAGCCTCTCCTTCGGGAGACAGCTCGGCATCTTTAGGAGACACGTCCAGAAGGACGCGTGCATTACTCTGAGTGACAGAGACTAACTCTCTGGCTCCTCCTGCCACGACCAAGATATTGGTGCTACGCTTTACTCCGGACTTATTCTCGAGAGCAGATATGTATATACCATTGTCCCTGTACTCTGCATTCAACCAACTTGGGTCGAGAGAGACAACTTTCACTGAGGACTGGTTGGTCTTGACCCGGATCTGGGGGACATATCCCATTTCGATCTGCTGGCTTGTAAGTTCGAGCGTCTCATGAGAGAGCTCCAAAACAGCTCCATCCAGATTTCTCTTCATCTCGTTTTGTGGCACACAGGACTGAAAAAGTCCAAGCAGAGCCAAAGTCATCGAGACAAATTTAATCACACTTCTAACATTCATCATTTACTTCCTTTATGGTCTTTGGGTATAATGAAACGTACTTAATCGGCATAATGACGTTATGCCCCAAGAGGCGTAAAGATGACCTTCGACTCCTTCAACTCCTTTATCTCAACTACGACTTTGAAGCCAAGTTGTTGACTGACACCTTCATAGTTTTGAGAGCCTTTTTTCTTTTTTATTTCGAAGCCCTTATCGATCAAGGTCTGAATGAACTCATCAGACATCAAAGTCTTGGCATCATTAGAGACCATCTCGATTTGGTGAATACTCTTTGTTGCCTCTACTATGTAGTATGTGACAGACTTGAATACGGGTGAAGCATAAAGGAAAACGATATAAGGGATATCCAATGGAGATCCGTAATTTTCATCGTCATACTTGACAACATAGCTTCCTTGTTTCTTCTCATAGTCTATGATGGCGTGTTTGGTAGGTTTCTTCTCCAACAAAGGCAAACCAAATCTTGCCCCATTATTAAACGCCTGCTGAGCAACGTTTATCTCCACCGGGCTCGTTCCACGAAGTTCGACATAAATGTGCCCTCGCCTTTGGTGGCTGGCGGTATTGGGGGCTACCATGATTTGGAGAAAGTCGTTGATTCGGTTTACAGAGAGCCACTCCTCTGACTGTTCTTCCACCTCATACTTCCAATCTTCACCATTCGACTTGACATCGATCAACAGTGTCTCACCATTAGCAGGGACGGAGATCTCTGTCGGAGAGACCTTCAAGAAGAGCGTCGATCCCTTCTGTGTCACCTTGATGATGTCAAACTCAGTACCGGCAAACACCAAAAGATTGGTTGTCCTCTTCACTCCGGACTGGTTTGGTTTTGCAGAAATGTATATTTTCTTGTTGAGGTATTTCGCCTCAACCCAATCAGGCGCAAGAGACTGTACCTTTACGACATCTTGATTGGTCTCTACAGTCACAAGGGGAGTGGCAGCCTGAGCCTCATTCGACAGTTCGACTGCATACTGCGAGAGTTCCAAAGTTGCACGTTCTGTGACTGATTTAGAGCCATCCTGCATGGTACATCCACCACACACGACAGCAGCAAACAACGCTATTGCACACAGCTTTATCACACCTTTCATCTTAAAATTCATTTTCGTCTTGAGCACCACGAACATCGCAAAATCACTCAAGACAAGTTTATACATATTAACTTATCTCCTTATATTTTATTTTTCTCATCAAGCGAACCAAGTATTTTATCGACCTCCGGCTATAGTCTTCCGACAGATCCCCAAAGCGTCATCCACTAAAGGTATCTGCAATCATAATTGCATCAGGAAATAGGGCATTATCTAAACAATTAAAAACACTTTCTCCAGCTCAGAGACAAAAATCTCTACAAGAAAACAAAGAAAACGGCGAAGCTGTATATTGTAGAAAGTATTTATTCCGGAAGAGAGCTTGAGGATAAAAACAGAAAGAACAAATCAAGCAAATAAGAAAAGTCCTATCCTGTTTAGCAGAATCAAAGAAGAGTCCAAATGTTTTTCTCTTTTGAATTTAATCAAAAAGACAAAATCACCTCCTCCTTGTAGGGGATAAAAAACAAACAAGTTCCGTTTTCAGTCGGTGAAAACGGAACTCGCTGTAAACCTGATTACTTCAAGTTGAGCCTTTCGATATACTTGTCGATCAGACCGGCTTCTTCCGAATCGTAGTACTTATCCTTGATGGTCTTGTAGCAAGTCATTGCTTTGTCATTTTGCCCAAGGGATTCATAAGCCAGACCGGCCTTCTTGAGATAGACGGGAGAGATCACAGAGTTGTCAGCCTTAGCCGCTGCCTTCTCAAAGTAAGAGACAGCCTCCTGTACATTACCCTTTTCGACAAGACAATCACCGATGAGCCCCACGACTGTAGGAGCCAACATTTCATCGTCCGCAGAGAACTTCTTGAGGTGCTCCAAAGCCTTGTCATACTCTCCAAGTTTGAAGTATGAGATACCGGCATAAGCCTGAGCCAGATTGCCTGCTTCTGTCGATCCATACTTCTTGATGATCTCAAGGAAACCCGTAGTCTTGGCTCCATCGCCATTGAGAGCGAGAGCAAAAGAGTCTACCCCGAAGTAGTGTTCAGCTCTGAACATTGCTTCCTTTGCCTTATCTTCCTTAGGTTGGGCATAGAGATGCTTGTACGCAAAAAAAGCACCAACAAGGATGATAACAGCGAGGACTGCGACTGTGATGTTCTTCTTGTTGTCGTCGATGAACTTCTCAGATTTCGAAACGATCACACCGACTTCTTGTTCAGGTGTGAGATTTTCTTGTTGTTTAGGATCTTTACTCATGGTTCCTATCTATAATTTATGTTGTTGTTTACTCGCCAAATGGTACAATAGCAATTGCTCGCAAAAATAACAAAATTAAAGGAGATGGAGAGCTTTTAAAGTGAAAAAGTTTGGATTGCTGATTCAACAAGTCTAAGCAAGCCTACTCCGGAGAAGAATAAAGCAAGATATACATGGAGGCTCTATGCCTCAGAAGAAAGACATAAGAGAGATGAAAAAAAAAAATCGTGACAATAGAAACTACCCCGGCCTCTTCCGGAGAAGAGGAGAAAATACTCTGTACAAGGACAGAATGTTTGCCGGCACGGGACAAAATGGATTCTGTCGCAAAATAAAATTTTGCCCCACATCTAACCTCTTTACCCGACGGTATCCGCTTTTATCCGAACGAACATGAAAAAAGGTGTGTCAAAATAGAAAATCTTGACACACCCTCTATAAAGATTTTAGATATTCAATATCCTGTCAGACAGATCACTCATCATCTTCTGCATGTTCTGCAAGGAGTTTTTCTTGCACATCTTGTGGAACAAGCTCGTAAGACGCAAACTTCATCGTGAAAGAAGCACGTCCTCCCGTGATAGAACTGAGTGAGGTGGAGTAAGAGGCGAGCTCCTTCAAAGGCACCTTGGCTTGGATGCGTTCATACCCCTTGGCACTCTCCATCCCCATGATCATCGCTCGACGTCCCTGGAGATCACTCATGACATCGCCCATAAACTCTGCAGGGACACTTACCGTAACATCATACACGGGCTCCAAGACCTTGGGACTTGCCTCACGAAAAGCCTGACTGAAAGCATTACGCCCCGCAAGCATGAAGGAAACTTCGTTGCTGTCAACAGGATGCATCTTGCCGTCATATACGATGACACGTACATCACGGGCATACGACCCGGTAAGAGGTCCCTGCTCCATACGAGACATCACCCCCTTGAGGATTGCAGGCAAGAAACGAGTATCGATGGCTCCACCGACAATACTGTTGACGAATATGAGTTTGCCACCCCAGTCGAGTTTAACCTCCTGGGTATCCCTTGGCGTAATCTTGAACTCTTGACCGCCAAATTTATATGACGATGGCATGGACATCCCATCGGTATATGGTTCGACAATCAGATGAACCTCACCGAACTGACCGGCACCACCGGACTGCTTCTTATGTCGATAATCTGCACGAGCGACCTTGGTGATCGTCTCACGGTAAGGGATACGAGGCTCCTCGAAACGGATCTGTATCTTTTCGTTATTTTCGAGACGCCACTTGAGTGTACGCAAGTGAAACTCTCCTTGCCCATAAACAATCTGCTGACGAAGTTCCTTGGACTGCTCCACAATCCATGTCGGATCCTCGCTGTGCATACGTGATAGGATTTCGCTGAGTTTTTCAGCATCGGCCTCATTTACCGGATAGATAGCACGGCGATACTTTGGTTCCGGAAAAGTCAATGGAGGGTATATCCACTCACACCCTTTCTCGTTAAGGGAATGACCGAGCTTGACATCTTTGAGCTTCACAACAGCACCGATATCTCCGGCTTTCATCATGGAGATCTTCTCACGAGACTGACCATCCGGCACAAAGATCTGTGCGAGTCTTTCTTTGCTATCACGATGAGGGTTGTAGAGATCATCCCCCTCCTTCACGGTACCGCTGACCACCTTGAAGTAATCCACCTGACCGATATGAGGCTCGACTGTAGACTTGAAGAAATACAAACTGGTAGGCCCATCGCTCTTTGTCTCGATCACTGTACCATCTGTGGCCTGCATCGAAGGCATCTTGTCCGCACAAGGAACGACATTGCCGAGAAATTCGAGTGTCCTACGTACACACATATCCTTCAGTGCACTGACACAGAACACAGGGAACATCCCCCTTGCAAGAAGACCTTGACGAATACCTTCACGCATCTCGTCTTCTGTAAGAGTTCCCTTGTCGAAGAAGATGTCCATAAGTCCTTCGTCGTTCTCCGCTGCAGCCTCAACAAGTGCTTGGTGATACTCCATGGCTCTCGGCATCTCATCCTCCGGGATGTCGAGCACCTCAGGAACACCACCCTCGGGCTTCCAGCGGTACAACTTCATCTTGAGAACGTCCACAATCTCATTGAAAGCAGAACCTATGTTACGTGGATACTGTACAGCGATGGCCTTGGTACCATAACGCTCACGAAGCTGATTGTACGCCATCTCAAAATCGGCCTTGTCGTTGTCGAGCTGATTGATGATGAAGATGACAGGCTTATTGAACTGCTCTGTATATCTGAATTGGTTGATCAACCCCACCTCAACACCGTACTGTGCATTGACCACCATGAGCGCAGTATCTGTTACCTGAAGAGCCGATACAGCTGCACCGATGAAGTCGTCCGCTCCCGGACAATCGATGAAGTTCAATTTACGCTCTTGCCATGGTACAGAAAATACGGTTGAAAAGACCGAATACCCATATTCTTTTTCAACAGGAAAATAATCGGACACCGTATTCCCGGCTTCTACTGTACCACGGCGTTTAATGACACCGGCTTCAAACAGCATAGACTCAGCCAAGGTGGTCTTGCCTGAGCGAGAACTCCCGAGGATCGAGATGTTCTTGATTTGATTAGTTTCGTACACTTTCATAGTATCCACAAATTATTATATTAGTATTTATTTAGGAATATCATAGATCACCCTAAGGCAGAGAGATAAAACAGAGTCTTATCTCCACACAAAGTAGGAAGATTTTTCGATATTTCCAACGATTGATATACATTTTTCACTAAACGTATATTTAAGGTCAGAAGCCCTTGTTATTCCAAAATAAAGATGTATTTTTGCATCGGATTTTCGGGGTGTAGCTCAGCCCGGTTAGAGTACACGTCTGGGGGGCGTGTGGTCGCTGGTTCGAATCCAGTCACCCCGACAAGCTACTTTCAAGCACCGACACGCATCACAATGATAAGTGTCGGTGCTTTTTTATACCCTGCAAAGAAAAAAAAGGCTGTCCAACTTATTCCATATCCTCAGACAGCCTTCTTAGGACTTAGTATGGGGGGGGGAGCGACGGAGAGAGACAAAAAGACACCGCCCTCAATCAGCATTATTGACTGATTGAGGGCGGTGTCTTTTTTTTGTGGATTTGAGATTACTTCTCGGCTGTAAATCCTTGTTGTTCTAGACTGGACTTCACCTTGGGAAAGTAGACACGATTGTATACAGAGCCGACAAACTCTGTCCAAGCAGGAGCCATTGTCGTATCGGGGCGTTGAGCCAAATACTCCTTATAGAGGGCATCGTAGTCTGCGACAAGGGTATCTGTTTCTGTATTGTAAGTATCTATCGACACAGTGGCATCATAGGGCAGGCGAGGTTTGAGGCCTTGATCTCCGACTTCAACACCTATACACATCCCCAAGACCGGATAGACATACTTCGGCAACCCCAAGAGCTCTATGATCTCGAAGGGTTCACGACGTATGGCACCGATAGGCACAATGCCATAGCCAAGAGACTCTGCAGCGGTCATGGCGTTTGAAAATGCGATACCAACATCTACCGCACCGACCATCACGGACTCTATCGATGTGGCATGTTCGAATGGGATGCCTTGTGCCTCCATCTTCTTAGCGACCTTATGGTAGTCCATGAGGAAGACCATGAAGACCGAACATTTCGAGATCCAAGGCTGCCCACCGGCGAGCTCGGCGATCCGATCTTTCTTCGCTTGATCCTCGATCACGATGATGCTCCACTGCTGACCATTGATAGAGGTTGGGGCATGGATGGCAGACTCAATGATGGCTCTCAGGTGTTCTTCCTTTACGGCTTCGCCCGTATAATTACGTATACTGCGGTGCGCCTTCATTATATTTATTGTTTCGTTCATATCTGTAAGTTTTATGGTTTTCTTCAAGGAAAACAAAACAAACCTGCTATTCGTTCAATCTCCTTGATGTTTGGCATACAACAAAAAGGCTGTGAGCAAAGAACCTCACAGCCTTTTCTATTTATTATTCCCACTCAATGGTTGCGGGTGGTTTCGAACTCACATCATACACCACTCGATTGATCCCACGCACACGATTTATGATATCGTTGGATACCTTAGCAAGAAACTCGTGAGGTAAATGTGCCCAATCTGCAGACATTGCATCCGTTGAAGTGACGGCACGCAGAGCAACAACGCTCTCATAGGTACGCTCATCACCCATCACCCCGACAGACTGCACCGGGAGAAGGATCGCTCCGGCTTGCCAGACTTTGTCATACAAGCCCCATTCTCTAAGCGCAGAGATATAGATGGCATCTGCTTCCTGCAGGATGCGCACACGTTCTTCGGAGATCTCCCCAAGGATACGGATACCAAGCCCGGGACCGGGAAACGGATGGCGGTGAATGAGATGCTCACGCATACCCATCTCGAAACCGACTCGGCGCACTTCGTCCTTGAAGAGGAGACGTAACGGTTCGACGAGCTTGAGATTCATCTTTTCGGGTAGTCCCCCCACATTGTGATGACTCTTGATGACCGTACCTGTGATAGACAGAGACTCGATGACATCGGGATAGATCGTCCCCTGCCCAAGCCACTTGACATCCTTGATCTTCTTTGCCTCTTCTTCGAACACGTCGATGAAGCCCTGCCCGATGATCTTACGCTTCTGTTCGGGATCAGTCACACCTTTAAGACGACTGTAGAAGTATTCCTTAGCATTGACACCTTTGACATTAAGCCCCAAGTGCTCGTAATCTGCAAGGACATTCTCAAACTCATCCTTACGCAGAAGACCATGATCGACGAAGATACAAGTGAGGCGGTCACCGATAGCCTTATTGAGCAGTACCGCACATACCGAAGAGTCTACACCTCCCGAGAGGGCAAGAAGAACCTTGTCATTGCCGAGCTGCTCTTTGAGCTGAGCTACGATGCTCTCAACAAAAGAAGCAGGTGTCCAGTTCTTTTCACATTTACAGATGTCCAAAAAGTTGGATAAGAGCTTTGTACCCTCTTCTGAGTGATACACCTCAGGGTGAAACTGCACCGCCCACACAGGCAACCCCTCAAGTCGATAAGCCGCAGTCGGGATGGAGTCGGTCTTTGCGATGACCTTGGCATCTACAGGCAGTGCCGTGATGGTATCACCATGAGACATCCATATCTGGTTACCCTGGGTCATCCCACGGAGGAGGGCATCTTCCTTGTCGATGATGTCCAAGTGTGCACGCCCGAACTCACGAGTAGCACAAGCCTCGACACGTCCGCCACGCTCGTTGGCGATGAACTGTGCCCCATAGCATATACCCAAGACAGGTACCTTCCCGATGATCTTGTCCAAGTCGATACGGAAAGCATCAGGCTGGTTGACAGAGTAAGGGCTTCCGGAAAGGATCACCCCCTTGATGCCGGTGAGATCATCCGACAGATTGTGATAAGGCACTATCTCACAGTACACACCGAGCTCCCTGACCCGACGTCCGATGAGCTGTGTCGTCTGTGACCCAAAATCCAGAATGAGAATTTTTTCTAACATAGTTTGCGGTTGGCTTATAGTGATACGTATATTTCTATTTGTGTTCTTTGACCCGAGTGTTATTCGTCGATCCGGAGCAAGTGAGGACGCAATCTCTTGGTGCGCTCCACGGCTTGATTGTGCTTCCACTCATCGATCTTTGCGGCATGCCCTGACAGCAGTACGGAAGGCACCTCCCAGCCATTGTACACCGCAGGTCGGGTATAGACTGGGTGCGAAAGCAAGTTATCTTGAAAAGAATCTGAGAGTGCGCTCTGTTCGTCCCCAATGACACCGGGGATGAGACGCACCGTGGCGTCTGCAATGATGGCTGCCGGCAGCTCCCCTCCTGTCAAGACATAATCGCCCACGGAGATCTCACGAGTAATGAGATGTTCGCGGATACGATGATCGACCCCCTTGTAATGCCCACAGAGGATGATGATGTTTTCGTACAAAGAGAGATTATTTGCGAGGCCTTGTGAGAGGATCTCTCCATCGGGTGAGGTGTAGATGATCTCATCATAATGCCTTTCGGACTTGAGATGTGTGATAGCCTTATGCACCGGCTCCACCTGAATGACCATGCCCGCCTCACCTCCGAACGGATAATCGTCCACTCGTCGCCATTTATCGGAAGTATAGTCTCTGAGGTTGTGCAGTACGATATCGACCAAGCCCTTATCCTGCGCACGTTTGATGATCGAGGTATTGACAAAACTCTCTAACATCTCAGGGATCACACTTAGGATATCTATGCGCATAGGGCAAAATGGGTATAATATAGGTTTTAAGTACCGCAAAAATACAAAAAAGAGACGATATAGTGCCGTCCCATTGGAAAGTTCGTCACATCTTCACCCACAGCTCGGGGCTATCCCAAAGGTATAGAAAGGGATGGACAATGTGCATCTCTCGCGTCACCAATGGAGCCCCCCATTGTCAAGCCATACCACTTTTCTCTAATCTCGACGGAAGCCAAGTAAAAAATCCATGCAGAGATTTGCATGGACTTTTCTTTTTGGGAAATCGATCATGGCATAGGTAAGCCTACTCCTTATATATCAGCACGGTTGCATAAGCGATGATACCTTCTTCACGCCCTGCGAAGCCCATCTTCTCATTGGTCGTGGCCTTGATAGACACATCTTCTATCGATATACCGAGCAGATCAGCGATAACGGACTGCATCTGAGGGATGTGAGGGTTCATCTTGGGGTGCTCAGCCACAATGGTAGAGTCGACATTACCCACAGCATAACCTTTATCCTTGAGAAGTTCACAAACACCTCTCAGCAGGAGTTTTGAGTCCGCTCCCTTGTACTTAGAGTCGGTATCAGGGAAGTGAAAACCTATATCTCTCAGATTGGCAGCTCCCAAGAGGGCATCCGAGATCGAATGAAGAAGGACATCGGCATCCGAGTGACCGAGCAGTCCCCTCTTGTGAGGGATCTCGATCCCACCTATGATGAGAGCTCTTCCTTCAGCGAAAACATGGACATCATAACCGAAGCCAACTCTTATATTACATTTCATCGATTTATAGCATGATTAGAGTGAAAAGCCGAGAGAAAGTCGCATCGTGTTGTTGAGCGGATTGTGTGCACTCAACCCTGTGAAGTAAGAGACATCAAAGGTGATATTGGAGAATAGGATACCGACACCGAGGGACAATCCCGAATTGTTTCCTTTGGAGGGGTGTTGATATCGCCACCCCAGTCGAGCAAAAAACATCTTATCATAGACATACTCGACACCCGAGGCCAGAGAGATCTCTTTGAGCTCTTCCCCAAATCCACCGGGGGCATCACCGAAAGAATGAAGTATCCCCTTGAAGGCACTCATTCGCCTTAGTTTGTCTCTCTGCTTGGCATGATCGGCATCTGTGGGCAGAGGGATTGATGGTGCGAGGTACTTATCTAATTCGATCCCGAAAGACACTTGGTGCATCTCCTCTGCCTTATAATCCAAGCCCGCTCCGAGACGAAGTATCGTCGGACTGAAGAGATAAGTCTTTCCTCCATCATAGGACAACTTCTCACCCATATTATTGATCGCAAGACCTGCCCTGAAATCCATGTCAGCACCGAACAGTCGGACTTTACTCTGATGACTGACCGAGATATCAAACATCAGGACATGAGCCAAATGTTTGACACTTTTGGGTCCCTCTTTACCTCCTGAGATGATGGTCTCCGCATTGAGATCGGATCTGAGATACCTCACTGCTGCACCGACACTCCACATAGGATGTAGCCTTATTGCATAGCCTAAATCTGCAGAAAGTTCGAAAGGCTTGATGACCAGCGGTGCGGCCTGCTGTTGCTTGGGAAAGAACAGAGCTTCACCGATGTCAAAATACTTGAAAGCACCGGTCACAGCTTGACGGTACTCATCCCCCCAAGCATAGTACCCACTGAGATAAGAGATCCCCATGTCCTTTGCTATCTCTGTCAGCCATGGGATATAGGAGAACGACACACCCCAGGTCTTTTGCACAAAACCGAACTTAGACACATTGTGATATAGCGAATGTACATCGGCTGAGGTAGCCACACCGATACCGGCCATCCCGGCACCTCGTGCATCGGGGGTGATGACGGTAGAGAGCCCCCCGATCTGAGGAGGATTGTAATACTCTCGTTCGGATGACTGAGTCCCGGAAGACTGTCCAAAAAGTGTCCCCATGCTCAGACACAACGATGTCATGACGATTATCACTCGGAGGTATCTGTACTTCATATTGATCTCATTCTATATCTGTAGCCAAACTTTTGAACACACTCATCTGACCCCAACGAATGCCAGCTCTTCATCCCCCAGTGAGACATAAAGATTGTCCCCTATCTCGACAGGCATATAGTCCGACAAGAGTGGGAAGGTCAACAAGTCCCCGATCTTGAGCATAAAATACTCACTGATGAGGGAAAGATAGTCGTTGATGAAAGCCGGAGAAGGCAGAGCCAGAGGATGCTTCTCTGTACCTTTGATAAACGACAATGCACCCGAAGCACAAGTATCATAGTCCTTGAGCACGCTCTGTACCAACGACCCATCGAAGCCGGAGTAAACCACATGAGGCAAGCCATCAGCTATCGCACGGCGGGCTTCATCAAGTCCGCAGAAGGAGACCCCCACACCGACTTGTTCCCAATATCGCTCTGAAAACTGTGGTGCTACAAACTTTCCCACTCGTGCTACACGGACGATGAGATAGGGTCCGGCATAGAGTCGGGATACGGGCTCAGGACAATAGAGCATCTTCCCGGAGTTGAGGAGTGCAGAGTCCGGTTTGGTGTAGACACATCGGATGTCTACCTCATTATGTTTGCCCTTCAAGGACATGGACAGTCGGTCGAAGTCGGTACAAAAAATCTTCACGCTGTATGGTTGGTCGTTCTAATACAAAATCACATTCTCTCCTCTGTTCAAAGGTGAGATTTCTCCTTGAGGCGATTGAACATCACTGCCAAATGGGCATACATCGAAGTATTCTGAACTACGACACCCTCAGGTACTGTGATACGCAGAGGGGTGAAGTTCCATATCGCCTTGATCCCATGAGCCACCATAAGGTTGGTGACCTCTTGGGCATTATGTATGGGGACTGTAAGTATCCCCACCGTAATATCAGGGGTGAGCATCTCCGAGATCTGATCCATGTGGTATATGGGCAGACCGCCGACAAAACTCCCACATATATCTTTCGAGACATCGAATCCCGCCACAATCTCCAGGCCATACTGATTGAGACCTCTATCCGTGATGAGGGATGCCCCCAAGTTGCCGACGCCAAATACGCAAGCCTTGTGACAGTCGTTGAAGCCCAAGAAGTCTTCCAAGACCTCGACCATATTGTTGACATCATAGCCCACCCTTGTCTTGCCGGCAAGAGAGACGTATGAGAGATCCTTTGCGACAAGAGCTGAGTCCACCCCGATAGATTTGGCTATGTATGTCGAAGAGACTACCTTCTCACCCTGCTTGCTGAGCAACTTCACGTATGCCAAATACCAAGGCAATCGTCTGAGGGCTGGCTCAGGCACTTGACTGTTTTTCTTCTTTGCCATCTTTCAAATAACAATTTAGGACGAAGACCTCCGGGTACACATCCGAGCCCTACTCGCCTTCGCCAATAGTAAATAAACCTTTCACAGCGCAAAAATAAAGAAATTGAATGGCTCTACACAATATTAGAGGAATTATTTAATGAAAAAAATGTCCAATGACACAAAAAACACATTCGAGACAAAACATAACAGCATAATAAATAACAACTTCACACGAGAGAAATTGAGCCGAACAAATAAATATTCAGCCCTTTTTCGCTCCCATCAGGTGGAAAGTACATTTTTCAGGTAAGACATTAAGAAGGTTTGCCCCGATGTTCATACAGGCGAGAGACTTCGATGAAAGCCTCGAAAAAACACTCAGGGCAGTGTCGAACATCGTATCGACACTGCCCTGAGATATTCCTGATTAGGAAACGACCGGCTGATTACTTCTTACGAAGGATATATTGGTCAGCCAATTCGCCTTCTACTACTGTACCTTCAGCAGTAAGTGCAGTGATAGTACCTTCGCCGAGAAGGAACATTGTCTTCTCACCTTCTTCGTTGACAAGAGTGAAGGTTACACCATCTTCTGCCCACTCGATAGTACCCTTGTTTTCGAATGTAGAACCTTCAGAGACATAAGTCATAGTTCTTGCAAAAGTATTGTCATCGTTAAGTGTGATGACATTCTGGATACCTTCACCTGATCCGCTGGGGAGAAGACCTTCGTAAGTACCTACCCAAACCTTTTCTTGAGCAACAGTTTCTGTCTGCTCTGTCTGAGTATTCTCAGTAGATTCGCTCTTCTTGCCACCTGTGCAAGCTCCGAAAGTCAATAGGGCTACGAGACTCAAGCCCAAAAACATACCTTTCTTCATAATTTAATTCTTTTTTGATCTTATTGGTTGTTAATTGAAATATCCAATTCTGAATATGGGGTCAAATTTAGCAATAATATTCGTTGCATGAGTAATTATACTCTCAAATCTTACAAAGTGATGCAAAAAAATATAAGTAACTAAGACACATCACTCTCCGAAACGCTTGGCCAGCTCTTTCGGAGTCATCACCGATACAATGACTTTACCACCGGGCGCAAGGAGGTTGCCGACGGACTTATTGATCTTGCTGATCATCTGTGCAACAGCAGTGTGGGTATAGTAGCCATCTTCGTGCTTCATACGATAAGCCGTGAGTGCAGACACCAGTCTGTGATAGACAACCTCCTCACTGCTCTTGTCCATCGCATTACATTCCTCCAAAATCTCCAAAAGGAGGTCGGCCTCATTACCGGCAGGCATACCATAAGGGATGGCATTGATGGCATAAGAGTTCTTGCCCATCTCTGAGATGTCGAAGCCCAGAGACTGGAGCGATGTTTGGTGCGCTTCGAGGAGCTTTGCCTCCTTGATCCCGAGATCGATAAGTTGCGGAAAGAGGAGACGATTGGATATGATGCTCTCCTGCCCTATCGCTTCCATATACTCCTCATAAATGATCTTGGCACGAGCCCTCCGAAGGTGGATGATGCGCAAGTCTTTTTCGCCCGAAACAAAAGCATATCCGCCAAAGATGACGAGCTCGGGGATCTCATTGAGGGACGAGGGGATCTCTTCTACTTCGGGTGTGAGCGATGAGGAGATGAGTGTGGATGAACCGACTGTGATGGTGCGAGGAGCACCGGCGGATGAGGACCGCTCGACGGAAGTCCTATTGGCTTCGAAGTTGCGATAAAACTCATCCCAGTCGGACATATCGGGCAACTGAAACTCTTGTGGAAGTTCGCCCAAAGTATCAAGTGTATAGTCTGCACCGGCGACAGAAGCTGTGACAGAAGAGGTCGCACCTCCGGAAGAGATCCGTGAGGAGATGATCGGAGGCTCTGCCATGTCTCTGATGTCGACGGGGACGAAAGTGGGGATGTCGATTGGATTATCCTCTTCAAAATTGATGGAAGGGACTGCTGCACCCTTCATCAAGACCTCTCGCACGGACGAATACAATATCTTGCTGATATCTCCCTCGGCCTCAAACTTGATCTCGGTCTTGGTCGGATGGATATTGACATCGATACTCGACGGATCGACTTCGAGGAAGATAAAGTACTCGGGCTGATCCCCTGGAGGTATCATTCCCTCATAAGCATTCATTACCGAGCGGTGAAAATACGTGTGGCGCATATACCGCCCATTGACGAAGAAGTGCTGGAGAGCACCACGCTTACGTGAAGCCGAGGCCCGCCCGACGAAGCCCGTGATATTGACAAGAGGTGTCGCAGTATCGACACTGAGGAGGATATCCACAAGACGCTTCCCAAAGAGATCGATAATCCGTTGTTTGAGAGATGTCTCTCGGAGCTTGAAGACGAGCTGATCGTTGTGCACCAGCGTGAACTGCACCTCGGGGTGGACTGTCGCCACCCTCTGCACCTCGGTGATGATGTGCTTGAACTCGGTGTCGTCAGCTTTGAGAAACTTGCGACGTGCCGGGATGTTGAAGAAGAGATTCTTGATCGCAAAGTTGGCTCCCGGAGCACACACAACAGACGAAGACTCGATGACCTTCGAGCCTTCGATCTCCACCCTTGTGCCCATCTCCGCATCATGAGGGCGAGTCTGCAAGACGATTTGTGCCACTGCGGCAATGGATGCGAGTGCTTCTCCTCTGAACCCCATCGTCGTGAGAGCAAAGAGGTCGTCGGCACTCTTGATCTTTGAGGTCGCATGACGTTCGAATGCCATACGGGCATCCATGGGAGCCATCCCCTTACCATTGTCGATCACCTGAATAAGGGTCTTCCCGGCCTGTTTGATCTCGATGACGATATCTGTCGCTCCGGCATCAATGGAGTTTTCGACCAACTCCTTGATCACCGACGCCGGTCGCTGGATGACCTCACCTGCCGCGATCTGGTTGGCTATATTATCCGGTAGTAGATTGATAACATTATCCATACCACATCAACGGAGATACAGATAAGCAAAAAGCACAGCAAGCAACACCCCGACGAGGATCAGAAGCCAGTTTTGCGACCTGCGCTTCTTACTTGCCTCAGGGTCGTTGGCAGATTTACGCAGGTGCTTCGATGCGTGATGAAAAGAGCCCTTGATATTTTCCTTGACGTCCTTGGCGGTCAAGGTATCATCGCCACTGAGTTCACGACGAGCCTTATCGACCTTACGCTGAAGAGCCTCTTTTCGCTCATCGATATACAAAGGTTTGTACTCAAACCCTCTCGGCTTTTTTAGCTTATAGAACTGAAAGATGCCCATACGACAAACTCCTTTCGATGACAGCTCAACCCTTACGTAAAAACTCTGTCCTCAGCACGATGGCCGATCCATCGATCTTGCAGTCCACAAGATCAGGATCCTCGGTCAAGCGGATACTCTTGACCTTTGTGCCCTGCTTGACAACCATGGAAGATCCCTTGACTTTGAGATCCTTGATGACCGTCACTGAATCACCATCGGCAAGAGGAGTACCGTTACAATCCCTTGCGACAGGCTCCTCCTCGGTGGTATTCTCCACCGAAACAAACTCATGTCCACAGTCAGGACACACGAAAGTAGTACCATCATGGTAAGTATTCTCCATACTGCACTGTGGGCATTTTGGGTATTCCGTCATATTATTGTGTTGATTATTGATTGTTACATTGCTAATAGTTACAAAGATACGGCATCACATCCAATTCTGCACATTCTTCGTCACACTATTACTCAAAGACTGATAAAGACAGACTCATTATCAATCAAATAAACCGACTCAATCCACCTTGGTAACAAGAAAAACCCGACCTCATGAAAAAAAGTCCATGAAGGCGACAAATCGAGTCGTTAAACTTGATAACGAAAGTCGTTAAACTTGTATCATCAAGTTTAACGACTTTTTTTGAGAACTCCTGACAGGGATAAAGAGAGAAGAAGACCAAATCAGAGGTCCAGATAAGGAGCAAGCCTCAGACTATCGTCTTTGGTGAACACCGCAGAAGACATGATCTTCTCCCATGTGAGAGGAGGATTTTGCGCCAAGATATCCTCCAACACCCTCTTGTGTCTATAAGACAGATAGGGATGGCGTGGGATACTGTCTACGGAGAGGGTCAGATATCGGACTCCCGTACGTATCATCATATATGGAGCGATCTTATCGTAACGCTCACGATCCATACCGTAGACCTCCTGCAACTGCTCGACGCAGTAATAGCCACCAAGCATGGATCTGTACTTGACGATCCTGCGAGCAAACGAAGGGCCTATGCCGGGGACTCTCTGCAGGAGCAGTGTATCCGCAGTATTGAGGTCGATGGTCGCTCCGACCTTGAGCTTCGGTGTATAGCCTTGTTGCTTGGTCGGCGGGCCGGGATACTTGGATGTGCGTATGGGAAGGGTATCTTTGGGAGCTTCGAGAGTAGCGAGGACAGAGGATGTGTAGCGAGGGCCTTCACTCTCTTTGGATGAAAGGCTGTCGACAGGGCATTGTTCTATCCTGGATGGAGGGGTTGACTTCGGACGAACCTTGTCCTTATTCACCCACATGAATGCCACCAACAAAGCGTACAATACCATGATGATGAGCAAGACCTTGCGGTCATCCTTATTCAGCTTCAACCACTCTCTCATATCACCTCGGGGCAGCGTTGACTTATGCTTGTACGATACGACCGTCTTTGAGCCTGATGACTTTGTCGGCAAAGGCGGACAACGTGTCATCATGAGTCACGATCACGAAGGTCTGCTGTCTCTCATCTCTCAGTTGTCTGAATATCTTGTGCAACTCCTCTTTATGCTCGCTGTCGAGTGCTCCCGAAGGCTCATCAGCAAAGATGAGCACGGGATCATTGATGAGTGCACGAGCGACGGCCACACGTTGCTTCTCACCGCCACTGAGGGCATTGGGCTTGTGGGTGAGGCGTTCGGCCAGATTGAGAGAAGTAAGTAAAGCCTCGGCTTTTTTCATCGCCACCTTCTTGCTCTGACCTGCAATCATGGCCGGCAGAGCGACGTTCTCTTGAGCCGTGAACTCGGGTAGAAGTTGGTGAAACTGAAAGACAAAGCCTATGTTTTGGTTCCTAAAGTCGGCTTGTTGATTGCTATTCATCTCTCCCACCCTCTTACCGAGGATGTCGATGGTACCGGCATCTGCACTGTCGAGAGTCCCCAAGATCTGCAACAAGGTGGTCTTCCCTGCCCCACTGGCACCGATGATGGCGACAATCTCCCCCTTGCGAACCTCCAAAGAGACACCTTTGAGTATCTGCAAAGGGCCGAAACTCTTACAGATGTTTTCACCCCTGATGACAACTTCACTCATAACTTCTTTATTCTTGTTGATTGATAAGGCTGTTCAATACTTCATAGGCCACAAAACAACCGAATGCAGCAGGCATATGCGCAATGGTGCCCGAGATTGACTTCTTGTTCTGTTCACCATCCGTCTCGACAGTAGACTCACGATTGGGCAATTCGGTCGAATAGACGACCCGGAACTTTGTCGGCACGCCCAACTTGCGCAACTTTTTTCGCATCATCCGAGCCAACGTACAGTTGATGACCTTGTCGATACGTCCGATCTTGATTTCCCGTGGATCGATCTTTGCCGCAGCCCCCATTGAGGAGACAAAAGGGATTTCTCTCTCCTGCAAAGACTTGATGAAATGAGCCTTGGGACTGAGCGTATCGATGGCATCGACTGCAAAATCATAATGTGCTGCATCAAGAAGGTGTTCCGTAATTTCGTCTCGGATGAATGTCTCATGGACATGGAGCTTAAGATCGGGATTGATCGACCTGAGTCTCTCCTCCCACAGATGAGCCTTGGGCTTGCCGATGGTCTCGTGGGTAGCGATGATCTGTCGATTGATGTTCGACGGTTGTACAGTGTCCGAGTCCACAATGGTGAGCTCTCCCACCCCCGACCGCACAAGCAATTCCACGGCATAGCCACCTACACCACCAAGCCCCACGACAAGGACGTGCTTCCGCTGCAAAAGTGACAAATGTTCTTCACCGATGAGCATCTCTGTCCGGTTGAAGACCTCAGGATGTCGTCGTCCGCTCATATACTCGCAACCACCTCCTTTGCCTTATGCTTCGTTTCTGTATCTATTATCATATTGGGATTTTCGTACGCCATAGATTGTATTTTTGACCCCGAAAGATACGACAATTTGAGTACAACGACAATCCCTATCACTCACAAGGTTTGGGTGCAACACTAAGATCCACCACATACTCGTCTCAAACACAGACTTGATTATTCGTTCTGATCTCTCCACAGCTTGAAAGACAAAAACTCACACTTATATTTATAAAAAATGACAGCGACTAAACTCTCGTGTATAAATATTTTATACCTTTACAATCGTTAATAGAAACATTAATTATTCATTATCCACGCTTTAATCTATTATTTCACATGAAGAAAAGTACGTTTATGACAGCGATCATGCTTGTCTTTGTCCTGCTCACATCGAGCTGTGCAACCATCTTCACAGGGACTACTGACGTCATCCGATTTGACTCAGAACCTCAAGGAGCAACGGTTTATATCGATGGCGTAGAGCTATGTAAAACACCTTGTACTCATGAAGTAAATCGCTCATTGAGTAGCAAGGAATTTGAGGTCAAGCTTGACGGCTACCAAGCAAGAGTCGTCACTCTTGACAGACAGTTCAATCCCATTACTGTCCTCAACGTAGCAAATGGTCTAATTGGTTGGGCTATTGATGCTGCAACAGGTTCAATGATGCAATACGGCCGTAAGAGCTACAACATCACCTTGGAAAAGAAGATCAGAAATGTAGCAAAGAGCAACCCAAAAGAAATCCACATTGACACTGTCAATAAGGTTGTTGCTTTCCACATCGTGAAATAATCATTCCGACAGAGTTGTGATTAAACGACAAAGGGCACTGAACCAATTGGTTCAGTGCCCTTTGCTATTGATACACTTTCCTATTATCTTACTTCTGCAACTGTGACAAGTCGACCTTGAGGAAAAGCTCGTCGAGCTGTTCGTTGTCAAGCACAGAAGGAGCATCGATCATCACATCTCGTCCGGAGTTATTCTTAGGGAATGCGATACAGTCTCTGATGCTGCCAAGTCCTGCGAAGAGTGAGACCCAACGGTCGAAACCATAAGCTATACCGCCGTGAGGAGGGGCTCCGTACTTGAAAGCATTCATGAGGAAGCCGAACTGCTCCTCAGCCTTCTCCTTAGTGAAACCTAAGAGGGAGAACATCTTCTGTTGAAGTTCGCTATCAAAGATACGGATCGACCCGCCACCGACTTCAACACCGTTGATGACCATATCATAAGCATTGGCACGCACCTCTTTGGGATTGGTATCCAAGAGAGCCACATCCTCCAACTTCGGTGAAGTGAATGGGTGGTGCATAGCATAGAATCTCTGAGTATCCTCATCCCACTCGAACAGTGGAAAGTCCACCACCCATAGACATGAGAACTTGCTCGGATCCATCAGGCCACGACGACGAGCCACTTCGAGACGAAGTTCGCCAAGTTGCTTGCGCGTCTTCATCACATCATCCCCACTGAGGATGAGGATAAGGTCTCCGGGCCTTGCTCCCATCACCTTCGCCATCTCGGCACGTACTTCATCGGAGTAGAACTTGTCCACACTGCTCTTCACTGCGCCATCTTCCTGCACACGGGCATAGACCATACCTTTGGCACCGATCTGAGGTTTCTTGACATAGTCAGTGAGCTCGTCAAGCTGTTTACGAGTATATTCTGCAGCACCCTCGACACATATACCTCCGATGTATGCGGCATCGTCAAAGACACTGAAACCATGCCCCTTGAGGAGCCCATCAAGTTCAACGAACTTCATGTCAAATCGTGTGTCGGGCTTGTCCGAACCATAGTACTTCATAGCATCGTGCCAAGAGATACGTGGATAGGCTTCGGTCTGCTCAATGCCGAGGACTTCCTTGAAAAGGTGCTTGGAGAGTCCTTCGAAAGTGGACAGTATATCTTCTCTGTCGACAAAACTCATCTCACAGTCGATCTGTGTGAACTCCGGCTGACGGTCAGCTCTCAAGTCTTCGTCACGGAAACACTTGACAATCTGGAAGTAGCGATCAAAGCCTGAGACCATCAAAAGTTGCTTGAAGGTCTGAGGGGACTGAGGAAGAGCATAGAATTCGCCGGCATTCATCCGAGAAGGTACGACAAAGTCTCTCGCACCCTCGGGAGTAGATTTGATAAGAACGGGGGTCTCCACTTCGAGGAAGTTGAGACTGTCCAAGTATCTACGGATGATGATGGACATACGATGACGAAGCTCAAGATTTTTGCGTACCACATCTCTACGCAAGTCAAGGTAACGATACTTCATGCGGAGCTCATCTCCACCATCGGTCTGATCTTCGATGGTGAAGGGGGGAGTCTCTGCCTTGTTGAGGACAGTAAGGTCACTCACGATGACTTCGATGTCTCCGGTGGGGATATTGGCATTCTTTGAGCTACGCTCTGCCACTGTCCCAGTGACCTGAATGACATACTCTCGTCCCAATTCGCCTGCACGGTGACAGAGAGCTTCACTCTTTTCGTTGCTAAACACAAGCTGTGTCACACCGTATCTGTCTCTAAGGTCGATGAAGGTCATCCCTCCCATCTTACGATTACGGTACACCCACCCTGCAAGGGTTACTTCTTTACTGGTGTCGCTCAATCTAAGCTCACCACATGTGTTGGATCTGTACATTAGATATATCTTAATTTGTTACTATAATCGTTCGTATATATCTACAAAGGTAATTAAAATTTACCCTGAACTTCTATCCTCAAGGCCTTAAATTTGAGGTCGTATCTGAACTGAGTCAAAGAGGTTTGATCGACTTGGCGAGTGGCGTATGGAGAGCGCCACGTCTATCGTATCACCCCTCGGACAGAATGATTTCTGTATCGCAACAGAAAATATTCCGACACGACACAGAATGGACTCTGTCGACTGACAAAACACAAAAAATAATAGACTACAATACCTACAAAGATCTTTGGATAAAAGGGGGATAGTGTACTGTGGGTGTGTCGGGGCTTAAAGAAAGGATGATGAAGTCTATCTCAAAAAAGGCCAATACATAATCATCCGAAAGAGAAAGAGCAACAATGTGGTGAGCAAAGCCTCATCAGCCCCATGACAAATGGTATAGATCACACGTGGAGACAAGCATAAAAAAAGAAAAGGATCGATAGTCAATGACTATCGATCCTTTTGCGGTATGGACGGGACTCGAACCCGCGACCCCCTGCGTGACAGGCAGGTATTCTAACCAGCTGAACTACCACACCGTGCTGTCTTAGCTTGTTTGCTCTGCAAAGGTAAGAAAATATTTTGATTTCTGCATGATGGAAGGTCGTTTTTACAGGGCTGACGCATTAAAATTGTATTGTCATTATTTGTTGAGGCTTCATTCGAGCAAGTTTTTTCTGAACACGAGGGATTGAAGACTTCATATTCGTCTTCAGTCGCTCTATAATGAGTAAATTAATCTTTTGAATGATATCCATAATCTGCGCCACATTCCTTGTTCTCTTGTGCGAGGCATCGTGTCCGAAATAGACATCCAAACAGTGATGCAACTTGTTCTCTATGGCCCAATGCCCACGAATAGTCTGTTTCAATAAAGAAAGATCTGTCAATGACGAAATGTAGTAGGCTGCTTCTTCACTCTTTTTATCGCTCTTTTTATCCCTTCGTTTACGTACAACTTTGTGTATCGACCTCAAGCCTTTCCAGCGAGCCAACACCTCGTTGGCTTTTATCTCCAGGGGATTGAGGATACTTTCATAGCGACGTGTTTCTATGCGTCCGTGAGATAGCTCTGTCTGCTCGTCAAGGAGGATATATTTCTGAAACAGAAGGCAGAAATAGGATTCTATCTCTTGCAGACTCAAACTTTGATTCGCTTTAACACACAATACATAGTCTCCACCCTTATCAATGATTCCTTCGGCAATGGCAGTTTGTGTTCCTATGGCATCAATGGAGACAACAGATCCGTTCAAGTCAAGCAAATGAAGAAGTTGATGTATAGCCGGTATTTCGTTTGTTTTTTGGTCGATGTAGAGTTGGGCAAGACTGCACATATCTTGTGGCGAAAAGGCAGAGACGACATGGGATTGTGTATCAAAAGAGAGTTTCTTGACTCCTTGCATCGTCTTGCCATCAATGCAAATATGCTTACCCGAAGTCACCGAGATAAACCCTTCAATCCATCGTTTGTAGGCCCCTTCAAAGGCTTCTACATCCAACAGACTGATGCTTCTGTTGAGGGTGTCATGAGAGGGCATGGTATGCGTAAGGCGATCACCGGTAAGCTTTTCGTACAGGCTTTTCAATTCTTCCTCATATTCCTCGGCATAATCTTCAATCTCATACCAAGAGGTGTTGCCTGAGAGTGTAGAGAGAAAAACGATCAGAAGTAAAAAGTCAAGAGGGTAAACTTTTTTACGGTCTATCCGTGGGTCTGAAATCATGCAGAGGCTTTCAAATAGAGAATGATACATAACTAACGTCCTTTTAATGACCATAAAAGTAATTAGAAAGTTCCTTTTTTAATGCGTCAGCCCTGGTCATTTTTATGGAGCGCAGTACGGATCTTGACTATCCCTGATGACTGGAGATGCAAATTTTCTCATCCGAGGCTCTTTGTCACCAGACTCCAAGTCGAAGCATCCACCTCATGGAACAAAGGTAGAATGCTCGATCAGAAAAGAAAAAAAAGGCTGATAGTCAATGACTATCAGCCTTTTGCGGTATGGACGGGACTCGAACCCGCGACCCCCTGCGTGACAGGCAGGTATTCTAACCAGCTGAACTACCACACCGTACTGTCTTAGCTTGTTTGCTCTGCAAAGGTAGGTATTATTTTTTATTCTGCAATAGGCAGTGGAGACATTTTCGACCTTTTTAGAGAAATCAGTTATCCCTAATTTCGCTAATCTACTGATTGACAATTCATTTTCTCCCCACGTTATTTTTTACCCAAGATCATATTTTTATTGACAAGTGGAAGGACTCCCATCGCAAGAAGTCCGATCAGTGTCGTAAAAAGGGTCTGAATAGTATGGACGATAAGAGCAAAAGAGGCGGCATCCGCCTTGGTGACTCCGAAGGTCGCAAGGGTATAAATGACCATAAAGTGCCATGCCCCCATACCGGCTTGGACAGGAGCTGCGACAGCGATACTGCTCATGATGAAGGCAATGAGCCCGATACGTATCCCAAGATCCGCAGTAAAACTAAAAGCAAAGAACGTAGTATAGAAGAAAAGAAAATACCCCCCCAAAGAAGGATCGAGTAGAGGATAAAGAGCCACTTTTGCTCAAGTGTTGCAATACTCTTGAGCCCGGCCCAGACATTCTTCATTGCACCGCTGATCTTCTGCACCAGCGCAAGGTGGCTGAAGTAACGCCACACAACATATATCACAGAAAGAAGGATCCCGAGGATGACATAGAGGATGTACGAACTAAAGATATTGCGGACAGTCTCAAAGAGAGAGGGGTTGCTCTCAAAGAATGTTTGAAAAAATCCGATATTGGACAACCCTGCAAAAGCAAGTAACAGCCCGACGATAACAAAATCAAAAGCCCTATCGATCAAAAGTGTGCCAAAGAGCTTGGGGAAACCTATGCACGAATAATGGCTCATAGCACCACACCGCCACACCTCGCCCATACGTGGCAGTGCCATATTGACAGCATAGTTGCCGTGGGTGGTCAGCACAGAGTTGATGCGACGAGGAGCTTCACCCGTAGCCTTGATGAGTATGTCCCAGCGGAGTCCCCTCACGGTATTGGCAATGAAACCGAAGACGAGCGATAGGGCAATGATCCCGAAGTCTGCATCGGACTTGAGGGTCTTCCAGAGCTCATTGAAGTCCATGTTGCGATAGAGTAACCAAAGGATGAGTAAGCCGAAGGCCAGTGGGATAAAAATACGTAGAGCGACAGAGAGTGCTTTGTTGAGTTTCATAGATACGCGGGCTTTTCTGCTCTTGGTGTTGATGTCCGAAAGGTGAGCGGGAGTGTTTTATCGGTCCCTTCTTTTTTCGTACATTTGTTATTGATATTGATAGTAGCTTGTGGTGTATTGAATATTCTATTCGATTCAGACAAGCAAATATAATACATATTCTTCAAAGAGTGGATGCGTGAGCACACCTCCTTGTCGAGTCCATAACCCCTTGTCAGATGAATTTAGTAAGAGCAAAGAAAGCACTCGGACAACACTTCCTCAAAGATCTCGACATAGCTGAACGCATAGCCATGTCGTTGGCCAATATATCCTTGCCCATCCTTGAGGTGGGACCTGGTATGGGTGTGCTCACCCAATACCTCATCGAGGCATATCCGGAAGTGAAGGTGGTGGAGATAGATACAGAGTCTGTGACATATCTTAACGAGCATTTCCCGTCTCTTCGTAAAGACATCATCGGTAAGGACTTTTTGAAAATGGACCTTCGCGAAGTCTTTGGTGGACGCCCGTTCATGGTGATCGGCAACTATCCATACAATATCAGTTCGCAAATATTTTTCCACATCCTGGAGTACCGTGACCTCATCCCTGCCTGTGGAGGGATGCTCCAAAAAGAGGTGGCCATGCGTCTGGCTTCCCCCCCCGGGAATAAAGACTACGGCATACTCAGTGTGTTGCTCCGTGCTTGGTACGACATCGAGTATTTGTTTACTGTGGATGAGCACGTATTTACCCCTCCTCCCAAAGTCAAGAGCGGTGTCATTCGCCTCGTACGTAACCAACGCCAAGACTTGGGCTGTGATGAGCGTTTGTTCAAGAACATCGTCAAAACAACCTTCAACAGGCGCAGAAAGACGATACGAAATTCGATCCGTCCGATCACAGGAGATGCCCCCTTACCGGAGACGCATCCATTGCTGGGCAAGAGGCCTGAGCAACTGGATGTCGAGGAGTTTGTCCAACTGGCTCACCTTGTGAGCGAAGTGCTTTCGAAAAACTAATAGCAGACATAGACAACATAGGGTATGGCTGAATTCACAAAAGCTGAGATCGAACAGCTGAAACAATATATAGAAGACCGCAACGATGAGGCGGTGCGCAGGATGCTCGCAGAGATGCACCCAGCCGATATTGCGGAGATCTTTGACGAACACTCGATCGAGGACACTATTTACCTCTATCGTCTCCTTGATGGCGATGCAGCCGCGGATGTCATCATGGAGCTTGACGAGGATGAGCGTCGTGATGTCCTTGAGAAGTTGACCAACGAAGAGATCGCAGAGACCTTCATCCTCAACATGGACACGGACGATGCGGTAGACCTCATGCGTGAACTGGACGAAGACCAGCAGGATGAGATCCTGTCGCATGTCTCCGATGTCGAGCAGGCAGGAGAGATCATCGACCTGCTTCGTTATGACGAAGGGACTGCCGGTGGTGCCATGCGTAAGGAAATGGTCGTCATCAACGAGAACTGGAGTATGCCTAAGTGTGTCGAGGAGATGCGACACCAAGCCGAAGAGTTGGACGAGCTCTATTATATCTATGTCGTTGATGATGAATACCGTCTCAAAGGGGTACTGCCGATCAAAAAGGTGATCACTAACCCTTCGGTCTCCAAGGTCAAGCACGTGATGGACAAGGATCCTATATCCATCGGTGTCGATGACCCCATCGAAGATGTGATCCAAGCCATCGAACGCTACGACCTTGTCGCCATCCCTGTCGTCGACAGCATAGGTCGTCTTGAGGGAGTCATCACTGTCGATGATGTCGTCGACGAGATGAGGGAACAACACGAGAAAGACTACCAACTCGCATCGGGTCTTACCCAAGATGTCGAGAGCTCGGATACCGTCATCCGTCAGACCGCAGCTCGCCTACCTTGGTTGCTCATCGGTATGCTCGGAGGGATAGGCAACTCTGTCATCCTCGGTGGATACGAGAGTATGTTTGCTGCCAACCCGACACTCCCCCTCTTCATCCCTCTCATCGGTGGCACCGGTGGCAATGTAGGCATACAGTCTTCGGCTATCGTTGTGCAAGGACTTGCAAACAACAGCATCAAAGACGGTGGGCTGTTCAGACTCTTGACAAAAGAACTTGCCGTATCGCTCATCAATGCGAGCATCATCAGCCTTGTTGTCTTTGTGTACAACTACTTCTACGTCAAAGATATTGTCGTGATGGCCTCCGTCTCGATCAGTCTCTTCTCTGTTGTCCTCTTCGCAAGTATCTTCGGCACCTTTGTGCCACTCATGTTGGACAAGCTCAACCTCGACCCTGCACGAGCGACAGGTCCTTTTATCACCATCACGAACGACCTCATAGGGATGTTCATCTATATGCTTATCACCACCTTGCTCAATTCGTACCTAAATGTTGTCTAAAGCTACCCACCTCGGTATCGTCATTTTAATGATCCTGGCACTCTTTTCATGCCGAAGCCGAAAGGATTTTATCGAACGCCAAGCGTCCAAATCATACAAAGCCGAATACATCCCAAAGAAGCACGAGATGCGAGCGGCTTGGCTTCCGACAGTCTTCCGAAGTGAGTATGCACAGATGACACCCGAGCAGATGAAAGCCGACTTCGTGCGCAAGCTCGATCAACTTCAAAGCATAGGATTCAACACTATCATCTTCCAGATCCGCCCAGAGAGCGATGCTTGGTATCGGAGTGATCTCGAGCCATGGAGTCGTTTTCTGACAGGGGTACAAGGTAACGCTCCTCAACCCGAATGGGATCCTATGGCTTTTCTTATCGAAGAATGCCACAAGAGGTGTATGGAGTTCCATGCATGGATCAATCCCTATAGAGCAGCCACCGGTGCAAACAACCAACTCTCTTATCTACACCCTTATCATCGACACCCAACATGGTTCTTGAAGTACAATAACCAGTTGTTGTATAACCCCGGACTTGAGGAGTGTCGAGAGTACATCTGCCTTGTCGTCGGAGACATTGTCAGACGTTATGACATCGATGCCATACACATGGATGATTACTTTTATCCTTATCCTGTGGCAGGTGTTCCCTTCCCTGATGCAGAGACATTCAGACGTCATCCGAGAGGCTTTTCGGACATCAACGAGTGGCGACGGGACAACGTAAACAAACTTATCGAAGAGATCAAAGCAACCATCGATGCCCACAAGCCGCACGTCCGATTTGGGATAAGCCCCTTCGGCATCTACCGCAACCAAAAGAACTGGTCCAAGGGCTCTCGCACCAACGGTCTTCAGAATTATGACGAACTCTTTGCCGATGTCCTGCTTTGGGACAAGATGGGCTGGGTCGACTACATCATGCCACAGCTCTATTGGGAGATGGGGCACAAGGCCGCAGATTATACCGAGCTGGCCTATTGGTGGCAAAAGCACCTCACGAAGGCACACTATTATATCGGTCAGAGTGTCGAACGCACGATGAAAGTCAATGAGCTTCACCCTAAGTTGGTCATCGCCCATGACACCTCCCACGGTGTAGCCATGTGGCCTGCGGATGAGATATTTAAAGACTTCAAGGGCATTGTCAGACAGCTCCGAGATGTGTATTGGTCACATCCGGCACTTACACCATCTTATGAAGGCATATCCTTGGGTGCCCACAGACCCGAGCCCGTTCAATCTGTTTGGATCGAAAAGGAAGAAGACGGAAGATACCTCAAGTGGCGCACACCTCTCTACGAAGGAGGAGCAGAGACAAAGTATTATGTCGTCTACGCATATGATCGTAGTCGCAGGGACACCAACGGAGCTTCGCCCGAAGACATTGTTGCCATCACGCAACACCCATTCTACAAATTGCCGGTACTCAACGGCAAGACAAAGGTCAGTTACTTCGTTACTCAAGTCAATCGGTACAATGCCGAGAGTCCGATGAGTAAACGAGTCAAGGCCGTCATCTAAATTCCTTTACAAAACTCAATGAACAGAAATACTAAAGTTTACGCTTATCACCGTCGCAAGACCCATCCCGTCAAGGTCGGAGGAGTCATCATCGGCGGTGATGCACCCATCGTCGTACAGTCGATGACCAATGTCAATACGAATGACATCGAAGCCGGGATAGCACAGACAAAGAGAATCGTCGAAGCAGGCGGAGCCATCGTCCGTTTCACAGCACAAGGCACACGCGAAGCCAAGGCACTTGCCGAAGTACGAGCAGGACTCAATACCGAAGGGATACACGTTCCCTTGGTTGCAGATATTCACTTCAATCCACAAGCAGCCTATGAGGCTGCCAAGCACATCGAAAAGGTTCGTATCAATCCCGGCAACTTCTATGACCCTGCACGAAAGTTCAAGACCATAGACTATACCGACGCTGAGTATGCTCAAGAGGTCGAAGGACTTCAGAAGTCCTTTGCCGAGTTTTTGGCACATTGCAAAGAACACGATACCGCCATACGCATCGGTGTCAATCACGGCTCACTCTCCGACCGCATTATGAGCCGTTACGGAGATACTCCCGAAGGCATGGTGGAGAGTTGCATGGAATTTCTTCAGGTCTGTGTCGCACAAAGTTTTTCAGATGTCGTCATCTCCATAAAAGCCTCCAACACCACTGTCATGACCACAACCGTACGCCTCCTCTGTGATCGTATGGCACAGTTGGGAATGACCTTTCCACTGCACCTCGGCGTGACCGAGGCCGGCGATGGAGAAGACGGTCGTGTCAAGAGCGCGACCGGTATCGGTTCACTTCTTGCCGATGGCATGGGTGATACCATCCGTGTCTCTCTCAGTGAAGCTCCCGAGGCAGAGATCCCCGTCGGTCGCCTTCTCGTGGAGTGTGTCACGGAGCAGGCCAACGCTCCGGCGGTCACATTCGGCTCGCCGGGAGAGGGGACACGCTCGGTCGAACTCTTTAATGGGCACCCCACTCCCATTGTGATGGCAAAGGCAACTCCCGAACTCAACGGTCTGAAAGCGGACGAGCGTCCCGACTTCATCATCCTTTCGGACCAAGACCACCCTGACGAATATCCTGAATATCGTTGTCTCTCTCTCAAAGATCTCGTGATCATCAAGGATGTAGATCTCCTTGCAGATCCTTCAAGTGTCCAAAACTTGTCTGAGGACAAGTTTCCGGTCATCGAGATCACTCATCCCAATATCCCTGATGTACTGAAATCCATCGGAGAAGTTGCACCACGACCTTATGTCATCAAGCTGAGTACATCTGCTCCGGCCCACGAAGTACCCGTACGTATGGGATACTATCTCGGAGGGACGCTCCTAAGGGGCGAGTGCGCAGGTCTATGGCTCGAAGCTCCATCGATGACAGCCATCGACCTCGTTCGACTCTCCTTCGGCCTGCTACAGTCTACCCGTCGCAGGATCACGAGGACCGAATACATCTCATGTCCCGGCTGTGGTCGCACACTCTTCGACCTCCAAGAGACCGTGGCACGAGTCAAGGCAGCCACAGGCCACCTCAAAGGTCTGAAGATCGGAGTGATGGGGTGTATCGTCAATGGCCCGGGCGAGATGGCAGATGCCGACTATGGTTATGTCGGCTCTTCTCCCGGTGACATCGATCTCTATAAAGGCAAAGAGTGCGTGGCTCGCAAGATCCCTCAGGCCGAAGCTGTAGACAGACTCATCGATCTGATACGCTCTCACGGCGACTGGGTCGATCCGGAGTAGATCCCACATCTGCGCAGTCACAGTCGGAGCTGTACAAATCCCTGACCGAGTCACCGAACGGTATTTTTCAGTAAGATAGTCCTCTCAATACTATCTCGTCCCCATTGCTTCCCGAAACAGTGGGGACAATGTTTATAACTCCCTCTGTCAGACAATAAGGGACAGCACCCTCTTTGCCCACACGTGCCATACGGGCGAAGTGATCGGAGCCCATGATGTAGTCCAACGGACGTTCTCTGTGAAGCTCCCACAGCTCTGCCATCATCCGCCCCGCATCGCTTGCGATGGAGTGAGACTGTGCGAGTCTCTGTACTAAAGCTCCGGCAAAGAATGCATCTTCGAGACAAAACTTCCCCTGCCATCCGGCACAGACACAGAGCACATCCCTACCCCCACATGCACGGACAACGGCATCGATGTTGAGGAAGCCACCGATGATGACCTCATGACCAAGATCGAGACAACGACGAATGGTCTTTGTACCATTTGTCGTCGTGAAATAGATATCCTGACCACCGACCTTCTCTGCCGTGTATTCTCCGGGGTCGTTACCAAACATCGCAAAATCGCACCTCAACACATTACGCTCCGCACCGACCAGAGCTCCGGCATGAGCCTTTTTCTGTGCCGTTTTAATATCCGCCAAAGGGTAGATCCTCCTTGCGCCATTGGCAAAAGCAGTGATGATTGTAGACGACGCTCTCAGCACGTCTATGACGATGCAGAGGACAGGCTTGGAGGAGTAAGTTTCAATGAGTTCAGGAGAGAGGACAATATCTACTGTATTCATATACACAAGGGTGTGTTGGTGTCTGAAGTTACGGAGATGATTACAAGTCGCGCCAATTAATATATTTCAACGACAGACCTACTTATCGTCCCACCTGAGCCATCTCAAGACCAAGTGCAGGTGCGAAGGTATCCAAGAGAATACCCTCAAAGACCTTTCTCATCTCTGAGTGACGCAGTGTGAAGTTGTTCGCCATCAGGGTTACTGTATACACCTTACCATCAGGAATTATAATATAGCCCGTATAGGCGATGACATTTTTAATCGATCCACTTTTGAGATAAGCTCGCCCGGCAAGCGGTGTTCCTTTGAGAAATGACGTCACCGTACCCTCTTTGCCTGCCATCGGAAGGGTCGTCATAAACAGATGTGTACTGTCACCACGGTAGACCTTCCCAAGAAGTGAAGAGAGGTAATTGGCGGTCACCTTATTTTCGGGCGAAAGTCCGGAGCCATCGAAGACATTGATCTCCTTGCCCGACAAGCCTCGTCCTTGCCAGTAGAGCCCGGACTGATGGAGAGCCGTCTGGGTAGGATTATGTCCCTCGATTGCGACCTTCCCGACCCAAGTGCAACGCAACAAGGATTCTGCATAGAGATTGATGCTGTGCACATTGGTGAGGCGAGCAAGCTCCATCATCGTAGGAGAGAGATGCTCATAAAGAAGTACCTTGTCTACGTCGGGGAGGAGTCCAGAGGTGCGACTTTCGCCTTGAATGGATATCCCCTTCTTCTTCAAGGTCATCGCAAGATACTGAGCAAAGAAGAGAGGCGGATCAGGGATGTCGCCCCTGATGTGCCACTGTTTGACACCAGCAGGATAGATACCTGTAATGAGATGCACCTGTTCACCGGACGAAGGACGGGCAATATACAAAGAGTCTGTCTTACGGGATTTAGAGATGACATAACTCCTCTTCAGTTTAAGTCCGGGGACAGAGGGGGTGTGAGTGAACTTACGACCGTAATCGGTGAAGATGACATTGTAACTATTGTCAAAAAGGTTGAGGGCGTAGGCCCCCGCAGCATAATGATTGCCCATATCGTAGTGCAGCCAGCGAGGATTGAGCCCTTGGTGATCGAAGGATTTGGGAGAGAGTGCAATGATGTTCCCCTTGATCTTCTTGACCCCTTTAGCGGTCAAAGCGTGTGCGACATTATTGAAGAAGGAGTCAGCCGAAGTGTCCTTGAGATGACGAGATCCTATCGAAGGATCACCTTCGCCGACGATCAACACATCACCCGACAGCACACCCTCCGAGATGACACCTGTCGTATAGAGCTTGGTCGAAAGACGGGTCTCGGGCGAGACACACTCCAGGGCTGTGGCCGTGGTGAGGACTTTGAGGGTGCTGGCAGGGGTCATCAGATAGGACGAACGTATATCGACAAGGGATTCGCCCGTCTCGGCATCTTGGACACACAGAGACCAAAAGACATTTTTGAGCACTTCGGGCTCCATGGGGGTACGCACATTTTGTGCCACAATCATGGAGGGGGTGAAGAGAGCCAAAAGAAATAGAAATCGTTTGGCTACAGTGCTGTGTGTGAGATTTATCATATTATTTTGTGTATCTTTGTTTGAAGCGACCTATGCTGTGCTATACAAGAGACAGCTATGTCCACAAAGATATTGATAATTGATGACAGTAATGAAAGATTTTTTCACCAAACCCTTCACACTGGATCGTATAGCACGCATCGTCATCTCTGTGCTCATCGTCATCCTGATCGCATACGTTGTACGTGAGCTCATGCCGATTCTCCTACCCTTTGGGTTAGCATGGTTGGTGGCTTATATGCTGATGCCCGTAGTCCTGTTTTTCCAAAAGAAACTAAAGTTCAAAAGCCGTATATTGTCGATCCTCACCGTTCTCTTTTTGCTTATCTCGATCGTCACGGGCATTGTCCTTCTCCTGCTTCCTTCGATCAAAGAAGAGGTCAGCAAGGGCTGGGAGCTTATATCGTTTTATGCCAGCTCTGAGGCTCTGCTGAACATCTTACCCGAGAGTCTGAGGACTCGAATACTCGAATACACGGACATAGAGTCGTTCCTGACGGAGTTCAACCTCGAAAGCGTCCTCGATACGGCACGACAGTTTGTGACCAAGTCGTGGAGCCTGCTTATGAGTACCTTCTCATTCTTGATGGGGCTATTCGTGATCTTCCTCTTTGTACTATATCTCATCTTCATCTTGAATGACTATGAGTCACTCAACAAAGGTATCTTCCACCTGATGCCGAAGAAGACACACCCCTTCGTCAGCGAAGCCATAGACAATGTCGAGTACTATGTCAACAACTATTTCAAAGGGCAGTCGCTCATCGCCCTCTGTGTCGGTGTACTGCTGGCCATAGGCTTCAAGATCATAGGCCTCCCTATGGGGATCTCGATCGGGCTTCTGATCGGAGTCTTCAATCTCATCCCTTATATGCAGACACTTGGACTCATTCCGATAATACTGGCGTCTCTATTGAAAGCGGCAGATGCCGATCAGAACTTCTTTGTTGTCCTTCTCCTCTCGCTGGGCGTACTCGGTCTGGTACAAGTGATCCAAGACACAGTACTTGTCCCAAAGATCCTCGGTAAGACAATGGGCATGAAGCCTGCTGTCATCCTTCTCTCCCTCTCGGTATGGGGATCGCTCCTCGGTGTCATAGGGATGCTCTTTGCACTCCCACTTACGATGATCATCTACACTTATCACATGAAATACATCGTGGGTGAGCCCATCGAAAAGGGGGGACTCATCGAGCCTGCAAAGGAGTCCAAACTAAAAAAGTGGATCACAACCAAGTCCAAGGAAAAGGCTCAAATCGAAGAGTGATTTTGACCGGTGATCAGAACCCAAAGAGTTTGTAAATTCTACAAAACCGCATCGAATGTTTGCATATATGATCTACTTATAACGGAAGCGAGACACCCTCCCATGAGCTCATCAAAACTGATGCAAATATCTGGTAGAGATGATAATTTAGATCAAAACAATAGTCGATAAAGACAAAATATCTTTATCTTTGCGGTGTAAATACAACAAACAATTACTCACAACGAGATTAAAATCATGAAGAAAATCCTCCTATCAGCAGGTGCGCTTGCAATGGCGTTTGCTGCTTGTCAGACTCAACCACAAGGTTTTGAGCTGTCATCAACAGTCATGCCGGAAGAATTGAACGGCCAATATGTCTACGTAGGCATGCGTGGCGAAGACGAAAAGTTGGACTCTGTCCTTATCGAAAATCGCTCATTCAAGTACACTTCTAATGTCGATACAGTCAATGTATTCTATGTAAGATTTGGTGGTTATGCACTTCCTATCTTCAAGGATCAGACTAAGGCTGTCATCGTAGAAGACAGTACAGACATGAACGGCAGTGGCTTCACTGTGAAGGGCTCGAGACTATACGATCGCTTCACAGAGATGAACAACGAAATCGCAGAAGCCATCACCCCTCTAAGAGAAGAAGCACAAGCTCTCTACCAAGACACTGAAAAGACAATGGAAGAGAAGCAAGCTGCCATCGAAAATTACATGGCACAAATGGCTGAAAAGCAAAATGCTGTGGCTCAGAAGTACTTGGAAATCGAAAAGAACAACGTAATCGGTGTAATCGCATTCAGCAACATCTCTTTTGAAGAAGATAGCCAATACCTTGCAGCTTACGAAAATGCGTCTGACATCATCAAGAACAACGCTAACCTCAAGGATCGCTACGAAAACCTCAAGAACGCAGAAAAGACCCAAGTAGGTGCAGACTACATCGACTTCGACATCAAGGATGCAGAAGGTAACGTAACAAAGCTCTCTTCATTCATGGGCGAAGGTAAGTACCTCCTCGTAGACTTCTGGGCATCATGGTGTGGTCCCTGCCGTCGTGCTATGCCACACTTGGCAGACCTTCACAAGACTTATGCAGACAAGGGTCTTCGTGTCCTCAGTATCGGTACTTGGGAAAGAGATCCTGCAGACAACGCAAAGGCAATCGAAGAGCTTGAGGTCATGACTTGGGATGTTATCCTCGATACAGAAAGTAACGGTGCTAAGGTTTACGGTCTTACAGGTATCCCATCACTTCTCCTCATCTCTCCAGAAGGTAAGATCCTTGTTCGCACTCATAATCCTGAAGATGTAGATGCAGTAATCAAGGAAGTGATCAAGTAAGATCCGACTATCAGCTACAAATTGTAGCAGGCAGTATAAATAATACCCCTCGCTCCAGCAGCTTCTTGGAGCGAGGGGTATTGTTTTCGGTATTCTCAAAACAAAGTAATGACAACAGTGTCGCAATCGAAAAGACTTCAGCGACAAAATACCAATTTATAGTTATTGCAAGAGCAGAGCACAATATTTATTTTTGCAACATAAAAACCACAGTGCTAAAAAAACATCAATGTTCGCTTGCTCCTACATGAAGCTCCTTATCTTTGCAGCCACATTCCTCGGCGTCTTTGCACACATTACATCGATACAAGCTCAGCGACCGTCAAAAAGCCTCTTTGATGAGGATCGACAGCACGCTCTCAATGAGTTTGTCATCACTGCAACACGCACTCCAAAAAAGATTTCGGATTCTCCTGTCATGACACAAGTGATCACAGACAAGCAGATAGCAGAGAGAGGACTCACAGACATCAAATCGCTATTGATGCAGGAGGTGCCCGGCTTGACCTTCAACGAGGTCGGCTTCGGGACAAGCATCAATATGCAGGGCTTGGATGCCAAGCAAATCCTCTTTCTCATCGATGGTGAACGTATCGCAGGTGAGACAGGCAATAACATTGACTACCAACGCATCAGCCTTAGCAATATCGAACGTATAGAAATCGTCCAAGGCGCAGGATCGGCTCTCTATGGCACACAAGCGATGGGAGGTGTCATCAATATCATCACGAAGAAGCCCAAAGGACGGTTTCATGCCTCTTTAGATACGAAGTGGGCACCACTCTACGAGAAGAACTTCCCACAGATAGCATCAAATGATAAATACAAGCTCTTCAAGCGGAACGCCGACAGATCGAACTTTAATGGCACCCTCACCGCCTCTTACCGTCATAAAAAGTGGAGCACACAGACAACCGTCACTCACAGAAGTGCAGATGCTTTCAGCCTCTACGACACAGAAGGAGAGAAGAAGTATTACAAGGAATTTGACCTTACGGTCGCATCGCCGGTCAAGGAGGTGCCGACAAACGTTTCAGGATTTGGTCTGAACAGTCTGCGCCAAGCGTTTACTTTCACACTTGATGAGAGGTGGTCGCTCTCTGCTGTGGGGAGTCTCTACGAGATGAATAAGTATGACCTCAACCACGATAATCTATATGAGTACAACACTGATATATCAGGGACACTCTCGGGGACTTACAGACTCCACAATGAGGGGGAGATAAAGGCTTCGCTGTTTGCGGATCAATACAACAGATATAATAAGTTCGAACTGATTCAGGGGCGCAAAGATCTTATCTACAAACACCGCATGATACAACCTCGCCTATCCTACATACAGCGATTAGGGGAGCGTCACGAACTCAATATAGGTGCAGAGTACTTCGACGAGATGCTCTATACGGACAAGTTCACCAACGATAGCTACACCTCACGCAGTCATCACAGCAGTGCCCTGTATATCCAAGATGACTGGCAGATCACTTCTCGCATAGGCTTGGTAAGTGGATTACGAGCAGACTATCATGCTACTTATGGATTCAACCTTTCACCAAAACTTTCGGCAATATACAAGCTCCCGCCCATTACATTCCGCCTCAACTACGGCGCCGGATACCGCTCGCCAAGTATCAAGGAACTCTACATGAACTGGGATCACTTCGGGATGTTCATGATCTATGGTAACACCGACCTCAAGCCGGAGCGCAATCACCACCTCTCTCTCTCAACCGAATACATATCAAAACGTTTCTATGCGATCCTTTCGGGTTACATCAATGCCTTCTCCAACAAGATCGAAGGTATCTGGGGAAAGAACCAGAAAGAGCGTCGTTATCATAATATCCGGTCTACCGAACTCATGGGACTACAAGCCCAAGTCCGCTTCAACCCATTCATCGAAGGTCTCCAACTTCATGCTTCGGCCAATTATCTCCATCCAAGCGAAGTCAATGGCACCCAACTCAACTCTCAAAGCAAGTTCTCCGGCAACTTCAGAGCCGAATACGGTAAAAACTGGAAGAAACACGGATTGAACATCAACTTGACAGCATCCTACATCGGAAAGAAGGAGTTTGACATTCAAGATGATCTCAACCTAAAAGATCGGATCGTCAAGACCTTTTACACCACGACGATACCAAGCTATACGCTTTGGTATCTTGCAATGTCTTACAGTTACGACAGATTTGGCAGACTAACATTCGGGATAGACAACATCTTTGACTATCACGCCAAGATACATAGCTTTAACTCCTACACGGGCATCGGACGCAGTTGCTTCGTTGCTCTCCACTTGGAGATTTAATTTACTTACTAAACACCACAAACTTTTATGTACAAATCAATTTTCACGGTAGCACTGCTCTTCATAACAGGACTATTCACGCTCACCTCATGCGATAACAAAAACAACACTCCCGAACCTTCCCAAGGAACAGTAAAAGAGTATACACAAAGCCGAACTACTGATGTCAATGGCGAATGGGTTTACTTCTCATTTGCAACAGGTAAAGAAGTGGAGGGTGTGACAGAAGCCAACTACAAGGAAAGGTTGGACTGGGACCTTGCGTTCAACACCTTCTTCATCCGCACCAACAGCGGGCAGTCCGGCAAGGGCAAGGGTGGTGCGTACATGACCTTCAAGACTGACCTTGCAGCAGTTACTGAAGCCCCAAAGGATGACTATCTCACCGATGACACCTATCAACTATTGGGCTATGGAAGAGGCATCATCAGAAAGAGAAGCACTGCCAATGTTGAGCTCAGCGGCATATCCGACATAAAGACAGAGCCCAAGATCGAAATCAAGCTCGGTAAGGCAGTCTCATTCTATGGTGCACCTCCTACATACGTTTACAAGGCGAGCGACAACATCTTTGTCATCCGCACTGCTGACGGCAAGTATGCCAAGGTGAAGTTCATCAGTTACAAGAATGCAGAGGGCAAGCCGGGCTACATCACATTCCAATATGTATATCAGCCCGACGGCTCCACCAACCTTGGCAAGTAATCCAAGGCAACCCCAACTCTTCGATCATGAAAGTGATCTAAAAAATACGACAACCTGCACTCCATCCTGTTTAAGGATGGAATGCAGGTTGTTTCTTTTGTCTTTGTCCCTCCTCCACACCGGTATCGACACTAATCTATCTTAGTAGTATGCGAAAGTTTCTCCTCAAGACCCACAAGTGGGTGAGCATCGTCTTCATTTTCTTCATCTTTATGTTTGCCCTCTCGGGGATCATCCTCAACCATCGTACAGCCTTTTCAGGGTTGGATATTTCACGTGCACACCTTCCGAAGCACTACGAGTACGAAAACTGGGACAACGGCAGTGTGACAGGGACACTCACCCTCAAGGATGGCTCTGTGTGGATGTACGGAGGCATAGGGGTATGGGAAACAGATCCGTTGGGCTCCTCCTTCAAGACTCACAACGAAGGCTTGTCCCAAGGTGCCGACCATCTCGGCATCCGCTCCCTCGCAGAGACTACTTCAGGAGGTCTCTATGCGCTTTCACCATTTGCTCTTTACAAGTATGACGCCCCCCAAGACCGCTGGCAAGTCCTCGAAGATCTGCCTAAGCCCGAGAAGTACTACACCGACCTCATCGCTCATGGCGATAGCCTGATACTACTCTCACGCTCACACCTCTATCTCTCCGAGGGGGAAGGCAAGGGCTTCAAGGAGCTCGAGCTCTCCGTTCCTGAGGGATACAGCCCCAAGGTCTCACTCTTCCGTATGCTGTGGTTACTTCACAGTGGCGAACTCTTCGGTCTTCCCGGGCAGCTCGTCGTTGATGGCGTGGGGATCATCCTCATCATCCTCTGTGTCACAGGCCTCATCATCACCATCCGCATGATGATTACCAAGAGAAGAAAAAAGAAAGGACTCAAGACCGATGGGACCGTGACGAGGAAGTCCCTAAAGCTCCACAACAAGCTCGGCAGTCTCTTTCTCGCGCTACTGATCCTCGTGACATTTACAGGGATGTTTCTTCGTCCTCCCTTAATGATAGCAATCATCCGCTCCAAGATAAGTCCCATGCCGGGGACAGAACTCTCGAGTGATAACCCTTGGCACGACAAGTTGAGGAAGATTCGTTTTGATCACGTACATCAAGACTGGTTGCTCTCGACCTCCGACGGCTTCTTCAGCCTTTCGGACCTCAATGCCCGACCTATAGCCCTGCCCCAAGCACCACCCGTGAGCGTCATGGGTATCAATGCGTGGGAACAGAAAGAGAACGGCCGATGGATCGCCGGCTCATTCAGTGGACTCTTCGAATGGAATAGAGAAGACGGCAGTTCCTTTGATCTCATAAAGAAAGAACCCTACAAGCAACGAAAAGGCGGTATGCCCACCTTCGATAATGCCATCAGCGGTTACTCCTCCGACTTTGCCCAAGGTGAGGTGCTATTTGACTACAACCGAGGAGCGAGACTTGTCACTGACGGCAGTGCGTTTGTCAAGATGCCCGATGGCATGAAGCCCGGGCGTATATCACTCTGGCACACGGCACTTGAGCTACATGTCGGTCGCCTCTATGACGGACTCCTCGGTCCCGTGGCTCCGATGTTCGTCTTCCTCGCAGGCTTCCTGCTCCTCAGTATCATCATCACCGGCTACATCATCTACCACAAGTGGCACAAGAGGCGCAAGAAGCAGATCTCCAAGAAGGCATAACCTCACCTCAATAAGCATAAACATCACAGTTTTCTGCCCCGAGACAGAACATATTCTATCGGACACCAGAACACATTCTGTCGAAGGACATACCCCTCTGCATTAGGCTTATCACGTTAATTATCGCTTACAGCATAGCTACTCTTTGTGAAAAGTCCTAAAAAGAGAGAGCTTTCCGATGCCCTTTCGACATAAGATTTAGTACAATTAAGAAATTACATTAACTTTGTCCCATTGGATAATCATTATTTAATGTCAAAGTAAAAAACAAAACAATGAAGAAACTATTTGCAATCGTTGCTCTTCTCGTGGCATCTATAGGTGTAGCAAATGCTCAGAACGTACAAGCACACTACAACGTGGGCAAGCGTATCGATAAGACAAATCAAGAGACACACTCTCCCATGATCTTGACGATCGAAAATCTTTCGTTTGACAAATGGGGACAGACCTTCTACTTCGTAGACTTGGAGCTCGGTGAAAAGATCATGGACTGCGCCTACCTCGAGATCGCAAGGGAACTAAAGTTTTGGAAGGCTCCTATCGCCTTTCACGTAGAGTATAACGGAGGCATATCTAAGTACGCTCCTATGAACCACACTTATCTTGGTGGTGTATCTTACCTCTGGGCGAAGAATGGCAATGCGTTTAACCTCAGCATGATGTATCGCCACGACCAAGGCTTCAATAAGCCCCACAATATGCAACTGACAGGGGTATGGTCTTGGACATCTTGGAACAGAGTCTTCACGCTCAACGGTTTTGCGGATCTATGGACGACAGACTTGGGCGAAAAGGGCAATGTCACATTCCTTGCGGAGCCACAAGCATGGATTAACCTCAACCAGTTTGTCGGAGTGTCTGACGACTTCAACCTCAGCATCGGTACAGAAGTCCGCCTTGCATACAACTTCATCAACAAGGATAAGTTCTGGGTACGTCCATCACTCGCACTCAAGTGGACATTCAAGTAATCCCACTCCGAAATAAAGAAAAAACGGGACAATCTTTTTAGGTTGTCTCGTTTTTTCTTTATACATTTGAAACATCGCATATATCAACATTATATTAAAGTCCTATGAAAACAACACTACGCCACTTTATTTTTGCGTCTATAGGCTCCGTCCTCTTGATCCTGGCGGGCTGTATGGACGACCAGAAAAAACCAGAGGAAAAGAAAAAAGAAGAACCTCAGACAAATGTCGAGAAAAAAGAGGAGCCTCCGAAGACCGAAGACAAGCAAAAGGAGGAGACTCCAAAAGAAGGAGAGAAAGGGAAAGACACACCCAAGACAGATGAGAACGACAAGACTCCGGAAGTAAAGGATCCGACACAAAATCAATACTTCATAAACTGGGAAAAGGAAACCCTTGAAGGCTTGAAAGTAGATCCAAGCTCCTACCTCAACTTTTCGGGTGAGGAAGATCACAAATACCTGGGGTTCACACTAGATACAGACCATGAGGGGGGGTTAGAAAAGAAGTTCCTGCTAAAGGGCATCCTTGATATGAGAAAAGTGTCCACCGATCCGCAGTACAAATGCCTTGTCAAAAAACTCTCTCTGTCATCTAACTCTATAAACCTTCACCCCTCTAGAATAGAGGTTGGAGGACATACGGTAGAAGTAGGCACTATTTATCAAGAAGCTGTCATAAATAGAGTTGAAACTGCATTTCAACCTATTAAAGACATGGATAAACCCTTCTTCATATCCGATGAGTTCACGAAGGGTCTGTATTCTTCTGCATTAGGCACTGCAGTACAAGGCTATGGTTCATATGTGATTGACGGTTACCATCAGGGCTTTATGAGTCAGTTCTACTCTTGCCTTGTCCCCAAAGCGATGCAAGAAGACTCAAATCCAAAAGTAAAACAAGCATTCGAAAATCTGATTGGCAAGCTTGACCAAATGGGTCTGAAGAAGCATATTCGCACAAATGGAGATCTTTACTATTATCACCTGAACCTCTTAGGAGGCTCAGGCAAAGTGACCGCGGATAACATCATAAATGCAGAGAAAGGAGAATTGAATCTCAAAAAATGGGCTCAAGACGTAGTAGACTCTAACGGATATGTGATAATGCTGAAGCAAAGATTTCTCTCCCCGGTGTCAGATATGATCATCGAAAAGAACTTCAGAGAGCGCCTATCCGATGATAATAAAGCCAGCCATCCAACCAAGGAGATTAAACCATTCATCGAAATCATGCGTATAAAGCCTGACAAAAACTTAAACTTGTATGATGTCGGCGCTTGTCTCTACACAAGAAATGGTGATAGAGTCCTGCTTACAAAATACCTTAACCCAAACTATTTTGAAGATAAACAAATGATGGAGGGTTATAAGAGCAAAGAAGGCTTTGATAAAGCTGCAAAGGCATTGAAAGAAGCACTTGCAAAGATCTTTACCCTTGAGATCAAAGTAAACTCAGCAGCTCGATTCAACAACCACGAGGAAGAAAAATTCTTCTATACTTTCTGCATACTCGACAAAAAGAGGGAAGCAATTCCGATAAAGAAGTACTTTATCTCGAACGAAAAACGCTTCATCATCTATAGTGGTCCTAATTATTTTGAGGGGGTAACGTTCTTTGCTACCAATGAGACCCTATCCTCCGAGATCGAACGTATGACTTCACTGTACGGAATTAAGGAGTGGGTAAAACGCTTGCCTGAAGAAAAGTTCGAATCCTTAATAAAACCCCATCGCTTCAGATCATCAAGATATGCCATAGGTTTATAAGATGACAAAACAAATGACAACACCCTTGGCATAGGATTATTCCTATTGCCAAGGGTGTTGTCGTTTATCTGCGAGTGTCCTTAGTAGACTTATACCATCGGGGCTTCTATGGGAGTATCGAGAGGTAGGGGGAGTGTGGTTGCGGAGAGCGGGTGTAGCATCCAGCCGACGAGGGGCTTCGGTTCGGAAGAGCCGTAGAGCTCGATATCCAGTTCGTGCGAACGACGATTAAAAACCTTTGCCCCCTTACCTGCCCTTACGATGGGCACGGTGGCGGATGCGACTGAAGGGGGAGTGCCTCCCGTCATCATCTCAAACCCGAAGGGGCGATAATACCCGATGAGAGACTCTTCCGCAGGGACGAGCGCCGCAACATCGTATCCCATGGTCGGTAGTTGTGCCAGTGTCTCCCTCAGCATCTTACCCATGATCCCTTGCCCTTGAAACTTCTTTGCCGTGCAGATCGCATAGAGGTATGCCACCTTGAGTCGCTTACCTTGGGCTGTTGTCGCCTCATAAGGCACGACTTGAATATGTGCCACCAATTCGTCTCCCTCAGCATAATACAAAAGAGTGCTCTCGGCATCGGCAACGAGGCTCAGTTGTGCCTCGTAATACGGCTCATAAGCCCCAAAAGCCTCGACAAGGAGTGCCAAAAGAGCTTTCTCCTGCACCTTGTCTGCAGGGTTGTATCTACGGAAGTGATAGGAAGGAGACATAGTATTGGGTTATTGACCTTGTTCGCAACGAAGTAGGATGATTTGCTTCTCAAGCATGATGGCAGGTCGGTAAGATAACTTAGCCTTACGCAACCCCTCTAAACCCAGATCTTCTTCTCTGTTGACATAAGTATATTGCTCAGGGATGTGAGCTGCAAACTCCTGATTGATGATCGTAAAAGCTCCATCGAAAGCGGTATCTGCCTTCTCGATATGGACTCCAAAAGTATCTTTATTGATCGGCATACCCATAGAGAACGCTATGACCTGCCCATCGACACGAATACAGCCCCCGAGCATACCGATCTCGGCGTGCTCACGAAGAGCTTTGACGACCATGTCCCTCTCTGCCTTGATGTCATCTGTACGCTCGCTGTTGCAGAACCAACGCTCTTCGAGAGCAATACAGTCCTCGACATTGGCGGCAGATATCTCCTCATACTTATAGTCGGGGTAAGTGGTCTTGAAGCGATTGATATGATTGCGCTTGCTCTGAAGTTTCTTGCCCGAGAGGGTGACCAGCTTCTCCCGCTCATAGATATAATCGGTGTAGTTTTCGTTGGCAAGGACATGGATATTACCACAATATGACTCATTCAGAGCCTCAACACCCTCGGCAGTCACCGCCATGAAGGTAAGCATGTATCCCATCTCCTTGAAGTCCGCATTGAGGTCTGCCAGCACGCCCTCGAAGTCGCCATCCCCTATGGGCATAAGGCAAGCAGGACGCCCATCCGATGAGAGGAAGCGGACAATCATCATCCCCTTGTGAAAGGCAACCTGGGTATCGTAGTACCCACCCCAATTGTAGAGGTTGGCAAACGAATAGTCACAGTTGCGATAGGGAGACTCAGCCGTAAAAGCCATTATCCTATCCTTGTGAGCAAGAGACACTCTTTCAAATTTTATTATCATGTGTTTGCGTAGCTTTGTATGTAGACGGCCACAGAGTCCGAAAGTAAAAACATAAAATCCAATCTTTCTATCCGCTGTCATCCTATTCTCTCTCGGCGCAAGGCCAGCATTCTGTGGGAGGGCAGAATGTTTTCTGTCCCATGTCAGAACGCTTTCTGTCCTGCTTCGTAGTATATTCTGTCAAGGATAAGTCGAAGAGAGCAGGAGTGATCATTAAGTTTCGGTGCCGCCAAATTATTTGTGCAAATATACTCGAATCTCCACTGAACTCGAAATAATTTGCATAAATTCACATGAAAAGTTGCGAGAATACTGACAAAAGAATCATCAGTAACAATAGTCAGCAATATCTATCCCTAAAGAAATATCAGCCCCCAAACATTTTCACAATAAAGAAAACATAGTTTCCTCATACACACTGATTTTATTCCATTCTTTTTCCGTAAATTTGCAGTCTCAATAGCTTATTATATATAGTTAAACAAGGGAGCAAACACTATGGTGCGTTTGGAAAATCCATAAAAAAGTTGTTACTTTGCACCCTTGATACGACTAACGTAAAGTAACACAAAACAATATACATAAAAAGAAGATGTCAAGAATTTGTCAAATCACCGGAAAGAAGGCGATGGTCGGAAACAACGTGTCGCACTCTAAGCGTCATACAAAGCGCACGTTTGAGGTAAATCTATTCGAGAGAAAATTCTACTGGGTAGAAGAAGGATGCTGGATCAAGATCAAGGTGTCTGCAGCAGGTCTCAGACTCATTAACAAAATCGGTCTCGACGCTGCTATCAAGAGAGGTCTCGAAACAGGAACTCTTAGAAAATGTACTATACTTTAATCTAAGGTAAAGAAACAAAGACAATGTCAAAGAAAGCGAAAGGTAATAGAATACAGGTCATCCTTGAGTGCACAGAACACAAGGAAAGCGGTATGCCCGGTACTTCAAGATACATTACCACAAAGAATAGAAAGAATACACCGCAACGCATGGAGCTCAAGAAGTACAATCCCATCTTGAAGCGCATGACAGTACACAAAGAAATTAAGTAATAAACTAAGAGAACTATAGTAGACCATGGCAAAGAAAGCAGTCGCAAATCTACAGAAGGGTGAAGGACGTACATTCTCTAAGGTAATCAAGATGGAGAAGTCTCCAAAGACAGGTGCATACGTATTTGTCGAAGAGATGGTTCCAAATGATGCCGTAAAAGACTACTTCAGCAAGAAGTAATCGAACCTTACAAAAAAGAAGGTACACTTTACGAGCAGGCGATACCATCAGACAGTGCGTGAAGCACTGGGATGCTTGCCGTAAACCCTTAATGCGCAAAATCATATGACATCGTAAGCCTGAAGAGACTCGAGCCTGCTTGAGTCCTTTGGGCTTTTTGTCGTACTCAAAAAAACAGTCAGAAGGCATGAAAAAACGAATACTCATCACGGGAGCCTCAGGCTTCATAGGCAGATACCTCGTCGAAGAAGCATTGGCTCAGGGGCTTGAGGTATGGGCAGGGGTACGCTCAAGTAGTTCGCTTCGCCACCTCTCAGACAGTCGCATCCATCGGATAGACTTGGATTATTCGTCAACAGACGCTCTTTTGACACAGATCAAAGCCCTGACCCAAGAGGGAGAGCCAGCGTGGCACTATGTCATACACAATGCCGGGGTGACAAAGACGGCTCAGACAAAGGACTTCTACCTTGTCAATGGCACCTATGCCGGCAACCTTTTCTCTGCCTTAGCCTCATCTCCCCTTCCTCCCGAACGAGTGGTGCTGATGAGTAGCCTGAGCACCTATGGTCCACCCATCGAGAAAGGATGCCCCATGCGTGCCGAAGATCCACAACGCCCCAACACCCATTACGGTCGCTCCAAGCTCCAAGGCGAAAAGGCTCTGCGAACATCAGGTCTCCCCTACTCGATCATGCTCCTTACGGGGGTATATGGCTCCGGAGATGCGGACTACTTCATGGCTGTCCGCGAAATCAACAAAGGACTGAATATACTCGCAGGCTGTAGGCCACAAGAGCTCACGTTTGTCCATGCATCTGATGTCGCCAGGGCAACTCTCTTTGTCCTAAACCACCCCAACACCTTGGGACATAGTTATATGCTCACAGACGGTGAAATATACCGAGACATTGACTTCGGGCGTACAGTACAAGAGCTACTGGGACGGAAACGAGCACTACACTTGAGAGCTCCGCTTCCGCTTGTGCGGTTTGCATGCCTCATAGGGGATGTCGTCGGAAAAATTACAGGGAAAGTGACACCCCTGAACAGCGACAAGTACAAGATCTTTGCCCAACGCTCATGGGCTTGTGATGACTCGCCAATACGGTCGTTAGGCTTCACCCCAAAGATTTCATTGAGAGAGGGCTTCAGAAAAGTCATAGAAGAGGCCCGAAAGGAGGGCAAACTATAACCACCCCTCAAAGGAAAGAACACGCATGAAGAAGGACCAAAGTCAGAAAATCATCATCGGCATAGACCCGGGTAGTGTCATCATGGGCTACGGCATACTCTCCGTCTCAGGGAAGAATGCCGAGATGCTCTCAATGGGTGTACTGAAGATGAACAAGGACGCGTCACCTTACGAAAGGCTCAGGAAGATATATGATGGAGTATCGGCTCTCATCCGTCGTTACAACCCGGATGAACTTGCGATCGAGGCTCCGTTCTATGGGAAGAACATCCAGTCGATGCTCAAGCTCGGTCGAGCACAAGGAGTGGCGATAGCGGCAGCCTTGGCTTCGGACATCGCAGTACACGAGTATGCTCCGATGGAGATCAAGCGTGCCATCACAGGCACAGGTAAAGCTTCAAAGGAACAAGTGGCATCCCTCCTTCAAAAGATGCTGCATATCCCCGATACCTCTATGCAGATCGAGCTTGACGCCACAGACGGTTTGGCTGTGGCTTTCTGCCACTTTGTACAGTCAACCTCACCTCTCCAGCGACAAAAAACGAGCAGTTGGGCTGATTTTGTCCGCAAAAACCCCGACAAAGTACACGGTTTATAAGCCTTAAAAGGGGCTAAATGATTTCACTATTTGGATAAAAAAAGGTATGTTTGTATGTTGATTACGAAGCATTCTAATGGGAAAAGTAATAGCAATATCGAATCAGAAAGGTGGTGTAGGTAAGACTACAACGACAATCAATCTGGCAGCATCACTCGTGGCACTGGAGAAGAAGGTGCTCATCATAGATGCCGATCCACAGGCAAATGCCACTTCAGGCCTCGGAGTCAAGCCGACTTCGACGGATCTGACCATATACAACTGTCTACTTGGAGAAGCCGACCCTAAGAATTGTATTTCAGAGACTTCTGTAGAGGGGCTGATGATACTCCCTTCGCATACCGATCTCGCAGGAGCGGAGATAGAGTTGATCAAAGTCGAGAGGCGAGAGTTCGTGATGAAGAAGATCACAGACACACTCAAAAACGAATATGACTTCATCTTCATTGACTGTTCGCCATCGTTAGGACTTATCACCGTGGCTGCCCTCACGGCGGCGGACTCGGTCATCATCCCCGTACAGTGCGAGTACTTCGCGCTCGAAGGGATCAGCAAGCTCCTCAACACGCTCCAGATCATCAAACGGAAGCTCAATCCGAACATCGACATCGAGGGCTTCTTGATGACAATGTACGATGCCCGTACTCGCCACTCGAATCAGATCTACGAGGAGGTGAAGAAGCACTTCAAGTCGTTGGTCTTCTCAAGTGTGATCCATCGCAACATCCGCTTGAGCGAAGCACCGAGCCACGGGAAATCGGTATTGGACTTCGACTTGGAAAGCCGTGGTAGTCAGAACTACCTCCAGCTTGCACAAGAACTTTTGACAAAAAATCAAAAGTAAGGCGACTTTTCCCCTTAATCGAAACTGAACAAGACATTTGAAAATGAGCAAAAAAGATAGATCATCATTGGGAAGAGGCTTGGATGCCCTTATCTCCACCGATTACCTCTCCATAGAAACTCAGGGCTCGTCATCGATCAACGAGATCTCCCTATCGGACATCATCCCGAATGAGGAGCAGCCTCGTACGTTCTTTGAAGAGGAGACTTTGGCGGAACTGGCGGACTCTATCCGGCATATAGGCATCGTACAACCGATCACAGTGTACGGCATCCCTGAGGAGCCGGGGATGTTCAGGATCATTTCGGGCGAGCGACGTTACAGGGCTGCAAAGATAGCAGGACTGGAATCCATCCCGGCTTATGTCCGCACGGCGGAAGATGAGCAGGTCATGGAGATGGCTCTGATCGAAAATATCCAGCGTGAAGACCTCAATGCAATAGAGATATCTTTGGCATTCAAGAAGCTCATTGACACCTATCACCTCACTCAGGATGATCTCAGCGCAAGGGTCGGAAAGAAGCGTGCCACAATATCCAACTATCTCCGTCTGCTCAAGCTGCCTGCCGAGGTACAGATGGGACTCAAAAACTCGAAGATAGACATGGGTCATGCTCGTGCCCTACTCTCTTTGGACGACACCGAACTCCTCCTGGCTCTATATGAACAGACTGTCAAGGAGGGCTTATCTGTGCGACAAGTGGAGGAGATCGTGAGGAGCTACAATGAAGGGCAGAAGCAGGCATCGACACCGAAGAAGCAATCAAGCGTGAAGACGCCTGAGGAGTTTGCATTACTTTCTCAACACTTTTCGAGCATCTTCAAGACAAAGGTCTCGATGACTTGTAACGACAAAGGAAAAGGCAAGATCACCATTCCTTTTGCCTCCGAAGAGCAACTTGAAGCGATACTTAGCACTTTGGACAAGTTATGACACCATCGATAAGTATCCGACACCTTCTTGGCTTGGTGGTGATCGGGATACTTTGCATACATAAAGCCTATGCAACGGGGGGGCAAGACAGTATCCCTCCGAGAGACAGTGTGGTCGTAGATCTCCCCAAAGAGATCATTTCGGCAGACTCTGTCGCAGTCAAGGACACAAAAAATGCAATCGAGATAATCGAACAAACAAAGGGATTGGACGGTGCCGTGGCTAAGCAAGGTAAGGCTTTCGATCTCAAAACGATCAAAAAGAAACAAAGCAGATTTGTGCCGAAACCCAAAATGGCACTCTTGTGGTCGATCATCCCGGGTGGAGGACAGATATATAACCGTAAGTATTGGAAGCTCCCCCTGATCGCAACAGCCTATACAGGCTTTTACTACGCGATCACTTGGAACCATGCGAACCTTACCGAGTATGCCAATGCCTTCCGTGACATCAAGAGTGATGCACCCCTTGAAAACAGGTCTTGGGTAGACTTCATACCTTCGAATGCGAAGCCGGAAGACTACATCAACAATACGTCTTTTCACGAAAAGTTGAGACGTGGGCGAGACTTTTATCGCCGTAACAGAGACCTTAGTATCATCTTCTCTGTGGCTACATACATCCTGATTATGGTGGATGCTTATGTCGATGCAGAGTTGTATTCGTTCGACATTACCCCAAATGTATCTCTGTCATATCACCCCGTCATATCGATGCCGACAACGACAACGCCACAGACATCCTATGGGCTTCAGTTGGCATTGAGATTTTGAGGATAGTTATGTGATGGAGCGGAATTAAGCTTTTATGAGGAAAGAGAGTTATATAAAATACGTCATACTCGTTTGCACCATTGTCTTGGGATGGCTCGTTTCGCCTGAAGCTTTGGGGGCAGAAACGACAAGTGTACCGAAGGATACTCTACCCTCAAGGGAAGTGGTTCCGGAGGCTCTCGACAATAAGCTCACCAGCCTTATAGAGGATAAGTACAAGACCTACTTTGATCACTCCACCCCCTCGGCACACAGGACGAGAGAGTTTTCGAGCGAGGAGTATCAGAAGAGACTCAATGCCCTCAACAGCATCATCCCATTGACATACAACTCTGTCGTGCACGAGTGCATCGATCAGTTTGTCAATAAGCGTGGACGACTCTTCGAGCAAGTCCTTTCGGCAAGCACTTACTACTTCCCGATCATCGAAGAAGAGCTGGACAAACATGGTCTTCCGCTGGAGCTCAAATACCTTGCGATCGTGGAGTCGGCACTCAGCCCGATAGCCGTCTCTCCCCGAGGTGCGACAGGGATATGGCAGTTGATGCTCCCGACAGGGAAGGTCTACGGCCTACGCATCGACAGCCTGATCGATGAGCGCAGAGACCCCAAGCGATCGACTCAGGCGGCTTGTGCTTTGTTCAAAGACCTATACGGGCTCTATGGAGACTGGTTGCTGGCACTTGCAGCCTATAATTGTGGTCCTGGAAATGTCAACAAGGCCATAAGAAGAGCCGGTGGAGCCAAAGACTTTTGGAAGATATATCAGTTCTTACCGAGAGAGACTCGTTCGTATGTCCCTTACTTCATCGCAGTATTTTATGCAATGGAGTATTACAATGACTATCAGTTGACACCGGGAAGCATCAACATGCCCTTGGCGACAGATACGGTCAGAGTAAACAAAAGGTATTCGTTCAAGCACCTAAGTACCCTGTCAGGAGTCAGCGAAGATACATTGATGCTCCTCAACCCGAAGTACCGAAAAGGCATTGTACCGGGACACTCGGACGATCAAGTAATCATCTTACCCCTTGTAAGCGCTCAAAACTTCTCAGAGGTCAAAGATACGATAGTCTCCACACCGATGCGTACCGTCGAGAGTACCGTCTATCACAAGGTAAGAAAACGCGAGACAATCGCAAGTATTGCTAAAAAGTACGGTGTAGACGTTGAGGACATCAAGAGATGGAACAAGATGAAACGTAATGCGGTCAAGGTCGGTCAGAGTCTGGCGATAAAGATTGTGACAGAGCAGGCTGTAACAGAAGATAAATCCATTCTTGCAGATGCGTCGGCTTCCTCCTCTCGTCCTGCGATAGAGCAAGAACCACAACGGCAGACTGAGAAGAAGTCAGAAGAAAGTGTGACAAAGAAGTCTTCGTCTCGCTATCACACAGTGCGTAAGGGGGAATCTCTAAATATCATCGCAAGCAAATATAGGGGTGCAACAGTAAACAAAATAAAGAAAGCCAATAAGCTTAAGAACAACAAAATACACCCCGGTCAAAAACTTCTCATCCCATAAAGTAACCGTCAATCAAGATGAACGTAAGCAACGACATAACCAAAGCGAAGCAAAGGTTCGGTATCATCGGGAATGCCCCCAGCCTCAATAGAGCCATTGAGGTAGCTCTCCTCATTGCGCCGACAGATGTATCGGCACTGGTCACGGGAGAGAGTGGCGTCGGCAAAGAGAGTTTTCCACAGATCATACACAACAATAGCGCACGGAAGCATGGGCCTTACATCGCAGTGAACTGTGGTGCAATCCCCGAAGGGACAATAGACTCGGAACTCTTCGGACACAAAAAAGGCTCATTCACCGATGCCGTCAGCGAACGCAAAGGGTATTTTGAGGTCGCTGATGGAGGCACAATCTTCCTCGATGAGGTGGGAGAATTACCACTTCCTACACAAGCTCGCCTACTCAGGGTATTGGAGTCGGGGGAGTTTATGAAGGTTGGTTCATCACAAGTTCAACGCACAAACATCCGTGTCGTAGCGGCAACGAATGTCGACCTCCAGGATGCCATAAAGCGTAAAAAGTTCAGAGAGGATCTCTATTATCGTCTCAATACGGTAACCATCGAACTACCACCGCTTCGTGACCGTGGAGATGATATCAGGCTACTTTTCAGAAAGTTTGCAGCAGACTTTGCTGACAAATACAGGATGCCCCCCATACGTCTGAACGAAGAAGCACAGTCTCTCTTGTTGGCCTACAACTGGCCGGGCAACATCCGTCAGTTGCGCAATATTGTCGAACGCCTCAGTGTCATTGCAGAGGACAGAGAGATATCAAAAGAACTGCTCCGAGAGCATCTGCCCGCAAATGCAGAGGTACGACATCCTGCGATCATACGAGTCTCACACATGGAGGACAACTACCGAAGCTTCGACAACAACTCAACCAAGGGAGACATCCCCGGAGGCTCAATGGAGATGCTTTACAAGATGATCTATGATCTCAAAAACGAAGTCTCAGACCTGTCGAGACATCTGCACAAAGCAATGGATGCTCGTGCTCCACACGGCGTGGATACTGCACCGACCTCATACGTCGACAGTTCCATACGCACACTACCAACGGCCATAGTCACTCCTATCAATGAGAGAGGTGCATTCGTCGAAGCTATACCGAGAGATATGACCGTCCCCGTGACGCACCATCTTGGGAGTGAGTTCAGCACCTCAGACTACGAGGAGATACTCAACTCTGACAGAACTCTCTCTCTCGAAGAGATGGAACAAGAGTACATCAAGATGATCCTCAAACGTAACAATGGAGTACGCAAAAAGACCGCCGATGATCTCAAGATTTCGGAACGCACATTATACAGAAAACTGAAAGAACATGATTTGGACTAAATACAAAGTTGCCACAGCCCTGACATTCCTCATCCTGCTACTTAGTTATTCAGGGTGCATCGTCTCATACAAGCTCAATGGCGCCAGCATCGACTACACGAGGATCAAAACCGTCACCATCCGAGACTTCTCGAACCTTGCACCACTCGTATATCCACCTTTGGCACAAAAGTTTACCGAAGACCTTAGGGATAACTTCCAAAGGCGCACCCGTCTCAGTATGCAGCCCAATGGTGGTGATCTCTCCATAGAAGGAGAGATTGTCGGCTACGACCTTGCTGCCGAAGCGGTTCAAGAGGATGCTTATTCTGCGAAGACAAAGTTCACCATGCGTATCAAGGTGCGTTACTCCAACAGGATCAATCCCGATGAAGACTTCGAGCGAGAGTTCTCCTCTTTCACCACTTTTGACAGCAACATCATGTTTACAGAAGTCCAAGACGGTCTCTGCAAAGAGCTGATCGACGACATCATCCAACAGATATTCAACGCGACAGTAGAGAACTGGTAAGATGAGGTTCGAGGAGCTACATAACATCATCAAAGGCAAGAGTCAGATCAATGAGGCTCATCTCAGTGATCTCATTACACTGAGCACACGGTACCCATACTCTGCCTCGCTTCATGCAATGATATTGCTCGGTTTGTACAAGACACAAGACCTGAGATTTGCGTCCGAACTCCAGCGTAGATCACTTTACATCCCGGACTTGGCAAAGTTGTTCCTACTCCTCAAGGGTGATGACAAGGCTTCATTGCAATCTCGTACAGCCGAAGGAGAGAGTGCGATCCGTGGGACTTTTGACATCATTGACACCTTCCTTGCCGAACACCCTGACGACTCATCATCAGACATTGAACACCTCATTTCTTCCCAAACAGGTGAAGAGAAACCTACGGTCACCGACGACTACCTCTCTTGGGTAGAGGACAACACCTCTCCTCCTCCCTCTTCTTCGGCTCAGGAAGACACAATGACACTCATCTCCGACTTCCTCAACAAGGGAACTCAAGCCGAACGTCTCTCTCCCCGAGAGGAAGAGAAGCCCTCCACAGCTCCTACAAATAACACAATCACAACATCTCCACCCGAGGAAGAACTCCTCACCGAAACCCTCGCTCGCATATACATCAAGCAAGGCAAATATGATAATGCTCTGCGAATTATCAAGTCATTAAATTTGAATAATCCAAAAAAAAGCAGTTACTTTGCGGAGCAAATTGATTTTTTAGAAAAGTTGATACTTAATAGTTGATTCAACAAACTAATTTAGACCTATGTATATTTTCCTATCAGCTGTAATCGTAATCATTGCAGCACTTTTGGTTTTTATCGTAACAATTCAAAATTCCAAAGGCGGAGGCCTAGCATCAGGCTTTTCATCTTCAAACCAAATCATGGGTGTACGCAAGACCACTGACATCCTCGAAAAGATGACTTGGGGTCTTACTGCTGCGATGGTAGTATTGTGTATCATCTCAGCGAGATATGCACCTCGCCATGAAAACCCAAGAGCAAATTCATCTATCGAAGAGTTTGTCAACAAGGCTCAGATGCCTACGGCTCCCGATGCGCAGCCATTTGGGGAGACTGTTCCCACAACAGAAACAGAGGCTGCACCGGCAACCGAAGCGGAGACCGTGCCTGCAGATAGCACAGCCAACTAATCTGACATAGAAGCTCTGCCCAATAGGAGCAAATAGCATAAGATAAGAGGGCGTTTCAAAATTTTCATTTTGAAACGCCCTCTTTCTGTACCTGCCATATCATGGATAACCCATCAGTTTAGAGACTTACAACCATAACCTCCCATCCATTTCATACCCATGTGATAAAAAGAGAGATACCATATAGGAAACACCATTGAAGAAAAGCCCGAAAGAGGGATAATCAAGTTATACGACTGTTGTCATCAAGTTTAACGAGTTGATGAAACGAATCTTACAACCTCGCTTCGATGATTAGGAGGATCAACCTTTGACTGCCACCTATCATCCAGATCAAAAGCAAAAAGGCCGGCGAAGATTTTTTTCTTCGCCGGCCTTTTTGCTTTTGAGTGACTATAAAAGAGCCCTTTGTCTTTCCCTCATTTTCTTGATTACAAGGACAGACAAACCGAGACAAATGAGCATAACGAGTGTGGCAGTGACAGGTACCTTCGAAACAATTTCGGGAGCTTCATTGACGCTTTCACTAACCCAAAACTGGATATATGCAAGCAGGTTGTTGAGAGCGTGGAGAAGTATTGCCAGTCTCAAAGAGCCATAGACTGCGACATAACCGAGCACAAGCCCTATGACAGTCCTTGGGATAAAGCCCATCCACTGCATATGCACGGCACTGAAAAGGATTGCGCTCAAGCATACAGCAAGATGCACATTCTTCGTACGTGTCAACATCCACCCCTGAACAGCCCCTCTGAACAATAACTCTTCCCCTATCGGAGCAATCACCACGATGCTTAGGAAGGTAAAAACGACTGTTGAGGGAGACTTGTCCGATAGCATCATCCGAAAAGAGGCATTAAGCTTGGCTTCGAGCCCTTGTAGAGTCTCGCCAAAACGGCCTAACCATTCCGGATATCCTATGAGCGCATTGATATCGGCAGAATATATCATCACTACATAAGACAAAGCAAAAAGTGCTATTGAATACAACAAGATCTTGCCATCTCCCCAAGGAGCATCTCGAAAAACAAAGGTCCCCCTACGACGACGGTAGTAGTACTCATTGAGAAGTGGAGGAATGACATAAGTACAAGTGGCGATCAAGGCTTGGCTCAGAGCCATCTCAAAGGCATCAGGATATGATGTGAACATCAGTACCCCTCCAACGATGACACTCGAAAAGATCTGAAGCAAGAGGAAAAGCAAAAAAACAAATAGGACATACCCTGTGGATGGGGAGTGTTGAGTATTGTAAGTTTGGGTTGGTATCATGACAATGTTTTTCCAGATATTTGAGTGAGTATATCGTAAGCCTGAGTGATGCTCTTGACTTCACGGACAGTGATAAACCTTTTTCCACCCTCTTCATTGAACGTTAGGTTTCGGCTCCATGTCGAAGCATTGGAGAGGATGGTCGCAAAAGTGGCACTACGATAATAGGCACTATTGAGATCAGAGACAAGCTGAAGGCGCAGGAGACTGCGTTTGAGAGAGATTCGCTCCACACCTATACTCTTGCCAAGAAGTTTGAGATGAAGGATCTTGAGAAGTTCCTCAGCCTCCACCGGGAGTTTTCCGAAACGATCTTCAAGCTTGTATCTAAATTCCTCAATCGCCTTCAGTTGTGTAATAGAATCAAGTTCGCGATAGAGACCGATCCGTTCATCATCACCGGGGACGTAAGTCGGTGGCAGATAGGCCTCGACATCCGTCTCGATATTGGTCTCATAGACGTATGACTTGCGTTCAGAGCCGGAAGGCATTTTTTGGGGGGTATCCTCCTTCTCATCCTCCTCAAATATATCGCCGAACTCCTCATCTTTGAGTTCCATCACAGCCTCTTCGAGGATACGACGATAGGTCTCATATCCCAAGTCTGCGATAAATCCACTTTGTTCTGCACCGAGGAGGTTGCCTGCCCCACGGATGTCCAAGTCCTGCATGGCGATATGGATGCCGCTACCAAGATCCGAAAAGGTCGTTATACCACGGATACGCCGCTTGGCATCCTGCGTCAGGATGTCGAGCGGAGGGGTGATGAGATAACAATAAGCCTTCCGATCTCCTCGTCCCACTCGTCCTCTCAACTGGTGTAAGTCGCTCAAGCCGAAACGGTGTGCATCATTGATGATGATCGTATTCGCATTAGGGACATCTATCCCATTCTCGACTATAGTTGTCGTCAACAGGACATCATACTCATGATTGACAAAATCGATGAGAAGAGTCTCCAACTCTTTTGGATCCATCTGCCCATGCCCGATGGCTATCTTCACTCCGGGGACGGCATTACGGATGCTCACAGCAATATCATTGAGATTGTGGATACGGTTATGGACGAAGAAGACCTGCCCGTCCCTTGCCAACTCATAGTTGATGACCTCAGCAATAACCTCCGCATCAAAAGTAATCTGTTCGGTACGGACAGGTTGTCTATTGGGTGGCGGAGTCTGTATGTTCGACATATCCCTTGCGCCCATGAGGGAGAACTGCAATGTCCTCGGTATGGGGGTTGCTGTCATCGTAAGGGTATCGATATGGGTACGGTACTCACGAAGCTTTTCTTTGACAGAAACACCGAACTTCTGCTCTTCATCGATGACCAATAGCCCAAGGTCTTTGTACTTGACCCTCTTTGCGGTGAGCATGTGCGTACCGATGATGATGTCTATCTTCCCTTCGGCGAGGTCTGCAAGGAGCTGCGATTGCTCCTTTGCTGTCTTTGCCCGGCTCAAGTATTCGACACGACAAGGGAAGTCTGCCAGACGCTTCCTGAACGTACGATAATGCTGATAAGCAAGTACCGTCGTAGGCACGAGCACTGCCACCTGCTTACTGTCCGCCACCGCTTTGAAAGCTGCACGGACAGCTATCTCCGTCTTCCCGAATCCCACATCACCACAGATGAGCCTATCCATCGGTACAGGACGCTCCATATCCTCCTTGACCTGAGCCGTTGCGAGCTCCTGATCGGGCGTATCTTCGTAGGTAAAAGAAGCCTCAAGTTCTTTCTGCATGAAGGAGTCGGGGCTGAACGCAAACCCCTTCTCTTCCAACCTCTTTGCATATATCTTTATCAAGTCGCGAGCAATGTCCTTGACCTTTTTCTTGGTACGCTCTTTGAGCTTTTCCCAAGCACCCGTGCCCAACTTACTGAGTTGTGGCGGCTCGTCATTATCCTTGCTCTTGTATTTCGAGATGTGGTGCAAAGAGTGGATGCTCACATAGATACTGTCGCCCCCCTTGTAGTTGATACGGACACACTCCTGTTGCTTTCCGTTTCGATCGATCGTAAAAAGACCGGCAAACACCCCCACCCCATGGTTGATGTGGACGACATAATCACCATGCTCAAACTTGTGTATCTCCTTGAGTGTAAGGACAGCATCGTTGTGGCGGATACGATCACTCTTGAGTGTGTACTTATGAAAACGCTCAAATATCGTATGATCCGTATAGCAAGCGATACGAGCCTGCCTGTCTACAAAGCCCTTGTGCAATGTGGGATAAATGGGTTCGAACTTCACGCCCTTCCCCTGATCATCGAAGATAGACTCCAGACGCCTGATCTGACTCTTCTGTCCACTCATGATCGCCGTCATGATGCCCTCAGTCTCATGCTTCAGGATAGCATCGGAAAGATGATCAAATCGCTTGTGAAAGAGAGGCTCGGGCGACTGTCCGAAGTCGACACTCTTCCACTTCTCGCCATAAGGGACAGTCCTTGACAGTAACGTAAACGACCGTACCTCATCCAAGAGGCTTGCAGGCTCTATCAAGAACCTACGCATATCCTCCAGCGAAGCATGGATATTCTCTTCCTTGTGTACAGGCGGCGTGTCGTATACCTGAGACAACGATGTCGGCAAAAGCGTATATTGATCCACATACAGCAGACTCTGCTCGGATAGAAGCGACAACAAAGAGACGTGATGACTGCGAGATTGGTTACTGAACGAAGCCAAAATCGTCACCTCGGGCATCGAGTCATGAGAGAGCTGACTCTCGGGATCAAAGCTCCTGATGCTCTCCACCTCATCACCGAAGAAGTCTATCCGCACAGGACGCTCATGAGCGTACGAATAAATATCGATGAGACTACCACGGACAGCAAAAGTACCGGGGTTATACACATAATCCGTTTCCTCGAACCCCATCTCCCAAAGCCTTTCGCGCAGACTCTTACGATCGACCTCATCCCCCTTGGCAATGATCTTTCGAGACTTCTCGAAGTCCTCCTCATGGACGATCCCCTCCATAAGAGCTTCGGGATAAGTCACAATGAACGAGGGAGTGTGCCCCGAGCGCAATGCTTCAATGAGCTGAGACCTCAGTATCTCGTTCGCCCCATCCGTCTGCCCGAAGCGTATTCCTCTCTTATAGAGCGAGGGGAAAAAGGACACCGTACTCTCTTCTTCACAGAGCGCAGTCAAGTCGCTACACAGATAGCCGGCCTCGTCCTCATCCGAGGCAATACATAAGATGGGGGCAGAGATTTTTTCCGACACGCCCTTAAAAAGGAGAGCCACTGCCGACCCATGCACCTGATCGATATGGATCAAACGTTGCTTCCCCTCAGAGAGGAGTCTGATCAGAGCTGTTGCAGCCTTTGTGGATGATAGTCGTGAGACAAGCCGGGAAAGTTCCATAAAACTGTGATATATGCTATACTGATGTTGAGATGAATGATGACAAGAGAAGAAGTTTTATGAGTGAAGTGAATCGCTTCGCTACAACAAAGATCAAGCCAAAGATGAATGATTGATCCCCTCCGTATCCCTTTCCATCCGATGGAGAGTATGACGATGCCATACAGAGACAGGGCACAAGTCGATCATCGCCAGATACGGGCAAGAGAGTCGGCAAAAAAGACACTACGTGTAGCGACAAGCACCTGATACTCATCACTACACGTAGCCTCTATGTCAGTAGCAGACGATGGTGACACAGTGTCACTCCCCGTCCTCTTCTTCCTTCATGTTGGTGAAGACATTCTGCACGTCTTCATCCTCTTCGAGTTTTTCGATGAGTTTGTTGAGCTGTTCACGTTGCTCAGGAGTGACCTCTTTGTAGTCCATTGGTATACGGACAAACTCTGCCGAAGTGATCTCAAGTCCCTTATCCTCAAGAGCCTTTTGGATTGCCGAGTTCGAAGCAAATTCACCAGAAAGCACGATTTCGTCATCCTCGGCTTCGATCTCATCCACACCGAAGTCAATAAGTTCGAGCTCAAGTTCTTCGAGATCAAGCCCCTCTTTCATGGCGATATGGAAGACACACTTGTGCTCGAAAAGGAACTCCAAGCTACCTGTCGTACCGAGCGATCCGCCAAACTTGTTGAAGTAACTGCGGACATTTGCCACCGTACGAGTGGTATTGTCCGTGGCTGTCTCCACGAAGATCGCGATGCCATGGGGGCCATAACCCTCATAGTTCATCTCCTTATAGTCGGTGAAGTCCTTTGATGTTGCCTTCTTGATTGCTCTCTCGACATTGTCCTTAGGCATATTCTCCTTCTTCGCTGTCTGCATCAAGACCCTCAGACGAGGATTGGCCTCGGGATCCGGGCCACCCTCTTTGGCAGCGATGGTGATTTCTTTTCCCAACTTTGTGAAGACACGAGCCATATTGCCCCAGCGCTTCATCTTCCTTGCTTTGCGATATTCAAACGCTCTTCCCATGATGTCGTTATCTTAGTATATGGTGTATATTATTGATTTTGTGATTATCTCAGTTCGGCACCCAACTCCTTGTGCAGCGCATCGAAGAGGCGTGCCATCGTCTTCTCTATCATCCCCTCGGACAAAGTCTTCTCCGCATCTTGTAGTTCGAACGAGACGGCATAAGACTTCTTGCCCTCCGGGAGGTGCTTAGGATCTTCGTACACGTCGAAGAGGGTCACACTCTTGAGGAGTTTCTTCTCGGTCTTGTATGCCACACGTTCGATCTCAACAAAAGGCACGGCCTTATCGATCAAGAGGGCAAAGTCTCTCTTCACCGAAGGGAACTTGGCCACCGGACTGATCGTCACCTTGCGACGAACGATACGGTTCATGATCTCAGCCCAGTCAAACTCTGCAAAGTACACAGGACAGTCGATGTCCGCTTGCTTGGTCCATTTTGTATCGACGACACCCCAACGGATGACCTCTGCCCCACCACGGAGAGAGATCACCTCACCCGTAGCGATGTAAGGATCATTGTCGGCAGGCTCATACTGAAGTTCGGCAGGAGAGAGTCCTATACGACTGAGGATGTTGTACATTACGGCCTTGAGCTCAAACGGCGACACCGTCCTGCTCGCTTCGCTCCAATTACCCTGGGTCTTGTCTCCTGTCATCCATACGCCCAAACGGTAAGTCTCCTTGAAACCCTTGAGCGGTGTCTTCACCGCTTCGTCCACACGCTCATAGCACGTGCCGAACTCAAACATACGGACACCTACAGCCTTACGGTTGAGGTTGAAGGCGATGGACTCCAAGCCCCCGAAGAGTAGAGTCTGCCTCATCGTGGACAAGTCGCCCGAGAGGGGATTGAGGAGGCGCACTGCTTTGGCTTGTGCTGTCTCCTCGGTGTAGTAGCTCTCCTTGGAGAGAGAATTGTTGAGTATCTCGTAGAAGCCGGCTCCGACGAGTTGCTCGGAGATCGTCTGCTGAAGTCGGAGGCTGATGTCCGAGAGTCCGGCAGGACTTATGGTACTTGACAGCTTGTGTGTCAATGGGATTTCGTTGTAGCCATAGATACGGAGGATATCCTCGATCACATCGACATCACGAGTGACATCGTAGCGGTATCTGGGGACTTCGAGAGACATCACACCGGCTTCTTCCTTCTTGACCTTGATGTCCAAGGCTGAGAGGATGGCACGTACCTTATCTTCGGGGATCTCGATACCGATGAGGCTATTGATCTTGTCGAACGAAAGGCTCACTTCGTATGGGCCGAGATGCTCAGGATAGATATCATAGATGCGAGAGACGACCTCCCCCCTGCGATCTCTGTAATGAGAGAAGCCGCACGATGGATGGCCTTGATCGTCGCAGCAGGGTCAAGGCCACGCTCAAATCTGAACGAACTGTCCGAATTCAACGCATGACGACGAGCACTCTTGCGCACAAATGTGGGGTGGAACGTAGCCGACTCCAAGAAGAGATCCACAGTGTCTCCACTCACACCCGAGTCAATGCCCCCCATCACACCTGCGAGACAGAGCGGAGTCTGATCGTCACAAATGACAAGGTCTCTATCCGATAGCTTGCGCTCTATGCCATCAAGTGTAGTGAGTGTCTCTCCCTCACGAGCAAGACGGACATGGATGCCACCTTTGACTTTACCGAGGTCGAAAGCATGGAGAGGTTGACCGATCTCGTGGAGGACAAAGTTGGTGATGTCCACCACATTATTGATAGGTTTCTGACCGATCGACTCCAACGCCTGCCGGAGCCACTTGGGCGAAGGCTCTACCTTCACACCCTTGATGACAATACCGCTATAACGGTGGCAAGCCTCGGGCGACTCCAAAGTCACTGAGATAGGCTCTTCGTCCGTAGGCGTCACAGCCCCTTCGGGATAACGCAAAGCAGTCTCTATGCCTCTGCTCTTGAGGTAAGCATAGAGGTCACGAGCGACCCCGTAGTGAGAAGTCGCATCGACACGGTTAGGCGTGATGTCCACCTCGATGATCGCATCCGAAGAGATGTTGAAATACTCTGCAGCAGGCATACCGGCAGGCAAATCGTCAGGAAGCACCATAATACCGTCATGGTTCGTCCCAAGGCCGATCTCCACCTCCGAGCACACCATCCCTCTGGATTCTTCGCCACGGATCTTACTCTTCTTGATCTTGAAGGACTCGTCCCCACTGTATAGGGTCGTACCTTCTGTCGCCACGACGACGGTCTGACCCGCAGCGATATTGGGCGCACCACAGACGATCTGAAGTGGCTCGGGACTGATCTCGGGACCGAGGTCGATGGTAGTCACGTGCAGGTGATCGGAGTTGGTATGCTCACGGCAGGTGAGGACCTTACCGATGACGAGCCCACGCAGTCCGCCCTTGACAGACTCATACTCCTCGACACCACCCACTTCGAGACCGATGGAGGTCAATACTTTCCCCACTTCTTCGGGAGACATATCGAAGTCTATATACTTCTTCAACCAAGAGTAAGATATATTCATAATGGCTTAAATGTATTTTTTCAGTCAGATATACGCATACCGAATAGGTGTACAATGTTTTAGTACGCAAATTTAATCATTTTCTGCCCATCTCAGACACTTGTTCACATCCAAAATTCAGGAATTCCGAACGTATCGAAATAAATCTTCCCCCTTTACCTCATTGCCTTCTGAAGAGAAAGAAATCAACGTCTCCGCCCAAGAGTACAAACAACAAAATCACAGTTATCGGTTTAACATTTGAAACCCATTTCCAAAAGGGACCTCTGCCACACATAATCAAATCCTCCTCGACAAGACCAAGCCAAGACAAGAGCGTACAGAAAGTGACACTTCACTCCGATTCTTGCTCCGTCTCTCCTTATTCGGCCATGGACAGAACACATTCTGTCGGGCATCAAAATGTGTTCTGTCGTCTGACAGAAACATTCCGATCAACCGACTAACCTCCAAAATAACAAGGAAATAAGTAAAAAGGACACACCTAAACTCCACCTATTTGGGACATAACCGATAACAAAGAAGTAAACCAGCACTACTATAAAAGGCAGCCATCTCAAACAAGATTGGTAGTTTGCAAAGCATATTACTGTTAATCATAATTAAACACCCCCTTTTTCGTCATTAACTTTGTTAAAAAGCACCGATGGCATTAGGAAAAACAGAAAGAATTTTATTTTCTTTGCGACTGACTGATACGTCCGGAGAGACACCAAAATCCCCTGTGACGAGATAAAATAAAGAGACATTCATTTCAATCATTATTCAAGACAATAAGAGATATGAAAAAAGAAATCAAAACAGCGTTGGCCCTCTTGGGCTGTTCGACCCTCAGTGCGGTGGGAGCCGTGGGGCTTTATGACTTCTACAAGACCAATCATACTTCGGAGGGAGCATCACACCCTTCGGAGCATGGACAAGGGACTTTCAAGACTGTAAACTATACTGCACCTGCCCTACTGGGGACAGAGCACGCACCACAAGACTTCGTCGATGTGACGGAGCGTTCGATCAACGGCGTGGTCAACATACGTGCCGAGATCACGATGTCAAACAGAGACATGGGACGTCAGTATATAGATCCGTTTGAGTTCTTCTTCGGGCCATACAACAGGCGCAACGACTCTCGCCAAGACCAAAAACGCCCGATGAAGGTCGGTATCGGATCGGGAGTGATCATCTCCACGGATGGCTACATCATCACGAACCACCATGTCGTCGAGGATGCAACAAAACTTGTCGTCACGACGAACGACAACAGGGAATGGGAAGCCACAGTCATCGGTTCGGATCCTGCGACTGACATTGCCCTCATCAAGATAGATGCGAAGGGTCTTTCGCCCATCCCGATCGGCGACAGCGAAAAGTTGCGCGTGGGTGAGTGGGTACTGGCAATCGGTAATCCTTTCAACCTCTCATCGACCGTCACTGCAGGGATCGTAAGTGCCAAGGGGCGTTCGAGCATGGCTCAGGGTGATCTGCGTATCGCATCTTTCATCCAGACGGATGCGGCGGTGAACTCGGGCAACAGTGGTGGAGCACTTGTCAACACGAAGGGCGAACTCATCGGCATCAACACGATGATCTACTCTCAGACCGGCAACTTCGCAGGTTACTCCTTCGCTGTCCCCATGAGCATCGCCTCCAAGGTGGTCGAGGACATCAAGAAATATGGTACGGTCCAGCGTGCGGTACTGGGTATCGTCGGAAGCAACATCTCTTCGGATCTCACAAAGAAGTATGACCTCAAGATCACCGAGGGCGCGGCAGTAGTGGGATTTGCAGACCAAAGCCCAGCCAAAAGTGCCGGTGTGGTCGAAGGGGATATCCTCACCCACATCAACAAGGTACCGGTCCGTAGTATGGCGGAAGTCCAAGAGCAGGTGAGCAAGTACCGTCCGGGCGACAAGATCTCGATCACGCTCAACCGTAAGGGCAAGGAGGAGGTAATCAATCTCACCCTCAAGAATGCCCAAGGCACGACCGAAGCGGTGAGCAAGGTGACGGCATCATCTCTGGGAGCAGCCTTCAAGCCGTTGGATGCAGATGGTAAGAAACGCTTCGGTATCAGCCACGGTGTGGTCGTCGCAGGCCTTGATGGTGGCAAACTGAGAGAGGCAGGTGTGCCCAAGGGCTTCATCATCCTCTCGATCAACAACGTCAAGGTGAGCACTTCGGACGATGTGGATGCCATCGTGAATGAGGTCATCAAGGAGTCTCCGGACAAGGTACTCTTCATCAAGGGGGCATACCCCAACGGTAAGATCAAGTACTTTGCCGTAGATCTAAGCTAAGCAAATCAATCTTTCTTACAATAGTTAATACTCCTTGGGGGTGCATCATGAGGGATCATGGTGCACCCTCGCTTTTGTGAAGAAAAGAAACAAAGGTGAAATAGGACGAATGACTTATCCCTTGATACGAGCATCGATGTACGCCATCACTTCCTCAATATGTGTGGGGTGCATCCACTCGATGAGTGGATCTCGTCGGTACCATGAGAGCTGTTTACGAGCATAGACTCTGGTATTTTTGCTGATCTTCAGGATGCACTCTTCGAGCGAAATATCTCCGTCAAGATGAGCAAAGGCTTCTTTGTAACCAACGGTATTGAGAGCGTTGAGATGTCGATAAGGCAAGAACTGTCGGGCTTCGTCAATCAATCCTCGCTCCACCATGGAGACCACACGACTATTGATGCGTTCGTAAAGCTCGGCTCGGTCTCGTGTGAGACCTATCTTGATGATCTCGAAGGGGCGCACCTTACGACTATGTGTGTGAAACGATGAGAATGGCAGCCCCGTCGTGAGGCACACCTCAAGAGCATGGATGATACGTTTATGGTTGTTTGGATCGATACACCCCAGATAGCCAGGATCGAGGATACGCAGCTCCTCTCTCATCTGCCCGACACCCTCCTGCTCAAATCTTCGCCACAACCTTTCGCGGATCTCAGGCTTGACATCGGGGATCTCGTCGATACCCTTTGCCACCGCATCTATATACATCATGGAGCCTCCGACGAGCAAGGCGACATCCTTATCTCGATGTACACTTTCTATAACACGAAGTGCCTCCTGTTCGTACAGAGAGGCACTATAATATTCGGTAACATCACGTGTGGCGATAAAGTGGTGCTGCACCCTCTGAAGCATCTCCTCCGTGGGCGCATCCGTACCGATACTCATCCCCTTATATATCTGTCGGGAGTCGGCAGAGATAATGGGAGTATCGTACTTACATGCCACAGAAAGAGCAAGCTCGGACTTGCCAACACCGGTGGGGCCTGTGATGATGATAAGGGTCTTGGTCGCCAAGAGTCTTGAGGGGATTTAGAAGATATCGTCCTCGATACCTATACCATGCTCATCGAGAGTATCCAAGCTGTCGAGCTCGAAGTCTTCATTGTAGAAATCATCGTCGTTGAAGTCATCATTGCTACCATAAGAGCCGCTCGAAGACTTCGCCACGGGAGGTGCCACGATGGGTGCTGCGAGGAGTTCTTCGATATCGCTCTCTTGTCGAGGAGGATTACCCTTACTACGCACGACCTCGGGCTTATCGATGGTCTCACCATACACGATCTCTCTCAACTCGATGAAGAAAGCTCTATCGCCCAACGTATCGAAGTGATACATGAGCTTCTGTCTCTCTTCGGTGAGAAACTCGTCGAGGGTAGTATCCTTCATGAGATAAACGTCCTCTTCCATACTGCGAGACTCATCGATCATAGAGACTTCTTTGGTCTTGTTCCACGACTCGTCACAGATGGTGAAAGAGGTTATCTGTGAGGCCTCGTAACCCACGCTGTCGATGATCGCCTGATGGAAGTCCCAAAAAGTAACATCGGCATTGATCTTGATGTCTCTGCGGAAATCATCCACTTCATCGGAAATGATCACAAATCTATATATCATGATGCGTCGTATCTAATAGTGATTATATGCGCTGACAGAATATCAATCGATTGAACCTCTGACGATGCCTCTCTTCGAATCTTTGATAAAATTCAAAATGAGATCACGCTCTTCGCAAGAGTCATACTCCCTCTCGATGGCATCAATGGCATCAGAGTTGTTGAGCCCACGGCTGTAAAGCGTACGGTAAACGTCGTTGATGAGGAATATCTGCTCGTTCGTAAAGCCTCTGCGACGAAGACCGACAATGTTGATACCACAGTACATCGCGGGTTCGCGACCGATAAGAGTATAGGGTGGGATATCTTTGTTGATCCTTGATCCGCCTTGGATCATCACGTGCTTGGAGATGCGGGCAAACTGATGCACAAGGGTACCACCACTGACGATGGCAAAGTCATCGATATGTACCTCTCCGGCAATCTGAGAGGCATTGCCGATAATGATATTGTCCCCGAGGATACAGTCGTGTGCTATATGTGCATAAGCCATGAGAAGGCAATGCTTGCCGACCTTGGTAAGCCCTGCAGATGCCGTACCTCTATTGATGGTACAACACTCCCTCACCACCGTATAGTCTCCCACGATGGCTACGGTATCCTCCCCTGCAAACTTCAAGTCTTGTGGGATACCCGAGATCACGGCATAAGGATGGATCTGACAATGCATACCTATACGTGCACCGTATCTGATCATGGCTCCCGAGTGGATATGAGTATAGTCTCCGATTTCGACATTCTCTTCGACGACCGCAAAGGCGTCGATACGTACATGATCGCCTATTTTTGCGTCGGGGTGGACGATGGCCTGAGGATGTATGAGTTGTGACATAGTAATCTGTTGTTATGTTGTTCCGTTATTTCTTCGCCACCTGAGCCATAAATTCGGCTTCACAGACGAGTTTTTCTCCGACAAATACAAGACCTCTCATATTTGCTACGCCTCTGCGCAATGGAGAGATGAGTTGTAGCTTGAATATCAATGTATCACCGGGGACTACCTTTTGCCTGAACTTCACATTGTCTATCTTCATGAAGTAAGTAGAGTACTGTGAAGGGTCGGGTATTTGGTTGAGGATCAATATCCCACCGACCTGCGCCATGGCTTCTATCTGAAGTACGCCGGGCATGACGGGTTCGTCCGGGAAATGTCCTTCGAAGAAGTGTTCATTGCTGGTGACATTCTTGACACCGACGATACTGTTGGGTGTGATCTCTATGATCTTGTCCACCAGCAAGAAAGGAAAACGGTGGGGCAACATCCCCTTGATCGCATTCGTGTCGAATAGCGGTGTTGCGTTCGGATCATATAAGGGCGCCTGGCTTTCGTTCAAACGGATGTCTTTACGGATAAGCTGAGCCAACTGATTGTTGATGTGGTGCCCGGGACAAGTCGCAATGACACGACCTTGGATACGCTTACCTATGAGGGCAAGGTCGCCGATGAGGTCGAGCAACTTGTGACGAGCAGGCTCATTGTTATACTTCAGAGGCTTATTATTGATGTACCCGAGCTGGTCGGCAGGCTTTGTCTGCACTCCCATGGAGAGGGCAAGTCTGTCGAGCTGCTCCTGAGGTATCTGTTTGTCGTATATGACGATGGCATTGTCGAGATCTCCCCCCTTGATAAGGTCCTTTTCGAGAAGCACTTCGATCTCCCTCACAAAGACAAAAGTCCTTGCCATAGATATCTCCTCCTCAAAGTCCCTGATATCTTCGAGGGTTGCATACTGATTGGACAAGATCGGAGAATCAAAGGAAATCAAAACATTCAACGCAAAGTGATCATCCGGTAATAAGAGAAGAGACGATCCGGTATTGGGGTTGGTCACTTCGATCTTTTTCTTCACGATGTACACATCACGTACAAAATCCTGCTCCACGACACCGACCTCACGGATCTTCTTGACATACTCGACAGAACTACCATCAAGGATCGGAAACTCGGGAGCATCCACCTCGATAAGACAGTTGTCGACACCCATGGCGTAGAGTGCTGCCATGGCATGCTCCACGGTGCTGACCTGCAGGCTTTGGTTGGAGAGGACTGTCCCTCTATCCGTCTTGGAGACATGCTCCGCCAAAGCCGGGATGGTAGGATTGTCCGGAAGATCGACACGACGTATCTTGATGCCATGATTCTCCGGTGCGGGAGAAAACTTGATATGTATCTCCAAGCCTGTATGCAGGCCTTTACCGGTCAACTCGAATGCAGAAGCCAGTGTTTGTTGTTTATCCATTATCGTTGACATATCCACTCGATTTTATTTTTCAGCCAAAGCCGCCTTGAGGCTTTCGATCTCTTTCCTGAGAGCATCGATCTCTCTCGATAGCTCGGGCAAACGTGAATAAATAGCTGCCGCCTTCATGGCGCGCATATGGGGCTGAGAAGGAGTACCGAAGACGGTGATCCCCTCTGTCTTGATGCTACTGAGGACACCCGACTGTGCCGCAAAGGTGACATTGTCAGCGGTGGTGAGGTGTCCGGCTATACCGACCTGCCCCCCCATCCTGTTCCAACGTCCGATCTTCACCGAGCCTGCGATACCACTCTGAGCTGCCATGACGGTATGCTCACCCACTTCGGAGTTGTGAGCGATCTGGACGAGGTTGTCGAGCTTCGCGCCCTTTCGGATGATCGTCGACCCTATCACCGCTCGGTCGATACAGGTATTTGCTCCCACCTCGACATTATCTTCGAGGACGACATTTCCGTTTTGTGGGATCTTGTCATACCCTTCAGCCGTAGGTGCAAAACCAAATCCATCAGCACCAATCACTGCCCCCGAATGGAGGATACACTTCGGTCCGATGATGCTGTCCGAGCATACAGTCACGTGTTGATAGAGGATACAGCCCTCACCGACACGGGCATTCTGACCAACGAAAGCCCCCTCCATCACCATGGTCCGGTCACCGATCTTGGCATTCTTCTGTATGACGGCAAAAGGTGCGATGTACACATCCTTGCCGACCTCTGCCGATGGGTCGACGAATGCCAAGTGAGATATGCCCGGCTCAGGACGCATGGCTTCCTCTCTGAGCTTGAGAAGCTGTGCAAGTGCACTGTAAGCATCCTCGACACGGATGAGTGTCGCTGTGACGGGCTTGGTGGGTGTGAAGTCCTTACTGACAAGGACAGCTCCACACTTGGTGGTGTAGACGTGCGGTTCGTAGTTCATGTTAGAGAGAAAGGTCAGCTGTTCGGCCGAGCCCTCCTCGATCTTACCGATGTCGGTAAGCTGAATATCGGGATTCCCTTCGACAGTACCTTGGAGGTAATCAGCGATCTGTTGGGCGGTGAATTTGAGCATAATGTTTTATTTTGTTTCGGACACCAGCGATGAAGCTTAAAGAAGACCGTGTTCGAGCAAGCTCTTCTCCATGTCGATCTGAAGCAACTTTGCCTGCTCAGCTGCTTTTTCGGCAAAGTGTTCGCTACTGTCGGCATAGATGATACTGCGCGAAGCATTGACAAGGAGTCCGCACTCCGAGTTCATACCGTACTCGCAGACCTCTTCGAGCGAACCTCCCTGCGTACCGATACCGGGGACGAGGAGGAAACTCTTGGGGGCGATGGCACGGATATCTTTGAAGAGTCTGGCCTGTGTCGCTCCGGCGACAAACATGATGTTGTCCTCGTTGCCCCACTCATGCGAAGTCTTGATCACGCGCTCAAAGAGACGCTCTCCGTCCTCCCCCACGACAAGGTGCTGGAAGTCTGCCGACCCCTCATTCGAAGTGAGGGCAAGCAGGATCACCCACTTGTCCGAATACTGCAAAAACGGACGCACACTGTCCGAGCCCATATAGGGAGCGACCGTCACGGCATCGGCCTTGAAGACGTCGAAGAACGTACGTGCATACATATCCGAAGTATTGCCGATATCCCCACGCTTGGCATCGGCGATGATGAAGATGTCGGGATACTGCTCCTTGATAAAACTGATGGTCTTCTGCAACGCAAGGAATCCATACGACCCCATGGACTCATAGAAAGCTATGTTGGGCTTGTAAGCGACGGTGTATGGTGCTGTCTGCTCGACTATCCTTTTGTTAAACTCAAATATAGGGTCATCACAGTCTTTGACACAGTCAGGTATCTTACGGATATCCGTGTCCAAGCCTACGCACAAGAATGAACGCTTCAGTTTTATCTGCTCGAAAAGTTGTTGTCTATTCATGTTCTTAAATTGTCACAGCGTTTGGGAGCTGTAAATCTTGACAAATATACATAAAAAGGTCGATACCTCTACATCATTGCACCCATCCTTGCATGGAGCGAAAGACAGACAATGTCGATCTCACTTGCTCAGGGAGGACTCTTGAGCTACACAGCATGGATCAATCCTTTCCATCTCTGCCCCCGGGATTTCAGCTCCGAAAAGGGAGCAATGATGAGTCGTACGACCGTCGACATCGATTCGTAAGATTCGATGCGACAAGTCTTACGAATCGATTTATCGAATCTTACGACTTTTTTGGCACACCACCGATGGACGAGTGCGAGAGCGAAGGAGACCACCGATCCCACTCGTCCGCACCACAACAATAATATATGACACTTGTAGGATAAGCCCATAACATCGCACAAGCCATGTCACTCTCGACAGACTCAGACACAGCTTTTGACAAGGATGGAGAGTCTGCTGTGCCCCATCGAAAATACATCATCGAGACACAACCGTTTTTTTTGAGAAAAAAAGAGTTAAATGGAAATAATGTCATATATTTGTCGGAGTGAAGGAGGTGTTTTTCTTTCCCTCCTCATTCACGGACAAATCGCGGTACTAAACCTAACAATCAATATTAAAGAAGACGGATTATGATTATTTGCGTCCCAAAAGAAATTATGAAGGGAGAGTCCCGTGTGGCTGCTACCCCCGAAACAGTAAAGAAATTTGTTACTGATGGTGCGACAGTATTTGTCGAAAAAAATGCAGGCCACGCTTCTCTTCACGATGATGAAGACTACATCGCTGCCGGTGCAACAATCATCGAAGACACAAGAGCTTTGTTCGAAAAAGCTGATGTCATCCTCAAGGTGAAAGAACCCCTATTTAACGAGGCTCTCGGTGTGCACGAAGTCGAACTCATGCACAAGGGGCAGTACCTCATCACGTTTATCCACCCTGCATCTCCTGTCAACCACGACATGGTGCGCAAGCTCGCTGCTCAGGGTGTCATCGGTCTTACCCTCGACGGTATCCCACGTATCTCTCGTGCTCAGAACCTCGATGCCCTCACCTCTATGAGTACTTGTGCAGGTTACAAGGGTATCCTCATGGCAGCTGACGATATGGCAAACTTCATGCCTCAGATGTTTACCGCTGTCGGTCAGATCAAGCCTGCAAAGGTCATGGTCATCGGTGTCGGTGTAGCAGGTCTCCAAGCACTTGCGACAGCTAAGAGACTCGGTGCGATCACTTATGCTGCCGACATCCGCCCTGCTGCTGTCGAACAAGCGACAAGCCTTGGTGCGAAGGTGGTTGAGACAGGCGTCCCTGCTGAGCTCGCCATTGCTGAAGGTGGTTATGCCAACAAGCTCCCCGATGATGTCCTCGCTCGTGAGCGTGAGATCCTCATGGAAACCATCAAGGAGATGGATGTCGTCTTCTGTAGCGCACTCATCCCCGGCAAGGTCGCTCCTATCCTCATCACCGAAGACATGGTGAAGCAGATGAAGCGTGGCTCGGTCATCGTGGACATCTCCATCGACCAAGGTGGTAACTGTGCCATCACTCCTGCCGGTGGTAAGGAGGTCAAGCATGGTGTCCTCCTCAATGGTATCAAAAACATCCCGGGGCTTATCCCTAACAGCTCGACTTGGATGTTCTCACAGAATGTGTACAACCTCGTGAAGTACCTCACCAAGGACGGCAAGATCAGCCTCGACATGAGCGATGAGATCTGCCAGAAGATCATCGTCACTCGTGATGGCGAGATCGTCCACACGGGTACTCGTGAAGCAATGGGTATCTGATCCCATCGTTTGAGAAATACCTGAGAGGGTTGGGGCAACCTTGATTTTATCAACATTGTTCCCGACCCTCTATGTTTTTAATCATATAGACAAAACATTATGGATAATCCAATCGTATTGGTGGTTGTCTTCATCATCTCCGCCATACTGGGCTACAAGGTGATCAAAAACATCCCAAGCCTACTGCATACCCCCCTCATGTCGGGTATGAACGCCTTGTCGGGAGTCACTGCCGTGGGAGCTATCATTGTCATCATCTCCATCTTTACAAGCAGAAGCCTTGAGGTCGGCAGTGCCGGCTATTATATCGCCATCCTCATCGGAGCGTTGGGCTTGATCCTCGCGATGATCAACATCGTCGGCGGCTTCGGTGTGACAGACAGAATGCTTCGTATGTTCAACAAAAAGAAGAAAGGAGGGAATGAGTGATGAATATGTTTTTGATGATCATTATCCCTATACTCGTCCTCGTCGGACTCATCATGATGAGCCGTGTGCAGACGGCTGTCAAAGGTAACGGATTGAGCATCTTTGCCATGACTCTTGCCATCCTCGCGACCGTACTCTCGGCAGGAGCATCTTGGATCACATACATCGCCGTCGGTGCGTGTCTGCTCATCGGTGGAGGCATCGGCTGGATGATGGCCAAGCGTGTACAGATGATACAGATGCCACAGATGGTGGGTCTCCTCAATGGTCTGGGAGGTGGTGCATCGGCATTGGTGGGCTTCCTCACCGTGGCAGGCATCGGCACGACCGGCTCTGTCTTTGAGGTAGTCACAGGTGTACTTGCCATCCTCATCGGTATGCTGACCCTTACCGGTAGTCTTGTGGCAGCGGGTAAGTTGCACAGAGTGCTTCCTCAGAAGCCCATCGTGCTCCCCGGACACATGGGTATAGTTTATCTGCTATTGGCGCTATCGCTACTCTCACTGCTTTGGGGTGCATTCGCCTATGATGCGTCATCGATGTTGTGGATCATCCTCCTTGCAGCAGTGGCATCGGGACTCTTCGGTGTCGTCTTCGCTATCCGTGTCGGAGGAGCAGACATGCCTATCACAATCTCACTCCTCAACTCGCTCAGTGGTGTGGCAGGCGGTATTGCCGGTATGGCAGTAGGCAACGTGATGCTCGTGGCGGTCGGAGGTATCGTCGGGGCTTCGGGGCTTCTCCTCACACAGGTCATGTGCCGTGCGATGAACCGCCAGCTCATGGACATCCTTCTCGGTAAGAGTGCAGCCCCATCCAAGTCAAAGGCAACACAAGCAACAAAGACCGTAGAAACAACGAAAGAAGAGATTGCTGAAACGAAGAAAGGTCACTCCCTATCCGAAGTCCTTAACTCGGCAAAGAATGTCATCATCGTACCGGGTTACGGTATGGCTCTTGCCCAAGCTCAACATCAAGTCAAGCAACTTGCCGACACGCTCGAACGCAAAGGGGCTCAGGTGCGCTATGCCATCCACCCCGTAGCCGGTCGTATGCCGGGACACATGAATGTCCTCCTTGCAGAAGCGGATGTCAATTATGACGTGCTCTTCGAGATGGAAGCCATCAATGATGACTTCAAGGATGCTGATCTCGTTGTCGTTATCGGTGCCAACGACGTCCTCAACCCTGCCGCACGTGAGGCCGAAGGCACCCCTATCTACGGTATGCCCGTCCTCAATGTAGATCAAGCTAAACACGTGGTCATCTGTAACTTCGACCGCAACCCAGGTTATGCAGGAGTGCCTAATCCTCTCTACGACCGTGCAGAGGGTGTAGATCTCTTGTTGGGTGATGCGAAAGAGACAATCACCAACCTCCTTGATCAGATCACCACAAAGCCTGCAACAGCACCAAAGACCGTCGGTGGTAGTTCATCCGAATGGCTACAGTCGGCAAAGAACGTCATCATCGTACCGGGTTATGGTATGGCACTCGCCCAAGCACAGCATCAGGTCAAACAACTTGCCGACACGCTCGAACGCAAGGGTGCTCAGGTACGTTATGCCATCCACCCCGTAGCCGGTCGTATGCCGGGTCACATGAATGTCCTCCTTGCAGAAGCCGATGTCAATTATGATGTGCTCTTCGAGATGGAAGCCATCAATGATGACTTCAAGGATACAGACCTCGTCATCGTCGTAGGCGCAAATGACGTCCTCAACCCTGCTGCACGCGAAGCCGAAGGCACACCGATCTATGGTATGCCCGTCCTCAATGTAGATCAAGCTAAGCACGTGGTCATCTGCAACTTCGACCGCAACCCAGGTTATGCAGGAGTGCCTAATCCTCTTTATGACCGTGCAGAGGGCGTTCGCCTCATGCTCGGGGATGCGAAGGAGTCCCTTGCGACCCTCTTGGATGAAGCAAACACAAAAGCGACCGCACCTGTAGCAAGTACTCCGACGTCACCTTCGACTGCATGGTTACAATCAGCTAAGAACGTCATCATCGTACCGGGTTACGGTATGGCACTCGCTCAAGCACAGCATCAGGTCAAACAACTTGCCGACACGCTCGAACGCAAGGGGGCTCAGGTGCGCTATGCCATCCACCCCGTAGCCGGTCGTATGCCGGGTCACATGAATGTCCTCCTTGCAGAAGCAGATGTCGACTACGATGTACTCTTTGAGATGGAAGCCATCAATGACGACTTCAAGGATACAGACCTCGTCATCGTCGTAGGCGCAAATGACGTCCTCAATCCTGCTGCACGCGAAGCCGAAGGCACACCGATTTACGGTATGCCCGTCCTCAATGTAGATCAGGCTAAGCACGTGGTCATCTGCAACTTCGACCGCAATCCCGGTTATGCAGGTGTGCCTAACCCTCTTTACGATCGTCCCGAAGGCGTTCGTCTCATGCTCGGGGATGCGAAGGAGTCCCTTGCGACCCTCTTAGATGAAGTCAATACGAAGGATGCTACTCCTGTGGCAGAGCAGACCGGCGAGACCTCTTCAGACTGGTTGAAGTCGGCAAAGAGCGTCATCATCGTACCAGGCTATGGTATGGCACTCGCTCAGGCTCAACATCAGGTGAAGCAACTTGCAGACAAACTCGAACGTGGAGGTGCAAAGGTGCGTTATGCCATCCACCCCGTAGCCGGTCGTATGCCGGGACACATGAATGTCCTCCTTGCAGAAGCGGATGTCGACTACGACCTTCTCTTCGAGATGGAGGCCATCAACGATGACTTTGAAGAGACGGATCTCGTCATCGTCATCGGTGCCAACGACGTCCTCAACCCTGCCGCACGTGAAGCCGAAGGCACACCGATTTACGGTATGCCCGTCCTCAATGTAGATCAGGCTAAGCACGTGGTCATCTGCAACTTCGACCGCAACCCCGGTTATGCCGGCGTCCCCAACCCTCTATACGATAGAGAAAAAGGTGTCCGCCTGATACTTGGCGATGCGAAGGAGTCATTGATTACCCTCATTTCCGAATTCTAACATTCAGATAAACATCTATAATAAACCACCCCTCAAAGCCGAAACCTTTCGGTCTCTGAGGGGTGGTTTTAGTTTTTCTCGATACACCCATATCACTTCTCCAACCCTCACTAAAAGTCATCGAAAGCACAAACAGAATCCCCTGACTTATTAAACCTTTTAGATCCACATAGACTTCAAGCCAGATCATTTTTGGCATCAAATAAACATTGAAGCGGAAACATAACAAAGAGGATCTTCCAACACAAAATGGTCCAAAGAAAAAAATCAAGCCTCATAAATAATGATATAATTCATCATCAGAGCAATTTTCACTCATCACTTCAATCCATCGGACAGCAAAAAAGTATTCTGCGGGTATCGGAGTGCACTCAGACTCATAAAAAAGAGAATTTTCACCAATACCTGATTTCAGGTATCAAGAAGACGAAATCCCACCCACTCATAACATACTATAGGTATACTGATAATCAGAGAGAAAACATTTTTTGAATTGGCACAAAAATATGCCTCAGAAAAAGAGAAAAGATAGTTGCAAATTCGTAATAATGTGCTTTCTTTGCACCTGAAATTGCAAAGTCCATTTTGCAATTTTAGACAATCAAAGCGATTTATTGATATAATTATCTATTTAACTACTATGGATGTAATGGATTTTGTTGGCGGACTTTGGCAGAAAGAGATAAATGTCCGTGATTTTGTTGCCAAGAACGTATCTCCTTATGATGGTGATGCGTCTTTCCTTGCACCCGCAACTGAAAAAACCAAAGCCGTATGGCAAAAGTGTCTTACGGCACTCAAAGAGGAGCGTGAAAATAATGGGGTGCGCTCCATAGACACCAAAACCATCTCGACAATCACAGCCTTTGCGCCCGGATATATTGACAAGGAGAATGAAGTGATCTTCGGTCTCCAAACGGACGAAGTGCTCCGTAGAGGGATGAAACCTTTCGGCGGATATAAAGTGGTCGAGAAAGCTGTCGAAGAGAATGGTCTCGAAGTGGATGAGCGTGTACGAGACATCTTCACGCATTACCGCAAGACTCACAACGATGGCGTATTCGATGCTTACACCGAGGAGATACGCCAGTACCGCAGCTTGGGCTTCTTGACCGGTCTGCCCGACAACTATGCACGTGGCCGTGTCATCGGTGACTACCGCCGTCTGGCGCTCTATGGTAGCGATCGCCTTATCCAAGCGAAGGAAGAAGACCTTAACAACATCACAGGCCCTATGACTGAGCACACCATCCGCTTGCGCGAAGAGGTGAGCGAACAGATCAAGGCACTCAGAGAGATCACAGAGATGGCTGCCATGTACGGCTTCGATGTCCGTCGCCCTGCACTCAACGCTTCGGAAGCGGTACAATGGGTGTACTTCGCTTATCTCGCAGCGATCAAAGATCAAGATGGTGCTGCAATGTCACTCGGCAACGTATCTTCTTTCCTCGATATCTACATCAAGTACGATATGGATCACAGAGGCTTGACGGAAGAGTTGGCTCAAGAGCTTATCGACCAGTTTGTGATCAAACTGCGTATGGTACGCCACTTGCGTATGAATTCATACAACGAAATCTTTGCAGGCGATCCCACGTGGGTGACCGAGTCTGTCGGCGGATGCCTTGTAGACGGTCGCCACAAGGTGACAAAGACTTCGTTCCGCTTCCTCCAGACCCTTTACAACCTCGGTCCCAGCCCGGAACCCAACCTCACCATACTCTGGAGTCAAGACTTGCCACAGGGGTTCAAGGACTTCTGTGCCCAGGTATCGATCGAGACATCCTCAATACAGTACGAAAATGATGATCTCATGCGCACCACTCGTTGTAGTGACGACTATGGTATCGCCTGCTGTGTCTCCTACCAAGAGATCGGCAAGCAGATACAGTTCTTCGGAGCTCGTACCAACTTGGCAAAGTCGCTCCTCCTTGCTCTCAACGGTGGTCGCTGTGAGTTTACGGGGACTCGATTGATTGAAGGTATCCCAGAGCTTAAGAGCGACCTCTTGGACTTCGACGAAGTATGGGCTAATTACCTCATTGTGCTGAAAGAGATCGCACGTGTCTACAACGAGTCCATGAACATCATACACTATATGCACGATAAATATTACTACGAACGTGCACAGATGGCATTCATCGACACAGATCCGGCGATCAATCTTGCCTACGGTGTGGCAGGTCTCTCCATCGTGGCCGACTCCCTCTCTGCGATCAAGTATGCCAAAGTGACAGCAAAGCGCAACGAGCAGGGGCTTACAGAGGGCTTCGACACAGTAGGCGAATACCCTTGCTATGGCAATGATGACGATCGTGTGGACATGATCGCCAAGGATGTGACACATACGTTCAGCCAGATGCTCAAGGCTCTACCTATCTACAAGAACGCACAGCCTACACTCTCTGTCCTCACCATCACAAGCAACGTGATGTACGGCAAGAAGACCGGAGCGACACCCGATGGTCGTGAGAAGGGTGTTGCCTTTGCACCCGGAGCGAACCCCATGCACGGACGAGACAGCCACGGTGCCATCGCATCGCTCTCCTCTGTGGCGAAGCTGAACTATGCAGATGCAGAGGACGGTATCAGCAATACTTTCTCCATCATCCCCCACTCTTTGGGCTCAAACAGAGAAGAACAAGTCGAAAATCTCACCTGCATGATGGATGGATACTTCAGCAAGGGTGCACACCACCTCAATGTCAATGTCCTCAACAGAGAGATGCTTGAGGATGCGATGATCCACCCCGAGAACTATCCTCAACTCACGATCCGTGTCTCGGGCTACGCTGTGAACTTCATCAAGCTGAGCCGTGAGCATCAGTTGGAAGTAATCTCTCGTTCGTTCCACAAACGTATGGGTTGAAGATGACAGAAAACTACCCCATCAGGGTGCACTCTTTTGAATCTATGGGAACATTCGACGGGCCGGGACTCCGGCTCGTAGTCTTCTTGCAAGGGTGCAACTTCAAGTGTCTCTACTGTGCCAACCCCGATACCATCCCCATAGGCTCCGGAGGTAAGCTCATCCCTATCGAAGAGATATTGAGACGAGCCATCAGCGAAAAGCCTTTTTTCGGGAAGCGGGGAGGCGTCACTTTCAGCGGAGGAGAGCCTACCGTGCAGGCCAAAGAGCTCATCCCTCTCTGTCGTATGCTCAAGGCGAATGGGATCCATATCTGCATAGACACGAATGGCAGTATCTCAAACGATCATGTCCGCGAACTCATATCCCTCGTAGACATGGTTCTGCTCGACTGCAAAGAGTTTGATCCCATACGACACAAGGCCATCACACAGAGGGAAAACACTCAGGTACTAAAGACCGCCGAATATCTCGCTTCTATCGGGAAACCCGTCCGACTGCGGTACGTACTCGTACCGGGCTACACGGACTTTACCGAAGACCTCGAAGCATGGGGCGCACACTTCTCACAATACAAAAACATCGACCGTGTCGAAGTCTTACCCTACCACACCTATGGCAAACATAAGTATGAATCCATGGGCTCCGAGTACCTGCTGGAAGCTGTCCGAGAACCCTCACCAGAGGAGATCGACAGTGCCAAAGCCATCTTATCAAAATACTTCGACAACGTTTGGTCTCAGTAAAATGTGACTTCTACAATCGACAGAGGAGCTGACCGCAACTGCGACAGTTCCTCTGCTTTCTTTACAGAAAAGGAGGGACATGGTAGGATTTCCTACTCGGCAATAGAAAGTATTCTGTCTCACAGCAGAACACTTTCTGTTGGGTAGCAGAATGCACTCTGTCAGCATGCAGAACAAGGCAAAAAATGCAATAATCTCGATCGAAGTACGATAGTTTGTTCCTTTTCCGTACCTTTGTAAAAGGAGCTTTTTGCTCTACAACGAACATTAAACGAACTACAAACATTCATACACATTTCATATATCTATGGAGATAGTCGTCAGTGGCATCCGGCCCACAGGTAACCTACACTTGGGCAATTACTTCGGTGCGATCAAGAGTTTTTTGAAGATGCAAGAAGAGTACAAATGTTACTTCTTCATCGCAGACTGGCACTCGCTCACGACTCACCCCAAACCCGAGGATATTGTGCAGAATGTCAATACTATCCTTGCGGAGTACCTTGCTTGCGGAGTAGATCCCGAAAAGGCGACCCTGTATATACAGAGTGATGTGCGTGAGGTACTTGAGCTCTACCTCTACCTGAATATGAATGCTTACTTGGGCGAGCTTGAGCGTACGACCTCTTTCAAGGACAAGGCTCGGAAGCAACCCAACAACGTGAATGCCGGCCTGCTTACCTACCCTTGTCTCATGGCTGCAGACATCCTGCTACACAAGGCGGCAAAGGTACCCGTGGGTAAGGATCAGGAACAAAATATGGAGATGGCGAGGAAGTTTGCCCGTCGTTTCAACACGATATACGACTGCGAGTTCTTCCCCGAGCCACAGTCCTTCTTCCTCGGCGACAAGTCCGTAAAAGTACCCGGACTTGATGGATCGGGCAAGATGGGCAAGAGCGAAGGGAACGCCCTTTACCTCATAGATGACGAGAAGACGATCCGCAAGAAGGTCATGAAAGCAGTCACTGACTCAGGTCCTACGGAGCCCAACAGCGAGAAGCCCGAAGCCATCAGCAATCTCTTCTCATTCTTGGAAATCGTATCGACACCCGATACATACAAGTACTTTGACGAACAGTATAACAACTGTTCGATCCGTTATGGAGACCTCAAGAAACAGCTTGCAGAAGATATCGTAGCATTCACGAACCCCATCAGAGAACGTATCCTTGACATCCGTCAAGACACGGAGTATCTCAACCGTGTGGCACGTGAAGGTGCTGAACGAGCAAGGGAGAGTGCACGCAAGACAGTGGAAGCGGTGAGAGAAATCGTGGGATTTAAGTCGGGACGTTAAGGCGGCTCTCAGGGGATTTTCGTCTCACACATTTTTTCACTACCTTTCGGTTCAGAAAAAACACAACAACACAACAATTTATAATGAACACTATCACAGGCAAGATTATTGCGATACTTCCTCCCGCTACGGGCGAAAGTAAAAAGAATCCGGGTTCGACTTGGATGAGACAGGAGTTTGTACTTGAGACTCAAGAGATGTACCCACGTAAGGTGTGCTTCCAGATCTGGGGCGAAGACCGTATCAAAGGTGCGAACATCCAGATGGATGACCTCGTGACCGTAGAGTATGATATCGAAAGTCGTGAGTATCAAGGACGTTGGTACACCACCATCAACGGTCGTACAGTGACCAAGGGTCAGCCTATGGCACCTAACTTCGGTCCTGCGCCTACTGCTCCGCAGATGCCCGGGACAGAGAACTCGTTCGGCTCAAGTACTCCAAGTGGTGCGGACGACCTGCCATTCTGATCCGTCTCTCGGAACCCGATAGCATAAGACAAGGTCGGCATAGCTCATTTGGAGCTGTGCCGACCTTTTTTGTGAGAGCAGCCCACTTCTGAGGCGTCTTATTTATCGAAAAAAGAGGAGAAATACCATTGGGAAGAAAATAGGACACAAAGAGGTTGAGAAAGAGACCCTTTTTTCGTAAATTTGTTCAACGGTTTGTCACAAAACCAGAGACCTCGGACAGAGATTCTAAATATCTAACATACTATACATTTACCAGACAGTTATGGATAAGAAACAACTAAGTCTAAGAGCAGCGGACAACATCCGAATACTTGCTCTTTCGATGGTGGAAAAGGCTAAATCAGGTCACCCCGGTGGTGCAATGGGCGGTGCAGACTTTGCACAAGTACTCTTCGGAGAATACATGGTATTTGATCCCGAATGCCCCGAATGGTTTGCCAGAGACCGATTCTTCTTAGACCCGGGACATATGTCTCCTATGTTGTACGCTACTCTATCCATGCACGGTAAGTACAGTATGGAAGACCTCAAGAACTTCCGTCAGTGGGAGAGTGTCACCCCGGGGCACCCCGAGCGTGATGTCCGAAGAGGGGTCGAAAACACATCGGGTCCTCTCGGTCAAGGTCACACTTACGCAGTAGGTGCAGCGATCGCTGCGAAGAAGATGGAGGCAAAGTTCGGCAAGATCATGCGCCAACGTATCTTCGCGTTTATCTCCGATGGCGGTGTTCAAGAAGAGATCTCACAGGGTGCAGGCCGGATAGCCGGTCATTTGGGATTGGATAACCTCGTGATATTCTACGATGCCAACAACATCCAACTCTCTACAACAGTGGACGAGGTCACTTCGGAAGATGTGGCGATGAAGTACAAGGCATGGGGCTGGGAGGTCATCGAAATCAATGGTAACGACCACGAACAGATCCGTAAGGCTCTCGACAAAGCTATTGCCGTGAAAGGTAAGCCTACACTCATCATCGGTAAGACCCTCATGGGTAAGGGAGCCATGGATGCAGACGGAAAGTCCTTCGAAAACAAGGTCTCTACCCACGGTCAGCCTCTATCGGCAGCCGGTGCTTGCACGGCAACTTCGATCAAGGGGATGGGGGGCAATCCCGACAATCCGTTCGTCATCTTCGACGACGTGAAGAAGATGTATGCTGACCGCCAAAAGGCTCTCAAAGAGGAGTGCAAGGCTTGGGGAAAGGAGTATCAGGCTTGGAGAAAAGCTAATGCGACTCTTGCCGACGAGTTGGATACCTGGTTGTCGGACAAAGCTCCAAAAGTGGACTGGAAGGGTATCGTACAGAAGCCTAACCAAGCGACACGTGCAGCCTCGGCAACAGTCCTTGGTTACTTGGCTCAGCAAGTGCCCAATATGGTGGTATCAAGTGCCGATCTCTCAAACTCTGACAAGACTGACGGATTCCTCAAACACACATCCGTCATCACACGTAACAACTTTGGCGGGGGCTTCCTCCAAGCCGGTGTGAGCGAGTTCACGATGGCTTGTCTATGTATCGGTATGGCTCTTCACGGAGGTATCATTGCTGCCTGTGGTACGTTCTTTGTGTTCTCTGACTATATCAAGCCGGCCGCTCGTATGGCGGCTCTCATGGAAGTACCTGTGAAGTTTGTATGGACACACGATGCCTTCCGTGTAGGTGAGGATGGTCCCACACACGAGCCTGTCGAACAAGAAGCTCAGATCCGTCTACTCGAAAAGCTCAAAAATCACTCGGGCGACAACTCACTCCTTGCCCTCCGTCCTGCAGATGTCCATGAGACAACAGTGGCTTGGCAGTTGGCAATGGAGAACACCAAGACACCTACTGCACTCATCCTTTCTCGTCAAAACATCGATGACCTGCCCGCGAATACGTACAGCAAGGCGAAGAGAGTGGCAAAGGGAGCTTATGTCGTACGTGAGGTCGAAAATCCTGATGTGGTCTTGCTGGCAAGTGGTTCGGAAGTATCTACACTCGTAGCGGGGGCTGACCTTCTTGCGAAAAAGAAGATCAAAGCTCAGATCGTGTCTGTGCCTTCGGAAGGTCTATTCCGCAGACAGAGTGCAAAATATCAATCTGCAGTACTTCCCGAAGGCGTGCTTAGATTTGGACTTACTGCGGGACTTCCTGTGACACTCGAAGGGCTCGTGGCAGGGCAAGGCAGTATTTGGGGCTTGGAGTCGTTCGGATTCTCTGCGCCTTACAAGGTGCTTGATGAAAAACTTGGTTTCACTCCCGAAAACGTAGTAAAACAAGTGACCAAACTACTTAAAAAGAAATAATAAGCTCACAAAACATTATGAGTAACAAAGAGATAAAGACCATAGGCATCGCTTGTGATCACGCAGGCTACGAACTCAAAGAGACGATCATCGCCCACCTAAAAAACAAAGGTTACGAGGTCGTCAACTTCGGGACAGACAGCACTGAGAGTGCAGACTATCCGGACTTCGCCCACCCTCTCGGAGAGGCGGTAAGTGGTGGTAAGGTAGACCGAGGTATCTCGATCTGTGGTTCGGGCAACGGTATATCCATGGTGCTCAACAAGTATGATGCCGTTCGTGCGGCCTTATGCTGGGACGATGAGATCGTCGCCTTGGCTCGTCAGCACAATGATGCCAATGTCCTTTCTCTTCCTGCAAGATTTATACCACAAGACAAAGCTCTCAAAATGGTGGATATCTTCCTTGATACTGATTTTGAGGGTGGTCGCCACCAACGGAGAGTAGATAAGATAGCACCGAAGAGATAAAATTTTGGAAGACTTGTCGTCTCAAGTCCCAAACGACAAGCAACAAAAGGATACAAAATGAGTGCTATCACACTCTTCTTCGTCACAAGAAGTAGTTGGTAGCACTCATCTTTCGTAAAGTTCCACAAACAACGTTTTTATGACAATGATATACCCTGACTTTCAGAACAGAGATGCCGAATACCTATCTCGTGTCATTCGAGAAGAGATAGAGAAGCACAGGGCAGAGATAAAAGAGATCAAAGCCATTCCCATCGAAAAGGCTACGTTCACAAACACAGTACTGGCGCTCGAGGAGTCGGGCAAAGAGCTTGATCTGCACACATCAGTCTTCTTTAACCTCCTTCACTGCGATGCGGATGATGACTTCATGCGTATCTCTGAGGAGCTTACCCCTCTGCTATCCGACCTCAACAACGAGATCAGCATGGACATAGACCTTGCTAAGAATATCGAACGAGTCTACACCAATGAGTTCGATAACCTCACCGGGATAGACAAGCGACTTCTTCAACGTACCTATGAGGGATACAGAGACAGGGGGGCATTCCTCGAAGAAGAGAAGCGTGAGGAACTGAAAAGCCTGAGAAAAGAGCTGAGCCTCACGACACTGAAGTTCGGACAAAATGTCCTCAAAGAGCAAAACGACTATACCCTCATGATCACTGAGCGCTCGATCATCTCAAGACTGCCTTCTTCAGCTATCGAAGTGGCGGAAGAGAAGGCCAAAGAAAAGGGTCTTGATGGCTATCTCTTTGACTTCAGTTTTCCGTCATATATGGCTATCATGAAGTATTGTGACAGCAGGGAGATCAGAGAGCAGATGTACCGAGATCGTCAGCGACTCTGCTTCGATGCAGACAAAGAGACGGACAATATCACTATCGTCTTCAAGATCGTGGAACTAAGAAAGCAGATAGCAAGCCTCTTGGGCTATCAGACTTATGCCGACTATGTCCTCAAAGAGCGTATGGCGAAGACAAAGGAAAATGTCCTCAAGATGCTGGATGACCTTTACGATGCGTACATCGGACTTGCTCGAGAGGAGGTCAAGACAGTGGAGGAGTTCGCTCATCGTGCAACATACGCCCCTCTTCCTCAAGGACAAACGCTTATGCCATGGGATTGGAGCTATTATGCTGAGCAATACAAGGTGGAGACCCTGCACTATGACGAAGAAGAGACTCGCCCCTACTTTGCTCTTGACAAGGTGATGAAAGCCATGCTTTCACTTGCCGAAGAACTCTACGACATCTCATTCATGCCAAATGACACACTGACCAAGTACCACAAGGATGTAGATATCTACGAAGTCAAAAGTCGTGATGGAGCAGACGTCGGGATACTGATGACGGACTTCTTCCCACGAAAAGGCAAACAGTCAGGAGCTTGGATGACCAACTATGTCGAGGCCTATGGAGACATAAGACCTGTCGTCAGTCTCGTTATGAACTTCACTCCACCGACATCGGGCACACCATCTCTCCTGACTTTTGACGAAGCGACAACACTCTTCCACGAGTTCGGCCACGGTCTCCACGGCCTGCTCACCAAGGTCAAGTACGCTTCTCTCAGTGGCACAAACGTAGTCAGGGATTTTGTCGAACTCCCCTCTCAGATCATGGAGAACTGGATGCGTAGCCCGGAGTTTGTCAAGAGTTTTGCGACACATTACATCACAGACGAACCGATCTCAGACGAACTTCTATCTGCCATCGAACGCAACGCCCTCTTCCTCGAAGGGTATGCTTGCATCCGTCAGCTCAATTTCGGGTATCTCGACATGGCGTGGCACATGGGCAAATCAGAAGAGTTGGAGACGAGAGACATCGAGCTCCTCGAAACTACCGTAGGCGAACGCACTGCGTTGATGCCACGAGTACCGGGAGGTTGTATCAGCACCTCATTCTCTCACATCTTCAACGGAGGCTATGCTGTTGGCTATTATGGCTACAAATGGGCTGAGATCCTCGATGCCGATGCCTTTGAGGAGTTTGCGACCCACGGTCTCAAGGACAAGGCTACAGCCGCACGCTTCAAAACGTTTATCCTCGAACAAGGAGACTCCGAAGATGCAGACCTTCTATACAAGCGTTTCAAAGGCAAAGACGCCACCGTGACAGCACTGAAAAGAAGATCAGGCCTCAAGATATAAGGAAAAACAATAACCCTCACAAATAATGTATATATGATAATAGACATCTTACTCGTCATTGTCGGAGCCGTGCTCATCCTTGCAGGAGCAAACTTCCTGACAGATGGAGCATCCGCAATCGCCACAAGGTTCAACATCTCACAGATGGTCATCGGGCTTACCATAGTTGCGTTCGGGACCTCGGCACCCGAACTCACCGTGAGTGTCCTCTCCGGTCTCAGTGGCAATGGGGGGATGGCTGTCGGTAACGTCATCGGCAGCAATATCTTCAACATCCTTGCCATCCTTGGACTCACCGCCATCATCACCCCTCTCCCCATCGGTCGCACCTCTCGCAACATCGAGATACCGATGGCGATACTCACTGCCCTTGTACTGATTTTCGTAATCGGAGATATATTTATCGATGGCAAAGGAGAAGCTGAGCTCACACGCTCCGAGGGGGCTACACTTCTCACATTCGGACTACTTTTTCTCCTCTACACGCTCTATATGGCAAGTAAGGGGAAAGGCAGTGCAGAGGAGAGCTCCTCTCCCACCAAGCCTATCAAGACCTGGCTCTCTGTCATCTATGTCATCGGCGGACTTGTAGGACTGGTCTACGGAGGGCGACTATTCGTGGACTCTGCATCTGAGATAGCCCGGACACTCGGTGTGAGCGAGACACTCATAGGTCTGACCCTCGTGTCGTGGGGGACATCACTTCCCGAGCTTGCCACCTCGATTGTCGCAGCATTCAAGAAAAACGCAGACATTGCCATAGGGAACGTGGTCGGAAGCAACATCTTCAACATCTTCCTTGTCCTCGGCTTCACCGGATTGGTACACAATCAGACCGGCCTGACATTCTCTTTCGTCGACCTGGGTGTACAGCTCTTGGCACCGCTCCTCCTATTCTTGTTTGCAAGGGTTCTATCCACCGGTACTTTATCTCGCAAAGAAGGGGTATTCCTCTTCCTCATCTTTGTGGCATACAACTGGTATCTCATCTCCGGAGCAGTCGCATAGGATCATATAGAACCAAGCAATCAAGACCACAAAGTCTCTGTCCGACAATCGTCGGATAGAGACTTTGTTTTTGGGGGCTCCGTGACCGAAATCCAAGCCTCCAATCATATGCCCTCTCAAACATTTGGGCATGACGCTCCACGCACAAACCAGTCCATGAAACAAAGGTAGAAGAGTCGAAAAAAAGTCGTTAAGATCGATATCTCTCCTTTAACGACTTTCGAAATCAATCTTAACGACTTTTTCAGCCCCCTCCTTAAAAGTAGGATGCACTCCGACATTGAGCTCTCCATCACATAGGAGATCTTACCCTCAAAGACGTGGCTTCGTACATCTCTCGTGCGTAACGAAAAAAGAGGGTGTGCCAAAATCTTCTTTTGACACACCCTCTCATATCATCGGGATTACGCTAAGCACGGATCACTTCGCAAGCCATGTATCGATGAGACCTACGATAGCCTCTTCCGATGGTCTGGGTGCATGGGCATCGATGATCCTGAAATCCTTGTCGATGAGGATGAAACGTGGGATGAAATCAACGGCCCAGTCCGTATGCAGGACGGCATCGGTGGTATGATACTGTGGCAGCTCCTTCTTATGCTCGGCGAGAAAGTCCCGCCAGACTTGCGCCTTGGTATCGGTTCCGATGGGGACAAAGACAATATCCTTGCCTTCGTACCTCTTGGCAAGAGCTTCAAAGAGAGGGGCTTCTTTCAGACAAGGTCCACACCATGTAGCCCATAGGTCGACATAGATGAGACGACCCTTGAAGTCTGAGAGCTTTCGGGGATTACCCTCTATGTCCGTCATCTCAATATCAATGGCAGGCTCTCCCGCAAATAGCTTAGTAGCTTTCTTTATCGAGTATTTGAGTTCGCTGGCAAAGGGTTCGTACTTGACGGTCGAGACAAATGTCATAGCATCCCGAGCAAGCTCTTCGGAGATATGCCCCTTGAGACGAGAAGAGTATGCGACGACCTCGTAAAAGTCCGAAATCTGCTCAGGGATCTGTACGCCCTCGAACCAAAGGCTGTGTAGCACCGTATCTTGATGGTGCTTCAAGACATCACGAACGGTCGCCACATCCAGATACTTGGCATTGGTGATCTCACCAAAACGCTCCCTCATCTCTTCGGCAAGAGATTCCGAATGCTTCTGCCACACTTCGGCAAAGAGCTTCTGTGCATCAGGACCGGTATAGGTATTGGCATACATCGGATAGTAGATGTAAGAGTTGATCACATCCGCTTTGATGCGTGCAGACTCAAGCTCTTTGAACTCGTCACTCACTCCCGAGAGCGTATCGAGGACACTCATACGAACTCGTGCAAGGCTATCGACGACAGCCTTGGTCTTCTCAAAAGAGTCCACAATATTGCGCCCCCCATCGAGGAAGGAACCCCTCTTGGGGAGTACGCGTCCCTTGAGATAGTTGTTCGCCTCTGCTCCTCTGCCTGTAAATGTCGCTTCGTCCGCCTTCGCAAAGATCTTCACCTCAAGATCGTCACCAGGGGTGAGATAGAGTATGTTGCGACCGATACTGTAATAAGAGGGAGCATCGATGGTAAGGACAGTATCGACATAGCCTTGAGCATCGAGATGGAGCGTGACATCTCTACTTGTCCCTATCTGAGAAGTAGCACCATTGTATCTCAACTCGACTTGGTCAGCCCCAAGATCGATTATCTGCCCTCTGAGATGGACGGTATTCTGGGTGACTTGGTCTTTATTTTGGGAAGAGCAACCCGCAGTAATGCCCGAAAGACCGAGCAACAGAGCGAGAGCTCCATAGTAAAATTTCATATTCATATTGATTTATCTTTTGTTAGGGATCATATCAGGATTGAACTGCAACACAATCGGAGGGATCGGAAGGATGTACTTGGGATCGTTTGGCTCGATAGTGTATGTCTCATCGGCGACGATATGAGTGACGGTCTTTGCAAACCTCGGATCTCTGTTGAGACGCTTCAAGTCTATCAAGCGAATACAACCGGTAAAAGGTAGTTCTCTCCGTCTCTCATCAAGCACCAGCTTGAGAGCCTCGTCACTCGTCGATGCGACAAGCGGTGTGTGCTCCAGGATGCGATGGTCTCTGAGATGATTGAGGTATCTCAAAGCCTCATCCTTGGCACCCAATCGTGCTTCAGCCTCCGCAGCGATCAGGTACATTTCGGGGGTGGTCACTGCCAGATTCACCCTGACATATGGCACCCAAAGATCATGATCAAGAGAGAGATTTGAGATCTTACGTGCAAAGTAAATCAAGAATCTTTTGTCCTTCTGCTTGTCATACATATTGACAAGATCTTCGGATCCGTAGATCTGGGCAGTAAGACCATAAGCACGAGGAGCCATACGGATGTAGATATTCTCAGGATTTGCAGTCAATTCAGGGACATTGTTACGACCGGCAAAGCGTTTGGGGTTGATAACCTCATAGCGTTTGAGATCCAGTAATTCGGGGTGCTTCTCAAGAGCAAGCTTTGCATTCTTAAGAGCTGAGGCATAATCCCCCTTATAGAGATACATCCTTGCAAGCAGACCATGACCTGCACTCTTGGAGGCTCTGAAAGCATTCCCCACCGGCCTCTCGGGGAGAGACTTCAATGCTTCAACAAGGTCTTGCTCGATACGGTCATAGACTTCTTGTACCGATGCCCTCTTGAGATTGGTCTTCTCGATACCCTTATCCAAGACAAGAGGCACCCCGGGATCGGTATTTGCCGTCGCAGGATCGTAGTGGTTCGCATACATGTTTACAAGCGTCAGATACTCCAATGCTCGTCCCAAAAGGGCCTCTGCCTTTATCTCCATCTTCTTCTGCTGTGTACCTTCGGATGTGCCCATTATGTCTTCAATGACGACATTGTAAGTATAGATCCTATTGTATGAGAAGGCCCATAATCTATCTTCTTCACTCTCTCCGAAGGTCTCCTTATCAAACCGGTACAACCTCAACAAAGGCACCTTGAGCCCTTTGACACCACCTATCAGTGGATCCTTCTCGGGTACGAATGCATCATCAGTCATGAAGTTTGGATATATCTCCGAAGTCTTTTGAATCTGCTCATAGTTGAGGAGCTGTTCGTAGTCCTCCGTAGTCTCGGGTATAACCTTTCCCTTGGGCTTCAGCCCCAAAAAGCCATCACACGAGGAAAGCAAAAACATTGCTGCACAAAGAGATAGTGTATATGATATTATTTTCATAGTTCAAAGTGTATTAAAAATTGAGAGATAACCCAAGAGTATATGTCGTAGGAGTCGGCAAAGTAAGAAGGCCTCTACCGTACAGCCCTGTGCCGTATGCTTCCGGATCGACATCCCCATTGGCAGCCCACCACCATGGATTGCTTACCTGACAAGTCAATGTAGCTGACTGAAGTGACAACTTCTTCAACCACTCTTTAGGGATATTGTAGCTCACAGAGACATCCCTAAGTTTGATATAATCAGCCTTCTTGACATGAATGTCTGCAGAGTACCACGAAAGAGCCTGCTGGGGTGTCATGCCGATACTTTGCTTGAATCCTGGCGTGACATCGCTCTTGGTCTCATCACCGGGTCGGGTCCACATATTGAGGATCTTCTTATTGATATTTGTACTTGGTGCTCCGGGCAGATAGTCCGCAACGACATCACGCATGACATGACCACCGTAGTAAACGAACATAAATGAAAGATCAAAATCCCCTATCGTGAAGACATTCCTCAAAGAACTTGTGACCTTCGGATCACGGGTACCTGAGTATACGAGCTCCGAAATAGAAGAAACATCACTGACCTTGTTGCCTTGTCCGTCATACACGAGGACACTGCCATCCTTATCACTCAGACCGGCATAACGATAGCTGAACAAACTGTTGACAGGGTATCCTATCGCTTCGACATTGCGCGATGTATAAGTAAATACATTGTCCTTTGTACCGGATAGGTTTGTGAGCTTATTGTCGTTATAGCTTAGGATGAGATTAGATGTCCAAGAGAAGTTCTTACGCTTGAGCAATGTAGCTTGGAGAGACAGCTCCATACCCTTATTGACCATGGATCCATAGTTGAGGGTCAGGGTCTGCCATCCGAGTGTAGGATCGGCACTCTTCTCTCCCAAAAGGTCTGTCGTGGACTTATAATAGAAGTCAACGCTACCGCTTAACCTCGAATTTAAGAATGCAAAGTCGATACCAAGGTTGTTCGAAGTCGTCTTCTCCCACCTCAATCCGGCGTTGGGAGGACTAACGATGCGTGAGCCGAACTCATTGGACCAAACATTGAGACCTTGGCTCTGCACATTCAGATAAGGACCAACGTTTTTAGGGATATTCCCTCCTACCCCTGAAGTCAGACGGAGGTTCAACTGATCGATCCAGTCGATATCCTTCATGAAGCCTTCGTTGCCAAGATACCAGCTGGCACCCAAAGACCACAACGGACGATACTGTAGCTTAGGATCGGTACCGAAAAGATTTGACTGGTCGATGCGCAAACTACCTGTCACAGAGTATCTGTTGTCGTAAGTGTAAGAGCCGTTGGCATAGAACGAAATAAACCTATCTTCGTTGTGTATCAGATGTGCAAAGTCTTCATATTTCAAAGAGAACGAACCGGACAGAGACTCGGTGTTCTTCAGTTCGCGGAAGACAATGGGATTGATGGGCTTGGTGGCGAGACTGCTATCATCATAGCCGAAATAGAGATTATTCGAAACTGTGGTACGTATCAACCTACGCTCCGCACCTCCCAACATTGTCACATTATGTTTGCCAAACTCTCTACTGAAATTGACCTGTGATCTCATCGTGTATGAGAACGACTTGGAGTATCTCTCTCGAAGTTGCCCCCCGGTAGGTACGTTGTGAACAAGTTTTTTATCCTTAGCATTATACTGAGCGGCATCGTTGATCATATTGCGTACATAGTACGAGTTCGGGCTATAGTACTGACGATCCTTGATGTCTATATTCTCACTCTGATACTTCAAGTCGAGACTCAATCCCTCTGCGAGCTTGAACCTCATACCCGAGTGGAGACGGAAGTAATTCTCCGCATTGACATAATTTTGTTGCGAACGATTACTTATCGGATAAAACGTCTCGTCAAGCAGACCGATGGACTTCAGCCTGTCGATCTCGTATCGGGACTTAGCCAGTGGCACCTCTATCTCATTCCCTTCATGATCACGAAGAGCGTAGTAGCTGGGGGTCCTGAGCAAAAAGTCTGAGTAGTTCGAAATACCATTGTCACCTTGATTTCGCACGAAACTACCCGAAACACCGACATCGAGAGTAAACCAATCCGTAAGATCCATATCATTCTTGAGATTGAACCCTATGCGATCCTTGCTCTGAAATCTTTGATTACCATAGTCTCCAAGATAGTTGAGTGAAGCGATGTAACGACTTGACTTGCTACCTCCCGAGAGAGACAGATTGTGTTGGTGTACCAATCCCATGCGAGCAAACTCATCTTCGATCTGTCTGCGGTTGTCTGTATTTCGATACACGTTGAGACCATCTGCCAACTGTGCATCTGTGAGTTCGCCGGCTTTATGCTTGTACAGCAGAGCCGTGACAGGACTGAGCGAACGACGATTGTCTACTTGATCCGGGTGATAAAACTTAAATCCGGCGATCTCCAGATCCACAAGTTCCGAACTATTGAGGAGATTGAGATATGATAGATCCGCCTTGGGGACAAACTTTGCAGACATGTTATAATTCACGGCCAACTTCCCCTCCTTGCCACGCTTTGTGGAGATGACAATCACGCCATTGGCAGCTCTCGCACCGTATATCGAACTCGCAGTAGCATCCTTCAGCACCGTGATGTTCTGTATATCCGTAGGGTTGATGGCATCGAGACTCCCCTGATAAGGCATACCATCTACGATGTAGAGAGGCTTCTGCTCACCATTGATGGTCGTGATACCACGGATGACGATATCATCGGCACCATTGTTTGTCTTATTGATACCCGCTACCAACCCTTCTATACGAGAGAGGACATCGGTATTGAGTTTACCCTTTGTTTGCTTGTCAGAGATGACCGAGTAAGCACCCGTTGCACGCTCCTTGGACAAGGTCTGATACCCCGTCACGACCACCTCTTCGAGGAGGGTATCGTTCGGTCTGAGATCGACATTGACCACCTGCTTTTTAGGATCAGCCTTGATGACCTCACCTCTCATACCGACATAAGAGAAAGAGATGAGTTCACCCGGAGCGACTTCAATCTTATAGTTACCATCGATATCCGTACGCACACCACGAGATGTCCCCGAAACAGACACGGTGGCTCCGATGATTGTCTCTCCTGTATCATCCTTGACGACACCGGACATGACGAACTTACCGCCCTTACCGGCCGATGGTGCAAACACCACGACACCATCCCTTTTGATCTCGTACTTGAACGATGTCTGTTTGCTAAAGTCGTCAAGGACGACACTCAAAAATTCTTGGGTATAGGCCAAACTAACTTTTGCCGAAGACTTCATTACCTGATCATCATAGGTAAACTTGAGTCCCGACTCCTTCTCAAGGATCTCCAATGTTGTTTTGACCGGAGCGTCCTGCACATTTATCGTAACTTTTGCTCCGGTCTGAGCCAGAGCAAGCTGCGTGGTGCAGAGCAGGACAAACATTGCGAAGAAAAGCCGCACAGCCCCTCCGCTCAAAAAGATTTCGCTTTTCAATAGTCTTGTCATTGTTTTTTGTCTTTAGATGAATTACATGAGACCGAAGCACAATCTTTCCTTGACACTTCGGTTCTTTATAGTGGAGTGAAAAACTGATGTTTTCAATACGTTCTATGATAATTTGTTCTTATAGGTCTTCGGTGCTCTTTTCAAAACCACCGGTATAAGTTCGTCCAAGCTTTGACGAACACCCAATTCGGTGAAAAAAGCAAACGGGAATCACTAAAGAAGGCCTCTATAAAACTGGGACTGTGACACAGTTGTTCAAAATTTAGCATCTCCTTGATTTATCCACATGAAGATACTAATAATCATCCAAACAATACCTATCAGCCCCCGAAAATCTCATCATCGCAGAGTCTTATCTGAAAGTGATGACGAAGCGGGTAAGTCCATCGGGATGAGTCTTGAGGGTGTAGTCGCAATGGTGTTGTTTGAGGACTTCTCGGATAAATAGGAGACCGATGCCTTGGCCCGTGGGCTTGGTGGAGAAGAAGGGGCTGAAGATCTTACCCTCGACCTCCTTGTCTATCCCCTTGCCGGTATCGGCAAAAGTAATCGACTTGGTCGCAGTATCTGTGGAGATATAGATATCCCCATCCTCGGCTATACTTTCGACCGCATTTTTGATGATATTGAGGAAGACTTGATCCATGAGACTCGTATCGACGAGGAGAGAGGGGAAGTCCTCGCTCAAGGCATAGTGCAGACGTATGTTGTGTGGATGGCACATAACTTCCATGAAGAGTTTGAGGCTCTCCATACGCTCATTTAGAGACACCGGGGCGAGTTCGGCATCGGGGATCTTGACAACATCGGCAAAGTTGGTGATGAACTTACTCATCGACATACAACGCTCCACACACACGTGCGCTGCCTCCTGGAGATCCTCATCACCCTCCCTTTCAGAGAGTATCTGCCCCATGGTGTCAAGGGTAGAGATGATGACGGCAGTGGTGTTGTTGACCTCGTGAGAGATCATACGGATGACCTTCTCATAGGCTTTCTTCTCCGCCTGACGAAGTTCTTCGGTCAGGCTCTCTATCAAGTAAAACGATCGATAAAACCCTCTGTCGATAAACGTCTCGGCCGTACATTTATAGATCGAACCATCTTGAAGCGTGCGTACCTCTGTGGTGTGAAGAGGTATGGCAGAAAGATCGATGGCTATGATATCCTTGACCGCAAAGAGCTTCTTGCCCATGACCGCATCAGGGTCTTCGAGGCGAAGTATCCGACGTGCTGCGGGATTGAGCTGCTCGATCTCTTGGTCATGATTGAGGACGATGACTCCCATTGGCGAAGCCTTTATGAGGAGGTCGAGGAACTCATTTTGTTCTCTCAGCTTCAGTCTTTCGTTCTTGAGCTCGAACATCATCCGGTTGAAGATGTCCACCACCTTGTCTGCCTCATACTGTCCCACACTACGGAGACGAGAACTAAAATCCTGCTCGTGCAAGAGGTCCATCCCATTATTGATGGTCTGGAGCGGTCTCACCACACGACGGTAGAAGACGACAAGATACAGACAGACCACGATCGCCATGATCTCGGCCATGATCGCCCACTTTATCCCCATACGCATGGCATGGTAGACAAAAAATCCCATGAGAGGCAGGATGAGGATCAGGAGGAATACGAAGTAGTTACGCAGTTTCATCGTCTATTCCTTTAATTTTTGTGTACCATCACGACCCTAAAGCCCATGCTTCTCCATCCGTCGGTAGAGAGCGGCACGACTGATACCAAGAGATTTCGCAGCCTTGGAGAGATTACCGTTGTGCATCTCTATGGCTGCACGTATGGCTCTTGCTTCGAGATCTTCGAGCTTCACATCACGGCTTGCAGGAGGAGACATCTCGACAGGTACGGTCTCCATGATCTGCGCCTCGATATCCTTGGCAGTGATCGAAGTAGTCGGAGAGATCAGTATCGTACGGTCGATGAGGTTTTTGAGTTCGCGTATATTACCCGGGAAGGGAAGACGCTCAAGCAGCTCAAGCGCATCGGAAGCAAAGTTCACCCTCGGTTGCCCGAGAGCCTCGGCCTGTCTGTCTGCAAAGAACTGAGCAAGGAGAGGGATATCCTCCCGACGCTCACGCAGAGCAGGGAGATAGACCTGTATGAGGTTGATACGGTAAAAGAGATCTTCTCGGAAAGTCTTGTCCTGCACCATCTGTGCGAGGTTGGCATTCGTTGCACTCACGACACGCACATCGACCTTACGAGGATGACTGTCTCCGAGGGCTTCGAAAGTCTGATCCTGCAAGACCCTCAACAACTTCACCTGACAAGTAAGATCGAGTTCTCCGATCTCATCCAAGAATATCGTCCCCTTATCCGCCAGTTCGAACCTCCCCACTCTGTCTGCTCCGGCATCGGTGAAAGCTCCCTTCTTATGCCCGAACATTTCACTCTCGAAGAGACTCTGAGAGAGTCCTCCGAGATTGACCTTGACAAAACGGTTTGTCTTACGACGGCTGTTTCGGTGGATGGCTTCGGCTATAAGCTCTTTACCTGTACCGCTTTCGCCGGTGATGAGTACTGAAGCATTGGTATTCGCTATCCTTGCGACGGTCGAGAGGACTTTCGTCAGAGCCTCCGAACGCCCGATGATTCCACCGAAGTCATACCTCTCATCTATTTCCCGACGAGAAGTAGGCACATCGGGGCGGTGTCTGCGCCCTCTCAGATCGAGAGCAGTCTCGACGGACTTGAGTAGCTGGCGGTTGTCCCACGGCTTGGTGATGAAGTCAAAAGCTCCCAACTGCATCCCCTGTACCGCCAAAGAGATGGAGCCCCACGCCGTCATGAGGATCACAGGGACTTGGGGGCAGAAGACCTGCACTTTGCTGAGCAGTTCCAGTCCCTCCGCACCTTTGGTCGATAGCGAGAAATTCATATCCATAAGCATGAGGTCGGGAGACTGAGAGCGTACGAAGTCTATCGCAGCCTCGGGACTGGCGACCGAATGCGTCTCATACCCCGCACGCTTGAGCATGAGGGTGAGCGAAGATCTTACGGCGGCATCGTCATCTATGATCAGTATCATGGTGTTTGTTGCTTTTTACAAAGTTAGCTTTTTTGACGAACGGAGGAGATTCGAGACAAGACTTTCGTACCCCTACCCGACGATGATCGATCAGGGAAGAGGTACGAAAGCGTGGATCGGTCTCTCACAAGACCTAATCTCTGACAAGACGATCGATCTCGGCATCTATGTCCATGCCACGCTCATAGTCAAAGAGCGTGAGACTGCGGAGCTGATAGAGGTAGTACCAATAGAGGTGCATCTCGGAGACATACTTCGCACGAGCATTGTCCTTGGAGAGCTGGGCATCATTGAGATCGAGGGTGTTGATCTTCCCGATCATGAATGACTCCACAGAGGTCTCATAACGTTGGCGGGCTATCTCGTCCGCTTCGCGAGCGATACGGAGCTGTTCGGCTTGGTTATTGTATTGCTGGACGAGGAGGAAGATGTTTTGATTGAAGTCCATCTGAGCCTGTTTGAGACGAGAGTCTATGACATTTCTGTTGGACTCCGCCACCTTGACCTTACCCTTACGTTTATCCCAGTCGAGGAGAGGTATGCGCAGCCCCACCTGTACGACTTGGTTGTCCATCAGCTGTTGATAAGCGGTGCGGAAAGCCTGATCCTGACCGGTATAACCAAACGAGGCAAAGAGGTTGATCTCTCGCCGATCTCCCTTGGCCTTGGCTACCTCATAGTCCGCTTCCAGCTGTCGACGACGGATGTTTTGCGCCAGAGGGTTATTCTCGTGAGCCTTCTGCAAGACATCCTCATAGGTGATGACAGGGTAAGTCATCATCTCAGGTACCACAGCCTCTATATCCTCACTCTCCGAGAGGGAGAGGAAGGATCTCAGGCGAAACATTGCGGCATTGAGGGTCGCCTCCTCCTTTGTCAGTGTCGAAGCAGCTTTGAGGGCAGAGAGTTTGAGCTGGAGGAGCTCGTTCTGAGAGATCTGTCCCATCTCGCGGCGCGCCTCGGCAATCTCTGCGATGCGATCGGCATTCTTTTTATTTTGTCGGGCGATATTGAGGTTTTCTTTGGCCAAAAGTAGCTCGAAGTAATAGGTGATCGTGCGGAGGGTAAGTTGTTCGACATGCTCGATATAAGCCGCCTTGGCCTCCTTATACTTGATCGGCTCTATCTTGCCACGCCATTTGAGATGATTGGTGCCGAAGATAGGTTGCGACAGCGTGATCCCGACAGGCACACTCATGAAGTGACGATTGGCACCGACGGTATTGAGCGGGTCGATGTACTGTAAGGCAGAATTGATTGCCACCTTACCTCCCGTGAGGGGGATGTTCTGTTCGATAGAGAGATCCCCCGACATGCGTAGCAGATTGTTGCGGACAAACTTGTACGACCCATCTTCATTTTGATAGAGATTGAAGCCACGACTATAGTCGGGCAGTGTACCCTTGAGGATCACTTCGGGAAGGAGATCGGCACGATAAGTACGATACTCCCAATAGGAGGTCTTCAGCTGGTTGAGTGCCACAGCGGCATCGACAGACTGTCGTCGTGCCAATTCGATGGCCCGGGGCAAGGTCAACACATCTTGTGCCGACACTTGCAATCCCATGGTCATCAAAAGAATAAAGAAAGTATTAATCAGTCTCGTCATCGTTTCAAAGTTTTGAAGATTATTCGTCTCTTAGGGTCTCCGCAGGAGATACATTCACCGCACGGCGAGCAGGGAACCATACCCCAAAGAGTATCATAATGAGGAGCAATATGAAGGTAATCCCGAGGCCTGCAAAGTACCTCTGCACATCAAGATCCATGAAGTAACTCTCTAAGACTTCCTGCTGAAAGAGAAAGACGAAAAGGATCATCACGGGCACCAAAGCCAGCAATAGGATCATCACTCCCTCAATGAAGAACTTCCCGAGCACCTTATTGGGCATATCACCCAAGGCTATGCGAAGTCCTATCTCTGTCTTGCGCTGCTGGGTCCTGAACCAAAACACCCCCGTGACACCCAAAAAGATGTTGATAAGCAAGAAGAGGATCACAAAGAGCTTTTCTTTGAGTTCATTTTCAGAGCTCTTCTGAAAGGCGTCACGTACCTCGGGCATATAGTCGATGGTGTTGAGGTAATAATTACCGAGGCGTAGCTGTTGGGACATCTCCTTGCGAAAGCGCGTGACGAAGTCTCGGTCTTGTTCAGGCTTGACCCGTACACAGAGTTCGAGCCACTCAGGCACGCTGACAAATCCCTTGTAAGAGTTACTCGTCATAGGGTAGTTGATGTAGTCTGACCATTTGTGATAGTCACCATATCGGACATCTTGAGAGACTGCTCCCACTCGATAACCCACAGAGTCTTCGTCATTGAGGTATATCTTCTTCCCGATACAATCTTCTCCGTCGGGAAATAGATCATCCCTCACGGCGGTCGAGACAACCAGTTCGCCACTCTCGGACACCTGTACCAATTCCTCCGTACTGCCCCTCTCGGCCTTGTACTTGAAGACCTTAAAAAAGTCAGGAGTCGACCTGCGAAAGAGTACTGAGCCCTGTGTCCTTAGCGTATCTCGACAACAGACAATGGAGCTATTTTCGCGGTTGTATGGCCTTGCCATAAAAGAATAACTTGCAGCCTCTATCATCGGGTTGTTTTGGACACGTTCGAGGATGGTTGCCAGGTATCCTATCTGCTCATCCACAGAGAGGTCGGGGATATATGCCTTATGGTCAGCGGTGAGCAGTCCGAGTCTCATCTCATAGGTATGCTCCACATCGAAGCCCAACGGCTTGAGATAATTTTTCACAGTATAGTACACCGTATCTCCTATATACCACAAAAATGCAGAGACGATCATGAGCTCCAGCCACAAGGCTATATTTTGCTTACGCTCATTCCAAAGTATCGTAAATATATGCTTAATCATAAGGCAAATTATTTGGATAGGAGAGATTGGACAATGGGTTGGCGAGAAGTGCGCCATGCAGGATAGAGTGCCGACAGCAGGTTGAGTACCAAGCAGAACAAGATCGCATACACGAAGACCATTGGGCTGAGCAAAGCAAAAGGCGAGATCGATATACCTCCCATCTTACTTGCCATCTCTCGACCTCCATAGATGATGTCGGCAAAAGCGTAAGAGGACACGAACGACAAGAATATCCCTATCAGTCCCCCGAGCAATGTCTGCACAAGGCTCTCCCAGAGGACCTGAGAGAGTAGGTCGCTGCGCTTGGCTCCGAAGGCACGACGCACACCGAGCTCAGAGAGACGCTTGCGCATCCGTGAAGTCGTCATCCCCGAGAGGTTGATGGCAGGCACGATGAGCAGAAGGGCGATGAGGATGGCATACTGCCTCTTGACACTTGCCACATCGGGAGTGACGTTGGCAGCGACACGCTGTAGGAAAGTAAAGTGGTTGTCGGGCTGTTCTCTATAATAAGCTATGTACTCGGGCTGAGCATCATTGTGCTTGACCCTCAAGGTCTCAGCCTCCTCACGTATCTTGTCGAAGTCCTTGGACGACTTGGCCAAGATCAAGACCGAACACACGCCATTGATATTGGAGATGAAATCCGAAGGCAACACCCCCTTATGTATCGGAGTCCAGATCTGGGCATAAGCCGCTGTCGCCAGTGGGGTCACATCCCGCACCACTCCTGAGACGAGGTGTTCGGTAAGGTTGATGACGATGGTCTTCCCTGTGACGGCTGTCGTACCAAAGACCTTGCGTGCGACCGTCTCAGAGATGACGGCACGAGGAAGTCCGGCTTCCACATCGGCTTGGGTAAAAGGCTTTCCGTCGATGAAGGAGAAGTCAAAGATGTCCCAGAAGACCTCATCCACCAACATCTTGTCGAACCTCTGCAAGTCATCACTCCCGACCTGTGTCGTCATGGCATAAGAGTCATAGAAGAACGAGACTATCGAGACCGCTTCGGGGGTCTTGAGGGGCTTGAAGCACTCCTTGGCCAAGGTATAAGAGAGGGCCGCATTGGCAGAGTTGGACTCCTTGGGATCCTCCTTGTGAAGTGCGGTCATAGTCTTGACATAGAGCATACGGTCACGATTGACCTCCGGAGCATAGGGTGCATTTTTCACCTCATGCGCCATGACCATCACCATGATCATACATATCGCAAGGGCAGTCCCCAAGATCGAGATAGTACTCAGGATGGGATTTTCCTTGAGCAGCCGCCATGTCTGTTTGAAGTATATCTTTATCATATCAGTCATAAATTCGTTTTGTTTGTCATCGAAGGAGAGGGCAAAGGGAACCCTTGTCCCTCGGTTGTCTCATACTACCGAAGATTTTCCGATGCCTGACAGAATGTATTCTGTCCCATGTCGGAATACATTCTGTCAAGCGACAAAAAACTCTCCCTCGGCATCAAGAGACCTGACGGCCGTCGAGGAAGCGGACGATGCGTGAAGTCTCCTCTGCCTTACCCTCATCGTGGGTCACCATGACGATGGTACGGCCATCTTCCTTGTTGAGCTGATGGAGAAGGCCCATGACCTCAGCCCCCATCTTCGAGTCGAGATTACCCGTAGGCTCATCGGCAAGGATGATCGAGGGGTTGCCGATGATGGCACGAGCGATGGCCACACGCTGACACTGACCACCCGAGAGCTGTGCAGGGAAGTGGCGCATACGGTGGGAGAGCCCTACCTTTTCGAGGACCTCCTTGGCGAGTCTGTGGCGTTCGCTCGCACTGACCTTGCGATAGAGGAGTGGGAGCTCGACATTGTCGATGACGTTGAGCGAATTGATGAGGTGGAAGCTCTGGAAGACGAAGCCGAGGTTTTCGTTGCGGAACTTTGCCAGATCCTTGTCCTTCATCTTATCGGTCTCGATGCCATTGAGGATGACACGTCCCGAAGTAGGATTGTCGAGGAGTCCCATGACATTGAGCAGGGTGGACTTGCCACAGCCCGAAGGCCCCATGACGGCAAGGAACTCGCCCTCATCGACTTGGAGATTGACATTTTCGAGCGCGACGGTCTCTATTTCTTCAGTGCGGTAAATCTTGTGAACTTGTTCGAGTGAAATGATCTTTTTCATGTCTGTAAGTATTTAATATTATTGATTATTATTCGTTTCTGAGGGCATCCACGGGATTGAGAGCCGCAGCCTTGTGTGCAGGTATCCATGCACTGAGAGCTGTGATCGCACCAAGGAGGATGAGGGTAAGGGCATTGGCGATGATGAAACGCCACCACTTGTTGCCCGTGATGTAATGGATCGACTCTTCTCCCAGCAGGTCGTTTTGGACAATATCCGCCTGACAGATACCGATATTGATGAGTAGCGCAGGGATGGCCGCCAAGCAAAGGATGAGGAGTGCCTCGATGATGAACTGTGCCTGTACCTTGCGACGTGACGAGCCGAGTGCCATACGCAGACCGATCTCGCTGCGACGCTTCTGGTTGCGGAACCAAAACGTACCGATCACACTGAGAGCAACGTTGCAGAGCATGAAGACCATGATCCCCATACGGATGCGTTCTTCGGTAAGGGAACCAAACGAAAGGGCCATGGCATCGTGTATCTCTTTGGGGGTCTGTATGCTTGGGGTGACTTCGACCTTGAAGCGTTCGATGTCGAAGTTGTCACCGACACGGATGCTCACCAATGGTATCTTGGGCTGAGGTATGGTGGCGGGGATGAAAATGACTTCGCTGGGTTCGATGTAAGGCATACGCTTCTGATCTCGGACGATATCCACGACACGGTAGTAGCGTCGAAAGAAGACGGTCTTGCCGATGGGATATTCGTCCCCGAAGAGTTTCTTCGCAATCCCTTCTGTCAAGATACACTGCCTATTGTCGCTGAGATCGAGATGTGCGGGCTTGCCTGTGATCACCGAGGGTGTGATGAAGATGTCGAAGTACTCTTTGTTGTCGACCCTCTTGAACTGCAAGTGGTGCTCTTCGACATCTGTCGAGTCCCTACTGATCATCCCACCATTGTACGATCCTACGTGTGGAGAGAGTGCGAAGTCCGATGTCTCCATGACGTGAAGGATCCCGGGGAAGGCTCTCATCTTGGTCACCACGGCATCATGCTCCTCTTGCCCTTCACCGTTCATGGCTCGGTTGAGATCTATGGTGGTGACCATGTAAGTGTCGGAGTCGTCGAAGCCATTGGGCAGGAGGCGATTGTGCAACAGCGTGAAGAAGTAGTCGAAAAGGATCGAACTGAGGATAAAGATGATGAGCATCTCCGCAAAGATCCACGCATTGCGACGACGCAGCGTCCATATCTGTCTGAGTGTATGTCGTATCATGATTTAGTAGTGGTTTGTGGGATTGTCGTTGAGTGAGTAAGTGATGCTCTTCTTCGTGAAGTGATAGGCGGGTACAAGTCCCGAGAGGACATTGACGACGAGAGCAAAGAAGACTGTGATCACGAAGACGAACGGATCAAAAAGCATACTCGGGGTGATGCCCTTATTTCCCCATGTCAAAGTCTCAAGATCGGAGGCATAAAGAGAAAGTCTGCCGATGAGCATATCGGAGAAGTACAGGATCAAGAAGTAGGAGACCAAGAGACCCAAGAGAGCACCAAGGAGGGTGAGGAGGAAGTTCTCGATCAAAACTTGACGGAGGAGCACACCGTTGGGCGCACCGAAGGCCTTGCGCACCCCGATCTCTCGGAGTCGTTCTTCCATCTGACTGCTGTTGAGCCCCGAAAGGTTGATGGCAGGGACAAGGAGGACAAGTAGCAGGATGATCGAAGTCTTGAGCATGATGTCCTTCATGTCGGCACCTCTGTTACCTCTTCGGAATGAGTGCACCAAGGCGCTTTCGGGCTGACCATCGAGATGGATGTTGTGGGTCAGCGGAGCTTCGAGTTGTGCCACTTTCTCTTTGATCTCATCCCTCATGGCCTTTTCGTCCGAAGACTTATTCAGACGTATGACAGTGGTGAAGAAGCCGAGGACATCCTCATCGTCATCCGCCTTTTCGTACCCTGGGACTATGGTGTAGGGCAAGAAGACAACTCCGAAGGATGTCTCCAGAAGGTACGAACCATCTTCGACAACGCCCGATACTCGGTAGTCTTTGCCGTTCATGACAAAGTGTTGACCTGTGGCTTGGGTATCGGGAAAGAGCTTGTCCGCAAGCCCCTTCGCAATGACGGCAGAGGGGAGACCCGACTCGAAGTCTGCTTGAGAGAAAGGCTTGCCCTCGACAAACTTATACCGGTAGACTTCCCAAAATCCGGGGTCGGTGTACTTGACCGATACCTTTTGGTCGGCGATACCGTCTCCCATCTTGATCTGATAGCTGCTCTTGAACTCCTTGATCGACGCAGACACAGCCTTAGGTGTCTTGAGGCTGTACACGACTTCCTTGACGAACCTGTGTGACAGCAGCGAACTGTGATAGTTGTCGATGGTCGTGTCCTTGGGCGTCAGTGCGATGTGCTGGATATGAAAGAGCTTGTCTCTCTCCTGCTCGGGATAATAACTCCTGCTCCTGAGGAAAAAGAAGATCGCCACAAACATCACCATGGAGATACTGAGGGCAGTACCGGCGACATATATCAGGCTGAAAAGTTTGTTTTGCTTGACCAGCTGCCAAGCTTGTTTGAAGTACTGTTTTATCATAGTCGTAAAGATTTTATTCATCTTGAAGGGCTTCGACGGGATTGACTTTGGATGCACGATCGGCAGGGATCATTGCTCCGATGACGGTGATGCCGAGCATCAACACTCCCGTAATGGCTATCGTCACAAAGTAACGGCTCCACGTGTATGCAAGCATATCATTGAGCGTAAAAGTCATATCCCAAAAAGCAAGGTTGGCAGTGATGAGAAAGGCCGGTACAAAGGCGATAGAAAAGAGCACCACACTCTCCATCAAAATATACCTATGCACCCCTGCACGCGTAGAGCCGAGAGCCATACGCAGTCCGATCTCTCCTCGACGGCTTTCCATGGTGAACCAAAAGGTCCCAAGGATACCTAAAAAAACAATGAAGACGAAAAAAATGAGCATGCTTGAGATGATACGGATATACTTCGTCACCCCATTGACAGCATCGAAGACATCGGCTCTGAAATCGTATGAAACAAAACTGAACAAGTAGTAGGGTCCGATGTTTAGTCGCTCTCTCATGTCTTCGACAAACTGCTTCCCAAAGCCGGCGGTGTCTGCCTCGGGCTTCACCCTCACTCCTATGATCGGAATGACGTAAGCAAAACGACGAGGATCAAGTGGGGTATGTATCATGGGCTCATACACTCCATACGTGTCGTACTTCATCGAAGAGGAGACACCGACGACCTTTAGAGAGGAAAGTTCGGGATTATAATAGTCTCTGAAAGAGCGACCCACAGCATCTGAGGTGTGGAACAGTGAGTCTGCCAACTCATGGGAGACAACAGCACTGAGAGGTGTACGACTTCTTTCCCACTCAGAAAATGCTCCGGCAAGAGGTGCCACCTTGAACACCTTATCGTACCCCTCACTCACATAACGTATATTGGCACGATGCACCTTTGCACTATCCACGGTGTACCCTTGGAAGATAACACCGTGTGAAAACGGCTCACTTCCCTCATAATAAGCCACACTCTCGATACCGGGATACTCACCCACCATCCTTACGATGTGCTCAAAAGGAGCGATCCATTGAGCCTGCACACTGTCGAGATCTTGCCTATTGACTCTCACCGTAGGATTGTATCCCAAGCGAAGACGATAGACATGCTCGGTGTTGATACCTGCCGGCTCTACATTCTTACGCACAACGACATAAAGAAAATCCACACAATACCAAAGAAGTACGGAGACTATCAGAAGTTCGACGATAAGCCAAAGGTTAGACTTACGATTTTTCCATATTTGTTTCAGAGCTATTGTCCACATGATATTATTCACCTTTGATGATTTGTATGACGGTCGTACGAGATGCATTCCAGACAGGGATGGCTGCGGAAAGGAGGTTGACAAGAATGCAGAAGAGCAACATCCAGCCAAAAAGTCGAGGACTGAAGAATGCCTCTACAGGAAGATCAAAAGCCTCAGAGGCGTTGATCGCCATAATGTCAGCAAGAAGCAGATTTTTGAAAAAGACTATCGCTACAAACGAAAGCAATAACCCCACAAAGCCTCCAATGAGGGTCAGTATCAAGTTCTCAAAGAGGAGCTGACCTGTGATCTTGGTATTCGTGGCACCATAAGCCTTACGGACACCGATCTCCTCCTGACGCTTCTTCATCTGTGTCGAAAGGAGTCCTGACATGTTTATCGCAGGGACGACAAGCAGGATCAGGATTGCGAAAACAAATATCTTGACGGGATTATTTTTCTCTCCGGCGAAGAAGCTCGACCGTGCCTGAGTCGTCATCGTGAGTTCAAAAGTAAACTCTCTCAGATTTTCATTCACCTCCACGACCTTTGCCTCGATCTCCTTTTCCAAATCGGACAATGACACTCCGGGCTTGGTAAGCACAAAAACTTGACAGTTGCCCAAAAGACCCTCGGAGCGTTCGGGAGCCCAATTCAGATCCTCTTGATCAAAGGTGACCCACACATCGCTGTAAGCGCGATTGAAGAATGAGCTTACCTCCTTCACGACCCCAACGACTCTGTAGTCCTTGAAGTTGATACTGATGGTCTTGCCCAAGGCTTCGACCGTACCATACAACTTTGTTGCGAGACGATCTGTGATAATACACTCACGACGACCCGCCTGAGCCTGCTCCGCCGTGAAAGCCTGCCCTGCCAAGAACTCAAACCGAAACATACGGAAGTAAGCATCATCCACAGGACTGACCACAGCTTTATCGCTATTTACAGCACTCGTGCCTACATAAGCGGCCCCTTCCCCCTTATCGACACAATAGCTCACGAGCTCTGCCCCTCGGAGATTCCCAAAGATCTGTTTTGCCACCTTTCCCGAAAGTCCGGACTGCATCTGTGACTGATCTTTGGTGAGGTAAGAAAATCCACTCACACTGTACAAGAGCCTCGAACGATTGATCTCGGGGGCAATGTCCATCGTCTTGAATGAATACACCATATACAAGGTCATCACAAAAGCTATCGTAAGTGCCGTAGCGAGGGCAGATATAAAGCTGAAAAGAGGATTGGCCCTCCACAGCCGGGTCACTTGTCTCAGATATTGTCGTATCATATCACACTCATTTTACTTAGAGACCTTCAGTTTATTCTTGTTACGGTACTGGCTCATGTCCGAGACGATGACCTGCTCACCCTGCTCCAGCCCGGAGATCACTTCGACAAACTCATAGTTGCTGTCCCCGAGTTCGACCTTACGCTTGACAAGTTCGCTCCCTTTCATCACAAAGAGTTCGTAATGCCCTTTGCCCGAGTAGTAAGAGCCGTTCTTGATACGGACGACATCATCCTTGACTGCATTCATCACATACACATCCGTCTTGAGACCCGAACGAAGGCGAGGATGAGCATCCTCATCGAGTTGGACAGAGAACTGGATGATACCGTTCTTGGACAAAGGAGTGACACTGCTCACACGTCCCCCAAGCTCTTCTTGTCCGACCTTCACCACGACCTTATTTCCGGTAGCGACACGGTCGCCGTAGCTATCAGCAATCTCACCATCGACACGGAAGTGAGACAAGTCCGATAGGATCGCAATCGCAGTCCCCTGACCGACGGTCGTACCGACCTGACTGTTGATGAAGGTGAGGATACCCTTCCGTGGCGAAAGGATACGGGCATCATCGAGGGTACGTTTGGTCTCGGCAAGACTCTTACGAAAGATGGCAAGATCCAGCTCCTGAACCCTAAGCTCGGCATCAGCGATCATACGGTCATTTTCCAACTTCTTATGCGCCTGCTCTTGCTCCAAGCGAGCCACGTCATAGCGCAACTGCACCTCACGCACCTTGTCGGTCGTACCGGCACCGATACTGTCGAGGTACTTCTCATTGCGTACTTCGACCTGCATCTTGTCGATCTTCATACCGTTGACCTTGAGTTCCATTTCCGCATTGCTGAGTGCGCTGTTGTTCTTAATGCGCTGCTGTTCGAGCTTATAAGTACGCATCTGAAGCTCATCCAACATCTTGTTGTACTCTGTCTCTATGCTCTGAAGGTCGAGACGAAGGAGGGGCGTACCTACCTCCACCGAGTCACCCGCTTTCATGTAGACCTCCTCTATACGGCTCGCAATGGGTGCGATGATCGTCTCCTCAAAGAGGGGGGCGACCTTACCCGATGCACTCACCGACACCTCTATGGTGCCACGGTCGACGGAAGAGACCCTAAGGTCTTTGACGTTGATGATCTCACGCATGAGAGAGATAAGCACAGCCACAACGGCAACCGAACCGACGACGACACTGCCATACTTGATCCATCTCTTTCGCTTCTCCTTGCGGAGGGTTTCTTTGGGTATTTGTCTGTCCATAGTGTTACGATGTTTCTTTATGCCAAACATTGTGCAAGCGCCGTGCCAAAACAGACAAACATCTGATTACCAACACAAACACATTTTCACACCTGTCCACTATCGCACAAAAATGTACGAAAACGGACACCTTCAAGCGGACACTTCGGCCACAAACGCCCCTTCCCCCCCAACGAGATCAACGAGGGTAAAATTGCATTCTTCACGAACAATGATTACTTTCGCATCCTATTGATTTTATTTATCCTAACCTCCGATGGACCGACCTTCCACACCTTACCGACAACGATCGGGCGAAATAGACTACGTCAAGAGCATCCTGATCATCCTAATGATCATCTTCCACTTGGTGTACATCGGAGACAAGCACCCCTACCTCAAGGCAGTGGTCTACACTTTCCATATGTCGGGATTCCTGCTGATCTCGGGTTTTTTGATGAATACGAAGAAGGACACGAAAGCCGTCCTGACCTCCCTCCTTTGGCTCTTCGTGCCCTATGCCATCATGGAAACGGGCTATGTCGTCATGGCTTCGATGATCCCGATACGCGAACATATAGACTCCCTCACCCCGCTCCTCCTCGTGGACAAGATATTCCTCCACCCGATAGGGCCATACTGGTACTTACACACGCTCATCATCTGTTATGTGATTTGGTATCTGATCGATAGGTTTGCAGGAGAATGCCTTGCCATCAGTGTCTTCTGGGTCGTTGTTGCCCTATATGCCCTGTCTCACACGGACATCATATCAGTGGACAATGCCCTGTACTTCATGCTTGCTGCTTTGATCAAACGGCAAGGCCTGAAATTTGACAGGGTGTTTTATGCGACCGTGTGGGCAATCATCCCACTCATTGCCCTTTGTTGCTTCCCAAGCAATCTCGACCGTGGCACATTGGGAGGGGTAACTATCACTTATCTTGCAATCAGCTTTTTGCTCTCCCTCTACCCTCACTTCCCAAAGAGGGCAAAGGAGATCAGCGAATTTGTTGGCCGAAATACCCTCCCCCTCCTACTATTCTCTCCCATATTCACCCACCTATCCAAGCCTCTCGTCCCTGTACTATCCTTCGACCCCACAGGCCTTCTCTTTACAGCCGTCGCGGTACTATTTACCGTGATGGGGAGCTTCGCCATCGCCTGGCTGATCGACAGAAGTGGTCTGTCTCGCGTCTTTTGGGGCAATCGGGAAAAATTTTCGTGGAAAGGGCTAAGACCCCTCTCTCAAAAATAAATCAACCTCAAAATCCTGCTTCATCCACATTTCGGAGTCGGACAGAAAAACACGATCTCTCGGCACGCCATCGTGAAAGCGTAAGCCATATGAACTTCACTTTAAGACATCAAATCGTGCTCCTTACCAACCTCCCACCTTATCCAAATGATTTGAACGTATGACACACAACGACATAATCCAATCAAAATGAGGACACAAAGCACAAAAAATCTGTAAATTCATTTGTATAACTCACAATATTGAGTAATTTTAGGCTGAGCGGTAAGTTAAAAACAACACAGCTAAAAGACCATGTCCATCCATATGGATTCAAAGAGCCAGTTGAATCACATGAAAAAGAACATTTCGTACGCTTATCTGGATCGAAAAGTAAGGGGCAAATGCCACACCTTACTTCTCTGCAAAAAGATGTCACTCCATTATAATTGGGTATTTAATAACCATTAAAAAGCCGGCAGATTATAGTTTTCTCAAGGCTGGATTACACCCATGATATTTACCTTCTTACTATCCTTCATACTGAGCACACGCCTTTCACCTCCACCCGAGGAGACCTCTTTCGTAAGTGGACAGGTCGTAAGCATCGAAAACACACCGATAGATGCTGCGACCATCCTGCTCTTGCCCCATGTGGGAGAAAGAGTCTTGGCTTCGGGCATGAGTGATTCGGAGGGAAGGTTTAACTTATCACTGAGAGTAATATTGGCAGAAGACTCCGTCAGATTCAGGGTCATGCGCGTCGGCATAAGACCCCAAATATTCACAAGATCTGTCAGTAGCCTTAAAAATATCATCTTGAAGGTAGACGAACGCCCTGTAGAACTACGGGGACTGGACGTAAAAGCAGAAAAAATATCAATCTCCGGTGATACGATAGGCTTCAATATTGCCGCATACAAGAACAGCACCGACGAGACTCTTGCAGATGTCTTGAGGAGACTCCCCGGGATCAACGTTTCACATAATGGACAGATCTTTTATCAGGGAGAACCCATCAGCAAGTTCTACATCGAAGGATTGGATATGCTCAAAGGAAGATACGGCATAGCAACAAACAGCCTCCATCCTGATGATGTGAGTAGCATTGAGGTCATGGAACGGCATCAGGAGATAGAAGCTCTGAAAGAATTTTCTCGAAGCGATCGTACCGCGATCAACGTAAAACTAAAATCTTCAAAAAGAGGCGTATGGATCGGTAGTGCAGATCTCGCGGGAGGGATTGAAAAGGAAGGGGTATGGGATGGTAAACTTCTGCTCTCAAGGTTTCGCAAAAAGAGTCAACAGCTGGGTCTGTTACAGACAAATAACACGGGGAAAGATCCGAGCATCGGATTTCGCTCTTTCGGTGCCACTCAAGATAGACTACCATCTCCTTTGGCCGATATAACTCTCCCCAAGCCATCCTTGAGTGAAGAGCACACTTACACTCACAATAAAGACATTGCCGGCAGCATCAATATGATACAATCGCTGTCAGAAAAGACAGTCTCAGGTTTCAATTTCATTATGACCAAGGGACAAGAGTTGCTAAAAATGCATGAAATCTCCACACATATACTCCCCAATGGCCAAGAAGTAAGATTTGACGAAATATCAGATGGAGCGAAACAATCGAATGAGTATGCAGGGATGTTGCACCTCAATGTAAACAAAGCAGAAAGGTATGTGGACACCCGCTTCTCAATCGACTTAGGGAAACGAGAAAGTACAGTGGATATCCAGGCCGAGTCGCCCTATAAAGTCTCTCAAAAAGAGACACCGATATCGCTATCCCACAAGCTTGTCTGGACAGAAGTCTTTGATCAAATCGGGCTAAACTTCAAAAGCAACAACAGCTATTTCTCCTTTCCTCAACATCTGCTCCTGAATGATAAGTCTCAAGTCCTTAGAGAACAATCATGGCATGGGGATTATGCCTTAGACTTATCAATCAGAAGCCTCATCCCCCACACCCAGACCTCTTTGGGCATCTCCTGCAAAAACGAGACGTCGAACATGGAGACAAAGACTCATAAGATTAGAAAGCAACAGCTTCAAACAGAAATTACCCCTGAGATTTTTTATAGTCGTCGCAAAGTGCAGTGGTCATCAAAGCTAAAAGTAGCTTATACTTCTCTCCATCTTATGAATTCTGAGAAGAGTCAGTACCGAAAAATAACATTTGAGCCCGACATTTATTTTAGTTACGTACCCGACAGATACTTATCTTTTGATGTCGCCTACCGACACTCTACCCAAACTCCGGACATACGGATGCTCTACGACTTCCCTTTATATACGGGGCATCGGACATCTTCGAAATACCAGGGGATATTATTCCAAAGCTCCGGACATTTGCTTAGAGGGCGTATCAACTATAAGGATGTCCGAAAAATGCTGTTTAGCTCCCTTTCCTTAAACTATACGAATAATGCACCAAAATATTTGTTTGGCAATAAGATTGAGGCAGACACCGTTACGTTCACCTCTCATTCCACTGACCGACGGGCAACGGTGTGGACAGCCGGTCTGAGACTATCCAAAGGCTTTTTCTTGAAAAGTCTCAAACTTGGGCTCGAAACCACATATACTAAGATACAAGGGCCTCTTCTCTTGCAAGATCAGATCGTCGGACAAAAAACAGAGTTGAGTAGCCTCAGAGCAGACTTGTCTCTGAACCCCAACTCATTTACAGAAGTGGCACTACAAAGCGAAGCTCAAGGGATCAGGTCTCACATAGATATGGGACAATCCCTACCCTCAATATTGGCATTGAATACCGAAGCACGTATTGCCATCAAACCTTCAGAGCAACTTCACCTTGTATTGGACTATAAGCACTTCTACAACAACAGCAATACCTCGGTGCCAAACTTTCATCTGCTGAATGCAATGATTCAATATAAAATCAACAAAATCGGGCTTTATGCCAAAGTGCAAAACCTCTTCAACCAAAAGACATACAGACATACCCGCACAAACCGGTTCAGTAGCTACGAAACACTCTACAACCTCAGAGGACGTATGGTACTGATCGGTATTCGTTTCAAACTAATTTAATCACGCTAAAAAACTATGAAACACGTACTTTTTTCTCTTTTAGTATTAGTTCTACCAGTTCTTTCGACAAGTCTTTCAGCTCAGAAGTTCATCATCGCTGAAGATTTAGTATTGTTGCCTTTCGATGTGACACGTTGGGAAACAGTAGACAGCACATTTCTGAAAGTCCGCTACGAGCGTGTCGTCAACGACCCAATGCGCAAAAGCGGCATACGAAAAGAAGACTTTACCCTTCAGATCGGACACCACATAAGCAAGTATTATAGCGAACACACTAACTTGATGGATGAGAGGTTCTCCGGTCTTAGAGAGGATGGGATGAAGATGGTTTGGTTTGACGGTAGTAGCATATACCAAAATATGCCGGAAGGAAAAATCACTGTCGTCCAAAGAGAATACTTCTCGCCTCAAGAAGAATCCGCAGCAAATAAATACGAAGAAGAACTCCCCTCTTTCACATGGGTTTTCGAATCTGATACGATGACCATCTTGGGACATCTTTGTCACAAAGCCATAACCTCTTTCAGAGGTCGCACATGGGAGGTATGGTATGCCCCTGACATACCGGTTGCGGTGTATCCATGGAAGTTCAATGCCCTACCCGGGAGTATCCTTGCTTTCAATGACACAGAGGGTATCATCAGCTGCACAGCAAAAGAAATACTTCAAGTGTGCGAACCCATCAAATGGTTCAGATGGCAGTATCAAGAAACAACGAGAGAAAAACAACTGCAGTACATGAAACAAATCCATGAACGTCCCTCTCTCATCCTACAAGACGGTGAACCGACGCAACAAATGTCTTCACGGGGTCCTGAAACAGCCAATACAGCAATCCCATATCAGCCGATGGAGAAAGAATAATAAATTCGGGGGGGACATCCCTTGAGATAAAGGTAAAATAGGATCCTTCCGATAGCAGATAACGCCCGACAGTCGCTCCCGAAATCTATAATTTTCGGGAGGTGTGACCGAACACTTTCGCCCCTCTGCTTGTTTTAGTCACATACGTGCTCAAAAACTCTCGAAGTGACATGGTGGAAGAGTTGGCACGCTTTTTGCTAATTAAGACTATTGATCACATAATCTAAAATAATCGCAGAAGCAACTTGAAAACAACAACGGCTAACTCCAAAGCTCTCGTCGATAGCATCGTAGAGGGCATCAAAGAGAAAAAAGGTAAAAATATCGTAATCATAGACATGGCGAATGTCGATGATTCCATCTGTAACTACATGGTCATCGCCGAAGGGAATACCCCTGTACAAGTAGAGGCCATACAGGATTCCGTGCTTGACACTGCTCGTATCCAGACGGGCGAAAAGCCTCTGCACACCCATATTGGTAATGGTGAATGGGTAGCCATGGACTATGTCGATGTCATGGTACATATATTTGTGCCTGCTCTGAGAGAGTTTTATAACATCGAGCAACTTTGGGCGGACGCCAAACAAATCCGCTTGGAAAACGACTAACTGAAAACAGCACATGGACAACCAAAACATGAACAATAACCCCCTCAACAGAAATCCAAAGAAGTCGGGTATGCCGAAGTTTGGATTTGGGTGGCTATACATCATCCTTTTGCTCATCATCGGGAGCTTGTTCTTCCTACCGGGAGAAGAAGATGTGAAGAGGGTGGACTGGAGCGAGTTCCAACAAATGATGGAGCGTGACGAATTCTCCAAAATCACCGTACAGTCTGCCAAAGGAACAGTCCTGGGAGAGGTCAAGGAAAATCCTCAGAGCAGGGTATCGGCACACGACAGCACATCAAAGACGCTACCAACAGGGAAGCCCCTACTCTCTCGTACCCTCGTAAGCACAGATATGCCGGGAACGACAGCCTTCAATGACATCTATCAGAAGCTATTGGAACGTGAGCAAAGGATCACTGCCAAAGTTTCGTATGACAATAGGAAGGACTCTTTCTGGCCCATCATATTGAATATAGCACCTTTCCTGCTCATCATAGTCTTTTGGATCTTCATTACTCGTAGAATGTCTTCGGGGACGGGTGGTGCCGGTGGAGGGGTCTTCAATGTCGGAAAGTCTAAGGCTCAACTCTTTGACAAAGAAAATAAGGTCAAAGTGACATTCAAGGATGTTGCCGGACTGAGTGGGGCTAAGCAGGAGATCGAAGAGATCGTCCACTTCCTCCGTGCACCCAAGACATACACCGATCTCGGAGGTAAGATCCCCAAAGGGGCACTCCTCGTAGGACCTCCGGGGACAGGAAAGACACTGCTTGCTAAGGCTGTGGCCGGAGAGGCTGATGTGCCATTCTTCTCCCTTTCGGGCTCAGACTTCGTGGAGATGTTCGTCGGCGTGGGGGCTTCTCGTGTGAGAGACCTCTTCAAGCAGGCCAAAGAGAAAGCACCATGTATCGTCTTCATCGACGAGATCGATGCTGTCGGCCGTGCCAGAGGCAAGAATGCAGGCTTCGGTGGCAATGATGAGAGAGAAAATACGCTCAATCAGCTTCTCACGGAGATGGATGGATTTGACACCAACAGCGGGGTGATCATCCTTGCCGCGACAAATAGAGTGGATATCCTCGACAAGGCCCTCCTCCGAGCAGGACGCTTTGACCGTCAGATACAGGTAGATCTGCCAGACCTCAATGAGCGTAAAGAGATATTTGAGGTACATATGAGACGCCTCAAATTGGATGAGTCTGTGGATATCGACCTTCTATCGAGACAGACCCCGGGCTTCTCCGGTGCCGACATCGCAAATGTATGTAATGAAGCAGCACTCATTGCTGCACGTAATGGCAAGACATCCATAGATCGTGACGACTTCACAAGTGCCATCGACCGTATCGTGGGTGGCCTCGAGAAGAAAACAAAGATCACGACACAGGAAGAGAAAAAGGCCATTGCCATCCATGAGGCGGGTCATGCTACTGTGTCTTGGCTCTTGGAGCATGCCAATCCGCTCATCAAAGTGACTATCGTCCCTCGTGGACGTGCGCTCGGTGCAGCTTGGTATCTCCCCGAAGAGCGACAGATCACTACGACAGAACAAATCCTCGACGAGATGTGTGCCATCCTCGGTGGTCGAGCTGCCGAAGAAGTGGTATTGGGTCGTATCTCCACAGGTGCAGCGAACGACCTGCAGCGTGCCACACGTATAGCTCAGGCAATGGTCACATACTTCGGCATGAGTGACAAACTCCCGAACATCAACTATCAAGATACCCAAGGGGAGTATGGCTTCACTAAACCTTTCAGCGAAGAGACTGCTCGGAAGATAGATGAAGAAGTACTACGCATCATCAACGAACAGTATGCGCGAGCGAAGGATCTTCTCTCGACACATAGAGAGGGACACCGCAAGATCTCGGATATGCTCTTCGAGAAGGAAGTCATCTTCACCGAAGATGTAGAAAACATCCTCGGCAAACGCCCTTGGAAGTCTCGCACCGAAGAGCTCTTGGAACCGACACAAAAAGAAGGGGAGACAGAGCCTACGAAGCAGGAGGAAACGGTGGTGGATAACACCGGCGAGTAAACTAAAGCACTGCACTTAAAACATTTAGTGCTCCGAACACTTGACAAGAGAGGTAAAAATCACTACCTTTGCACAGATTATTCCTACCTGGGTTCGATAAGAGGTGCCTAAAAGCATCCACCCAAAGGGTATTAACTTGATAAATTACAATACATCATGTACGGAATCGTAGAGATTCAAGGCCAACAATTTAAGGTCGAGAACGGACAAAAGCTATTTGTCCACCACATTAAGAATGTCGCTCAAGGTGACACTGTCGAATTTGACAGAGTTCTTCTCCTTGACAACGGTAGCGTGAAGGTCGGTTCACCTGTCGTAGACGGTGCCAAGGTCGTATGCGAAGTACTTGACCCACTCGTGAAGGGTGAGAAGGTGCTTATCTTCCACAAGAAGCGCAGAAAAGGCTATCGCAAACTTAATGGCCACCGCCAACAGTTTACAAGACTCGCAGTCAAGGAAATTATTGGTTGATTTATCACTCATATTTTTTTAATCTAAAAAAGACAAAGGATCATGGCACATAAAAAAGGTGTTGGTAGTTCTAAGAACGGTCGCGAATCACACAGCAAGCGACTTGGTGTTAAGAAATATGGTGGTGAAGTAGTAAAGGCGGGCAACATCATCGTTCGTCAACGTGGCACTCAGCACCATCCCGGTGACAACGTAGGTATGGGTAAGGATCACACACTATACGCGCTTATCGATGGCGTGGTAGTGTTCTCTCGCAAGAGAAATGACCGCTCATTCGTATCTATCCAAGCTTAAATCGGACATCCGACAAAGCAAATAGAACAAAACAAGCTATACAGTGGCGATGTCCTCCTTTAGATAAGCTCTTCGGGACATCGCCACTGTCTCTTTTTCCTGAGAAGTAGAGACGCGGCTATTATCAGAATACGATTTGCAACGCAAGATAATCATACTTATACTCACGCTCCTTGTCATGGGGACGACCTCTTGCAGAGTCCATAAGCCTGCAGTAGTGGGTCGTGTGTGCCTGCCTCCCAGTCCACTCGAATTGGAGGTAGAAGAAAGGATAGAAGACCTTTCGCTTGAACTGAAAACTCCGGTCACAATAGAAGATAATCTCACCCTTTATGAGTTTGTCAAGGATTGGCTTCGTGTCCCATACAGATATGGGGCATACAGCAAGGCAGGCACGGATTGTTCGGGATTCGTCTATCACTTGTACAAGGATGTTTATGGGATAGATGTGACCCGCACTTCAGCTCAGGGGTTGAGAGAGAAGTGTAGGGCAATAGACAAGACTGAACTAAAAGAGGGAGACCTTGTCTTCTTCAATATACGAAACAGACGTGGAGGAGCTGCGTCTCATGTGGGTGTCTATCTCAAAAATGGTCTCTTCGTCCACGCTGCCACTCGCTCAGGAGTAACAATATCCAGAATGAGTGATGGATACTACACGAGATATTATCTCTCTTCGGGTAGGATTTTAGAATGATGACAACGATGTCCGATATATCTGTTCGTCCAAAGCGTAAGCCTTCACTGGTGCTCTTTGACATGGATGGGGTGCTCTTTGACACGATGCCCTATCATGCAGACTCTTGGTACACGACAGCCAAAGCTTACGGCCTGGAGGCTACGAGGGATGAATTTTATCTCTACGAAGGGCAAAAGGGGAGTGATACGATCAGACATCTGTACAAGAGACAGTTTGGTAGAGAAGCAAGTGAGGCTTTTGTGAGTGAGGTCTACAATCATAAGACAACGCTTTTCCGAGAACAGACCGAAATAACACTCATCCCGGGGATCGAACCCCTTATCCGACACTTCAAAAACGAAGGAATAAAGATCGGTGTGGTCACAGGGAGTTCAAAGAGTAACGCCTTGAGCAGAATAGGAGCGTATTTGGCGAACGATATCGACCTGAACAATGTCATAACAGCAGATGATTGCATCCTTGGAAAACCGGATGCAGAACCCTATAAAAGAGGAATGGCTCTATTTGATGCGATCCCGGAGGAGACCTTGGTCATCGAAAACGCACCTTATGGTGTCGAAGCAGCCTCCAAAAGCGAGGCTTTCGTCGTTGCGGTGATGACCGGACCTGTCCCCGAAAAGATTCTGTACGACAATGGTGCAGATGTCGTCCTGCCTGACATGGCAAGTGTCATGAATTGGTGGGTCACGAACTATGATAACAAATAAAGTGTAACTTCTCTCCATGCCGACCTTTCAACAACTGTCCCAAAAGGAGCTTAAACTCTACTCCTCCCTCAAGATGAAGAAGTATAGGGAGCAGTACGGTATGTTCGTTGCAGAGGGGCAGAAAGTGGTCGAAGAGACTATAAGCTTCTTTGAGGTTGTGGCTGTACTGTCGTCTTCCGAAGAGAGGATCAATGACCTAAAGCATAAACATCCTCTCGAAGACCACAAGGTACGAATCACAGGGGAGAGAGAAATGGAGCGTCTTTCGGCTTTGGACAAAGGGCGAGATCTCATTGCTGTTTACAACTTACCCGAGACTGCCCCCCTCCCAGAAAGTCTTGGGCTATGCGTTGCCTTGGACTCGGTACAAAACCCCGGAAACATGGGGACTATCATCCGTCTCTGCGATTGGTTGGGGATACGTCATCTCTTGTGTGGCGAGGGCTGTGTGGATATTTACAACCCCAAAGTCGTCCAAGCGACGGCGGGAGCTTTAGGCTCTGTTGTTGTTCACGAAAATGTTGTACTCAAGGATGTTCTTCCACAACATTTCAAAATCATCTGTGGAACAAAGATGGAAGGCATCCCCATCGGGGAAGCAACACAATACAATCGGGATAATTCGCTTTGTATCCTCTTTGGCAATGAAGGACATGGTATCTCTCAGGAGCTTCAAGATATCTGTACAGATTTTTACGCCATCCCTGCGGCTCCATCTTCGACGACAGAGTCTCTCAATGTAGGCATCAGTGCCGCAATCATTCTCTCAAAATTTATTGGTTTGACCTAAAATAATCTCCATAAAGTCATGCTCAGAACAATCTTCATCACACTTACAGTCATTGCACTTACGACACTTTCTGTCTTGGCTCAGTCCCTGACAGAGAAGGAGGTCATGATCGAGTTCAAAACCAATAAAGGGACATTTATAGTCAAATTGTACAACGAGACACCTAAGCATCGAGACAACTTCCTGAAACTCGTCAGGAACAACAGTTATGACAACATCATCTTCCACCGTGTCATCAACGGCTTCATGATCCAAGCAGGGGGTAATGTCCTCAAGGGCAACGAAGAGACTAAGACACAACTGGAAGAGCAACACAAAGAGACTTTGGAGGCCGAATTTATGTATCCAAAGCTCTTCCACAAGCAAGGCGTACTTGCAGCCGCTCGTATAGGTGATGACGAAAATCCTGAAAAGAGATCAAGCTCCTTTCAGTTTTATATCGTGACAGGGAAGTTCTTCCTCGATCACGAATTAGAAAAGATGTTCAAGAAAAAAGGGCTTCCTCTCCCCAAAGAAGTCAAAGATGTGTATTTGGGAAAAGGTGGTGCCCCTCACTTGGACGGCGAGTACACAGTCTTCGGTGAAGTAATAAAAGGGGATAGGGTCATCGATAAGATACAACACATCGAGACCGACGATGAAGACGCACCCATCAAACCGGTGTACATCAAGTCCACCAAAATAATAGACAAATAAAGATTTTAGAGAGTTTCTATTATCTTTGTCAAAAGAAAAGCAGTAGGAGACTTGTCGCTGGGCAGATCCACTTGTGGTATGCCGAGAGGAAAGTCCGGGCAACACAGAGCACCATACTTCCTAACGGGAAGACGTCGTGAGGCGTATTAGTGTAACAGAAAATGACCGCCGGCTCGTCCGGTAAGGGTGAAAAGGTGAGGTAAGAGCTCACCGAGGAAGTAGTGATACTGACTGCCGTACACATTATGGGTTGTAAGATCATGTATACCGACGCTGTAGGGTTGCTCGCCCGATGTCGAGGGGTAGATCGCTAGAGATGCAGGGCGACCTGCATAGTAGATAAATGACAAGGTTTGGGATCAGGCTCGCCTGCTCCGAGATAACAGAACCCGGCTTACCCCCTACTGCCTTTCTTCTCCCAAAACACTCACTACTCATATATGGATCAACAACAAAAAGCTCAAGAAGAACTAAAAAAAATACAGAAAGAGAGACAAGAAAGCCAATCAAAAACGAGCAAGATATCTACCGGCATCAAGAAGGCAATCAAGTTTGTCTCCCATGACATGTGGCGTCTCTACTCCAATGATGTCGGAGGCTTCAAGGGGTATCTGCTCAATGCAGTCAAGGTACTCTACATCTCGGTGACAGAGTTTATCAACGGCAATGTCAGCCAGAAAGCCTCAGCCCTTACCTATACAACCCTCCTATCCATAGTCCCCTTCTTTGCCATCATCCTGAGCATAGCCACAGGGTTTGGGATGAAGGAGTCCGTACAAGAACAACTCTATTACTACCTCCCGGGACATAGTGCAGAGCTTCAGAAAGCTTTCGAATTTGTCCAAAGCTACATGGATCAGATCCAAGGCGGAGTGGTCATCGGTATCGGTATCCTCATACTTCTCTATTCGGTCATCAGCCTGATGGTGACCATAGAAGACACATTCAACGAAGTCTGGCACATATCCAACACCCGAGAGTGGAGCAAAAGGCTTCTCGGCTACATGGCTGCCTTCGTACTCCTACCACTGGTGATGGCCATGTCTGCAGGTACCAACGTCTTCATCACCTCCCTCCAAAATGTCTCTCTTGTCGGGGACATCTCCCTTTCGCCACTCGTGGAGACACTCCTGAGAGTAATTCCATTCATTGCCGTCGTACTGATCTTCACATTTCTTTACTGGATCATGCCGAACACAAAGGTCGGTTTCGTCGCAGCCTTCGTCCCGGGCCTCATTGCCGGGATAGCCTTCCACACCTTCCAATTCTTGTACATCTCCGGTCAGATATGGGTGAGCAAATACAATGCCATCTACGGTAGTTTTGCAGCCATTCCCCTCCTCCTCCTCTTCATACAGTTAGCTTGGCTGATCTGTCTCTTTGGGGCACAGCTCTCCTATGCCATCCAAAACATCGAACGCTACGCATACAAGAAGGAGTGCGCGAACATCAGCAGGCGTTTCATTGATTTTGTGGCACTTGTGATCATGAAGAAAGTTTGCAAAAACTTCAAATACCAAGAGACTCCCTACACGGCCGAACTCCTTGCCAAGGAAAGTAATCTCCCCATCATCATCGTGACCGATACTCTTAACAAACTCATGGATGCCAATCTCCTCCTCGAACACCCGATCAAAGGAGAGCCCTACTCTCCCGTCTACCTCCCCAATATGGAGATAGACAAGATCACCGTCGGTCGGGTACTATCGGCACTTGATCGCTTGGGCGCAGAAGAGTTTGGCATCGACATCTGGGACAAGTATGCAGACGAATGGAACACCATCCGCAATGCACGCATCAATCCCGTCGAAGAGTCCGAACGTCTCGTGATCGACCTCTAAGTCGCCTCGGTTCGTCCCTATACGGAATAAGCACCCCACCTACAAAGAGGAGATCTTTTGTAGGTGGGGTTTTCTGTTTCTAAAACCTATGCACGATGTATGAAGAAATAGACAGCAGGACCGACGAAAGGGTAGTACCCGAAAAGTGTGTAATAGACCTCCTGAGCCACATGCTCCTCGCACCGTATATAACGTCAGTTCGATATAAAGGAGATATATAATGTATTGATTATTATAATGTTTAGTTTTTATGTATTTTTTAGGTGCTTACATTGCTCTCAGTTTTTTTTACTTATGTCTGAGTCCCAAACTCAAATGTTGGCTCTTCTTTGTGATTATCCTATTGAAATAAAAACGTAGCAATATCACAATTTACAAATACTCACTAACTTTAAATATATTTCCATAGATCGAACTGGCGTTGTATAGGCAAAAGGTCGCCTCAATCTACACTAAAAAATAGTGAGGAAAACGCCAGTTCGATATAAGGAAACACTCCACAAAACGAGTAAACACGTGTAAATCAATCTATTTCTATGCTCTATTTTAACAAAATACGAAATAGATTGATTTACACGTGTTTACTTATTTTTCAGCATATTTTCTTACGTCGAACTGAGACTCACGGAGGACAAAGTCGAGGATCATATCCTTATCCACGAGGACGAGCGTGTCGATACTCTGCTTGCCCACAAAGGAGACAAGGACACGGACACGACCTGTCGGAATACCCTTGATCAGGTATTTCCCATCCATCTGAGAATTACCTCCCATCTTGTACACGGGCAAGGAGACGGAGGCGTGAGGGAGAGGAGTGCGCTTCCCCTTGACCATCTCGTAGACCTTTCCGGAGAGCCGATGTCGCTCCTGCGCAAAAGTCAAAGTGATGCTTAATAGGGAAATAAGTACAACACCCAATACCCTTGGTGATCTTATCTTCATGTTTTTGAGTATTTATGATTTTACACTGCGAAAATACAACTATTTACAAGGGCTGACAATCCCCTGAATGTGGTATTTGCATCAGTAATTATAAAATAATGTCATAATACTCGACAAACAATATATAAAATCACTCAAATGATAATGTTCCGATCATACCTTGGCGTAAGTGGAGCAGGCGGATTTGATCGATCACCATCAAGTTTATATGTCTCTTCCTTTAGCCTTTGATATGGTGAGACTGCAAATATCCCGCCAAGCTTCGGTCTATGTATTTCTTTTGTTAATTTTGTAGGCGAAATGACCACTTTGTCCCAAAAAATCTGAGAGATACACAAATATGACAAAAAGATTGTTTTTGGCGGCGATCGTCGCCCTTATGACTCTGGTGAGTGCCTATGCTCAACGCGAACACTATACCAGTGACACCTCTCTTGCCGAGCAACTCAAACTGATCAAGGAAAAGCAAGACCGCTTCAACCTCTATCTCAATACCCACTTCAGTGCAGACATGATGTGGGACGATCATGACTTCCAACGTGCGAAGTTCAACGGCAAACAGCTCCGTATCGAAGCACGTGGTAACATCAGCGACAAGGTCTCTTACCGTCTCCTCCAGCGTCTCAATACCTCCAACGATGCAACCCGGGCGTATGACAACCTACCTCTATCGATCGATGTGGCAGGGATAGGTGTACAGTTGTCCGAGAAGTTTTCGCTCTTTATCGGTAAACAATGTACCGCATACGGAGGGGTGGAGTTTGACTTCAATCCCATCGTGGTGTACGAGTTTGCGGACATGATCGAATACTCACCCAGTTTCATGACGGGTGCGAACCTCATCTTCCGCCCCGTGGAGACACAGAAGTTTCAGTTCCAGATACTCAATGCACGCACAGGCACGCTCGAAGAGACTTACCCATGGATTCCGAAAGAAAAGCTCACAGACAGCAAGGCTCCCATCCTCGGTACGATCAACTGGAGCGGGCGTGTGACATCCTTCTGGAACACCCTTTGGTCCTACTCCTACATGATGCAGACCGACCATCATGGGCAGCACTATTTCGCACTCGGAAATGAGTTGAAGTTCGGCCCTGTTTCAGGATATTTCGACGCGATGTACTCGCGCGAAGGGCTCAATGCAAAGCCCCTCATCCCGGTTGTCGAGAATGCCGAATACCTCTCATTCATCGCCAAGCTCTCATGTCGCGTGCTCCCGAAGTGGAACCTCTTTGTGAAAGGAATGTACGAAACAGGATTTCAGGGCAAGGATCAGTGGCTGAATGGCGAATTGATGCGTTCTTCGTATGGCTATTTTGCCGGAGTGGAATACTTCCCCCACTGGGAAAACCTGAGATTCTTCCTCACCTATGTCGGCCGTGCATACGTTCACGAGTTTGACAGCAAACTTGACAACAACACCCACCGTCTCTCTCTCGGATTTATCTACCAGCTCCCTCTATTCTGACAACATAGAGGCATAGATCGCCCTCGCTTGCTCTGCCACCGTCTCGGCATAAAAGCGTGATGCCGTGGCACTGACCCTCTCTTTTTGTGCCCACTCTTCGGGATGCTCAAAGAGGTGTAGTAGTGCTTGTGCCATCGCCGAGGTGTCGTAAGGAGGGATGAGGAGACCATTCTCACTGAGTATGATGTCGGAGATGCCCCCGACCTCGAAAGCCAAAGCCGGCGTACCACAGGCGACGGACTCCAGCAGCGTCTGTCCGAAGGTCTCAAAGAGTGAGGTGGAGAGGGTCACACGTGCCGAATTATAGAGTCGGACGAGCTCTTCGGTCGAATGCACAGCTCCCATCGCCTCCACGGCGACAGGAAAGTCTGCGAGTGCCTGATTATCTTTGGGCACACCCACACAGACAAAGGTAGCGTACTTCGCAAAGGCCTCAGAGCGATCACAAGCCTTGCACAAGATCTCCTTACACAGTGGGAGTCCCTTGATGGGATCATCGGGGCGAGCCCCGACGAATAGGACTCTGAAGCCTTCGGGATGCTCCCCTGAAAGGGGTCTGAAGATGTTTGGATCGATCATATTCGGCAGGATAGAGACATCCGAATATCGAGCTAAAACTGAAGCTCTCACTTCATCCGCCACAGCCCGACTGACGGCCAAGAAATGGATCTTGTCATAGGGGAGCTTGGACTTCCGCCGGTACTGTCGCCAAGAGAGGTCCCGGGGTCGTCCTCCCGAAAGGATGGGACAAGCCGTACAGTGGTGATGAAACTTGGCACACCGCTCCACTTTTCCGTTTGCCGAAAAATATGGTATATGACACCCTCCCGTGATCGGCCATAAGTCGTGTAGCGACCAAAGCAGTGGTTTGCCCGTAGCGACAAGAGCCTCGATGCCTCGGAGGGAGACAAATGCGTGTTGTATCCAATGCAGGTGGATCACATCAGCCCACGCCACCCAAGGATGATTTGAGACATCACTTCCGCTGTCGGGAGAGTATTTGAAGAGCCTTGTCCTCTCATACCCCACGTGTGGCAGGAGCGAGAGGCGTTCGGTGACGAAATCGACCTTCCAAGCCCACTTACCCCATCGTCCCTTGTGATAAGGAGCAATGACATCGGCATCTACCTGCGCACCATCGGTGGCGATCAGCAGACGAGCTTCGACACCAATGGCATCGAGAGCTTCGAGCAGTCGTCGAGCCGCAACGGCAGCACCGCCACCTCCGGAGTAAGTATTGATCAGTAGGACTTTCATCTCCTTGTAAGTAAGTGTTTCAAGCACAAAGATACAGAAGTATTGGGCTCGGTGTTTCTCAAAGTCTGCTCCGATGTCGAAATACCCGAAAAATCCGGCATTCGATCAAACGACAGCACACATTCTTTCGTGGGACAGAATACATTCCGGCGACCGACAGAAAGCATTCTGTCCTGCGACATAAACAATCGAACCGTCTTTCCGAAAGGTCTCACTTGTGTATCGAGTGTATTTGAGTCAGGGAGACAACCAAGTTACGGTCTTCTATTTATCTGTCAGGGTCGTTTGACTTGTCATGAGTCAAAGCCTTTATTCGTTCCTTGAGTACCTCATCTGCCCTCAGAGCTTCGATCGAACCACTCATGCGATAGTCCCAAATGTGTCTCGGATCCTCGGGAATGTTGATGCGCTCGCTCTTGGGATCGACATCAGAGCCATAGCCCGAGAGGACACACCAGTCTTGGAGGGGGAGGATGACAAAGAGAGCGGCACTATCGAAGAGGGCTGAGATCAGACCGGCTGGTGTCAGGGGAGACTCTCCGGAGGTGTTGTAGTAGGTCTCCAGCTCTGTCCGCTCTCGCTCGGATCGCTCCTGCCACCACCCCCTCAGGGTAGGCATATCATGCGTGGAGGTGCTGAGCACCGAGAGCGTAGGGATGTCTTCGCTCCGCACAATGCTTGCCACAGGACTCTTGGGCATACGCAGGATCTCCAGCGACAGGATCTCACAGCTCGACAGGACCTCGCTGACACTGTGGGGCAACATCCCCAGATCTTCGGCACAGAGGAGCATCCGTGATGCCGACATCAAGCCCCTGATACGCTCGATGGCGGTCTGCCGCCATAGGCTTTCGTTGCGGTGATAGAAGTATTCGTCATGGAGAGCCATCAGTCGCTGAGCCAACCCATCGTCCAACGTCTTCAAGAGTGGCAAACGAGACAGCATCACTCTGGGATGATAGAGACTGTCTTCATCTTTCAACAAGACCCTGTCGGGATCTCCGGCCTTATCCAAACCTTCGGGAGAGATACCCCGATCGGCGAGCTCGTGCACGGAGTAGCCAAGAGCAGGCACAAATCGACCTAAACAAGGATCGGTCTCTCCCCTCGGGACGCTCCATATCCTAAAGAAGCCCAAGATGTGATCGATACGTATGGCACTGAAATAACGCTCCATCGTGGAGAGCCTTCGTCGCCACCACCGATACTCATCGGCACGCATACGTTCCCAGTTGTACGTAGGGAAACCCCATATCTGACCGTTTGCGGAAAAAGCATCGGGGGGCGCACCGGCATTCATCCCGATGTCGAACAAGTGTGGGGAGACCCACACATCCACACTGTTGCGACCGACACCTATCGGCAGATCCCCCTTGAGGAGTATAGAGTATTCCTTGGCTCTTCGACTGAGGATTGCCAACTGTCGATACAGATGATATTGAACAAAATTATGCAACTCTACCTCTGACGTAGCATCCTTCCCCTCGACACTTCGAACCTCTTCCCACTCACGTCTCACCATGGCATAAGGAGGGTAGTCCACGACTTCCCTATGAGGATGACGGTCTCTAAGGACGCAGAAAAGGCTGTATGCCATGAGGTCTTCCCCCTCTTCTTCCAAAAATGAGCGATACTCTTGGGTCTCATGACCTCCGGCATCGTACCAGCGAGCAAAGATGTCACGGATCACTTCCCACTTCAGATCCAAGACCTCTGTGTAAGCGACGGTAGGTAGTGCATTCAGGCGTAGAGCCTCTCGCTCCCATCGGTCACGCTCGACAGAAGTCGAATAGTAAGGGAGATCTCGAACGGAAAGATACAGCGGATGGAGACCATAAGTGGTTATGCTGTTGTATGGATAGGTATCTGCCAAGGTGCCTGTGAACGAGGTGTCATAGATCGGCAAGAGCTGATACACGGTCTGTCGGGTCTCTTTGAGCCATTCCAACAGAAGCAAAGCGTCGTCAAAGTCCCCCACCCCGAACGACCGATCGGTACGTAAAGAGAAGAGGGGCAAGACTGTGCCGGAGAGTTGATGTGACAATTGATCCAAAGCCACATCGAAGTCGGGGGGATGTACGAAGTGTATCGTACTCCCCTCGGAGGAATGCAACCATCGGTTGTCCCCCCTCTCCCAAAGGTAAGTACCGTCCTCCAGTCGGAAAACAAACTTATACTCTGTATCCACCTCCTCCCGAGAGACAAAATAATAGTCATCACCACTCCTTGAAAGAGGGACAGAACGACTAAGATCCCAAGCCCCCAAAGGCTCAGACGCACCACAGACAAAGAGCTGTCCGGTCAGCAAGTGAGGCAGATGAACGGCTGTTATGGTTACAGTCAAAGCATCCAGCGTTATGGGTCTGACTTCATCACTCTTGGGATGCAGAAGCGGAGCAATCGGATATTGGTTGAGTCGATGTAGAGGAGAAGGATCTATCCACCGGTCTTTGATGCGTACATCTTCGCCAAGAGGAGGATTGATGATGAGCGTGTGGGGTGCAGGGGCTTCGTATCGGATGGGGACACCTTCCTTTTCAAGCAAATAGTTGTACGACAGCACGTAAGAGCCCTCACCGTGTAACTGCTCGGGAAGCTCCAACGAAAGATGCCAACACTTTCCTTGCAACTGCATGGATAAGGCTCTACGCTCGTTGTAACCTTCAGGAGAAGAAATCTCCCCCTCCCAGACCAATGAGTAATCGGGTGAAGAGACATGGTACTCGATCTCAAAGTGCAATGTTGCCGTCCTATTCATACGTTGTAATAGAGAGAATCTCCGGTCATTCTCTCGGAAGCCCGAAAGAGATACCCATGCGACGGCCTTGGATGATGAGCTCGTTGTCGGGCTCTACGACCTTTAGTCGACCTGCGACTTGAGAGAGTGGGATATGCCCCAAAGCTCCTCCCTGCATACGCACCATGACTCCGAAGATACCTTGCGAGATGAGCTGGGCTGCGTGTCCTCCCATTCGTGTACCGAGATTGCGATCGGTAGCGGAGGGAGCGCCACCACGCTGGACATATCCCAAAACGGTCTCACGGCATTCGAGGAATGTTTCTTCCGAAAGGATCTTGCTGAGACGATGACCGGGACGCTTCTTGCCGTTGATCTCTATCCCTTCGGCCACAACGATGATGGAGTGTTGTTTGCCAGCCTTGGCGCGCTCTACGATGTCTTTCTTGATGACTTCGATGTCAAACCCGAGTTCGGGCAAAAGAATGACGTCGGCGGCTCCCGCCATACCGGCATGGAGAGCAATCCACCCGGCATGATGTCCCATGACCTCGACGACCATCACACGGTTGTGCGATGCGGCAGTGCTGTGAAGACGGTCGATGGCTTCTGTGGCAATACTCACGGCGGTATCAAACCCGAAAGTGACATCAGTACCCCAGACGTCATTGTCGATCGTCTTGGGGATCGCAACAACATTGAGACCGAGATCCGAGACGATCTTAGCAGTCTTCATTGTCCCATTCCCCCCGATGGCAACGATCGCATCAAGGCCAAGGCGGTGATAAGCCTCACAAAACTCATTGGCAAAGGCCTCATCTTGAAGCAAAGCCTTACCGATATGCCCTTCACGAGAAGTGCCGAGGATGGTGCCGCCAAGATGAAGAATACCACTGAGTTTGTCCATATTCAAGACGTCATAACTACCTGCAGGGATGCCTGAGAAGCCTTTATGAAAGCCTAACACCTCCATACCATGAGCCACCATGGCAGTCTTCCCTACCCCTCGTATCGTGGCATTGATCCCGGGACAGTCTCCTCCCGATGTGAGTATACCTATTCTCATATTTGTTGTATGCCTATTTTAGTTGTTTTCTAACAACTAAGGTAAGAAAAAATCACGACTGAGAGCCTGTCTCCCACTCACCTAATAAGCCTCACCTTGAAGCCTCCACGCTCGTCCTCTCCCGAAGCCGGCACCACCTCCGATCACGGAGCCTCCCTCATCCTCTGAATACTCCCCACATAAGCCTTCGTATATCTCCACAAAGACTGAACCAAATCAAACAGTCTTTGGCTTCTGATCGAAAGAAATCTGTCAGCTATTTAACGCGAACACTTGGTGGAAAGATGAAACTATCTTCATCAAGAAGAAACCCAAAAGGCTTATACCACTATCTATCATAGGATCACGCCTTCTCACATTGAGGACGAGCCCCTTCATTTAAGGAGACAAAAAATCCCCACTGATGAGATAACACTCATCAGTGGGGATGTGGTATGATTTCTCCGTCAGAGGAGGTGGATTATCCGTTGACCTTAGCCATGTGGGCAACGAGATCCAATACCTTGTTAGAGTAACCGATCTCATTGTCGTACCAAGAAACGACCTTCACGAATGTATCTGTGATTGCGATACCTGCTGTTGCATCAAAGATCGAGGTACGAGTATCACCGAGGAAGTCTGATGACACGACTGCTTCGTCTGTGTAACCAAGGACACCCTTCAATTCGCCTTCAGAAGCTTCCTTCATAAGACGGCAGATTTCTTCGTACTTGGCAGGCTTAGCAAGATTTACAGTAAGGTCTACCACCGAAACGTCAAGAGTAGGCACACGCATAGACATACCTGTGAGCTTGCCATTGAGTTCAGGGATCACCTTACCTACCGCCTTGGCAGCACCTGTAGATGATGGGATGATATTGCCAGTAGCCGCACGACCGCCACGCCAGTCCTTGAGTGAAGGCCCATCGACAGTCTTCTGAGTAGCTGTGACAGAGTGCACAGTAGTCATGAGACCGTTAACGAGACCAAAGTTATCATTGAGGACCTTAGCAATAGGAGCAAGACAGTTGGTTGTACAAGATGCGTTTGATACGATCTGAGTACCCTTTACGTATTCGTTGTGATTGACACCGATGACGAACATAGGAGTATCATCGCTGGATGGAGCAGACATAACGACATACTTCGCACCTGCAGCAAGGTGAGCTTGAGACTTTTCCTTAGAGAGGAATAGCCCTGTAGACTCTACGATATACTCAGCACCGGCCTCATTCCACTTGAGGTTTGCAGGATCCTTTTCAGCTGTTACACGGATCTTCTTACCGTTGACAATAAGAGTAGAGTCGCCTTCATAGCTGACCGTACCATCAAATCTACCGTGCATGGTGTCATACTTGAGCATATAAGCCAAGTAGTCTACCGGAGCAAGGTCATTAATAGCTACGACTTCCATGTCGTTACGAGTCTGAGCCGCACGGAAAACAAAGCGACCAATACGACCAAAACCGTTGATACCTACTTTAATCATAGTTTATGAGTTCTTTTTATTAGGTTGAATAAGATTAGTGCATTACACAAAGGCGCCAAAAGCATATCTTGCTATTGACTTCGTACAAATGTACGAATAATAATATTGTCCTACCACTTTATCGTGAAAGAAAAACACCAATCTCTCAACTAAATCAGTTTGAGGATCCCCTTGAGCAGAAACCTCAAAATCCCACCCGTACGGCGAAGACCGAAACTCAGTATTCTGCGCTTGCCCATATCCATCAAAAATGGCAATATCCCTCCGCTCAGATTACTCCAAAACGAGCTTTTCCCGGTCGAGGTACGACGAGAAGAGGAGACTGTACTCTCGCCATGCAGTCCTGGCAGTACGCTACGCAATATACGAGCCACAATGGGACTGGAGTCCTCCAAAGACTCGACGACCTGACGTCCTGCCACACTGACAACGTTGGAACGGAAATAGTCAACATTCTCTTCAAGGCGTTGACGACTACGTTCATATCTTCTCTCGAGGCTGGCCTTACGCATTTGCAACCTCACTTCTGGTTTTATTCGGTTGTTCATTGCATTCTTTCCTCCTGAGTGTATGTATTGTAAGTTTCGGGATGATACTCGATGGCAAGAGCGTCGGTATTGACGACCTCGGGGGTCTCGTCCAGCATCTTTCCGATGATCTTGTTGTAGCTTGATCGCACGATACTCTTACGCAAAAAGAGCATGATCAAACCGATCAAAAGCAATATCCCACCGACGGCCAAAAAGCCCAGAGAGACTGCTGTGAGCACAGAGACGTCACCATCGACAAACAACGTGGCCATACCCAATGCAGCCGAAGTGAGAAGCATCCCGATGACAAACAACAACAGCACGATGAGGATGGTATTGTAGGCGATGTTGAGCCCGACAGGTATCCCCTTCTCGTAAGCAGAAAGCTTGTACAGCTCGATCTTACTATCTATGATATTGCTGAGATCTTCTTTGGTCTCTTGAATAAGAGTTTGTATAGACTTCTGCATATTTCAATAATCTAAATGATACAAAATTAAGAGAACACTCCCCCTGACAAACGCAACGAGTCCGTCTGCAAGAAACGCTCTCCCAGAAAAGCTCTCTCCACGGAGGGAACGAAGCACTATACCCCACCCTCTTCATTGAGACAGCCCCCGCAAGGCTATTTCAGGCACACAGACTCGCTACTACAAGGAGAGATACGGATCAGATTTTCTTTTCGATCTCGTCGTACTTCTCTTCAACCTTTTCGACCACCTCGTCGAATGTTTCCTCACCACGACGAGCGAGACGAGAAGCTCTTCCCTTCATGTCTTCGTAAAAGTCTTCAGCCTCTCCCTTCATATCTGCCATATATCTGGAGAGGTCTCTCTTTGCCTTACGTCCGCGGATACGAGCATCATAGTATGCATCTTTGATATTTTCTCTCATCTTGTCTGCAGTGTCATTGACACCATCGATGAGACGCTCTCTGCGTTCGTCATCCGAAAGATAAGCAATTGCTGCGCCGATTGCAGTACCGATAGCTATACCGAGGAGTAGTTTTACTTTGTCATTTCTCATAATCTATTCTTTCTTTTCTGTTAGTGAATCCGAGAGTTCAAGATTTTATCATCTCGAACCTCTATTTACAAATATAAGTCTTTTATTTCAAAGGGACTAAATTATTTTGATAGAAAAATCTTAAAATCCCCTAACAGTTTATTACGAAGATAAGACACATCAACATCCAGAAGAGAAGCAGCCTCGCCATACACAGTCTCAATGTCTCTATCACTATCATCGGTCTCCAGAAAGAACACCCCCTCTGCACTCCGCATCATTATCTCCTTTGGGGTATGATGTGTAGGCGAAAGCGACACATGAACACCGGCAGAAATCAGCTGTCCCAAAGTGGCAGACTTACCCCTAAAACCATGATAAAACCAACCGACACATTCGGAAGGCACACTACTTTTCAAAGCCAATAACCTATGCACTCCACCGACGATGTGCAGCACCAAAGGAAGACCCAGATCCTGCGCCAAAGCATAGTGAAAAGCCATCAAAGCATCCTGATCCTCCCATGACAGTACACTCCGTCTGTCCCATCCACACTCACCGATACCGCAGCAACGGCCCCCCAACGCATTGATCTCTGCCATCAGATCGGCTCGAAGTTTGTCAGGCTCGACACGAAGTCGGCGGACAAGCTCCTGCACATCATCCTGCATGGGATGGATACCAAGAGTCACATAGTTCGCTTCGGGCAAAGGCAACTCCAGCCCATACATCACCGACTGCACGGCAATGACATCCGTACGACCGGCATAGACCTGATAACGATGACGATGGGTATGGAAGTCGACATAGGGCGATACCCCCATCCCTCCTTGTCCAAGTTCCTCGATCCTCATGGCACAGGATCATAACCGCTACCACCCCAAGGATGACAGCGCAAGATGCGCCTCACTGCAAGATAAAGCCCCTTGATAGGACCATGCTTGCGGAGTGCCTGTATGGCATAGGCCGAACAAGTCGGTGCATAACGACACGTAGGAGGCTTGAGGGGCGACAAGAACCTCTGATAAAATCGTATCGGCAGGATGAGAAGTTTGATGAGGAATTGTCGTATCATAGGCTATAAGGTTATTCGTTGAGGACGGACACGATCTTGTCCAAGGCATACTGCACCGAGCGCAAGACCTTGTCACTCTGCGTGAGTTCATTGGCGATATAAAGGAAGCCGATCCGTATCACAAGCCCATTCTCCCGGGCAAAAGCCACGATTGCAGACTTATTTGTGCGATAGGACTCTCGCGTACGCCGCTTCATGGTATTACGATCCGTGGCATGTTTGAGCCTCTTTTTGGGGATGCTGACAAGGATCTTCACACCACCCTCGCAGACCTCTTCAGTCTGAATAATGATGCGGAAAGGAAACGCTGAGAAGCTCTTCCGAGAGGCAAAGAGCGCCTCTACCTCACGATTGAGATACAGGCGCTCTTCTTTGCTCAGTCCATTTGGTTTCATCTTTCCCATGACGGTGATCGAAGGATGCTGAAGGCTCATGTATAAAGCCGAAAGGCATCGCTCTTTATGACGTTTTACTTCTTTGCCACCAAGAGGCTCTCTATGGCCGCAGCCATAGAAGGGAACATGGGCGAAGGAGCAGCTACAGCAGACTTGAGTCCCTTGGCCTCAACCGCCTTGGCCGTACCATCCCCGAAACAGCCGATGAGCTGCTCACCCTGTGCGTAGTCGGGGACATTCTCTATGAGTGAGTCGATCCCATTGGGACTGAAGAAGACGAGCATATCGTACGACTCGATCTCCTCTTTCGTAAACGTTTGGTTGATCTTTCGGTAAAGCACCGATCTGGTATAAGCTATATTTTTGCTCTCCATAGCCTGAAGGAGTTCGTCCTTATGACTTTCCTCGGTAGCAGGGACGAAATACTTTTCCTTCGGATGCTTGAGGATGATCTGAGCCAACTCACTGGTCTGACCCTTTTCGGCAAAAAATATCTTACGCTTACGATAAACAATGTACTTTTGGAGATAAGTTGCCACCACCTCCGAGCCACAGAAGTACTTCATCGTATCGGGCATCGTGAGACGAAGCTCTCCGACCATCTTGAAGAAGAAGTCCACGGCTGTGCGTGATGTGAGGACAATGGCGGTGTGATCCAAGATCTCCACCTTCTGATCTCTGAACTCTCGGGCAGAGACCGATTCTGTGGTAAAAAAAGGTTTAAAATCCAGTTCCAACTGGTATTTCTCAGCCAAGGTAAAGTACGGAGACTTAGCAACCGTAGGTTGGGGCTGAGAGACAAGTATCTTTTGAATTTTTCTCGACATGAAGCATCTGCTTTTTGCGGCTCGTCATCAATAGACAACGACCTGTCTTACAACTCTCTACTTATAGAAACACACCCAAAAGCAACAATAAGGGTGCAAATTCTCGCCCGCAAAGGTACAAAAATAGATGCAAAGGATGATGAAAAGAAAATCTAAATATTTGGACGATACGTACAAAAAGTATAATCCGAAACACCACATACCCTACCAACGCCACGGCAAGAGAGACCGTATGACTCAACTTATCCATCACTAGCATGAGGACGGGCACGAAAAGGAATAATGACCACAGAGACAGGAGTGTAAAGTAGTTGACCCTCCACACTTTCACCTCCTCCTTGGTCGCAAAGACGAGTCCGATCCATCGGTAGACGAGACAAGACACCACAAAAGCCCCAACGATCACCCCCACAAAGGCCAACAATCGCCACCGATAGCTCGTGTAATCCATCGCATTGCCGACCTTATCGGCATAACCGGCTTCGAGGAGAATAGCCAGCAGGAAAGCCCCCTGCAGGAGGAAGAAGGTCGTAATCCCGACACCCGGAGTATCGCTCTCTCCCTTGACATTGTCACCGGCACGAAGCGCAAGGATATTGAGCACCTTAGTACGCCTAAGAGCCGGAGAGAAGAGCGAAAAAAGAGCCGTGAAAAAGAGGGTGATAAGCACAGCTACCACCACACCCTCGCTGTGCGAAGGGGAAGGAGGTGCAACCACCTCGCCATAGCGCTCAGCAAAGGCCGGCCACACCGTAGAGAGCGTATCGGATATGAGGATAGACGTCTTCACTTACGCCACATTTCGGACTGATCCTCGGAGAGCATCGAGAGTGCACGATTTTCGGCAACACGCATCTTAGCCTCACTCTCATCATCGAGATCATCCTCACCACAGAGGTGAAGGATACCATGGATGATCACTCGCAAAAGTTCGGTCTCGAACCTCTGACCATACTTCTCAGCATTCGATGCCACGGTATCGAGACTGATGACGATATCGGCAAAGAGGAGATCATCCACTCCCTGACCAAAGGTAATGATATCCGTGTAGTAGTCGTGTCCGAGGTACTTGTTGTTCATCTCCAGAATCTTCTCGTCGTCACAAAAGAGGTATGTGACCTCACCGATCTCACGGCCATAGCTTGCAGCCACATCCGTGATCCATCGGCTCACCTCTCGACGTCTGAACTTAGGGATATTGACACCTTCAGAATAAAACGTAATAGCCATAGCCTACCTCCTTACATTCATTTTGGATACTGATAAAGACTACTACAAATATAATAAACTTTTCCTCTCGCTCCCAGCCGAACAGTCTCGGACTTCTCTTGTAAAGGGAAAGACACTCTTATCTCTTCCAAACAATAAATAAAATCATATCACAAAATAGGAATCGGCATTACGGCCATAAGACTGAAGACACAGAAAATTTGACTCCGAAGCCCTATTGGGTTGTCCCTGAATCATGCCCGCACAAAAAGCCCCATCCACAATAGAAACAGAAAACATTCTGTCCTATATCTCTATCAGAACAAAATGATGTGATAAGGGATAGCAAGTACGATTTGATTCATTCGGCCCCAATACCCTAAAGTCAATAAAGAAAACATATAAAATGTAATCAAAAGCAAAATAAAAGCTATCTTTTTACCCCTCCGACCTTGTCTGGTCAAAATATTTTGCACAACTTTGCGCCAATCCCTACAAGACAAATCATACTATAAGCACGCATATATTAACTTAATAACAAGCACAATGAAAAGTACTATGAAACCCTTATTGTCGCTATTTTTCGTGGCTTTGTTGATGATCATGTGTTCGCCCCAGAAGGAACGTGACATCATGATAGACTCAATACGCCTGAGCAATAGCACAATCTCTCTGGTTAAGGGAGAAAAAATCACATTGGAGGCAGAGGTATTACCCCTCAATTCGACCCATCAACAACTTTCTTGGTATTCGACCGACAATACCATAGCGAGTGTCTCTAACGATGGAACCATCGTTGCCAATGAGGCGGGCGAAGCCACCATCACAGTAAGAGCTGGCAAAGTGTGGACGAGCTGCTTGGTCAGAGTCATGGCTCAAAAGATCCCGGTGCAGTCCTTCTCGTCCGAGACTCAAGAGGTGGTACTCCCCCCCGACGAACAAGTCAAACTCTCTTACACCGTAACGCCGGAGAATACGACGGATCACATCCGGTGGAAATCTGCGGACGAATCCATCGCTCGTGTCGTTGGTGGGACAGTCTTTGCACGTACACTTGGCACAACCACCATCACCGGCACCATCGGAGACAAGAGCTTGACATGGACCGTCCATGTACGCCAAGCCCCTCCCAAGGTCTCACACATCGAGATCACCCCCTCAGTACTCGAAATTGAAGTTGATGAGGTACACCTGCTGGGGCTTAAGGTATCAGCAGACAGACCCGAGGATGTAACCATCACATGGCATAGCTCTGATGACCGCATCGTCTCTGTACTCAATGGTAGGATCACCGCAAAAAAGCAGGGGAGTACAATCATAACTGCAAAAAGCGGTGAACTTGAGGGTAAATGTACCGTCACCGTGATTGAAAAATCTAATGAGATCAAGTCCCTCTCTCTAGACAAGGAGAGTGCGAAACTACGTGTCGAGGAGAGCGTCACTCTCCAAGCTCATGTCGTTCCGGAAAGTGCCCTCTCAATGCTCAAATGGAGCTCTTCCGATGAGAGCATCGCCACAGTATCTCCTTACGGGATGATAAAGGCGGTAGGCAAAGGCAAAGCAGAAATCACCGTCGAAGTAGGCAATCGCAGTGCCGTGTGTACACTCACCGTGACGGCAGGTCTGGAGGCAGATGACTTCATCATAGATATATCAGACATTTCGGCTCTCGATGCGACAGTGACACTCACTCCTCCGGATGATGAGATGACATATGTCTTCGATGTCTACTCCCTGCACCAATATGAGACCATAGAGAAAAATGGCGGTGTCATAGAGCACAACTTTGCGTTCTGGAAGCAGTTTGGAGACGATTCTTTCCAAACAGACCTCAAGACCGGCATCACTAAGACAAACGTAGCAGACAACAAGGAGCCCGGTCCATTCCCCGGAATGACTTACGTGGCGACCTGCTTCGGCATCGACCGTAACAAGAACGTCACTTCACCTCTGAAAGCGGTTAAGTTTGAGCTCAAAGGTAGCACACCATCGGACAATAAAATCACGTTCAAAGAGATCGAAATCACCCAAAAAGGGATAGCCGGAGAGATCACCACGACCAATGCCGACGGCTATTATCTATCCGTACAACGTCGTAGATACGTCGACTCCTACAGAGATCAGGAGAAGAATGATCCTACAAAACTCATAGAAGGACTGTCACCCACACACTATATGATATATAGAGCCTTGGGAGCAGATCTTAAGTATGGCACGTTGGACGAACTCATCCTTCACGGTAATATCACGCTCAAAGATGACTACTTTGGGGCAAAATCCCCCGGTAGGGAATATGTGTTGATCATAGTGGGCATGGACAAAGAGAAAGGTCTCTGCACCGAACCGATATACCATTACTTCAAGACAAAACCTAGAAACGAATAAACCTATGAGCATCATGAAAAAAATAAAAAGCATACTATCCTGCGGAGTCGTTGCCATGACTCTGGCAGGATGTCAACAAGTCGGTATTTCAGATGAGAGCAGGGAGATCTATCTCGAAGCGTCAGAGGAAATCATAACCCTTACGGATACCGCAACAAGCAAAGAAATAAACATCGAAACGAATGCAAAAGGATGGATCGCAAGACTTTCAGAGGGCTCTGAGTGGCTTCATCTGAATCGCAACCCATCGGCACTCATTCTCTCTTCGGATGGCAATGCGACAGGTAAAGAACGCTCTGCAACCATCACAGTCGAAGCTGAAAATAAAGTCATCCACCTCCTTGTTCGTCAAAGGGGAGCGGCAACAAAAATTTCTCTGTCTGAAAAGCAAATCAACGTACCTATGAGAGGAGGGCTTTACACCGTGAACGTCTCCGGAAATGGTACAGGATGGAAGATCGACGGAGCAGAGCTATATCAATGGATCGTAGTACAGCAGGCTCATAACGGTATGTCTTTGCAGATACTGAAAAATGATACCCCTTCGACACGTATAGGCAAGATATATGTGGTCACTGAAAGTGGGACACCTGCCGAACTCGTCATCGTACAGGAGGGAGACTCACCATACACACTTCCTTATATGCCTGCCGGTCCGATTTATCAGACAGAGGTATTGAGAGACGCCCGGGAAAGAGAGATGTTTTTCATCAAAACAGAAACCAAACCGAGGGGAGAGACCATCTATCACTTCAACGCAGGAGATAAGGCAAAATCGAAGGTACAGTACAAGTTTAGGAAAGGTATAGAGAGATACATTTCTTTCACCGTCGTCACTGAAGGTAGCGACTATGGTATCAGTGATGATTTTGAGACTCACCTCTCCCGACTTGGATTTGGACTCACAAGTAAAAATATCTCCGGGGCTATCTTCATCAAAAATTATGTGCGATTTACCCCTCACTACACAGTGGTGGCACAAGTACAAGTACCGACAGCCGGAGGACAGACAACAGTCGTGTACTACATCGAGGAAGTACAGCCCAAACCTATGCCGACGTTTGATAATTTGCCCTATCGCAATCCGGCATTACTGAACAAAGCTGATTTCTTTGCTGTGAAAAAATGGGAGGAAAACGAAGGCGAAAGTGTCGAAGTCTCAAGAGAACGAGGTCAGAAAAATCCCAACATCATCGCAAGAGCCGAATTTTCGTCTGTGACCAACAAAGACACCCACATGGGTACGGTCTATTTCTTTGAAGAGGTTGAGGTACCTTACATAAGCAAGTTGTCACAGAAGATAGATATCTACGGTGATATTTCACTGGCTCTTTGGAGAAACTCTGAAGGAAGATACTTCTTGACCAATGAGATGAAACGATTGCTCAAAGATGAAGGCTTCGAATTTAAGACTCGATCTCAAACCGGCCCCAATCAAGAGTGGATCAGTTATCTCAACATGAGCCAAGGAATGGCTATGCTCTTCACCAACATAAACCAACCCGATGGAAGGGTCTTCTTGGGTATCAGTATCTTCAAAATCGCTAACGAGAATGAAGAAACTTCGTACAACATTGCACTCGAAAATGCTCGAAATGCCATAAGAAGATGAGTATGAGACGAGACACATCGTTACAAAACACCAACACAGTACAACAATGAAGAAACTAATCATACCTATCCTAAGTGCGCTCGTGTCATTGTCTGCTTGTCAGGATCATAACCTCCTGGAGGAGATATACTCGAAGGAAGCGAATAACAATCCGCTGCGCACCCTTGAAAATGAGTCCTACAATAATCTAAGCACACCGGGTATCGTATATATCAAGATGGATGCCTTCTCAGCTGAGCGTCTCAAAGCATCGGGAGAGATCTCCATCAGAGCTCTCTCATCCCTCAATACAGAAATAGAGACCGCATCGAGACGTCTTGGGGTCAAAAGCATTGAACGGCTCTTCCCTGAGTCCAAAGAGTATATGCGACGACACAAGGCCTACGGACTCGATCGTTGGTATATCGTACGCTACGAAGAAGAAAACACGGTGTCACAAGCCATAAGGACATTGTCTGCGATCGATGAATTTGAGGTTGTCGAGCCCTGTTATCAAATCGAAAGAGATGGCAGACAGATCGGTCAGGCCTTTGCCGACACGAAGTATCCTATCATAACCACATCGGGAGAAGCTTCGTTCAAGTTCAACGATCCAAGCTTCGGCGAACAATGGCATTATCATAACACCGGAGCGACATCTTGGGCTGTTGCCGGAGCGGACATCAACCTACTCAAAGCTTGGGAAACAGAGACCGGAAAACCCAATGTCATCATTGCCGTTATTGATGACGGTGTCGATGTCACCCACGAAGACCTCAAAGAGAACTTATGGATCAATCCCAATGTCACCGGCCCTACAGATAGAGGGACATACATCGAAGATGTCAATGGCGGCAACTTCGTCAAGAAAGGTGTCCGAGGTGCACACGGCACGCACGTAGCAGGGACTGTTGCTGCTCGTAACAATAATGGTATCGGTGTTTGTGGTGTCGCAGGTGGCGATGGATCGCAGGGTAGCGGTGTCCGTATCATGGAATGCCTCGCGATAGATAGTCGTCCCAAAGATCTCCGCCAAGGGAGTCACCCTGAGCCAGCTCTTGTCTTTGCAGCAGATAACGGCGCAGTCATCGCACAAAACTCTTGGGGATTACCTCCTAACATTCCTCTCCCACAGAGCCTGAAAGTTGCTATTGACTATTTCATCGACAATGCAGGGACAGACAAAAACGGCAACCAACGACAAGATTCACCCATGAAAGGAGGAGTCGTGATCATTGCGGCAGGTAATGACAACGAAGATGCCCCTTGCTATCCGGCGGCTTATGGCCCGGCCATTGCAGTCTCATCGATGGCACCTAACTTCACACGTTCATCCTTCACCAACCGTGGCGCATGGGTCGACATCATGGCACCTGGAGGAGACCAAAACAGATTTGGCGAAAAAGCAGGAGTACTGAGCTGTGTCCCCGGCAATAAGTATGCTTTCTATCAAGGCACCTCGATGGCTTGCCCTCATGTATCAGGTATCGCAGGTCTTATCTTGAGCCAAAAAGGAAAGCAAGGCTACACCAACGATGATTTGAAGAAAGCCATCCTTTCAGCACTCAGACTCGAGGATATCGACAAAAAGAATCCTCAGGAGGTTGGCCGTCTCGGACGTGGATACATAGACGCAGCCCTCGGCTTTGATGAAGACAAAGGTATAGCCCCTGATGTACCTTCAAAAGGGATCGATTTTAAGACACGCTACACCTCGATAACACTCAGTTGGCTCGTCAATAAAGATGATGACGACAAACTTCCACTCTTCCAAGAAATCTACTACAGCAACACCCCCATCACAGTCGAGACCCTCAAAAGTCTCTCCCCCATACGTATGCGTGCGACGGCGACTGCTCCGGGAGAGGAAATGCAGTACACCTTGACAGATCTCAGACACAGTACAAAATACTACTTTGCGATCATCTCCGAAGACAGATGGGGCAACAGGTCTGAGCCTCTCATCTTCGAACATTCGACTCGTCTAAATGCTCAGCCGGTCATAACCTTCGCACCTTTCAAAAATCTCATCGTCAGTGGCAATAAAGCGAAAGAAGTCCGTTTTACTGTGACAGATCCCGATGGTCACTTTGTGAAATGTCATCTCGAAGGAGCGACCACGGGAGTCAGTCTCAATGAAAAAGACGGACAAGGGATCATACAGATCCGATCGGTACTCCCTGAAGGCGAATACAAAGTTACGCTCGTAGCTGAAGACGAATATAGGGGAGAGACCAGAGAAGACATTACCTTCAATATCGTAGGGGCACGCCCACTGACACTCAAAGGAGAGTTCTCTGAACTTGTCCTCGGCATGGATCTCAAAGGGTTCACTATACCCGTAAAGAAGAATATCGAACACAACCCCAAGCTTGACCTCAAGGTTGAAGCGCGCTCAAGCGATGAGTCCGTCGCCATCACCTCTGTCTCTAAAGATGGAGAAGTACAGGTCATCCCGATCTCCAACGGTCGTGCGACAGTCTATCTCAAGATAGTAGACGAAGCGGGCGAAAAACTTGAGACCACCTTCAAAGTACGAGTAGTATCCGACTCCCAAGCCCCTGTACACATCGTCTATCCTATCCCCGTGACCAAGACCCTCAATATCATGCTCAATGCATCGATCAAAGACGCAAAAGTCAAGATCGTCACTCTCATGGGTAAGGTACTCATAGATGTCCCTGTAAAACAAGTCAGAAAGAATGGCGTGGTCTCTATCAATGTGACAGACCTAACACCGAACACCTACCGTCTCGTTGTCGAATCGTCCAATATGCCACGTCACGAACAGATATTTGTAAAGTAATACCCAGAGTCGGTCGGGAGAGCTAGCTCTGCCTCAGACTCCCGACCCTCACAGACCAAAATAAGAACACAATGTACAAGAATATAATCAAACAACTCCTCCTCACAGCGACAGTGGGCATCGCCGGTTGCATTACGGCATCAGCTCAGACCGCAGCCCACCGCATCCTCGAGCTAAATCCAGACGTGGCATCACTTGCCTTGGGAGGGACTCACCTTGTCACAAAGACCCAAAACTACCTCTACGCTAACCCAACGAAGGTTTTCGATACCGAAAAGACACTTACCATCAACGGTTCGGGTGAATACTTCGCTAAGTTCAAGGACATGAAGCGTGAAAGTTTCGGGAGCATCAGTGCAGCTTATCGTCTCAACGACAAGCATGCCCTCTTCGCAGGCTTTCGTAAACTCTCGGGGCTGAAGATTGCCCGGGTCAACGAAGTAGGCCAAGAGGTGGAAGATCAGCTCCTACGCCCTGCTCAGATGACATTCGATGCCGGTTATGCCTTTTCCTTCTCGGATCATCTCTCAGCATTCGCCACAGTATCGATGTTACGTTCCAACACAGGTCGACAAAGCCAAAGTCTCTTTGCCGGTCTCGGGGTGAGCTACACTCATACATTTGACTTTTTGGGAAAGGGGACTCACTTCGAAGCAACACTCGCAGGCTACAACCTCGGCGAAGATGTAGAGTACGACAAAAACATATCTTACCGTCTCCCCTCCACCGTTGCTCTCGGTCTCGGTGCGACCATGGAGCTTAACACAGACCACTCGCTCGGTCTCCAAGCCCAAGGTGCTCGTGTCACCTCATACTCTGAGACACAGATAGGAGCAGGTGTGGAATACATCTTCCGCAAAAAGTATGCTTTGCGTGGGGGCTATCAGCACTACAACAAAGACGTCTCCTTCACTTCTGTCGGCCTTGGTTGGCACATCGGTCACTTGACCCTCGAAGCAGCTTACCGCATCGGCATGGGCGAATACACCAAAAACAGTGCGGCCTTCAGTATCTCCATCAACATCTGATCGGACAGATCACAAAGAGACCTCGATGTCTATCTTGACGCTTTAGGTCAAGATAGACATCTTTTTTTTTTGCAGGTTCGTTTGACTGTAAACCATCCGAGCATGCTCTCCTGTTTCTGAAGTGGGACAGAATTCATTCTGACCGACATCAGAAAATATTCTGTCACGTGCCAAAATGAATTCTGCCCCCTTCCAGACAAATGTAAAGACAGTGTCGGATATTGTGATAGGCTCCGAGAAAATATTGTAACTTTGTTAGGATTCAATCATCTCACGCACAGACAATGAAATTAAGAACTTACGACTTAGTCAAGAAATACAGAAATCGTACCGTTGTCAATCACGTCTCCATCGAGGTCTCTCAGGGCGAGATCGTAGGTCTCCTCGGGCCTAACGGTGCCGGGAAGACGACCACGTTCTATATGACGGTGGGACTCGTGATGCCCAACAACGGCAAGATCTTCCTCGACGAGAAGGACATCACTGATGAGCCGATCTACAAGCGTGCACGGAAGGGTATCGGCTATCTGGCTCAGGAGGAGTCGATCTTCCGTAAGATGTCTGTGGAGGACAATATCCTCTCGGTGCTTGAGATGACCGGTCGTTCTCGTAAGGAACAGATCGAACGCCTCGAAAGTCTCATCAGCGAGTTCGGTCTCGAAAAGGTGCGTCGCAACTCAGGCGAACGTCTCTCCGGGGGGGAGCGTCGTCGTGCGGAGATCGCACGCTGTTTGGCAATCGACCCGAAGTTCATCATGCTCGATGAGCCCTTTGCCGGTGTCGACCCTATCGCTGTGCAAGACATCCAAACCATTGTGGCAAGGCTGAAAAACAAAAACATAGGCATCCTCATCACCGACCACAACGTGTACGAGACCCTCTCGATCACGGACAGGGCATACCTCCTATTTGAGGGGAAGGTACTCTTCCAAGGTACGGCCGAAGAGCTTGCAGAGAACGAGGTCGTACGTGAGAAGTACCTCGGCAAGGACTTCGAGTTGAGACGAAAAGACTTCTCCAACATCTAAGACCTATCATCCTATCTGATGAAGATCGAAGACTATTCACTACTCCTTCAGAGGGCTGTCGATGCGTTTGCCTCCCTGCCGGGAATAGGTCCCAAGTCGGGGCTTCGTCTGGCATTGCACCTGCTCAAGCAGGAACCGTCGTTCACGCATGGCTTCTGTGACGATATCCGCAGCTATATCGACGGCATCCGACACTGCCGAGTATGTCACAACATCTGTGATCAGGATGTGTGTCAGGTCTGCTCCGACCCCAGACGGGACGAGTCAATGATCTGTGTTGTGGAGAGTGTACGTGAAGTCATCGCAATAGAGCGCACCGGCAACTTCAAGGGCTTATATCATGTCCTCGGAGGGATCATCTCCCCCCTTGACGGCATAGGTCCGTCCGACCTCTATCTCCAAGACCTCCCCGAACGTGTGCGCCGTGAGGGCGTCAAGGAGGTACTCCTCGCTCTGAGTACCACGATGGAGGGAGACACGACCAACTTCTACATCTATCGCATGCTCAAGGATACGGGAGTGAAGATCTCTGTCATCTCTCGCGGAGTCTCCATCGGGGACGAACTCGAATATGCCGATGAGCTCACTCTCGGGCGCAGCATCGACCATCGCATCGACTTCGAGTCCACCCTGAAACACCTGTAAGGCTTGCTATTCAGATCGGAAATCGATACATTTGTGTCACAAGACATTCGTAATACTATGAACAAGTTTATCGGCATCCGTAATATAACTCTCGCTGTTTTCGTTATCATAGTCCTACTGGAGTTTGCCATGGACTTTGCTCCTCTGGCATGGCATCTGACCATGGAAGGGATACAAGTGGTGCTTATACTGATTCTCATGCTCATCCTCCTGCCGATCCTCATCTACCGCTTCAACAAAGGTCGCACAGATGATGCGACAAACACCTTCAGACAAAAGAGGAAATAGAAAAAGGAGAGTAAATAACCCATTGAGGCTCTGAAAGTAAAGACTCGGAGCCTTGCTGCACATGACACCATAGAGAGGGATGTATGGGCATCATCATAGGAGAACCTCCGGTCGCTTAGGAGGCTTTGACATTTTTATAAAGGATTTAGAGCGATAAAGTTGGAAAACTAAAAGAGTTACCGTATCTTTGTCGAGCATTGGGGATTCGTTAAGCGATCTCTCGTGCAAGGATACATAGATGATGTAACGATTCTGAACAAGTGCTACTCGTTCAGGATTGTTTTTATTTTACCCATAGACAAATAGACAACAAACAACATATATGGAATACATTTACATGACTGAAGAGGGTTACAACAAACTCCTCGAAGAGGTCAAAAAACTTGAAACAGAAGATCGCCCAGAGGTCATCCGTGCCATAGCAGAGGCTCGTGACAAGGGGGATTTGTCCGAAAATGCGGAATACTCGGCAGCCAAGGAGGCTCAAGGACTCCTCGAAGCACGTATAGCAGGGATACGCTCACAGCTGGCGAACGTACGTATCATCGACACATCCAACCTCAGCACTGAGACCGTGCAGATGCTCAACAAGGTAACGATCAAAAACCTCGCCACGGGCAAGTCTATGACATATACCATCGTCTCTGACACTGAGTCCGACCTCAAGGCCGGAAAGATCGCTATCTCTACACCCATCGCCAAGGGACTTGTGGGCAAGAAGGTCGGTGATGTGGCGGAGATCGAGGTACCCAACGGAAAGGTTACATTTGAGATCGAAGAGATATCCTTCTGACCCCTCTTCCCTTCGTCTCCTAAAATCGTAAGCACTATGACTATCTTTTCACGTATCATCAACGGAGAAATCCCTTGTCACAAGATTGCAGAGAATGACAAATTCTTCGCATTCCTCGACATAAATCCTGTCCAAGAGGGTCATACCCTCATCATCCCAAAGAGAGAGGAAGACTACATCTTCGACATCTCGGATGAGGAGCTTGGAGAGATGATCATCTTCGCCAAGGGTATAGCCAAAGCAATCAAAGCTCATACCGGCTGTGTCAAAGTAGGCGTGTCGGTGATCGGTCTCGAAGTGCCACATGCACATATCCATCTCATCCCGATGAACAAGATGGGAGACCTGGACTTCAATAAAAAACAAGAGACCGATCATGAGGCTCTTGCAAAGACGGCAGAGAGCATCAGGTCAAAACTCTGACTCTCACCCTCATAAGGGTCAAATAAAAGATTACCCCCAGGGCTTTTGCAGAAGCCTTGGGGGTAATCTTTTATTCATCTTCTAATTTATCTCTCGACCCGGTCTCCCGATAAAATGACGGGAGTAAAAACAGATTGCTTCACTCCAAAAAGATCAATTCAAGAGCTTTTCGTTGAGGACTGCCTCAACATGGAGGATATTGGATGCACGCTTAATGATCTTGCCTTCAGGAGAAATCAAGACAAAGTGAGGAATAGACTTGACACCGTACAGTTCAGCCCCCGTAGAGTTTACGTCAAGGACTTGGTTCCAGGGGATTTCTTCCTCTTCGACAGCCTTCTGATATGGTTCGGGCTTGTCGTAACATCCGATGCTCAACATGGTCAGCTTGTCGGCAGGGAGACGCTCTACCATCTTCTTCATATAAGGAAGGATCTTGCGGCAAGGAACACACCAAGAAGCCCAGAAGTCAACCAAAAGATATTTACCGTCTTCCATGAAGTCGGAGAACTTGATGGTCTTACCTTCGATGGTGTTGATTTCGAAATCAAGATAGGTACCACCCTCTTGAGTCCTCTGAGCATTCAGGATCTTTTCATACCTTCTGATAGGAGCAAAACCACGCTTTACGACTTCTGATTGCGCCTCATAGGCTTCTATGAAGTCTTCATCGGACTTATACTTGAGTCGTGCAAAGGCTTCCATACCGACAGCATTTTGAGGATGACGAGCCAAATAGTCCGAGAAGAGTTCGTACCTCATCTTGTCATAGGCTTCCGTCTGTGCATTGTGGGCTTCTCTGAGTTCGTCATCGGAGAGAGTGGTATCGTCGAGGATCTTCATCGCTTCGACACTCTGCTTACCTTCAAGTTCCGAACTCTTTGAGATCATGTTCTTGAGCTCGGTGTTGAGATAGCCTCCGACGATGTGAAAACCATCGGCATTATCTTTTGCCTTGAACTGGTGTACGCCACCTTCGGCAATGAAGCTGACGTACCCTGAATTATTGCCTTCGATATCGATATAATAAAGACTTGTCGTATCTACAGGGATGGTATAGCTGAATGCTCCTCCTTCGACCTTGACGGTATCGACATCGCCGGTCTGCAGATTTTTGAAGATCACGGCTTGTCCTTCATACTGAGAAGGCAGATCTTTGGCTTGCAGAGTGCTGTTTGCCGGACCGGAACAACCATAAAGGCCGAGAATAATACCTGAGAGAAGTGATAGCAGCACTGTCCCTCGGAAATGACAATTGATTTTGTTCATGATTGTAGTTTTTTGTAATCCTAATACGGTATTTGATAATGATTTATAGAGCAATAAGTGAGTATGCACTCACGGAGAGCCACGGACTTCCTCCCCAAGGAAAGAAGCCGTAACCTCCGTAAAATACTTGTATGAAGTGTGGCTTTCTGTCGTTTGCAAAGAAGAGACTCAACACTTCGCCTTACTTACCCATAGGGATGATATCCAAGATCTTGCCTGCTCTTGGGGAGAAAGTCCTTATCTCGCTCTCAGGAAGCAAGAATCCTAAGTTGGCAGTATTGTCTGTGGCCATTGGGATGAAGTGCACCTGATCGTTGCCGTCAGAGCCCTCTGTGACTGCGATCAGTGCTGCCTCGTTGTATGGAGAGAGCTTGAAGTAAGCACGGTGAGGCTGTATCACCCACTCTCCTTGACGGTAGAAGCGAACCAACTTTACCTTGCCAAACTTCGAAAGCGGCATATATGCCTTTGTGTTTACAGTCGCTGTACCATCTCCACTCCAAGTGATGACATTGATGCCATCCTCGGTGCTGACATACAATACCGGTTGGTGTATCGCAAATGTGGCGGATGTGCGGCGATTGAGTATGCCTGCGGCTTCTTGAGACAAGACATACTTATTGCCCGCTTGAAGCTTCAGACTTGGCTTTAGTTCAAACTGATATATGGTATATGAGCCCGAAGCCTTTTCATTGAGGAGGAAATAAGACTTCCCGGGTTCTTTTCTCGGTCCCTCAACCGTTGTTGCAGCAGTGATCGCCTCTGCCCCCTTGATCATATTGGGGTCAAACTGTTCGGACTTCTCGAATGTCGTAACAGAATTCTTATTGAGAGCCTTGAAAGTACCTTGGTCACTGTTGTACCAAACCAAGCCTGCCCTCTCCGACATACATCCGTGTGCAGCCATGACTCCGCCCGAGATAGTCTCAGAATCCCAACCTTGAACAGGCTCAGAGAAGAAGTTAAGTGCATTTGAATTACACTGGTAGGCTTTTTTCTCTGTACGCATGAATATGTAGGAAGAGCAGTGAGAGAATTGAAGCACCTTCGGATCTTGCTCCTCTATGAACATTAGGTCGTTACGGTCTGATGAAGCGTCAAGAGAATAGTTAAGAGGATCAAATCGCAACAATTTATGATCTTCAGTCACAGCCCAAGCGTATGGTGTATGAGTAAAGTAGACATTCCCCTTTACCGAAAAGTTAAGTGCTTTTATGAGCCCATTCCACGCCTTGCCGGAGTTTTTTGCCAAAAGGTCTGTGATGACAACACTCTTGCCCGTATAATCTCGAGTGAACTCGGACGACTTGATGTAACCCAAGTCGGAAGTTACTCCATCTTTGGTGAAAGAAAAAAGAAGCCCATCCGCCAACACCGGGCTTACATACAACTTCCACTGAAGGGTCTTTTCGACACCGCCAAAGGACTTGTTCGTGATCGTATAACGAAGGTAATATGGAGTCGTTGAGTTGGCCGGACGAGTGATCTTATAGTCTTTCAGAGCTTGCTCTGTAGAGATCACTTCCATCTCCTTCTCGTAGTCTCCTGCCTTTTTAGTGAGCTCCCACTTGTAGGTGATCTCTGCTCCTTTTGGCACAGAGACTATCGGATGGATAGATAATACATCCTCCGAGTCGATATGTATCTCCTCACCAATCTCCTTGACCTCGACCGAGATCTCGGGTGTAGGTACTGTCTGAAGAGAACTTTGATCCTTGTAGCAACCTGTAACAGCCAGAGCTAAGAGCCCCACTGTAAATACATGAAATGCCTTATTCATGATCTTATATGTTTTCATAAACTTGTTCTGATAATAAGTTTAATACTTTCTTGCTTGGATAGGCTTGCCCGCACCACTCCCCGAATTGTGGATGAGAGGTGCATCCGGATGAGTCGCGTTGTACTTGTCGATGAATTCAGCAAGTTGCTTTGCATAAAGTCTTTGAGCACCACCGGCACCGACCCAGGTTGAGAGCATGAGATACTTGTAGTTGCCGACAGATTCGGTATTGGCTCTGACACCCCACTTCTTTGCATCATTCAAGTCATACCAGTTGAAGCACTGTGCAATGATCTCCAAGGCCCGAGTACTGATGTAGTCTGCTGCCGTAGAGTTGTAACGAAGCGGGCTATCTATCAGCATATTGTAAGTCATAATCAGGAACGGGCTTGTAGGTAGAGGAATGGAGGCATTCCATGTCAAGAAAGCTTTGATGTCTTCGTCCGGGCCGGCTTTGAGATCATCGCTATCCTTCACCTTCAAAGACAAGGTATAGCTTCCTTCCTTCAATTCAGGACGATTGTAAAGGAGAATCTTCACCTCTCCTGCGACAGTATCGGGGAATATCACTGCACTTACGATCTTGTATGCATCTTTGGGTGCCGTCGTTTCGTCGAGTACATCTTCTATTGTGACCTTACGCTCTTTGGGAGAAGGCTTCCCCGAAAGTATCAAAGGAATAGATACGGTGTACTCCTGAGGCATACCGACATCGATGAAAGAAAAAGATGAGAGGAAAGCACGTTTGCTCGTATCGTACCCATTGGGTTCGGGCGCATCCTCTCTCCTGTGAGGGAAACGCGCCGAATCATACTGACTCTCAAAGACCGGCAGTTCTGCTTTTGTACAAGCAGACATTGAAACTACGACAAGGAGAGGTAGGAAATCTCGTATAATCTTAAAATAACGGTTCATAATAAATACTAAACGATAAATTAGTGTGATCCTTGCTTGCGTCCTAATCCTAATTCATAATCAGGGAAAGGTAATCTGTACTTCTCAGGAGTCATCTTCACATCCTGATTGCCTGAGATGTGCTCAACGCCCAAACGCTTATAAACGAAGAACTGAACACCTTCAGTAAAGAATTCTCTTTGATACTCCTTATAGACAAGCTTCAGAAGCTCATCTGCAGACATATCTGCACCTATCTCCTCTGCATGACCTCTGAATCCCCGCAACTCAGACAATAGCTTACGCGCATGCTCAGCATCAGGAGTACTTGACAGCAAGGAAGCCTCTGCGGCCATCAGATAGACTTCAGAGAGTCTCAATAGAGGTAGACGTCCCTTGTGTTCACCCAAATCCGACTGGAAGAGCTTAGCCGGAACATAGCCGGCAGGGTATCCTGTTCCTTTGATCATCTGCTTTGTAAAACGGATGTCGATATTTGAGTTCTCGAAGATTTCCAAGGCCCTGTTTTCTGCGACCCACATAGCATAGACTTTCTCAGCGAAATCTATACGAAAGTATGGTGCTATGCTCTCTGCGATCTTATCGACTTCAAGACCGAAAAGTGCCTCATCAAAGAGGTTGAGGTTAGACGATGTGACGTTGTTGGCAGGCACCATACCTATCTTGGTATTGAAGTGTCTCGCCTTGGTTCCGTTCTCTTTCGCCAACTTGAGCACCATATCTGCCACCTCACGGCATTCCTTCATCTTTTCGGGAGTCCCTTGCCATTGCAAAAGGCGTGCCTTGAGTGCGAGGACAGCGATATAATTGAGACGGAGATTAAGCGTCTTGAAGAATCCATCGGAGTTGATCAAGTCGTACGAATCGACAGGGTGTTCGGCCACCAACGGATCGGACATCTTGAGATTCTCCAAGGCCTTGTTTATGTCTGACATCATCAAAACAACAGTCTCGGTATTGCTCTTCTGGATCGGAAACACCTTGGACACATTCAACTGATAAGGTATCGATGGAAGAGTTCCCCACTTCGTAAAGTCCTTTTGGGGAGCATACTCTCCATACAAGCGCAAAAGGTCAAAGTGCAGGTAAGCCCTGAGGGCATACAACTCTCCCTTGATCTGATTGTACTCGATCAAGGTCATTTTGTTTTCAGCCCCTTCCAGATGTCTGAGTGCATCATTCACGTTGACGATGACATTGTACATATCGTCCCACACTTTTGTGGTGAGGGCAGAGACGCTTGCATTTTCGTACTGATGATTGTACAACGCCTTGCCTTGATTGTCTCGGAAGTCCTGCTCGTACTGATTTGCGAGTATCTCCGGCATATACCAAGAGATGTTTTTGCCGTACAGGTCGGCACGAGCCATCCTGATGTAACTTCCTATAAGGGTTTGCTTGAATCCGGAGACATTCTCATAGTGGTCATCTCCGCGAATTTCCGACTTGGAAGACACATCCAGCCATTTGTTGCATGCACTTAGGGCGATGATGGCAAGTATGAACGAAAGATATTTGATCTGTTTCATAATCGTTTAGAATGTCGAGGTGAGAGAGAAAGAGAACTTACGTGCAAAAGGATAAGCTGTACCTCTTTCGACGTAGATTGTAGAGAACGTAGCCAAGTCGTTCATGTTGAATGCCAAGCGCAAGCGTTCGCTACGAAGACGACTTGCCCACTTCTTAGGCACCTCATAGTAGAGAGACAGAGCGGATATATGGAGCTCATCCCGGCGTTGGACAAATCGTGTTGTCACGCGTGTACGGTTCGCGACATCAAACCTCTTGAATGGTGTCATATCCCCGGGCTTCTTCCATCTACCCTGCAAGATACGTCTATCTACATTGTACTCCACTTCGGCATTTTCGACCTTGCCCACGAGTGTAGAGTTGTACATCATAGCGCCCACCTGATAGTTGAAGTAGAGGTTGATCCCAAAGTTGCGGAACTCCCCGCTAAACCCGAAGTTACCCCTGATCTTAGGCTCCGTGTTTCCACTTGCCACAAGGTCGCTTGCACTATAATCATAAGTCAGACTGCCATCCCTCTTGACATAGATCTCTCTACCATTGGATGGATCTATACCTGCCGACTTGACAGCCCATAGTGTCGTGAGAGACTCTCCATCTTCATAGATCAAGACAGGAGCCTGTCTCTCATTGCGGCTTGCTTCCTGCTTCATTCTCTCATTATAGTCCTTGAGACTTTGGCTCAGAGAGACGATCTTGTTTCTATTATGGATCACTGAGCCGAAAAGGTTCAGATAGTTACCCTTATCATCACCCCAGACTCTGTAAGTCATCTTACCCTCGATTCCGCTGTTGCGCACCATACCGAGATTATCCTTCACGATGCTGAATCCCGTAGATCCGGGGATCGTTAGGTCGGTAAGCATATTGCGAGTATCAGACTGATAAAGGTCAAGAGACACAGACATAGGACCTACGCGAGTATCCAGACCGACATTGTAGTCCATACGCTGTTCCCACTTGAGATCAGGGTTAGGCATATTTTTGAGGTAAGCTCCTGTAAGCCCCATATAGCTACGATCGTTGTAGAAGAGGTAAGTGGGCACAGAGTAGTTGGCAAGGAAGTTCTGATTTCCGGTCAACCCCACAGATGCTCGCACTTTGAGCATTTGGAGCCACTTGTTCCCTTTCAGAAATGCCTCATTATGAATATTCCATCCCAGACCAGCACTCCAACTGCTTGCCCAGCGAGAGTTTGCCCCATAGAGCGACGAAGCACTCTCTCTCAAAGTCAAGTCGATGAGGTATCTGCTATCGTAGTCGTAAGAGGTGGCGAGAAGGAAGCTGAGATCATGCACCAAGCTCTGAAAACCTTGTGGTTTTGAATTCTGAGCATAACCCTTGGCGAAGGTCGCATCTGCGAGCTGATTGTTTGAAAACCCTTCAGCCACGTGACGGTAGTTACTGCTTGAGCGTGAGCCGATGAATGCACCACCATTGACGAAGAACGCATGCTTACCGAAGCTGGTATTGTAGTTGACATTCAAGTCTCCTGTATAGTTAGACTCTCTACCATTATCGAGGATGTATCGACCACGTTTGTCGACATCCTTCTGACTTGCGAAAATGGAATGCATAGGAGGGAGGAAGGTATTGCCTTCGCCACGACGCTCAGCCACCCCGAGTCGGAGTGTAGACTTGAGCTGTGGCAGGATATGCCACTCAGCGTAGATATTGTTGGTCACAGAGATATACTCATTGACCGATGAAGTACCTATGGTTGCATTGTACATGGGGTTGGGAATGTTGTCCTCTGCCCATCTTTTGATCTCTCCATTGCGATCCACAGCTTCCCAGTAGGGGTTCATACGAGCATACTCATCGAATGAGCCGTAAGGAGAGTCAGTCGCCTTGTTGGAGTTTATCGTGAGGATATTACGGAATATGAGGTTATCCTTGCGATAGGAAAGGTTGGCAGAAGTCGACACGTTGACACGAGAAGACCCCTTCATCGCACCCTGAATGTCATTGTAACTGAAGTCTACAATACCCTTCAACCCCTGAGCATCACCAAGCTCAATCGACAGATTATGCTTGTGCCCCACTCCGGCACGCAGAGGCTTCGAGAGCCAATAAGTATCGAGCCCTCCCACAACCTTGGCAAGTCTCGACTGATACAAGAGCTTCAGCTCATGCTCTCTGTCCTGAGTAGGTGCCGAGTACACACCATTGAGCAGCTCCACTTCGAGCTTCTCACGAGCATTAGTGAGGTCATAACTTGTGAGGTCGGGTAGCTCGAAGTTGACACTACCGGCATAAGTCACCCTCTGCTGGTTGCCCTGCAACTTGCGAGTCTCGATAACGATCACACCGTTGGCCGCCTTTGATCCGTAGAGAGCTTTCGCCGAAGCATCCTTGAGGACGGTCAGAGACTCGATCCTATTCATGTCCATGTCCATGATAGCCTCTATCGAGGTCTCGAAACCATCGACGATGAAGAGTGGTTGATTCGGGTTGAACCTCGTACTGCGAAGGTTGCCTGTCCCCTCAGAAATCACAGCGGCATTGCCACGAAGCGAAAGATCCGGCACATTATTGGGGTCTGACCCCAACGAAAGGTTGTCCGGTAGATAGATCGAAGGATCCACATTCTTGAGACTCTGGAGGAGGTTCTGTCCACCGACCTTACGGATCTCATCCCCTTTGATAGTCGTGGCAGATCCCGTATAACTACCCAGCGGTCTGGTATAGATACCGGTGACGATCACCTCTTTGAGTTTGGTATCACCTTGGAGGGAGATATCCTTCTTGACATCTGTCGTTCCCTTGGGGATGACGACTCTAGAGGTCTGCAAGCCCACGAAGGATACAAGGAGCACGACATCCTTATCGATAGGGACCTTGATAGAATAGGTACCATCGGCCTTCGTACCCGTAACGGTTTTCGAGCCCTCGACTTTTATCACGGCTCCGATCAAAGGCAGGCGTTCGTCATCATACACTGTCCCTGAGAGAGTGCGTTGCCCACTCTGCTGGGCGACAGCAAATCGGACTGGACACATAAGGACGAACAACAGCACTACCTTAAGACATTTAGATAGCTTAGATACACGATGTGTCATAATGATTTGTTAATGTTTTAGTTGATTTAACTAAATATAAGTTGGTGCAAATCTAAGAAGAAAAACTTCTTACGACCCCAAATATTGACTAAATAACGTTAATTTCAACTCTAAAAATACTTACTTTTTCACACTTGTAACCACATACATCACCCACAAGGTCTAATTTCAACAATACCAAAGTCAATAACAAAATGATAGTACAGACACATCAAACAATTATCTTGGGTGACATCCGAGAGCAAAATCTCATATTGTAACTTTTCTGAATTTGAATCGGGTCGAGCGAGAGTGCTCTCAGATCGGATACACGTAAATCAGTCTTGAGACAAGGGATCAAGGGAAGCATACACACTGATTCGAAGGCGATGAAGATCTCCATGAAGACAAAGCGATCCGGAGCTATTGCTTGGCTTGTCGGAAAGTGAAAAACACGACAATGGCAGGAAAAGGTGGGCAAAAAAATGAGTATATTTGCGTTTCACCTGCATGCCAACAAAGGAGGTGCAGGTAGAGACTTTCGGGATAATGGATATTAAAGATAATCAACATCATAATGAGTGTATCTCGGTGCGAGGTGCCCGGATACACAATCTCAAAAATGTCAATGTGGATCTACCTCGCAATGCGCTCTGTGTCATGACAGGGCTCAGTGGGAGTGGCAAGTCATCGTTGGCGTTCGACACCATATTTGCGGAGGGCAATCGCCGCTATATAGAGACATTCTCATCCTACGCCAGAGGATTTCTTGGAGGGTTGGAGCGTCCCGATGTGGACAAGATCACGGGGCTCAGCCCGGTGATCTCGATCGAGCAAAAGACGACGAACAAAAACCCACGAAGCACCGTGGGTACGACGACGGAGATATACGACTTCTTACGCCTGCTGTACGCTCGCACTGCGACGGCTTATTCACCAGTGACAGGTGAGGCCATGATCAGATTTACAGAGGAAGATATCGTATCGGGGATACTTAATGACTTCGAGGGGAAGCGCATATACATCCTTGCTCCGATCGTCAAGGATCGCAAGGGACACTACCGCGAACTTCTCGAAAAGATGCGTAAGCGTGGATTCATCCAAGTGCGTGTGGATGGCGAGATGACAGACCTCGTGCCGGGCTTAGCCTTGTCGCGGTACAAGATGCACAGAGTGGAAGTGCTGGTAGACAAGCTCAAAGTCGATGCCGGTAGCCATGAACGTGTACGTGAGAGCGTCCGTACGGCACTGAGGATCGGCAAAGACCTAATCCTTGTCATGGATTTCGACATGCCGGAGAAAGGTCGCTACTTCAGCCGCAGTCTGATGTGTCCGGTATCGGGGACGGCGTTCCCGGATCCTGCGCCTCATACGTTTTCGTTCAATGCTCCACAAGGGAGCTGTCCCAAGTGTAAGGGGCTGGGGACAGTCCCCACGCCTGACATGGCTAAGATCATACCTGACAACAAACTGAGCGTGGCCGGGGGGGCACTGGCCCCGTTGGGGAAGTTCAAGAATAATATGATATTCAACCAACTCCGCGCCATAGCAGAGCACCACGGCTACACGATAGATGATCCCATCTCCGAGTATCCCGAAGAGCTCATGGATGACATCCTCAACGGCGTGGACTATACTCTGAGGGTCAAGAATGACGGTGGTCAGTGGGAGAGATTGTTCAGTTATTCGGGTCTCACGGAGTACATCAAGGAGATCGCCGAGCAGTCGGAGTCTGCATCGGCACAGAAGTGGGCAGAGCAGTTCAACACCTATGCCCAATGCCCTTCGTGTCATGGCAAAAGGCTCGCAAAAGAGCCTTTGTCCTACAAGATAGGGGGAAAAGACATCATCGAGGTGACGGATATGCCTCTGCCGGACTTCAAGGATTGGGCTATGACAGTACCCGATCTTGTCGATCCGAAACGAAAGACCGTGGCGAAGGAGATCATCAAGGAGATCGTCTCTCGTACAGACTTCCTCTTGGATGTGGGGTTGCATTATCTGACATTGTCGCGTTCGACAGGGAGCCTCTCGGGCGGAGAGACACAGCGCATCCGCCTTGCGACTCAGATAGGCAGTCGTCTTGTCAATGTGCTCTACATCCTCGACGAACCCAGCATCGGGCTCCATCAGAGAGACAATATCAAGCTCATTCATTCGCTCAAACAACTTCGTGATCAGGGCAATACCCTCATCGTCGTGGAACACGACAAAGACATGATGATGGAGGCGGACTATGTCGTCGACCTTGGGCCGGGAGCGGGACGGAAAGGTGGACAAGTAGTCTTCGAGGGCACTCCGGACAAGATGAGGGATGCGGATACCATGACGGCAAAGTATCTTAGGGGCGAGAAGGAGATCGAAGTGCCCGAGATGCGACGCATCGGAAACGGTCAGCGACTGGAGCTGATCGGTGCGACCGGAAACAACCTCAAGGGCGGCACACTGTCCATTCCCCTTGGCACACTGACCTGTATCACAGGGGTGTCGGGGAGTGGCAAATCTTCACTGATCAACGACACGCTTTATCCTGCGCTCAGCAAACACTTCTATCGATCGTTGGCACAACCACTACCATACAAAGAACTGAAAGGCCTCGAACACATAGACAAGGTCGTAGCGGTGGATCAGTCACCCATAGGCCGCATGCCCCGAAGCAATCCGGCGACCTATATAGGAGTCTTCACGGACATACGCAACCTCTTCGTGGAGACCCCTGAGAGCCGTATGCGTGCGTACAAACCGGGACGCTTCTCGTTCAATGTAAAAGGAGGACGATGCGAAACATGCAAGGGGAATGGCTACAAGAGGATCGAGATGAACTTCTTGCCCGATGTGTTTGTACCTTGTGAGACCTGCAAAGGGTTGCGCTACAACCGTGAGACACTCGAAGTCAGATTCAAGGGCAAGTCCATAGCGGATGTCCTTGAGATGACGGTAAATATGGCGGTGGAATTCTTTGAGAACATTCCACACATACTCACTAAGATAAAGACCTTGCAAGATGTGGGCTTGGGTTACATCAAGCTCGGACAACCTTCATCCACACTCTCAGGCGGAGAGTGCCAACGCATCAAACTCGCTGCCGAACTATCAAAAAGGGACACCGGGAAGACCTTCTATGTCCTTGACGAACCGACGACAGGTCTCCACTTCGAAGACATCCGTATGCTCATGAACATCCTCAACAGACTCGTAGACAGAGGGAACACAGTCGTCGTCATCGAGCACAATATGGATGTCATCAAGGTCTCCGACCACCTCATAGACATAGGCCCGGAAGGTGGACAAGGGGGCGGACAGATCATCTTCGAGGGCACACCGGAGGAGATGCTGAAGTCTACCGTAGGCTATACCGCCGAGTACTTGCGTCGCGAACTCTTTCCAAAAACCAAGAAGACCAAAAATAAATGATCTCGATAGAAGAATTATTGGATTGTCTCAACGAAGAGCAACGCGCTGCCGTCCTCTACAACGAGGGGGATAGCCTTATCCTCGCAGGTGCCGGATCAGGCAAGACAAGGGTGCTCACGACAAAGATAGCTTACCTCCTCACCCAGGGCTATGCTCCGTCACAGATCCTTGCCCTCACCTTCACCAACAAAGCTGCGGGCGAGATGCGTGAGCGTATCGGTGCGATGATAGGTAACGACATCGCTCGTCATCTGTGGATGGGGACGTTTCACTCCATCTTCGCCCGACTGCTGAGGCGTTACGCCCCACTTTTGGACTACAGTGACAACTATACCATCTACGATACGACGGACACTAAAGCACTCATCAAGATGATCTTGAAGGAGAAAGAGCTTGATGAAAAGTTTTATGACCCCAAAAAGATGCTCTCCCTCATCTCAAGTGCAAAGAACCAAGGCGTCATGCCCGATGATGTGAGACAAGACCGTCAGGCCATAAACTACTTCACGATCAAGAAGATCTCCCGATTCCCTGAAGTCTATGAGACTTATGTCTCTCGTTGCCACCGTGCCAACGCGATGGACTTTGACGATTTGTTGCTCAATATGTATCGCCTTCTGTCGAAGCACGAGATCGTCCGCAACGAGTTGCACGAGCGTTTCAGATACATCCTTGTTGATGAGTATCAAGACACCAACAAGGTACAGGACAGGATCGTCAAGCTCCTGAAAGGAGAGCAGGCACGTGTCTGTGTCGTCGGTGATGATGCCCAGAGCATCTACTCATTCCGTGGCGCAGTCATCGACAACATCCTCAACTTCAAACGCAACTTCCCTGATGCCATCCTCCTCAAGCTCACGAAGAACTACCGCTCCACAGGTACAATCGTCAACTTGGCGGGCAAACTCATCGAGAAGAACTCAAAGCGCATCCCCAAGGTCGTCGAGGCCGTTTCCGGCGAAGGTAGCAAAGTAGGCCTCATCACCTCGTTCACCGCAGCCGTCGAAGCCCAGACGATAGCCGCCAAGATCTACTCGCTCATCAATAAAGGCACTTCGCCCGAAGATATAGCTGTCCTTTACCGCACCAATGCCCAGAGCCGTCTCATCGAGGACAATCTGCGGATGTTCGGTGTACCCTACCGCATCTATGGTGGGTTGTCGTTCTTTGATCGCAAGGAGGTCAAGGACGTCCTCGGTTATCTCCGTCTCATCGTCAACCCTGATGATGACGAAGCTTTCCGAAGGGTGCACAACACCCCGACAAGGGGCATCGGGGCGACCTCGTTCAATGCGGTCTCCATGCTTGCACTCAGAGAAGGACGGAGCTATATGCAAGTCATCAAAGATCCGACCTTGCTCGCCGAAGTCCTCAAACCTGCTGCCATCAAACACCTAACCGCCTTCGTCTCCCTCATCGACACGATGAGAAGCCGTAAGGATGAGCTCGATCCCGATGAGTTCCTCAAGTACGTCATCCACGCCAGTGGCATCCCCAAGATGTACGGTGACGGCAGTGTCGAGTCGGAGGGGAAGCTGGAAAACATCGACGAGCTCCTCAACGCTGTTTCTGAGTTTGTTTCAAGCAAAACTAAGCTTGCCGACGAAAACACATCCATCGATGACTTTGTCCGCGAGATGGCACTCTACACCGACCGTGACGCCACCGAGGACAACAACCGCCCTAAGGTTACCCTTATGACGATGCACGCCTCGAAAGGCTTGGAGTTTCCACACGTTTACATTGTCGGGCTTGAAAAAAGGCTCATCCCATCCGAAAGGAGTTCGACCGAAGCAGGTATCGAAGAAGAGCGCCGTCTCCTCTACGTCGCCATCACACGTGCCAAAGAAATGTGTACCCTATCCTTCGCTTGCGAACGTATGATACACGGAGAATTAGTGAGATCAGACCCCAGTCCTTTCATCTTCGATCTCGATCCCACTTATATCGAAGACTATGCGGGTATCCTTGGCACTAAACATTCCTTCTCACCCAACCCTCGTCCTAAACCACAGGCAACGACTTCGGAAGAGCCTAAGAGACGGATGACACGCATCATCCGACGATCCACAGCCCCCTCCCCTGCCGAAGAGGTGGCGACGATGGTGCCCGAAGTCCGAGATGTGGACTTCAAGGAAGGTGATCATGTGTACCACGATCGCTTCGGACGAGGACTGGTCGAAGGCTTCACCGACAGCGTTTCGGGCACGAAAGTACATATCAACTTCGAAAACGAGGGCAAGAAACTCCTCATCGTGAAGTTTGCCCGACTACGCAAAGAATAACTCCGAATCACCAAACCTATGGAAACGAACAAGACCACCGTCAAGATCATCAATAAAAGCCCCCATCCCCTACCCTCCTACGCGACCATTGCATCGGCAGGGATGGATGTCCACGCTCATATCACCGAGCCCCTCACCCTCGGACCTCTCGAACGCCAAGCCATCCCCACGGGGCTCTTCGTCGCTCTACCTGCAGGGTATGAGATGCAACTTCGTCCCCGAAGCGGTTGGGCTCTCAAACACGGTCTCACCCTCCTCAATACCCCCGGGACCATCGATGCCGATTATCGTGGAGAGATCAAGGTCATCCTTGCCAATGTATCCTCCGAGCCTTTCACCATCCGACCCGGTGATCGCATCTGCCAGATGGTCATCGCACGCTACACTCAGGTAGAATGGGAAGAAGTGGCCGAACTTGATGAGACCTCAAGGGGTGCAGGAGGCTTCGGGCATACAGGCAAGAAGTAAACCGACCACCGGGTCATTTATCTTCCCGGTCTGACCTTACACTTTGATTTCAAGCATACCAATGGGTTGTGTGTCAAGATACTTATTTTGACACACAACCCATTTTTCATATCTTTAGGCCACAAACCAATCCGTAAAAACCTATGCAACATCTATCACGACTATACAAGAGTACCAAGCTCTGGGCAACGGCACTCCTCGCGGGCTCCATCCTTGTCGGATGCTCATCCGTTCCCCTCACAGGTCGCAACAGACTCAACCTCGTCTCCGACAATGTCATCTTGGAAAGCAGTTTCAAACAGTACAACGACTTCATACGCAAGGCTCCCATCTCCAACGATGCCCGCCAGACCGAACGAGTGCGACGAATAGGCATCAATATCGCCCGTGCGACAGAGTCTTACCTCCGCACGCTGGGGATGGCGGACGAGATCTCGAAGTTCAAGTGGGAGTTCAACCTCGTCAAATCCGACCAAGTGAATGCTTTCTGCATGCCGGGAGGTAAGATCGTGGTCTACGAAGGGTTGCTCAGATACGCCTCTACCGACGACGAACTCGCCACCGTGATGTCTCACGAGGTGGCTCATGCCCTTGCCAAACACGCCAACGAGCGTATGAGCCAGCAGATCATGAAGCAGTACGGAGCTCAAGCCCTCAGCCTTGCTCTCTACGACAAGTCCTTTGCGACACGTCAGATCGCAGGTGTCGTATACGGCCTCGGGAGCGAACTCCTCGTGATGCTTCCATACAGCCGTACCCATGAATACGAAGCTGACCGTATAGGCCTCTATCTCATGGCGATCGCAGGATACAACCCCTCAAGTGCCGTGACCTTCTGGCAGAAGATGTCGGCAGGCAAAGGTGGAGACAAAGGCTCTGACATCTTCAGCACCCACCCCTCCGATGCCGGTCGTATCAAGGCCATCCAAGAAGAGTTGCCCAAGGTGGATGCCACCCTCCGTGGCAAAGACACAAAGACTCTACCACAGTCGTCCACTGCCAAACGCCTTCAAAATCAAGAACAAAAAGCCTCTTCCTCCAAGAACAAACAAAGAGGCACGATCAAAACACATTATTGAGGTATAAGACCCTCGCCCGACATAAGAAGGGGCTACATCAGGACCAACTCCCGATGTAGCCCCTTTTGTGTTCTTGCAACCACCACCCCGCCACCTCATCCTCACACCTTCACGACTTCGGGACATTCTTTCAGACGACAGAATGTATTCTGTCTCGCGACAGAAAGTTTTCTGTTGCCTGACAGAAAACTCCCCGTAAGATAACAAAATAAGATAAAGTCAAACAAAAAAACTCTGCCTCCAAAAAGAAAGGGCAAAGCATGACAAACATTGGGCAGATGATGTTATCTTTGTGAATAGGGGAAGTTGCGGATAGTTGCCAAAGGCTTGTAACACCTACCGACACCCGATACCGAGGACTATGACATTGCTCCGTGAGCAACGATATTTTTTTACTGATATGTCACACATCAACTTCATCAGCAGCAAGCGAAGGACGGTAAGGACGTTTTTGGAGGCCTCGATCGAGGCTGAGGATCTAAGGGACATCTTGGAGACAGCTCTGAAGGCACCTACTTCACGCAACCGTCGTGCCACCCATTTCGTCGTCATCGAAGACAAGGAGCGACTCGATCGTCTCTCCCGATGCAAGCCTTCGGGTGCCGATCCCATCCGTGCCGGCTCACTTGCCATCGCTGTATGTGCCGATACGACGAGGGCTGCCCGACCTTATATCGACTGCGCCATAGCCGCATCCTATATACAACTGGCAGTGACCGATCTTGACTTGGGCTCGTGCTGGGTGCATGTGCACGACTCGATGGGGGCAGAGGAGGTCGTCCGTGCCGAACTTGGACTTCCTCCCACGAGCGCAGTCCTCTGTATCATCGCCATAGGCTTGCCGAAGGATGAAGATCTTGACCCACGCAAAGAGGATATAGAGTGGGAAAGAGTGTTTATCGAAACGTTTGAAGATCGCAATACCGTCTCCACCAATGAATAACAGTCGTACCTTCATCACTATCGGCAGTGGCAGTGTTGCCACCCATCTCTCGAAGGCTCTTGTGGTTTCGGGGATGTCGTGTCGGGGGGTGTATAGCCGTACGAAAGCCCATGCGGAGGAGTTGGCTCGGGCTCTGGGTAGTAAGTGTCTGGCTTCTGTCGATGAGGCTTGGGAGAGTGATGTGGACTTTGTCCTCCTTGCCGTGAGTGACAATGCCCTTGTCCGACTTTCGGAAGAGATGTCTGACGGCCGTGCCATCGCTCCTATTGTCCTTCATACCTCGGGCGCCACACCGATGGATGTCCTTCAAAGGGCGAAGGATCATGGAGTGCTGTATCCGCTCCAGACCTTCAGCAAAGAGAGGGAGCTCACCGTCTCGGACATTCCCCTCTTCCTCGAAGCATCTTCATCTCGTAGCAGAGTGATGCTGGAGGAGATCGCCCACGCCTTGGGGACAAAGCAAATCACCTTCTGCAACAGTCTACAGCGGAGGTACCTGCACGTGGCTGCTGTCTTTGCGTGCAACTTTGTCAATCATATGTATGCCTCTGCCTACGAGGTCATGGATATGGGCGACTTGCCACCCGAAACCCTTATACCTCTTATGAGGGAGACCCTAAACAAACTAAACACGATGTCACCGACAGCCGGTCAGACAGGCCCTGCGGTTCGTGGTGACAGTGCAACGATAGAGAGACATCTCGAACTCCTACAGAATCGCTCCGACCTCAGTCTCTTATACACGGAGGTCAGTCGATCGATCACCGACAAGTATAGCAAACACAATAGAGATAAAGGATTATGAGCAAGGTCAGTATAGATATTTCGACATTCGAAGCCGTCATCTTCGACGTCGATGGCGTACTTTCGCAAATCACCATACCGATGGGACCTGATGGTGTCCCTCAGCGTACGGTCAATGTCCGAGACGGATATGCCATCAAGACGGCCATAGAGAAAGGGATCGTCGTGGGTATCATCACAGGGGGCTACTCTGAAAACCTTCCCAAACGTTACGAGAGCCTCGGTATGAAGCACATCTATATGAAGGTGCCTTATAAGATAGAGGCTTTGAGAGATTTTATCTCAAGGACAGGTATATCGGCAGAGAAGATCATCTACGTGGGCGATGACCTCCCCGACATCGAGGTGATGCAGTACTGCGGATTCAGCGTGGCTCCGGCAGACGCTGCACCCGAGGTCAAGGCCATAGCAAAATACATCTCCCCCGTCTGCGGAGGGATGGGTGTGGCCAGAGATATCCTTGAGGAACTTCTGAAGGTGAAGCACCTCTGGATGAACGAAGCTGCTTTCGGTTGGTAACGAACAATAAAGACATGGCGCAAAGCATGGAAGCTCCCATAAATGCCCTCCTTGGCAATCGGAGAGTCGTTCTCGGCTCACAGTCCCCTCGTCGGATACAACTCCTTGGCGAACTCGGTCTGCACATCACGGTGCGTCCGTCAGAGGTCGAAGAAGTCTATCCCGAAAGTTTGCCGATAGAGGAAGTGGCACCCTTCTTGTCTCGCCTCAAAGCAGACAGCCTACGCCCTTCACTGAGCGACGAGGAGATCCTGATCACGGCAGACACGGTGGTGCTGCTTGAGGGCGAACTCCTTGGCAAGCCCACCGACCTGGATCATGCCCGAGACTTCCTCCATCGACTGAGTGGCAAGATAAATACGGTCATCACAGGCTACACCATCATGGATGCCCACGGCAAGGTCATTGCCGGACAAGCAGTGAGCAAAATCAAATTTGCCCCTCTTGAGGAGAGTGAGATCGAATACTACATCCGCAGGTGCGAGGTCTTGGACAAGGCCGGAGCTTATGGGGTACAGGACTGGATAGGCCTCATTGCCGTGGAAGACATACAAGGCTCGTACAACAACATCATAGGACTGCCGACGGCTCTCATATATAGAGACCTCAAAGCTTTCTTGTCGAAATAACATAAACAATCGGACTAACAATAAAATAATACTACATATATGGCTCAAAAGAAATACGACAAAGAGTACTTGAAGTTGCTGGCCAAGCAGTTCCCCTCTGCCACAGCAGCAGCAACAGAGATCATCAACCTTAAAGCGATCCTAAGCCTGCCCAAGGGGACAGAGCACTTCTTGGCAGACATTCATGGAGAAGATGAAGCCTTCAGACATGTCTTGCAGAATGCTTCAGGCAGTATCCGTCGCAAGGTGGATGAGATATTCGGGACCTCTGTACGTCAGGAAGAGAAGCGAGAGCTATGTACCCTGATCTACTACCCCAACGAGATCATGGACATCATCCGTAAGCGTGAAAGCAACATCGAGGACTGGTACATGGTGATCCTCAACCAGTTGGTGCAGGTGTGTCGCAAGGTGGGTGAGAAGTACACACGTAGCAAGGTGCGCAAGGCCTTGCCCTCGAAGTACAGTTATATCATCCAAGAGCTTCTGCACGAAGATGCCACAAACACGCACAAAACGATGTACTATCAAAGCATCTTCAACACGATCATCCAGACAGGCAAAGCGGAAGACTTCATCGCTGCAATATGTAAGACCATCAAGCGTCTCGTCATCGACAAGCTCCACATCGTGGGAGATATCTATGACCGTGGCCCTGGGGCTCATCACATCATGGACACCCTCGATGGGTATCACAACTGGGATATGCAGTGGGGCAACCACGACATGGTATGGATGGGGGCGGCTTGTGGCAACGCGGCTTCGATGGCAAATGTCATGCGTATCTCTTTGCGTTATGCCAATCTCAACACCATCGAAGAGGGCTATGGCATCAACCTCCTACCCCTTGCTCGTTTTGCCATGAAGGTCTATGCGGATGATCCTTGTACGGTCTTCATGCCTAAGTTGGCCACTGCCGACCGTGTCTATGATGAGGGTAGTGTGTACCTACTGGCTCAGATGCACAAAGCGATCTCCATCATGCAATTCAAGCTTGAGTATCAGATCATCAAGAGACATCCGGAGTACAAGATGGAAGGACGCAACCTCCTCCATCTCATCGATAAGGAAGCCGGCACGATCACCCTCCCTTCGGGTAAAACTTATCCTCTCTTGGACAAGAACTTCCCGACCATAGATCCGAAAGACCCATATACCCTCACAGCAGAGGAGCAAGAGGTGGTGGATCGCCTGATGGAGTGCTTCCGTCGCAGCGAGAAGCTCCAGCACCATATCGGTCTGATGTACAAGTACGGCAGCATGTTCTTGGCGACAAATGACAACCTCCTCTATCACGCTTCGGTACCCCTTAACGAGGATAGGAGCTTCAAAGAGGTGGAGATCGAGGGCAAAAGATATGCCGGAAAAGCGTTGTACGAAAAAATAGACAGCCTCGTCCGTGAAGCTCATGTGGGCAGAAAACGCAAAGCCCCCAAGAGCAAGACTCAGTCGGCAATAGACTTCATGTGGTATCTGTGGTGTGGACCGGACTCTCCGCTCTTTGACAAAGATGCAATGACGACACTGGAGCGTTATTTCATCGAAGACAAAGAGACCCACAAAGAAAACAAGGGGTACTACTTCGTCTACCGTAAGGAGGAAGAAATGTGCATCAGGATCCTCCAGGAGTTTGGACTCGCAGGACCTGACTGTCACATCATCAACGGACACGTACCGGTCAAAGCGATCAAAGGCGAACTGCCGATACAAGCCAATGGTCGTATGATGCTCATCGATGGAGGCTTCAGCCATGCCTACCAAAAAAGCACGGGTATAGCCGGATATACACTTATCTACAACTCTCACGGTTTGCACCTGGTACAGCACGAACCGTTCAGTTCGACCCAAGAGGCTATCGAAAACATGGATGACATCCAAAGCTCTACTGTCGTCAAGACGAGCAGCAGCCACCGCATCCTCGTCGCTGATACGGACAATGGAAAGATACTCCAAAGCGAGGTCGATGCTCTACAAGCCCTGCTCGAAGCCTACAAATACGGCAAGATCTAATCAAATAGGTATATAGGTACCACAAAAAAGGTCTCATCGATGACATATCGATGAGACCTTTTTATGATCTGAATAATAGACACTTACAAAAACAAAACACTCATAATAGGTAGAAAAAAACAAAAAAATAAGGGATGTCACCCCATTTTTTATACCTACTTATAGGTATATATTGAAATTATGCAGTATATTTGCAGTGTAATTAGGGGATGATGCTCATCTCTACTTGGATTTGAAATTAACAAAACAAACAACTCATAAACTCATTATTATTATGGCACACGTAATTTCTGACAGCTGTGTAGCATGCGGATCTTGTATCGACGAATGTCCAGTATCTGCAATCTCTGAAGGTGATATCTATGTAATCGACGCTGATGCTTGCATCGACTGCGGTGCATGCGCAGGTGCATGTCCTTCTGATGCTATCTCAGCTCAATAAGACAACGCAAAAAGGATATTAAAGAAACACTCATTCTTTCGAGGAGCGATGGATCTCAGATCCGTCGCTCCTTTTTTATACGGCCACCTGGAGTTACTTCTTAAAGAACAGAAAGCCCTTCTGCACGTGCGACATAAAGAACTATAAGATCTCCTCCTAAAAACGAATACAACCGGCTGTATATGTTCAATCTACCATAATCGACCAAGTAAATCTCATAGCTAAAGGCATACACATCAACAAAAACAGAACCACCCCAACTCATATACATCATTAGACATGAATATATGAGCAGGGGCAAGTCTGTCCTATTGCATATCAGAGGTTATCCGACCATTATGGTTTACACAAGACTCTAAAAAAACTAAACTGCCGGATTTGCGGGCATGACAAAATTAATATACGTAACACCCTCCATAAAATGCTCCATACCGGGTGTGACACCGGATGTTGGCGGTTTATAATAAACTGATAAAACAGCTGTCATTGGGTATGGGTAGTAATAGTCCGGACTCTTGATACGTATACTGTAAACATCCGGTTCTTCGACCTTTACGATCACAAATTCAATAGGGAATGAGCTTTCTCCAATAACCTGAGGACGTTCTACCCAAAGAAAAGGAGGATAAAGCCCCTTGATACGTATAATCTCTCTATCGGGAAGTTTGACCACCTCTGAGGCATAGAAATTTCGAGCAGACACATTCATGATCTTCCGAGCATTACCGGCATCAATTTTAAAGACAGCCCTTACATCGGCAGGTTTCTTCTCGGTCATTTCCGGCCAATAGTAGAAGAATAGCCCCATGGGACGATCGTACCCAGCACTTTTTATGAAATCCCCTTTGGAAATAGCATCTTTAGAATCATTCCCTGGCCATATAAACCGAGTATCCTTCTTTGGAAGTCTGAAAACGGGTCCACCACCCTCGTCATCAATAGGCATCGGAAAATCTTGTAGAGGACTGAGTTTGAAAGCAGCTCCGAATGGAGTCGAACCACTGTTTCCTGAAATAGGTTTGGGTTTAGGTTTGGGTTTAGGCTTAGGTGAAGGACCGGGTGAAGGAGGCTCAGGTGTATCCCCACCATCATCTGGAGAGGAATATTCAGGATTGTTTTCATCGATGCGCTTAAGATTCACCCTATCATAGGTAGACAATTTATGGACATTATGAAGCAAGTCGTCAGTAACTTCATAAGCCCTAATGCTTGCTTTTATATCCTTAGTATCATCCGGTCCCTTAATATCTACGAAGCCCGCAGAAACAGAACGATAATAATAACTAGTGGATCCTGCCATATCCATATCAAAATATCTATCCTGAGGAAGATATATAATCAAAAGATTCTCCCAGGATGCCGAGATCAGGTACTGCCCGGTATGAGTCAAAGATGATTGATTATTGGCCGTCACAACCATCTTATATAGGATGTTTGTCGGAGGGTTGCTCATAGCCTCATCTTCCGTCTCATACCCATGCGATTTTGCACTTGTAACGGTAAATGTATAAGCATTATTTCTCTGAATCGGTTGATAAGTAAGAGTAGGAGCCGGGGCACCTGATCTGGATATATAGTTACGATCGTTAAAGTCCATGCGATAGTAACGAAACTTTTCCTGTCCGGGTGTAGCTTCGACTGTCTTAACCTTATACTTGATAATGATTGAAGGGCGTCTCTGCTCTCCTCTGATGTCTGTATCTATATTGGAAAAATTGTTCGTCTCGGGAATGAAGGCAATATTATTTGCGGATAGAGTCACATAATCCACGACTCCGGCATAACCATCAGTGAGAGCAGCCCCGGCTGGCCTATAGATCTCCCCCTCGTCGGGGATATCCAATATCTTCCACTGTATATCTTGAGGATCAACTCCCGAAAGAGAACCAGTAGCATCTGCACCCTCAGGAATGTCAATGACCAACTTCACGCGGGCAACAGAACGCTTCAGTTGCACCTCACGTGAACCAGAAGCTGTCCAAGTGAGCTCCCCAGACATCGGGATACTCAAAGTCCCACCGGCAATATGTTCGGTCTTTATATGCCAGTCACCTTGAGTGATATTTCCAGGGAAAGCAGAAGAAATATCTGACACAGTTGAAGTCCCCACAGTCAGGTTCGACAGATTTACCCGATAGACATTGGCAATGACAATCAAGGTTTCGCCTTGGGTCGGAGTTTCCTTAAGAGTAATCGTTGGATTGGCAGGCAATCCGGAAGCATTTTCAACCTCTTCTGCCTTCACAAACTTTCCCTCAGCATCAAATCGTAAAATGTAGAGGTTGTCTATGGCAGTGTCTCGGAGATCTCGTTCACTCCTAAAATTGACTTCCGTACTCGGAGTCACACGTATGTTCAATACCGCAGCGGAAGAAGTTCCTTGATCCGGTTCATAAGTATCCATGCATCCGGAAAGAGGAAGTAGAAATAACATCATTACTACGATCGTCCTCCAAGAGATGGATAAAAAATAACTTTTACGTATCATGTGTAAGTATATTGACATAAAGCGTTATTTGCCTTGTATTTTGCAAGCTAAGTCTCTAAAAACAGTAATATCCTATAATGAAACACGACCAATTCTTAAATCGGATTGGGATAAGGGTCAGGATCATCCGGTGGTGGCCAGAAAGGGATATCTCCCTCTTGAGGAGACCTTAGATAAAGTCTGACAAGTACCTCGAAAGCCCCAACTTCGTCATCTGAGGCCGCAGAATGATTGCTATGCAATCGGACGTTATATGGTCTGCTTAGATTTCTACCAGAATCGGGATCCCACTTCTTAGCCACCTTAACATAGATATAGCCTTGTGTATCCCCTGATAGTTCTTGTTTATCTCGGTTGAGGAGTTTCAACTGCTTGATCCAAGGAGCAGTATCGAGGGGATCGATATCCCCTAATCCAACAGGATGACTGCTGTAATAAGGGATATAGTAATCTTCTTCAGCATCTTCTAATTTACCTATAAAGATGACTTGATCAGGGACATGCAAGAATGAACCAAAAGGTGGTGGCGTAAACTCGACCGTCTCCCACTCTTTGACCTTTATCCTGACATCATTATTATCTGGTTGCGATGGATTTTCAGGCCTTATCGTAAACTCGACAGTGTAGTGGGTGTTACGCAAGATGGCGTTGGGAGAAAGCAATGTATGCTCCAAATCTCTATAACCTTGTTGATTGTAGTCATCATACGTTTCGTGTGTGAGCTTGAAGGTCTTGTTCAACTCATTCTCGCCCTTTATGGTGATCTTTACAGCATTCTCTAGATCTTGAGCCTTGTAATGGATAAACTCAGGGATGTAGAAAGTAAGTTTACCAATCTCTTCAGTGTCGTACTTGAAGCCCTTTTGTGTCAACTTTGCTTTGTCCCATGAGAAAGAGAATGTGGCATCACTTACTCCTGTATAAGCAGTCAAGAAATCATGATCGTATGGAGGTACGGAATAATACTGTGGGATGTTAGCCACCTCAATGCTTGTAATCTCCTTGTAAGGAGTGGCAGGCGCAGGGACAGTCAAAAGCCTTGGGTCATTTTTGAAGACAAGATCAACCCGAGCATAAGCTCTAAGCATCTTGATGACATAGTCTTTGCTTGTCGGATGTCCCTGAGGATTAAAACACCATGGATTGCCGGGGTTGGTATAGTCTTCGTCAGGAATAGCAACACTCTTATATCTTGCTGACATCGCAATGCCTTCGGGTCGGATGGCAAATACATCACCGACATATTTGATCTTGCGAAAAACATCATTCGTATCGAACTCTGTAATATACCTCATCGCTCCAAGAGCATTAGTGACATCAGCACCCATAGCCTCTTGATTGGCAAAGAAGTAGAAGTCATACGTACCTTTGGGGAGCTTTATGGCATCACTCACCATGTGTGTACCGTTATCAGAGAGATTAACGTTATTCTTGTAAACGACGGATCCATCCAAGGAGCTCGCAACGAGGACGTACATATTCAAGATCTTACTTTCGTCTTGAGCATTCGGGTCCGGGTTTGCTCGTAAAGCAAACTTCAGATAGACCATAGAGTCATCAGCCTGCTTTCCCCTTACCTCCCTCTCTGTCCGACATGAAGACAAAGAGAAAATAACGAGGCACAGCAGTGACAACCATGACCATTGTAATATATATTGTCGTATACTCATTAGATATTTACCTTGATTATCATTAGAGTTATTACACTATCATAGGTTGGAAACTTATCCCACAATATTGATCGATTGCTTACGGATCAACCAACCGTTGACCTCAACCAAGAAGCTCAAGAAATCAGCATCTTTGCCAATGATGAAGACAATACGATAGCTGTCTTCTCTGTCGAAGTACTCCTGAAGAGGCATCTTCATCTGGCTGACAAATCGCATCTCACTCAAAAACTGATTGATATCGCAGTTAAGCAACACCTTGCCTGTCACCTTGTCTGTGATGACAAGCGTAGTAGGTCTCTGAGCCAAAAGGCGCAACGTTGACACCTCAAACCATGCTCCCGGATATTTGGCACCTTTCAAATCACTTCCAAAGTCTCCGACAGCGTATGGGAGATAAACTGTAGACTCGTCAGTGCCAATAGCATTTGCTCCCGTAAGAGTGCCATTTTGTGCTACAAGGCGGATATCATAGTTCACCACAGAAGGTAACAACTGATCAGGATTGTCTGAGTAGATCACAAAACGGATCTTATTGGTATCCTTCATGAGGGAGACAGTAGCCTCTTGGTGCTCCTCTCCGGTGACAACGACATTCTCCAATATTCCATGGAAAAGCGGTGTCAGATCTTGCTTCAAAGTAGCTCCGTCCTTTGTATTCACGTTGAGACGAAAATCACCAATCTTTGACTTACCGACAGTAAGTGGAGTGGTCTTGTACAATTGATCTTTCAGTCCCGACCAAACGACAAAGGTGTACTTACCCGGAATGAGATCAAGCACAGCAGTATTACCACTTGTCATCTGTGAGCGTTCGATCCTCTTGCTCGTCACGAAACTCCCCTCTGCCTCATATACAAAGACATCGACATAGTCCACTTCGTTCGCAAAGGCATCGGCATACTTCATGTTAAAGTCGTACTTGAACTTCAAACGGAAAGTACATGGCACCGGATCATTAAAAAGCGTGCTATCGCACCCTGCCAACAAAAATGAAGCAAGGAGTATAAGTCCATAAAAGCGGTGAAGACCGGTTGTTCTAAAAACTTTATTCTGCATGTCTCTTATTATTTGTTGTTTTTGAGTCTGTCAAGGATCTACATCAAGACCTTGAGAGTCATCATTTTCTTGTTATACTTTGGTATTAGCCATCGTCAAAGAATTGTCCATATCACAAATCGTGTGAGACCTTACGTACAGTCCAAGGCTCTACACTGATATTGAATACAATATTTTGCTTATCCGGTTCGGGATCTTCGGGATCGGGTGTTGGGATAAAGGGCTTTCCGGGCTCAAGGACGGCCTTAAGATTAACCGTATATTCATTGTTACGTACGATACCGTAATAACCATAGGCATCCGGACCGGAAGTAAGCCCCCTACCAAAGTGCTGTATGGGGACACGGTAAAACACCCTGCCCTTATAGTAGATCTTTACATTTCCTTTGATCTGCGCCTTTTCTTCATAAGGAGCATTCTGAATCACTTCCTGAACGAAGCCTTCAGGTGCTCCAGGAAGCATTCCCTCATTCTTATTGATGTCGTCGATCATCTTCTTAAACACTTCGTAGCTATAGAAGTACTGATCCTTGTAGCTTACCCATGTCTTCCCTTCCTCCATATTAGCGGGATAATACTCCATAGCAAAAATGACAGAGGTCGTAGATACGGGATAATGTCTCCCTGCAGCCATTGTGTTTTCAGGGATATAAATGGATCGATACTCTTGTCCCTCCTCGGCTATCGGGGAAAACTGAGTTAGATCTGAGGTCTCATAGTCTGTCCTATACTTGAAGACGTTCGAAAGATCTTGCCATCGTGCTGCAGAGTAATCCTCATCAAAGTTCATGTCTACGGCGTACCTCTGTTCTCTCGCTGAAGTATCGCCGAGCTTCTCCGCCACACCGGTAGAAAGGTTGCCGAGCTTTCGTAGCAGATAACTCTTTTTGTTGGTGACATCGACCGACCAATTTATATTTTTCACTTTGACACCCTCCTTGACCACAAGACCATCCTGATGTTTCTTGATAGAGAGTTTGGCCAGCATTCTATCGACCGCAAGAGTCACGGGATTTTTCTCAGCCTCAAGAGTCGAGCTATGAAGATCGACCTTGCGTACTTCCACAGGACCTTGAGCATTGGACATCACAAACTCAGGGAAAGTCGTAGGAGTGATGATCAACCGGGCATCGACCGGGTCAAGGATCGCAGAGTAAGGTCTACCGACGGAGGTCAGTTCTCGTATCTCCTGAATAGGATTGATAAACACCAATACCTTGTAATCATGCTTGGGCACTTCAATCCCCACAGTAACAAAACTGTCGGGACTGCGATACTCAGGCACGGTACTGACATCATCACCACCGATCTCATCTATATCCGAACTGATCCGAAGATCCTTGGTCAAAACGACATTGTCCGTCTCCTTGTCATAGAGAACGACATAGACAGCCTTGACATTACTCTCTTCACTATCAGTCAAGTGTTGTCGGAGCATGGGTCTTCCGGAGGATTTACCTTTCACCGAAGGGATACCTACCTTGAAAGCCATGTAAGCCTTCTCCCCCTTAGATTCGGAAGAGGATAGCATATCTTGCTTGCACGAAAGTGGAAGTAATATGAATAATATGGCGACGAGGCCTCTGATTAACTTCATTATGCGATTAAAATTTTATTCGATCTCTTAGGAGAGACCTTACTCTCACTATAAGGACACTGTACCCTTTATTCTTAAAAGTTATCGATGGGACGGATTCTGTCCGGCAACAGAATGTCCTCTGACTAAAGACAGAATGTCTTCTGACCAAGGACAGAAAACTTTTTGCCCTACTCCGACACACTTCACCTCTTCTTTCGAAGAGCACAAATTGTGTCTGAAAGAGAAGAAGATCCGCCTACGGGAGATATAGTCATGTCCCCACTCGAAGGTATCGAGACGTTCTCTCCGACAATCTTGTCGAAGAGAAGCATCTCCTATACTTTCAGCACCTTAAAGAGATATATTTTGAGTACGGATGTACCAGTAGTTCACAGATATATTAAAGGAAATGTATGTATCCTTCTTATCATCAGGCGTATTTGGATCAGGAGGTGTATTTTTAGGCTCACCCGGGATCGAAACAGACTTGATATTAACAGTGTAGACATTATTGCGGACAAGGCCATAGCGACCATAAGACATCTTGTCAGGACTGACATTGTCCCCAAAGTGACGGATAGGGATTCGATAGTAACATACACCATCCTTGAATATGGATAAATGGGGTTCTTTCAAGGCCTCATCAGGATAGGCACTCTTTGTCTTCATTTCATCAACAAATCCGGTAGGCATATCCAAAGAAGCATCTGTAGCACCGGAATTCTTTGCCTCTTGGATTTTTGTATTGAAGTCATCAAGGTGCATCTTCTTACCTCTGTAAAGAACCCAAGTTTTGCCTTTCTGCAGTCCTGAGGGGGTATAGACAAGTTTCAAGAAAACTTGTGTTGTCGCCACAGTGTACTGCTTCTCTTTCGCCATAGTATTCTCAAGGACATACATTGCAGTCGTGGCGTTCGCAGTGACCAACGAAGTAGGTACCGTGATGTAATCAAACTCTGCCGCAAGATCAGTAGAGCTCATTGTGTCGTAATTACCGTCAAAGTTAGGATCCGTTGCATAGCGCATGGCTCGGTCCGAATTATCCCCCTGTGCTTCCATCGTGAGTGTACCACCAAGGGGGGCAAACTTCCTCATAAGGAAACTCTTTTTATTGGTCACATCAAGCGTCCATTCCAAATCACTTACAGCATCACCTACGGTCTTTGCAACGACACCTTCACCGTTTACGACAACCTTTGCGACAACTCTGTCTACAGTCACACGTACAGGTGCAGCCTCCGCCTCTGCGACAGAGGGTTTCAAGGCCGAGCTTGAGATACTCACTAGACCTTGTTCATTGGTCATCTGTATGTGCCCATCATTGTGAAGTAGATCATCCTTACCGAGGACTGCATCAAGCTCAGTGGCACGACGCCCCTTTTGAGTCGCTTCGAGAATACGAGCCGTAGGATTTAAGAAGACTGCAATCTTGTAATCTTGCTTCTTGACCATCTGAGCAACGGTCACAAATCGGCTTGAAGTCGCAGAAGTCGCATTAGAGATATCATTCCCGACAAAGTTCTCACCACTCTTGCCACTATACTTGATATCAAAAGAGAAGTTGTAGTCGACATCGTTGGTTGTCGCATTGTAGAGGACAACGAGGACTTTGGATATTTTATTCTCTGCCTCTGTTCCGACCTCTGTTTCAGCTCTCAGAGAGGACGCAGCCGGGATATTTACGCCGAAAGATACAAAGACATCCCCGGAGTTTTGGTCATCACCCTTGGGGGTATTATCCTTATTGCAGGCAACGACCGAAAAAGCCATTACCATTACGATGATTGATCTAAAAATAGCGTTCATAAGTCTATATCTTTATAGATTACAATTCTACATCTTGAGTACGAGAGACCCATGGATTCACTCGAACATCAAAAGAGACATAGTCATTCTTCTTGTCATCGGGAGTGGTTGGTGTAGGAGGAGTGATCTTGGGTTCTCCGGGGATCTTGATCTCAGAAAGTGTGCAGTTGTACACGTTGTTTCTTACGATACCGTAACGACCATAGCCCATGACGGTATCGACCAAATCATCAGAGAAGTGACGAATGGGCACACGATAATAGCAAAGACCATTTTTGTAGATACTGAGGTTTGGTTCTTTTAGACTTTCATCTGCAAAATCACCTTTTCCTTTCATTTCGGCAACAAAGCCGTCAGGCATCCCTAATCCATGGTCAGTTGCATCATGAGCTTGTGCTTGTTGTACTTTTTGATTAAAGTCTGTCAAATGCATCTTCTTACCACGGTAGTTTACCCAAGTCTGACCCTTAGTAAGATCCTTTGGAGTGTAAGTTGCCTTGATGATGATCTGTGTAGTTGCGACAAGGAACTGCTTGCTTGCCTCCATTGTATTTTCAAGAGCGTATGCAAACTTTGACTCTCCCCCAATGACAGAGATTGAATTAAATGTCGGATTACTGTTAAGATCAATATAATTGAACTCTTCACCCAAATCATTTGCTGTCAAAGTATTATACTCGCCATTATAGTTAGGGTCGATTGCATAACGAGATTGGCGAGAAGATCCATCGTTTAGGACCTCCTGTGTCCCCGAAAGAAGTGGAGCAAGTTTTCGCATCCAATAAGTCTTCTTGTTGGTCACATCAAGGATCCACTCTACATCACTGACCTTATCTCCAATAGTATTGGTGTATGATGCTTCTCCGATAAGAGTCACCTTGGCAACAGCTCTATCGACAATGACCTTGATAGGATTCTTCTGTGCCTCATCAGCAGTTGGCTTTAGAGCTGTACTTGGCACAGGAATAAGACCTTGTTCGTTGCTCATAAGAATGGGTTGTCCGACCTGTGCATTAATGATATCTGCAGTTACAGGAGCGTCCAACTCTGACTTATTCTTTCCGACAGCTGTAATTTCTTTGATCTTTGCATTAGGATTCAAGAAGATGGCAACATGATAGTCCGCCTTCTTGACCTTTCTTGCCACAGAGATGAAAGAGCTATTGGTCGGCACACCTGTTCCCACGTTTGGCAAGTCTTGCCCATATCCCGGAAAGACATCTGTCCCGGTAAAAGCCTGATCCTCTGCGCCGGTTCTTTTCGCATCCAATTCCCAAGCGTATTCAACCAAACTTGTCTCTTGACTATACAGAACGACAAGAACATTATTTACAGTCATTTCTGCCGGAGTTCCCGGCTCGGTAGGAATAGCAGCTGCCCTTACGCTCGGACCTTCGGGAACTCTGAAGCCGACCGCCATGTAAGCATCACCGATTGTTTCATCAATGGTAGTATTGTTCGGAGTGTTTTCCTTGCTACACGCAATCACACCCAAGGCAACCACTGTTGCCACAAAAACTTTAAGAAACCTCATAATTTACTGTTGTTATTATATTTGTCAAATACGAATCCGATTAATTCTTCCTTATGCCTTTAGCCTCCTGTGCTTCTTGTTTATTCACTTCTTCTAAGTTATGTCGGGCAGAGGCATCACCTTGTGCAATGGCTCTATTGAGATACTTCTTTGCCGAAGCCCAATCCCTCTCACGGGCATAAGCAACACCAAGATTGTTCCATGCTTTTGGATTTTCGTTTATCTTGACGAGTCTGTTGAGAGCGACCTGTACATTTCCGCTCTCGATGTCAGCCGCCGAAGCATTGATGATGGCCACAGATTCTTGTGGGAACATCCTTACTGCAACATCAAAAACCTCCCTAAATTCAGGTGTATCTACACCATAAGACTGAGCAACGAGATACATCTCGTTGAGACTGAGTTGCTGTGGCTTAACCTTGATGATGGATCGAGCCTCTTTGAGATTGAAAGCACGCACAGTGTAACCGATGGCACAGTCATTACGACGAAGAGATGGGTAGATATCTCTCAGGAGTGTTGTGTAAACTTTGAGTTTCTTAAGCTTGGCCTCTCTTGGATCAGGCTCCACATTCGAATTGATGATGGCCAAGATTTCCTCTTTATTGTCAAAAGATGATGCTTCGACAGCCCTCTTCAAGCCATCCCAATCTTCACTATGCCAATTCACCACAAACATCTTCTTATCGAGAGCATGAGCACCGGTGAGATAAGAGGCAAAAGACTCAGCTCTTCCCTTAGACAAGTAAACATTATGCTTATAACCACCTTCAGGAGAAGCATAGCCATCGATGACGATATCGGTGACAGTGATGTTTTTGTCATCTTTGAGATCCTTCACGAGTTTGTCCACGCGAGCAAACTCCTTGGCATTGTCTCCGAAGTCAGCTCTAAGTTCTGTCCGATTGACCACATAACCAAAAGATGCACTGAAACGCTCCGTGCGTCTCTTTATTGTCTCGGCCTCAGGCACAATGTATGTGAGCTCGTACTTAGGCTCTATATACATGGGGAATAGATGATCCTTCAAAAGAAGTATATCGGTCAATATTCCGCACGAAGCACAGCCGATGACAGTTTCCTTTACTTCAAGAGATGCATCTTCCATCCATCCTTGCAAGGGCGCGCGCTCATAGTAGGATATCTGCTGTTCAGAGTTATTGACACGCTTCACGGCTATCAAGTCCTTAGGCACACCGAAGGATTTCAAGTCACCGGTGACAACAGCCCTGTCATAAAACTTCTGCTTACGACTACCATTGACGAGTAGAGATTTCATCTCATAGGCATCCCCCGTCTGATTGGAGCGAATGATCGGTGTGATGATTACGGCGTGATCACGCCCCAGCATAAGCTGAGACACATCGACATTGACGGCCACGCCTACTTTATCACCAAGTCTCTCGATAGACAGATCTTTGAATTGGATCTGCTCCTTATATTTCTCTTGTGCAACTGCCGCTGAGACAAACAAAAACAAGCACGATAGTATTACTAATCTTCTAATCATGATGACTGTCGTATTCTTATTTAATTACATAAATCAGAGACAAGGCCGCTTTGGTCACGCCCAAGTAATCCTTCTTACCACTATCGAGTTTAGAGCCACAGTTGGCACATCTGAACTTATCGTAGTACATCCTTAGATATCCCGCACCGATACTGAGTTCGAGATTCCATCGACTACCCAAGTACCACTGATGCCCATAAGTCAGTCCTCCACCATAAAAAGACCCTTGGTAGCGATAATCCTTGAGATGTTTCAAGTCCCCTATCGGGATGTCCCAACCTCCAACATTGTACTGCCCTCCAGAGCCATGAATGCCCAAGAAGTGTCCATTAAATGACTCACAAAACCAATAGCGCAACTCCGGCTGAACAAACCAATGCTTGAATTGCTTACCATCAATGGGACGAAACAGATTTCCTCCCCCATTGACATCAAAAGTAAACTTCTTTCCCATCCTAAACTCCAATCCGGCATTAGGACTCATGATACCCCAGTAGGGCAAATTTGTTTTCACAACAAACCTCTGAGCATGAGACGAGAATACCAATGCTGTCACCAATAAAACAGCAACAAAAAAACGTCTAATCATACGATAAGATCTAATGAAATATATTTTAGTAAAGTGTGATTTATAGAAAGTTCTATATACAAATATGGCATTGTTGGCACAAATGTATACATTTTATTTTATAAAAACAATCATTATAATTAATAAACTGTTTTTCGCCATATTTTCTCATTAGAAGAAGCGTATTTAGAGCATTACTATATTTTCTTCTAATTTTCGCCTTACTTCCAATGCTAATATAGTAAACGAATGAATATTATAAATAAGATAATAAAGAAGATAAAAGATCAACAAAAGAGAAATCAAACAACAATACCGTCCCACTCAAAAAAGTAAAAGCTACAACAGGCAGATAGAGCTAATGCTGTGGAAAGAGGGTGACCACCACAACGACTATCTTCAAAGAAGTAAAACAAATCAAAGTACCTCAAAAAGAGGATGGAATATATGTGCCGAATACACGTGTGCCGTTCATTGGGCACACATCAGTGCCTAAATCATCATACTCATCTCTGCCCAGCTTTCACAAGTCCTTTTAACGCAATATGAACGGAGAGAAAAAAGAGAGCGGTGTCACAACTTTATGGTTGTGGCACCGCTCTTATATTATGTATGAATGCACCGAAGTGCAGGAGATACACTATCTCATTATCTCAAACGGAAGTTTACGGGGATTGTGAAGCGGCAACGCACAGGCTTACCTGTCTGCATACCGGGCTTCCACTTAGGCATAGACTTCACGACTCTGATAGCTTCCTTGTCGAGTGATGGGTCCACACCACGGAGCACCTTCACATCGGACACTGAACCGTCTCTCTCAACGACGAACCCGACCATGACACGACCTTGGATACCGTTTTCAGATGCAATCGTAGGATAGACGACATTCTTTGAGAGGAACTTCATCATCTCAGTCTCACCACCAGGGAACTCAGGCATCTCTTCAAGGAATTCGAAAATCTGATCATCCTGCACTGTTTCGGCACGACCTGTACCGGCAGAAGGGGGAGCAAAGATTGCTTGTTGCTTGTTCTCATTGTCATCGGTAGAGATGATCTCGACCTGCTCGATATTCACATCATTTTCCACGACATTGATTTCCTCAGCGATTGCAGGCGCAGGAGGCGGTGGTGGAGGTGGAGCCTGATTGTCATCGGGAGGAGTGATCTCGATGTTCTCTATCTCTTCGACAACCTGATTACTGCTGATGTCTTGGAATTTAATCTCCTTTTGCCCCAGCTCAAATGCCGTAAAGACAACAGCCAGCGCAACGACCAAACCCATAAGGAAATAGAGCTGCTTGTTGTTCTCCAAGTTAGCTTGTTTGGATTTCTTTACTTCCATAGTAGTTCGTATTTGGTGTTATTATATTGTTTGCAATCCAGTCTGCCTACAAATATACACTATTTTCCTGACTTTTTGTATTGGCAGGTTAGATAATGTTAATTATTGCATACTTTGCCTTAATCTCTTCGTCCGAGGAAGACCGACACATAATATAGGAGTGTGACGAGAGACCCCAGTGCAGCGACGACATAAGTGTAAGCTGCGCTCTTGAGGGCATCAAATGTCATGGGTTGTTGCTGTGGTGAAGTCACACCGGCCTGCTTGAGCCAGACCAAAGCCCTCTTGCTTGCATCGATCTCGACGGGGAGAGTGACGAAACTGAAGAGCGTGGTCATCGCAAAGAGGATGATACCGATGAGCAACAAGCTCGGGAAGCTATTAACCAAGACAATGCCGGCCAAAAGAACCCAATTCACAATGTTTGAAGCGAAAGAGACAATAGGCACGAGTGCCGATCTCATCTGTAGAGGGGCATAAGCCCTTGCGTGTTGTATGGCATGACCTGTCTCATGAGCCGCGACAGCAGCCGCAGCAACGCTATTGACCGCATAGACCCCTTCACTGAGATTGATGGTCTTGTTTGCAGGGTTATAATGGTCGGTAAGCATACCATTAGTGGATATCACACGCACATCGGTGATGCCACTGTCGGCAAGCATCTTCTCGGCAATCTCTTTGCCGGTCATGCCACTTGCCAGAGGCACAGCCGAATACTTCTTAAACTTTGCTTGCAGTCTCATCGAGACTATAGCCCCTATGATCGGGACAATCAGCATGAGCCACCAGATATTAATCATTGATTTTTGAGTGCTGTTTTGTTGATGAGTAATAAAGTTGTACAAATCCCATCACTTCTTTCGGACGATCGTCTGCTTGCGATCAGGGCCGACCGAAACAATAGAAATGGGCACACCGAGGTAAGACTCGATGAAGCGGATGTATTCGTTGAACGGCTCGGAGAAGTCTGCCTCGTCACAACACTGTGTCATGTCGGTCTGCCACCCCTTGAAGCTCTTGTAGAGGGGCTTGATCTCAGCTGTCGTGTCGAATGGGAAGTGCTCGGTCTTCTCTCCGTTGATCTCATAGGCGACACAAACCTTGATCTCCTCAAAGTCGTCAAGGACATCACTCTTCATCATGATGAGGTCTGTCACACCATTGAGCATAGTAGTGTACTTGAGCGCCACGAGGTCGAGCCATCCGCACCTACGCTTTCGACCGGTCACGGAGCCGAACTCCCTACCCTTGTCGCACATGGTCTCACCGATTTCGTCAAACAGTTCGGTAGGAAAAGGACCCGCACCGACACGTGTACAATAAGCCTTGAAGATACCGTACACATTACCTATATGTCGTGGCGAGATCCCGAGACCTATACAGCAACCTGCCGAAACGGTGTTTGACGACGTCACGAACGGATAAGATCCGAAGTCAATATCCAAGAGAGACCCCTGTGCCCCTTCGGCCAAGACACTTTTGTCCGCCTTGAGGATATCATTGATATAATATTCACTATCTATGAGCGTAAACTCCCTGAGGTAAGAAATAGAGTCAAGCCAAGCCTTTTCGAGTTCGGAGAAGTCCGCCACTTCACCCATAGACGACAGGATATCGATGTGGCGCGCTTTTGCCTTGGCATACTTAGCCTCGAAGTCGGACAAAATATCCCCGACACGCAAGCCGTTGCGACTCACCTTGTCGGTATAAGTAGGACCGATGCCCTTACCTGTAGTACCGATCTTGGCATCTCCCTTGCGTGCTTCGTTGGCAGCATCAAGGAGGCGGTGTGTCGGCATGATGAGGTGAGCCTTCTTAGAGATATAGAGACGCTCCTTGAGGTTGATGCCGGACTTTGCGAGCCCTTCTGCTTCTTCCATGAAGAGTAGCGGATCCAAGACAACACCATTACCTATAGCGTTGATCTTTCCGCCTTGGAAGATACCCGAAGGTATGGACCTCAAGACATACTTCTTTCCGTCAAACTCCAAGGTATGTCCGGCATTGGGACCGCCCTGAAAGCGTGCGATCAAGTCATAGTGTGGGGTAAGCACATCGACAACCTTACCTTTACCCTCATCTCCCCATTGTAGTCCGAGGAGGACGTCTACTTTTTTCATCTTATAGTTTGGTCTTGTTACTTATGTTCTTCGGTCGATGACATGGGTTGTGTTCTTATTGTGTTTCTGCCATGACCTTACTCCACAAAGATAGGCAAAAGGTATCAATCTCGGCTTTTATCCGAGAGCAAAATCCACACTTTCGGGATCAATCAAACAATCAATATATGTACAAAGCTCTCACGACCTTCATCGTAGGCAAGAGACAAATCAAAAAAAACAAATGAGGGTGTCCCGACACTGTCAACACCCTCTCACGCTGATATGGATTAACGACACTACCCTCTCTTATCCGAGGGAAGCAAGAATACTAAAAGTGAAAAAAACATCGAGAAAGCAACACCGGCAAATACGGCATCTTTGTCCTCACCAAATATGGTTGTCTCGGAAAACCAAGTAAGCACCATTGCAAGCGCTATTGACGCGAAAAATGCGATTATATATTTCCTCTTATCTCTCATTGTAGTTGATTTGCAGCGTTAGTGACAGACCCCGCCCGTACCGACAATCCAATTTAATAAGAAATACACATAAAACAAAAAAAATATCATTTTTTCACCTTGTGCAGATTCAAGTATCAAGTACAAATTCAGAGCGATAGGATGAAGAACAATTGTACCGGAGCAAGGCAACCGCATTAAATTTGGAGTAGTTTTTTTTGAGATAGTCTATATTGAGTCCGGCTTTGAACAATCTCTTTCGTAAGGACAGCACCTAAGTTCACATTACCATTGATGTAATTATAGTAAAAATCCTATGGATCAACCATATACCACCTGAGTGTGATGTAAGGAAAAGTCATAACACATCACCCCTTAGAACAACAAGCATATCAGATAGTTACCAAGAGTGGATATTACCTCTCACGACCGTCGTCATCGAATCTTACGACTTTCGTCATCAAGCTCTACGACTTTCGCCATCGAATCTTACGACTTTTTTGAAGCGACTCCGATATGAAGTACATATTTTGATTTATGCCCACTTACCGTCTTTGTGGCGTACCCCTCAAGCCGAACGGATATATCTGAACGTATAAAAGTTAAAACGAAACACAAACACCCTGTCCTATACCGAAAGAGCCAATTTACTTGGAGCCGAACTTGACAAACATCGCTTCCATACGGAGGAGTTTATTCATCTGTGCCTGACCCATGGAATAAAAAAGTCGAGGATCGAGCATGGATACGAAAGGTGAAAGCTCACCTGTGTAAGTCAGCACTAACCCTTGCTTGGCTCTCGACATTGCGACATAGAGTTCGCGTGCATCCATCTCTGCCGAAGTCGGACCATAGGGATAGACGCCATCAGCGACATTGTACACCACCACGTGGTCATAGTCTTGACGACCGGCCTCACGGACGGTAGAGAGGGTCAGCCTGTCCGAAAGGAGGTGATGCCTCTCCATCACTTGAGCAAGTCGTCGGACTTCTCCGTCTGTTCGTGCCAAAACCGCCACCCTATGATCGGATATGACGAGAGACTGCCGCACGAAGACTGCCACAATACTCTCCTGCACCTCCTCACTCGGAGTAGCGGCCAAAATCGGCAGTTCCGCTCCTCCTTCCGACATGACAGAGCTCCCTTCTTGAGAGCCCCCCTATACGCAGAAAGCATCTGCGCCAGTGAGGGGGACGAGCGACGATTGTGGGTCAACTCGAAGACCTTATCCACCCCAAGCACTTCGACCAAAGGCCGCTTGTCGGCATCGGAGGAAAGTCTCTGCCCTTCGTCTCCGGCGAAGAGCACTGTCACTCCTTCCGCCGTCGCCAACTTCTCTATGATGGCAAGATGGAGAGCAGAAGCATCCTGCACATCATCCACATATATCCGATCGTAAGTCGGGTAAGCCCGATCACCGTCTCCCGCACGCAAGAGAGCGACACAAGTCTCCATCAAAAGATCGTCGTCATCGACAAGACCTTTATCCTTCTTGTGATCTATATATGAGGATGCCAGACCTCTGTAACGAAGATTGGCATGGCGATGCACTTGCAGTCCTTCGGGCAGGCCAAGCTCTTTCTCTCGGATCATGCAGGCGCAGTCAGTGATCGCCCTGATCTCCTCAGGACGATATTCAAGTCGAGAGAGTCGGGAGATAATCTCCAACTTGTCACACTCATTCAGCCGCGAGACAGAAGGAGATAAGAGAGCATGATCAGACAAAAAACGATGGCAAAAGTCGACAAACGACAAGAAATCCCCACTCGCACCCTCATCGACTCTCCCGATAGAGAGGTTGAGGGAGTTTACGGGTTCAAATCCACACTTCTCCCTCATTATCAATGACCTCTGTCTGAGGATCTCCGTCTTACCTGTCCCTGCGATGCCGGAGATCAAGGCCCGACCACCTTCGAAATCAAGAGCCGAGCATATCTCCATATCTGATTGTATCATTATGATTTGCAATATCTAATGGTGATGTAGTGGCAAAATTAGTCATCCTCGGACGAATACACAATTGTCCCTCGAGAGATATAACGCACAAGATGTCTGCACAAACGAATTAGTCACTCATTTATTTGGATTATTCATTTTTTTGTACGACCTTTGCAAAACCGTTAGGAGACCCTCACGGTGATCAAGTTTTGGTTCCTTGGCCGAGTGGTTAGGCACCGGTCTGCAAAACCGTTTACGGCGGTTCGAGTCCGCCAGGAACCTCCCCTCCCCCCGGAAGGCTTTGAGAAATGAATTTCGTATGAAATCGGCTCAAAGCCTTCATTCTTTTTTTACGCCTCAATACTTTTTGGCTCCATTTACGCCCATCCATGTGCGGAATATTCGCTAACTTTGAAAGTTAGGAGTATATAAATAACATAAAATCATATCAATCATGTTTTCTGGAATCATAGAGTGCGCGGCTGTAGTCCGTGCGATCAATACAGAGAAAGATAACGACAATGTACACTTGACGTTACATTGCCCATTCGTGGACGAACTGAAGATCGATCAGAGCGTGGCACACAACGGCGTATGCCTCACCGTGGTACACATATCGGACGACAAGACCGAATACACCGTCACAGCCATCAAAGAAACCCTCGAAAGATCAAACCTCGGCGACCTCAAGGTGGGCGATCAGGTCAATCTCGAGCGTAGCATGCCTGTCAACGGGCGTCTCGATGGGCACATCGTCCAAGGACACGTGGACACCACAGGTCTTTGCACAAAGATCGAAGATGCCGATGGCAGCACCTACTTTACGATTGAGTACGAAGTAGATAATGCTATGGCTCGCAAGGGATATGTAACCGTCGAGAAGGGATCTGTCTGCGTCAATGGCGTGAGTCTCACAGTATGCGACTCGACAAAAAACTCGTTCAGAGTGGCGATAATCCCCTATACCTTGGAGCATACCAACTTCTGCACACTTGAGGTGGGCAAAAGGGTGAACCTCGAATTTGACATCGTGGGCAAATACCTCGCTCGCATGATGGAGTTTGTACAGTAATCGCCCCCATCCGCAAAAAGACATGAGCATCTACGACCTCATCCGTAAGAGACAAAGCGATCGAAAGTATGATCCGACAAGAAAGATCCCTCGTGAAATCATCGACCGAATCTTGGAAGCAGGACGCTTGTCTCCCTCGGCTTGCAACGCACAGCCGTGGAAGTTCGTTGTTGTGGACGAAGAGGACAAGTGTGCAGAGGTCGCAGCAGCTCTGACTTCGGTGGCAACGGGCACCATGAACAAGTTTGCGGCAACTGCTCCGGCATTCATCGTCATCGTGGAAGAACCAGTCAATGTGGCTTCGCGCATCGGTGGATGGCTGCTGGGACAGCACTTCGCCCACTTGGACATCGGCATAGCAGCCGAACACATGGTGCTTGCGGCAACCGAAGAGGGACTCGGGACTTGTCTCATCGGCTGGTGTGACGAGAAGAAAATACGTAAGACACTGGAGATTCCGAAGGGTAAAAGGATACCTATCATCATCACTCTGGGCTATTCCCTCGAAGATGAAAAGAAAAAAGTCCGCAAACCCACAGATAAAGTGGTATCATACAACAAATACTAACACATCCTGAAGAATGGCACAAAAACCATCCATACCTAAAGGGACAAGAGACTTTTCGCCCGAAGAGATGGCGAAGAGAAACTATATATTCAATACGATCAGAGAGGTCTACAAGTCGTATGGTTTCAGAGAGATCGAGACGCCTGCTATGGAGAACCTCTCCACCCTCACGGGAAAGTATGGCGAGGAGGGCGACAAGCTCCTCTTCCGCATCCTCAATTCGGGCGACAGCCTCAAGGACTTCGATCGCAACGAACTCTTGACGATCACTCCGACCGAGTTTGCTGCAAGAGCTTGCGACAGAGGCTTACGCTACGACTTGACCGTACCCTTTGCACGCTTTGTCGTCCAACACAAAAACGAACTGACATTCCCATTCAAAAGGTATCAAATCCAACCTGTGTGGAGAGCTGACCGCCCACAAAAGGGTCGCTACCGCGAGTTTTTCCAATGTGACGCAGATGTCATCGGATCCGATTCACTCCTCCACGAGATAGAGCTGATCCAGATCATTGACAAGGTATTCGGTCGTCTCGGCATCCGCGTATCCATCCTCATCAACAACAGGAAGCTCCTCACAGCCATCGGACAAGTCATCGGTGCCGAAGATAAGATCGTGGATCTTACCGTAGCCATCGACAAACTGGACAAGATAGGTTGGGATGGCGTACATCAGGAGCTCCTCGCCAAAGGCTTTACAGAGGGGGCTATCGCAAGCCTCAAGCCGATCCTCGAACTATCGGGGACAAATACCGAGAAGCTGACCACCCTTGAAGAGTCACTCAAATCCTCCGAAGTGGGGATGAAGGGGATCGAAGAGCTCCGATACATCATGCGCAAGCTCGATCTCATACCTCTTCAAAATGAGGTCAAATTAGACCTTTCGCTCGCCAGAGGTCTCAACTATTACACCGGTGCGATCTTCGAGGTCAAAGCATTGGATGTACAGATCGGGAGCATCACGGGCGGTGGACGCTATGACGACCTCACCGGAGTCTTCGGAGAAAAAGGCATGTCGGGCGTAGGTATATCCTTCGGTGCGGATCGCATCTTCGATGTCCTCAACACCCTTGACCTCTATCCCGAGGAAACGAAGGGCGGATCGAGACTGATGTTTGTCAACTTCGGAGAGAAAGAGGAAGAGTACATTCTACCCCTACTCTACAAGATCCGTGAAGCCAACATCGCTGCCGAACTCTACCCCGAGTCGGTAAAGATGAAGAAGCAAATGAACTATGCAGATCAGCTCAGCATCCCCTACGTTGCATTCATAGGAGCGGATGAGATGGCAAACAACACCATCACGATCAAAGACATGAAGACCGGCGAACAAAAGAGCTGCACTTTCGAAGAGCTGATCACTCTGTTACGAGGATAAGCTGATCCAAAGACAACAATATAGTAAGGTCATCCATAATACTTTTATGGGTGACCTTATTTTTTGCTGTCATCCACGAACGAAAGAGAACGACAAAGGTCGCCTACGGAGCATTTCCGTAGACGACCTTTGTTTATTGCATGAGTTGTCCTTCTGAATCAGAGCTTCGGACCTGCAGCCACAAGAGCTTTTCCGGCTTCATTGCCCGTGAACTTATCAAAGTTCTTGATAAATCTCTGAGCAAGATCCTTTGCCTTTTGTTCCCACTGAGCAGCATCTGCATAAGTGTCACGAGGATCGAGGATCGTAGGATCCACACCGGGAAGAGCCGTTGGGACTTTGAAGTCAAAGTATGGGATTGACTTAGTCTCTGCCTTGTCGATCGAACCATCAAGGATGGCATCGATGATACCACGGGTATCCTTGATGGAGATACGCTTGCCTGTACCGTTCCAACCGGTATTGACGAGATAAGCAGTCGAGCCATTTGCCTCCATCTTCTTCACGAGCTCCTCAGCATACTTTGTAGGATGTAGGGAGAGGAATGCCGCACCGAAACAAGCCGAGAATGTAGGTGTAGGCTCAGTGATGCCACGTTCTGTCCCGGCAAGCTTTGCCGTAAAGCCGGAGAGGAAGTAATACTTTGTCTGCTCAGGAGTGAGGATAGATACCGGAGGAAGCACCCCGAACGCATCGGCAGAGAGGAAGATCACCTTCTGAGCATGCCCCGACTTGGATACCGGCTTGACGATGTTTTCGATGTGATAGATAGGGTAAGAGACACGGGTATTTTCGGTCACAGACTTGTCTGTGAAGTCGATCTTACCATCCTTGTCCACCGTGACATTTTCGAGAAGGGCATCGCGACGGATGGCGTTGTAGATGTCAGGCTCATTTTCCTTGCTTAGGTTGATCACCTTAGCGTAACAACCACCCTCGAAGTTGAATACACCATCATCATCCCACCCATGCTCGTCGTCTCCGATGAGCTGACGCTTGGGATCTGTGGAGAGGGTAGTCTTACCTGTACCCGATAGTCCGAAGAAGATCGCAGTCTCCTTACCATCCATGCTTGTATTTGCCGAACAGTGCATGGAGGCCATGCCATTGAGTGGAAGGAGGTAATTCATGTAAGAGAACATCCCCTTCTTCATCTCACCACCGTACCAAGTGTTGATGATCACCTGTACTTTTTCGGTAAGGTTGAAGACGACGGCAGTCTCGCTGTTGAGACCGAGTTCCTTGTAGTTGGTGACCTTTGCCTTCGAAGCATTCATAATTACAAAGTCAGGCTCACCAAAGTTCTTCAACTCCTCCTCGGTCGGACGGATGAACATATTGGTCACGAAGTGTGCCTGCCATGCCACCTCCATGATAAATCTCAACTTGAGGCGAGAGTTGGGGTTCGCTCCGCAGAACGCATCCACCACAAAGAGCTTCTTGTCTGACAGTTCCTTGGTAGCGATCTTTTTGATCTCCTTCCAAGCCTCTTCGGTCACGGGCTTGTTGTCGTTGGGGTACTCCGGAGAAGTCCACCAGATCGTGTCTCTCGTGGTGTCATCCATGACGAAGAATTTATCCTTCGGTGAGCGTCCTGTATAGTCACCAGTCATGACGTTGACAGCCCCCAACTCGGTGACCTGCCCGACTTCAAATCCCTTGAGATCTGATTTGGTTTCTTCATTGTAAAGTATATCATACGAAGGATTGTAGACGACCTCCTTCACATCTGTGATACCATACTTGTTTAGATCGATAGTTGCCATATTAAAGCGATATAAATGTGTTTGATGATTATTTAGTCACGACACCTTTCCCTTCAAAAGAAAAAGTCTACAAAAACACTGATTCTTTGCAATGTCTTTCAGGGCAAAGTTAGTTTTTTTTCATTACAAACCAAACATATTGCAGAATTATTTCCCCATTGATATTCTATCACGTGGCGACAGCTCTCGAAAGCCGATAGCCCCTCTTTGGGGTCACCTATTTTCTGTCGAGCCACAGAATAAATTCTGTCCTTACATCAGAACAAATTCTGTCACGCCACAGAAACCTTTCTGTTTAACGACACGAGACAGCAAGTTATACAGTTTGTTTTGTACAACAAGATAAAAATATGACAAACGTCTCATCACGACAGAACACAGAATACTATAAATCAAATACTTAAAACAAAACAACATAAATCCAATGGGCATCTTAAGGGAATATAAATAAAATCAAAAAGAGAGAAAAGAGAAAAATTTCTCTTTTCCTATCAAACTATTTTGGAAAGCAAAGACAAATCTTTATCTTTGCCACACTATTATCTCTATTTCGGTGAAAGGGAATATGGATAATGAAAAGACACAGATGTATTAACCCACCCTCCGTGAAAGGGACTATTGTAATTGCTACAATGACAGATAAGAAAACTACCGTACAAGAGGCGGTCTCCATGCTGCGTGACGGCATGACTCTCATGATAGGCGGCTTTTTGGGAAATGGCTCGCCTGAAAACATTATTGACGAGATCGTCCGTGTAGGACTCAAGGACCTCACCATCATTGCAAACGACACCAGCTACACCGACAAGGGACTGGGCAAGCTCGTGGCAAACCACCAGGTGAAGAAGCTCATCGTGACTCATATCGGTACCAATCCTGTCACAGGAGAAAAGTACAATAATAAAGATATAGAGATCGAGTTCGTCCCACAGGGGACACTCGCAGAACGTATCCGTTGTGGTGGTTCGGGTCTCGGCGGTGTCCTCACTCGCACGGGGGTAGGTACCATCATAGCCGAAGGCAAGCAATCGATGACCATCGATGGTGTCGAGTACCTCTTGGAGCTTCCGCTCCGTGCTGATGCAGCACTTGTCTATGCTACCAAGGGTGATGAATATGGCAACCTTGTATATATGGGTACGATGCAGAACTTCAACCCCCTTATGGCCATGGCAGCCGACCTTGTCATCGCAGAGATCGAGCACATCGTCCCTGCCGGTGAGATCTCCGTGGAGTCCATCCACACCCCACACATCATGGTGGACAAAATCGTGCAACATAATTAATTTCAACCCTATAAGAATATGAAATCAATGATTAGACTACGTATGAGCTCGGCTGATGCTCATTACGGTGGTAACTTGGTCGATGGTGCCAAGATGCTTCAGCTTTTTGGTGATGTTGCGACCGAACTCCTTATCGCCCAGGATGGTGACGAAGGTCTCTTCGTGGCTTATGACAATGTCGAGTTTCTCAACCCTGTATTCGCCGGCGATTACATCGAAGCGACAGGTGAGATCACCAAGGTCGGCAACACTTCTCGCAAGATGGTCTTCGAAGCGAAGAAGGTCATCCGCCCTCGTACAGACATTTCCGCTTCGGCTGCCGATGTCCTCGAAGAGCCTATCGTCGTGTGCCGTGCAAGCGGTACTTGTGTCGTGCCAAAAGAATGCCAACGCAAATAATATAAACACCGACAGACTATGGAAAAGCTAATCATCACTGCCGCTATCTGCGGCGCAGAGGTCACCAAGGAACAAAACCCTGCTGTCCCCTACACCGTAGAAGAGATCGTACGTGAAGCGAAAAGCGCATACGATGCCGGTGCAGCCGTGGTACACATCCACGTGCGCGAGGACGACGGGACGCCCACACAGAGCAAAGAACGCTTCAAAGAGTGTATCGATGCGATACTCAAGGAGATACCCGATGTCATCCTCATCCCATCTACAGGTGGTGCAGTGGGTATGACTGCAGAGGAGCGACTCCAGCCTACCGAGCTGTTCCCCGAAATGGCGACACTCGACTGTGGTACTTGTAACTTCGGCGACGAGGTGTTTGAGAACACCATGCCTATGATGCGAGCCTTCGGAAAGAGGATGATAGAGAACAACATCAAGCCCGAATATGAGTGCTTCGAGATGGGACACCTCGACACCATCGTCCGCATGGCAAAGAAGGGCGAAGTCCCCGGTGCACCGATGCAGTTCAACTTCGTACTCGGCGTCCCCGGATGTACTCCTGCGACGGTAGAGAACCTCGCTTGGCTCGTGCGCAACATCCCCGAAGGCTCTACATGGACAGCGACAGGTATAGGTCGTAGCGAATTTACCCTCGGTGCCGCAGCAATCGTCATGGGTGGTCATGTCCGTGTCGGATTCGAGGACAACCTATACATCTCAAAGGGTGTACTTGCAAAGTCCAATGGCGAACTCGTAGAAAAGGTCGTACGCATTGCCAAAGAACTTGGTAGAGAGATCGCGACACCTGCGGAAGCTCGTCGCATCCTCGGCCTTCCAGCCAAGCAGTAAAAGTCACACCTTGGCTCAAATATAGATCATCGACCCTTCCTCCCACTTCACCCGAGAGTGGAGAGGAAGGTATCGGTGGGTCTTCAATTAGATAGAAACTTTTTAATCACAACCCTCTATAAACTCATGAAGAAAGGAAATAAATACGGTACACACCGTGTCATCGACCCTGTGGGCGTACTCCCACAACCAGCAAACAAGATCGACAACAACATGGATGAGATCTACGACAACGAGATCCTCATCGATGTACAGACACTCAACATCGACTCGGCTTCGTTCACAGACATCAGTGCACGTGCAGGCGGTGATCACGCCAAGATCGCAGAGATCATGATGGAGATCGTCGAAAAGCAAGGTAAGCACCGCAACCCATGGACCGGCTCGGGCGGTATGCTCCTCGGAAAGGTAGAAAAGATCGGTTCGGCCCTCGAAGACAAGATCGACCTAAAGGTGGGTGACAAGATTGCTACCCTCGTTTCGCTCTCTCTTACTCCACTTCGCATCGACAAGATCAAAGAGATTCGCGCGGATGTAGACCAAGTGGACATCGATGGTAAGGCGATCCTATTCGAAAGCGGTATCTACGCCAAGATTCCTTCTGACCTCCCCGAAAAGTTGGCACTCTCTGCTCTTGACGTAGCAGGTGCTCCTGCGCAGACAGCTCGCCTCGTGAAGCCCGGCGATACCGTGGTCATCATCGGTGCAGGTGGTAAGAGTGGTATGCTCTGCTGCTACGAAGCGAAGAAGAGAGCAGGTGTGACAGGTAAGGTCATCGGTATCACTCACTCTGCAAAGAGTACCGAGCGTCTCCAAAAGCTCGGATTCTGTGACGAGGTATTCTCTGCTGATGCTACTCAACCTGTACCCGTACTCGAAAAGATCGAAGCACTCACCAACGGTCAGCTTGCAGACATCACCATCAACAACGTAAACATCCCTGATACAGAAATGACAAGTATCCTCATCACCAAGGATACAGGTGTCGTTTACTTCTTCTCTATGGCAACCAGCTTCACCAAGGCTGCCCTCGGTGCAGAAGGCGTAGGTAGCGATGTGACCATGCTCATCGGTAACGGTTATACCAAGGGTCACGCAGAAATCACGCTTCAAGAACTCAGAGAGTCTGAAGAACTTCGTAAGATTTTCACCGAACTTTACGCATAATCCGCCATGGTTGAAGGAAATAGAAAACTGTTCTTCCCGAATGTCTCGGACGAAGACTGGAACAATTGGCAGTGGCAGGTACGTAACCGTATCGAGACCCTTGAGGACCTCAAGAAGTACATCCAACTCACTCCCGAGGAGGAGGAGGGTGTGCGTGAGTCTCTCAAGACCATCCGTATGGCGATCACCCCATACTACCTCAGTCTCATCGATCCCAACGATCCACACGACCCCGTGCGCAAGCAGTCCATCCCTACCATCAATGAGCTACATATCAGTGCTGCTGATATCCAAGACCCATTGCATGAGGATGCCGACAGCCCCGTACCAGGCCTGACACACCGTTATCCGGATCGTGTCCTCTTCTTGATCACCGACCAGTGTGCGATGTACTGCCGTCACTGTACACGCAGACGTTTTGCAGGACAGAAAGACGCTTCGTCTCCACTCGAACGCATCGACAGATGTATCGACTACATCGCTCGTACGCCACAGGTGCGTGACGTCCTCCTCAGTGGTGGAGATGCACTCCTCGTACCCGACAAACGTATCGAGTACATCCTACAGAAGCTCAGAGAGATCCCTCACGTAGAGATCATCCGCTTCGGCTCACGCACCCCGGTCGTGATGCCACAGCGTATCACACCTGAGTTCTGCGAGATGCTGAAGAAGTATCACCCGGTATGGCTCAACACACACTTTAACCACCCCAATGAGATCACACCCGAAGCTAAGCTCGCTTGTGAGCGTTTGGCTAACGCAGGTGTTCCTCTCGGTAACCAAAGTGTTCTCCTCAGAGGCATCAACGACTGTACTCACGTGATGAAGAAACTCGTCCACGAGCTCGTCAAGATCCGTGTGAGACCATATTACATCTATGTGTGTGACCTTTCGATGGGTATCGGACACTTCCGTACTCCTGTGTCCAAGGGTATCGAGATCATCGAGAACCTCCGCGGACATACTTCCGGCTATGCAGTACCGACATTCGTCGTCGATGCTCCCGGTGGTGGCGGTAAGATCCCTGTGATGCCGAACTACCTCGTGTCTCAAGCTCCGGGTCGTGTCGTCGTACGTAACTACGAAGGCGTCTTGACCACTTACACAGAGCCAGAGGACTACAAGGAAGACTGTCACTGCGAAGATTGTCAAAACAAAAAGAAAGAAGGTGTGGCTGCCCTCTTGGCAGGTCAACAGCTCGCTATCGAGCCTAAGAACCTTGCTCGCTTCGAGCGCAACCAGCACTAAAGCGAGACTTTTGATATGAGGAGAGGAGACAGTGTGGAGTAGGTGTTTTTTGTTCTCTGTCCCCTCTCCTCTATCTCAAAAGTCCATAAAACCAACAAACAACGAAAAGTCTGACAGAGTGCCTTTCATAGACGACATATTGCGTTACCGCAGTGTTGCCATAGTGGGGTTGGCAAAGAATACGGGCAAGACCGTATGTCTCAACTATATTCTTCGCCGACTAAGCACCATGGATACCCCTGTCGCCATCACTTCCATAGGTGTCGACGGAGAGCATACCGACAGGGTCACCTCGACCCCCAAGCCACAGGTAACGATCTATAAAGGCATGACATTCGTGACATCGGAGGTGCATTACCTCCAGAGACAACTGGTCTCCGAGATCGTTGATGTGGGACGAAAGTACACTTCTCTCGGACGACTGATCACCGCCAATGTGATCCAGCAGGGGAAATGTCTCATCTCCGGCCCAGCAGAGACGATGGGTGTCAAAGCCCTCATCGATCAACTCTCTGCCCGAGGAATACAGACAACCCTTGTCGATGGAGCCTTGTCCCGAATGAGCTTGGCATCACCTGCCGTGACGGATGGTATCGTACTCGCCACAGGGGCGGCCTTCAGTGCCAACATCCCTCAGCTTGTCCGCAAGACTAAATACGTCAAACAGCTCATAGAGCTCCCCCGGGTACGCAAGGAATGGTTGCCCACACTGAGCTCACTCTCCTCAGGGATATGGGCAGTGGATGACGAAGGGAGCATACACGATCTGGAGATTCCATCGATATTCCTGATAGAGAAGAGAGAGAAGGATATATTCAGATATGGCACTCGTCTCTTTGTCACAGGAGCGATCAGCGACAAGCTACTCAACTTCTTGCGCCAACAACGCAAACAGGTCGAGCTCATAGTGTCGGACTTTACGAAAGTCTTTGCCACCCAAGAGGTCTACGATGCCTTCGTCCGTGAAGGCAACCGTATGCTGAGCCTGATGCATAGCAACCTCATTGCCGTCACGGTCAATCCATACTCTCCTGCGGGATTCTACTTAGACTCCGAGACTTTGAGAGAACAGATGAGCCGCGAACTCAATGTACCCGTCTATGACATTATGAAGATTACGTCTCCATAAGGTAGAAGAGTTGCTTCCCTCAGCAAAAAGAAAACACCAACGAGCAGAGCAAAGAAAAGAAGTTGTAGAAGGAGAGAAAGCGATGTCCCCAACTTTCGGAAAGAAGGCTTGAAATACAGAACGACCTTGGTCGGACTTATGATATAAGGACAACAGATGATGTTACTAAAGGATGCAATAAAGGAGATAACAGGGCTACGCTACATGGTCGATGAGCTGAACATACTCACATCGGCCGGCAGGCGTACACTCTTGGCACAGAAGATGATGACCGAAGAGGCAGATATCGAGGAGGCACTTGACCACCTTGGGCGGCTTTCGGCATGCTATGCCGATGGTGCAAACGAACAGCTCTTCTCCCTCCTTTCGACCCGCATGATGCAGTTGCACGACATCGCAAACACAATCAGGCATCTGAGCAATCGCAACGTCCTGACCGACATCGAACTCTTCGAGATCAAGTCCTTTTCGCTACTTGCGCAGGACATCATGCAGATGATCTCACCTCTGGGACTGACTTATCTCAGGATACCTGACCTCACGGTTGTGATAGACCTCCTCGACCCCGAGCAAAAGAGGATCCCCCACTTCTACATCTACGACAGATACTCCATTGTCCTGGCAGAGCTCAGACGTAGGATCTCCCTCATGATCAATAACAATGCTGATGAGGTCGAGATTGAAGATGTCCGTCATCAAGCGCAGCGAGAAGAAGACAAGGTGCGCAAGCACCTCTCTGCCAAGCTTGTCGAACATGCAGACGACCTTATGCTGGCTCTTGACACCTTGGCATACCTTGATATCCTTATCGCAAGAGCCGATCAAGGACTTGGGATGGGACTCGTGCGTCCGGAGATAGGGACAGGGGAGACAGAGTACAAGGGGCTTTTCCTTCCCCAACTCAAGGATTCGCTTGCTCAGCAAGGCAAGACTTTCCAACCTGTGGATATCCGGCTCTCACAGTCACCAACACTCATCATGGGCGCAAATATGGCAGGGAAGAGTGTCCTGCTTCGTTCGGTCGCCCTTGCACAAGCATTATTCCAGTTCGGCTGCTTCGTCCCTGCAAGCCGAGCGAAGATAGTCCCGGTCGAGAAGATATCTCTGTCCATAGGAGATGCAGAAGATACTTCGAGAGGACTTTCATCCTATGCGGCAGAGATGCTTCGTGTCAACGACATCATCCAAGCCGCTCTTCATGGGACACGCCAGTTGGTACTCGTCGATGAGCTGGCACGTACGACCAATCCCCAAGAGGGAAGCGCCATCGTCTGTAGTGTCTTGGACTTCCTTGCCGAGCACAAGGTCGCGGCTCTCGTGACCTCTCACTATGCCGTGGACACCCCTTGTCGGAAGTTGAGAGTGAAGGGTTTTTGCGAGCAAAAAGACCCAAACCACCAGATCAGCATCGAGAATATCAACAACTTCATAGACTATTCTTTGGAAGAAGCACAGGACGGCGAAGTACCGCATGAGGCGATCCGCATTGCCGAGATCATCGGCATAGCACCTCAGTTGCTCTCTCGCATCCACCAATACATTGACAAAGAAAACCCTCAAACATTATAAAGCATCAGCATTACTATGCAACAGCAAAGCAAATTAGGAATTGACTTTAAGGATGTAGATCGTGCGCGTGCCTCGGCTCGTAAGATCGCACTTGATGTACAGACGTTCGTAAAAGATTACACCACTGTGGCTGTGGAGCGTACCCTCTGTCGCCTCATCGGTATTGACAATGTCGATGCAGACGGTGTGCCTCTACCCAACGTCGTGGTAGATGACCTCAAGAACAAGAACTCTCTCGAGAATGGGATCTTGTTTTATCTGGCCAACGGTATCATCGCCACAGGTCTTACCCCACAACAATTGGCCGAAAAGGTGGCTTTCGAACAACTCGACCTCACCTCTTTCCCTTTCCATAGCCAAGAGGAGGTCACCAAGGCAATCATGCCTTTCATCGAAGCCAGCGTCGCTCGTATCCGCGAGAGAAGACACAAGAGAGAGCACTACATCGAGACCCTCGGTGAAGGTTCGCGTCCTTATCTCTATGTCATCGTCGCGACAGGTAACATCTACGAAGACGTCGTGCAGGCAGAGGCGGCAGCTCGTCAAGGAGCGGACATCATCGCTGTGATCCGTACGACAGGACAGTCCCTTTTGGACTACGTACCTTTCGGAGCCACCACAGAAGGTTTCGGTGGTACGTTTGCGACACAGGAAAACTTCCGCATCATGCGTAGTGCGCTCGACAAGGTGGGCGAAGAGGTCGGACGTTATATCCGTCTCTGTAACTACTGCTCGGGACTCTGTATGCCTGAGATCGCCGCAATGGGAGCACTCGAAGGTCTTGACGTTATGCTCAACGATGCCCTTTACGGTATCTTGTTCCGTGACATCAACATGAAGCGTACCCTTGTGGACCAGTACATGTCTCGTGTCATCAATGGCTTTGCAGGCGTTATCATCAATACCGGGGAAGACAACTACCTCACCACTGCCGATGCTGTCGAAGAAGCACACACCGTGTTGGCGTCGGACCTCATCAACGAACAGCTTGCACTCATGGCAGGTCTTCCCGAAGAACAAATGGGTCTTGGTCACGCATTCGAGATGGATCCCGAGCTCGAAAACGGATTCCTCTTCGAGCTTGCACAAGCTCAGATGACACGTGAGATCTTCCCCAAGGCACCACTCAAATATATGCCTCCCACAAAGTTTATGACGGGTAACATCTTCCGTGGTCACCTCCAAGATGCATTGTTCAATATGATCGGAATCTGGACATCACAAGGTATCCAGCTCCTCGGTATGCCTACCGAAGCGATCCACACTCCGTTCATGAGCGACCGTTACCTCTCCATCGAAAACGCCAAGTACATCTTCAACAACATGAAGTCCATCGGCGAAGAGATGTATTACAAAGAAGGTGGTATCATACAGACGAGAGCCAAGCACGTGCTTGCCAAGACCATTGCCCTGCTCCAAGAGCTCGAAGGTGAAGGACTCTTCATCGCTATCGAAAAGGGTAAGTTCGGTGACGTCAAACGTCCGCAAGACGGAGGTAAAGGACTTGCCGGTGTCTGCCTCAAAGGCGAACACTACATCAACCCATTCATTGAGATCATGAACCCCGGTACTAACAACAACAGCATACAATAAGCAACCAAAGATATGAGCGGAGGATTATACTCTACAGAGGCCAATGACTTTGACCAAACGCTGGACCTCACCAAGATTAAGCCATACGGCGACACGATGAACGATGGCAAGACTCAGCTTAGCTTCACCCTCCCTGTCCCTGCAGGAGACGAAGCCATAGAGGCTGCCAAGCTGTTGCTCAAGCAGATGGGCTTCAATAACCCTCAAGTCGTCTTTCACAGAGAACTGAAAGAAGGCTTCACTTTCTTCAACTGCTATGGCAGCTATACCAACACCATCGACTACACCTCCATCCACGTTCCCAAGGTCGAAGGAACAAAGTGGGATATGCAGGAGACCGACCAGTTCATCAAAGAGAACATCGGACGTCCCATCCGTGTCATCGGTGCGAGTACCGGTACCGATGCCCACACCGTAGGTATCGACGCGATCATGAACATGAAAGGCTTTGCCGGTCACTACGGACTCGAACGCTACGAAATGTTTGATACCCTTAATATGGGTAGCCAAGTCCTCAATGAAGACTTCATCGCAAAAGCCATTGAGATGAATGCCGATGCCCTCTTGGTGTCGCAGACCGTGACACAGAAGGATGTACACATCCACAACATGATCGAGCTTGTTGAAATGCTTGAGGCCGAAGGTCTCCGCGACAAGGTCATCCTCTGTGCCGGAGGTCCACGTATCTCTCATGAGTTGGCAAAAGAGCTCGGTTATGACGCCGGCTTCGGCATGAATACCTATGCTGATGATGTGGCTTCGTTTGTGGCTCAGGAGTTGGACAGAAGAATGAATAACAAATAATAAATCATAGATCTATGGATAAGAATCAGATCAGAGAAGTCATCGCAAGACGAGTGGCTCTTGAGCTCAAAGACGGAGATGTCGTCAATCTCGGCATCGGTCTCCCCACCCTCATCCCGAACTTCTTGTCCGAAGGCGTAGATGTCGTGCTACACTCCGAGAACGGTATGATCGGTATCGGTCCTACACCCGAAGCCGGCAAAGAAGACCCCTACTTCATCAACGCCGGAGGCGGTGCCATCCTTCCTGCCAAGGGGGCAGCCACATTCGACAGTGCGACCTCCTTTGCCATCATACGTGGCGGACACGTCGACATCAGCATCCTCGGAGCACTCCAGGTCGACGAGAAGGGCAACCTTGCAAACTGGAACATCCCTGGCAAGATGGTACCCGGCATGGGTGGTGCGATGGACCTTTTGACAGGTACACGCAAAGTCATCCTCGCCATGGAGCACACAGCCAAAGGTAAGGCAAAGATTATGAAGGAGTGTACCCTTCCACTCACCGCAGCAGGTCAAGTGGATATGATCGTCACCGAGATGTGCGTCATCAACATCACATCCGAGGGGCTTGTCGTCACCGAGATCCACCCCGAATTTACCAAGGAAGATGTCATCAACGCCACTGAAGCGACCCTCATCTTCTCTCCTGATTTGAAACCCATGTTGAGTTGATCACGACAAATACATAAACCTCATCCACTCTCCCAAGAGGAGACTGCGGATGGGGTTTATTTTGTGGATAAAACTATCTAAAACTATTATACTTATGAAGAAAGTGTATATCACAGCAGCCAAGCGTACCCCAATAGGCAAGTTTATGGGCGGTTTGGCATCGTTTCAACCCGGTGAACTCGGAGCTGAGGTCATCAAGCAGATCATCAAAGACACCGGCATCGATCCCAAGCACATCGATGCAGTCATCGCCGGTAATGTCCTCTCAGCAGGTCAGAAGCAAGGGGTGTCACGCCAATGTGCCATCAATGCAGGCATCCCACACGAAGTACCGGCTTACGGGATCAACATGGTCTGCGGTAGCGGTATGAAGGCCGTGATGAACGCCTATGCCGATATCCTCTGTGGTCTCGCTTCTGTCGTCATCGCAGGTGGTACAGAGTCTATGTCCAACGCAGGCTTCGTACTCCCCTCGAACGTCCGCCAAGGCTACAAGATGGGGGCACTCAATGCCGTGGACCACATGGTCAACGACGGTCTCACCGATGCCTTCCACAACTATCACATGGGGATCACAGCCGAAAATATCGCTGAGAAGTACCACATCACACGAGAAGAACAAGACAAGTTCGCCATCGCATCACAGACCAAAGCCATTGCTGCTGTCGACGGAGGGTATTTCGACGAAGAGATCGTCCCCATGAATATCGTCACACGCAAGGGGACTGAAGTCGTTGACAAGGACGAGTACCCCAACCGTGGTACCAGCCTCGAAAAACTTGGCACGCTCAAACCAGCCTTCAAGAAGGACGGAACAGTCACGGCAGGTAACGCATCGGGGCTCAACGACGGAGCATCGTTCGTGATGCTTGCAGACGAAGATGCTGTCAAGAAGTACGGTCTCACACCCCTTTGTGAAATTGTAGCCATCGGCACAGGCGGGGTCGATCCACAAGTCATGGGTCTAGGTCCTGTCCCTGCGATCAAACAAGCCCTCTCAAGAGCAGGTCTCAAGCTCTCAGACATGGAGATCATCGAGCTCAACGAAGCTTTCGCAGCGCAGTCACTTGGCGTAATCCACGAACTCATCGAAGAGTGTGGTGTGACACGTGAGTGGTTCGACGAACGCACCAATCTCCACGGCGGTGCCATCGCTCTCGGTCACCCTATCGGAGCATCGGGCAACCGTATCCTTGTGTCCCTCATACACGAGCTCAAACGCTACAACAAGACCCTCGGTCTCGCATCCCTCTGTATCGGAGGTGGTATGGGTACCGCGATTATCATCAAGAGAGTCTGATGGATATTTGAGAGAGAAAATATTTTTCTCCTTTACCGCAAAAACTCTGAACCCTCCGGCAGTGTCGAAAAATCCAACTTCGACACTGCCTTTTTATTTGCCCAAAGGATGCACACAGGACAAGACAACCTAAAGCCCCCCCATCCCTCCTATCCAAACAAGAGGGTGTTCCCCTTGAACAAATACTCGGGATGCGTGAGGTCAGCATGGAAGTCAAAGGTGAAAGGAGAATGAAGCTAGTAAAAACAGGAGACGAACAGAGGAGGTTAGCCGACTCTGTTCGTCTCTTTTTCGTGTGAACATCCCAAGGAGCAGACTCCCTTGGACGACGTCCTCACATGAGCACCTTACCTCCGAAAAGGCTCAGATATCAACGAGAGGACACTTCACACAACCTTTGAAGAAGTCATCTGCTCCATAAATCAAGACCCAGAGCCCCAATGCAGGGAGCATGACATAGGTGTGTTTCCCTTTGTTTTCATAATTGCAAGATCCCAACGCAGGGTCTATCACTAGAACCTCGAAAGGACTAACCTCACTACAATTATACAGACAAAAAGCGACAAAATCAAAGAAAAAGTAATAAAAAGACTCGAAAATCAAACTTTCTGATAAATTTATTTTTATACCCCATAATTCGTAAAAACACAGATTATAGAAAGACCGTATAATGACAAAAACGATCCTCTGAAACAGTGTTCATCCCTCTCCGGAGGATTTGTCGATCATAAGACGCCCATTGAGAGGATTTATGGGTATTTTTGTGGTAAGACTAAGGAAGATTAACGATATGCTACACTTCGACAGCGATTATATGGAAGGGGCGCATCCCGAGTTGATGCGTCGTCTGATGGAGACCAATCTTGAGCAGACTTCCGGCTATGGGACGGATGAGTACACCGAGAGGGCGAGACAACGCATCCTCGAGACTTGTGGACTGAAGCAAGGCAAGGTCTTCTTCCTCGTAGGTGGCACACAGACAAATGCAACGGTCATCGACGGTTTACTTGCTCATCACGAAGGGGTACTGGCAGCCGATACAGGCCATATCAGTGTGCATGAGTCGGGAGCAATAGAGGCTTCGGGACACAAGGTGCTTACTCTACCTTCGTATGACGGCAAGGTCAGAGCCGAGGATGTCAAGGGGTATATCACGGACTTCTACCGAGACGACTCATACGAGCACATGGTCGCTCCGGGGATGCTTTACATCTCTCATCCCACTGAGCTGGGGACACTGTATTCGTTGGCTGAGCTTGAGGCTTTGAGTACCGTTTGTCGAGAAGCCGACATCCCCCTCTATATGGACGGTGCAAGGCTTGGCTATGGGCTGATGGCCGACGGTACGGATGTGACCTTGGAGGATGTGGCTCGTCTGTGCGATGTCTTCTATATCGGTGGAACGAAAGTCGGTACGCTCTTTGGCGAAGCTGTTGTCGTGACACGGACGGATCTGCTACCTCACTTCTTCCCGCTTGTCAAGCAGCACGGTGCCTTGTTGGCCAAAGGCAGACTGTTGGGCATACAGTTTGAGACCATTTTCACAGATGATCTTTACTTCCGCATATCCCGACATGCCATACAGATGGCAATGAAGTTGAAGCAGGCATTCATAGCCAAAGGCCATGTGCCATACATCGACTCTCCCACCAATCAGCAGTTCTTCCGAATGCCCAACGAAGACATCGACCGTCTGATGCAGGTTGCTTCGTTCGAGCGGTGGGGGCCACGCGGAGACCAAGAGACTCTGGTACGCTTTGTGACCAACTGGGCGACACGAGAAGAAGCCGTGGACGAACTCATCCGCCACTTGTAAATACTACACCTTCGGACTGACGGGGTCAAAACTCCATCACGAACACCACACCATCCGTATGAGGGCGGTAACGAAGGTTGCCACCATGCAGACGCATGATGTATCGAGAGAGACTCAACCCTATGCCGCTACCACCGTCTTTGGTGGTAAAGAAAGGAACAAAGATATAGTCCTTGACCTCGTCGGGTATGGAAGCTCCCGTATTGAAGACCTCTATCGTAGGTCGTCGAGAAGAGTTCAGCTGTGCGGTGATGCGCACTTCGCCACCGAGAGGGGTGGCTTCGAGTGCATTTTTGAGTAGGTTGTGCAGCACCTGCATGATGAGAGCAGTATCTGCCGTGAGGGCAGACAATTCGTCCGCAACGGACACCTTCACCTCGATCCCCTTATCTCTGAAGTCGACCTCTTTCAAGAAGACTGCCCCGGCGATGAGTTTCTGCACATCTACTCTACCGGGCTGTGGTTGTGGGACGGCAGAGAACTTCCGATAGTCTTCGACAAAGCGAATCAATCCCTCCGATGTGTCGTGGATCGTCTCTATCGCTTGTATCGTCGCTTCATCGTCCTTTTTCGCTACCCTCATTTCGGAGAGCAAGATCTCAGACACAGAGCGTATGGGAGCTATGGAGTTCATGATCTCGTGTGTCATCACCCTGATGAGCGACATCCATGAGTCCGTCTCCTTTCGGGTCAGCTCGTCCTCGATATCTTGTATCGAATAGATGTGCACTGTCCCTATAGGGATGGTGATGGTCGTGCGTTCGAAGACGAGCGAACGAGCTTCCTTCTCGGTATGGATGGTGAGACTCCTACTGTCATTGTCCGTCATAGATGAGAGCAGGTCGAAAAGTTCGGGATAGACTTGCCCTATACGATGCAGGTGGGTGATAATAGGGAGCGAGAGATGGCGAAGAGCTGCTTGGTTGATGAATCTCACCGCCCCCCGGGGTGTCGTAATGATGATACCCGTGGGGACTTGTTCGATGATCTTCGTGAGGAAGAGTTCGTTTTGTCGTACCTCTTCACGAGTAGTCTGGATGATGAGCTTGATGCGGTTGAGTGTTTCGTTGAATCTCCTGTCAGAGGCTAAAGCCCCATTTTCGGAAAGGTAGTAAGTGTGATCGTTGTTTTCTATCGCTTGGAGGACAGTGAGTATATTGGCATGTGATCGTCGGACAGCACGGTACAGTCGTAAGGTAATAACAAGCGCAAGTGCGCCACAAGCCACCGCAAGCCACAGATGTCCCATGGCAGCCAAAAGGATACTTGCCACCGTCAATACAAAACAGAGTATCAAGTGTATCATCATACTGTCAGGGTATTGTGCTTTGGGACAAAGATAATTATTCTCCCCCAAGAGATGATAAAAGTTGAGTGTTATCTCTTACTCTCTAACCCTTCGCATAAAAAGGTATAGAAGGCTCGACAAAAAGTCGTAAGATTCGATGACGAAGGTCGTAAGACTTGTTGCGACAAGTCTTACGACCTTTTTTGCACCCTCAATGCCGGGGAGGATGATCCGAATTAAGCACTTCTTTGAGAGATCACTCTTCGGCAAGGTAGATGATAGGATTTTTGCTCGTTGTGATACGGCAGTACACCCCCATGATGAGCGAAGTGAGCGCAAGGACTCCAAGACCGAGGAGCATGAGCGTAAAGGCCGATACCTCGATGTGGTCCGAGAACTCCTGCATCCAGGTCTTTATGGCATAGTTGGCAAGCAGAAGTCCGGCGATCACCGCAGGTACACCGATCTTGAGGTAGTCTGTCAGGAAGAGTCGCAAGACATCCGCACGAGAAGCACCGTTGACCATACGTATGGCAAGCTCTTTACGCCGCCTTGTCACCTCTTCTTCAGTGTATCCGATAATCCCGATGATCGCGATGATAAGCGCAATGACAGACCCGAAGATGGCGTAATACCCCACGTTTTGGATGCTATCATATTGCCAGATCATGGATGTTGTCGCATTGATTAGTTCGAGGTCGCCAAACAAGGAGTATCTATTGATGATTTCTTCCACTTTTGCTAAGTCTTGGGGTGTATCTGTCTTCATGCGGATGATCATATATTCGCAGTATCTGTACCAAGCTCCACCCGCCATGACAATGTTTGCCTTTTCGGGAAAAGCAGAAGTAAATAGCTTAGCCAATATATCTTCAAATATACCTATAATAGTAACAGGGTTTTGGTGACTGGTGACATAGATCTCCTTGCCAACGACTCCGTCCTCCCAGCCCATGTTCTTTGTGAGATTGATGGCACAAGACCTGCTGATGACCATGTTCTTGGCATGACACGGCTTTGTATCATAACCCTCACCCTCAATGATCGGTATCTTGAGGGCTTCCAAGTAGTACTTGTCGCACCAGAAGAAGTCTTTTATATGAAGTATATCTTTTCCGCTCTCAGGGTCGAAGATGTTATCGCCACTTTGGTTGTGGAACGGAAGTGTCGAACCAAGTGAGACGACTTCGACTTCGGGGCTATCTCGAAGGATGTCGGTGATGCTCTTGATACCGAGACTGTCGATAGCACTGGTCGGGATGTAGTAGACCTTATCGGTATTGTAGCCTTTATCCAAACGAACCGAATAGTTATACTGATGATGGACGAAGAACACGGTGCAAAGGAGGAATGTCACGCCGATGCTTTCGATGAATAGGAGCGATAGCTTCCACCTGCGGTTGGTCTTTTTATAGTTTGTCATCACGGAGATAACGGGCTGTGAAGCAATGATGCGTCCCGGACCGACACTGATGACAAAACCTGTCACGATAAGGATGACGATACCCAAGAGGATCGATGTCGGAGATATGAGTTCGGACACACGGATCTGAAGGATCTGATAGAAGACCTTATGAAAAGCCACGACAAACACGATACCTACAAAGACCGCAAGCAAGAGATGAACGAAAGTGTCGGTGATGATACTTTTCTGGATGTCTTTGCGCTCTGCCCCGACGCTCTTCATGATCGCAGTGGTCTTGCTGCTGTTGAGGATCGACGTGATACGTAGCAGGGTGTAGTTGAGGATGGACATGATGAGGACAACCAGCCCTATGATGCCGATGAGCAGGATAGAGGTCGACAGGTGCTTGTCAGACAAATGAAGATCCAAGAGGGGCGAAGGGACATAAGTCAGATAGCCACCAATCTTTTCGTTGACCGAGTCAATGTCCTGATACTTCTGTTGCATCTTGTAGATTGACTCCTTGATATCGGCAGGCTCGACTCCTTGAGCAAGTTTGATGTATCCACGATAGCGGTCGTTACCGAGCCAATTTTGGCTACCGTCCCAAGTAAACTTGCCGATACTGGTCATAGAAATAAGGATGTCCATATCGAACGAGGAGTTTGCAGGGAACGCCTCGAATACTCCACCGATCGTCAATTTGATGTCCGGATATTCCTGCATGACAAAGGTTTTACCTACGACATCACCGCCCAACCTCTCCGCCAGTTCGTCGCTTACCATACATCTTAGGGCAGTCGTCAGTATCTCTTTAGGATTACCGGCAAGTATTTTCTGATCGAACATCTCGAAGAAGTACTCATCCGCAAGTACAGCTTCATCAAAATTATATCCCCTCTTGTCGTCGGTATAGAGTTTCGACCCACCTGAAATACCTGTATAACGTGTCGCCAACTCGACCTGAGGGATCTCCGCTTTCATTCCGGGAGCGACAGCACCCGATATGGACTTATAGTCGTTTTCTACCCCATTGGTCTCTGATAAGGTCTTGACATGGTAGATACGATCTGCATCTGTGAAGACGGTGTCGTACGACAGCTCAAATGCCACCTTGGCCAGCATCACAAAACTAATCGCAAAGCCGAGTCCAAGACTCAGTACCTTGATCGTGTTGAGTCCCTTACTCCGGAGTAGCCTCCGATAAGCAAATTTCAGTTCGTTCATAACCAACACATATTTATGATTTGATACTACCATCGAGGAGATTGATGACTCTGTGGGCATACGCTGCATCTCTCTCAGAGTGGGTCACCATGATGATCGTTGCTCCCTCTTGGTTGAGGGTTGTGAGCAGGTTCATGACCTCGGCACCATTTTGGCTGTCGAGGTTACCCGTGGGTTCGTCGGCAAGGATGAGCAGAGGTCCTGCGACAGTTGCACGAGCTATGGCCACACGTTGTTGCTGTCCACCAGAGAGTTGGCTGGGGAAGTGCGCTGCTCTGTGGCTGATGCTCATCTTAGACAATGCCGCTTCGACCCTCTCCTTACGCTGTGAAGGTTTGATACGAAGGTAAACCAAAGGGAGTTCGATATTCTCCGCCACTGTCATCTCGTCGATAAGGTTGAAGCTTTGGAAGATGAAGCCGATCTTTCCCTTTCGTATGACGGTACGGTCCTTTTCCTTGAGGTGTCCTACCTCTTTGCCATCGAGGGTATAGTTTCCGGAGGTAGGGTTGTCCAGCAGTCCGAGGATGTTGAGGAGGGTAGACTTGCCACAGCCCGAAGGTCCCATGATGGCTATAAACTCTCCTTGTCGGACCTCTAAGGATACGTTGTTCAATGCTCTTGTCTCGACCTCATCGGTGCGAAAGATCTTGGTGATGTTTTCTAATTTGATCATGACGGTTATGTTATTTGATGATTAGCTCTACTGCTTGCTCGAACGCTCTGTAAGAAGACACGATGACCTCTTCGTCTGGATCGAGCCCTGACAGCACCTCGTAGTACTCGGGATTTTGTCGGCCTATGGCCACCTCTCTACGCACGGCACGCTTGCCATCCTTGGTGATCACGAATATCCATCTCCCCCCCGTATCACCATAGAATGCACCACGGGGGATCAAGAGGGCTTCGGAGGGTTGGCCGAGTTCGAGACTGACATGATAAGTCTGACCTGTACGGATATTCTCGGGTTTTTCGCCGACGAAGACAAATTCGGTCTTGAAGTTTTTATCCCTCACATCCGGAAAGACCTTGCGTACCCTCAGCTCATAAGGCTGTCCCTGACGCTCGCAGGTCGCATGGAGATCCGCCCGGACACGGTCGATATAATGTTCATCGATCATCGCCTCCACCTTGTAGTTGCTGAGGACATGCACTTGTCCCACCTTCGTACCGGCATGGATCATCTGCCCTATCTCCACATCGAGGAGACCGAGCTGTCCGTCGGCAGGTGCTTTGATATCGAGATTGTCGATACGCTGACGCACAAGTTGGAGATTGCGCCTCATGTTGTGGAGGCTCTCCTCCATCTGATCCACCTGTATGCCACGGTATATCGAGTCCTGAAGCTGCCTATCCGAGATGAGTCGTCCGCTGCGACGGCTGAAGTCATAATCCTCCTTGGCCTGAAGGTACTCCTCTCTCGAACACAGTTCTTCCTTGTACAACTGCTCATACTGATCTGCCTTGCGCTTCTTGCGTTCGATGTCCAGCTCCACCTGCAAACGCTCGCGACGGAGGTTGAGCTTGTCCTGCTCCATCGTCACCTGTGTGTTGCGGAGGAAGTTTTGCTTCTCTGCCAACTGTGCTTCGCTGTCGAGGATACTCAGGCTCAGCGAAGGGTTGGCAAGGCGGACGAGTACCTGACCTTTCTTGACCATTGCCCCTTCCTCTACGAGAGTCTCCTCCACCACTCCACCCTCTATGGCACTCACCTGTATCGTGCTGAACGGCTGCACCCTCCCATCGACACGGATATAGTCGTGGAAGCTCCCACGCCTGACCGATACGATGTGGAGACTGTCTCGCTCCACCTTCTGCGACTTGCCACTGATGCCGAAGAGACTCCAAAGGATCGCCGAGAGGACGAGTACGCCCCCCGAAAGATAGATGATGTGTTTGCGACTAAGGCCTTTTTTCTTCTCAATCTTGGTATCCATGATGTTGTATGAGATTATCTGTTTGGTGTGTATTTGGTTTGTTCTTGTCCGGGTCCAAAAGTGTATGATTTGTTTTTTTCTGATGCCCGACAGAATGTTTTCTATCCCGTGACAGAAAACATTCTGTCAGGCTTTGGAACGTATTCTGTCGTCTAAAGTCCTTCGTCCTCTCCTACGGATCCATTGTAGTAGTCCAGCCACTCACGCCTGAGGAGATAAGTCGTGTAGGCATGGGCTCGTTCGATCTTAGCCTCCTTTGCACGAGAGGATGCCGTGCTGAGGTCTATACTGCTCGCATTGCCCGCTTCGTAGTTGCGCAAGGTGGCTTGGTAGGCCTGCTCCAGATGCCGTGCTTTCTCCTCCGTGGCTCTGTACTCCTTCACTGCCGCATTGACTTCGAGGATTGACTGACTTATGTCTTTATAGACTTCGCTCAGGGTCTCTTCCCTCCGAGCCTCCTCGGCACGGTGGCGAGCCTTGGCACGACGGAAGGTGGCACTCTTACGAAACCCATCGAAGAGATCAAACGACAGGGCAACGCCTATGTACTCCCCACGCCGTTTCTTGAGCTGGTCGGCAAAAGGCTCATAGTTCGTCTCATTCGTGGCGAACGAAAAACTTGTGGCATAGCCTGCAAAGAGCGTGATCTTGGGGAAGAAAGCCCCGATGCTGCTATTGTACATCGCCCGACTGCTCTTGACCTTTTGTTCGGCAATCACGGCCTTGGGCAGACGGAGGACAGCCACGGCGTAGACCTCTTCGGCAGTGAGGAGCGAAGGCATGACATCTACGAAGGTCAAAGAGTCCTCAATGACCAAAGGGCGATCGATGGGATAGTTCATCTTTGCTTTGAGGTTGAGGAGTGCTATCTCGTAGTCGTTGTGGCGACGAACTAGGGTGACCCTGTCAGAAGCCTCTGTTGCTCGCACTTCGGAAACATCGGGAAGAGACTTCATCCCGAGCTCGTACATACGTTGGGTACGGAGGGCTACCCTTGCACTGTTGGCTATATCCTCTCGGGCTTGGCGGTACAGCTCTTGAGTGAAGAGTACCTGATGATAAGCCTCGATGGTCTCCAGCCGTACCTGATCTCGGGTCATGCGGACTTGTTCGATACTTATGGCACGCTCCAGACGACTGCGACGAAGAGCAAAGACCGTACTCAGTCCGTCGAAGAGGAGCATCGAAGACTCTATGCCGTAATTGTTGCGAAAGGTATTGATGTCCGTATAGGTATTTGTCTTGGGGTCTACACCTCGACCGATATTGAGGTAAGCGGAGGTCGATGCGGATGCGGAGGGCAGAAGTCGCCCGATGGCTTCGAGGTAGTCTGCAGAGGCAATAGAGCGATCGGCCTTGCTTCCCTTGATACGAGGACTATGGCGGAGGGCATAGTCGATACAGACCTTCATGGAGAGGGTATCCGGCTCTGCTCGCAGGGGTAGTGCCACAAGTATAAGCACAAGGCATGGCAGGATGGTTTTGACTTTGTTTGAGCGTGTCATTGACGTACGTTATTTTATCGTTTACATCAATAAACATTCAAACCTCGTGCCAAAGTTGTTAAACTACTGATATATAGAATTATCCTGTTTTTCGATATGGAGTAAAGTGTAAAGATTTTTTACACCCGATGTTTAATTTATTGACACTCCGAGGATGGATCACGCACATCAAAAAAGACTCTGACTGCAAAAAGAATTAAAATCAATTAACTATCTTTATCGCAACAATAATAGGGGGAGGAGAAAGGAAGCCTGAGGGTGGCACAGTGTTGTCAAGGCTCTTGTCTCTTGCCATGATTATCCATAAACACAAAACGACTATGAAAAAGAACAGTATAGTACCACGGATCGTAGTGATCTTGATGAGCACAGCCCTATGCATGGCTTTGGGAACAATCGGTGCAGAAGCCCAAAAGAAAAAGTCTGTCACACACCAAGAGATCAAAAGGACGACAACGCCGAAGCTACGCCTGCTGAAGCATCACAAGTCCGAGGGGGATGTCGACCTTGTCGCCCTGAACAAATCGGGCAGTGTGGTGGCAGCCTACTTCGGACAGGACTACAAGACAGAGCGTAGGGTCAAGAAACTTGTCTTGTGGGACACGTCCAAGTTAGTCCCGACAGCCGAATACAAGATCACTTGCCGTGATATATGCTTCGGAGAGGACGAACACACACTGCTGATCGTAGATCCCTATGGCATCAAGGAGATGGACATCAGGACGGGAAAGGTCACACTTGTCTTGGAGGGTGAGTTCCATAAGGCAGCATATAACCCATTGGACAACAACATCATCTTCTACTCGGACGAGATCGATGCGTACTACTACAACCGTACAACAGGCACTTCCGAACATCTGCACACGGTCACCAAGGGTGCCGGAGTATTCCCCTTCCGCCACTACCGCTTCACCGAAAATCACTTGCAGATCATGATGTGTCGCAACTATACGCTTCAGATAGACCTCAGAGACTACACAACCAGAAAGATGTACTTCTCCGAGGATGAAAACTGTCGTGTGGGGATGGCTATAAGTCCTGATGAGAAGTGGCTCTTGAACGAAGGATCGTTCTGCCACTACCGATTCTATAAGCATAGCGACTACCTGGATCAGGGTGAGGAGGCACACCCTCAAGGTGAATTTGCGACGGACAACATCAACTTTGAGACGGTCATTTTTTTGGAGGGTGACTATATGCTCTGGGGGACGATCAATGGCCGCTCGGTGGAGATATGGGACATGAAGACCTTCAAGAAAGTAAGCTCCTTCGCCCAAAGAGGAAAACTCAGCTATGTCAACAGCATTGCCTATCATCCCGAGAAAAGGTTGATCGTCGTAGGCTCTCTCTACGGAATCCTTTGCTTCTTCAGCTACTAAGTGTCGTCAGCAGACACTATCTTATCCATCACACAAACAAGTAAGCCAAGCGATAAGCAAAATATCGCTTGGCTTACACTTTCAAGCCCCCCTCAAACCTCACGACAATGCATCTCTCTTGCTGTCATCACCCGAATACGCCCTTATTTTGGTGTAGAGAGCACGAGTCCCAAAGGTGGCATTCTGTCAAGTGGTGAGATTGTTTTATATTTGTGATGAGACTCGACAGAGGTGTCTCTTCATCGGTAATACATCACAAGCATGAATACATTCGGACGTATATTTAGGCTCACGACTTTCGGAGAGTCGCATGGGACTGCCATCGGTGGGGTCATCGATGGATGCCCTCCCGGGATAGAGATAGATATGGACAGTATAGCCCAAGCCATCGAACGTCGCAAGGGCAAGGGGGGCATCACCACGGCAAGGTCGGAGAGCGACATCCCTCACTTTGTCTCGGGGCTCTTCGAGGGCAAGACGACGGGGACTCCGATAGCATTTGTCATCCAAAACAAGACCCAGGAGTCGAAGGACTATGATCACCTCAAGGAGGTCTTCCGCCCTTCTCATGCCGATTATACTTATGCCATGAAGTATGGTGTGCGTGACCACAGAGGGGGTGGCAGGGCTTCGGCTCGTGAGACCGTGGTGCGTGTCGTGGCGGGCGAGATTGCAGCTCAGATCCTTCGAAAAGAGGGGATAGAGATCGTGGCTTATACCGCAAGGGTTGGTGAAAAGTCTCTGCCAACGATGTATTACGATGATGTCAGGCGTACAGACCTCTTAGGGCGCATGGTGGGTTGTCCCGATGCTGAGATGGATGGAGAGATGTACACTTACCTCTCGGATGTACGTGCGGCAGGTAACACGGTAGGTGGTATCGTAGGTGTGAGCATAACAGGAGTGCCTGCAGGTGTGGGCTCTCCGCTCTATGAGAAGCTCGAAGCACGCCTGGCCTCTGCCATGATGAGCATAGGGGCATCCAAGGGCGTGGAGATAGGAGATGGCTTTGCGATGGCGGAGATGAAAGGAAGTGATGCGAATGATCAGATGAGAGCGGAAGGTAGTTCGGTACGAGCCACGACGAATCATTCGGGAGGCATACAAGGTGGGATCTCCAACGGTGAAGAGATCCGTCTGAGGGTGGCATTCAAGCCCATTGCCTCGATAGCCCTGGCTCAGAAAACAGTAAACACGGAGGGTAAAGATGTCGACCTAAGCATATCGGGGCGTCACGATGCAAGTGTCTTCCCCCGTGTGCTACCGGTAGTCGAAGCGATGGCTTCGCTTGTCATCCTTGACGAACTGCTCTGCCAACGACTTTATTCGTAGACGACATACAGCAAATGTCGTTTGAGCGTGATACAGACACTTGCCACAGACAAAGAAGTCTGTCGGTAAGTGTCTATTTTTTTTGCAGAGAGAGTGAGCCAAAAGGCCTTTTTAGGCTTATATAGGACATTTTAGAGTGGCAGGTAGGGATATTTCTATATATTTGTGGAAACGCAGATATTCGTCTTCACCACCGTAGCGACGGGGTGATGATCCTTGGACTCTGTTTTTTGGAGGGGTGGGTGCTCTCAGATGAGGAGCAAGAGACCAAGGAGATATTTATGAATTAAGTTTAACTCTCTACAAAACTTAAAAACGTCATGAAGAAAATTTTACTACTTATGATGACGGTCGTGGCTATGTCTCTCACGACCACAGCTTACTCTCAGATCAGATTCGGTGTCAAGGGTGGTGCGAACTTCAGCAGTATCCCTCTGAATGGGACAGAAATCAAAAGCACTCAAATGACTTCGTATCACGCCGGTGTGATGGCCGAACTCGAAGTGCCCATCCTGCCTTTGTCGATCGAAGCCGATCTGCTACTCTCTCAGAGAGGTAGCTTGTTCGAGGATGGCAAGGGCTCAGAGATATTCAAGAGCAACCACATCGACATACCGATCTATGCGAAGTTGTGGTTCTTCGACTTCTCTGCTGCGAGATTTTTTGTACAAGCAGGTCCTTCTTTCTCATACCGTCTCAACAGCAATGTCGGAGACATCGTAAAGTCATTCGATAATCTCTCCGAACTCGATGCAAAGAGGTTCGGTATCGGGCTCAACCTCGGTCTCGGTGTGGAACTCCTGAAGTACTTCCAACTCTCAGCACAGTACTCTGCTGCTCTGGGTAACGAATATGAATACAAAGGTGTCGTGGCTGCTGCAAACGACTTCAAAAAGACAAAGGAAAAATTGTTTAGCGTGTCTTTAGGGATCGTCTTCTAAAGCACTTCGAACTTCATAAAGCACCCATATCCTCGCTCTCGTGAGGAGTTCAAAATAAAGAGGGGGTGTGCCAAATCTTATTTTGGCACATCCCCTTTTGCTGTACTTAGAATGCCTGAAATATGGCTATGAGATCGAACCTGACACTCTTTTCCGATGACATAGAAACCGAATGTCGTAGGCAATACCGTGGTTTGTCTATTGTGATAGACCTTCTTACATTCTTTGTCTGTGGAGCTCAACGACTTCTCATGGATCACGAGTCTATCTCTCATAGCGTAATTTGAATAAAAAGGCATCACCCTATCTGTATCGACTGTACTTGACGATAACCCACCGTAATCGACTATAATCGACTTTGGGGGTGGCATCACATATTATCTTTGTCCATAGAATAAAGGTATTCTTAGACATTTTGATTCTCCTGAGTTGAGCATCGTGGAGGTACACATGAAGAAGGGGCTGAGCCAAAAACGAGTTTTGACACAGCCCCTTTATTGTGCATCAGGTCTGATCTCAAAAGATTAGAAGCCGAGCTTCTTGCGGATTTCCTTAGGGATAGCGTTCTTGTGAACGACGATGTTCATGGTCTTACCCTTTGCGAAGTTTTCAGACATGTACCAGATCCCCTTGTAAGCACCTGTTTCACCCCAAGAGTTCTTGATCATGTAGAATTTCTTGCCAAACTGGTCCTTAGCGATACCGTAAACAACCATACCATGGTCGTCAGTGAGAGAGAGATTGTCGAACCCTTCTTGGCGGAACTCCTGTGTAGGGTTGATCTCCGGAATGTTTGGACGAGACACCATCTGTGCAATAGACATAGCGTTGTTCTTGTTGTCTGCCTTGCCTACCCATCTTTCTTGGTCAGAGCCACGAGTAGAAGCAGCCTTTACATCGATGAGGACACCGATACCATTGCGAGTAAAGCCTGTTTCACTGACATCACCACCCCACGCGATACCGTAGTTGTTGTTGATGGCGTGGTCGAAAACTTGCATCAACTCATCGATAGGAAGGTTATAAGAAGAGCTCATACGCCAGTTGTCAGGAATCTCAAGCACGAATGACTTGTAGAATGGATGGTGTGTGTAAGAAGTAAGAGAGACATAGTCGTCAGGGTTGAGACCAAGGCTCTTTGCGAATGTCATGGGAGTGTACTTCTTACCATTGAATGTGAATGACTCTGGAGCCTTACCGAGGTAAGTATCAATGATGCCATCAAAAGCTTTTGTCCATACAGGGCTGAGAGATTTGCTTTCCTCCATCTCTTTCTTCAGAGCTTCGACGAAGCCCTTGGAGACAGCTTCGATCTCATTGTGAACGTGCTTGTCAGTACCATAGTTGAGACCTGACATCTCACTCATTGGTACGATACCATAGTGCTTGAGGACATAGAGGACATCGTAGAATGAACCGCCTTGAGCATAGTTGAGGAAGCCGTGCATGCGGATGAACTTACGTGCTTTATCTTTGTATGAGTGGCTGACCACAAACATTGGTGAAAGGTCTACCTCCATACCAATGTTGCGGAATGCTTCGATCTCCCAAAAACCAAGTCCTGAGAATGACCAGCATGTACCAGATCTGCCTTGATTCTTGATCGACGTGATCTTAAGTTCTTTCACAGGTGTAAACTCATAAGACTCTGTGTTCTTTGCTGGCTCTTGCGCAAAACCATTTAGGCTGAGTACGCTTGCCAAAAGTCCAATGGAAAGGATTTTCTTCATTGTTTCTTCAGTTAAATGTTTTAATGTTTAGTTGAATATTGTTTGATATATGTCTTACATACGTGGATGGAGCCCGAGGTCGTTGACAAACTTGTCGAACCACTCCGACTTCTTGGCGAAATACTCCATCTTCTCATCTGTACGGATGGGTATGCGTTCGCCTTGGGTGCGTTCGTTGGATAGCTTGATCTGCATCTGTAGCATATCGTTCTCCAAGCGATCAGCAAGGAAAGTCATGAGTTCGTCCTCGATATTATGCAAGTGTTGGGCATGCTGTGGGCTGATGACGGGGACTTCGATAGTACCGTCGTCAAGGAGACGAGGCAGACAGTCGCGCATCGTCTGCTTGAGGAGCATCTGTGTGGTCAGGCTCGCAGTAAACACCCTCCACGCATCTTGAAGTTCGTCTTGGGTAAAGGGCTTCTCTCTCTTGACTTGGGTCTCTTGGTTGGCCTTAGACTCTCCACTTCCTTTGAGTGAGAAGCTGAGTCGCTCCTTTACTCTGGTCGTGTCGGTCTTCTTTGGGGTGTTCTGTGAAGGGTTGCCGACCTTCACGGACAACGTACCGACAGTTGTCGGTTGAGTAGGTGCTACACTCTCAGTAGAGGAGGCAGTAGTTGTCGGTGTGGCAACCGAAGGAGCCATCGTTGCTGCCGGAGGTGCGACAGATGTAGGGCCATTGAGTTCGGACGATGTAGACAACTCGCACATCGAAAGCAGTGTCACTTCAAGTGCCAACCTCTGAGATGAACAATACTTGTAGTCGGATTCAAATGCCGAAGCCAACTTGAGACACCTCCAGATCAACGCGGGCTTACACGCAGCTCCGGCCTTCTGATAACGCACAAGAATGCTCTCGGCCGTCTGTATAAGAGGAAATGTGGCTGGGTCTTGAGCAAGAAGGACATTACGAAGGAAGTCCGCAAACCCCGAAGTGATACGCCCCGGCTCGAAACCTCGTCCGATGATACGATTGACGAGGAGCAGGAGCTTGGTATGATTGCCCATGAGGATGTAAGCAAGCATTTCGAAGTAATCCGCCTCGTCGAGAAGATTGAGATTTTCGAGTACTCCCTTATAAGAGATCGAGCCACGACCAAATCCTGCAATCTGATCGAAGATACTCAAAGCATCACGCATCCCACCATCGGCATGTACGGCTATCATCTGGAGAGCTTCCTCTTCGAAAGCTATATTTTCGCTCTGAGCAACATGACGCAACTGCCCCGTGATGTCCGCTACCGATATACGAGAGAAATCGAACACCTGACACCTCGATATGATCGTGGGGAGCACCTTGTGCTTGTCCGTCGTAGCAAGGATGAAAAGAGCATGAGCAGGTGGCTCTTCGAGCGTCTTGAGGAAGGCATTGAATGCCGCTGTCGAGAGCATATGCACCTCGTCGATGATATAGACACGATACTTCCCTCCAAGTGGAGCTATACGTACCTTCTCGATGAGCTCGCGCATATCATCGACAGAATTATTCGATGCAGCATCCATCTCAAGGATGTTGTACGATCTCTGTTCGTTGAAGCTTACGCAACTCTCACACTCGTTGCATGGCTCGCCGTCGGCAGTACGATTGGTGCAGTTGATGGTCTTTGCGAAGATACGAGCACATGTCGTCTTACCCACTCCACGGGGGCCACAGAAGAGATAGGCGTGAGCCAACTTATCCTGCTGTATTGCGTGTTTGAGAGTGGTGGTGAGTGCACTTTGCCCGACTACCGTTGCGAACGTCGCGGGTCTGAACTTCAGTGCTGATACTTGATGTGTACTCATACAGTCGTCGCGTAGGTATTATCTGTCGTTCAAGACATCTGCATCAAAGGTGAGCGGAAGGAGAAGCCTGTTGTCCTTCATGATGATGTGCTTCTCTCGACCACCCATGATGACGGTGTATGGTCTACGGTAACGTGTCGACACTTCGGCCAGCACCTGTCGGCAAGAGCCACAAGGGGAGATTGACTCGACGACCTTACCGCCCGTCATGGCAATGATGGCTATGGCCACCACGGGCACATTCGGATACTGGGCATTGGCATAAAATATAGCAGTACGCTCGGCACAAGTCCCGGATGGGTATGCGGCATTCTCCTGATTTGACCCGGTGATGATTTCACCATTGTCAAGAAGTACAGCTGCACCGACGGAGAAGTTCGAGTACGGCGCATAAGCCCCCTTGGCTATCTCCAACGCCTTATCGATAAGGAGCTTCTCTTGAGAGGTAAGCTCTTGATCAGTCTTAACCGTAATGGGGATGATGATGTCTTTATCCATAGTCCGAATGATATTTTGCCGCCACGATGTGGCGTTTGGAGCATAAAGATAACGATTTTCTAAGAATTATCAGGCATCATCCCGAGGGTTGGATACACAAAAGAGGGGCATCCGTACATCGGACACCCCTCTCGGTATTTTTAATACAACACCTCCTAAGTTTGAAGTCTAAAAGAATAAGAATTAACTGCCACTATCCCCTCACAGAGGATATGGCAAGAGTGATCATCTCGAAAGGGAGATGGGTTCTTAATCTTCTTGAGCGCGAAGCTGTTGTACGTATCTAGCCTTTTCCATCTTCTTTCTGTTGACGACAGAAGGCTTCACGAACGCTTGACGGCTTCTAAGTTCACGAAGAGTACCGGTTCTTTCGAATTTTCTCTTAAATCTCTTTAGGGCTCTTTCGATGTTTTCGCCCTCCTTCAATGGAACGATAATCATAGTTCTTTACTTTCGAATGTTGTATTTATTTGTTACTAATAGTGTTTGATCTCTGATAGTTCAGCCCGAACCACATCTACGGTTCAGTCGTGCAAAGTTATGATATATTTCCGTAACATACAATACTTTCGTCCCTATTCAGATATGGAAATCATTGTTTTACTGCCAAGTAGGCCCGAAAATTCGTACCTTTGTGACCAAAGAAACAAAAAGCAAAGCAATGGAAATCAAGACTGCCGAATTTGTGATCAGCAACTCAGAGATAGACAAGTGCCCGAAAGACGGACGCTCGGAATACGCTTTCATCGGACGATCCAACGTGGGCAAATCCTCACTCATCAACATGCTTACCCGCAAGAAAGGGCTGGCAAAAACCTCCCAACAGCCGGGTAAAACTCAGCTCATCAATCACTTCCTCATCAACGATAACTTCTACATCGTCGACCTTCCCGGCTATGGCTATGCCCGTACCTCGAAAGAAAAGCGTGAGGAATTCAAGAGCATCATTTACACGTACATCTATGAGCGTCCACAGCTGACCAATCTATTCATCCTCATCGACATACGACACGAACCCCTGAAGATCGACATCGAGTTCATCAACAACATGGGGGTACGTGGCATCCCCTTCGCCATCGTCTTCACCAAGGCAGACAAACTCAGCAAAGGAGCAGCCGCAACCAGTATCGAACGCTATAAGACTCGCCTGCTCGAAGAGTGGGATGAGCTCCCACCGATGTTTGTCACCTCATCCGAAAACAGCACCGGCCGTGACGAGCTCCTCGGCTACATCGACGCTATAGAGCAGGAGATCAAGTAAGACCACCCCTACCCTGACGACATAGACTTTTCTTTTCTTTGTAGGACAAAGGGACGAAAGTAGCTCGTAAAGAGCCAGGGAGATCATTCGACACAGCAATCTAAAAGGTCTGTGACAAAGCAAAAAACTTTGTCACAGACCTTTTTTCATCCTCCCACACGATCAATACACAAGGCCTCGTCACGAACAACCACGACCAGACTTCCAAACAACAGGCGGACTTTCGATCGAAGTGTTTCATCACTTTTCGGATAAACGACAGAATGCATTCTGTCGCCCCGCAGAAAACATTCTGTCATCCCACAGAAAGTATTCCGTGGCTCACCGGAAGAGTACGACTTCACTCCCTAACGAACCATAATCGACGATAACCGACTCTATTCGACGATAACCGACGGTAACCGACTGTAATCAACCGAGGTGTGAACCGGCAGTCTTATCTTCGTGGCGAATATCAATCACCAACCAAATAAAAAAACAACATGAAGACAATGAAAACAAACTTCGACCCCAAGTATCTGACCAAGTCCGTGACTCACTGCCTGAAAGCCACCTGCTCCCTTGCCGAGAGCTGCCTGCACAACCTTGTACACCGACACCTGCCCCCTCAGAGTTCTTACGTATGCTATGACCCTCGCCTGCAGTCGGACGGAGAGACTTGCCGGACCTATCTCTCAAACAGGATCATCCGTATGGCCAAGGGGTTTAGGACAGGTATCCAACGTGTACCCCAAAAGGATGCCAAAAAGGCTCGACAGACTATTCGATACGAAATGGACTGGGGTGTGAGCACCTACTATGAGTATCGCTCGGGCAAGAGAGCCCTTTCGCCCGAACAGCAAGTCGTCATCTCCGACATCCTCCACCGATACGGCATCGAAGGCGAATTCTTTGACGCTTATATAGAGGTCTATCCTTCAGAGTGATAAGGATAAATAGAAACAGAAACGAGGATATGTCATAATACGCAGACTACCGTATTGCTTACAATATTCGGCTTTCATTCTACACATCTTGGGCATAATAGAAGAGGGTGTGCCGAAACTTCCATTTTGACACACCCTCTATCTCGTGTCTGACACAATCGGGATTTACTCCGAGTGTCAGCTACTTGGGAGGAACAACCGTTTACAAAGCATGGACTTCTTCGTCCGGTTCTATCGCAATAATTTCAGGCTTCTTGGCCAGTGCCAATATATCTTCGGAAGTCAATGTGGCAGAAATAATGCTCTCCGAGAGTTGTTTCGATGGGCGGATACCCACTGTTTCTGCGGAGACTCCTTCCTTCAGGATAATCAAAACCTGCCACTGCGCTTTGGAGTTGGCGCGAATTTCGGACTCAAGTGAGGGGTGTATTTTCTGCATAGTTGTAACTCTTAAAGTGTGAACACAGAAGCACTCCCCCTCCTCGGAGGAATGCTTCTATATAAAATTATTTTGTACGTCTATCAACGTGTAGCTTCATCACAATTGATCAAGCCGAATCCAAAAGTACTATCGTTGCTGGTGTCTCCCAAGTCAATGGCAGTTCGGGTGATCAACCTTTTGACCTGAGCAGGTGTGATGCTCGGATACCTCTGGATGATGAGGGCTGCCAAACCTGAAACGTGCGGACAAGCCATACTTGTACCGGACATCTTCGTATAAGAATTATTCAAGCAGGTAGACTCTACTGAGACTCCCGGAGCAACACATGTCACAGGATTAGATTCATTTACGCATGAACCCCTTGAAGAGAAGGGCGCAATGACACCATTGCGATCCACAGCACCGACAGCTATAGGGCTGGCATTGGATTCACCTTGCATGAAAGAGTTGGCCGGAGTTCCGACCCAAGGGAAGTGACGTCCATAAGAGTTTCCTGCAGAAGCAACTACCGTTATTCCGCTGTCTTGGCATCTCTTGATGATCGTAGCCATCGCCACTATAGGCTTGCGGGGATTCCCAAGACTCATGCTTGCAACATTCATCTTATGGCGAATACACCATTCTAATCCTGCGATGACATAGCTAATAAGCCCAGACCCCTCCTTAGGTAATACTTTTACAGCGTAAAGCATCGCCTTGGGAGCAACTCCCACCACTCCATAGCCATTATTCCTGGCAGCGATGATACCTGCACAGTGTGTACCATGTCCATGATCATCATCATAACTGGACACGTCAGGAACAAAAGAAGCTCCGCCACAGACGGTCAAATCAACGTGATTGGCAATACCTGTATCCAAAACTGCAACTTTGACACCTCTTCCATCGATCTTGCGTCGCCAAGCAGATGGTGCTTGCACCAACGAAATATTCCATGGGATCTCTTGGTACACCGTTTCCTCCCGCCTGAATTTATTCGGAATGTTTCTGAGAAGTGATCTGTATACATCCCGCAACACACGTCTCATTATAAGGTTCTTTTGTGGAGAGATGAATGGTCTATGATGGAGAGGATGCTTGCCGGGTTTGTATTTTCTACGATTAGAGCGCTTAGCTTCGGGCAACAATTCCTCAAGAAGGAAGTCCTCGTCAAAATCTTCATCTTCAAGAGAGTTTTCGTCGATTTCTTCAAGCCCTTCCAAGTCATCTTCTGTATAGCTGTCGTATAGAGGAAAGACTTCGCAATCTTCCTCAACAGCCAAAACTTCGGTCTTCTCAGCAATCTTCTTGGCCTCCTCAGCTGATAGAGAAAGTCTTGTGACGCCCAGATTTTCGAAGTGTAGGACATCATTTGCCGCAGGCTCTGCTTCGGTCTCCATGAGTGCGACCCCGTCTTTGTAACGTGTCTTTGCGACTCCTAGCACTTCAATTGCTTTCTCCGCTACAATGTTTCCATCAGTGTAGGTTACTAGATAGGTTTTCTTTTTTTCCATGTTTCATCTGATATTAAGAGTTTTTACATACACGGAGACAAGTCAAAAAACTAACTGTCTCGCTTTCATACTTTTTTTCAAAAATCAAAACTGATGATATTAGGATGTGTTTTCCAAATACAATCAATCAACTGACGTAATATCTACGTGTTTTCGATGGTTAAATCTCAATGTGCGCAATTTATAGATAAATTTCAATACTTGCAAATAAAAAGTCACATTTTCTCTATTTATTAACATTCGATCGTACCAAGAGAAGGAAACAAAATTAAACCTGACGCCTAAGTTTGATGCCAAACCCGCGTCAGGTTATAAATACTCAACCCAAAGTATGGGTATATGATAGTGGATAAAACCTGGTTTCAGAAGAGGGAGATGATCCAGTCCACTGCCTTGACCCAGATGAGATAGCGGAAGAGCTTGCCGGCGAGCATGAAGCCTGCGACGGCCCATACATTGGCACGGAGGAGACCAAGGGCAACAGCGAAGAAGTCTCCGATACCGGGCAGGAAGACGAAGAAAGCCATCCAAGACCCTTTCTTCTGCAACCATCGGGTGACGCGGTCGAGTTTTTCCTCTTTGAGTTTGAGATACTTGATGATCCATTCTTTCTTACCCAAGAGTCCAAGCCAGTAGCAGGTCATCCCACCAAGCCAATTGCCAAGCGTGGCAGCAGTGATGCAGAGGGTGTAACTTGCCCCGGTGAGAAGGACTCCGGAGAGGACCACTTCCGAACTGAAGGGGAGTATCGTGGCGGCAAGAAAGGCGGCTATGAAGACGCCGATGTATCCGTATTCGATGAGGATTTCCATAGAAGTTTCTTATTGTCCGAAGAGTGTGTAGAGCATCGTCCCCAAGACTCCAAAGACGATCATGGCCATCAGACCGAGCCAGATCTTGTCACGGATCGAGGCGTAGAAGACTTGAAGCATCACACAGAGGAAAAAGAGGGAAAGTACCATATAGAGTTCGACAACATTGCCGAACGAGTAGAGCAACTGCAGGCCGAAAGTAAGCCAACACAGAATGAGGTGAATACGGGCGAAGAAGCGGTGGCGTTCGAGTGCCCGGGTGTGAAAGTTGTAATAAAAGAGCGATACCGCAAACAGAGCTACGAGATAAGCTCCGTAGAAGATGAGTTCGCTTCCGGGTGTGGGCAGAGTGATCGCCCGAAGCTGTTCAATGTTGCCGAACCACCACGCCTTGACCCCATCGATGGTCGGCACCACCGTGAGCACAAAGTCGAACCACCACACAGTGAACCCTCCAAGAAGAATAGCTCCGAAGTGTCGCCAATCCATAAGATCCATCTTTTTCAGATTGATGATATAGAATGGGATAAGCACCAAGATGCCGGGATGACCGAGGGAGAGCAGGACGAGCAAAAAACCGATGTCGAAGACGGCAAAGTGCCTCTTGTTGTAAGTATAACTATTGAGGAAGAGTTCGGTCGCAAAGATCCCGATGATCAACAAAAAAAAGATACTCCCCATCCCCTGACTGCCGGAGAGCAGCAAGGGGACGGAGAGCATCCCGAATAGTGGTATGCCGGCATAGCTGGTAAGCTTGGAGCCGTAGTAGAGCAAGCCGTGACGACGTATGAGCACGAGGAGAAGGAGCACCAAACCCACTGCGACAAAAGGCGATGAGGACAGAAATGTCATCATCCCACTTTGACTCGGAAGGAGTCTGTCGAGTAGAGAGAGAGGTGCGTTCATCCTGGCTGTATCCATTGTCCTCCGGTCACTTCAAGACATCCTGTCCGATGTCTCTGCGATAGTATATACCTTCGTAGTGAATGCCGGAGAGTCTTTCGTAGCTCTTTGCAAGAGCTTCGGAAAGGGTATCCCCGATAGCAGAAACAGCGAGGACACGCCCCCCGGATGTGAGCACGTGATCATCACCTGTCTTCGTGCCGGCATGGAAGACTACAGAAGTGTCGGTGTCCGCCCCTATACCGGAGATCGGAAAACCTTTCTTGAAGTCTTCGGGATAACCTCCTGAGACTGCCACGACAGTGGAGGCGTGGAAGTCCTCTTCGGCCAACTTATGGGAGTGAAGAGTGCCTTCTTTGAGACTGAGGAGTGCAGGTACAAGGTCTCCCTTGATACGCAACATCACGACCTCTGTCTCGGGATCTCCCATGCGACAGTTGTACTCGATGACATAAGGCTCGCCCTGAACATTGATGAGTCCGATAAAGACAAAGCCTTTGTAGTCGATACCTTCGGCTTCCAATCCCTTGATCGTAGGCACGACGATACGCTCCTCTACTTTCTTCAGAAATGCTTCGTCCGCAAAGGGGACAGGAGAGACAGCCCCCATACCTCCGGTATTGAGTCCGGTATCGCCTTCGCCGATGCGCTTATAGTCCTTGGCCATCGGAAGGAGGGTATAGTCGTGTCCGTCGGTCAGCACGAAGAGAGAGCACTCGATGCCGGAGAGGAAGGTCTCGACGACGACTCTATTGCCGGCATCTCCAAACTTGCCTCCGAGCATCTCCTCCATGGCTGCACAGGCTTCTTCATAACTGTCGATGATAAGGACGCCCTTGCCGGCTGCAAGACCATCGGCCTTGAGGACATAGGGGGAACGCTCTTCGGTGAGGAGATAAGCCTTGGCCTCTTCGAGTGTCGCAGAGGTGAAAGTGCGGTGCTTGGCCGTGGGGATATTGTGACGAGCCATGAAGTCCTTGGCAAAGTCTTTGCTGCCCTCGAGCTGAGCCCCGGCCTTGGATGGGCCGATGATGTGAAGCGCCTTGAGATCTTCTTGGGCAGACAAGTAATCGGTGATACCATCAACCAACGGAACTTCGGGTCCGACAACCACCATATCAATAGCGTGCTTGCGGATCACATCCGCCACAGCACCGAAGTCAGAGATGGAGACAGCTATGTTTTCACACCCCGGGAGTTGCCCTGCATTACCGGGTGCGATATAAGTCTTTTGGACAAGGGGGCTACGAGAGATCTTCCAAGCCAATGCTTGCTCTCGTCCGCCACTGCCGAGGATAAGTACATTCATAACTGAGACTTTTTAGAGGTGATCAGTGAAGTATCTGGTGATGGTCTTGTACAGATGTACCCTCTCCCCACCCCTGACATTGTGCTCATGACCGGGGTAGACCATATAGTCAGGCATTGTGCCTGCAGTAACCGCTGCCTTGACAAAGAGAAGTGAGTGCTGCCATACTACGACGGGGTCGATATCTCCGTGAATGAGGAGAAGACGTCCCTTGAGATCACCTGCACGGCTGATGAGGTTCGAAGCGGCATAGCCCTCGGGGTTGTCTTGAGGAGTGTCCATATAGCGTTCGCCGTACATGATCTCGTAGAAAGACCAGTCCATGACAGGGCCTCCGGCGACACCGACCTTGAACACATCAGAGTGTGTCAGCATAAGATTAGTTGTCATGAAGCCTCCGAAGCTCCATCCATGTACACCGATACGATCGGCATCGACATAAGGCAAAGACTTGAGGAACTCGACACCCTTCATCTGGTCTGCCATCTCGGGTGTACCGAGTTGGCGATGGATGACGGACTCAAATCCCATCCCTCTATTGGCAGAGCCTCGGCTATCGACAGTGAAGACGATATATCCCTGCTGAGCCATGTAGTTATCCCAAGTCATACGAAGGCTGCGCCAACTGTCTGTGACAAGTTGTGCGTGTGGACCGGCATACACATAGACAACGACAGGGTATTTCTTACCGGCTTCCAACTTGGCAGGACGAGTCATCTTGTAGTAGAGATCCGTCTTGCCGTCAGCTGCCTTGATTGTGCCAAGTTCGACAGTGGGTACCTTGTATCCTTCGAAGAGATTCTTCGCGGTGTCGAGCGTACGACTCTTGACCTTACCGGTCGTTGTGATGAGCGAAAGTTCGCCGGGTGTATTGATGTTTGAGAAGTTGTCAATCACAAGCGACTTATCAGGCGAAATCATCGTAAGGTGGAAACCCTTACCGGGAGTCAGACACTCACGCTTGCCCCCCGAAGTAGATACCCTCCAGAGAGCCTGTCCCATGTGATAACCCTCGTTTGAGACATAATAGACATACTTGCCCTTGGCATCCATACCGATGAGTGCTTTTACTTCCCAGTCTCCCGAAGTCAGCTGACGCACCTTCTTTCCTTGTATGTTGTGGAGATAGATGTGATTATAACCCTCCACACGGCTCGTACGTATGAAGAGGTGGGGACGCCCCGGTACAAACTGAAGCGGAGCAGAAGGCTCCACATACTTATCGTGCGACTCGGTCATGACGACTCCGACCCTCTCTCCTGTCGAAGGCGAATAAGAAACAAGGCGACCTTCTTTCTGACTTCTTGCCACTTCGTCTATATAAAAGAGCTTTTCGTCCGGAGACCAAGCCCAGTTGGTGAAGTAAGCCTCACTTGGCCAGTCGCTCTTGACGACCTGTGTTGTCTTGGTTTGGGTATCATAGATATGCACACTCACCCTCTCACTGTTGCGTCCAGCCATAGGATACTTGTAATGTACAAGCTTTGCGATAGGGGCATTCATATCCACGATGGGATAAGCCTCGACGTCTGTACGATCGATCCGATAGTACGCCAGATAACGCCCTGAGGGAGACCAAAGCGTGCCCCTGTCGGTGTTGAACTCATTACGGTGTGCCGGCGTACCATAGACGACATCATCCGTACCATCAGTGGTGAGGGTCTCCATATTACCTTCGGCATCAAGGATAGAAATGTTTTTTCCATCCATGAGAGCGATACGCTTACCCTTTACGGTGAGATCCGTTGTGGCAAACTTGCCATGGTCAAACTTATATTTCTGTACAAATGTCTTTGTGCGGCCATCGAAGACAAAAAGCCCCTTTGCACTCTCTGCCACGAGGACATCATTATCCGCATTCATGCTCAAGGATGGTAGCCCCTTTTCGTCGGCACCGGCAAAAGCCCTCCAAGCATCGAGGGAGAGGAGGTCGTGCTCCTTACCGGCCTTATCGATGAGGAAGTAGGTGTTACCCTTTCTCACCACTGCACCAAGGTCTGTGACACTCGTCACCTGCAACATTCGAGGGGCTTTTTCGGCATAGCCTTTCCCTCCGGCGATGACGTCATCGAGAGTCAAGTCCTTCTTCTCTTGAGCAAGAGCAGAAGAGACACCGACAGCAAACACAAGTGCTGCCGCAACAAGCATACGTTTTGAGGTAATTTTCATAATACAAAATCAGGTTTGATCATTTTTATTCGTTGTCAATCCTCTTCCGGCATACGTTCTCTGTTCGAACGAGGGATGAAAAGGACTGCTTTATTCTGTTCACGCGAAGGCCTGCGGTCGCCGAAACGACGCTCGCCGAATCGTCTCTCCCCGAAAGGACGATCTCCCCGGGGCTTATCTCCAAATTTGCGATCACCGAACGAACGCTCGCTTCTCGGCTTGTCGCCAAACTTGCGGTCTCCGAACTTCCTCTCTCCAAAAGGACGCTCATCTCTCGGCTTGTCTCCAAACTTACGGTCTCCGAATTTCTTCTCTCCAAAAGGACGCTCATCTCTCGGCTTGTCGCCAAACTTGCGGTCTCCGAATTTCTTCTCTCCAAAAGGACGCTCATCTCTCGGCTTGTCGCCAAACTTACGGTCTCCGAATTTCTTCTCTCCAAAAGGACGCTCATCTCTCGGCTTGTCGCCAAACTTGCGGTCTCCGAATTTCTTCTCTCCAAAAGGACGCTCATCTCTCGGCTTGTCGCCAAACTTACGGTCTCCGAATTTCTTCTCTCCAAAAGGACGCTCATCTCTCGGCTTGTCGCCAAACTTGCGGTCTCCGAATTTCTTCTCTCCGAACGAACGCTCGCCCCTCGGCTTGTCGCCAAAAGTCCTACGCTCACCTCTCTCACCCCTGGGTTTGTCCGATCGTGGACGATCAGTCTTACGACGGTCGAACTTCTTCTCTGTCCATTCCCCGGCATGGGCATACTCCTCATTATTCTCGACACGCTCCTTCACAAACTCGTTGCGCTTGCCTTCGAAGAGTTCGTATCCACGAAGCTCGCACTCCAAGCTGCCATTGAAGAGTTTTTCTCTGAAGAAGTGCTTGAGACCGATGGCATCGAAGCCCTCGATGTTCGATGTGATCACCCACGCCTTGTAGCCCGCAAAGGCATGCTTCAGCACGGAGCCGATGGAGCCGTACAGCTTCTCCAACTCAGCAGGTCGCAGACGCTCCCCATAAGGCGGGTTGGTCATCAAGAGACCCATAGGTGAAGGCTTGGTATCTGCAGTGTACTCCTCGATACTTTTGATCGAAAGCTGGACATGCTTCTGCACACCTGCACGAGTGACATTGGCGCGAGCGATAGAGATCGCTTTGGGCGAAGCATCACTACCGTATATGGTGTGTTCGAAAGGTCTCTCCTCCCACTCATCCAAGATATTGCTGAGCAGTTCGGCATCGAAGTCCTGCCACTTCTCAAACGCATAAGATTCTCTGAAGATACCCGGTGGGATGTTCAGTGCTATAAGGGCAGCCTCAGTAAGGAAGGTACCGCTACCGCACATCGGGTCGACAAAGTCTGTCGACCCATCCCATCCTGCTTGCAGGAGCATCCCTGCCGCAAGGACTTCGCTGATGGGGGCATCATTCTGTCCCACGCGATAGCCCCTCTTGTGCAAGCTCTCGCCACTGGAGTCGAGAGCGAGGGTCACCGTCGTATTTGCGATATGGATATGAAACCTCATATCAGGGTCACCGACAGAGACATTGGGACGACGCATCTCCCTATCCTGAAAATAGTCAGAGATCGCATCCTTGGCACGATAGGCCACAAACTTGCTATGAGTAAACTTTTCGGAAAAGACGACAGTGTCGAATGCGAAAGTGGATCTCGACGTGAGGTACTTACTCCAGTCCACATTGTCATATAGATATTGATAGATCTCATCGGCATTGGCAGCCTCGAAGGTGTCCATCGGCACCAGTACCCTGAGGGCAGTACGGAGGTGGATATTAGCTTTGTACAGAGTGCTCTTGTCTCCCTCAAAGGAGACCATACGACGTCCTACCTCTACTTCCGTAGCTCCGATAGACTCCAATTCACTCTTCAGGATCTCCTCAAGACCATACATGGTCTTGGCGATCATCTTAAACTTGAGATTATCTTCCATTCAATATATCAAACCAAGTGCTGAAATATAATGCAGAGACAGAGCACTCGAAAGCCATCTCCACAACCTCACAAAGGTACGAATTTCCGATGATTACCCAATCTTGTTTACTTTTTGTACATTTGTCTACATACACTCTCCTGCGACATGGGGAGGAGGGAACAAGAGTCAAAATAATCAACAGCTAAAAGAATCAATTACTATGAAACGTATCGTAGGATGGGCACTCGCCTTGGCTTGCCTTATGGGGGCATACAGCTGTGGCGGAGCCAAGAAATCACAATCAACCCAAGGCCAGGCTCAAGAAACGGACAGCCTGCAATACATCACCCTCAAGGTACGACACGAACCGATCGACGGAGAAAGTGCCGAAGAAGATCCGACATCCAAGTTTGCCCCCCTCTTCAAAACGAAGAACAAGTATATCTCTTACAGATACGAGGGTCATGATGAGGCCATGAAGGGAGACTTCAATGGGGATGGCAAGGCCGACGAGACTTTGATGTTCGTACCCGACGAAAGGGTAGACTCACTCCCCAAAGGACTGCTGTATCTCAGGGGAGAGGTCACCCAAAACTTTCGGGCAGACCTGCAAGAAGCGCTTGATCAACTGGGTGAGTCCTCAAGCGAATTTATCGACCTTGAGATGACCTATCATGACTTTGACAAGGACAATATCCCCGAACTCATCGTGAGCCTCGTGGATATGGGCTCTCTATTCATGAACACCCGTGTGTACCGCTGGACAAATAAGGACACCAAAGCACCATGGGAATATGTCGCATCCATCTATGGGCAGACCCGCATGTACATCGACCCGAACGGTGATGTCGTTGCTCCTTTCGGCTCTCAAGGACTCTTCTATGCTTATCGCTTTGACGGTAAAACCTTTGCAGAAGTCGAAAGCAGTTTTGACGACCAAGAGTGACCCATCACTTTGGCACGGGATACTAACAATCAAAACCGAAGCGATACCACGACCACCTCAAACACCCATGCCAAAGGCGCCACAAATAAAAAGATCGAGCACTCAAAAAAAAAGATGAACGAGGGTCAAAATCGATTCGTAAGACTTGTTGAATCAAATCTTACGACTTTCCTCTTCAAGTCTTACGACTTTTTTCCACGAGTCCTACCCCATCCAAGGGGTAGGATCTATTTTTTCCATTTGATCTGACTCGGAGGCACAAAGCAGTGGATCAACACGAGTGTGCTGACCGATATGTGGGAGTACTTTCGGTTATGATGATTACAACCCGTACTTTTTGATCTTACTGTAGAGAGTGGGGCGAGTGATGCCGAGTTCGTCGGCAGAGAGAGAGATGTTGTAGCCCGTGCGTTCGAGACTCTGGAGGATGACCTGTCGCTCCATCGCTTCGAGGGTGATGGGTGTACCATCATGGAGAGGATGACGGATGCTGTCGAGGAGGAAGTCCTTGTCCGTGACTTCGCTTCCCTCGGAGAGGATCACCGCCTTCTCGATGGCATGACGAAGTTCGCGGACATTGCCGTACCAAGGGTGAGCTTGGAGTCTCTCAAGTGCAGATGGGGAGAGCCCCGTGAGGGCTTTGCCGTATCTTATGGCGTATTCGTCAAGGAAGAGGTTCGCAAGTTCTTCTATATCCTCGGGGCGAGAGCGCAAGGGCGGGATCTCGATATGGATCGTATTGATGCGATAGAGAAGGTCTTCCCTGAACTCACCACTCGCCACCTTATCGAAGATACGGGTATTGGTCGCAGAGATCAGACGGACATCGAAAGGGATGGGCCTATTGCCACCGACACGGACGACCTCACGGCGTTGGAGAGCGACAAGGAGCTTGGCTTGGAGCGAAGGGCGGAGATTGCCGATCTCATCGAGAAAGAGAGTACCACGATGGGCTGACTCGATCTTACCTACCCTATCGGTGTGCGCATCGGTAAAAGCCCCCTTAACATGACCGAAGAGCTCACTCTCAAAAAGAGACTCGGTAATGGCCCCCATATCGACATTGATGAAAGGATGATCTTTGCGCTGAGACAGATGATGGATGTAGTGAGCGATAACTTCCTTACCCGTGCCGTTTTCGCCAGTGATGAGGATGTTTGCATCTGTGTCAGCGACCTTATGCACCATCTCTATCAGGTGCTGCATCACGCGTGATCGGCCCAAGGCGATCTTAGGCTCCGACTTTGGGGCATCCTTTTCTTTCTCTTTGGCGGGAAAGGAGGTTTTCATCGCATTTCGGAGACTTTCGACCAGCTTTCTATTGTCCCAAGGCTTGACGACAAAGTCCGAAGCCCCACGTTTGAGTGCTTCTACGGCAAGGTCGATATCGGCATAGGCAGTGAAGAGCACCACCGGCAGTTGCGGATAAAGCTTCTTGACTTCGGATAGCCAGTACAAGCCCTCGTTACCGGAATTGACCCCGGCTTTGAAGTTCATATCGAGCAAGACGACATCAGGCTGTACCCTACGAAGCGCAGACAGGAGTTCGTGCGGAGACGAGATGAGGGTACATTCATCGAAGTGCGAACGAAACAAGAGCCCAAGCGCACTTAGGACATTGCGGTTATCATCAAGGACAACGATTTTGCCATTTTTCATAAATCAGATCTGCTAATATACACGTGGGCAAGCCCCTTCGTCAAACGCAAATATAACCAAAAAGCCCCACTGTACCGTCCGATACAGTGGGGCTTTTTATTGTTGTCAGATCATCAATAGAAGCGCACTCTCGTGTCTTCGACATCCGATCTGAGGATAATCCATTGTAATGCTCTCGCACGTACGGCTGCCTGACGAGAAGTCTCGATGAGACCACGAGCAGCCTCAGGAGTGACTGTATCAGCATCACTATTACGAGAGATGACATTGACGAGATACACGCCGTTGTTACCCTTGACCGGAGTAAGAGTATTGAGAGGTGCATAAGTCGCCGCAGCGTTAAGGGCTGGCTCAAAGCCGACACCTTCGAGACGGTTGGTATCAAACTTCACAAAGTTGATAGAGTCCACCGGCATATCGACAGCCTGCGAGTAAGCCTCCAAAGAAGCGTAGTTGCCTGCCTTAAGCTGGTTGTACATCGCATCGATCTTAGCAAGATTGAGCACAGCAGGTTGGATCTGCTCCTTTGCATCAGCCAAAGAGACATAACCTCTTGGGTAGACTTTCTTCACCACCGCAATGACATACTTGTCACCACACTCCTTGACTTCAGATATAGCACCTACCTTGTTGTTGAGTGCCCAGCGCACAAGCTCACGACTGTTTGTGATAGAGTTTGCCAAGTTAGGCTGCATAGCATAGACAGGAAGATCCTTCAATGTCTGATACCCTGCAACGAGAGCAGCTGTATCGAGGGCAACAGGGTTGTTGTTCTTTGTCAAGAACGTATTCATTTCGTTGTAGAGATCACCGATGGTTCTCGAACTTGGAGTAGCCTTCTTGGTCACATAAGCGACATTGTACTTCTTGACAGGAGCAGTTGCCTTTTCGACGAGAAGGATGTGCGCACCATACTGAGAAGTGAACTTGACAGGAGTACCGACAGTAGCCGAGAAGATGGCATCTCTGAACTCAGGGCTGATAAAACGACCTGCGGAGAACTCTGTGAACCATCCGAGTTCGCCACCATTAGCACCGCTCCTATTGTCCAAAGAGTGGTTCACTGCGACATTGCTGAACGCTTCGATGCCACCCTTGGCTGCGTTGAAGAGGCTGTCGATGGCAGCATCACCGGGCTGAAGGAGGATATGACGAACAAGAAGTGAGTCAGGAGCGACCTTTGTACCAAGGAGCTTAGCCACACTGTAAGTATTGTCGGAGAAGTTAACATCTGTCACGTGACCGGGCTCAGCAGCAGCAAGCTCGTCAGCGAGTGTAGAGTTGAAGAAAGCATTGCGGAAGAAGCTGAGTGGGAGATAAGCATCAAACGCCTGTTCGTCTGAAAACTCAGAGATCACATCGTTTGCGTTTACGCCCTCGATAAGTTCTCTACGAGCAGTCTCCACATCTTGAAAAGTAGCATCAATGTCAGCTTGTGAAGGAGCAATGGTCGCGTATACGACATCGACAGTACGGCCCTCATCGGTCTTGAATGCTTCCTTATGACCGTCATAGAAAGCCTTGAGAGCAGCATCAGTGACAGTGGCAATGCTGTCGGGTGCTGTCATTGCAGCTCTTGATACCAATGCCAAGTCAGCAGTAGTTCGGCCTGCAGCGACATAATCTTCTATTTCGAGCTTATTCGCCACCATAGCCTTGGAGATGAGGTTGGTGTACTTTTCATTGAGTCTGAAGTCATGGATGTTGTTTTCCATCGCGATCCAAATGTTACGAAGTTCAAGAGCTTGGTCTCTTTCAGCAGGGCCATAACTATTGATCTGCTTTGGATCGATACCCTTCAAGAAGTTGAGAAGAGCAACCTTGTCGAAGACTCCTGTCTGTCCATCGACAAAGAGAGGAGAATTCATCACGACAGGAGAGATAAAGTCACCTTGTACGAGGTCAAACACCTCAGCCGGAGAGACACTGATACCGAGTTGCTTGGTCTTTGCATCGAGGACGTGTTCGGAGACGATCGAAGTGTAGACCTGATTGCGGAGTTGATTCATCTCAACATCGGAGAGGTTATTGTTACCGCTCTGCATACGGTACAACTCCTGTGCCTGATTGACACGAGCTTCGTACTCATTGATCTTGACGACCTCACCATCGACGACGATGGCATTCATCTGTGAATCTCTGAACAAGGTTGTACCTTGTCTTAGGAAGTCTCCCATAAGGAAGGCCAAAAGAGCCAACCCGATGATGATAACAAGGAGACCTGCACGGTTTCTAATCTTTTCTAAAGTTGCCATTATATAATGTTTTTGATTTATCCGGCGAAAATATAGTACTTCAAGGGTGCGAAGTTAGTAAGAATTAAGATTATATACAACAAGTAGAGCTTCCAACTTACCCCACTTTTTTATGTTTTTACACACTTTCATCAGAAGCCACGGAGAAGCCTCATGCGCTCTCTATGACTCTCCAAGCCCTAAGGTAAGAAAATCTTCTCGACAAGAAAGAGACTCTTCATGACGAATATCATTCATGCCCTTATCGGCAGTATTGTATTTTTGAGAAAAAGGCAGACAAGATTGGGATTTATCATTTACGGGTCAGATAGAAGTCCTTGGTAAGTTCCCCGAAACGCTCCGAATAGTGATGACGAGCCACTTCGATGAATAGATCATCGAGCTCCACACTATCGACAGCATCGAAGCCCCAAGTGGCGACAACCCTCTTCACGGGTGCATTTCTCAGGGGGCGCACGAGTAACACGGCTTGCAAAAAGAGAGAATGCTCATCCGCTGCTGCTCGGAAACGGTCGAACGAACTGACAGCTGTGATGACCACAACACGGCCATCAGGCCTGAGGAACTTCCTTGCGTGCCCAAAGAAGCCTTCGGGTGTAAGTCCTCCGATATGTCGGGCTTGATTGCGGTGCTTACCCGAAGCCTGATGAGTCTCGGTAAAAAATGGGGGATTGCTGATGATCAGATCGTAATGCTCCTCCGGTATATAGTCCAAAAAGTCGGAACAAACCGCCTCCACACGATCGAAGAAAGGAGATTCCGAGATACTTCGGAGCGACTCCCTGACAGCCTCCTCCGACAGTTCGACACAAGTCACCCGAGCCATCGGAGAGCGCTGAGCCACCATCAACCCTACGATACCCGTACCACTGCCGACATCGAGTACCCGAATAGGCCTGTCCGCAGGTACCGACACATAAGCCCCCAAAAGAACAGCGTCGGTACCGACCTTCATCGCACTTTCCTGTTGATGGACTTTGAAGTGCTTGAACATGAACGGTTCGTACCGACGCATCGCCTGTCTTTTTATTTTTAAGAGCCTTATCTACCTGCCCTCTTGCGTTCGATCTCGCTGAGAAGGATCTTACGCATACGCATACTCTTGGGAGTCACTTCGAGATACTCATCCCCTTTGATATACTCAAGAGCATCTTCAAGAGAAAAGATGATCGGTGGTGCGAGAGCGACCTTATCGTCGCTACCCGAAGCACGCATATTGGTCAACTTCTTACTCTTGCAGACATTGACGGTAAGGTCCCCCTCCTTGCTGTGTTCACCGATGACCTGACCTTCGTAGACATCCTCCTGTGGAGAGATGAAGAACTTCCCACGACTCTGGAGGTTATTGAGAGCATAAGCGTATGCAGTGCCGGTCTCAAGGGCAATGAGCGAACCATTGTTACGGCTTTCCATATCCCCCTTCCAAGGCTGATACTCCAAGAATCGGTGCGCCACGATAGCCTCCCCTGCCGAAGAGGTCAAAGCAGCATTGTTGAGTCCGATGATACCCCTTGATGGGATCGTAAACTTAAGGAAAATACGGTCATTCTTGCTCTCCATCATCGTCATCTCTCCCTTTCGACGAGTGACGATGTCGATGATCTTGCTGGAATATTCTTCAGGGACATTGACCGTGAGCTCTTCTACGGGTTCGCAGATCCGGCCGTCAATCTCCTTGCGTATGACCTGTGGCTGCCCCACCTGAAGCTCATAACCCTCACGACGCATGGTCTCGATCAAGACAGAGAGATGAAGCACTCCACGCCCATAGACGAGCCAGGCATCGGCAGAGTCGGTGGGCTCGACACGGAGCGCAAGGTTTTTGTCCAACTCCTTCATCAATCGATCATAGATGTGTCGGGAGGTGACGAACTTCCCTTCCTTGCCATAGAATGGCGAATTATTGATCGTGAAGAGCATACTCATCGTAGGTTCATCGATACTGATGCTTGGGAGAGCCTCGGGATTGTTGATATCACTGATGGTATCACCGATCTCGAAGCCATCCAAACCGATGACGGCACAGATATCTCCGCTGGAGACACTCTCCACTTTTTTGCGGCCAAGTCCTTCGAATATATTTAACTCTTTGATGCGACACTTCTGCTGTCCTCCCTCACGCTTCATGAGGACGACGTCCATATTCTCACGAATGGTTCCTCTATGGACACGGCCGATGGCGATACGCCCCACATAAGACGAGTAGTCAAGTGATGTGATGAGCATCTGTGGCTCACCCTCGATCATCTCCGGCTCGGGGATGTACTCAATAATCGCATCGAGAAGGGGGGTAATGTCTGCCGTGGGCTTCTGCCAGTCGTCGGACATCCAACCCTCCTTGGCAGAGCCGAAGAACGTAGGGAAATCCAACTGTTCTTCGGTAGCTTCGAGGTTGAACATCAGATCAAACACCATCTCCTGCACCTCCTCCGGACGACAGTTCGGCTTATCGACCTTGTTCACGACGACGATGGGCTTGAGGCCCATGTCGATCGCCTTACCGAGGACAAAACGCGTCTGAGGCATAGGCCCTTCGAAAGCATCGACAAGGAGGAGACAGCCGTCTGCCATATTGAGCACACGCTCCACCTCGCCACCGAAGTCAGCGTGCCCCGGAGTATCTATAATGTTGATTTTATAGTCTTTGTATTGGATAGAGACATTCTTCGAAAGGATGGTGATACCTCTTTCCCTTTCGAGGTCGTTACTGTCAAGGACTTGCTCCGGCACCTCCTTTTCGTCACGAAAAAGTTTGCCGGCCTGAAGCATACGATCGACCAAGGATGTCTTCCCGTGGTCTACGTGCGCTATGATCGCGATATTTCTAATCTTCTGCATCTATTATTCTGTTGAATGATTTATTGGGGTACAAATTTACACAATTCTTGCGGAAACGCCTACCGCATCATCACCCAACAAAGAGTAAAAGGACAACCCTACCCCGCCCCTCTTCAAGGCGACAATTACCCACATGAGAGGGCTGAGCAGGAGTCAATACGGCAAGAAAAAAGCAAAAAGGCTGCGCCAAAAATATTTTGACACAGCCCTCTTTAGGATCATGGGAGTTATTTTCCCGATGTCGAAAAAAATCAAAGTCCGAGCTCTTGACAGATCTGACCGATCTTCTCTTCACACTTCTTACGAGCACTCTCCAAGTCAGCAGGCGATGCCACAGGAGCTTGTGCCTGGATGTAGAACTTGATCTTGGGCTCTGTTCCCGAAGGACGGATAGAGAGCTTTGTGCCGTCGTTTGCCTTGTACTGGAGGACATTGCTTGTGGTAGGCATATCGAGGGTGAAGACCTCACCCTTGTCGATCCACTGCCCCTTGAGGTTCGAATAGTCGAGGATCTCAGTGATGATCGAGCCTGCAAGGGCCTTTGGTGGATTGTGGCGGAAGTTCTTCATCATCGCCTCGATCTCCTCAGCTCCACTCTTGCCCGGACGGACGACAGAGATACCCTTTTCGAGAGAGTAGCCGTAGTCACAATAGATCTTGTCGAGCAACTGATAGATGCTCAAGCCCTTGTCCTTTGCCCATGCAGCGATCTCCGCAAGGATGACACACGCAGAGACGGAACTCTTGTCGCGGATGAAGTCTTCCCACAAGTAGCCATAACTCTCTTCACCTCCACCGAGGTATTCCTTCTTACCCTCGTTCTTACGGATGACATCAGCGATCCACTTGAAGCCGGTGTAGCAGTCATAGAGTTCGACATTGTTGCGTTCGGCGATGTTGCGGATAAGATCCGTGGTGACGATGGTCTTTACAAGATACTGATTGCCATCGAGCTTACCCTCCTCACGTCTCTTCTCTATAGCATAGTACGCATAGAGGAGACAAGTCTGATTACCATTGACGAGGATCCACTCACCGTTATTGTCCTTGACTGCAGCACCGATACGGTCGCCATCAGGGTCACTCGCCATGACAAGCTCTGCATCGACCTCCTTGGCACGCTCTATCGCCATCTTGAGAGCCGCAGGCTCTTCAGGATTAGGAGACTCCACGGTAGGGAAGTTGCCACTGATGACATCTTGCTCGGGGACATTATATATATTGGTGAAGCCCGCAGCCTTGAGCGCAGGAGGGACGATCTTAACCCCTGTACCGTGGATGGGTGTGTAGACGATCTTGATGTCGTGGTGCCTCTTGACAGAATCGGGAGAAAGCATGGATCCTACGACGGCGTCGATAAACTTCTTGTCCATCTCTGCCCCAAGAAGAGTAATCATCTCCTTAGGACCGTCAAACTTAATGTCTGAGACAGATCTGATCTGATTGACTTCGGATATGACATTCCGGTCGTGTGGAGCGATCATCTGTGCCCCATCGCTCCAATAGGCCTTGTAGCCGTTGTATATCTTGGGGTTGTGAGAAGCAGTGATCATGATACCGCTCTGACACCCGAGTTCACGGATGGCATAAGAGATTTCGGGGGTCGGTCTTAGATCTTCGAACAAGAAGACCTTGATCCCATTGGCAGCAAAGATCCCTGCTGCGATCTCGGCAAACTTACGACTGTTGTTGCGACAGTCGTGTCCGATGACGACCTTGAGGTCAGCCTCTCTGCCACACTCCTTGATGATGTAGTTTGAGAGCCCTTGTGTGGCAGCTCCGACGGTGTACTTGTTCATGCGATTTGTACCCGCACCCATGATACCTCTGAGCCCTCCTGTACCGAACTCCAAGTCCTTGTAGAACGCCTCGATAAGAGGGGTCTTGTCGTCGCTCTCCATCATGGTGCGCACCTCTGCCTGTGTCTCTTGATCATACTCACTGCCAAGCCATAGTTCGGCCTTGGCCATGACGGTCTTCAATAGTTCTTCTTGTGACATAACGATATTGTTTCTATATGATAATTACCTAAATAAATAGATGTGGATAAGAAATCAATCCTTCTTCGCAAATGTACCCATTTTTTATGATATTAACCATTGAACGCCATCCCTTGTTTGATATTGTTTGCTTCGAGATGTCGGATGATCTTGTGCGTAAAGACATGGTTCTTGAGGTTCCACTTGGGAGCGATCAACAGGTCGGCGGGCGAAGACGACACAAAGCGATCGATGTAAATATCCGGTCTCAGATGTGCGACGAGATCACCGACGATGTCGAGATACTCTTCGGGGCTGAGGAGTGGGATGCTCGACGGATCTTGAAGAAATGTCCGGCCGAGGATCGTCCCCTTGAGTATCTGGAGCTGATGGAGCTTGAGGGACGTGATGGGTAACTGCGACAATGCCTTGATGTGCCCGACAAAATCCTCTCGACTTTCGCCCGGCAGGCCGATGATGAGATGCGCCCCCACGGGCAATCCACGTCGGGCGGTCTCTTCGATCGCCCTTACACTGGTGGCATAGTCATGCCCCCTATTGATGGCATCAAGTGTCCTGTCTGATGTAGACTCCACTCCATACTCGATATAGACGAAGGTCTGCTTCGAGAGCTCCTCGAAGTAGTCCAACAGTGCCGAGGGCATACAGTCCGGACGGGTACCGATGATGATCCCCACTGTGTCTTGCACACCGAGTGCCTCCTCGTATCTGTCGATCATGGACGATATATCATCGCCATACGTGTTGGTATAAGACTGGAAGTAAGCGAGATATTTCATCTCAGGATACTTGTGGGAGAAAAATCTGATCCCATCCTGCATCTGCTGTGTGATCGATCCGAACTTCGCTGTATAGTCGGGAGTGAAAGACTTGTTATTGCAATACGCACAGCCTCCTCGTCCCGAAGCTCCGTCCCGGTTGGGACACGTGAACCCCGCATTGATCGATATCTTCTGTACCTTGAAGGGGAATATACTCCGGAAGTACTCTGAGAAGTCTCTGTATGGTTTGGTCGTGATACTATGTTGACTCATTGGTTGTTGTTCCATGAAAATGGGATATGTAATGGAGGAAGTCCAAGTTACTACAAAAAAAACTAAAAAAGCCTGCATCTCCTCACCCTTTCAGACAATACACCCCTCATGTACATACGTAGCGAAAAGAGACTGAAGGCTCCCTCTAAAAAGCAAGCAGGCCCGACACTACGTGACAGACCTACAAAAGAAAAAGGCTGTCTCACGACAACCTTCAATCTAATATTAACCTAAAATCTAATACTATGAAAAACACGATGCAAAGGTAGTGATATTTTTCGGATTGTCAATACCCCCACATTGCAAATCTGCTCATTTCACAAGATTTTTATAAATCATTAACCGAGAAACAAAGATTTCTCGTATTCATTTAGCAGATTTTAATCATTTTCATTCAGGAACAAAGTGCACCAAGCATCGAAGCGAAGTACATCATCCTGACCATAGCTTGCCAATCCCTTGCGGATCTTGTCGAGAGACTTCTCTTTCATCTGACCGGATTTGGAGAAGAATTTATCCGCGAAGCACACGATTTGTTCCTCAAGACTCACAGGCATCATCTCCCTGTGAGGGAGTTCCCAACCATTGGCAAGGATCATCTCCAAGGTGATACCCGTACCCGTATGTCGCTCGCAGACCAACGCATGTCTATGGAGCCCCATGCTCCTGAGACGCTCCGCCCCTATGTACCCGTGGAGGATATAAGGAGCACTGCCATGGCAGTCTATCGCCGGAGCATGACAGGCATTGATACCTATATCATGGAGCATGGCCGACTCGTAGACAAAGCGACGATTGACCCTCCACTCGGGATGAGCATCCACGATATGGAGTGCTTTCTGCGCCACCTTCTCACTATGCTCGACCAATATCCGATAAGCTTCGCTCTCAGGGTCATAATACTTGCGGATCACCTCTATGGGATCCACACCATGTACGATCAGATCATCACTCTGCATAACGATACCTTATTGTCTCGTCATCGACGTAAGGATGCACTCGGCATAGCCGACCTTGAGCTTGGTACGTATCTTGACCGGTACGAGATAGTCGTCATCTGTCACCCAAAGTTCGGCCGACTGGTTCTTTTTCGAAAAAGCCTCATCCTCTATATTCAGGAAGAAGCGTATCACCTCCTTGTCCTGCCCATCGGGCATACGATGTACATCCCGTCCGGCATAGACGATCTCACAAGGGACGAGATCCTTACCCACGGGGATCACGAAGGCAGCCTTGTAGTTGAGACGCACCTTGGAGCGATCTACTCCACGCACGACATTGAATGCCGACTGCATGTCTGCCACCACCCTCTCCGAGTTGACATGAAGAGTGGTGTCGATGAGGAGTTCGGTCGACGACAGACGCCTCATCCTCATACGGGTCTTGTCAGCATCGTACTTGTACGTGATCTCATCGACCGAATAGTAGCCGCCATCGTCGGTACGCTTCTCAGCCCTCAGAGGGAGCTTCTTGTAATCATACAGCACCTCGAGAGTGTCCCTCATCGGGAAGACGGTCTCGAAGATACCCGAGGTCTTGAACCTCACCTGCTGGAACCACTGTTTTTGGCTGGACACCGTGCTCGTCTTGATCACGGCATGCCCTGCTGTTCCCTTGATGATACCCCAACGGAAGTAGACGACATAGTGAAGTTGTTCCGGCCCTTTGAAGGTCGCAGATCTCTGAAAATACTCTGCCCTATCTCCCTGCCCCGATGAAACACCGAAAGCCGAAAGACAAGTGAACAATAAAAATAACAGGAAGAAATATCTTGATTTCATCAGGATTGACGTTTAATGAATAATGACCCTCACCACCATCGCCACTAACGGCAGAAACGAAGGAGAGTCCTATGATGATGCAATACAAAGATATTATAAATTTTGAATTAACCACCGACGGATGGTTTCAAAACCTCCCCACAACTCTATATCACAGGGGTAGTCTGAACACTTTTGCACATGCAAAAATCCCCTCAATGCTCCCCATCCACACACCCCCTCGACAGAGTGCATTCTGTGTCGGGACAGAACACATTCTGTCAGGGCACAAAAAACGTTCTGCTCTCCTCCGGACACTGACGAAAGATAATAGCCCCTATGTGGACAAGTTTTATTATATTAGCAAATCTTTCGCCCGAAGGGTCGAAGATGCTTGTCGATACATGTATATCACATTATTACATTAATATATCTAACTATCAGGATGAAAAGATTATTTCTATCAGCCTTCCTACTTGTCATGGGACTTAGCTTCTCGCAAGATGCTAAGGCGTGTACTGACCTTATCGTAGGGCGCAAGGCTTCGACCGATGGATCGGTCATCGTGAGTTATGCTGCAGACAGCCACACTCTATATGGTGCGCTGTACCACTGGCCGGCAGCTGTATGGCAACAAGGAGCGATGCTCAAGGTCTATGAGTGGGACACCGGTGTCTATGGTGGTGACATCGCACAGGTCGGACGCACCTACAATGTCGTCGGTAACATGAACGAAAAACAGGTAGCCATCACCGAAAGTACATTCGGAGGCCGAGAAGACCTCCACGGCACCGAGGGTATCATGGACTACGGCAGCCTTATCTATATCGCACTCCAACGCTCTGCCACAGCACGCGAAGCGATCAAGGTCATGACCGGGCTCGTGGACAAGTACGGATACAAGAGCACAGGTGAGTCTTTCACCATCGCTGACAAGAACGAAGTGTGGGTGATGGAGATGATCGGTAAAGGTAAGGGCGAGAAGGGTGCAGTATGGGTAGCCATCCGCATACCCGATGACTGTATCTCTGCACACGCCAACCAAGCACGTATCCAACAGATCCCATTCAACGATAAGGAGAACTGTATGTACTCCAAGGATGTCGTCGAGTTTGCTCGTAAGAAGGGCTTCTACAAAGGCAAGGATAAGGACTTCAGCTTCCAGCAAGTATATGCACCTTATGACTTCGGTGCCCTCCGCGGTTGTGAAGCGAGAGTATGGTCGTTCTTCAACCGTTTTGCTGACGGCATGGACAAGTACCTCCCACTCATCACCGGTCACAATCCTCAAAATGATCCAATGCCTCTCTATGTGAAGCCCAACCGTAAGCTCTCCGTAGCAGATGTACGTGACATGATGCGTGACCACTACGAAGGTACCGCCCTCGACATGACTCAGGACATCGGCGCAGGCCCTTACGCTTGCCCTTATCGTTGGAGACCGATGACCTTCAAGGTCGATGGACAAGAGTATGTCAACGAGCGTGCCATCGCGACCCAGCAGTCGGGCTTCGTACTCGTGGCTCAGCTCCGCAACTACCTCCCGGACTATGTGGGTGGTGTCCTTTGGTTTGCAGTCGATGATGCCGACATGGCAGTCTTCACACCTATGTATGGCTCTATCACAAGAGTGCCCGAATGCTACAGCGAACAAAATGGTGACCTCCTTACGTTCTCTTGGACATCTGCGTTCTGGATGCACAACTGGGTGGCAAACATGGCGTACAACAAGTACAGCTACATGATCAAGGATATCCGCAAGGTACAGGGCGAACTTGAGTCTAAGTTCATGACCATGCAGCCGATGATCGAGCAGTATGCAATGGAGCTTGGCAAGAAGGACGAAAAGGCAGCGATCGACTTCCTCACCAACTACTCTTGCTCCGAAGCCGAAATGTCTACCGCTCGCTGGAAAGAGCTTGGTACTTACCTGCTCGTGAAGTACATCGATGGTAACATCAAGAAGGAAAAGGACGGCAAGTTCGAACGCTCAGAGGTGGGCATGCCTGTCTCTCCTAAGCAACCGGGCTACGACGAACAATACTACAGACGCATCGCTGAGCAGACCGGTGATCGTCTCAAGGTGAAGAAGTAATCTCTCCTTGCCCACAAAAAAAGGGTCACACATCAAGCCTCAGTGCTGATGTGTGACCCTTCTTTTTTTATACTCTGTGGACGGAGTTTCTCCTTACTTCTTTGCCTCGAACTTCACCAAGAGTTTGAGTGTACCACCCTTGCCGGTGACTGTGATCTCTTTGGACTGATCGACAGTGAGGTCGGCATCGACCTTGAGAGTCAACTTGACCGTAGCATTCTTCTCGCCCGAGTAAGGCGTGATGGTGAACCACCCTGCATCGGCAATCGGTGTACCCAACGTCGGGGTGATCCCTTCGCCTGTGATTTCCCAAGGCGTGTTGCTACTTACCGTAAAGGTAGAAGTACGAGTTGCCTTGGTCAGCACGATCTCTTCCTTGTCCAAGATGATGTACTTGACCTCTTCTTGCTCTTTGCACCCGATGACAAGCACAAATGCCAATACCGTCGCCACAAGTGTCGCAAATAGACCCTTAATCTTCATTCCAGTATACAATTAGTTGTTAAACAGTTATTTATTTCCTTTTCTTATACCATATATCGCTCTTCCGAGAGCTAAGGCCAAAAGGGCGTTAGATTCTTTGAGAACAATTTATCCAAATCCATCCGCTCCTGCAAAGTTACAATATAAAAATGCTCAAAAACACCTTTCCTTGCATAAAGATGATACCCCTATCCTACTTTCCGTCTTGAAGTAGTACAGAATACCATCTCTCGCTCCCATCCCCTCCCCGGCAGGCACAAATGAAGCCCTCCGTGACCACACCATCGGTAGTCCCGGAGGGCACACCTCTGCCACATGTATCAGGTATGTGAGCGCAGATGGGTAGAGTCACCCGAGCCCTGCGGCAGGGAAATACTGCTTGAGGGCTTCGAAGTGCACCTTGAAGGCTTGGCGTCCAAGCTCGGTGATCTTGCAGGTCGTGCGAGTACGTTTACCGACAAAACCCTTCTCCACCTCTATGTATCCGGCAGTGGAGAGCTTGTCGATCTGGACACTGAGGTTGCCCCCCGTCGCCGAAGTCTTCTCCTTGAGATAAAGGAAGTCGGCCTCTTCGTCCTGCATCAAGATAGACATGATGGAGAGTCTCAGTTCGGAAAGCAAGAGGGGATCCAGTGGTGGAAGTTGAGGAGACATAGTTCGTTTATTTTGAGGATTGACGTCTCTTGGACATAAAATAATATCCGGGGATGATATTGATGAGGAAGATCACGATACTGAAGTAAAGTGTCTGATCGGCGATACTAAGATGGTGAGAAAAATATGCTCCGTAAGCATAAGTGACGACCAGTCCGAGCATCGAAGTGGCTTTCAAAACCTTCACGCCGAGAGCAAAGCCGGCGATGGCTTGGGCAATGCTCAAAAGGAGCATGATGATGAAAAGCGGAGGAGTGACCAAGAAGCTGACCAAGATGACATTCGTCCCGATGACTGTCCATGCAGTATCGATGATCTTGTCGATCTTATTGAGTCCGCCTTCAACCTTGCGTGAGGTCATGACAGTGAGCAGGATCCCTATGATGGGCAGAGCCAACCAGCCAAAGAAAGCATTGACCCCATATTCAGGGATGAGCAAATAGACCGCCACACCCACGATAAGGGTGAGCCAGCCCCATATCAGGTATGGGAGGTAAAACTTTCGCTCGATACGACGCTCACTCTGCCGGATCATTCGTGTGATGACTTCCAAACTTTCACTCGGTGTCAAATCTCTTGTATTCATAACTTTAACTTTTTAGAATGGATGATTGTATTGATTTTGGTTCCGAAACTCACCACAAAGATAGATTAGTTTATTTTATAAACCAAATTAAATCACAAAATAAATTTCACTTGATCGCTCCCTCTCGTATTGATACAATAGATGTCACAAGAGCTCCTGCACCATACGAAGTCAAAGAAGCAAGAAAAAAAGTCGTTAGATTCGATCTCTCAAGTTTAACGACTTTCGTCATCGAGTCTAACGACCTTTTGTCGACCTTTCATGGACTTTTTTGTCCGAAGCATATGCACAGTGTAGGGAGACACCAACACCAGCCATCCATCGTATCGAGACATAACGCTCAGTACAAGGAGAGAATCCTCCTTACCCAAACATTGGAGCCCGAAGCCCTTTACTTCCGTAATATATAGACACATATAGATGACAGTCAGAAGTGTGTGCAAAAAGAAAAATCAAGCTTTTGAGTAAAAATTTTTCATCAAACTCTTGGAGAATAAAACTAAACCAATTAGATTTGCAGTGTACTACTGAAGTAGAACACAGGATCACAAACAAAATTATTCACTAAAAATAATACTAAGATGATAGAAGTTAATAACCTGAGATTTCGTTATCCGATGAAGTTTAAGTTGTTCAACGATGTCTCATTTAACATCGGTAGCGGTAAGATTGTGGGATTGCTCGGAAAGAATGGCGAGGGTAAGACAACCTTGCTCAAACTCCTTGGCGGTCAACTCCTGAGACTTGATGGAAAGATGAATGTATTCGGCGAAGACCCGGGAAAACGTAGCGTACACTTTCTCTCGAATGTATTTTACCTTCCTGAGGTGTTTCACATCCCAAAAGGCGTGACGATAAGAAGCTATTTCAATGCGCTCAAAGGCTTCTATCCTAACTTCTCTGAGAAAATCGCAGCCGAAGCGATGCATGACTTCGAGATCGACTACGACATGAAGTTGAACAAGATATCACAGGGGCAGCAGAAGAAGGCATTCATCACCTTTGCCTTGGCAGTAAGGGCACAGGTGCTCCTCATGGACGAGCCTACCAACGGACTTGACATCCCATCGAAGAGCGCATTCAGACGTCTCCTCGCAAAGCATACGAGTGACGATCAGACAATCATCATCAGCACTCATCAGGTACGTGACCTGGAGCAGATCATCGACCACATCATGGTGATGCACATCAACAAAATCATTCTCAATGATAGCCTCGCGAACTTGTCCGAGTGCTTCACATTCAGGACAGTGGGCAAGGATGAGACGGCTCTCTATCAGGAGATGACACCGGCAGGGATGTTCGGGATCTTCAAGAAAGATCAGGACGATGACAGTACCTTCTCGACCGAACTCTTCTTCAATGCTCTCATCAGCGACAGAGAGAAGATTCTCAAGCTCATCCCACAACAGTAACTCTACTACTTCTTCACACTTTTACAACTATATCTTATGGAAAAGACAAACAATATATTCTCCCTCAAGCGAGTATTCAATCTCATCAAGATGGAGCTTACCATCACATGGAAAGAGATGTTGCTATTCTGTGCCGTCGGTATTGTCGCCGTCCTTGCTATGGTGGCACTGACTACTCAAGGGATAATCTTTGCGACCGGCACAAAGTCATCAGAGAGCCAAGTGATGTTAGGGTTTCAACCGGTAGCCTTCTTCATTTTTGCCTTTTACTACCTGCTGAAGATGGGCAAAAGATTACACAAGTCGGATACGATCGCCTACTGCTCGATACCTGCGAGCACGCTCGATCGTTTTGTCTCTCTTCTGGGGGTCATGGCGATCTACTTCCTCCTATCCTGCTTGACAGTACAGATAGCATACATCGGCGAAGGGATCATGAACCCCTCGGTATTCCAAAGCACAATGCAACCCAAGTTCCTGCAAAACTACTTCAATATCGGAGGCTTCTTGGTCGTCAACCCACTCTTCCCCATAGTCTTTATCAAGACCGGCTCTCCACTGATCCTTATCAGTGTGATATTCTGGGGCATGATCAGATTTAAACACCTGTTCTACGGCATATTCACAGCATTTGCCTTGACACTGACACTGGGATACTTCATGAACCTCGAAGTAGGTGTCGGCTACATCATCAGTCTGCTCATCACGGGCGTTGCAATCGTGGCATCGTACATCGCTCTACAAAAATTACAACAACGCTCATGAGAGAACAATCCATATTCGTACAGATCTCGGAGACAATAAAGGATCGAATACTCTCCGGTGAGTACACAGCTGACGAGCGTATCCCATCGGTCCGGGACATCGCCGTGGACATGGAAGTAAACCCCAACACAGTTATGAAAGCATTTGAACTCCTCCAGCGTGACGACCTCATATACAACAAACGTGGGATGGGCTACTTCGTTGCTCCCGAAGCGATCGAAGCCATCAAGGTCAGTCGCAGGGCAAGACTCAGAGACAACCTCCTACCCTCTCTGTTCAGGGAAATGGAACTCCTCGGCATAGATATTGCCGAAATCATCGAAGCCTACAACAAGAGGCCGAAGTAAGTCATTCATACACATACTAAACACACACGATAATGACGAGCAAATACTTTTCATGCATCCTGCTTACCCTCTTGAGCCTCACAGCAGTGGCTCAAGAAGGGGGTGGCAGAAGGTTCGATGTCCGAGTATCGGGGACAACTCACTCCGCTTCGGACAAGGCCATCCTTCCCTTCACGAATGTGATCATATCCGTCGTGAACGGTCGTGACACCCTCACTTACCGACAAGTGAGTGATAAGGATGGAGCTTTCATGATTGCCTTACCGAGAGCAAAGGAGTACCTCATCGAAGCGACATTCATAGGCATGAAGCCCTACCACGGTCGCCTCAAAGCCGACGGCAACAAGTCCGACCTCAACGCCGGGGCTATTTATCTCCAAGAAGAGTCCATCGCACTCAAAGAGGCTGTCGTCTCAGCCAAGCGCACACTGGTGAAGACCTCTATCGACAGACTATCGTACGAGATGTCGGCAGACCCGACAAGCAAGAGTGAGACCCTCCTCGATGCACTGCGCAAGGTGCCCCTCGTGACGGTCGACGGAGAGGGCAAGATACAGATCAAGGGGTCGAATAACTACCGTATCTACATGAATGGCAAGCCTTCGAACCTCTTCAGCAAGAATGCAAAGGATGTCTTGCAATCCATCCCGGCGGGCAACATCAAGAAGATCGAAGTCATCACCGACCCCGGGGTGAAGTACGATGCCGAAGGGGTCTCGGCGATACTGAACATCGTCACCGAGGGCTCCAAGTTTGAGGGCTATACCGGGAGCGTAGGCATCAACGCAAGCAGTCATCCCATGGGGAATGCGAATGCTTACTTCTCTGCCAAGTATGGGAAGTTCGGGGTGACGACGAACCTTTCGAGCCACTTCGGGCAGATCAGCGGACTTCCGGGAGAGAGCATCCGCAAGACCACAGAGTCCACTATCACTCAGGACAGAGAAATGAGCATCAACAAGATGTTCGGCGGATTTGGCAACATCCTACTATCCTACGAGATCGACTCCCTCAACCTCATCAACATCAATGGCAACTTCAGAGCAAATACGGGAGAAATCTCCATCCTCTCTCGCGAAAACGGCTTCTTGAACGCAAACCCTGCGCATCTCCTCGACATCAACAGAAGCGAAAACCTCACTCGTTATGGCAGTGGCGGAGGCGAACTTTCGGCAGACTTTCAACACAGTACACGAAAGCCCGGCGAACTCCTCACACTCTCCTACAACTACTCCTACACCCCTGACATCAGAGACATCACGGTGACCAACCACGGTAGCAAGACACCCCTTCCGGGCTTTTCGGACAAAGGCTTCTACATCCAGCAGAGCAAGGTCAATGGAGGTCTCCGAGAGCACACCGGCCAGATTGACTACACTACGCCCCTGGGCTCTCGGCAAGTGATCGAAGCCGGAGCGAAGTACATCGACCGCACCTCATCCAGCGACCCTATATACAAGCACAAGCTTGCACCCGATGGAGCTTGGCAAGAAGGCAGCGTGCACGGTGAGGGGATCAAAAACAGTGTCTTCGAACACACGTACAGGATCGGTGCAGCTTACTTTGCTTACCAATACAGCACCCCAAAGTTCTCCGCCAAGGTCGGTGCTCGCCTCGAAGCAGGAGAAGTACGTGCAACATTTGACAAGACGCCCGAAGCGGACTTCTCCAACAAATTCTTCGAATGGGTACCACAGCTCAACCTCTCGTACAACCTCAGCATGACTTCTATCCTCAAGGTGGGATACAACTTCCGCATCCAACGTCCCTCGATATGGCACCTCAATCCCTTCCGCACACAGATGGACGAACTCGTCGTAAGCACCGGCAATCCGAACCTCAAGGC